>WGOD01000001.1 GCA_016124205.1 Alphaproteobacteria bacterium
CCGAGATGGTGATGCCGGGCGACAATGTGGAAATCCATGTCGAGCTGATCACCCCGATCGCCATGGACCAGGGCCTGCGCTTCGCCATCCGTGAAGGTGGCCGTACCGTCGGCGCCGGCGTCGTCGCGAAAATCATCGACTAGGCGGACAAGTTCAGGCGAGGGGCGGCGCCGGCCTTAAAATTGGCGCCGCCCTTTCGCATCTGAGGAAAGACCGGGATCGGACTATGGAACAGAGCATTCGCATCCGCCTGAAGGCATTTGATCATCGCGTCCTCGACAATTCGACGCGCGAGATCGTTTCAACGGCGAAGCGTACCGGTGCGACCGTGCGCGGCCCGATTCCGCTGCCGACGCGCATCGAGCGCTTCACGGTGAACCGGTCGCCGCACGTCGACAAGAAGTCGCGCGAGCAATTCGAAATCCGCACTCACAAGCGGATGCTGGACATCGTAGACCCCACCCCGCAGACGGTTGACGCGCTGATGAAGCTCGACCTGTCCGCCGGTGTGGACGTCGAGATCAAGCTGGGAGCGTAGAGCCATGCGCACTGGCATTATTGCAAAGAAGATGGGCATGACCCGCGTGTTCGCCGAAGACGGCGCCCACGTTCCGGTGACCGTGCTCCACATGGACGGCTGTCAGGTCGTCGCTCAGCGTACGCAGGACCGTGACGGCTATGTCGCGCTTCAGCTGGGCGTGGGCGCGGCCAAGGCGAAGCGCACCTCCAAGGCGATGCGCGGCCACTTCGCGAAGGCGCAGGTCGCCCCGCGCAAGAAGCTGGTCGAGTTCCGCGTCTCGGAAGACAATCTGATCCCGGCCGGCGCCGAGCTGACCGCGGACCACTTTGTCCCGGGCCAGAAGGTGGACGTCGCCGCGAAGTCGATCGGCCGCGGTTTCACCGGCGCCATGAAGCGCTGGAACTTCGGCGGTCTGCGCGCCACGCACGGCGTGTCGATCTCGCACCGTTCGCACGGCTCCATCGGTCAGTGCCAGGACCCCGGCAAGGTGTTCAAGGGCAAGAAGATGGCCGGTCACTACGGCGTCGAGCGCGTGACCACGCAGAACCTGGAGATCGTGCGCGTCGATGTCGAGCGCGGCGTGATCCTGGTTCGCGGCGCGGTCCCGGGCCCGAACGGCGGCTGGGTCGAAGTGCGCGATGCGGTCAAGGGCGTGAAGGCGGACGATCTGCCGCTGCCGGGCAAGTTCCGCACGCTCGACGAGAAGAATGCGCCGGCGACCGAAGCCGCCCCGGAAACCGAAGCCCCGGCGGATGCCGAAGCTCCGGCTGAAGAGGCTGCTGCCGAGGTTCAGGCCGAGGCCGGTGAAGAGGAATCGAAGTCATGAAGGTCGAAGTAAAGACGTTCGCGGCCAAGGCGGCGGGTGATGTCGAGCTGGACGACGCGATCTTCGGGATCGCCGACGTCCGCGCCGACCTCCTCCAGCGCGCCGTCCGCTGGCAGCTTGCGCGCCGCCAGCAGGGCACGCACAAGGCCAAGGAACGCGGTGAGATCAACATCACCAAGAAGAAGTATGGCCGTCAGAAGGGCGGCGGCGGGGCGCGTCACGGTGCGCGTTCGGCCCCGATCTTCGTCGGTGGCGGCAAGGCCCACGGCCCGCGCGTCCGCAGCCACGCTCACGAGCTTCCCAAGAAGGTCCGTGCGCTGGCGCTGAAGCATGCGCTGTCGTCGAAGGCCGGTACGAAGTCGCTCTTCGTGATCGAAGACACCGCGATGAAGGACGCCAAGACGAAGGCTGCACGCGAGGCGCTTGCCAAGCTGGGCCTGACCAACGCGCTGATCATCGACGGTGACGCGGTCGACGCGAACTTCTCGCTGGCGACCCGCAACGTTCCGCACGTCGACGTGCTGCCCGCGCAGGGCCTGAACGTCTACGACGTCCTGAAGCACGACCAGCTGGTTCTGACCAAGGCCGCGGTCGAGAAGATCCATGCGCGTCTCGGCGCAGGGGAGGCCGCGTAATGGCGACGAAGACGAAAGCGTCGGCGAAGCACTACGACGCCATCCTGGCGCCGGTGATCACCGAGAAGTCGACCCTCCTGTCTGAAGACGGGAAGGTGGTCTTCCACGTTCCGCTCTCGGCCACCAAGACCGAGATCAAGGACGCGATCGAGGCGCTGTTCAACGTCAAGGTGACGGCGGTCAACACGCTTGTGACCAAGGGCAAGACGAAGCGCTTCCGCGGCATCAAGGGCCGCCGGAGCGACGAGAAGAAAGCGGTGATCACCCTCGCCGAGGGCGACTCCATCGACGTGACCACGGGGCTGTAAGACCATGGCGCTCAAGACATTCAAACCGACCTCGCCGGGCCGCCGCGCCCTGGTGCTGGTCGATCGGACGGGCCTCCACAAGGGCGCGCCGGAAAAGAGCCTGACCGAAGGTCTGAACAAGACCGGCGGCCGGAACAACAAGGGCCGTATCACTTCCCGCCGTATGGGCGGCGGTGCCAAGAAGTCGTATCGCAAGGTTGACTTCAAGCGCCGCAAGCTCGACGTCGCGGCGACGGTGCTGCGCCTGGAATACGACCCGAACCGCACCGCCTTCATCGCGCTCATCGAGTATGCGGATGGCGAGAAGAGCTACATCCTGGCTCCTCAGCGTCTGGCCGTCGGCGACGAAGTCATCGCGGGTGACCGCGTCGACGTGAAGCCGGGCAATGCCATGATGCTGAAGTCGATGCCGATCGGCACCATCATCCATAACCTGGAGATGAAGCCGGAAAAGGGTGGCCAGATTGCGCGTTCGGCGGGCTCCTATGCCCAGCTGGTCGGCCGCGATGGCGGTATCGCCCAGGTCCGTCTGATGTCGGGTGAGCTTCGTGCGATCCCGGAAAACTGCTTTGCCACGGTCGGTGCGGTGTCCAACCCGGACCACATGAACCAGAATCTCGGCAAGGCCGGTCGTAATCGTCACCTTGGCCGCCGTCCTTCGGTTCGCGGCGTGGTGATGAACCCGATCGACCACCCGCACGGTGGCGGCGAAGGCCGTACCTCGGGTGGCCGCCACCCGGTCACGCCGTGGGGCAAGCCCACCAAGGGCCGCAAGACCCGCCGCAACAAGGCGACCGATAAATTCATCATCCGCTCGCGTCACGAGCGGAAGAAACGGTAGGGAGCGCGAACATGCCGCGTTCAGTCTGGAAAGGTCCGTTTGTAGACGGATACCTCCTGAAGAAGGCCGAGGCGTCGCACGCCGAAGGCCGCAAGAAGCCGATCAAGACCTGGTCGCGCCGCTCGACGATCATGCCGCAATTCGTGGGTCTGACCTTCCAGGTCCACAACGGCAACAAGTTCGTCCCCGTGCTCGTGTCCGAAGAAATGGTCGGTCACAAGCTCGGCGAATTCGCGCCGACGCGGACCTATTACGGTCACGCGGCCGACAAGAAGTCGAAGAGGTAGCGAGATGGGCAAGACCGCCAATCCCCGCCGCGTCGCCGACAACGAGGCGCGCGCCAAGCAGACGATGATCCGGATCAGCCCTCAGAAGCTGAACCTGGTCGCCGCCATGATCCGCGGCAAGAAGGTCGAGAAGGCCCTGGCCGAACTCGAATTCTCGCGCAAGCGGATCGCCGGCGACGTCCGCAAGGTGCTGCAGTCCGCGATCGCGAATGCGGAGAACAATCACGGCCTCGACATCGACTCGCTCGTCGTTGCCGAAGCCTATGTCGGCAAGAATCTGGTGATGAAGCGCTGGCGCGCCCGCGCCCGTGGCCGCGCCGCCAAGATCATGAAGCCGTTCTCCGAACTCACCATCGTGGTTCGCGAAGTCGAGGAGGCCGCCTGATGGGTCAGAAGGTTAATCCGATCGGGCTCCGGCTCGGCATCAACCGCACCTGGGATTCGCGCTGGTACGCGAATACGGGCGAGTACGCCGACCTGCTGCATGAGGATCTGAAGATCCGCAAGCACCTGAAGAAGCGCCTGAAGAACGCCTCGGTCTCGAAGATCATCATCGAGCGCCCGCACAAGAAGTGCACGGTGACCGTTCACACCGCCCGTCCGGGCGTGGTGATCGGCAAGAAGGGCGCCGATATCGAAGTGCTCCGCAAGGAGCTCTCGAAGATCGTTGGCGGAGAGGTCTTCCTGAACCTCGTCGAGGTCCGGAAGCCGGAAATCGACGCCAATCTGGTCGCCGAGTCGATCGCGCAACAGCTCGAGCGCCGCGTGGCTTTCCGCCGTGCGATGAAGCGTTCGATGCAGACCGCGATGCGCATGGGTGCCAAGGGCTGCAAGATCATCTGTGCTGGCCGTCTGGGCGGCGCGGAAATCGCGCGGACCGAGCAGTACAGCGAAGGTTCGGTGCCGCTGCACACGCTGCGCGCCGACATCGACTACGGCACGGCCGAAGCCGAAACGGCGATGGGCATCATTGGTATCAAGGTCTGGATCTACAAGGGTGAGATCCTGGAGCACGATCCGCTGGCCCAGGAACGCCGCCTGCAGGAATCCGGCGAGCAGCGTGCCCGTTCGGGCAGCCGCGCCGCGTAAGGGACGAGACACGTTATGTTGCAGCCGAAGCGCACAAAGTTCCGCAAACAGCACAAGGGCCGGATCCACGGACTGGCCAAGGGTGGCTTTACGCTGAACTTCGGCTCCTATGGCCTGAAGGCCGTGGAACCGGAACGCGTCACCGCCCGCCAGATCGAAGCGGCCCGCCGCGCCGTCACCCGCCACATGAAGCGGGCCGGCCGGGTGTGGATCCGTATCTTCCCGGACGTGCCGGTTTCCAAGAAGCCGACCGAAGTCCGGATGGGTAAGGGCAAGGGTTCGCCCGAGTACTGGGTGGCCAGGGTCAAGCCGGGCCGGATCATGTTCGAGATCGACGGTGTGCCGGATGCGATCGCGCGTGAAGCGCTGTCGCTCGGTGCCGCCAAACTGCCGGTCAAGACCAAGATCGTCTCCCGGATCGGCGAGTAAGGAGTGAGTTCGATGAATACCGCCGATATCCGCGGAATGACGGACGTTCAGCTGAAGGACGAACTCCTGAAGCTGAAGAAGGAACAGTTCAACCTGCGCTTCCAGGGGGCTTCGGGCCAGCTGGAAAACACGGCGCGGATCCGTCAGGTGCGCCGCACGATTGCGCGCGTCAAGACGGCCCAGACCGAGCGCGCCGCGCAAGCGAAGAAAGGGAGCTAGGCGATGCCGAAGCGAATTCTGCAAGGCGTCGTGGTCAGCGACAAGGGCGACAAGACCGTGGTGGTCCGCATCGAGCGAACCTACCTGCACCCGCTGCTTCGCAAGACGGTGCGCCGGTCCAAGCGCTATCACGCGCACGACGAGAAGAACAATTTCAAGGTGGGTGACCGGGTCCAGATCCAGGAATGCCCCCCGAAGTCGAAGCTCAAGCGGTGGGAGGTCGTCGCTACGGAAGCCTGAGGGCCTTCGTGACGACGCTCCGTAAGGGAGAAACGCAATGATCCAGATGCAATCCAATCTGGACGTGGCCGACAATTCCGGCGCCCGCCGCGTGCAATGCATCAAAGTGCTTGGTGGTGCCAAGCGCCGTTATGCCCACGTCGGCGACACGATTGTCGTGTCCGTCAAGGAAGCGATCCCCCGGGGTCGCGTGAAGAAGGGCGAGGTCCGCAAGGCCATCGTCGTGCGCGTCCGCAAGGACATCAAGCGCAAGGACGGTTCGGTCATCCGCTTCGACTCGAATGCGGCGGTCCTGATCAACAACAATGGCGAGCCGGTCGGCACGCGCATCTTCGGCCCGGTTCCGCGTGAACTGCGTGCGAAGAAGCACATGAAGATCGTCTCGCTGGCTCCGGAGGTTCTGTAGTCATGGCTGCGAAGATCAAGAAGGGCGACAAGGTCGTCGTTCTCACCGGCCGCGACAAGGGCAAGTCCGGTGAAGTCCTGAAGGTGATGACCGCGGAAAACCGCGTCCTCGTCTCCGGGGTGAACATGGTGAAGCGCCACAATCGTCCGACCCAGCAGTCGGCGGGTGGCATTGAAACGAAGGAAGCCCCCATCCACGTCTCCAACGTGGCGCTGACCGACCCCAAGTCGGGCGAGCCCACGCGCGTCGGTTTCACGACGCTGAAGGACGGCAAGAAGGTGCGGGTGGCCCGGAAGTCCGGTGAGGTCATCGATGGCTGACGTCAAAGAATACACGCCGCGTCTGCGCGAGCGCTACAACGCGCAAATCGTCGCCCAGATGAAGGAAAAGTTCGGCTACAAGAACCCGATGGAAGTTCCGCGGGTGACGAAGATCGTCATCAATATGGGTGTCGGTGAGGCCACGCAGGACTCCAAGAAGATCCAGGGTGCGTTCGACGACCTTCAGCGCATCGCGGGTCAGAAGCCGATCAAGACCAAGGCCCGTACGTCCATCGCCGGCTTCAAGCTGCGCGAAGACATGGCGATCGGTGTCAAGGTCACGCTGCGGCAAGACCGTATGTGGGAATTCATGGACCGCCTGGTCACGATCGCGCTGCCGCGCGTTCGCGACTTCCGCGGCCTGAATGGAAAGAGCTTCGACGGCCGTGGCAACTTCGCCATGGGCCTGAAGGAGCACATCGTTTTCCCGGAGATCGACTACGACAAGGTCGAGAAGGTCCGCGGGATGGACATCGTGGTCTGTACGACCGCGAAGACGGACGAAGAAGCGAAGGCCCTGTTGGCCGAGCTCGATTTCCCGTTTTCGAGCTAACGCAACAGGTGGGCGGGTCCGCGGTGGGCCCGCGCGCAGGAGGAATTAAATGGCGAAGACAAGTGCCATCGAACGTAACCGCAAGCGCCAGGCTCTCGCCAAGCGCTACGCGGCGAAGCGTGCCGAACTGAAGGCGATTGCGCGTGATACCGACCGGCCGGTCGAGGAACGCTTTGCGGCCCAGCTGAAGCTGGCTGATCTGCCCCGCAACTCTGCCCCCAACCGGGTGCGGAACCGTTGCGAGGTCACGGGTCGTCCGCGTGCGTTCTATCGCAAGCTGAAGATGTCGCGTATTGCACTGCGCGAACTGGCCAATAGCGGGATGATTCCCGGCATGGTCAAGTCGAGCTGGTAACCGGGAGAGATTGAGCCATGTCGATGAACGATCCTCTCGGCGATATGCTGACCCGTATCCGCAATGCGCTGATGCGCAACAAGCGGACGGTCACCACGCCGGCGTCGGAACTCCGCCGCCGCGTGCTCGACGTTCTTCAGTCGGAAGGCTACATCCGCGGCTATGCCGCGGTGGAGCATGCCGACGGCAAGCGCGAGTTCGAGATCGAGCTGAAGTATTTCGAAGGTGAGTCCGTGATCGGCGAAATTCGCCGCGTCTCCAAGCCGGGCCGCCGTGTGTATTCCAAGGTGAAGGACCTGCCGCTTGTTGCGAACGGGCTCGGCATCGCCATCGTCTCCACGCCGAAGGGCGTGATGAGCGATGCGACCGCGCGCGAGAACAACGTCGGTGGCGAGATCCTCTGCCACATCAGCTAACGGGAGCCGGATATGTCGCGTATCGGAAAACTGCCGGTTGCCATCCCGTCGGGCGTCGAGGTCAATTTGAACGGACAGGATCTGTCCGTGAAGGGACCGAAGGGCACGCTGGGTCTGACCCTGGTTGAAGACGTCACCGCCTCCAAAGGCGATGACGGCATCCAGATCAAGCCGAAGGACGAGTCCAAGCGCTCCCGCGCGATGTGGGGCATGAGCCGTGCGCTCGTGGCCAACCTCGTTCACGGTGTGACCGAGGGCTTCACCCGGACGCTCGAACTGGAAGGCGTCGGTTACCGCGCCGCCATGCAGGGCAACGACCTGAAGCTGGCGCTCGGTTTCAGCCATGACGTGATCTACAAGACGCCGCAAGGCATCCAGATCGCGACGCCGAAGCCGACGGAAATCACCATTACCGGGGCCGACAAGCAGCAAGTCGGTCAGGTTGCCGCGGAAATCCGCCGGTTCCGTTCGCCGGAGCCCTACAAGGGCAAGGGCGTGCGCTACCAGGGCGAATATATCCGCCGCAAGGAAGGCAAGAAGAAGTAGGCCGGGCCATGAAGAGCACTCACCACCAGCACCTGCGCCGCGAGCAACGCAATCGCTCGCGTCTTCGCAAGGTCGCGAACGGTCGCCCGCGTCTGTCGGTCTTCCGTTCCTCGAAGCACATCTACGCCCAGATCATCGACGATCTGGACGGCAAGACGCTGGCGTCCGCCTCCACCGTGGAGAAGGACAATTCCGCCAAGGGCGCGACGATCGACGGCGCCTCGGAAGTCGGAAAGCGTCTGGCCGAGCGTGCGGTGAAGGCCGGCGTCAAGGACGTCGTCTTCGATCGCGGCGGCTACATCTTTCACGGGCGCGTCAAGGCGCTCGCCGATGCCGCTCGCGAGGGCGGTCTGAATTTCTAGGGAGCGACCAATGGCACGCAATGAAGAAAACCGCGGCCGTGGCGGCCGCAATCGCGGCCGGGATCGCGAGGAGCAAGCCGACGAACTCGTCGACAAGCTCGTCCACATCAACCGCGTCGCGAAGACGGTGAAGGGTGGCCGGAACTTCCAGTTCGCCGCGCTCGTCATCGTTGGCGACCAGAAGGGCCGCGTCGGCTTCGGTCAGGGCAAGGCCCGCGAAGTGCCGGAAGCGATCCGCAAGGCGACCGACGAAGCCAAGAAGTCGATGATCCGCGTTCCGCTGCGTGAAGGCCGTACCCTTCACCAGGACACGCCGGGCCATCACGGCGCCGGCAAGGTGATCCTGCGCGCTGCCCCTCCGGGCACGGGCGTGATCGCCGGCGGTCCGATGCGCGCCGTGCTCGAAACGCTCGGCGTCCAGGACGTCGTGGCGAAGTCGACCGGCACGTCGAACCCGTACAACATGATCCGGGCCACGTTCGACGCCCTGAAGCGTCAGCGCAGCCCGCGTTCGGTTGCCGCCAAGCGCGGTCTGAAGGTTGGCGATATCGTCGCCCGCCGCAACGACGGTGCTTCGGCTCCGGAAGCGATCGAGGCTCAGTAGGACCATGGCCGCGAAGAAATCCACGATCCGCGTGCGTCAAACGGGCAGCGCCATCCGCCGTCCCGACGTCCAGCGGAAAATCCTCACCGGTCTCGGCCTCGGCCGCATCGGCAAGGAAAAAGAACTCGAAGACACCCCGGCCATCCGCGGCATGATCGCCAAAGTGGCCCACATGGTGGAAGTGATCGAAGGATAGGACCCGGTTTCCGGGTCCGCTTCCTTTGGAGGAAAACGATATGCGTCTCAATGATTTGCGCGATAACGAAGGCGCCACGAAGAACCGGATGCGCGTTGGACGCGGCATCGGTTCGGGCAAGGGCAAGACCGGTGGCCGCGGCGTGAAGGGTCAGAAGGCCCGTTCCGGCGTCGCGATCAAGGGTTTCGAGGGCGGTCAGATGCCGCTCCACATGCGCCTGCCGAAGCGCGGCTTCAACAAGCCGAACCGTCTGAAGTTCGCCGAGATCAATCTCGGCCGCCTTCAGAAGGCCATCGACGCCAAGACGATCGACGCGAAGAAGGCGATCGACGCAGCGTCCCTGGTCGAGGCTGGCGTGCTGCGCCGTGCACATGACGGCGTGCGCCTCCTTGCGAAAGGCGAACTGAAGACCAAAGTCCAGATCACCGTGGCGGGCGCCTCCAAGGCGGCGGTCGAAGCGGTGGAGAAGGCTGGCGGATCGGTGACGATCAACGCGCCGGCGCGGACCGAGGCCGCGGAGTAGGCCAAGGCCGAATTCCGGGTCGAAGCCGCTTCCTGAGGGGACAATATGGCATCCGCTGCTGAACAGCTTGCGCAGAACATCAATCTCGGATCTTTCGCCAAGGCGAAGGAGCTGCAGAAGCGTATCCTGTTCACCCTGGGTATCCTGGTCGCCTACCGGATCGGGACGTATATCCCGGTGCCGGGCATCGACCCGGACCAGTATTCTGCCGTCTTCCAGAACCAGCTCGGGGGCAATAACGGCATCCTCGGGATGGTGAACATCTTCGCGGGTGGTGCCGTGGAGCGCATGGCGATCTTCGCGCTCAACGTCATGCCCTACATCTCCGCGTCCATCATCATGCAGCTGATGGCGGCGACGATCCCGTCGCTGGAGAAGTTGAAGAAGGAAGGTGGGGAGGCTGGCCGCAAGCAGATCAACCAGTATTCGCGCTATCTGACGGTCTTCCTGGCAATGGCGCAGGGGCTGGCGATCGCGCTGTCCATGATCCGGCCGGACCCGTCGACCGGTGCAACCATCGCGCTGGAACCGGGCCTGTTCTTCGTCATCACGACGGTCACGACCTTCGTCGGCGGCACCATGCTCCTCCTGTGGATGGGCGAACAGATCACCGCGCGCGGCGTCGGCAACGGCGTGTCGCTGATCATCTTCACCGGCATCATCACTGTGTTGCCGGGCATGATCTTCGGCCTGTTGCAGCAGGCCGAGCAGGGCGCAATCGGGGCCGGTACGGCCTTCCTGATCCTGGCGCTGATGATCGGCACGGTGATCTTCGTTGTCTTCATCGAGCGTTCGCAGCGCCGGATCCTGGTGCAGTATCCGAAACGCCAGATGGGCACGCGCATGGTCGGGGGCGAAACCTCCTTCCTGCCGCTGAAGCTGAACACCGCGGGCGTTATCCCGGCGATCTTCGCGGCCTCGCTGCTGCTGCTGCCGGCGACGATCGCGAGCTTTGCCTCGCAGACGAATATCGAATGGCTGCAGACGATGGCGGCGGTTCTGGGTCGTGGCCAGCCGGCCTTCCTGATCCTCTACGCCGCACTGATCATCTTCTTCACCTTCTTCTACACGTCGATCGTCTTCAATCCGGAAGATACGGCCGACAATCTGCGCAAGTATGGCGGCTTCCTGCCGGGCATCCGTCCAGGCAAGCGGACCGCGGAATATCTCGACTATGTGCTGTCGCGCCTGACGGTGATCGGTGCGATCTACCTGACCATCGTCTGCCTGGTGCCGGAATTCATTCGCGGCCCGGCATCGGCGGTGACGTTCGCGCTCGGCGGCACCTCGATCCTGATCGTGGTCTCGGTGACGCTCGACACTGTCGGCCAGATCCAGTCGCACCTGCTGGCGCACCAGTATGAAGGCCTGATCAAGAAGACCAAGCTGCGGGGGCGGCGTCGATGAACCTCGTCCTGTTCGGACCTCCGGGCTGCGGCAAGGGCACGCAAGCCAAACGCATCGTGTCGGAGCGGGGCTGGGTCCAGCTCTCGACCGGCGACATGCTGCGCGCGGCCAAGTCTTCCGGCTCGGAACTCGGCCAGCGGGTTGCGGGCATCATGGATCGCGGCGAGCTCGTCTCCGACGAGATCGTCATTGCGCTGATCGAGGAGCGCCTTCCCGAGGCCGAGGCCGCGGGCGGTGCGATCTTCGACGGCTTCCCGCGCACGGTCGCCCAGGCCGAAGCGCTTGACCGGCTTCTGGAAGGCCGGGGCGCGAAGGTGGATGTGGTCATCCGCCTGACCGTCGATGAGGACGAGCTGGTCCAGCGCGTGGTGCGCCGGGCCGAGCAGGAGAATCGCCCGGACGACACGCCCGAGGTGATCCGCACACGGCTCGCCGTCTACAACGAACAGACCGCGCCGCTCATCCCCTACTACGAAGCGAAGGGGATTGTGCGCGAGGTCAATGGAATGGGCACGATGGACGAGGTGGCAGGCGCCATTTCCCGCGTGCTGGATAAAGGTTGAAAACTGGCTGTCGTCCCGGTTGACGGGACGAGGGTCGAGACTATAGATAGCGCCCTTCGCGAAACGGGCGGCACGCGGCCGGCTCCCACCAGTGGGAACCGGGCAAGGGCCTGACCCGTGATTGGCGCGACCAAGGTAAGGAGAGCATCGTGGCCCGCATCGCCGGCGTCAATATTCCGACGAACAAGCGCGTGGAAATCGCACTGCGCTACATCCACGGCATTGGTCCCGCCAAAGCGAAAGAGATCTGTGAAAAGGTCGGCATCGCTTCGGACCGCCGTGTCAACGACCTGACCGACGCGGAAGTTCTGCAGATCCGCGAAACCATCGACCGTGACTACATGGTCGAGGGCGATCTGCGCCGTGACGTCGCGGTCAACATCAAGCGGCTGATGGACCTCGGTAACTACCGTGGTCTGCGTCATCGCCGGGGCCTTCCGGTGCGCGGCCAGCGTACGCATACCAATGCGCGCACCCGCAAAGGCCCGGCGAAGCCGATCGCCGGCAAGAAGAAGTAAGGCTGAGGGCTGAGATGGCTAAAGAACCGCAAAAAGGCCGCAAGCGCGAACGGAAGAATATCATGTCCGGCGTCGCGCATGTGAACGCCAGCTTCAACAACACGATGATCACCATTTCGGATGCTCAGGGGAATACGATTTCCTGGTCGTCCGCGGGTGCCAACGGTTTCAAGGGGTCGCGCAAATCGACCCCGTACGCTGCGCAGATCGCCGCCGAGCAGGCGGGCCGCAAGGCGATGGAACACGGCATGAAGACGCTGGAAGTGAACGTGTCCGGTCCGGGTTCGGGCCGCGAGTCGGCGCTCCGCGCGCTGCAGTCCATCGGGTTCACGCTGACGACGATTCGCGACGTCACGCCGATCCCGCACAATGGCTGCCGTCCGCCGAAGCGTCGCCGCGTCTAGTACACCCAGAGAACCGCGCCTGGCGCGGTTCATTGGCGACCGGATTACATCGCGCGAGCGGGCAGGGCCCGTCACCGCGCGCGAGAGAGAGGCAAGACCCGTGATCGAGAAGAATTGGCAAGAGCTGATCCGTCCGATGAAGCCCGAAGTGAAATCGGGCCACAACCCGGAACGGAACGCGACGATCGTCGCGGAACCGCTGGAGCGCGGTTTCGGCATGACGCTCGGTAACGCGCTGCGCCGCGTGCTGCTGTCCTCGCTGCAGGGTGCGGCTGTGACCGCGCTGCAGATCGATGGTGTCGTGCACGAATTCTCGTCGATTCCGGGCGTCCGCGAAGACGTCACGGACATCGTCCTGAACATCAAGCAGGTCGCCCTGCGCATGCATGGCGAAGGCCCGAAGCGCGTCGTTCTGCGCAAGTCGGGTCCGGGCGAAGTGACCGCCGGCGACATCGAAGAGACGGCCGACATCGAAGTGGTCAACAAGGACCACGTGATCTGCACGCTCGACGAGGGCGCCGAAGTCCGCTTCGTGCTGACCGTGAACACCGGCAAGGGCTATGTCCCGGCCGAGCGCAACCGTCCGGAAGACGCGCCGATCGGCCTCATTGCCGTCGACTCGCTCTACAGCCCGGTCAAGCGCGTCGCCTACCGCGTGGAGAACACCCGCGAAGGCCAGGTGCTCGACTATGACAAGCTGATCCTGGACGTCGAAACCAACGGCACGATCAAGCCGGAAGATGCCGTGGCCTATGCCGCGCGCATCCTTCAGGACCAGTTCCAGATCTTCATCAACTTCGAGGAAGCCGTCGAGAAGCGGACCGCCGAGGACGACCGTCCGGAGCTGGACTTCAACCCGGCCCTCCTCAAGAAGGTGGACGAGCTCGAGCTGTCGGTCCGTTCGGCCAACTGCCTGAAGAACGACAACATCGTCTATATCGGCGACCTGATCCAGAAGTCCGAGGCGGAAATGCTCCGCACCCCGAACTTCGGCCGCAAGTCGCTCAACGAGATCAAGGAAGTTCTCGCCCAGATGGGTCTCCACCTGGGTATGGAAGCGCCGAACTGGCCGCCGGAGAACATCGAAGAGCTCGCCAAACGTTTTGAGGAACACGTCTGATCCCGCGTCCGCGAGGACCCGGTAGTTCGGACCATCAGGAGTATTCGCCATGCGTCACGGCGTCGCCCATCGCAAGCTCGGCCGCACCACGTCTCACCGTCACGCCATGTTCGCCAACATGGCCGCGTCGCTGATCGAGCACGAGCAGATCGTCACCACCTTGCCGAAGGCCAAGGAACTGAAGCCGATCATGGACAAGCTCATCACGCTCGCGAAGCGCGGTGACCTCCATGCCCGCCGTCAGGCCATTTCCAAGGTCCGCGACACGGCGCAGGTCGCCAAGCTGTTCGAAACGCTTGGCCCGCGCTACGCCGAGCGCAATGGCGGCTATACGCGCGTCCTGAAGGCCGGTTTCCGCCATGGCGACAATGCCGCCCTGGCCGTGATCGAGCTGGTGGACCGCGATCCGGAAGCCCGCGGTGCCGCCGATCGCGCCCGCATGGCCGAGATGGATGCGTCCGCGGACGAATAGTCCCGCGCGACCGACACCGTTCGCCGCCTAAAGGCGGCCGCAGAACGCCCTTCCCGGAACCGGGGAGGGCGTTTTCGTTTCCAGCGGCAAGACGGAGCAATCCCGGCAGATCGCCTCTTGTCATTTCCATAAATTTCGATATATCGAGAATTATGGATACATTAAATGCGATCGAGGCGCTTGGCGCTCTCTCACAGGAAACCCGGCTCGAGGCTTTCCGGACTCTGGTCCGGCATGAGCCGGAAGGGTTGCCGGCCGGCGAGATCGCCCGTCTGCTTTCCGTGCCGCAGAACACGATGTCGACCCATCTCGCCATCCTCGTGAATGCCGGGCTGGCGGTCTCGCGCCGCGACGGAAGGTCAGTCGTCTACCGGGTGCGCCTCGCCACGATGGAAGGGCTTGTCGGCTACCTGTTGAAGGATTGCTGCCAGGGTCACGCCTGCCTCCCCGATGTCGAAACCACAAAAGGACAATGCCGATGAAACGCATGCACATGCATCTGTCGGTTCAGAATCTGGAACGCAGCATTGCGTTCTACTCACACCTGTTCGGGTCAGAACCGACCGTTCGCAAGGACGATTACGCCAAATGGATGCTGGACGATCCGCGCGTGAATTTCGCGATCTCCGTCCATGAGGGCGCGAAGACGGGCATCGAACATGTCGGGCTTCAGGTCGAGACCGAAGCCGAGCTGTCTGAAGTCTATGGCCGCATCCACGACGCGGGGCAGCCTTTCCTGGAGGAAGGCAAGACGACGTGTTGCTATGCGAAGTCCGAAAAGGGCTGGGTAGCCGATCCCGACGGCGTGCTGTGGGAGGCGTTTCTGACCACGGGCGAGGCCACGGTCTATGGCGACCGGACGCAGGCCGTAAAAGCTATCGAAGCCTGCTTCGACGCAACCACGCCGCAGGAAGAGGGCGGTCCGACCAAGGCGGATCGTGCGCCGCAAACGCCTTGCTGCGGGTAGAGCCATGGCCGAGGCGAGGGTGCGGAACGTTCTGTTCCTGTGTACCGGCAATTCCGCGCGCTCCGTGCTCGCCGAAGCGATCCTGAACAAGGAGGGTGCCGGCCGGTTCCGGGCGTATAGCGCCGGCAGCCAGCCGAAAGGGGAGGTTCACCCCCTCACGCTCGACACGCTTCGCGCGCTGAATTTCCCGGTCGAAGGGTATCGCTCGAAGAGCTGGGACGAGTTCGCGGACGAGGATGGACCTGCCTTCGATTTCGTCTTCACCGTCTGTGAAAGCGCGGCGGCTGAAGTATGCCCCGTGTGGCCGGGCCAGCCGATGACCGCGCATTGGGGTGTGCCCGATCCGGCTGCCGCTATCGGTAGCGAGGCCGAGCGCCGGGCCGCCTTCCTCGAAGCCTTCCGGCAGCTCAACAACCGGATCTCGATATTCCTGTCCCTGCCACTGGAAAGCCTCGACCGGATGAGCCTGCAGCACAGGCTGGATGAAATCGGCCGGGCCGGGGACACCGCATGACGATCACCCCGGCATCGCCCAAAGTGGCCGCGCCGCTCGGCCCGTTCGAGCGCTGGTTGTCGGTCTGGGTCGGCCTGTCGATCGTGTCCGGCGTGGTGCTCGGCAATGTGATCCCCGGCGTGTTCCGGTCGATCGCGGAGGTCGAATACGCCTCGGTGAACCTCGTCGTCGCGGTCCTGATCTGGGCGATGATCTATCCGATGATGGTCGCGGTCGATTTCGGCAGCCTGAAGCAGGTCGGTTCGAAGCCCAAGGGGCTGATCCTGACCCTTGCTGTGAACTGGCTGATCAAGCCCTTCTCCATGGCCGCGCTCGGTGTGCTGTTCTTCGATTTCCTGTTTGCGCCCTTCATCCCGCCTGCCGATGCGCAGCAATACATCGCCGGGCTGATCCTGCTCGGTGCCGCACCATGCACCGCGATGGTGTTTGTCTGGTCGCAGATGACGAAGGGCGATCCGGCCTACACGCTCGTCCAGGTGTCGGTGAACGACGTCATCATGGTGTTCGCCTTCGCGCCCATCGTGGCGCTGCTGCTGGGCGTGACCGAAATCGCAGTGCCCTGGGAAACGCTGCTTCTGTCGGTCGGGCTCTATGTCGTCGTTCCGCTCGTGGCCGGAGGGATCACGCGCGCAATGCTGCTGCGCGGTTCGGCCGGGATTGCAGCAGTAGACCGTTTCACGGCGCGGCTGAAGCCGGCGTCGGTGCTTGGGCTGTTGGCGACCGTCGTTCTGCTGTTCGGCTTTCAAGCCGAGACCATCGTGTCGCGTCCGGTCCTGATCGCTCTGATCTCGGTGCCGATCATCGTCCAGAGCTATGGCATCTTTGCCGTCGCATACGGTGCGGCCTGGCTCTGGCGGGTGCCGCACAAGGTGGCGGCTCCGTGTGCCCTGATCGGGACATCGAACTTCTTCGAACTGGCCGTTGCGGTCGCGATCAGCCTGTTCGGGCTCGGCAGCGGCGCGGCGCTGGCCACCGTTGTCGGCGTTCTCGTTGAAGTCCCGGTGATGCTGTCGCTTGTCGCGATCGCGAACCGGACGCGCGGGCGCTTTCCCGCCGACGTGTGAGAAAGCGGCTTTTCAGACGCGTAATCCGGGCGTCATATTGAATTTATGGGAAGGCGGCTTTCTTGGACAGAAAGCCGCCTTTTTCTTATCTGAAACGGGTATCCGTCCGAAGGGGAGCTGACGTGATGAACCGCATCGCCATTCTTGCCATTGCCGCCGTTCTCGCCACCGCCGCCTGTGGGGCGCAAGAGCCGGTTGATGAAGCACTGACCGGCGCTCCGCAGGGAGAGGCTTTGGGCGAAACCCTCGCCGATGCCGACTTCCGCGAGGTTCCGGCGAGCCAGGGCCAGATGATGTTGTCCTTCGCGCCGATCGTGCGCGAGGCGGCCCCGGCCGTGGTGAATGTCTATTCCACGCGCGTCACGCAGCGCCGCATGGACCCCTTCTTCGAACGCTTCTTCGGACCGCAGGGACCGCAGAACGACGTCCAGCAATCGCTCGGTTCGGGCGTGATCGTCGACCCGTCGGGCATCATCGTCACCAACAATCACGTCGTCGAACAGGCGACCGAACTGCGCGTCGTCCTGAATGACCGCCGCGAGTTCGAGGCCGAGATCCTGCTGGCCGACGACCGTACGGACCTGGCCGTGCTGCGCGTCGTCACCGACGAGCCGCTGCCGACCTTGCCCTACGCCCAGCCGGGTGCGGCGCAGATCGGTGATATCGTGCTGGCCATCGGCAACCCGTTCGGCGTGGGGCAGACCGTGACGTCCGGTATCGTGTCCGCACTGGCGCGCACGGAAGTGGGCGTGACCGACTTTGCGTTCTTCATCCAGACCGATGCGGCGATCAATCCGGGCAATTCCGGCGGCGCGCTCGTGAACATGGACGGCCAGTTGATCGGCGTGAACTCGGCGATCTATTCCCGTTCGGGCGGATCGAACGGGATCGGATTCGCCATCCCCATCGAGATGGTCCGCCGTGTGGTCGATGCCGCGATGACCGATGGCGAGCTGATCCAGCCCTGGCTGGGGGCGCGCCTGCAGACGGTGACCGGCACGATTGCCGACAGCCTCGGGCTCGACCGGCCGCAGGGTGCGCTGGTCGCCGACCTCTATCCGGGCTCGGCAGCGGAAGCGTCCGGGCTGGAGCAGGGCGATATCGTCCTCGCCATCGACGGGGTCGATGTGAATGACGAGGCCGGAGCCAATTTCCGCTACGCGACCCGCGCGATCGGCGAGGAAGCCTCGTTCAGCGTGATGCGCGATGGTCGGCGGATCGATGTCGCCATCCCCGTGCGGGTGGCGCCGACCGATCCCGATCCGGACCGGCAGGTGATCGGCGGGCGCAATCCTCTCGCCGGCGCCGAGCTGGCAAACCTGTCGCCGGCTTTCAATGACGAGCTGGGCATTGATCCCTTCGCGCGCGGCGTGATCGTGCTGGCGGTGCAGCGCGGCAGTGCGGCGGACTATTTCGGCCTCAGGCCCGGCGACCGGGTGCTGATGCTGCAGGACCGCCGGATCGACCGCGTCGAGGATGTCACCGACGTTGTCTCGGGCGAAAATGACAGCAAGTCATCCTGGCCGATCGCCATCGAACGCCGCGGCCAGCGCGTGGAACGCACGCTGCGGCTCTAGGATGCCATCCCGGCGGTACGGGATGAAGGTACCAGCCCGTACCGCCCGGATATCGTCCGCTAGCGCGTATAGGTCTCGCACTCATTCATGACGGCCTGACCTTCGACCTTGCAGATCTGGACCTGGCCGAACACGTTGCCGGTGTTGGGGCCACGGAAGTTGACCGCGTAGTAGGGCAGCGGCCCGCGGCTCTGCTCCGGGAAGGCATTCGCGCCGACCACGCCGTCCGCGGACTCACCCGCAATCAGGAAATCATAACGCTCGGTCACGTTCAGGCAGAGGTGGACGATGATCGCCTCGGCTTCGGTCAGCGAGACCGTTCCGGTGGCGTCGCCATTGAACGTCGCCAGACGGCGCAGCATGCGGCTGTTCGTCGGCCTGTTCGGCATGCAGTTTGAAAACGGTTCCATTTCGACCGTACCCGTCGCCGTCGCTGAATTTCCGGAGACGTTCACTGCCTGGAACTGGAAGCTCACCGACGAGCCGCTGTCGGGAAGATCGATATCGAGCGTGCCGGTCACTTCGTCGAATGTGTACGGCACGGTGGGTGGCACGGTCAGAACGAAGCGATCGATATCGCCGGACGCGTGGTCGTCGAGGTCGACCCGATAAGTGCCGTCGACATCGTCCGCTTCGGTAAAGTTCGACACGGTCGGCAGGGGCAGGGCCGTGACGGAAATATCCGCGGTTGCGGCCTCTGACGCACCCGAACTGTTCACGGCGCGGAAGGTGAAGCTGTCCGATCCGCCGACCGTCGGGGCCGTATAGGTGAACTCGCCCGTCGATGCGTTCAGAACCACAGTGCCAAGCGTCGGCTGGCTGACGATCTCGAAGGACGAAGCGTAGCCGGTCAGCTGGTCTGCTAGGGAGCCCGTGAGCGTCTTCGTCGCCTCGACGCTTCCGCCAAAGCCTGAAACGGTCGGGGGCTGAAGACCCGCTTCGTCGCGGATGGCGACCGAGGTCGAGCCGCGCACGACGCCGCCGACTTCCATCTGAACCTGGAAACGATGGCGCGACACGAAGGGCGTCGGCCAGGTCGTGCGGACGAAGACACCGAAGGTCGGGGTTTCGCCGGGGCCGACATTGAGCGTCACGCTCGCGGCAGGCGTGGCCATGCAGGCGCCCGAGGTGTTCGTCTGACACACTTCGCCGGTGGCGGGCAGGGCGGGGTCGAGCGAACGGGCACTGACGGTGACTTCACCCGCACCGCCGATATTGGCGGTGGCGACCGAGAAGACGCCGCGGCGGCCGGCCGGCACGTCGACGATCCCATTGCCGTTGATCGTGGCGGCCAGTGCGACGAGGTCCGGTCCGCCTGTGGCGTCAGAGCCCAGATTGACCGTGTTCAGTCCCGCGGTGACCTCGGCCATCGGCACGTTGGCGCACGACACGAAGGGGGCAAACGACACGCCAGAGACGTCGGTCGACGGCGTCAGGGAGATCACAAAGGTCTGGAAGGCTCGCGCCGGAATGTCGACCGGCGTGTTCGGGTCACCGATGGCGCCATTCGTGGCCGGGTCCGTGCGCTGATAGGTGAAGGCGTTGCGATCCGGGCCATGGTGCTGCACGCGGCAGGCTTCAGCGGTCACGTCGTTGGGGTTCACCACGGTCATGAAGACGGTGGCCGGCGTGCCCGTCTGGACAAAGCGGCTGGTCGGCAGCACAGCCGAGCGCATGCGGTTCAGAGGGACGGCGGTCTGGCGATTGCCGGCCACGCTGTATTCACGCAGCGCTCTCGACGCATCGGCCTCATTCGGCTGACCGACCGGGACGCCGCAGACACTGCCGCGTTCCGGACAGGGACGTGTGGCGTCGGAGAATTCAAGCCGTTGCGCCGAACCATAGGACATCAGCGAGCCATAAATGCCGCCGAGCACGTAATCGTCGCTGATGAGAAATCCCCGCGCCCAATCGACCGGACGGCCCGCAGTGCCGTCGGTGTCGAGGCCGTGGGCAATCCCGAGATTGTGACCGGTTTCATGTGCCAGAACGTTCCCGTTGTGGCAGACATTGTATTGCGGAGCGATGCCGTATTCGAGCGTGGGATCGAGCAGAAGCGCGACACCACAGAAGGTGTCGCGACCCGGAACCTGCACGCGATTGATCGAATAGATGTCCGCCCCGAGCGTGTCCATCCGGGCCCCGAGGCCCTCGAAGCCATTGATCTGGTCGAAAATCTCGCTGAGGAGCGTGAAGCCGCCGCGGTCCGCAGTCAGATCGACAAAGCCCATGTCGGTGATCGAAGCGGACATTGGAACGTTCGAGTTTTCGAAGGCCGTTGTGGCGCGGCCGACATCGGCTGCCGCGAGGTCCACCAGTCCCCAGCCATACTGGTCGATCATGGTCTGGTCGTAGGCGTAGAACATGTCGACGACGCCGTTGCCGGCCTGCGGTGACGCTGTGGACGGACGTCCAGCGGCGGGCGACGGGACGACATGGTCCGTTCCGAAGGCCGTATCCGGTGCGGGGCGCAGGACCAGTTCACCGTGAACCGAGCCTTCGACCTGCCAGGACTGGCCGTCGATCACGAGCGAGCCGAACACGGCATTCAGCCCGCGCACCAGGTAGAGCTCACCCTCGCCGTCGGCGGCGCGGGCAAAGAGGGAGGTGCCGCCGGCGACGGTCGGCTCGACCGCGCCGATCCGCATCCGGGCGATTTCACCGCCGGGTAGGGGTAAGGCGACGGTCCGACCGGCGCGTTCGGCGAAGACCGCGTCGTTCAACCGGAGTGTGCGCGCCGGTGATTCACCGGCTGCGACATCTGCCTCTGCCGGGTCGGACTGAAGCGTCCAGACGGCAATATCCTCTGCCAAAGCTGCCGCGGAAATCGACAACACACCCAACGCACACGCAACCTGACGGATCATCGAGCTCTCCCTTTGCGGGGTTTTTAAACCAGCAAAATCACAGGCTTGCAAGATTGCATGATTAAAAGCTGCCGATATACGTTTCGGCCGATACCCGAAGCCGCCTAGTCTTGCAGTCGATGAGCAATCTGTTCGAAGCGGCCGGAATGGATGACGGCGCGCCGCGGCCTCTGGCCGACCGGCTGCGCCCGCGAACACTCGACGAGGTTGTGGGGCAGGACCACCTTCTGAAGGGCAAGGGGCCGATCGCGCGGATGCGCGACCAGGGCCGGATTGCCTCGATGATCCTGTGGGGTCCACCCGGGGTCGGGAAGACCACGATCGCGCGCCTGATGGCGCAGGATTCCGGCCTCGAATTCGAACCGCTTTCGGCGGTGTTCTCCGGCGTCGCGGACCTGAAGAAGGTGTTCGAGCGCGCCCGCGCGCGGCGTCAGGCCGGGCGGGGGACCCTCCTGTTCGTTGACGAGATCCACCGCTTCAACCGGGCGCAGCAGGATGGCTTCCTGCCGGTGGTCGAGGAGGGCGTGATCACACTCGTCGGAGCCACGACGGAAAACCCGTCCTTCGAGCTTAACGCCGCCCTCCTGTCGCGCTGCCAGGTGCTGGTTCTGAAGCGGCTCGGTGACGAGGCGCTCGGCCAGCTGCTGGACCGGGCAGAGGCCGACTATGGCCGCGACCTGCCGGTCACGCCCGAGGGCCGCGCGACGCTGACAGCGCTCGCGGACGGCGACGGGCGCTATCTCCTGAACCTCGCCGAGGAAGTGTTCGAGACCGAGCCGGATCATCCGCTCGAGCCCGCCGAGATCGCCGAACTCCTCCAGAAGCGGGCGCCGGCCTACGACAAGGACCGGGAGGAGCACTACAATCTCATTTCCGCGCTGCATAAATCCGTGCGCGGATCGGACCCGGACGCGGCACTCTACTGGCTGGCGCGGATGCTGGGCGCGGGCGAAGATCCGCTCTTCCTGGCACGCCGGATCGTGCGCATCGCGAACGAGGATATCGGCCTCGCCGACCCGACCGCCATCCACGCCGCGCTTGCGGCCAAGGATGTCTACGATTTTCTGGGCTCGCCCGAAGGCGAACTCGCTATGGCGCAGGCGGTGGTCCATCTCGCCTGCGCGCCGAAGTCCAATGCGGTCTACACGGCTTGGAAGGGCGCGATGCGGACGGCGCGGGAGACCGGCAGCCTGATGCCGCCGAAACATATCCTCAACGCGCCGACCAAGCTGATGAAGTCGGAAGGCTATGGTTCGGGCTATGAGTACGACCACGATGCCGAGGGCGGCGTCTCGGGGCAGGACTACTTCCCCGACGAGATGCGGGAGCGGCCCGTCTTCTACCGCCCGACCGACCGGGCCCGCGAAGCGGCCATCGCCGAGAGGCTGGAGCGCTGGCGCGCGATCCGGGATAAAAGGCGGGGCGGGACGTGACGCGGCTGGTGGTGAACACGATCAGCGCTGTGCTTGCCGCGCTGCTGGTGCTGACGCTCGCCGCGCTGGTCGCCGGGCGGATGATGTTCGCCGAACCGGACGTAACCCAGATCCGGTCGGTGCGCAGCGCGCTGGAGGCGGACCGGATTCTCTTCGTGTTCGCGCATCCCGATGACGAGATCCTCGTCACCGAGATGATTTCGCGGGCCGTCGCGGAAGGGATCGAAGTCACGACGGTGACGGCGACGCGCGGCGAGGCGGGGACGCAGTATCCGCCTGTTGTGGATCAGGCCTGGCTGGGCGTGGTGCGCGAGGCGGAGTTGCGGCGGCACGGTTTCGCGCTGGGCGTCACACGTCAGATCGTGCTCGGCCTTCCCGATGGCGGCGTGCCGGACACGCCGGACGCGGAACTGGCCGACATGGTCCGGGCCGTCATCGATGATGTCCGGCCGGACGTGATCGTCGGCTTTCATCCCGCCAGCGGGATTTCGATGCACCCCGACCACAGGGCGATGGGACGGGCGGCAATAGGCGCGGCGGGTGATATTCCGCTGCTTTACGTGCTGGGGCCGCGGCCCGGCTTCCGGCGGTTCGGCGGCGAAGCGCAGCGCCAGGTCGCCGCTCTTCAGCCCGAGCCGGACTTCGCCATCGGCGCCGATCCGCGGTTGAAGCTGCGGGCGTGGAATATCCACCAGTCGCAGACCCGTTACATTCAGGGAACGGCAGGCCTGCCGGCCTGGCTGCTCTATTCGCTCTGGCGGCAGGAGTATTACGCCTGGTCCGAAGAGGCGGTCGCGCCGCGAGAATAGGCCGGGTCACAACTTTCGACTCCGCGATTGCGACACATTCGTGATACGCCTTCTGCGCGCCGGTAGGGCGGCGCAGGGGGAAGTACTCATGAAAATCGAACGTATTCACCTAACTTTGGGTCTCGTCTGGTTGCTTGCCGGCATGACGCTCGGCCAGATCATGGGCGAGTCCGGCGATCACGGACAATTGCCGACCCATGCGCACATCATGCTCGTGGGCGGCGTGCTGTCGATACTATGGGCGATCCTGTATCGCGCCTTCGCGTTCCGGCAGGGCGTGCTCGCGTGGATCCAGACGCTTGCGCACCATCTGGGGGCGGCGGGCATGGTCTACAGCCTGTTCAACATGTATGGCGGCGGTCAGCCCAACATGGCGCTGTTCGGCCCGATGATCGGCATCTCCGGCCTGCTCGTCATGATCTCGGTCCTGTTGATCCTGATCCAGAGCTTCCTGAACCGGAACTAGAGCCGCGCAGGGGCCGGACCGAAGCGGTTCGGCCCCGGTTCGCTCGGCATGTGGTCAAACTGCATGTGGAAAGCGCGCGCAAAGCCATGCCAGACATGCATCCACCCGGCCAGCAGGATGAAGACCGACGCGGCCAATAGAAGAGCAGATGCCAGCAGGACCGCAGGCGGCCAACCGATGTCCGTAAAGAAAATCGCTGCGCCGATAATGGGTGGCAGGACAACAGCGTGTTCCGCGCTTGTGATCAGCACCGCACGCATACCGGGTTCACCGACATCGCGCATGCGGCGGACCCACCAAACCGTCCTCTGATAAATCGCGAGTGTCAGCGAAACACCAAAAATGCTCAGGATGGCGAGCTGCAGCACGCGCAAATCCAGTCCCGGGAATTGCCCATAGCTGGCTGTCAACATCGTGATTGCGAAATTGGCGGCCAGACATGCCGCTGCGATGTACGCCAAAAATACCCAGGGGCGACGCTCTCCGGGCCCAGGTGTGGACACCTGAAGCGGGCCGGCGCGGCCGTTGGGGGACCATGACGGCAGACCCAGGCGATCGGTCAGCGTCGGAGAGACGGTGGGCTTTGACATTCAGCGACGGTAGCGGGTTGTTCGAACGGAAACCAGACGGCCTCGCCCCTTGCACCTCTGCCCGCCGGGGCGTATCCCGCGCGGGGCATGACCCAGCTTCTTCTCATCGGTCTCGGCGGCGCGATCGGCGCGGTCTCCCGGCATCTGTTCGGCCAGTGGACGCTGCGCGTCATCGGGCCGGAATGGCCCTATGGCACGTTCGGCGTGAACGTGATCGGCGGGCTGATCATGGGCCTGTTCATCGGCTGGCTGGCCGGGGCGGGCCGGGCCGACGCCAACATGCTGCGCAGCTTCGTGGCGGTGGGCGTTCTGGGCGGGTTCACGACCTTTTCGGCCTTCTCGCTCGACGTCGTCGTGATGATCGAGCGCAAGGCCTATGCGGGCGCGCTGGGATATGCGCTCGCCAGCGTGATCGCCTCTGTGATCGCGCTGTTTGTCGGACTTCTGATCGCGAGGCGGTTGATCGCATGAGCCAGGTACAGACCCTTAGCGTCGGGCAGGGCGACGACGGCGCGCGGCTGGACCGCTGGTTCAAGAAGCGCTTCCCGCACATCAGCCACGGCCAGGTGCAGAAGCTGCTGCGGACCGGGCAGGTCCGCGTCAATGGCGGACGGGCCAAGCCCGATACGCGCCTCGAAGCCGGGCAGGAAATCCGCATCCCGCCGCTGCCCGAACCGACCGAGGTGAAGGCGAAGGATTCCATCAGCCGCGAGGATGCGGCGATGGTCCGCAGGATGGTGATCTACGAGGATGACGATCTGATCGCCTTCAACAAGCCTTACGGCCTCGCCGTGCAGGGCGGCACGAAGACGACGCAGCATCTCGACCGTTTGCTGGCCGCCTTCGGCAAGGACGACATGAAGCCCCGCCTCGTCCACCGGCTCGACCGCGACACGTCCGGCGTCATCATCGCCGCGAAGACGCTCGAGAGCGCCTCGCGCCTTGCCAAGGCGTTCCAGAACAAGGCGGCGGAGAAGACCTACTGGTCGGTCGTGCTGGGCGTGCCGCGCCCGAAAACGGGCGAGATCAAGGGCTTCATCAAGAAGTCGTCGGCCGGCAAGGGCGGGGCGGATCGCGAGATCATGGTCCCGGCCGAGCATGGCGATCCGGACGCGCAATACGCCCGCACGCTCTACACGACCGCCGGTGAGGCCGGGCAAAAGGCCAGCTTCGTCGTTCTGCGCCCCATCACCGGGCGGACGCACCAGCTGCGCGTCCACATGGCCGGGATCGGCCATGCCATCCTGGGCGACGGGAAATATACCTGCGACCGGGAAACGCCGGGTGGCCTCGAACAGAAGCTGCACCTGCATGCGCGCCGGCTGGTCCTGCCGCTGGGCAAGCGCAATCTGGTGCTTGAAGCGCCGCTGCCCGACCACATGAAGCGCACCTTCGACAAGCTGGGCTTCGACCCGGACCTGATCGACGAAAGCGCGATCGAGGACTTGCTGTGACGACGCCGAAACTCGCCCTGTTCGACCTCGACGGCACGCTGGTGGATTCCCGCCAGCTGATCCACGCCTCAATGGACGAGGCGTTCCGCGTCTGCGGCCTCGGCGGGTGTGAATACGACCATGTGCGCAAGATCGTCGGCATCGAACTCAGCCAGGCCGTGCGCATGCTGCTGCCTGCGGACTATCCCGACGAAGGCGCGGCCAAGGTTACGCAGACCTTCCGGGAGAGCTTCGTGCGGCTGCGAGCCGACGGCACGCACCTGGAAGGCCTTTATGACGGCGCGCTGGATCTGCTGGCCCATCTTGAGCGCGACGGCTGGCTTCTGGGCGTCGCAACCGGCAAGCCGCGCCGCGGGCTCGACCACATCCTCGACACGCACGACCTGCACGGCTTCTTCGTGACGCTGCACACCAGTTGCCCCGGCCCGGGCAAGCCCGATCCGCGCATGGTGCTGGAGGCGATGGATGCGACGGGCACCACGGCGGACCGGGTCGCGATGATCGGGGATTCCACGCACGACATCACGATGGCGGTGAATGCCGGGGTGCGGGCCAAGGGCGTGACCTGGGGCTTTCACACCGCCGAGGAATTGAGCGGCGCGGGCGCGCATGAAGTGTTCGACCGGTTCGAGGACCTCCAAACCGGGCTCGACCGGTTCGGCAGCGGTATCGGAGTGGCAGCGGAATGAGTGGTTTCGAAACCAAGCCCGGCGTGCGTATCCCGACGCAGAAGGACCATCTGCCCAAGCGCTTCTACAAGACGGCGGGCGTGGCCGAGGGCGAGGGCGGTCATTCCGTGACGCTGGACGGCCGGCCCGTGCGCACGCCGATGAAGCGGCCGCTGGCCTTCCCGACGGCTGCGCTGGCCGCCGATGTCGCGGCGGAATGGGAGGCGCAGGCTGAACGCATCAATCCCGTCACCATGCCGCTGACGCGGCTGGCGCATGGCGCGATCGACGCGGTGCCGGGAAACCGCGATGCGGTGGTCGCCGAAGTCCTGAAATACGCGGGCACCGATCTGACGCGCCACCGCGCCGAGGAGCCGGCCGACCTGGCCGTGCGCCAGGCACGCGCCTGGGACCCAGCGCTGCGCTTCGCGGAAGAGAAGCTGGGCGCGCACCTGCCCGCCGTGACGGGCATCCTGCCGGCCGCGACGTCTCCGGCAGCGCTCGCGGCGCTGAAAGACCGTGCCGACGGTTATGACGACTGGCGGCTCGCCGTTCTGGGTCATGCAACCGCGGTGACGACCTCGGCTGTGCTGGGCTTCATGTTGTGCGAAGGTGTCCTGTCGGGCGAGGAAATCTTTGCCGCGAGCCGGATCGACGAGACCTGGCAGGCCGAGCATTGGGGCGAGGACAGCGAGGCGGCGGAGCGCGCCGAAGTGCTGCGCACCGAACTCGTCGCCTGCGCGCGACTTCTCGCCGCGCTTTAACGCGGCGCGCCAAGCGGCTATTGAGTCTGCGGACTTCAAGGGAGGCCGAGATGGCCAAGACCGGACCGGGCGGCATGCTCGATTTCGATGCGCTGCGTTCCGCCGACAAGCGCACCCAGCCCTTCAACTATTTCATCGCCAAGGGCGCCGTCACCGAGGACGAGGCCGAGGCGGTGCGCGGTGATTATCCCGCGATCAACAAGCCGGGCTATCTGCCGCTGTCGAAGCTGGAGGCGTCGGGCGCGTTCAAGCGGCTGACCGATGATCTGAACAGCCCGGAACTGGCCGAGGTCCTAACCGAGAAATTCGGCGTCGATTTCACCGACAAGCCGCGCATGATCACCGTGCGCCGCCTGTCGCAGAAGTCCGACGGGCCGATCCACAACGATTCCAAGTCGAAAATCCTGACCATGCTGATCTATCTCAACAAGGAGTGGGACGGCACGGGCGCGGGGTGTATCCGGGCGCTGAACGGTCCGGACGATTTCGACGATTTCGCCGACGAGGTGCCGCCGCTGTCGGGCTATGTCTTCGCCTTCCTGCGCGACGAGAATTCCTGGCACGGCCATCTTCCTTACGAGGGCGAGCGCTATGTGATCCAGACGACCTTCCTGACGAGCCAGGAAGAGCTGGACCGCAAGGAAAACCGCGGCGGCCTGCAATACTTCCTGAAGAAGCTGAACCCGTTTCAGTAGGGCGCAGACGCACCGGAAAATTGCCCCGCCGCCCCTTGCGGTGCTAACTGGCGTGAAAGCCGGAAATGCAGGGGCGATACATTCCGATGAAAGACATTCTCGAAGAGCTGGAACAGCGGCGCGAGCGCGCCCGGATGGGCGGCGGCGCGGAGCGCATCGCCAAGCAGCACGAGAAGGGCAAGCTGTCCGCACGCGAGCGGATCGTGCTCCTCCTCGACGAGAACAGCTTCGAGGAATGGGACATGTTCGTGGAGCACCGCTGCACGGATTTCGGCATGGCGGGCAAGACGATTCCCGGCGACGGCGTTGTCACCGGCCACGGCACGATCAATGGCCGCCTCGTCTATGTCTTCTCCAAGGATTTCACCGTGTTCGGCGGCTCTCTGTCGGAGACGCACGCCCAGAAGATCGTTAAGGTGCAGAAGGCCGCGGTGCAGAATGGTGCGCCGATCATCGGCATTTTCGACGCCGGCGGCGCGCGCATCCAGGAAGGCGTCGCCTCGCTGGGCGGGTATGCCGACATCTTCCTGCAGAACACGCTGGCCTCGGGCGTGGTGCCGCAGATCTCGGTCATCATGGGTCCGTGCGCGGGCGGGGACGTCTATTCCCCGGCGATTACCGACTTCATCTTCATGGTCCGCGACACGTCCTACATGTATGTGACCGGCCCGGATGTGGTGAAGACTGTCACCAATGAAGAGGTGACGCACGAGGAACTCGGCGGGGCGAGCGTCCACGCCAAGAAGTCCGGCGTCGTCGACGGCTCGTTCGAAAACGATCTCGAAGCGCTCGTCCAGATGCGCCGCCTGATCGACTTCCTGCCGCTGTCGAACCGGGAAACCCCGCCGACGCGGCCGGTCTACGACCATCCCGAACGCTCAGAACCCAGCCTCGACACGCTGGTGCCGAACAATCCGAACAAGCCCTATGACATCAAGGAGCTGATCGAGAAGGTGGCCGACGAGGGCGATTTCTTCGAGATCAGCCCGGAATTCGGCAAGAATATCGTCGTCGGTTTCGGGCGGCTGGAGGGCCAGCCGGTCGGCTTCGTCGCGAACCAGCCGATGAGCCTCGCCGGCGTGCTCGACATCGACGCCAGCCGCAAGGCGGCGCGCTTCGTGCGCTTCTGCGACGCCTTCAACATCCCGATCGTCACCTTTGTGGACGTGCCCGGCTTCCTGCCCGGCACGAAGCAGGAATATGGCGGCCTGATCAAGCACGGCGCGAAACTGCTCTTCGCCTATGCCGAGGCGACGGTGCCGAAGCTGACCGTGATCACGCGCAAGGCCTATGGCGGCGCGTATGACGTGATGAGCTCAAAGCACCTGCGCGGCGACGTGAACTACGCCTGGCCGACGGCGGAAATCGCCGTGATGGGCGCGAAGGGTGCCGCGGAGATCATCTTCCGCGCCGACGCGAACGATCCGGAGAAGATGGCCGAGCACGCGAAGAATTACGAAGCCCGCTTCGCCAATCCCTTCGTGGCCGCGGGCCGGGGCTATATCGACGACGTCATCCAGCCGCGCAACACACGCCGCCGCCTGATCCGCGCGCTCAGGACGCTGAAGCACAAGACCGCGTCGAACCCCTGGAAGAAGCACGACAATATTCCGTTGTGAGTCGCGTCACTCCCGCGAAGGCGGGAGACTAGATTGGCGCTCCTTCTGGATTCCCGCCTTCGCGGGAATGACGGTCACTCCTCCCCCGTCACCTCTCTCGCGAAGCCGTCGAGGGCTTCGGTGAACTGGTCGAGCGCGTCGCCTCGGGAGAGGCCGTGGCGGGCGGCGATTGCGTCGGGGTCGGTATAGGCGAGCCAGACCTCGCCATTGTCTTCCCAGACCAGCATGCGCACCGGCAGGTCGAGGCCCGCCGTGCGGCTTTCCGCGATCAGTGGCGTGCCGAGGGCGGGATTGCCAAAGATGACGAGGCCGGTCGGCTCCATCTCGACGCCGGCGGTTTCCGCGCCGGCGGCATGGTCGACCCGGGCGAAGATGCGCGCGCCGCGGCTTTCCGCCTCGGCCTCGATCCGGTCGAGCGTCTCGCGGACGGAATACTCGCTTTCCAGAACGATCACGCCGTCGGCCTCCGGGGCGGGCGGCGTGCAGGCGGCAAGGGCGAGCGTGGCCGCTCCGGCGGCGAGGACGAGATGTTTCATGCGGGTCTCCCTTTGGATGGGAAACCGTTGGCGGGGAGGGTGGGTTCCGCCCTTTCATTCCGTTCTCCCCCGAATGGACGCGAGGGGAAGAAATGCCGGGATCCCTGCGCAGGCAGGGATCCAGAATGAATGGTGCTCTGGGTTCCTGCCTTCGCAGGAACCCCGGTTCTCTACTCAGACGTCACCCCGGCGGAAGCCGGGGTCCAGATTGGCCATTGGACCGGATTCCGGCTTTCGCCGAAATAAGGGACCAAGCTTGCTGGCTAGGCTCGCGGCGGAATCCGGGGCAAAAGGGGGCGGGGAGGGGCGCGCATGACACCCTATGAAGCCGCATCGCTGTTCGTGGCGTTCGCCGAGGCCGCGCAGACCGGGTTCGCGAACTATATCGCCATCCTGTCGGGCATGCTGGCGGCGAGCTGGTTTTTCGCCCACCGGCTGACGCGCCTGATGGCGGCGATCCTGATCTTCATCTTCACCGTCGCGGCGGCCGGGTTCGGCAATGAGGTCTTCTCGATCTATTCCGATCTGGCGCGGCTCGGGGCCTATCTCCACGAGATCGGTCAGGCGCCGGAAGCCGGGCTCGGCTGGCTGGGGCCGGTGCGCGGCCCGTCCGGGTCGATGGCGCCGATCCCCTATATCGTGCTGAGCCTGTGCGCGATGGGTTATGTCGCGGCGCTGTGGTTCTTCTTCCACGTGCGCAAGATCCGCCGCGAGGAAAGGGCGGCAGACGCCTAGCGCCTGGGCAGGTCGTGGCCGATGCGCCAGAGGACGCCCGTCGGGTCAGTCAGCGGGAAATCGCGCATGCCCCAGGGCTGGTCCTCGGGCGGTTTTGCGCGGACGCCATAGCGCTCGACCAGTTTTCGGTCGACGACGCGTTGCCACCACGCATCGCAGTCCGCCACCAGCAGGCTCATCATGAAATTGTTGGCGTGCTCGGCGGAGTAGAAATGCTGGAGCAGGAATTTCGACGGCCCGCACTCGAACTGTGCGAGATCGTCGCCGGTCCAGGTCAGATCAAAGCCGAGGTCGACATAGAAGCGCTTGGAAACCTCCATGTCCCTTGCCGGGACGAAGGCCTTTGCCTCGATCGTTTCGAGGCTCACGCCGCCACCTCCGGCTGCCGAACCGCCCGCCTTATCACCGTGGCATAGCCCGGGCTGACGCAGTCATAGCCCTCGTAATAGCCGCGCTGCGACAAGAGGCGGTGGAGGCGGGGCAGGTGATAGGGCGGGACCGCCGCGAACATGTGGTGTTCGAGGTGGTAATGGACGTGGTTCGGCGCGACGAGCAGGCGTTCGAGCCAGTTCGCCCGCGTCGTGTGCGTGTTGCGGCGGGGCTCCGGGTCGAAGCGGTCCATCGCCACGCCATGCTCGCCGATATTCCGGAGCCGGATGATCGCCGGATAGACGAAGATGCGCGCCACCCACCACAGCGCCAGCGCCCACGGCGCCTGCGCCGCGACCAGCGCAGCCAGCAGGACGAGTTGGAAGACGATGGGCGGGATGCGGCGCTCCCAATCCGACTTCGTCCACAGGAAGACCATCTCCTTCACGCCGGTCTGACCGGTGAAGTCGCGGATGAATTTGCGCCGCAGGCTGTCGCTTGTGACCGGATAGTCCTTCACAAGGCCCTGATCGGGGTCCCTGTCCGTGCCGGCATATTTGTGGTGATCGAGATGATAGGGGCGATAGTCGCGCAGTGGCACACCGACTGCCGCGCCGCCCAGCCAATTGCCGACGAAGTCGTTGATCCAGGGCGTGCGGAACATCGCCCGGTGCGCGCTGTCATGCATCACGATGGCGAGCGCCAGCTGCCGTCCGGCGAGGATGAAGACACTGATCGGCGCCAACCAGGGGTTCCAGATCGCCAGCGCGAAGGCCGCCGCGATCAGCGCGTAATCGCCGGCAAGCATCAGTGCGCCGCGCCAGTTCTCGGCCTTCGACAGGGCGCGCAATTCCTCGCGGCTGATGGCGTCCGACAGCTTCATCGTCATGTCGGCCAGAGTAATCCGGGAACGTGAATGTGCAATATCAGCCGAGCCGCTGGCGAACGGCATCGACTCGCGCCCGGCCGACGGGGATTTCGCCGCCGTCGTGTAGCTCGAGGTGGTAGCGGCTGCCCGCTCGGGTCCGCAGGGCCGCGACGCGGTCGAGGTCAACGGCCCAGGAGCGGTGCACGCGCATGAAGCGGTCAGGCAGGAGGTCCAGCACCTGAGCGATGTTGCGCCCGTCGAGCGTGACGGTGCCGGTGTCGGACCGGATCTCGGTGTAGTTGCCTGCCGCTTTCAGCGAAACGATCGCCGCCAGCGGCAGATAGATTGTCCGGCCGGTTACGGGGACGGCCAGGCTGACCGGCGCAGACACCGGTGGAGAGTGCGGCACCAGAAGGCTAGCCCGACGCAAGAGCAGGTGGCCCAGAAACGCCGCTGCGAGCAGGTAGGCGAGGCTGTCGAGATAAAGAATGGGAAGCCGCACCGCCGCCGCGATCGAAACGAGCAGGATCGGCAACCAGAGCGCGGCCTGACGGTCGTTGCGAAACGCGGTCCAGCCGGCCAGCAGGAAGGCAAGCGCCGAGAGCAAGCCGGACAGCATCGCGGTTCGGGCGTCATACCCCGTGGGCGCGAGGAAGGCGGTGACAGCGAAGACGGCGGCGGCAAGCCAGATCGCCGCGCCGGGCACGCCCGTCGTCCAGCGTGCCTGGAGATGACGGATCACCGCGGCCCAGAACGCCGCAAAGCCGATAAATTGCGCGGCCTGGCGCGGCTGATGCCAGTCATAGGGATAGTTGACGAGGGATCGCGAAACCTCCGCACCGCCGGCCAGCAGCAGTCCGGCGACGGCAAGAGCGAGCCAGTAGGACGCCGGTGCGCCGCGTTCCCGGGCGAGATAGACCAGCATCCCCGCGAGCCCGATCAGCGCGCCGGACAAGATCACCAGCAAACCGTAATAGCGCAGTGACCGGCGTTGATCAGGCCTGTAGGGCAGGATGCTCAGCACCTGGACGATGGAGGCAGGCTCGTAACCGGCGTGATGGCTGGAATAGACGACGCGCACCGTGTTTCCGGTGTCCGCGACAAGGCTGTCCGGGATTGCGGCGAGAAAGTCGATCGGGCCCGCGCGTTCCTGCGCGCGGCTTTCGCCGGGCTCGCCCTTTCGTCCCACGAGCACCCCATTCCAGTAAAAGTCCGCCGAGAAGGGGCCGGCCGCCTGAAGCGCGAGCGGTCCGTGGCCTGAGAGGTCTGCCGCGATAGTCCAAGTGAACTCGGCGACCGTCGCAGGGCGCGGCAACTGGGTCATCCGTGCGCGCGCAGAGGGATCCGTTCCGGCAGAGACATCCACGGCATAGGCGATCACACCGGGTTCCGGGCTTGTGCCCCTCAGGGCCAGCCATGCGGTGACCGTCAGCAGCAGAAGAAAACTCTCAGCGATCAAACGAACGAGGCGGGGCAGTGTGAGCCGTTCGTCCGCGATATGAGCCGTTCGACCGATCACGCTTCAATCGTCCCGTCCGGGCGCGCAAGCCGGATCCGAAACCCCATGTTCAAGGAGATTGAGACCGATGCCACTTGCCACGATCGCCATTTTTGCCGGCACACTGATTACCACGAACCCTGCTCCCGAACAGAGCGCGCAGGCCGCGTTCGATGCCGTCGCCGGAGAATTTCCCTCGATCAATGCTACCGTGATGGTCGAGGGGGAAATCGTATGGGAAGCTGCGGGTGGTGTACTCCGCCAGCCCGGCAATGGTCCCGATCAGGATTACAATGTCTATTCGGTCGCGAAGATGCTGACAGGCATGGCCTATCTGCACCTTGTCGCCGAAGGAGAGATCACGCTCGACCGGCCGGTTCGCGACATCGATCCGGATCTGCCCGAGTCGTTCGCTCCTGTGACGCTCCGCCATCTTCTGACGCACACGTCCGGAATCCGGCACTATGTCAGCGATCAGGACTGGATCGATTTTTCAAACCTTCGCTGTGACACCCCTGCAGATGCGGTGGCGTACTTCGCCGGCGACCGGCTGACCTTCGACCCGGGAATGCGCACCCGCTATTCGACCTTTGGTTTCGTCCTCCTGAGCCACCTTCTCTTCGAACTGACCGGGGCGCCGAGCTATGACGCAGCGATGACCGAGGTGCTAGGCGATGTTTATCTCGCCCGCACCGATAGCGTCGGGGCGGACAAGGCGGAAAACTTCCACCGTGACAGGGAGCCGTCCCGCGCAGGCGACTGGTTTGTGCTCGATGACCTCAGCGCGGAATGCAAATTCGGCGGCGGCGGCTTGCTCGCCAGTTCGCGCGACCTTGCTGCGATGGGGCAGGCCCTGACCGATGGCAGCGTCGCCGACATCTCCGCCGAGATGGAATTGCTGCAACCGGGGCATTTGCCGTCCGGCGAGGTGATCGGCACCGTCTTCGGGATGACGGTCGGATTTTCTGACTCGATGCAAGTACATTACGCGCTGCATTCCGGCGGTTCGCCGGGCGGGCGGTCCTTCATCATCGTGTTGCTTGAACCCCAGGTCAGTGTCGCGATCACGGCGAATGCCGACGGCGAAGCCTTCACCGATCTTGCGATACGCTTGGCGCGCCTGTTCGCGGGTTTTCCGGAAACCGCAGACTAGCGCCAGACCCCGCCGGGCAGAATTGCCGCGTTTTCACTCCAAAGTCCGGCGCGCCGCGCTATCTTCCCGCAAAACACGCTGGGAGGCTTTGCCATGAAAACGCTACTGACCGGATTGTCCGCTGCCGCGTTGATCGCGGGCGCGGCGCTGGCTGACGATCTTCTACTGGTCGTGAACAAGGGCGACGACACGCTGGCGCTGGTCGATGGAGAGACGCTCGAAGTCACCGCGACCGTTCCAACAGGTGACAATCCGCACGAAGTCTACCCGTCGCCGGACGGGGCGCTCGCCTATGTGTCCGACTATGGCGGGGCGCAGGGCACGACGGTGACGGTGGTCGATCTGGCCACCGCCAGTGCCACCGCGACGTGGGATATCGCCCCCAATCGCGGGCCACACGGCATCTGGGTGTCGGGCGACGGGTCGCTGGTCTGGGTGACGACGGAAACCAGCGGCACGGTGACCGAGATCGACGCGGCGACCGGCGCCATCACCAATGTCTGGGAGACCGGTCAGGCGGTCAGCCACCAGCTGGTCCCGACGCCCGACGGGGCCAAGCTCTACATCGCAAACATCGGTTCGGGTTCGGTCACGGTGATCACGCGCGCGACCGGCGAGGTCGTGTCGATCCCGACCGGGGCGGGCGCGGAAGGCATCGATGTGTCGCCGGACGGGTCGGAGGTGTGGGTCACCAACCGGGCTGATGCCTCCGTGTCTGTCATTGATGTTGCCACCGACGCCGTGACGACGACCTTCCCGTCAGGTGGCCTGTTGCCAATCCGGGCGAGATTCACCCCGGACGGCAGCGAAGTCTGGGTTTCGAACGGCAATTCCAACAGCGTCGCCGTTTTCGATGCGGAAACGCATGATCAACTCGCCACGATCGAGGTAGGCGCGATCCCGATCGGCCTGCTCATGGACCCGGAGGGCGAGCGCGTCTTCGTGGCCAACACGCAGGACGATTTCGTCACGGTGATCGACCGCGCAACCCGCGAAGTGATCGGGCGCGTTGAGACCGGCGATGAGCCGGACGGTCTGGCCTGGGTGACGCGCTAGATTTTCCGCTTCGGCATCGCGCGGCCTTCGATGACGCCGGCAAGAGCAGCCCAGACGGGCAGGGTGGCGAAGAGTTGCGGCGGTCCGCCGAACAGGCAGGCCACCGCCCCGGCGAGTGCGAGGGCCATGCCGGCCTGGATGCGGCGCTTCTGAAGCTTTTCCTCCAGCCGGACGTCGCAGCAGGATTGCGGCTGCGGCGTGGTGAAGATCATCAACAGGAAGAGCCCGCCGACGACAATGGCGGCGACCAGCCAGCCGCGCTCGATCAGCGCGGCATTCTCCGGATGCGGCGCGCCGTTTATCGCCATGGCATAGAGACCGGCGACGAAGGCGACACCCGCCGCCATCAGATTGTTGCCCTGGGTGCGGTCGAACACGGTGTCGATCGTCAGGGCCGCGGCGATGAGGAAACAGGTCCACCATGGCGCGCCAAGAACGGCCAGGCCGACGGCGAACAGACCCATCATGATCAGGTCGATCAGCTTCAGCGGATTGCCGACCGTCCGGTTGACGATGCGGACCGCGAACAGCACAGCCGCGATGTGGAGGATAGACGTGTTGTAGCCGAGCGCGACCGCGACCAGGGCAAGCGCCATCGCGACAAAGGCCGACTGGTTGATGTCCGGGTCGAGTTCGCGGCCGAGCGCCCAGGCCAGGAAGGCGACGAACATCGCCTCGATGGCGAGCAGAACGGCGTCGCCGATGCCCATGATATTTGTCAGGTAGAGGTAGATCGCGACGGCGATGCCACCGAGCGGAGCCAGGATGATGACGGCCAGATTCGTCCGAAAGTTCGGATCGAGCGGCCTCGCCAGCGACGAGTAGCTGTAAACCTTGTGCGTCATCTCTGTCCCTCGGATTCCTCGATGACCAGACTAACCGTGTTCGGCGCGGTGAAAAGTCCGGCTAGTGTGAGGCCATGATTGAGTCGGATACCGTCCAGCTGATGCCGCCGCTCGCCGTCGCCACGGGGATGATCGCGGGCACTGTGGTTATCCACATGATCGGGCTCATCGTTCTGATGGCTCTGTTGCAGTCGCGATCACACAATCTGAAGCCGATGCAGAACGCCTTGCGGCAGGGCATTTTCATTGTCCTGGTGGTGCTGGGCCTGGTCGCGATCCACGCGGTCGAGATCTGGCTCTACGCACTGGTCTATCGGGCGCTGGGCGAGTTTCCGACCCTCGAAGCCGCGCTCTATTTCTCGACTTCGAGCTTCACAACGGTGGGGTATGGCGATGTCGTGCTCGACGAACGCTGGCGGCTGGTCGGAGCGGTCGAAGGGTTCAATGGCCTGTTGCTGATCGGCTGGTCGACCGCCTTCCTGGTGTCGGTCATCGGCAAGCTGCGCGCCGCGGAGCTGGAATGGCTCGACCGCATGCGCGACAGCTGACAAGCGTTCACACCTTGCCGCTGCGTCGCCGGGCGGGCTAAACCGGCATTTCGAATTGGGGCTCCCGAAGGGCTGGAATGTTCAAGAAAATCCTGATTGCCAATCGCGGCGAGATTGCCGTCCGCGTCATCAAGACCTGCCGCCGCATGGGTATCCAGACGGTCGCGGTCTATTCCGAGGCCGATGCCGATTCCAAGGCCGTCGACATGGCGGACGAGGCGGTCTTCATCGGACCGCCGGCGCCGGGTGAAAGCTATCTGCAGATCGACAAGATCATTCAGGCCGCGAAAGACACGGGCGCGGAAGCCGTCCATCCCGGATTCGGCTTCCTCTCGGAGAATCCGAAATTTCCGGCCGCTCTGGAAGAGGCCGGAATCGTCTTCATCGGGCCGAATGTGCGCGCCATCGAGGCGATGGGCGACAAGATCACCTCGAAGAAGTTCGCGGCCGAGGCCGGGGTGTCGACCGTGCCGGGGCATATGGGCCTGATCGAGGATGCGGACGAGGCGGTGAAGATCGCCGCGGAAATCGGCTTCCCGGTGATGATCAAGGCGTCGGCCGGCGGGGGCGGCAAGGGCATGCGCATCGCCTGGGACGAGGCGGAAGCGCGCGACGGCTTCAAGTCGGCCCGGTCCGAGGCGAAATCGAGCTTCGGCGACGAGCGCATCTTCATCGAGAAATTCGTCGTGCGTCCGCGCCATATCGAGATCCAGGTGCTGGGCGACAAGCACGGCAATGTCATCCACCTCAACGAGCGTGAGTGCTCGGTTCAGCGCCGGAACCAGAAAGTGCTGGAAGAGGCGCCGTCGCCCTTCCTCGACAAGTCGACGCGCGAGGCGATGGGTGCTCAGGCCGTCGCGCTGTCCAAGGCCGTCGACTATGACAGCGCGGGCACGGTCGAATTCATCGTCGACGCCGACCGCAATTTCTACTTCCTCGAGATGAATACCCGCCTGCAGGTGGAGCACCCGGTCACCGAACTGACCGTCGGTCTCGATCTCGTGGAGCAGATGATCCGCGTCGCGGCCGGCGAGGAGCTGAAGCTTCGCCAGAAGGATGTGAAGATCAATGGCTGGGCGGTCGAGGCGCGGCTTTATGCCGAGGACCCGTATCGCGGATTCCTGCCCTCGATCGGGCGTTTGAAGCGCTACAAGGAGCCGGCGGAAGGCAAGCTGGGCGACGGCACGCTGCGGATCGATTCCGGCGTGCGCGAAGGCGACGAGATCTCGATGTTCTACGACCCGATGATCGCCAAGGTCGTCGGCCATGGTGAGACGCGGGAAGAGGCGATCGACACGCTGCTCGCCGGGCTCGACCGCTATCATGTCGAGGGCGTTACCGCGAACGCACCTTTCCTGGCCGCCTGCCTCGGCGAGAAGGACTTCCGCCGCGGCGACATCCATACCGGCTATATCGAGGAGCATTTCCCGGAAGGCTTCCATGGCACCGCGCCAACCGAAGACCAGCTGCGCTATCTGACGGCAGCGGCGGCCTTCATCCACACGGTGAATATCCGCCGCGCGGCGCAAACCAGCGGCCGCATCACACCGCCGCCGGTTGCCCATGCCCAGGAATGGGACGTTCTTCTCGATGGCCGCCGGATTCCTGTCGAGATCGACCTGCCGGACGCAGCCATCGGGGGCGGCGGCGAAGCCACGTTGTGGATGCCGGAACTGGTCGGCGAACCGGTCACGCTCAAATCATCCTGGCTGCCCGGCACACATCTGTTCGAAGGCCAGCTGGGCGACGAGCGCTTTGCCGTGTCCTTCTCCGATCGGACAGAAGGCTACTGGCTGCGCCACCGCGGCTTCACCTGTGTTGCCATCGTCTGCACGCACACGTCCGCGGACCTGCATGCCCTGTTGCCCGAAAAGGAGCTCGGCGCATCGGCGAAGATGGTCGAAAGCCCGATGCCGGGTCTCGTGGTCTCGATCGATATCGAGGTCGGCCAGGAGGTGAAGGCCGGCGAGCCGCTGATGGTGATCGAGGCGATGAAGATGGAAAACGTCCTGCGCGCCGAAATCGACGGCACGATCAAGACGCTGCACGCCAAGCCGGGCCAATCGGTCGCCGCCGACGAATTGCTCGCCGAGTTCGAATAGGCCGGGGGGACGGGACGGGTCCTGTTCCCCGTTGGCTGACCGGCGCGGCAGTCTAGCTTCCGCGTCAGGATTTTACCGGAGGGAATGGAACATGAATCCTGTAGCCTGGTTCGTACCCGGCGTTCGCGCCAACGGGACGACATTCTTCTTGGGACTGCTCGTCTTTCTGGCGGCGCATGTCGCTCTGACGGCGGTGCAGCTTTACACCGATATCGCCCTGCCTGACGGCACAGGCCTGATTTTCCTGGCCGTCCTTCTGTTGCTACTGGTCTTCGTGCACATCAACCGGCTGAATGACGCCGGCCGCAGCTGGACGTGGGTTTTCCTGCCCATCCCGCTGGCTCTGGTCGCCTTCTTCGTCGTCGTGATGATTTTCGGCACGATGTTCTTCTTCCAGCAGCTCGGCGTCTATGCCGAAGCGAACAGTCTCGATTCCGCGACGATCATGCAGGACCCTGCGCTGATGCAGGAATTCCAGACCTGGATCGAGAACAATGAGAGCGACCTCGGCGGGCTTCAGCTCACCGCGGCCTGGGGCAGCACGGGCGCCTTCTGGGCGGTGATCCTGCTGTTCGGACTCTGGTTCCGCGGAATGCCCAGCCGCGAGGCCTGATCGTAAAAAATCGCCTGCGAGGCGATTGACAGGAAACGCCTTCCCCCGTCACGCTGCCGACTCGGGAGTAGACAGGGGAGGGTGTTTTGCCTGATTTTATCAAACGTTTCATGAGCTTCGACAAGCTCATCGCCACCACGCTCATCAAGGTTCTCTACTGGATCGGGATGGCGGGCATTGCCCTGGGCGTGCTCGTGCAACTCGCCGGAGCCCTCGTCATGATCACCCGGTCGCCGATGGTCGGCCTTGGCATGCTGATCGCGGTTCCGATCGGAGGCGTGATCGCCGTGCTGTTCTGGCGCTTCCTGTGCGAAATCTACATCGTCATCTTCGGGATCTACGACCGCTTGGGCGAGATCCGCGACAAGCCCAACCAGTAAGGGGGACATCATGGGATTCATGGACGCCGTTAAATCGGTCTATTCGAACTACGCCAACTTCAACGGCCGCGCGCGCCGCAGCGAGTACTGGTTCTACGTCCTGTTCTACATCATCGCGTACGCGGTCCTGTTTACGGTCGAGACGGCGATTGGCGGTTTCGGCCTCCTGGCAGGGCTGTTCGCGCTCGCGAACATCATCCCGATGCTGGCTGTCGCGGTTCGCCGTCTGCACGACACAGGCAAGAGCGGTTGGTGGATTCTGATCGGTTTCGTCCCGCTCGTCGGCTTCATCGTGCTGCTGATCTTCTACATCAAGGACAGCGATCCGGGCGCGAATGCCTACGGCCCGAATCCGAAGGGCGTCGCCGGCGACGCAACCGTCGCAGGCTGAGTGCCGGACAGTTTGGAACTCTCGCGTATTCCGTTCGGCGGGCCTTATCCGGCCCGCCGAACTCTTTAGGGGGATAGTATGAACCAGCGTGCTTACACACTCGAACTTCACTCGATCATCGGATCGATCCCGGAAGCCAACCGGAACAACTTCCTTGTCGCCTTTCAGGCGTCCGAGAAGAACCCGGTCCTGTTGTTCGGATTCAATATCTGGCTCGGTGCCCTCGGCATTGACCGTTTCCTGGTCGGAGACATCGTCGCCGGCATCCTGAAGCTGATCACGCTGGGCGGATTCGGAATCTGGCAGCTGATCGACTGTTTCCTGATCGGCGGCCGCGCGCGCGACAAGAATATCCAGCTCGCCCGGCAGATGCGTGACACCTTTCGGGCTCCCGGCGTCGCCGCTCCGGCAGCGCCTGCTGCGCCGGCCGGTGATCCGCCGCCGTCAGCCTGACGAAGCGTACATGCTATGCGGAGGGGCCCTGCGGCGACGCCGGGCCTTTTCCATTTGGCCTCTATTCGGTCAGGGCCGGCGGGGCGGTGTCTTCCAGTTCGCCGAAGACTTCCGCAAAGGCCGTGCGCATCGCGGTGGTCACGTCTTCCATCGATGCATCGACACCGAGATCGGCGAGGCTGGTGACGCCGTATTTCTGCTCCGAGATCCCGCACGGCGTGATGCCGGAAAAGTGCGAGAGGTCAGTCGATACATTCAGCGCGATGCCGTGGAAGGACACCCAACGGCGCAGCCGCACGCCGATCGCTGCCACCTTGTCTTCATGGCCATCGCCCTTGTCGGGGCGGGCCACCCAGACGCCGACGCGCTCGCAGCGGCGTTCGCCGACCACATCGAAGGCGGCGAGGGTTCGGATGATCCATTCCTCGAGCCCGCGCACGAATTTCCGGGCATCGCGGCCGCGCTCGGTCAGGTTCAGCATGACATAGCCGACCCGCTGCCCGGGGCCGTGATAGGTGTATTCGCCGCCGCGCCCGGTCTTGTAGACCGGGAAGCGGTCGGGCTGCAGCAAATCGCCGGCATCGGCGCTGGTGCCGCCGGTGTAGAGCGGGGGATGTTCCAGCATCCAGACGAGTTCGGTGGCTTCGCCGGCCGCGATTTTCGCGGCGCGATCTTCCATGAAAGCGACGGCCGGTTCGTAGGGAATATGGCCGGGCGAGACCGCCCACTGGGTTTTTTGCTGTGTCATTGTTATCTTGGTTAACCCGCCGGAAACGGCGTCTGTTCGAACATTGTGCGTGACATGTCGAGTGGCAAGTGCCTGTGAAGGGGGAAGTCCGTTGAGTCAGCTGGGTGCGGTGAAGGTGGAAGTGACGGTCGTTCTCGGGCGCTCGTCCATGCCGATTCAGCAATTCCTCCGGATGGGCCGGGGCGCGGTCATTCCGCTCGATGCCGAGGAAGACGACGAAGTCTGGATCCTGGCCAACAACCACCCGATCGCGCGCGGCGAGATCCAGATCCAGGGCGACCGCGTGACGGTCAACATCACCGGCCCGGCGGACGTCAACGCGTTTTACGCGGCGGCCTGACCGGGCGTCTGACTTTCCGCCGCATCGCGCACTTCACAAGCCGCATTTCCGCTGCTATCTCGCACGGCCCTGACACGATGCGGTCGTGGCGGAACTGGTAGACGCGCAGCGTTGAGGTCGCTGTGGGGTAAAACCCGTGGAAGTTCGAGTCTTCTCGACCGCACCATGTCATCGAAGCGCCGCCCCTTATGGGGCGGCGTTTTCGCTTTCAGGGCCTCTCGAAAACGCCGCACTTCATCGCTAGACTCAAGAGCGAACCCCCCGAGCAGGAGTCCCCATGAGCGAAACCGCCGAAATCCCGACGGAAGAGACCCCGCAGGGCGAGGTCGACGTCTCGAAGGCGGTGGCGCTGGCGGTCCTGATCGAGGAGGGCGACGGGGAGGGGATCAGTCGTCTGCTGGAAGGCCTGCACCCGGCCGACATCGCCGACCTGATCGAGCAGCTGAACAGCGAGCAGCAGGAAGAACTGGCACGGATCGCGCCGGACGTGCTGAACGGCGAAGTCCTCGCCAATCTGCAATGGGATACGCGCGAAGTCGTCGCGGCTGAGCTCGACCCCGCTCACCTGGCCGCGGCGATCCAGGAACTCGATTCGGACGATGCGACGCTGCTGGTCGAGGAACTCGACGACGCGCTGCGCGAACAGGTTCTGGCCGAAGTCCCGGAAGAGGACCGGGCAGCGCTGGAATCGAGCCTCTCCTTCGACGAGGAGACGGCCGGCCGCCTGATGCAGCGCGAATTCGTGGCAGCGCCGGATTTCTGGACGGTCGGGCACACGATCGACCACATGCGCGCGGCGGGCGACGAGCTGCCGGAGCTGTTCTTCGACGTCTATGTCGTGAACACCGGGTTCGAGCCGGTCGGCGCGGTGCCGGTCAGCCGCCTGATGCGGTCGAAGCGCGACGTGAAGCTGGCCGAGATCATGGAAGAGGTGCGGATTCGCATCGAGCCGGATACCGACCAGGAAGACGTCGCTTACTACTTCGAGAAATATCACCTGATCTCGGCCCCGGTGGTCGATGCCTCGGGCCGGTTGTCGGGCATGCTGACCGTCGACGACATGGTCGAGGTCATCCAGGAAGAGAACAAGGAAGACATGCTGGCCCTGGCCGGCGTGAACGAGGCCGGGCTGACCGATACCGTGCTGGAATCGGTCAAGTCGCGGGCGCCCTGGCTGCTGGTCAATCTCGGCACTGCCATTCTAGCGTCGGGCGTGATCGCTCTCTTCGACACGGCGATTTCCCAGCTGGTCGCACTGGCCGTGCTGATGCCGATCGTCGCCTCGATGGGGGGCAATGCCGGGACGCAGTCGCTGGCCGTGGCCGTCCGGGCGATCGCCTCGCGCGACCTGACCTCGGCCAATGCGCGGCGCGTGATCATCCGCGAGATGCTGACCGGGACATTCAACGGTCTCATCTTCGCGGTCGTCATGGGCGTGGTCGCCGGGCTGTGGTTCCAGAACTGGGCGCTGGCCGCGGTGATCGCCATCGCCATGGTGATCAATCTCGCCTGCGCCGGTCTTGCCGGAATTCTCGTGCCGATGGGGCTGAAGCGTTTCGGCGCCGACCCGGCGGTGTCGTCTTCGGTCTTCGTGACCACTGTCACCGATGTCGTCGGGTTCTTCGCCTTCCTCGGACTTGCCGCTATGGTGCTGCTCTAGCGGGGCCCATCAGTCTTATCGGGTGTTTCAAAATCATGCGTCACTGGATCCTTTCCGGCCTTGCCGCCGCCATCCTGCTTCCCTCTGCCGCGCTCGCCGACGGGCAGTGGTCTGACGGCCCGCGCCTGCAGGACCCGCGCTCCGGGCTCGCCGCCATCGAGTTCGAGGGACGGATTTACGCCGCTGGCGGGGCAGGCCTGACCCAGCCGCGCGACGAGGTGGAAGTGCTCGACCTGACGCTGGGCGACTGGCGGGACACGACAGCGCTGCCGGCCGGGCTCGAACGCTTCGGCCTCGCCGCGATCGGCGGGCGCATCTATGCCGCGGGCGGTTATGCCGCGCGGGAGGGCGTGCGCCCGATCGCCGACATGTGGTCGTTCGATCCGTCGGCCGGCATCTGGTCCCGCGAGCCCGCCATGCCGGGTCCGAAGGCGTCCTTCCAGCTGGTCGCTGCGAATGACCGGCTCTACGCCATCGGCGGCGAGACGGGCGCGGCGGAAACCTATGTCTTCGATCCGGAAGACCAGAGCTGGGAAACGCTCGAAGCGTCCGAGGACATTTCCCGGCGCGGTGCCGCCTCGGTCGTGGCCGACGGGCTGATCTATCTGATCGGCGGCGCGCGCGAGGGCGCAGCGACCACGCGGATCGACGTCTACGATCCCGAGAGTGACAGCTGGACGCAGCTGGCCGACATGCCAACGCCGCGGGCCGGGCATGCCGCCGCGCTCCTAAACGGCCGCATCCATGTGTTCGGCGGACGGGGTGCCGATCTCAGCCAGACGCTGAGCGATCACCTGGTCTACGACATTGCGGACGACAGCTGGGAAGCGGCCGAAGGCCTGCCCGCGCCGCGCACCGATGCGTCGGCCGCGGTCATCGACGGACAGATCTATCTGATCGGCGGCGGGGCCGGGGGCGGCTTCTTTGCCCCCTTCACCGCGGTCGACGAAACCGACATCTATTCCGATGCCGGTTCGGGCGCCATTTCCAACTCTGGCGAGTAAACGGCGTCCGGCTTGCAAGATGCTTCCGTGTCGCCTCCAAAGGCGTCCCGGATTGGAACATCGATGAAGCTGCGTTTGAAATCCACGCCCGCCGCACGCGCCCTGGTCAGGGAGTATGAGCCGTTCCGCGGCTCGGCCGAACGCGATGCCAATGGCCGCTGGACGGTGGGCTATGGCCACCGCGCCGGAGCGCGCGAGGACACGACCGTTTCGCGCGACGACGCCGAACTTCTGATGATCTACGATGTGCTTCAGGCCGAGAAAGCCGTCGACCAAAGCATCAATGACCCGCTGCAGGCACCGCAGCGCGACGCGCTGGTGTCCTTCGCGCTGGGGATCGGCCTGACGGCGTTCCGCCAGAGCGCGGTCGTGCGCCTGATCAACAAGGGGCGCTGGCGCGCCGCGGCCGATGCGATCGCAGCGTGGGGCGGCGGAGACAATCCGCGCCACGACGCCGAACGCGCGCTGTTCATGACCGACCTGCCGGCCGATGTCAGCGGCCGTCCGGTCGAGCTGGTCATCGAGGTTGAGCATCCCGATCTCGACGAGGATGACATCGACCTTCCCGTCGCGCCGGCGGTTGAAGCGGATGAGACCGCCGACGATGAGGCGGTTGACGGACCCGCGGACGAAATCGTCGAGGCTCCGGCAGACGATGCGGCCAACGACGACGCCGATGACGAGGCCGAGCCCGAAGAACCGGTCGAGGCTCCGGTCGTCGAGGACGAGCCTGCTGCACAGGAAACGCCGCGTCCGGCCGCCGTGCCGTCCGCCCCCGTCCGCAGCGCGGTCGCCGAGCGCGTGATCGCGCGCATGCGCGACCAGCTGGCGATCCGCGAGGAAGAGCCCGCCGCAGCACCGATCGTTGCCGCGCCCGAGCCGGAAGTGGACACCGCCGAGCCGGCTCCTGCGCCCGAACCTCAGCCTGAACCTCAGCCCGAGCCGGAGCCCGTTACGGGACCGGTGGGCTATGTGTTCGCCGAGGCGGCCGATGCAGATGTGGAAGAAGACGAGGCTCCGGCCATCGTCACGCCGTCCGAAGAGGTTCCGCCGATGACCGGCGCGGCCGTCAGCGATGGAGCGACCGGCGAGGTCGACGGAGCCGGTCCGAGCGGAATGGCCGAAATCGAGACCGAAAATCACAATCATGGTGCCGACGAAGGCCTGCCGGACCCGGAGGAGATTTCTCCGGAATTCGAAGCCGGTTCGGTCGTGCCGAGGCGCAATGGCTGGGTGAATGGCGACGATTCACCGGCGCCTGCCGCCGGCGGCTTCCCGGCCGGAACCGTGTCCGTCCTGGGCCTGGGCGTGCTCGCCTTCGGCGTGGGTGTCTGGGATACGGCTTCGCGCTGGGGCGCCTATAGCGGCGGCGATCTCTGGCCGTTCGGTCCGGCAACGGCGGCGGCGGGTTTCGTGCTGACCGGAGCGGCGGCGATCGGCCTGATCAGCCGCGGCATGCGCAAAAACTGACGCAAACGTCACCTTCGTTTGCTTGACCCTCCGGGGGGAATGCGCCATGTCCCGCGCATGATCCCGAACCAATACCCCTCGATGAATTTCGACCTCGGCGAAACCGCCGAGATGATCCGTGACACCGTGCGCAGCTTTGCGTCGGATGAACTCGCGCCGCGTGCCGCGGAGATCGACAAGTCGGACGTGTTTCCGGCCGATCTCTGGAAGAAGATGGGCGATCTCGGCCTGCTTGGCATCACGGTCGAGGAGGAATGGGGCGGCACCGGGCTCGGCTATCTCGAGCACGTCATCGCGATGGAAGAGATTTCGCGCGGATCGGCCTCGGTCGGCCTGTCCTATGGCGCGCACTCGAATCTCTGCGTGAACCAGATCCGCCGCTGGGCCTCGAAAGAGCAGAAGGAGAAATTCCTTCCCGGCCTGATCTCGGGCGACAAGGTCGGCGCACTGGCGATGTCCGAACCCGGTGCGGGCTCCGACGTCGTGTCGATGAAGCTGCGCGCCGACAAGAAGGGCGACCACTACGTCCTCAACGGCTCGAAGATGTGGATCACCAACGGTCCGTCGGCCGACTATCTGGTGGTCTACGCCAAGACCGATCCGGGCGCTCGGTCGCGCGGAATCACCGCCTTCCTGATCGAGAAGGGGATGAAGGGTTTCTCGGTCGCGCAGAAGCTCGACAAGCTCGGCATGCGCGGATCGGAGACCGGCGAACTGGTGTTCGAGGACTGCGAAGTTCCCGAAGAGAACGTGATGGGACCGGTCAATGACGGCGTCCGCGTTCTGATGAGCGGGCTCGACTATGAGCGCGCCGTCCTGTCGGCCGGACCGATCGGCATCATGCAGTCCTGCATGGACGTGGTGCTGCCCTATGTTCACGAGCGCCGCCAGTTCGATCAGCCGATCGGCAATTTCCAGCTGGTCCAGGGCAAGCTGGCGGACATGTATGTGCGGATGAATGCCGCGCGTGCCTATGTGTACGCCGTCGCCAAGGCCTGCGACCGGGGCGAGACCACCCGCAAGGACGCCGCCGGGGCCATTCTCTATGCCGCGGAAACCGCGACCCAGCTGGCGCTCGACGCGATCCAGCTGCTCGGCGGGAACGGCTATATCAACGAGTATGCGACCGGCCGTTTGCTGCGCGACGCCAAGCTCTACGAGATCGGCGCGGGCACGAGCGAGATCCGCCGCTGGCTGATCGGCCGTGAGCTGTTCACCGAGACGCGATAAAAAATTTCTCCGAGCGGCGGAACCGATCCGCTAGTTTACCTCTTGAACAAGGAGTTCAAGGGGAGAAATCCATGCGCAAGATACTGATGATCACCGCCGCCAGCCTGTTCGCCGTTGCGTGCAGCGAGTCCGACATGCCGTCCGGCGAGGAAATGGAAGCCGACGCCGAACAGGCGATGGACGAGACCGGCGAGGCGCTCGAAAATGCCGGCGACGCCATCCAGGACGCCGCCGCGGACGCCGAGGCGGAAATGGACGAGATGGGCGAAGACATGCCCGTCCGCGACGTCAACGGACGCTGGGGCATCACCGAGATGGCGTGCAGCGAAGACAACGACATGCGCGACGGCGTGATCGTGATCTCCCGCTACACGATCGACATGGGCCTCGATTCCTGCTCGATCCAGACGGCCGATCAGACCGATAACTACACACATTTCACGACGCAGTGCGAAAGCGGCGAGGGCGGCGAGCCCTACATGCAGGAATTCTACTTCATGGCGGACGGCGACACGCTGACCTGGGATAATCGCGACATGAACCGCGAAGAGACCTATGTCCGCTGTGGTGACGCAGGCTGATGGCTTTTGATGATCTCAAGGCCGTTTTCGTCAATTGCACGCTGAAGCGATCGCCGGACACCTCGAACACCGAGGGGCTGATGGCGGTCGCCAAGGCGATCATGGACAAGCAGGGCGTTCAGACCGAGGTGATCCGGCTTGTCGATCATCCGGTCGCGCCCGGCGTCTATCCCGACATGACCGAGCATGGCTGGCCGGTCGACGCCTGGCCAGAGCTGTGGACGCGGATCAAGGCCGCCGACATCCTCGTCGTCGGCACCCCGATCTGGCTCGGCGAAGAAAGTTCGGTCTGCCGCGTGCTGATCGAACGGCTCTACGGCCAGTCCGGCGACACCAATGACAAGGGTCAGTATGTCTTCTACGGCAAGGTCGGCGGCTGCGTCGTGACCGGCAATGAGGACGGCATCAAGCACTGCAGCCAGACCGTGCTCTATGCCCTCCAGCACATCGGCTACACCATCCCGCCGCAGGCCGATTGCGGCTGGATCGGCGAGGCCGGGCCGGGACCGTCCTATTGCGACGAAGGCAGCGGCGGACCCGACAACGAGTTCACGCAGCGCAATACGACCTTCATGGCATGGAATCTCATGCACATGGCGCGGATGCTGAAGGACAATGGCGGCATCCCCAACGAGGGCAATTCGCGCGAGGCGTGGGACAAGGGCGAACGCTTCGGCCACCCCAATCCGGAATACCGGTCAGGCGACTAGGCGAAGATCTTCGCCCGTGTGTCCTCGTCGGCCTCGTCGAGGGCGCGCATGGCGGCTTCGTAGCCGGACTGGATCGTGTCCTCGAACCGCTTCCATTCCCTGAGGTCGGTGTCGATCTCGGGCAGGGCGACGAGATCGGCGGCCTTCAGATAGGCCTCGTGCCGGTCGACCATCGTGCCCGCGGTCGCCGCGCGCATCAGGAGGGAGGCGATCGGGGGCGGGTCGCCCAGTCCGTGCTTGCGCACCCAGCCGAAAAAGCTGGGCGGGTTCTCGAAATCCTTCGGATCCACACCGCGTGCTCGGGTCACATCGCAGCCGACATTCGGGCCGCGATGGAAGGCGCGCATCTGTTCCGACGGGAAGTTGGTAAAGACCGCCCCGTCGACGAGCAGGGCGTCGCCCTGAACGACAGGCGGCAGGATGCCGGGCAGGGCGATCGAGGCGCGCAGCGCATGACGCAGCAGGCCGCGCCGGTGCACGAAAGGCTTTCCATCCGAGAGGTTGGACGAGACGCAGAAGAAGGGTCGGCGCATGTCGGCGATCTCGACCTCGCCGAAATGCTTTTCCAGCCGCTTGTCGACCTTGTCGCCCCGGGCGAGCGAAACCACCGGCAAATGCCAGTCCGACAAGGGATTCGAATCCACAAAGGCGTCGCGCGTGCGTTCGACGATTTCCTCATGCGTCCAGTCGAGTGCCTCGCTAGCCGCGAGAATGGCGCCCATCGACGCACCGCCGAGAAAGTCGAACTGCAGCCCGGATTCCTCGAACGCCCGCATCGCTCCGATATGGGCGTAGGCGCGCGCGCCGCCGCCCGAGAGGACAAGACCAAGAGACCGGCCAGCGAGTGTGCGCGCCAGGCGCGCGACATCGGCGCTCGATCCCTGCCGCCAGTGGAAGAGCCGGGCGGCTTCGACCGCGTCCATCCATTCCTGCGGGCGCGCGGCCTTTGCGACCCCCTCATGGTGCAACAGGACGACGTCGATCAGTTTCAGACTGGCCGCCGGCGACGGGTCGGGCGGCAAAAGCGGTATGGAGGGTCGCGCATCGGAGCGGGCGAACAGCCAGACCCGGTCAGCCCGGCCCATGGCGCGCCGCGCCCAGAGCGGATCGCCAAGCTTGGCGGTCAGGAAGACCAGATCGTGTGAGTTCTCGAATTCATCGAGCTTGGTTCCCGGCATCTCTGCGCATTCTTCGCCGCCGATGGCGACGGTGACGCCGAGATTTTCGAGCGCGTCCTTCAGGGCGCGGGCGCGGTATTCGAGGTCGATGGTCGGTGAGGACGAGATCAGCGCAAACACGCGCGGTTCGGACCCGCCGCGTTGTGGACCGGAACGCAGTCGGCGCAGCATCATCTTCGCGAGTTCGCGCATCAGCGATGGGTGCTTGTCCGCCAGACGGTCGAAGCTGGCACGCGGCAGACGCACGACTTCGCTGTCGCGCATGGCGTAGACGCTGGCCGAGTGCGGGCGTTCCTCCAGCATCGACATTTCGCCGACCGGCTCGCCCTGGCGGATATAGCCAAGCAGGTTGGGCCGCCCGAGCGCGCCGTTCCTGAACGCGGCCAGCGCGCCGGAGCGCAGGAGGTAGAAGGCGTCCGCGGGTTCGCCTTCGCCGAACAGCATCGCCCCGGCGGGCAGGCAGAACCATTCCACCTCGTGCTCGACGGCTTTCAGTGCCGCCTTGCCGATATCATCGAAGAAACCGAGGAAGGAGAGGGTGAGGGGCATGGGTCAGTAGCAGCCTGTACCGAGTCGAACGGCCCGGCCCGTCAGATCGTCATACCAGAGATAGGTCGGATATTCGGGGTCTTCCATCACGGTGATCAGCGGCCCCCCGTCGGTGCGGGCGCGGATGTAGGTCACCGGATCGGCCGAAAGGCAGAAGCCGTCTCCGACGTCATGTCCGCGAGGCTGTTCCGGCAAATCGGACGCGCGTGCCGGTGTCGGACCAACATGCAACGCATTGGTCGACAGGAAGCGGACGAGTTGATCGCGCGTCGGCGGTTCTCCGACCGAACTCCAGAGGAATTCCACGGTCGATGCCCCGAAGAAGACGCGCCGGCCGGTGCCGTCGAAGATGTGATAGAGCACTGCCGCCTGCTCGCAATTCTCGCCGATGATCTCGGCGACTGCGCTGTCATTGGCGGCCGGTCCGGTAATGGCAATCGCGTGTTCAACGCGATAGTCGCACGCCTGCGCCGTGCGCGGCGTGGCCTGAGTTCCGTCGGAGATCAGAAGGGCGGCGAGGGCGAAAAGCATGATCCGTGTGAGTCTCGTGCGTCGATGCGACGCTAACGTAGTCGCGCCGCGCGCGCCACGGGACTTGGACTTTCCCATCGACAATCGTTCAACCGCGGCTGATCATTCCGAGATGATGCGTATGCTCGCAATTTCGCTTTTGGTCGTGACGATCAGCCCATTGTCGGCTCGGGCGGACGACGAACCCGATTGCTACGATGCCGAGGTCTCAGCCGAGATAATCGCGCAAGTTCCGACGGTCATTCCGGACTGCGACGACTGCCTCATCATGCGATGGCCGTGGTTCCTTGATCTCGATGTCGTTCGAACGCACTCCGGCGAGATCGACCTAGGACCACTGACAGTATTGTCCGTGCAGCACACCTACTTTCGCGAAGACCGAGGGGCGATCCGGTGGAAGCTGCGGCGCAATACGCTGGCCGGTTACAACGCAGTCGGCGCATTTGGGTACGGCCCCGAAGAGCAATGCCAGCCTGGCACGCCGCCGGCGCGACCGCATTTCGATCCCGGAGATCGACGTACCCTCGACGACGTTCGCCGAGAAGGCGAAGAGCGCTACGGTCGGAATCGTTAAGTCTTCCAGTCTCGCGATAATGTGGTCTCACCAAAGCTTCAGTTGGCGCGCGGCCGGGCCGGTGTCAGTCTGCCTGAAACGATCGGGGAGAGTTTCATGCGCGTGTTCCTGACCGGCCTGATGGCGTCTGCAGCGGCGTTTGCGCTTTCGGCGGCGGCAAATGCGGCCGACTACGTCTTTGCCACGCCGGACGAGGCCTATGCCATCCTTTCGGCGGATGATGAGTTCACCGCTCGCTTGCAGCCGATGGAGATCGGCCTGCGCCTCGAGGACAATGCGCAAACCTCTCGTGAGGCCTTGAACGCGCTCTACCGCGACTCGGTGCGGGACTTCACGGACGAGGAACGCGCAAGGCTGGAAGCGTTGGTGGCCGAGGATGCCGCGTTGCTTGAAAGCCTGTCGCCGCTTTTGCCGGACGATGTGGTCTTCATTGCGACCAATGGCGGGATCGATGGCGGATTTCCGCACACGCGCGGCAATGCGATCGTCTTCACCCCGGGATGGCTGGCGGGCGGCGATGCCGGTTTCCGCCAGACTTTCTACCACGAGCTCTGGCACGTGCTGTCGCGCCACAACCGGGACCGGGCCGACGAGATCTATGCGCTGATCGGGTTCGAGCCGTGCGAGGTCATGGTCCCTGAGAGCCTGTCCGAGCGCCGCCTGACCAATCCCGATGCGCCGGTGAATGCGCACTACGCGCCGCTGGATATGGAGCAGGGCGACGGCGTCGTTCCGATCCTGTTTCTGCCGGAAGGTGGATACGATCCCGATCTGGAAGGCGGGTTCGGCGCGCATCTGGGCTTCGCCCTGATGGCTGTCGACCTGGAAGGCCGGCAGTGTGAAGCGACGCTCGATGGAGACGGCAATCCGATGCTGATCGCGCCGGGAAACTTGCCGCAATATCTCGACCTGATCGGGCACAACACCGGCTACATCATCCACCCGGAAGAGACGCTGGCCGACAATTTCGTCCTCTGGATCAATGGCGCCGAGGGCGTTCCGGACCCGCAGGTCGTGGAACGGCTCGGCGCCTGGATCGAAGCGAACCGCTAGTCTTCGAGATAGTCGAGGGGATCGACCCATTCCAGTTCGACCGCGTCCTGAATGAATTGATCGAACAGGAATTTGTGGCCCGACCCGTAGATGACGAGCACGCGTTCGCCGGGTTCGGCGACCCAGGAAATCTGCGCGAAGATGTGCAGGTTGCGACCCCACCAATTGGCCATCTGTTCGGCGCCGACGGGATTGTCGCGATCGCCGAGCTGAGCCAGCGTCAGATAGATGTTGTGCATCTGAAGGAAATCCGGCTCGTTCATCGCGACCAGACGCTCGGTGACGCTGACGTCGGGCCGGTTCAGGCGGGCATCCATCGCCTCGACTGTCGCACGGAGTTCCTCCATGCGCGCCATCAGACGGCCCTGGCCGTTCTCCTGGCCGGCGGTCATCATGGCGTTGAAATCCATGTCGGACGCATAGTCGGCCGCGTAGAGCCGGTCATGACCCAAGCGTGCGGCGAGGCGCATGCCGATCTGCTGGCGCTCATTGACGGTCAGTTCGTGTTCGCCCCGACGGTAAGCGTCGTACTGCGCGTTGAAGCGGTCCTCCGCCTCCGGATCGAGTTCGACGACAATCCGCGTCGGGTTGAATTCGGCGAGGCGTTCGACAACCGCTTCGATCTCGGCCTGACGCGCCGGCGCGAGATAGTCGTCGACCTCCGAGTTTACATAGTCCTGCCCCCCGCCGGTGAAGTGGAAGGTTCCGAGCACCATGACCTGAGCCGGTGGCTCATCGTCCTGAGCGATCGCGGTGGCGGGGCTCAGCGCGAGGGCGAGGGCAGCGAGTGCGAATTTCATGTCCAGTCTCCTTCGGGGTCTGTCACCAAGGATGCCGCCGCAGGCCGGAATGGATGCAGCGCGTTGCCCGGACATGCGTTTAGCGGCTAAGAGCGTGTGATCCATTCGGCAGACCCCGCGAGCACCCCGTCCATGAGTCACATCACGTCGCAGATCGATCCCGGTTCCGATGCCTTCAAGGCCAATCGCGATGCGATGGGGACGCTGGTCGAGGAGTTGCGCGCCCGCACGGCCGAAGCGGCGATGGGCGGTTCCGAGCGAGCGAGGGAAAAGCATGTCAGCCGGGGCAAGCTCCTGCCGCGCGAGCGGGTGGAGCGGCTGCTCGATCCGGGTTCGCCCTTCCTCGAGATCGGTGCGCTGGCCGCGAACGGCATGTATGACGGCGACATTCACGGCGCGGGAATGATTGCCGGCATCGGCCGGGTGTCGGGCCGCGAAGTCATGGTGGTGTGCAATGACGCCACGGTGAAAGGCGGCACCTATTACCCGATGACGGTGAAGAAGCACCTTCGGGCGCAGGAGATTGCGCGCGAGAACCGACTGCCGTGCGTTTATCTCGTCGACAGTGGCGGGGCGAACCTCCCTCACCAGGCGGAAGTCTTCCCGGACCGGGAGCATTTCGGGCGCATCTTCTACAATCAGGCGCAGATGTCGTCGGCCGCCATACCGCAGATCGCGGTCGTGATGGGCAGTTGCACGGCTGGCGGGGCCTATGTGCCCGCCATGTCGGACGAGACGATCATCGTGCGCCAGCAGGGCACGATCTTTCTCGGCGGTCCGCCGCTGGTGAAGGCCGCGACCGGAGAGGTGATCTCGGCGGAGGATCTGGGCGGGGCGGACGTGCATGCGCGCAAGTCGGGCGTCGCCGACCACTATGCCGCCAATGACGACCATGCACTGTTCCTGGCGCGGTGCAGCGTCGCCACGCTGAACACGCGCAAGCCGGAATGGCCGGACCTGGCCGAACCGGTGGCGCCGGCCTATTCGCCGGACGAGCTGAACGGCGTGGTGCCGACCGATCTGCGCACACCCTATGACGTGCGCGAAGTGATCGCGCGGATCGTCGACGGCTCTGAATTCGACGAGTTCAAGAAGCTCTATGGCGAGACGCTGGTCACGGGTTTTGCCCGCATCCAGGGCATGCCGGTCGGCATCATCGCCAACAATGGCATCCTGTTCTCGGAGAGCGCCCAGAAAGGCGCGCACTTCATCGAACTGTGTGCGCAGCGAAAGATTCCGCTCGTCTTCCTGCAGAACATCACGGGCTTCATGGTCGGTTCGAAATACGAGGCCGGCGGCATCGCCAAGGACGGGGCCAAGCTGGTCACGGCGGTGTCCTGCTTCGCCGGTCCAAAGGTGACCATCATCATCGGCGGCTCCTATGGCGCGGGCAATTACGGCATGTGCGGCCGGGCCTACAGCCCGCGCTTCCTCTTCATGTGGCCGAATGCCCGCATCTCCGTGATGGGCGGGGAGCAGGCCGCGAGCGTGCTCGCGACGGTCAAGCGCGACGGCATGGAAGCACGCGGGGAAGAGTGGTCGGCGGACGACGAGGCCGCCTTCAAGGCGCCGATCCGCGAGACATACGAGGCCGAGGGCTCGCCCTATTACTCGACGGCGCGGCTCTGGGATGACGGCATCATCGCCCCGGCGGACACGCGCACGGTGATCGCGCTGTCGCTTTCGGCGGCGCGCAATGGCGATTTCCCCGATACGAAGTTTGGTGTTTTCAGGATGTAGTCATCCCGTTTTCGGCGGGCGAAGTCGCGCCGGAGCCGCCTGACTGCGCCCAGTCAAATCGGTATGGACTCAACCGATTTTTGCGCCCGTGCGGCCGTTTGCGACAGAATTGCAACATTGCTCTGCGTGCGGCTCGCGTGCAACGCCCTGAGATTGCGTGTTTTTCGCGTCACAGGGGAAGTCGCTTTCCAACGGAACCATTAACAAGAAGTTTTCGTTCTGAGCGCGTCTTGGGCTATTGTGGACGCAGCAGGCGAACTGAGGGGAAGACGCCATGGAAGATTTCATGAACACGCTTGAGGGCTGGCTCGGGCCGGTCTGGAACTGGTTCGAACCCGGACTGGTGACGTATGCCGGCAATGGGGAGGCGGTCTCGTGGATGCCGTTCCTGATCCAGCTCGGCGTGATTGCGCTGGTGCTCGCCATCCTGATGCGCGGCGCCGGGGCCATCCTGATTTTCACGATCGTGGGCGTGGTGATCCACGTCGTGGTCGATCTCGTCATGCCGATGATCCGGGATGGCGCACAATTCGCGATGCCGCCGGTGATGGCCGAAGGCGCGGTGAACATGGTCTACATGCAGTATCTTGCGTCACTGGCCGTGGGTTATCTGATCGCGATCATCATCTTCTCGATCATCAAGGGCATGATCTTCCGCGGCGACTGACGCGCAGATCATTCGGGACCACGAACGGCCGTCCGGCATACCGGGCGGCCGTTTTCCTTTGCGCCCGTCCCGGGGCGGCGTTATCCCCGTCTCTATCCCGCAGACACGAGTGGATAACCCCCATGTCCGATGAGCAACCCGTCCTTCTGAACATCACGCCCGGCCAGACCGCGGTGATCACGCTGAACCGGCCCGACCGGCACAATGCCTTCAACGACGAGGTGATTTCCGGCCTGACCGAGATTTTCGACCTTCTGGCGAAGAATACCGACGAGGTGCGCTTCGTGATCCTGCGCGGGGCAGGCAAGAGCTTCTCGGCCGGGGCAGATCTCGAATGGATGAAGGATCAGAGCTACAACACGCTCGACGCCAATGGCGAGGACGCGCAGGCGCTCGCCGACATGCTCTACAAGCTCTATTCGTTGCCGCAGCTGACCGTCGCGCTGGTGCAGGGCGCGGCGATGGGCGGCGGGGCCGGTCTGGTCGCCGCATGCGACGTCGCGGTGGCGGTGAAGGACACCAAGTTCCGCTTCTCCGAAGTGAAGCTGGGCCTGACGCCGGCGACGATCTCGCCCTTCGTGATCCGCGCCATCGGTCCGCGCTGGGCGCGGGCGCTGTTCGCCAGCGGCGAGGGCTTCGACGCCCAGTTCGCGCACCAGATTGGCCTCGTGCAGTACGTGATCGGCAGCATCGACGAGTTTGCCGGTATGGAAGAGCACCTGGCCTCGCTTGCCTTCGCCGCCGCGCCGGGCGCGGTCGCGGATGCCAAGACACTGGTGCATGACGTGGCCGGGGAAGAGATCGATCACGGGCTGATGAAGAATCTGGCCCACCGGATCGCCGACCGCCGCGCCAGCGACGAGGGCAAGGAGGGGCTCGCCGCCTTCCTCGAAAAGCGCAAGCCGAACTGGGCGGGGTAGGACGCTGAGCCTGCTCCGGGATCCGCGCGCCTGGCTGCATGCGCGCCACGATGCGTGGCGGGCGGCCTTCGTGCGCGGCCCGGTCACGCAATTCCTGTTCGAATTCGTCAGCTTCGGGGTGAAGCAGGCCTGGGCCTGCCTGTTCGGCGGGCTGATGCTGGCCCTGCTGCTCGGCACCTTCCTGTTCTACCCGGACGATGCGCCGCTGGGGCGCTACGATTTCCTGACGCTGTCCGCGCTCGGCATCCAGATCATGATGCTGGCGACGAAGCTGGAAAGCTGGGAGGAGGCGCGGGTCATCCTCGTCTTCCACGTCGTCGGGACGGCGATGGAAATCTTCAAGACCCATGCGGGATCTTGGATCTATCCGGAGGAGGCGTTCCTGCGGATCGGCGGCGTGCCACTCTTCTCCGGCTTCATGTATGCCGCCGTCGGCAGCTATATCGCCCGGGTCTGGCGGATATTCGACTTCCGCTTCGACCGCTTTCCGCCGCTCTGGCTGCAAGGCCTGCTCGCCGCGGCGGTCTATATCAACTTCTTCACCCACCACTACACGGTCGACATACGCTGGGGGCTCTATGCCGCCACGCTGGCGATCTACGGGCCGTGCGTGATCTGGTTCCGCCCCGATCTGAAACATCGCTTCATGCCGCTGGTGGTTGGCCTTCTGCTGGTCGCGCTGTTCATATGGTTTGCCGAGAATATCGGCACGTTCGCGCGGGCCTGGGCCTATCCGAACCAGCATGGTGAGGCATGGCAGCCGGTGTCTTTGCACAAGCTCGGTTCGTGGTATCTCCTGATGATCATTTCCTTCGTGCTTGTGGCGGCGGTCCACAAGGCGAAGGGGCTGGAAAAGCCCGACGCTACTCCATGAAGCCTTCGGCGATGCGGCGGGCCGGGGTCAGGATGTCTTCCGGCGTGCCGCCAAGATTGCTGAGCAGCGCCACCGACACGTTTTCCGCCGGGTAGACGACCAGAACCGCGCGGGCACCCTGCTGGGTGCCAGCATGGTGGTAATAGACCCTTCCGCTCTCGTCCGTGTCGATCCGCCAGCCGAGCCCGACCGGTGTCACTTCCCCGTCCGAGGTGCGGGCAAGGGTGAAGACATCGGCAAAGCTCTCTTCTGTCAGGAAGCCAGGTTCAAAATGCGCCGCGCCGAAGCGGGCTAGGTCACCGGCGGTCACGATCATGCCGCCGCCGGCCCATTTGTAGGACGGGTTGTTGGGCAGGGCGTTGACCACTTCAGTCTCGACCTGCAGCCCCATCTGCTGGGTATAGAGTTCACCAATGTCGTAATACTGGACCCGGTTGGGACGCAGCGAATAAGGCGCGTCGAGCGCCAGTGACGTCAGGTCAAGCGGATCGGCAATATAGGTGTCGATCAGCTCTCCGAAACTGGCCCCACCCGCGGCCTCCAGAACCGCCGATGCCAGCGTGTAGCCGAAGGTGGTATAGTTGTATTCCGTGCCCGGCGCGTTGGTCAGCGGGTCTTCGATGAAGAGGGCCAGAGCCGACCCGGTCGTCGGGTAGGCGGGCCGCAGATCGATCAGGCCGCCCGGACCGGCAAAATCGAAATCCTGCCGTCCATAGTGCCGGATGCCGCCCTGATGGGTCAGCAACTGGCGCAGCGTCGTCGCGTGGTGCTGTTCGGGAAGATCAGGCAGATAGTCGCTGATCGCCCGGTCGAGATCGACGAGCCCGGCATCCGCCATGCGCGCGGCAAGGCTCGCGGTAACGACCTTGGACACGCTGCCAAGCCGGAATCGGTGGTTCGGCTGCGCGGGCACGGACAGTTCGAGGCTGGCTTGGCCCAGGGCTTCGGCCCAGACGAGATTGCCGTGCGTAACGACGGCGGCCGACAGGGCTGGAATGGGGGCGGTTTCGCCGACCTCCTGCATGACTTGGCGGGCGGTTTCGGGGCCGTCGGCCCCGGCCGGGGTGGCGGAGAATGCAAATAAAATGGCGGCAAGCGCTGTGTGGCGGAACATGTCAGATTCCCATGGTTCACGCCCCTTCCGAAGCGGACGCTGCCACGCCGCCCTGCGACATTCAACTAACCAATTGGTAGAACAATCCGGGTCGATTCCTGAAGCGTGCACGGCTTGACCCCGGCGCGGTTTTCGGGCGCAAAGGCCCACGACACGTTCAGCGACGGAAAGCCATCCGCATGTTCAAGAAAATCCTGATTGCGAACCGGGGCGAGATTGCCTGCCGCGTCATGCGCACCGCCAAGGCAATGTGCATCAAGACAGTGGCGGTCTATTCCGAGGCCGACGCGAAGGCGCCGCATGTGAAGATGGCGGACGAGGCGGTGCTGATCGGTCCGGCGCCGTCTGCGGAAAGCTATCTGAAGGGCGACATCATCCTGAAGGTCGCGAAGGAGACCGGGGCGGAAGCGATCCATCCGGGCTATGGCTTCCTGTCTGAGAATGCCGGCTTCGCGGAGGCCTGCGCCAAGGCGGGGATCGTCTTCATCGGTCCGTCGCCGGACGCGATCCGGGCGATGGGGCTGAAGGACCGCGCAAAGGCGCTGATGGAGAAGGCGGGCGTGCCCGTCACCCCCGGCTATCACGGCGAGGACCAGGACCCGGAGCATCTGAAGGCGGAAGCGAACCGGATCGGCTATCCGGTCCTGATCAAGGCGGTCGCCGGCGGCGGCGGCAAGGGGATGCGCAAGGTCGACGCGGAAAAGGACTTTCTCTCGTCGCTCGAGAGCTGCAAGCGCGAAGCGTCGAAGAGCTTCGGCGACGACAATGTCCTGATCGAGAAATTCATCACCAGCCCGCGCCATATCGAGGTGCAGGTGTTTGGCGACACCCACGGCAATGTCATCCACCTCTATGAGCGCGACTGCTCGCTGCAGCGCCGCCACCAGAAGGTGATCGAGGAAGCGCCCGCGCCCGGCATGACGGACGAAGTCCGCGCTGCGATGACCAAGGCCGCCGTCGATGCGGCGAAGGCCGTGAACTATTCCGGGGCAGGGACAGTGGAATTCATCGTCGACGGGTCCGGTGCGCTGAGGCCCGACGGCTTCTTCTTCATGGAGATGAATACCCGCTTGCAGGTGGAGCATCCGGTGACCGAGATGGTCACGGGGCTCGACCTTGTGAAGCTGCAGCTGGAAGTCGCCGCGGGCGGCAAGGTGCCGTCGCAGGACGCCATCACGCTGACCGGACACGCCATTGAGGCGCGGCTCTATGCCGAAGACCCGCAGAGCGGATTCTTGCCGTCGACGGGACCGCTGACCTATCTGCGCCTGCCGTTCAACGGAAAGGACGTTCGCGTCGACACCGGGGTCGAGGAGGGCGGTGAGGTCTCGCTGCACTACGACCCGATGATCGCCAAGGTGATCGGCTATGGCGCGACCCGCGAGAAAGCCATCGAGACGCTTGCGGATGCGATCGAGAGCGGCGTTGCCGCGTGGCCTGTTCGCGCCAATGGCGGTTTCCTGCGCGCAGCCCTGCTGCACCCGGCCTTCATCGCGGGCGATGTTTCGACCCACTTCATCGAGCAGAATCTTGATGCGCTCGTGCCGAAAGGCGCGCGGCCGGATGCCGTCGCGGCTGCTGCCCTGACGGCGCTCTCTGGCAAGGCTCGCGATCCGTGGGCGACGCGCAGCGGCTGGCGGATGAATTCCGCGCCGCGCCGCCGGGTCGCCTTCGAGATGGATGGCGAGCGTATGGAAACCGGCGTGCTGACCGAAGGCGGGGTCACAACCGTTGCTTCGCCCTGGGGTGATGCCGTGCTCAGCGAGGCCAAAGCCTCCGATCTCGGCGACGCCGTGAAGGTCAGCTGGTCGGCCGGGCATGACACACACGGCGCTGAAGTGATCCGGCGCGCCGAAGGCCTGGTGGTCCTGTTCGGTGGCGAGGGCCGCCTGTTCACCTGGCCGCGCCCCGACGCGCTCGCCGATGCGCTGGAAGCTGGCAATGCCGTCAAGGCGCCAATGCCGGGCAAGGTGCTCGCCGTGCATGTGAAGCCGGGACAGGCGGTGTCGAAAGGCGATCCGCTGGTCGTGCTGGAAGCCATGAAGATGGAGCACGCCCTGACCGCGCCGCGCGACGGCGTTGTTGATGCCGTAACCGCCGAGGCCGGTGCGCAGGTGGGTGAGGGCGATGCCCTGATCACGCTCGCGGCCGAGGAAGACGTGGCGGCCTGACGCCCTCGTGCTTCGAGGCTGCCCGCCCTTCGAGACGCCGCTGCGCGGCTCCTCGGGACAGGCAGCACCTCAGCATGAGGGCTATCGTTTTCCCTCATCCTGAGGTGCGACCCCGGACTTGTTCCGGGGGAGCCTCGAAGGGCGAGGGGAAACGATCTCGCGAAAACTGGCCCGATTCCTGCTCGCGTGAGACGCGAACAAGGGAGTTGGCCATGAACGGGACAGGCGAAACGACGACCAGGGTCGTGACCGAGTGGACACCGGAAGCGAAGACGGATTTCCGCCAGCGCGTCACGGTGGGCCGTCACAATCTGCATGAGCGCCCGGAGTTTTCCGACGAGGCGCTGGCCCGGCTGATTGACCGGCATCCGCGCGAACTGACCGATTTCTGCACAATGGGCGAGCTGGCCGAGGGCAAGGAGAGCTGGCGGGCGGGCGATCCGGGCGATTTCGGCGGTGACGAACTGATCGAGGCGGTGCGCCGCGGCAAGCTGTGGATCAATCTGCGCCGCGCCATGACCGATGATCCGGAACTCTATCCGATCTTCGAGGGCATGATCACCGATCTGCAGCGTCTCAATCCGGGATACCGGCCGCTGAATTTCGAGAGCGGCATCCTGATTTCCTCGCCGACGGCGCAGGTCTTCCTCCATTCCGACGTGTCTGAAACCGTGCTGTGGCATGTGCGAGGCAAGAAGCGGATCCGCATCTATCCGGCCACCGAGCCCTATGTCTCCGACGCGCACATGGAAGCCATCCTGCACCATGAGCAGACCGAGGATCTGCCCTTCGATCCGCGCTGGGACGCGGACTGCGAGGCCGTCGATCTGGAGCCGGGCATGTTCACCTCCTGGCCGCTGCACGGCCCGCACCGGGTGCAGAATCTCGACGGGCTGAACGTCTCGGTGACGATGGAAGTCGTGACCACGGATTCACTGGTGAAGAACAACGTCCTTTACGCCAATGGCGTGATGCGCCGGAAATTCGGCTGGACCCCGAAATCGGCGAAGACGTCGGGTCCGGGCGCGCTGATGAAGCTCGGCCTCTCGAAACTCGCCAAGACGATGTGGAAAGAGGACAAGCCGATGCCGAAGAGCGAGCGCACCTTCGACATTGATCCGGACGCGCCCACCGGCTTCCGCGAGCGCCGCAAGGCGGGGTGATCCCCGGTAGACAGGTCTGACGCAGCCTCGTATCTCTCCGGCCATGCGGGGGCGTGACGGAGAGATATGATGCGTTCGATTCTGATTGCCGCGAGTCTGGCACTTGCGCCCGCCATTCCCGCCTTCGCCGACAGTCCAGACATCCCCGGGAGTTGGCCTCCGCTCGTGCGCGAAGCGCTCGGCGCGGTGCATGAAGGCCATGAGGACGATGTCTGGCGCTTCACGCTCACCGCCAATTACGGCGAGATGGGTGAATTCACCGCGCGCTTCGATTCCAGCCGGCCGGAAGGCGAACAGTGGACGCTGATCAGCCCGTCCTCTCCGTCCGCGATGAGCGACGATCTCCGCGAGGAGTGGATGGACATGTCCACACCGGACGAGGAGGAGGCTCCGGCCGAGGACGGCGAGGAAGCCGAAGAGGAAACTGGCCAGTCCTTCGGGATCGGCGGCGAGGGCAGCGGCCTGTTCTTCAGCGCCGACACGGCGGACCTGATTTCGGGCGAGCTCAGCGAATTGCGCCTTTCCGGCGGCCGCGCCGTCTATTCGTTTCAGCCGAACATGTCGGATGACGAGGACGACTCGGATGCCGACGATTTCGGCCGCTATCTGTCCGGCGAGCTGACCGTGGCGCAGTCCGATCCTTTCGTCGAACGCATCCGCATCTTCGCTCCGGCTAGCTTCAAGCCGCATCCGGCGGCCCGGATCCACGAGTTCGAGATGGTGATGGAGTTTGCGCGGGTCGACGGCCTGCCGGGGCCGATCGTGCGCGAGTTCTCGACGCGGATCGATCTCAGCGCGCTCTTCCAGCGCCAGAGCCAGGATGTCCGCTTCACCTTCTCGGACGTGGAATACGAGGCGCGGTAGGGGACGGGTTCAGCAATTGCCGCCCTTCGAGACGCGTCCTTTGGCCGCTCCTCAGGACAGGCAATTGAGTTCGAGCCTGTCCTGAGGAGGCCGCGCAAGCGGCCGTCTCGAAGGGCGGCTCGAATGTGTCGCTCACCCCACACCGCTCCCGTCTCCCTGACAGAAGCCGCTCGCGTCCCCCCCCCATCAAGGGGAGGGCAACAACATGGTGACTTTGACCTTCCGGCGATTCCGCCCTAGCTCGACGTCATGCCGCTGCATCTGATCAAGCTGTGCGTCGGGGTCGACACGGTCGAGGAGCTGGAAAGCTTCCGCGACCTGCGCGTGGCCGAACGCACGGCGCGTGGTGAGCCCGCCGTGTCGCGCCATGTCACCCGCATGTCGCCCAAGCGTGCCGAGGAAGTGCTGGATGGCGGCAGCCTCTACTGGGTGATCAAACGGGTCATCCAGTGCCGCCAGCGCATCATCGGCCTCGACGAAGTGATCGATGCCGAGGGGACGAAGCGCTGTGTCATCGTGATGGACCCGGAGATCATCCGGACCAATCCCTCGCCCAAGCGGCCGTTTCAGGGCTGGCGCTATCTGAAGGATAGCGACGCGCCGGCGGATCTCACCGCGGCGACCGGCGGGACCGATCTGCCGGACGAGCTCCGCCGGAAGCTGATCGAGATCGGGGCTTGGTAGTCAGCGTGGATCAGCCGCGACATTGTCGATCAGTCGCGTCGAACCGAGCTTGACCGCCGCCAGAACGCGGGCCGGGCGGTCGAGTACCGGGCCGGGCAGGGCGGCGAGCGTGTTTGCGCAGCGCACGTCGACATAATCGACCAGATCGAAGGCACTCTCCGCGACGATGCGGGCGGTTTTCAGCGTGTCGGCGATGCGTTCGCCCTTTTCGAGCGCTTCGGCGCAGGCGAAGAGCAGGGCGTTGAGGCGCACCGCGCGTTCCCGCTCCTCAGCCGAGAGATAGACATTGCGCGACGACATGGCCAAGCCGTCCGCCTCGCGCATGACCGGGCCCGGCACGATCTCGACGCCGAGGTCGAGGTCGGCGGCGAGCCGCTTCACGACGAGCAATTGCTGATAATCCTTCTCGCCGAACACGGCGATGTCGGGCCGCACCTGGGTGAACAGTTTCGTGACCACGGTCGCAACGCCGTCGAAGAAGTGCGGGCGGAAATCCGTCTCCAGCCCTTCTGACGGACCGCCGACATGCACGGAGGCGGCAAAGCCGTCGGGGTACATTTCCGGTCCGTTCGGCGCGTAGAGCAGGTCGCAGCCGGCCTCTGCCAGTTTCCGCGCATCGTCCGGCAGGGTGCGGGGATAGGCCCCGAAATCCTCATTCGGTGCGAACTGTTTCGGGTTCACGAAGACGCTGGCGACGGTTTTCGCCGCGCGGGATTTCGCGATGTCGATCAGCGAGATATGCCCGGCATGCAGCGCGCCCATGGTCGGGACGAAGCCGACGGTTTCGCCTTCGGCCTTCCAGCCGGACACGGCGGCGCGGAGGTCGGCAACGGTGTGGACGGTGCGGATCGGGAAGGGTTCGCTCATGACCTGCCGTCTAGGCCGGACCAACAGGCGAGGCAAGCGGGGCGACTCGCGCTAGAGGGGAAAGATGCTTCGCTTCGCTGTGATTCCTCTCGCATTGCTCCTGACCGCCTGTGCCACGACGGGCAGCACTGCCACGTCGTCCGCCCCGATGATGGTGGCGGACCATCCCGACGCGCGGCTGGCCGCGGCGCTCGCCGCCGAACTCGAAGCGCGCGCCGCCGATCCTGCGCGTGTCACGCCGATCCGCCCCGAGATGGACGCGCTGGCCGCGGCGATCTGGGGACAACCGAACCGCGCCGAGCCGGCCGTTGAGCCAGAGGCACCGGAAGTGATCCCGCCGGGGCAGAGCCTGCTCTACGGCGTGCACATCGCCAGCTATCGGACGATGGATCATGTGGTTCAGGGCTGGGAGACGATGCGCGCCATGCTGCCCGACGTGCTGGGTCCGCTGCAGGCGCGCGTCGAGGCCGCAGACCTGGGCGGTCGCGGCGTCTATCTGCGGCTGAAGGCCGGCCCGTTCGCCACCCGGGCCGACGCGCTGTCGGCGTGCGCCGAGCTCAGCCAAAGCGCGATCTATTGCCAGGCGATGGCGTTCACCGGCGATCCGCTGGAGGCGGAGTCGGAAAATTAATTTCTGCGCCATCAGCTTTATCGCGATTGCGAATACCCTATCTTGCGCGGCGCACACCGGCGCGGTGCCCGGAACCCATGATGAATGAGACGGCCAAACCCTTTGCGAGCGGTCTGAAACTGCCCGGACGCGGCGCGGGCCAGCCTGCGCATGTCATTGTCGTGGGCAATGAGAAGGGCGGTGCCGGCAAGTCGACCGTGGCCATGCATCTCGTCGTCGCGCTGATGCGGATGGGCCGCGTGGTCGGCGCGATCGATCTGGATGTGCGCCAGCGCAGTTTTTCCCGCTATCTGTCGAACCGTAAGCGCTGGTGCGAGACCTACCAGGCCGATCTGCCGTCGCCGGTCGAGGAGATCATCGAACCGAGCGCCGAACGTCATCTTGATCGCGCCGAGGCCGAAGAGGCCGAACGATTCAGGGACACGCTGGCGCGTCTGAAGGGACAGTGCGATTTCATCGTCATCGATGCGCCGGGCAGCGACACGCACTATTCGCGCCTCGCCCATGCGGCGGCCGACACGATCATCACGCCGGTCAATGACAGCTTCATCGATTTCGACCTTCTGGCGGAGGTCGATCCTGACACGTTCGAGGTCGGACGGCCGAGCCTATATGCCGAGATGGTCTGGGATTGCCGCAAGCGCAAAGCCCAGCGCGAGAAGAAGTCGATCGACTGGATCGTCATGCGCAACCGGGTCTCGATGCTGGATGCGCGCAACAAGCGCCGTGTGGGCGACGGGCTGAAGAAGCTCTCCGAGCGGATCGGTTTCCGGCTGGCGCCCGGCTTTGCCGAGCGCGTGATCTACCGCGAACTCTTCCCGCTCGGCCTGACACTGCTGGACCTGACCGAGGACGGGTCGACCATTCCCTTCACGATGAGCCATGTCGCCGCGCGCCAGGAATTGCGCGACCTTCTGATCATGCTGAAGCTGCCCAGCCTCGCGGGCGAACGTATTCCGTTCTGACGCGATGCCCTTTCTTCTCGCCGGTATTGCGCTGCTTGTGTTCGCCTATTTCGGGCTGAAAGCGTTCGCGCGCATGAAGCCCCAGGAGGCCAAGAAGTGGAGCCGCGCCGTTCTGGGGGCCGGGGCCATTCTCGTGGGCGGGTTGATGACGCTGCGCGGGCTGGCGGTCCTTGGCGTGCCGGTCATCGGCTTCGGCATGGGACTGATCGGCGTCGCCTTCGGTCTTCGCCCGAAGCCGGGCGCTAACCGGGGCGGGCAGGGCGGCAGTGCGCCGACGGCGCCGGGGGCGATGACGCGGCGTGAAGCGCTTGAAATTCTCGGCCTCCAGGAGGGGGCGCAGGAAGAAGACATTCGCGCCGCCTACCGCGCCCAGATGAAGCGCAATCACCCGGACACAGGTGGTTCACCGGCGCTTGCCCGGCGTATCCAGGAAGCCCGGGATCTGCTGCTGCGATAGGCGAGTGGATCAGGCGTCCGGCGCGACGGCAAAGCAGGCTTCGCCCCGTTCGGCGAGCAAGCGGCAGACGGCGCGCGCCGTATCGGCGGACACGCCTTCGAAACGGGCGCGGAACAGGCGGCGGCCATTGGTGTCGACCGACGGTGTCGCGAGCGACGCCGTGGTCAGGTCCGGAGCCAGCGTGCGCACGGTTTCAAGCCGGGCGAGGGCGGCGGCTTCACCGGCATAGGCACCGACCTGCACCGCCCACTGGCCGGACGGCATGGCGGCGGACGCCGTGCGGACCGGGGTGGAGGGCTGAACGGCCGGTGCCGAGCCCGTTGCGGCCGGCGCGGCGGGTTCGTGCGCCGGGGCGGGGCTGTCATCAAGCACAACCCGAAGCGCCGGCATGTTGTCCGCATCGCCCTGGGCGACGGGGCCGCGCAGGTCGAGCTGGGCGATCTCGACGGCGATCTGGTCCTGCATGCGGATCGGATTCATGCGCGGCGCGATGTCGTTCGCGGCCATCAGGATCTGTTCCCGGCGCTCGAAGGAGCGGAAAGCCGCGTTGACGAGCTCTTCGGCGTGATTGTCCCGCGAGGCCGCAGACGGGCCGCCCATCACGACCGTGACGATGCGGTGGCCATTGCGCTCGGCGGTCACGGCGATGTTGAAGCCGGAGGCGCGGATATAGCCCGTCTTCATGCCGTCCACGCCGTTCACCCGTCCGACGAGATTGTTGTGGCTGCGCCAGGTCCGGCCGTTATGGACGAAGCTGCGCTCGCGGAAATAGTGGAAGTATTGCGGGAAGTCGCGGTGCAGGGCGATCGACAGGCGGGCCATGTCGCGCGCGGTGGTCATCTGGCGGCTGTTGGGCAGGCCGGAGGCGTTGCGGAAAGTCGTCCGCGTCAGCCCGAGCTCGCGGGCACGGGAGGTCATGCGGGTGGCAAAGGCGGACTCCGTGCCGGCGAGGTGCTCGCCCACGACGACTGCAATGTCGTTGGCGCTGCGGATGATCAGGGCCCGGATGGCGGTCTCGACCGTGATCGTATCACCGCTTTCCACGCCCAGGACCGACGGGGATTGCCCGGCGGCGTGGCGCGAAACGGTCATTTCCGTCGACAGGGTGACGTCACCACGTTCGAGCGCCTCGAACAGCATGTAGAGCGTCATCATCTTGGTCAGGGAGGCCGGGTAGCGCGCGTCATCCGCGCGGCGGGCGTGAAGGACCTCACCGGTGGTCTCATCAACGACGAAAGCGGCGTAACGGGGATTGTCGGCCGCCGCGTGACCCGCGTGCGCGACCATGAACAGGGTGGCCAAAGCCACCAGAAAAACCCGCAATCCGCCCATGGGGCCATATTCCAGCGCGCCGGGGTTACCGGAGGCTTAACGGGGCAATTGTGATATTTTTGTGCAGCGCAACATTTCCCTTGACGCGGGTGCGAAGAATCCCCATTAATATGCTGCAACTGCGAAGAGCAGATTCGAAGAGATAACAGGACCCATGACCGATAACGCTGCCAAAACCGAACCGCAAAAGGCCGTCGAAGCCGCTGCCGAAACCGTGACCACCACGGCTGAAGCGGCGACCGAAGCTGCCCAGACGACCGTCGCCAAGACGGCTGCGGCCCCGAAGAAGGCGGCCAAGACGGTCAAAACGAAGCCGGCTCGTGCAACCCGCACGAAAGCCGTCTCGACCAAGAAGCCGGCGCGTCGCAAGGCCGCCGCGAAACCCAAAGCGACCTCCCCGCGCAAAGGAAAAACTCAAATGGCTACCTCTACCAAGACCGCCCGCGACACTGTCGAAACGATGACCGCCGCTGGCAATGAAGCTTTCAAGGAAGGTTTCGAGAAGACGATCAAGTCGTTCAACGAAGCCGGTTCCTTCCACAAGGAAAACCTCGACGCCGTGATCGCGTCCGCGACCGCCGCCGGCAAGGGCGCGGAAAAGCTGAACGCCGACACGATCGCGTTCGCAAAGAAGTCGATGGAAGACACCGTCGCCGCCTCGAAGGCCCTGACCTCGGCGAAGTCGGTGCAGGAAATGGTCGAAGTTCACACGAACTTCGTGAAGTCCTCGATGGACGCCTACCTGGCCCAGATCAACACCGTTACGGACCTGTATGCCGGTACCGTGAAGGACTCGATGGCCCCGCTGAACGCCCGCGTCTCGGCCGCCGTCGAAATGGTTCAGTCGCAGCGCTAATCGCGCCGCCGACTTAACAAGTGTACCTCCCCGACTGGCCCGGCACCTTCAGGTGCCGGGCCTTTTCTTTTTGGTCGATCCGCGCCGCTTTTTACCGCGTTTCTCACAGCGGGGGGCTTCCCCAAGGGGGCGGGTTGCCTATCTACTAGAACCGGACCGCAGGCGGATTCGATGACTGAACGCGAGAAAGGCCCAGCAGCACCGGGACGCGAAACAGGCGTTGCCACGCAAACGCGCCCGAAGACCAAGAAACCGTCACTTTATCGGGTTCTGCTGCTGAACGACGACTACACGCCGATGGAATTCGTGGTGGAGGTGCTTGTGCGCATCTTCAACAAGACACCCGAGGACGCGGCCCGGATCATGCTTCATGTGCACCAGAATGGTGTCGGTGTGTGCGGCGTGTTCACATACGAAGTGGCCGAAACGAAAGTCGCCCAGGTCATGGACGCCGCGCGCCGTGCGCAGCATCCTCTGCAATGCACGATGGAAAAGGAATAGTTCGTTGCCCTCCTTCTCACCTGCTCTCGAAGACTCGCTCCACCGCGCCCTCGGCTTTGCCAATGAGCGCGGCCATGAATACGCGACGCTGGAGCACCTGCTGCTTGCCCTTGTCGATGACGAGGATGCGGGCGGGGTGATGCGGGCGTGCGAGCTTGATCTCGAAGAGCTTCGGGCGACGCTGACGGACTATGTAGACAACGAACTCGGCGAGCTGGTGGTCGACGACGACGAGGACGCCAAGCCGACCGCCGGATTCCAGCGCGTGATCCAGCGGGCCGTGATCCACGTCCAGAATGCCGGGCGTGAGGAAGTGACCGGGGCCAATGTGCTGGTCGCGATCTTCGCCGAGCGCGAGAGCCATGCCGCCTACTTCCTCGCCGAGCGGGACATGACCCGCTACGACGCGGTGAATTTCATCTCGCACGGGATCGCCAAGAAGGCCGGCGGCGCCGAGCCGCGCGCCGTTCGCGGCGCGGCGGAAGGCGAGGGCGAAGCCCCCGGCGCGCCGAAGGCCGATGGCGATGCGCTGTCCACCTACTGCATCAATCTCAACGAAAAGGCCCGCAAGGGTGATGTCGATCCGCTGATCGGGCGCGAGTCCGAGGTGGAGCGGTGCGTCCAGGTGCTGTGCCGCCGGCGGAAGAACAATCCGCTGCTCGTGGGCGATCCGGGCGTCGGCAAGACGGCCATCGCCGAAGGTCTGGCCCGCAAGATCATCGAAGGCGAAGTGCCGGACGTGCTCGAGGATGCGACGATCTATTCGCTCGACATGGGCACGCTGCTCGCGGGGACCCGATATCGCGGCGATTTCGAGGAGCGCGTGAAGCAGGTCGTCAAGGAGCTGGAAAAGCTCGACAACGCCGTCCTCTTCATCGACGAGATTCACACGGTCATCGGCGCCGGGGCAACCTCCGGCGGGGCGATGGACGCGTCCAACCTCCTGAAGCCCGCGCTGCAGTCCGGCGCGCTGCGCTGCATGGGGTCCACGACCTACAAGGAATACCGCCAGCATTTCGAGAAGGACCGGGCGCTGGCTCGCCGCTTCCAGAAGATCGACGTGGTCGAGCCCTCCGTGGCCGACACGATCAAGATCCTGCAGGGCCTCAAGACCTATTTCGAGGACTTCCACGACGTGAAGTTCACGAACGAGGCGCTGAAGACCGCGGTGGAGCTGTCGGCGCGCTATATCGGCGACCGGAAACTGCCGGACAAGGCGATCGACGTGATCGACGAGGCCGGGGCGCGGATGCGCCTGCTGCCGGCGTCGAAGCGGAAGAAGACGATCAACGTCAAGGAGATCGAGGACGTCGTGTCCAAGATCGCCCGCATCCCGGCCAAGACGGTGACGCAGGACGATGCGATCGCGCTGAAATCGCTCGACAATGACCTGAAACGCGTCGTCTTCGGTCAGGACCAGGCGATCGAGAAGCTGTCCGCGGCGATCAAGCTGGCCCGCGCCGGTCTTCGCGAGCCGGAAAAGCCGATCGGCAATTATCTGTTCTCCGGACCCACGGGCGTCGGCAAGACCGAGGTGGCGCGCCAGCTCGCCTCCATACTCGGCGTCGAACTCGTTCGCTTCGACATGTCGGAATACATGGAACGGCACACGGTGAGCCGCCTGCTCGGCGCACCTCCGGGCTATGTCGGCTACGATCAGGGCGGTCTTCTGACCGACGCGATCGACCAGCATCCGCACTGCGTGCTGCTGCTCGACGAGATCGAGAAGGCGCACCCGGACCTGTTCAATGTCCTCCTGCAGGTCATGGACCACGGCACGCTGACCGACGCGAACGGCCGCAAGGTCGATTTCCGCAATGTCGTCCTGATCATGACGACGAATGCGGGCGCCTCCGACGCCGCGAAGGAAGCCATCGGTTTCGGTCGTGGCCGCCGCGAGGGCGAGGACCAGGCCGCGATCGAGAAGCTGTTCACGCCGGAATTCCGCAATCGTCTCGATGCGATCATTCCGTTCGCGGGCCTGTCGCAGAAGATCGTCGGCCGCGTGGTCGAGAAATTCGTGTTGCAGCTGGAGGCCCAGTTGTCGGACCGCGGTGTGACGTTCGAACTGAGCGAAGCAGCGACCGAATGGCTGTCCTCGCGTGGCTATGACGAGAAGTTCGGCGCGCGTCCGCTGTCGCGGGTGATCCAGGAATACATCAAGAAGCCGCTCGCCGAGGAAATCCTCTTCGGGCAGCTGAAGGAAGGCGGCCTGGTGAAGGTCGATGTCGACGCGGCTGATCCCGAACGGCTCGACTTCGACATCACGCCGGGAGACCGGATCAATCCGAAGAAGTCCGGCGGCAAGTCGAAGAAATCGAAAGAGCCGGTGCGCTAGCGCATCGTCGTCACGAAGCGACGAGGTCTTCCGCGGGAGATCCGGTTCCGCTGCCCCTTCGGTATTCCCGCGGCGTCTGGCCCGTCGCCTCGCGGAAGGCGCGGTTAAACGGGCCGAGTGATGCGAAGCCGCTTTCCAATGCCACATCCAGAATGGACCGGTCGGCAAAGGCCGGATCGCGCAGCATCGCCTTGGCGTGGTCGATCCTGTAACGGTTCACGAAGCGATTGAAATTGGCTTCGCCGAGGCCCGACGCGATCGCGCGCGACACCTTGTAATCGCGCTCCTGCAGACGCCGTGCGAGGTCGGCGACTTTGAGCTCGGCGTCGAGATAAGCCCCGGACTCCACCAGCTTTCTGATCCGCTTTCCAAGCTCGAGATCTTCCGTCGTGGCTTCAGGTCTGAGGCTGGTAGGCAGGGGGTGGGCAAGGCGATGTCGCAAGATGATCGACATGCTGGCGAGTATCGCGAGCGCGCATGCCGCCTGAATGGTGGCGGTTACGTCCGGCGATATGAAATCAAGCCGGCCGTGGTCGAACAGGAAGACGCAGATGCCTACGCCCGAACCGAAGCTGACGAGAAAGAGCAAGCGCATTCTCTTCTCGCCTGCCGCCATGCGCGGCCCCCACCCGTCCAAGCCTTCCCGGAAAGCCAGTGCGAGGGCGAGTGAACTGAAAAGCGTCTGCACCCCGTCCAGACGATCAGAGGTGCCTGCGATGAATTCGTCTCCGACGAGACTTCCGGCACCCGTCACCACCGCGATCTGATCGAAGATGGTTGGGATGAAGACGCCGGCCAGGATCAAGGCGGCGAACCACCCAGAGTCAAAATGCCGCCGGAACAGGGCGCGGGCTGTCAGCCAGAACACCGAACAGGTCGCACATGTCATCACGGCCAGGACCGGATAGGCCGGTCCCAACGCACGACCGAATACCTCAATCAGCATGACCGCGACGAAACCGGCGCAGAACACCGACCACAATCCAAACAGAGGTTGCGGCAGCCGTTTGACGGCAACGATGCCGATCCAGCCGGCCGCAAGGCCGGCGCAGGCGAGTTTTACGGTGGCAGCGAGTGCGAGCATGTCGGTCTCCATTCCCGCCATGATGCCCCCGTCCTGAAATTTATTGCAAACTCAGCAGAAAACTTCTCGCCGTTTTTCAAATCGGAGAGAACCCGCCTCCATTTCCCGACATGTCTGTCCGAAACCGGTCACTCCCCGGACCGGAAGCACGAAAAGGACCTGGTCATGGCGGCAATCGACACTTCGCCTCGCAGAAGCGGAGGCTTCTCTGCCCGTTCAATTCTGAAGGCCACCGGCATTGTCTGGTTCATCCCAGCTGCGATCGGACAATGGCTGTTTGCCTATTATGTGCTCGCCGCTTATGTGCCGGAAACTGCTTCGGGCGAATGGTCGCGATGGGATGATACCGGTCTGATCCAGGGCTTTACGGCCGGCGATCTGATCGGAAATCTGGCGTTTATCTCGCACACACTACTGGCCGCAGTGATAACGGTCGGCGGTACGATGCAACTCGTCCCGCCGCTCCGAAAGCGGTTTCCCGCGATCCATCGCTGGACCGGCAGGATCTATATGACGGTGGCTGTCGTCCTCGCCGCCGGCGGTATCTGGATGATCTGGGGGCGCGGCAGCCGTCTGACCGAAATCGGAGGCTGGGGCACGACGGTCAACGGCATCCTGATCCTGATTGTCGCGGCGATCGCGCTGAATTTCGCCATGCGGCGGCAGATTGATCAGCACCGCCGTTGGGCGATGCGGCTTTTCGTGTTGGTCAGCGGCGTATGGTTCACCCGGCTCGGCTACATGGCTTGGGCGATATTGACCGGCGGGGCGGGGATGAGCCGGTCTCTGGACGGTCCGTTCGACATGTTCATCGCCTTCGGAAGCTATCTGGTGCCGTTGGCCGTGCTTGAAATCTACCTTGCGGCCGGCGACAGCCGTTCAGGGGCGTTCAAGCTGTCAGCCGCAGGTCTGACACTCGCTGCGACCGCGGTCACTGCGATCGGCGTCTTCGGTGCATGGAGCTATATGTGGAGCCCGCACATCTGACCGGTCAGATCGCGGTGCCATCGGACGGGGCGTAGATCTCGGCCAGATAGCGCCGCAGGTCCGGTTTTTCGGGCCAGGCGAGGATGTGGCGGACATAGGCGTCGCGTTCCGACGCGATGATCTGCAGATCCCAGACGCAGATGGATTCATGCGCGTTGGCGGGGCGCCAGCCCTGGCCCTCGTCGACGACGACGCGGATCGGCAGTTCGTTCTCGCGGTCCCACCAGGCCATGACGACGTAATTCTGGTTCCGGCCCTGGTGCCGGATCACGACCGCCGCGCCGGGCCGGTCTTCCGCGACGGCGGGTGAGGGCAGAAGGCCGCGGGCCATCGTCTCGCCCTCGACGAAGCGCGGATCGTCCATCGCCGAGCCATCCCATGACAGGGAGTAGCGCTTGAACTTCCAGCCGTCCGATTCATCGAGCCCGTCATAAGCGACGGTGCGGGCGGCATAGCGGTGGTGAACCTTGAACTGTCCCATCAGTCGGTGAGTGCTCCTGCGATCTTCTCGGCGTGTGCCTTCAACTCGTCCATGTCCGCTTGCGTTCCGCCGTGGCGGCCAAGCGGCTTGTCCTCCCAGCGTGGTATGATGTGGAAGTGGATGTGAAACACGGTCTGACCGGCGGGGGCACCGTTGAACTGGGTGATCACGATGCCGTCGGGATCGAGGGCGGTGCGGACCGCCTGCGCGATCCGCTTCACCCGCACCATGGCGGCCTGCAGCGCGTCGTCATCAAGGTCGAGGAGGTTTCGCGCCGGCGCCTTCGGCACGACCAGCGTATGCCCTGGCGATTGCGGGAAAATGTCCATGAAGGCGAGGACCGCATCGTCCTCAAAAACCTTCACGCAGGGCATCTCGCCCTTCAGGATTTTCGCGAAGATATTGCCGCTGTCATAGGCGCCGTCGAGGCTCATGGCCGGACTCCGGATTGGTGACTCCGGTCCAGACTATCGCCCTCAAGCCTGCATTCAACCGGCCGGCGATTTCGTTCGAGTGTATCCAGCCTCTTCCGCCGTGATCGGGTCAGGCCGTTCGGGACGGAAACGATGTCCGCAGGATTCGCACGACCGGGTCGATACAACACGCGGCGGAACCGCCAGGGCCCATGTGCCGATTGCCAGCGGGTAGAGTGCTGCGAGCGCGAGGGCGAGTGGGCCACCGCGAGTCTTAAGCTTGCGGCTTTCGCCGCCGCATGCGGGGCAGGGGTAAAAGGGCTCGGCCGGCCGGCTGGCATTTGCGATCGAGAGGGCCTCTTCCGCAAGGGCTGCCGGGACCATCACCCGCGCGGCGGTGAAGCCGATCGAGAGGTATGGAAAGTAGGAGTGCATGTGCCGCTCGGGCACGACGACCGGGATGCCGGCGGCCTCCAGCGCGCTGGCCAGCACGATAGCGTGTTCGGGCTGCTGGAATTCGGCGATCGTGACAAGGCTCATGACGGAGAGCGTAGCCGTGCCGGGCGGCAACTCAAGCGGGACTCAGGCATCCGCCTTGAAGGGGCTTTCCGCGTCAATGGCGGCGATCTCGTATTCCACCGCTTCGCGCTCGCGATCGAGATAGTCGGCGACGGCGGCGCGGAAGCCGGGATCGGCGATGAAGTGGGCGGAGTGGACCGCCGTGGGGCGGAAGCCGCGCGCCAGCTTGTGCTCGCCCTGCGCGCCGGATTCCATGCGCGAAAGGCCGCGTTCGATCGCGAATTCGATCCCCTGATGGTAGCAGAGTTCGAAATGCAGGGCGGGGCGGTCTTCCAGTCGGCCCCAATAGCGCCCGTAGAGCGCATCGGACCCGACGAAGTTCAGGGCCGCGGCGATATAGCGCCCGTCATGCTTGGCCATCACCATGAGGATGTCGTCGGCCATGCGCTGATGGATCAGGTCGAAGAATTCGCGGTTGAGATAGGGCGAGCCCCATTTGCGGCTGCCGGTTTCCTGATAGCAGGCGAAGAAGACGTCCCAGTGGGCCGGGGAGAGGTCAGAGCCTGCGAGGCGTTCGATCTCGACGCCGTCCTGCGCCTCGCGGCGTTCCTTTTTCAGCGCCTTGCGCTTGCGGGAGGAGAGGTCGGCCAGGAAGTCGTCATAGCTCTGGTAGCCGCGGTTTTCCCAGATGAACTGCCGGTCGGTGCGCGCCAGCAGGCTGGCCCCGTTCAGGGCTTCGCGATCCGCCGCCGACGGGAAATTCACATGCCAGGAGGACACGCCCCACTGGGCGGTCAGCTGCCGCGCGCCGTCGATCAGCGCGCCGCGCACGTCCGAGTCGGGCGACAGAAGGCGGCGACCGGTGACGGGCGTGAAGGGGATCGCCGTGAGCAGTTTCGGATAGTAACGCCCGCCGGCGCGCTCATAGGCGTCGGCCCAGGCATGGTCGAACACGTATTCGCCCATGGAATGCGTCTTGGCGTAAAGCGGCATCGCGCCGAGCAGGGCGCCATCCTCGTCCTCCGCGAGAAGGTGGCGCGGCAACCAGCCGGTCTCGTCCCCGACGCAGCCCGACGCTTCCAGCGCTTCGAGGAAAGCCCAGCTCAGGAAGGGGTCGCGCTCCGCGCCCGGCGGGTTCGCCAGCGCGTCCCACGCGTCGGGGTCAACTCCGGACAGGCCCGGCACGGCTTTGATCGTCAGGGAGGTCACGGATATATCAATGTCTTAGCGATCGGAAACGGAAGGCGGCCCCCCTTCTACCCGCGTCGCAACCGAAGTTCGGCCAAAGCGATTGCCGGCCTGAAAGCCTTCGTTGAACTCGATCCAGATTCGATAGGTTGCGGGATCGAAAGGCTGCGCATAATCGCGAGTCCTCAGAAAGACAGTGAACGTCTTGATCTCGTTCTCGCCGAATGAGGTTGTCAGTGAAGCACTTCGAGCGGTCACGCACTGCCCCGAAATGTCGGTTTCGCAAACCTGTAGCAATTCAAGACCGTTGTGTACGCCGCCGATCTGCACGTCGACATTGCCGTTCGCTTCTCCGATGTTCACCGCTGCAACCGCGAAAGCGCGTGTTCCCGTCGGAACGAGATTGACGATGCCGTCCCCGGATTGTGTTTGCGCAATCGAAATGATGTCGGCTGCCGGTTCACGGTAAGCGGCGATGATCAGGTCTTCTATCGGGTCGGGCGGTTCGACGGGCACGACATTGTCGCAATGGAAGGAAAACGAGGGTTCGACGGTGGCCTCGATCGACGGCGTAACGGCAAGAACGAGCGTTTGAGCCGTCCCGGGAGCAAGGTCGAAGGTCGCGTCCTCACTGCCGATTGCGCGGTTCGAGGCATCCGTCAAACGGTAGGAGAAATCATAGGAGATACCTTCACCGTTTGCTATCACCCGGCAGTTGCGGGCCGTTTCGCCGAAACGAGCGGGATTGATGACGGTCATGAAGACTGTTGCGGTTTGTCCCAGTGTCACGCGCCTGACGGTCGGCAGAACAGCGGCTCGAAGGTGGTGATCATCATTGCGCGGCGCACCGTAGGTGAAGCGCCAGTACCAATTCGCGTCGTCACGTCCGACGCGGATCCAGTAGGTATGCCCCTCGGTGACGGCGAATGGCAGATTCCTGCTTTCGCTGTCGTCTTCTCCGTTGGACGGTGCCGACGTCATTTCCAATTGGGCGATGGGTTCGAGCAATGACCAGTCATCCGTTGGTGCGTGATCGTCCGCACCGTCTGTCCGTTCGAACACAGCAAAGGTCGTGATGCGGTTGTTGTCAGCGATCCGGTCGGCGAGGGACGCCGTTCCTGTGTAAGGCGCCGTCCAAACAAACCAATGCCGCGCAGCATGGCTTTGACCGAGAGACGGTTCACCCGGAAGCGGTTCGACCGCGTTGCTGCCGAAACGCTGTACGCTGCCTGACCCGCCATTGAGCCGGATCGCTTCCCATGGCGCACTTCCACTCAGATTGTCGTTTCCCGAGGTCCGGATTCTTATTTGTGCGCCGTCAGAAACGGGGTCGGCAAGGGCGATGTAAACCGTCTGGCCAGCACGGGCATGGAACGGGAAATCCCGAATCCTTCCGGTTCCGACGGGACCCGTATCGAGCCGGCGCGCGGCAAGATTGTCCGGTCCACCTGAGTACACCCCCGACGATGCAGCGCTCGTCTCGACAAGATAGGTCCGGGTTTCAGGTGGTGTAAAAGCAAACCAAATCGAATTGGTTGCTGAGTCCGGATGCGTTTCTCCAGCCTCGACTGTGGCGAGCGCCAAGTTCACGTTCGCGTAGGCGCTTCGCAGACCGAGCGGTGCGGCATTCGCGAAATTATCGTTCGGCGGGCGGAACTCAACGAAAAGGTCGCGGACGATCGACCTTTGCGGCGTCTCGAAGACGAGCACCGCTGCATAGCGGCCTTCGGCCAGCACCCGCGCGGGGCTGACGAAAATGCTGACCGAGGCGCCGGGTTCGATCGCGCCCGACAATTGTTCAAACTGGCCATCTGCGGCAGCGCCGGGCGGGGTAAGCGAAAAATCGAGCCAGGCAACGGAGGAATGAACCGACCAGTTCTGTACGGTCGAGCCGGTGTTCGTCAGAACATACTGGGCGTAGTCGTTTGCAGAACGCGCCGACACCGTGTTCGCGCCATCGGGACTGACCCTTATCTGGGTTGCCGGCTCGTTCCCACTGGAAAGCGCGGCAATCGCGAGGTCGAGGCGCAAGGACGGAACCGGCGGGTTCGCATCATCCCAGATGACCGGCTTACCTGCCATCGACATCGCGTTCAGGATCTCGTCGGAACCCATTCCGGGAAAAAGGGACGCGGCGACTGCAAATCCGCCGGCCACATGAGGCGCGGCCATTGATGTTCCAGACTGGGTCGAGACGGGCGGCGAGTTGCCGGAATGTCCGGCGGCCGATATGTCCTGACCGGGCGCCGCGAGGTCGGTCAGTTCAGAGACATTTGCAAAACCCGCGATCCGCGCCGAACCGCTGGTGGCGGTCACCGACACGGTGTGAGTGATGCAGGCGGGACTCGACATTTGCCCCTCGGCGCCATCATTCCCGGCCGCAACGACGGTGGTGATATGGGCGGTCTTGAGCTGGCTGATGATGCCGGCTCGCGGATCGCTGTTGCATGAGCCGGTTCGGGGCGCTCCCCCCAGACTCATGTTAATCACATCGACACCGAGCGTTTCACGGTTGGCGTATATCCATTCCAGTGCGGCGATCTGGTCCGAGACGTAAGACACAGTGCAGCGATTTCCGACCGGACAATCATTCGGCACCAGGCGCATTTCCGAGAATACCTGAACCGCAACGATGTTCGCTCCCGGCGCCACGCCGGAATAAGGGTAGCTGCCTCCTGGCGCCCCGGCGGCAATGCTCGCGACATGCGTGCCATGAAAACAGGCTTCAATCGGGTCGTCGTCGAAGCAATAGTTCGCGGCGCGAGGCGAATTTGTATCTACCGCCGCTCCGCCAATACAGGATGAAACGGTTCCATCGCCTGCGACCTGGCTCGAAAAGCAAGCCGAGCCGGTGATGCGGCCTGTGAACGCCGGATGGTCGTAGTCTATACCGGTGTCGAGGATCGCAATCGTCGCTCCGGCGCCGTTTATACCGCCAGAGTGCAGCACGTTCGCGCCGATTTCGGCGATCGAGACATCAAGGGTTACGCGATCCCATTCATCCGTCTCGATCCGCACCACTCCCGGATCGGCGGCCAGCGCCTCGATCTCTTCCCGTGTCAGATACATCGCGGCGGCAGGCGTGAAGTCGAACGCGCGATGGAGACGCGCCTCTGTGGCGTCGCCCGCTGCGAGTTCGGCGGAGGATGCCGCAAAGACGCGGGCGAAGATGGCTTCTCTTTGCTCCGTGATCGAGGCCGTCAGCGCGGAATCAGCGGCTTCGCTGCCCACCGCGTCGTTCGCTAGGGGCATGTGCCTGAAGGTGACGATCACTCGGGCGCGGTCGCCCGCTGCGAGTTGTGTTTCGGTCCGGTTTTCGAACTCGAGAGTCGCTTGCCGGGCCAAGGCAGGCGACGCAACCATCAGGAATAGACACGCCGTCACAACGGCCTTGGCAAAGCGCATCATTCCCGAACTCCCCCGGACACAACCGGAAGGAGCATGCCCGAAACCCGCGCAATTGCGAAGCCAAATCCCTTGTCAGACAGGAATTTGAACAATGTGGCGGCCAGGCGGGAAGGTTTACGAACGCACCTCGATCACCGCATCGATCTCAACCGCCGCGCCGAGCGGCAGGACCGGGCAGGATACTGCCGAGCGGGCGTGGCGGCCCGCATCGCCGAAGGCCGCGACCATCAGGTCGGAACATCCGTTGATGACTTTCGGGATGTCGGTGAAGTCCGGCGCGGCACAGACGAAGCCGCCGAGCTTCACCACGCGCACGACCCGGGACAGGTCGCCATCGCAGGCGGACTTGAACTGGGCGATCAGATTGATGGCGCACAGTGTCGCGGCGGCCTGACCGGCTTCGATGTCCATGTCGGCGCCGAGCCGGCCGGTCACGAGGCCGTTCGGACCCATCGAGATCTGGCCGGAAACGAAGACCTGATGGCCGGACCGGACCCAGGGCACATAGTTCGCGACCGGGGCGACCGGTTCGGGCAGGGTGATGCCCAGTTCGGACAGGCGGCGTTCGGCGTCGGACATGGTGCTCATCTCCCTTGGACAGGAGACCGGAATAGGCGCAGAGCCCGGTCCGGCGCAAGCGGCTTGACTTGACGCGCGCGTCATCCGGCACAGTGAACGCCATTCCTCCCCGGAGCCTGCAGCATGAGCGGTATCAAGACCGAAACCCTGACCATCAAGGCACTCGACGGCTATCCGCTGTCGGCCCTCAGCGTGGTTCCCGAACAGCCCAAGGCAGCCGTGCTGATATCCTCCGGGACCGGCTTCCCGAAGGAGTTCTATCGCCGCTTCGCCGAGGCTGGTGCCGCGCGCGGCTATGCCTGCCTGCTCTATGATTATCGCGGGATTGCCGGATCAGCGCCGAAGCGGATGCGCGGATTCAAGGCGTCCACACTGATGTGGGGCAAGCGCGACATGCCCGCGGCCATCAACGCCGCGATGGCACTGGCGCCGGGCAAACCGTTGTTCACCGCCGGGCACAGCGTCGGCGGACACCTGATCGGCTTTTGTCCGAACAGCGACCGCGCCCGCGCCCATGCCTTCATCAATGTCGGGTCCGGCTATTGGGGTCAGCACAAGCCACACTACAGGCCGCAAGTGCTGTTTTTCTGGCTGGTGTATGGCCCGGCCTGCCTGGCGGCGCTGGGGCATATTCCGGCCGGTGGCTTGTGGGGCGGCACGGCCTTGCCCAAGGGTGTCTTCACCCAGTGGCGGCGCTGGTGCTTCAACCCCCGCTATTATGGCGGCGAACTCGACCGGCTGCAGCCGAACTGGTTCAGCCGGGTTCGCGAGCCGATCCGCTCCTGGGGCATGACGGACGACCCGATCGCGACGAAGGCGGCCTCGGAAACGATCCTCCATCTGTATGAGAATTCAAACGCGGACGAGGTCTGGCTGTCGCCGGGCGATCTGGGGCAGGACTCCGTGGGACATCAGGGTCTGTTCACGCGCAAGGGCGAGGCGTTCTGGCCTCAGCCGTTCGACTGGTTCGACACCCATCTGTGAGCGCTGCGGCAGTCCGGCACTTGATTGCGCTATCGCCCCGGTTCCATCATACGGTCCGGGACCGGCGGGGGGTGGCATGCGAATTCTGACAGGACTGGTGATCGCGTTGGCGTGGGCAGGCATTGCGTCGGCCCAGGAGACCGGTTGCGCCTACGACCCCCAAGCCTTCGTGGCCCAGGATTACGAGACGTTCAACACGGCTCCCGAAGGCTGGCAGGCGTTGGCGATAAATGATTGCTATATCGAGGCGGCCGAGGCGATTTCTGCCTGGCACAGGGCGCATGCATCGGATCTCAGCGCCGATCAGCTGCGCACACTGACATGGAATGCCGGACTGATGCGGGGTGCGGGCGGGGACTACCAGTCCGCCATCTTCCTGTTCCGCCAGACCTTTCCCGAGCGCGGGCAGGCCGCAGCCGGTCACTACTACACCTATGCGATGATTGCGTTTCTGGAGCGCGACCGGGAGGGGTTGCAGCGCGTCCGTGATGCGCTGGCCAGCATGCCGGAACCCGAGGGCGGGGTGCCGAACGGGGCAGACTGGCCGCCCAATCTGCAATCGGTCGATAACCTGCTGACCTGTTTCGACAGCCCGTTCGGCTGGGCGGTCGCGGGCTATTGCGGCGACGAAGCCGAGGCTGCGGCCGAGTAGTCAGTCCCGCTTGCGATCCGGCAGGCCGCGACCCTTCATGATCGCGCTTCCTCCGAATTTTGCGCGTGCCGCGTCCATGGCACGCTCCGCTGCGGCGCGCTTGGTCGCGCCGGGGTCGAGCAGGTCGGCCGCGTCTCCGCCCGCCGTTTCAAGATCGGAGATGCCGATTCCGATCAGGCGGTAGCGCGTGCCGGTCGCCTCCCTGGCCAGCAATTCCCGCCCGACCCGGAACAGCATGTCGGCCAGCTGGGTCGGGGCGTTCAGCGTGCGCCGGCGGGTGATCGATTTGAACTCGGCGGTCTTCAGCTTCAGCGTGACGACACTGCCGGACGTCGCCTTGGCTTTCGCGGCGTCTGCGACTTTCACGCAGAGTGTCCAGAGCTGCTTTTCCAGCGCCTGCAGGTCGGCGATGTCCGTGTTGAACGTGGTTTCCGACGAAATGCTTTTCCGTTCGCGGTCCGGGCGGACTTTCCGGCTGTCCTCGCCCCGGGCGAGCCGGGCCAGATGCAGACCGGATTCGCCGTACCGTGCCGCCATGGTCCGGTCGTCGATGCGCCGGATCTGCGACAGGGTGCGCAGCCCGTCGCGCTCGAGCCGCGAGGCGAAGGCGGGACCGACGCCGTAGACGCTTCCGACCGGGCGGGGGGCGAGAAAGTCGAGCGTTTCGGCCTTGCCGATCACGGCAAAACCGTCCGGCTTGTCGAGGTCGGACGCGGTCTTGGCGAGGAATTTGTTGTGAGACAGGCCGACCGAGACGGTGATACCGACCTCCTGCCGGATGCGACGCTGCAGCCTGAGCAGGCTGAGCGCGGGCGGCGCGCCGTGCAGCCGCTGGGTTCCGGTCAGGTCGAGAAAGGCCTCGTCGATGGACAGTGGTTCCACCATCGGGGTCAGGTCACGCATCATGTCCTGGATGCGGCGGCCCTCGGCCGCATAGACGCTGCCGCGCGGCTTCAGGACGACCGCGTCGGGGCAGAGCCGGAGCGCCTGGAACATCGGCATGGCTGATTTCACGCCGTAGAGGCGCGCGACATAGCAGGCCGTGGCCACAACGCCGCGCTGGCGGCCGCCGATGATGACGGGCTTGTCCTCAAGGCTCGGATCGTCGCGCTTCTCGATCGCGGCATAGAAGGCGTCGCAATCGATGTGGGCGATGGACAACGTGTTGAGTTCTGCGTGGCGCATGAGCCGGTGTGAGCCGCAGGCTGGGCAGGTCTTTCGTGGCTCCGGCGGAAGCGGGGCCAGGCAGGCGCGGCAATAGCCGGGGGGCCGGGCTACTTCGCCGGCCATAGCCAAGCCGCCCCCCGAACGCCGCTGGAATCGCCATGGGCGTGCCGGCGCACGCGCGTCGTGACATCATCGTTGAAGACGTGCGCGGGCAGGGCGGCCTCCACCGCTTCAGCCAGACCGGGTGTATTGGAGACGCCGCCGCCCAGCACGATGACCTCCGGATCGAAGACGTTCACGATGTGCGCAAGGCCGCGGGCCAGCCGCGACACGTACCGCTCGAACTCCTCCGGTTGGTCGAGGATTTCGGGCGGGGGCAGGGTTTCGCCTGTTCTGCGGTAGTGGTCGGCGACGACGCCGGGACCCGAGAGCCACGTTTCGACGCAACCGGTCTGTCCGCACCAGCATTCCGGTCCGGGATATTCCTCGGGCTTCAGCCAGGGCAGGGGGTTGTGTCCCCATTCCCCGCCGATGCCCTGCGCGCCCGCATGCAGTCTCCCGCCGATGACCAGACCGCCACCGACCCCTGTACCGAGGATGACGCCGAGAACGCTCGAGGCTCCGGCGCCTGCGCCATCGATCGCTTCGGACAGGGCGAAGCAGTTGGCATCGTTCGACAGCCGGACCTCGCCCCCCAGGGCGCGCTCGAGATCGGCCTTCAGCGGCCGGCCGTTGAGCCAGGTCGAGTTGGCGCCGCGAATCAGACCCGAATCAGGGTGAGCCGAGCCGGGGTGTCCGACACCCACGCACCGGGAAATTGCAGTATCCGGTGCAAGAGTCTGCACGACGGACGACAGGGCGTTCACCATGTCCGGATAGCTGGAAGGCGTCGGAATCCGGTGCCGGGACAGGATATTTCCGTCCGGATCCATCGTCACGGCTTCGATTTTCGTGCCGCCAAGATCAATCCCGATTCGGATCATGCTTTTGCCACCGGACGCCTTATGATTAACATCGGCGTTCTTATCTTGTTCCGGAAAGGGAGAAAAGCGCGAGGCCGACTCATTCTTTGTTTAGGAAGATCGGCTTGAATGTCACGCGGGGTGTCATAAGGCGCATAACAACCGCGCCGCCATCGCGAAGGACGTTTCAGCGCATGCTTCAGGTCATGTCGAAGAAAGTTCTCATCGTCGAGGACAACGAGCTGAACATGAAACTGTTTCATGATCTGCTCGAAGCGCATGGCTATGAGGTTGCGGGAACGCGCGACGGCCTCAAGGCGCTTGAAATGGCGCGCGAACACCGGCCCGATCTGATCCTGATGGATATCCAGCTGCCGGAAGTGTCCGGCCTGGAGGTCACGAAATGGATCAAGGAAGACGACGAGCTTTCCGCCATTCCTGTCGTCGCGGTCACCGCCTTCGCCATGAAGGGCGATGAGGACCGGATCCGCGCGGGCGGCTGCGAAGCCTATTTGTCCAAGCCGATCACGGTCTCGACCTTCATCGAAACCGTTCAGAAATTCCTCAGCTAGGGGCGGGCGATATGAGCGCGCGCATCCTTGTCGTCGATGATCAGGAGCCGAACGTCCGGCTGCTCGAGGCCAAGCTGAAGGCCGAATATTTCGAGGTGATCACGGCGACCTCCGGCGCGAAGGCGATCGAGGCGGCGCGGCGCGATCAGCCCGATGTCATCCTGCTCGACATCATGATGCCGGAGATGGACGGGTTCGAAGCCTGCCGCCGGCTGAAAGCCGACGCGACGACCCGGCATATCCCGATCGTCATGGTGACCGCGCTGGACCAGCGCGAAGACCGCGTGGCCGGTCTGGAGTGCGGGGCCGATGATTTCCTGACCAAGCCGGTGGACGACGTGACGCTGTTTGCGCGCGTCCGTTCGCTCCTGCGTCTGAAGGTCGTGCTCGACGAGCTGCGTGTGCGCGAGGTGAATGCGCCGGCCGACTTCCTCGTCGGCGAAGCCGAGAACCCGGCCGGAAACTGGGTGCTCGTCGTGGCGGGCGATGCCCGAGCGGGAGAGCATCTGCGGACCAAGCTGCCGTCCAGCGTGCAGTCGAAAGTCGTGACCGATCCCGCCCTGGCGAGCCGTGTGGCGGTCAGCGGAATCGACCTGATGCTGATCGATCTGACGACCAGCCAGTTCGACGGGCTGCGTCTTTGTGCGCGGGTCCGTTCCGAAGCCGCGACACGTCATGTGCCGATTGTTGCCGTCGTCAGCCCCGACGATATCGAACGCAGCGTGCGCGCGCTGGATCTGGGCGTGAATGACATCATTCACCGGCCGGTGGATTCCGGCGAGCTGAATGCCCGCGTGGCGACGCAGCTGCGCCGCAAGAATTACGCGGACCGGCTTCGCATCCGGCTCGACGAGAGCCTGGAGATGGCGATCACGGACCCGCTGACCGGGCTACACAACCGGCGCTATTTCGCATCGCGCCTGCAGCAGATGGTCGAATCGCGCGCGAACGGTGGCGCGCCCTGTGCGGTGCTGATCGCCGATCTCGACCATTTCAAGCGGATCAACGACACGCATGGCCATGCTGGCGGCGACGCCATCCTGACCCAGTTTTCCGATCGTCTGCGCGGCGGGCTGCGCGCCATGGACATCGCCGCGCGCTATGGCGGCGAGGAATTCGTGATCGCCATGCCCGATACGGATCTGCAGCAGGCAATCGTCGCCGCGGAGCGTTTGCGCAAGGCGGTGGTCAAGGATTGCTTCCGCCTGCCGGATGGCGAGGTCGCGAAGTCCGTGTCGGTCTCGGTGGGTGTCGCGGAAGTCTTCCCCGGGGAATCGCCGGAATCGGTGATGAAGCGCGCGGATACCGCGCTTTACCGGGCGAAGGCGGAGGGCCGCAATCGCACAGTGGCCGCCAAGCGCGAGAGCCGGGCGGCCTGACAAGGCGACGGAAAGACGGCGCGGAAAACCGCGCCGGTCCTTACTTGATCTTGGCTTCTTTGAACTCGACGTGCTTCTTCGCGACCGGGTCGTACTTCTTCAGCACGAGCTTCTCGGTCATCGTGCGGGCGTTCTTCTTCGTCACGTAGAAATAGCCCGTACCGGCGGTCGAGTTGAGGCGGATCTTGATGGTCGTCGGTTTGGCCATGACGAAATCACCCGAATAAGCTTTGTACGCAGGGCAATGCCGCCCGGCGCGGAGCGGCGGAACATACGCATGGGCACGGGGTTGTCAACCGGTCCGGCGCTGCACGATGCGGATGGTCAGCACTGCAATGAAGAGCAGTGCGAAACCGGACAGGACGATCAGCACGCCTTGCGGGTCGATCATGTCCATCGCGGCACCGGCCACCGGCGGTCCGGCGAAGGATCCGATGCCGTAGGCCATCACGAAGGCCGCGTTGGCGGCCGCAATCGCTCCGCCCGTGAAGCGGTCCCCGATCATGGCGAGGCCGAGCGTATAGAGCGTCGTGGCCAGACCCACGTAGACGAACATGACGGCATAGAGCGCGAGCGCGGCACTGCCCGCGAGCCAGACGAAGACCGGGCCGACGAGGCAGACAAGTGCGATTGCCGCCACGACGGGGCGCTTTCCGACCGTGTCGGCGAGCCGTCCGACGGGAAGCTGCATCAGAATTCCGCCGACGGCGCCGCACGCCATGATGATGCCGATGGCGGCCTCGGCGAGGCCGATACGCACGCCATAGACCGGCATCAGCGAGAAGAAGATCGTCTCCGTCGCGCCAAAGAGCAGTCCCGCGCCCACGGCCGTCGGGGCGATCGCGGCGGCCTTCAACATGGCGAGAGCGCTGGCATCGCCAGGTGAGGGTGGCTCGATCTCGGGACCGCGCAGCGCGATGACAGGGATGGTGCCGAGCGTAAACAGCAGCGTGCCGGCGATCCAGGGCGCCCAGCCCTGTGAACCCAGGACCGACAGCAACATCCCGCCGAGGCCGAACCCGCAGGCCAGCGCTGTGGCATACATCGCCAGAATGGTGGCGCGGCGCGCCGGGGTGGCGATCTGATTGATCCAGGTTTCCGAAGCGACGAACACGATGGTGATGGCCACGCCCATCAGGAAGCGCAGGACGAACCAGGCGGTCACATCCGGGATGAGCCGGAAGAGGGGCAGGCAGGCGGCCGCAAACAGGAGGCTCAGCACGATCAGGGGGCGGCCGGGCAGGCGCGACAGCATCCGCGGCACGAAGGGCGTCGCGAGGATCGTCGACAGCGCAGCCGCGGCGCCATTCAGGCCGACCAGCGCGCCCGATCCGGTCATCATTTCCAGATTGATCCCGATCACCGGCATCAGCAGCGTGAAACCGCAGCCCGACAGAGCCGCGCAGACGATTGCCGCCGCAAGGGAGCGGTTGCGCGCAAGATCGGGAGACAGGAGCAGGCGGGCGATCATGGCCGCGCTATAGCGGCCCTCGAGGCGATTGTCGCCTGCCTAGAGTGGATCGATGCGGACCTTGCGCGCCAGTTCGCGGATGTGGCGCGGCTGCGCCTTCGTGTCCTTCAATTGCCGGTCGAGTTCATGCAGTACGAAGCGCGTGACATGGGGCAGGGGCAGATCGCCGGTCTTTTCGAACGGGACCCAGAGGATGTCTTCCAGTTCCGGATCGGTGATCTCGACGCGCTCCTCGCGCAGGGCGGACGCGTCGGCGTGGAAGAACCAGGCATCAAAGCGGCGCACGCGCCCCGGCGGCGTGATCGCACGCGCGACCAGTCTGAGCGGGGACAGGTCCGGCGCGACGCCGTGCTGGCGAAAGGGCGACCAGGCCGCATGGCGGCTGCGGATCTCGGCCGGCGAGGCCAGGAGGTAGCCCGTCTCTTCCGCGGTCTCGCGGACGCTGGCGACCGCGACCGCGCGAGCCCGGTTTTCCGGCATGGTTTTCGTCATGCAGCCAAGCACCGGACGCGGCAGATCTCCCGCGATAGTCGCATAGGCGTCGGCGCGGTCGGCTCGGCCGCCGGGAAAGACGTAGCGGTCGGGCATGAAGGCGTGCTTCGCGGAGCGGCGGCCCATCAGGATTTCGACACTGCCGCCCGCCGGACGCGTCAGAATGAGCGATCCGGCGAGTTTCGGACGCAGCGGCGGGTTCACCGGCGCTTGCCCTTCTTCGCCTTGCCACCCTTTCGGCCGCCCTTCGGCCCGCCCGGCCGGCCCTTGGGCCCGCCGCGGCCGCGATAACCGCCCGGACGCCCGCGGCCCCGCCCATGCCGGGGCGGCTTGCCGTCTTCGGGCGGCGTTGTGAGTTCGAGCAGCAGGCCGCCTGTTATCGGCGCGGCCTCCAGAACGCGGACTTTCACCGGCATGCCGAGCCGGTAGGTGTCGCCGGAGCGCTCACCGATCAGGGCGTGGGCGGTTTCGTCGTGATGGAAGCGTTCGTGTCCGAGCTGGCTGATCGGGACAAGCCCGTCCGCGCCGGTCTCGTCGAGCCGGATAAAGGCGCCAAACCGGGTGACGCCGGTGATGCGGCCCGGAAATTCGCTGCCCACATGCTCCGACATGTAGAGCGCGACATAGCGGTCGACGGCATCGCGCTCGGCGGCCATGGCGCGGCGTTCCGCTGCCGTGATGTCTTCCGCGATCGCTTCGAGTTGGCTTGCCTCGGCCTCGGTCTGGCCGTCCTTCCCGAACTTGCCGGCGCGGATCAGCGCGCGATGCACGGTCAGGTCGGCATAGCGCCGGATCGGCGAGGTGAAGTGGGCATAGCGGCGCAGGTTCAGACCGAAATGGCCCTGGTTTTCGGGCGAGTAGACCGCCTGGGACTGGGTGCGCAGGACGACTTCATTGATCGTCGCATAGTGCGGCGTGTCCTTGGCGCGTTCCAACAGTCGATTGAAGCGTTCGGTGCGCACGGTTTCACCCTGCGCCCAGTTCATGTCCAGCGTGTCGAGGAAGTCCGCAAGCGCCTGAAGTTTCTCGGCACTCGGCGGTTCGTGGACGCGGTAGATCAAGGGCAGTTTCGCCTGCTCCAGCGTTTCCGCGGCGCAGACATTCGCCTGGATCATGCATTCCTCGATCAGGCGGTGGGCGTCGAAGCGTTCGCGGGTCTCGACACCGATCACCTTGCCGTCCTCACCAACGCGCACCTTGCGCTCCGGTGAGTCGATCTCGAGCGGCTGGCGCTGCTGGCGCGCCTTCTTCATCGCGGCATAGGCGCCCCAGAGCGGTTTCAGGACCGGGTCGAGCAGGGGTCCGGTCTTGTCGTCGGGGTTTCCGTCTATCGCGGTTTGCGCCTGCGTGTAGCTGAGCTTGGCCGCGGAACGCATCCAGCCGCGCAGGAAGCGGTGGCCGTGCTTGTGGCCGCCCTTGTCGAACACCATGCGGACGGCCATACAGGGCCGGTCCTCGTTCTCGCGCAGCGAACACAGATCATTCGACAAGCGCTCGGGCAGCATCGGCACGACGCGGTCGGGCAGATAGACCGAATTGCCGCGCTTGAGCGCGCCGCGATCAAGGGGAGAGTCCGGCGTGACATAGGCTGCGACGTCGGCAATCGCGACGATCACGACCCATCCGCCCTTGTTGCCGGGATCCTCGTCCGGCGCGGCCCAGACGGCATCGTCATGGTCCTTGGCGTCGTCCGGGTCGATGGTGACCAGCGGGATCGAGCGCAAATCCTCGCGATTGCCCTGGCTCGCGGGTTTCACGTCCTGCGCCTGACGGAATTCCTCCTCGCCGAATTCGGTCGGAATACCGTGGGAATGCAGGGCGATGATGCTGCCGGCGCCGGGTGAATCCGCGCTGCCGATCACTTCGATGATGTGGGCCGGTTTCGGACCGCCGCGCCGCTCCGCGCGCGCAATCCGGCACAGGACCAGATCGCCGTCCTTCGCCTTTTCCGCCTCGCCCTTCATCGGGACGAGATCGTCCTTCGACCGCCGGTCGACGGGCTTCAGCGCTGGGCGGCCCTTGCCCTTCCGCAGGACACACAGGATGGTGTGCGCACTCTGGCCCAGCTTGCGGATAAGGCGTGCTTCCCAACCGCCTTCGTCGTCCTTCTCGAGGCGAACGAGGGCGCGGTCGCCAATGCCGAGCGCCGGCCCTCCACGTCCGCCAGCACCTTCGCCGGGGGCCAGGCGGATGCGTGCGGCCGGAGCGCCGGGCTTGGTCATGCGCGCGAGCAACTCGCCGTCGGTGTCCCGGTCATGGATCTCGACCACGGCGACTTCGGGCACGGTATCGGACAGGGCCCAACCCTTGCGGCCTTCGCGGTGGATGGCCTTTTCGTCCTCGAGAATGCGCAGGGCGGTTTTCAGGAAGGCTTTCTGGTCGGCGTCGAGTTTCAGGGCCTGCGCCAGATCGCGCTTGGTGGCGCGTCCCTGTCCAAGGCGAATGGCCTCGAGCAGGGCGTCGCGGGTGAAACCGGTTTCCTTCGGATCAAAGTCCGTTGACAAGTTCTGTCTCTAGTCCTTTGCCTTAGCTGCGGCTTTCTTCTTCGCCGTAGACTTCTTCTTCGCGCCGGAGGCGGTCTTTTTCGCAGGGGTCTTCCGCGCGCCCTTCTTGCCGCCTTTGGCGGCGCGTTCCTGGATCAGCTCGACCGCCTTCTCGAGCGTCACGTCTTCCGGGGCGAGCCCCTTGGGCAGGGTGGCGTTGACCTTCTTCCACTTCACATAAGGACCATAGCGGCCCTTCATGACGCGGACCTGATCGCCATCGTGCTCGCCGAGTTCCTTGAGCGGTTCGGACGTCGCACCACGCCCACCGCCCGCCTTTTTCTCGGCGATCAGCGTGACGGCACGGTTCAGGCCGATATCGAATACTTCTTCGATATCAGAGACATTCGCGTATGTTCTGCCGTGGCGCACGAAGGGGCCGTAGCGTCCGAGACCCGCCTCGATCATCTCCCCGTCTTCCGGGTGTGGACCGACTTCGCGCGGCAGGGACAGGAGTTTGATCGCGCGTTCGAGATTGATCGTGTCCTTGGCCCAGCCCTTCGGCAGGGAGGAGCGTTTCGGCTTCTCCTCGCCCGCGACGGCCATCTCCAGATAGGGACCGAAGCGGCCATCCTTCAGATAGATCGTCTCGCCCGAAACCGGGTCTTCGCCGAGCGACCCGTCGCCTTCTGCGGCCGGGGCCTCGTCAGTCGCACCCAGGGGGCGGGTGAACTTGCAGTCCGGGTAATTCGAGCATCCGACGAAAGCGCCGAACTTGCCGAGGCGGATCGACAGCGTGCCTTGCTTGCAGGACGGGCATTCGCGCGGATCGGAGCCGTCCTCGCGTTCGGGATAGATGTGCGGGGCGAGCGCGGTGTTCAGCGCCTCGAGGACATCGCCGATCCGGAGATCGCCGATATCGTTCACCGAGGCGGAGAACTGGGTCCAGAAATCGCGCAACAGCTGCTTCCAGTCGAGGTCGCCGGCCGAGACCTTGTCGAGCTGGTTTTCGAGATCCGCGGTGAAATCGTATTCGACGTAGCGCGCGAAGAAATTCTCGAGGAAGGCGGTGACGACGCGGCCCTTGTCCTCCGGGATGAAGCGGTTCTTGTCCATCCGGACATAGTCGCGCTCGCGCAGCACGGTCAGGACCGAGGCATAGGTCGACGGGCGGCCGATGCCGAGCTCTTCCATCTTCTTGACCAGCGAAGCCTCGGTATAGCGGGGCGGGGGCTGGGTGAAATGCTGGTCGGCATAGGTCTTCTTCACGTCCGCCGGCGCGCCTTCATCGACCTTCGGCAGACGGGTGTCGTTCTCGTCTTCCTCGTCGTCGCGGCCCTCGGTGTAGAGGGTCAGGAAGCCGTCGAAGAGCAGAACCGAACCGGTCGCGCGCATGGCGAGCGTGCCGTCGGCATTCTCCATGTCGATCGTCGTGCGCTCGAACCGCGCGCTTTCCATCTGGCTGGCGACGGCGCGCTTCCAGATCAGGGCGTAAAGCTTCGCCTCGTCGCCATCGAGATGGAGGTTTTCCGGCAGGCGCGAGAAGCTGGTCGGGCGGATCGCCTCGTGGGCTTCCTGCGCATTCTTTTGCTTCGACGTGTACACGCGCGGGCTGGACGGCAGGTAGAGCGCGCCGTGACGGTCGCCGATCACGTGGCGGGCTTCGCTGATCGCCTCGCCGACCATGGAGACGCCGTCGGTCCGCATATAGGTGATGAGGCCGACCGTCTCGCCGCCGAGATTGACGCCTTCATAGAGCTTCTGCGCGGTGCGCATGGTGCGTTGCGCATTGAAGCCCAGCTTGCGCGCGGCTTCCTGTTGCAGCGTCGAGGTGGTGAAGGGCGGGGCCGGGTGGCGCTTGGTTGGCTTCGCTTCGACCGAAGCGATGGAGAAGCTGGCGGCCTCGATCGCGGCGACGGCGGATTTCGCCATCGCGCGGTTGCCGATCGACATCTTGTCGATCTTCTTGCCTTCGAACTTCGTCAGACGGGCGCGGAAGGGGTCGGACTTGCCCGACGCCATGTCGGCCTCGACACTCCAGTATTCTTCCGGGCGGAATTTCTCGATCTCGAGTTCACGGTCGCAGACGAGGCGCAGCGCGACGGACTGCACGCGGCCAGCCGAACGGGCGCCCGGCAGCTTGCGCCAGAGGACCGGCGACAGGGTGAAGCCGACGAGATAGTCGAGTGCGCGGCGCGCCAGATAGGCCTCGACCAGTTCCATGTCGATCGCGCGCGGATGGCGCATCGCTTCACTGATGGCGCTCTTCGTAATCGCGTTGAAGGCGACGCGTTCGACCGCGACCCCCTTCAGGACCTTGCGCTTGGTCAGCGCTTCCAGCAGGTGCCAGGAAATCGCTTCGCCTTCGCGGTCCGGGTCGGTCGCGAGGATCAGCTTGTCGGCGCCCTTCACGGCGTCGGCGATCGCCTTGATCCGCTTGGCGGAGGCGGGCTCGACCTCCCATTCCATCGCGAAATCCTCGTCCGGGCGAACCGAACCGTCTTTCGGCGGCAAATCGCGGACATGGCCAAAGCTGGCGAGGACTTCGAAGTCCTTGCCGAGATACTTGTTGATGGTCTTGGCCTTGGCCGGGGATTCGACGACGACGACGTTCATACTGATTCCGTTGTGGAAAGCGGCTTCTGCCGGTCGGGCAGCGGCGCGGGAACGTGGGGGAGGGTCAGGCGGGTGTCAACGGGCGGCACAACTTGCAAAGCAAAATTTCATCATGCACAAATACCCGCACAGGTAGATTTTGGGGGCGGGCATGCAATCGACTGGAGAAGCGGGGCGCGCGATTCTCGCGACCGAGGCGGCCGACTTTACCGCCGAACTGCTGGCGGACCTCGCGGAAATTGCGCAAACGGCGGGACTGCCGCAATCCGCCGCCGTCATCGCTGCAGCCATACATGTGGTCCGGCTCGAGTCGACGGCGGGTGATCGCCGGGACAATTAGGCGGACCTGACCTGTCCGCCCGGGGCGATTTCCGTCCGGCCGGCCAGTTCCAGTTCGACCAGCGCGGCCATCACGAGTTGAACCGGGCACCCGGACGCCCGGGCGAGTTCGTCGACACTGACCGGTGAGGGCGACAGCAGGTCCGCGACGCGCTCGCGCACCGCGTCGATATCGCTGTCATCCGGCCGCTCGTCGCCGAGTTGCGGCGCGGACCAGCCTTCGCCCTCTTCCTCGGCGGCGCGGCGCTTCAGCTGGCCGAGAATGTCCAGCACATCGTCCGCGCTTTCGATCAGGGCAGCGCCTTCGCGGATCAGCTTGTTGGCGCCTTTGGCGCGGGGATCAAGCGGCGAACCGGGCGTCGCCATGACCTCGCGGTTCTGTTCCGCGGCCAGCCGCGCGGTGATGAGCGAACCGGATTTCAGCGCTGCTTCAACCACGACCGTGCCGAGCGACAGGCCGGAGATGATCCGGTTGCGGCGTGGAAAGTCGCGCGCGGTCGGGGACATGCCGAAGCGCGATTCCGTCACCAGACAGCCGCGCCGGGCGATCTCGGCCTGAAGCTCCCGGTGTTCGGGCGGATAGATGTGGTTGATGCCGCCGGCCAGCACAGCCACCGTCCCGGTTTCCAGCGAACCGGTATGGGCGGCGCCGTCGATGCCGCGCGCCAGTCCCGAAACCACGGTCACGCCCTGCGCCCCCAGCCCCTGGGCGAGTTCCCGCGCGAACTTCATCCCGATCGCCGAGGCATTGCGCGACCCGACGATGGCGCAGGAGGGGCGGTCGAAACTCAGCGGCCCGATCAGTGTCAGGACGGGCGGGGGCGGGTCGAGCTCCAGCAGGAGCGCGGGATAGTCGGGATCCGACGCGATCGCGATGCGTGCGCCGAAGTCCTCGGTCGCCGCGATCTCGCTTTCGGCCTCCTCGCGGGAGGGAATGTGCGGCGCCTGCGTGCGTCCGGCCTTGCGGGCGAGGTCCGGCAGGGCGTCGAGCGCGGCTTCGGCTTCACCAAACCGTTCGATCAGCTTGAAGAAGGTGACGGGGCCGACCCCGTCGGTGCGGGCAAGCCGCAGCCAGGCGGTGCGCTCGGCGTTCACGCCTTGGCGCCGCCGATCTTCGGCTCACTGCCGTCCATCAGGCGCGCGATGTTGGCGCGGTGCCGCCAGTAGATGATGGCGGCGAGGAAGAGGCAAAGGATGGCAACGTCACCGCGTCCGAAGGCGTAAGCGATGAGGGGAGAGGCCGCCGCCGCGACGAGCGCGCTGAGTGAGGAGATCCGCATCAGGAGCGCCATGCCGATCCAGGTCAGCGCCGCGAGCAGGCCGACCGGCCAGGCCACAGCGAGGATCGTGCCGTAGAAGGTCGCCACGCCCTTGCCGCCCTTGAAGCCGAGCCAGACCGGGAAGCAATGGCCGAAAAAGGCCGCGCCGCCCGCGACCAAACCCGCCTCAGTCCCGATCAGCCAGGTAAAGATCAGCGCCGCGATGCCCGCCTTGCCCGCATCGAGAACGAGGGTGGCTAGGGCGAGATCCTTGCGGCCCGTGCGAAGGACATTGGTCGCGCCGATATTGCCCGAACCGATGGCGCGAATGTCGCCCAGGCCCGCCAGCTTCGTGATGACGAGGCCGAAGGGGATGGAACCGAGAAGATAGCCGCCGCCCGCGGCCAGGGTCATCGCTGCCAGCGTCCAGATCGACATTTGCGCTCGCCTTCTAGTTGTCGTTCGTGTGGATCATCGCCCCGGCGACGAAAGTCTTCAAGACCCGGCCCTGGAAACGGCGGCCTTCGAGCGCCGCATTGCGCCGGGCCGAGAGGCCGTCGGCGGCGCGGTAGACCCAGGGCGCATCGCCGTCGATCAGGACGAGGTCGGCGGGGGCGCCTTCCTCCATCCGGCCTTGCGGCAGCCCGATCAGGTCGGCGGGACCGGAGGTGACGACGCGCAAGGCGTCGATCAGCTCCAGCTGACCGTCATGGACGAGGGAGAGGAGGCCGGAGAGCAGGGTTTCGACCCCGGTCGATCCGGCAGCGGCCTCCGGCCAGGGCTCGGATTTCGCCTCGACCGACAGCGGGCGATGGTCGGACACGACCGCATCGACGAGACCCTCGGTGATGGCGCGGACCAGCGCTTCCCGGTCAGCCTCGAAACGGAGGGGCGGGACCAGGCGCATGCTGGCGTCATAGCCGCCGGCATCGACCTCGTTGAGGAGGAGGCTGTTCACCGAAGCCGTCGCGCCGATCTCCAGCCCCTTGCGCTTGGCACGCGACAGGGCCTCGAGACCTTCTTCGGTCGAGATGCGGTCGATCAGGACACGGCCGCCGGTCAGTTCGCCGAGAGCGGCGAGGCGTTCGATCGCCATGCGCTCCGCGACGGTGGGTTCGGCGGGAATGCCGTTTCGCGCCGCCCATTCGCCTTCGGTCGCAGCGGCGCCCGCGGACAGGCAGGCATCGGCCGGGCGCAGGGCCACCCAGGCTTCGAAATGGCTGGCGTAGGACAGGAGGCTGCGCAGGACACGCGTATCGGCGATCGGGGCGTCGCCATTCGAGACGAGAAGCGCGCCGGCGTCATGCATAAGGCCGATCTCGGACATCGTCTCGCCGACGAGGCTGCGCGTCGCGCCGCCGGCCACCGGCATCCGCACCCGCATCGGCCGGGTCTCGTGGCCGAGAGCGCGGACGGTTTCCGGCGTGTCGAAGGGTGTCGCAGCATGCGGGCCGAGCACAAGCGTGCCGATCCCGCCCGCGGCCGCAGCAGCGGACAGGCTGGAGATGGTTTCGCCGCCCGGCGTGAAGGGCGGTTCGATCCCGGCACGCAGATCGATCAGCGCCGGGGCGAGAATGGCGCCGTGCGCGTCGATCACCTCGACATCCTCGAGATTGATCCCGCGTACGCCGGGGCCGAATTCGACGATGTGGTGGTCCTCGACGAGGACGCCGCCGGCTTCGTCCCTCCCGCTGGCCGGATCAACGAGGCGCGCATTGACGATGGCGAAACGCTGGCTCATCGGCGGCGCTCCTCGTTGCGGCGCGTCTGTTCGCCGAGCATTTCCAGAACAGCCATGCGGACGGCCACACCGGCCTCGACCTGATCGAGGATCAGGCTGACTTCCTCGTCATCGGCGAGCGCGCCGTCGATCTCGACGCCGCGATTCATCGGGCCGGGATGCAGGACGAGCGCGCCGGGCTGGGCGGCCTCCATCCGGCGATGGGTCAGGCCGTAGAAGCGGAAGTATTCGCGCTCCGACGGGATATAGCCGCCGGACATGCGCTCTTTCTGCAGGCGCAGCGTCATCACCGCGTCGCAGCCTTCGATCGCGTCGTCGAGATCGTGGAAGACTTCCACGCCCCACCGGTCGGCATCCGCGGGTAGCAGGGTGGGCGGCGCGCAAAGCCGGATCTGCGCACCCAGCAGGCTGAGCAGCAGCACATTCGACCGCGCGACCCGCGAATGCAGGATGTCGCCGACGATCAGGATGCGCCGCCCGCCGACATCGCCGAGGCGTTCGGTCAACGCGAAGGCGTCGAGCAGGGCCTGCGTGGGGTGTTCGCGCGTGCCGTCCCCGGCATTGATCACGGACAGGCCGGTTTCCCGCGCGATGAAGTCCGGCGCGCCGGACGCCTTGTGGCGCACGACGAGCAAGTCGGGGTTCATCGCGGCGAGGGTGCGGGCGGTATCGGCGAGCGTCTCGCCCTTGGCGGTCGAGGAGGCCGAGACCGAGAAATTCACCACGTCCGCGCCAAGCCGCTTGCCCGCGAGTTCGAAGCTCGCCTGGGTGCGGGTCGAGTTCTCGAAGAAGAGGTTGATCTGGGTTAGACCCTTCAGGGGGTCATGCTTCTTGTCCGGCGTGCGGTTCACGCCGTGCCAGTGGCTGGCGCGCTCCAGCAGCATCTGCACGTCGAGCGGATTGAGGTCCGCGATCGACAGAAGCGATCTGTGGGGGAAGTCGTAGTGAAAGTCCGCGCGGCCCATGGACGCCCTCTCGCGATTTTTGGCGGTATACGGTTTGACCGGGACTCGGGCAAGATGGCCAGATGTCAGGCCTGTGGAGAGCGGCATGATCCGGATACGCGCGATGCGGGAGGAGGACGCCGATTCCGTCCTCGCCATCTACGGCGAAGGCATCGCAACCGGGCACGCCACATTCGAGACCGAAACTCCCAGTTGGGAAAAATTTGACGCCTCGCGTCTCGAAAAGCCGCGTCTCGTTTCGCTGGATGCGCGTGACCGGGTGACGGGTTGGGCGGTGATGAGCGGCGTGTCATCCCGCTGCGTCTATGCCGGGGTGGGGGAGAGCGCCGTCTATGTCGCTGAAGCCGCGCGCGGGCAGGGCGTCGGGCATGCGTTGCTGGCCGCATTCCTGCTGGCGGCGGAGCAGGCCGGCTTCTGGTCGGTGCAGGCGGGCATCTTCCCGGAGAATACCGGTTCGATCCGCCTCCATGAATCCTGCGGCTACCGGCCGGTGGGAACGTTTATCCGCCAGGGCAAGATGAATCATGGTCCGATGACCGGCGAATGGCGCGACGTGTTCTACATGCAGTGGCGCAGCCGGCGCGTGGGAGTGGATTGATGATCGCGGAACTTCTGGCCCTGACGCTGCAGGCGTCCTGCCAAATCGAACTGGTCGTGCTCGGCGTGGGGCAGGATGGCAGTGCGCCGCAGCTGGGGCGCAATGACGACCCGGCGTGGGAGGATCCGTCGCTGGCTATGCGCACGGTCTCGCTGGGCGTGGTGCATCACGAGACCGGGGAGCGCTTCCTGTTCGAAGCGACGCCGGACATGCGCGAGCAACTCCACGACCTTGACGCAGTGGCCGGAACGACCGGACCGCGCGCGCCGGACGGCATCTTCCTGACCCATGCGCATATCGGCCACTACACCGGGCTGATGTTCCTCGGGCATGAGTCGATGGGGGCTGAGGGCGCGCGGGTTTATGCGCTGGAGCGGATGGCGGACTTTCTGCGCACCAACGGGCCGTGGAGCCAGCTGGTCGCGTACGGGAATATCGATCTCGTCACCATCCCGGAGGAAGACGCGTTCGGGATTGCGCCGAACGTGATGGTGCAGGCCTTCACCGTGCCGCACCGGCAGGAATTCTCCGAGGTCGCGGGTTACCGCATCATGGGGCCGCAGCGCAGCGTCCTCTTCATCCCGGACATCGACAGCTGGGAGGAATATGACCCGGAGGGCGGGCAGATCGAACAGATGATCGCCAGCGTCGACCGCGCCTATTTCGACGCCACCTTCTTCGACGATGGCGAAATCCCGGGCCGCGACATGAGCGGCTTCCCGCATCCCTTCATCCGGCATTCCATGGCGCGGTTTGCGCACCTGCCGGACGATGAGCGGGCGAAGATCCGCTTCATCCATTTCAATCACACCAATCCGGTGCGGTTTCCGGACAGTCCGGAACGCGCCATCGTCGAGGCGGCGGGCTATGGCTTGGCCGAGCGCGGCGAACGGTTCTGCCTGTCCGGACCGTCGCTGCGGCATCCTGAATAGCGGGAATGCACACCGTCCCTCTCGCGCCGCGACGCCGGACGTCCTAGCTCTGGTGCACAACCAGAACCGGGGAGTTCCAGAATGTCCCATTCCACATCCAGCATCGCGCTTGCGCAGATCGGGCAATACTACCGCGCCATGGGCGGCGTGCTCGCCAAGGGCGCGCAGCATGCCAAGGACCGCGGTGTCGACGAGCAGACCTATCTGAACTGGCGGCTCGCGCCCGACATGTTCTCGCTGACGCGCCAGGTCCAGCTGGCGTCCGATTTCGGCGTGCGCGGCATGTCCCGCCTCGCCGGCGTCGATCCGGTCAGCCTGCCCGATACCGAGACTACGTTCATGGAGCTTCAGGCGCGGCTGGCGAAGGCGTGGGAGGTCGTCTCGGGTCTCGATGCCGAAGCCATGGCCGCCGATCCGGACGGCGAGATCACCTTCCCGGCGGGGCGCGACCAGACGATGACGCTGCCGCGCGGCGTCTATGCCTGCAACATGATCGTGCCGAATGTCGGTTTCCACGCGGCGATGACCTACGCCATCCTGCGTCATCTGGGCGTGCCGCTAGGCAAACGCGACTTCATGGGCGGGTAGTTTTTTTGGTGGTCGCGATTTCGAACCGAAAAACCGGCTTCCACTTTTTCTGAAATCGCTCCGGACGAAACCGGTACCGGTGCGTCACCCCACCAGTTGGGCGATCCAGACGGCGGTGGGCAGGGTGAAGAAGCTGAGCAGTGTTGTGGCGGTGACGTCGCCGGCGGTGAGCTGGCGGTTACCGCCCAGCTGCTGGGCGAGGACGTAGGCCGATGCGGCTCCGGGGGAGGCGCCGACCATCACAACGATGGCGAGCGCCTCGCCCCTGACGCCGAAACTCCAGGCCAGAAGCCCGAACACGAGCGGGGCGAGGATCAGCTTCAGCGCCACGGTAAGGGCGAGCAGCCAGCGATTGGCCTTGAGCGCGGTGAAGTCGAGCCCGGCGCCGACCGCGAGCAGGATCAGCGGCAGGGCGGCCCTGCCCATCAGTTCGACGACTTCGGAGACGGTGCCGGTCTGGAACCAGCCGAGGAGGTTCGCCACACCGCCCGCGATACAGCCGAGGATGAGCGGGTTGGTCACGATCCGCCACATCACGGTCGGCACGTCCGGCTTGCGGTTATGCGCGCCCCAGACGGTCAGGACGGTCACGACCTGAATGTTCACGATGGGAATGGTGACCACCATGATCAGCGAGATCAGCACCTCACCCTCGACGCCATAGGCGAGCGCTGCCAGCGCGAGGATGACGAGACCGTTCCAGCGGCAAGCGCCCTGAAACACGCTGGTGAAGGAGGGGCCGTCGGCGCGGATCAGCGGCTTCAGCGCCAGCACGATCGCGCCCATCACCACGAAACCGAGCGCGGCGGCGGCCACGGCCGGGCCGACGCTGATCGTGGAGAAGTCCGCCTTCGAGATCACCGAGAAGAGGAGGGCGGGCGAAAGGCCGACATAGGTCAGGCGGGAAATGCCGGGCCAGGCGCTTTCCTGAACGAGGTTGGTGCGCCTGAGGACCCAACCAAGGCCGATGACCGCGAAGATCGGAAGGAGGGCGCCGAGGATTTGCGTCATTTGCTCGCCGCCCGGTTCCTGAGCGCGCTTTCAAGGATGACCGCCGCGGCGTGGGCATCGATCACCTGTTCGCGCTGTTCCCGGCGCATGCCGGCGGCAATCAGACGCTCCTCCGCTTCCTCGGTCGACAGGCGTTCGTCTTCATAGGCGACGGGCACGTCGCGGATACGCAGGAGGTTGGTGCCGAGCGAACGGGCCGATTGCGCGCGGGGGCCCAGCGAGCCGTCCATGTTGACCGGCAGGCCGATCACGAGGCCCACACAGCCGAATTCGTCATAGAGGGCGAAGACGCGCTGGGCGTCAGCGGTAAACTTCGTCCGCGCAATCGTCTCGACCGGGGTCACCACGCCGGACCGCGCGGAGACGGCGACACCGATCGTCTTCGATCCGGGATCGAGGGCGAGAAGGGGGCCATCGGGCAGGGCGGCAAGGTCGGCAAACGGCATCTTTCCCGCCTGCGCCCATGCGGCTTTGCCGTCAAGTCATCTTGCGCCGCACAATCCCGGTTGATACTCACCCCGGATCACGAATTTCCGGGATACGCCTCATGTCCGTCACGACCGAAGACGTCCGCCGCATCGCGCGCCTTGCCCGCATCGCCGAGCCGACCGAAAGGCTGGAAGCCCTGACGCAGGAGCTGAACGGCATCCTGACGTGGATCGAGCAGCTGGACGAGGTCGATACGGACAACGTCGAGCCGATGACCACGCCGGTGAAATTCCCGCTGCCGCAGCGCGAGGACAAGATCACCGACGGTGGCATCCGCGATGATGTTCTGGCCAATGCGCCGAAGTCTGAAGAGGGCTTCTTTGTCGTTCCGAAATCGGTCGAGTGATGACGGAACCGGTCTCCATAATGGCCGAGGATCCGCGCACGGCGGACGGGGCGCGCCTGATCGGCGCGCTCGATGCGCACCTGTCCGCGCTCTACGACCCGCAGTTCAACTACTTCCTCGATCTCGATCAGCTGGCGCAGCCGAACATCACCTTCCTGGTGGCGCGCAATGCGGCGGGCGAGGCGCTGGGCTGTGTGGCGCTGCGCGACTATGCCGACTTCGCCGAGATCAAGCGCATGTATGTCGACGAGGCGGCGCGCGGGCTCGGAATCGCCAAGGCGCTGCTGACTGCGGCGCACGATCTGGCGCTGTCCAAGGGGTTCGAGACGGTCCGGCTTGAAACCGGCGATCGCCAGACCGCGGCGATCGGCCTTTACGAACAGGCGGGATACCGCCCCTGCGGCTGTTATGGCGACTATGCGCCCGACAGCCCGCACAATCATTTCTTCGAAATCCGGCTTTCGCCGGCCGCGACGGTGTAACCGATGTCCGACCTGCTTTCCCTGTCTCTTGCCGATGTCACCGCGAAGCTGAAGGCGCGCGAGGTCTCCGCGACCGAACTGGCCGAAACGGCGCTCAATGCCGCCGAGGCCTCGCAGCCGGCGCTCAATGCCTTCTGCGCCTTCGACCGCGACTTGACGATGACCATGGCCAAGGCGAGCGATGCGAAGCTGGCCAAGGGCGAGGGCGGTCTGCTGGAAGGCGCGCCGCTGGCGATCAAGGACCTGTTCGCGGTGAAGGGCGTGGAGACCACGGCCTCCTCGAACATCCTCAAAGGCTTCAAGCCGCGCTACGAGTCGACCGTCACCGAGAAGATGTGGGCCGAGGGCGGCGTCTTCCTCGCCAAGACCTCCATGGACGAGTTCGCCATGGGCTCGTCGAACAAGACGGCCTGCACCGGCCATGTGGTCAGCCCGTGGAAAGCGGAAGGCTCGGACAAGGGCCTGACGCCGGGCGGCTCGTCGGGCGGCTCCGCCGCCGCGGTTTCCGCCGATCTCTGCTTTGGCGCGACGGGCACGGATACGGGCGGATCGATCCGCCAGCCGGCGGCCTTCACCGGCACGGTCGGCGCGAAGGGCACGTATGGCCGCTGCTCGCGCTGGGGCGCGGTAGCATTCGCCTCCTCGCTCGACCACCCCGGCCCGATCGCCAAGACGGTGAAGGACAGCGCCATCCTGATGCAGGCAATGGCGGGGCATGACCCGAAGGAATCAACTTCGCTGCCGAATGACGTGCCGGACTTCGTCGCGGCCTGCGGGCGCAGCGTGAAGGGGCTAAAGATCGGCGTCGCGAAGGAATACCGCGTCGACGGCATGCCGGAAGAGATCGACGCGCTGTGGCAGCAGGGGATCGACTGGCTGAAGGCCGCGGGCTGCGAGATCGTCGACGTGACGCTGCCGCACACGAAATACGCCCTGCCGACCTATTACATCATCAATCCGGCCGAGGCCTCGTCGAACCTGGCGCGCTATGACGGCATGCGCTTCGGCCAGCGCGTCGAGGGTGCGGACCTGACCGACACCTACGAGAAAACGCGCGGGCAGGGCTTCGGCGCGGAAGTGCAGCGCCGTATCCTGATGGGCACTTACGTGCTCTCGGCGGGGTACTACGACGCCTATTATTTGAAGGCGCTGAAAGTGCGCCGCCGCATCCTCGAGGATTTCGAGAACGCGTTCGGTCAGGTCGACGCGATCCTGACGCCGTCGACGCCGAGTGCGGCCTTCGCGCTCGATGCGGAATTCACCGACCCGATCCAGATGTACCTCAACGACGTCTTCACCGTGACGGCGAACATCGCCGGCATTCCGGCGATTTCGGTTCCGGCCGGTCTCGATGCATCGGGCCTGCCGCTGGGCCTGCAGGTGATCACCAAGGCGCTCGACGAGGAGACCATGTTCGCCGTCGGCGCCGCGCTGGAAGACTCCGCCGGTTTCACCGCCAAGCCGAAGAAGTGGTGGTGATCCGATGCGGAGGCTGATGCTCTGGATCGGCGGGCTGCTGCTGGTTTGCGTGGTGCTGGTGGCGATCTTCTATGCCGTGATGATCGCCGCGGCGCTCGCGCTCGCCGGCATCGTGCTGCTCGCGATCATGGAGCTCTACGCCCGCTTCCGGATCTGGCGGAGCCGCGACCAATGAAAGAGCCCGCCGTCCTCGCCTTCACCAAGCCGGCGATCCTCCTCGGCGCGCTGTCCGCGCTGTTCGGGGCTGGGCTGTTTGCCGGCGTGATGGCGATCGAACACGCGACGGCCTGGGGCATTGTCGCCCTGTGCCTTGGCTTCGGCCTCGTCATCTTCGGCGTGATGACACAGGCCCTCTGGCGCGTGGTGACGGCCGCCGCCCAAAACAACAACGACATTCCTTCCGAGGACGCGAAATGACCGACCACAGCTATCGTCTTCCCGGCGCGACCGGGGATTGGGAACTCGTCCTGGGCCTCGAAGTCCATGCGCAGGTGATGTCGGAATCGAAGCTCTTCTCCGGCGCGGCGACGGCCTATGGCGCGGCGCCGAACACGCAGGTCTCGCTGGTCGATGCGGCGATGCCGGGCATGCTGCCGGTGATCAATGCGCACTGCGTGGAACAGGCGATCCGCACCGGTCTCGGCCTGAATGCGAAGATCAACACCTATTCGCGCTTCGACCGGAAGAACTACTTCTATCCGGACCTGCCGCAGGGCTATCAGATCAGCCAGTTCCAGCACCCGATCGTCGGCGAGGGCGAGATCGAGTGCGAACGCGATGACGGCTCGATCTTCACCGTGCGGATCGAGCGGCTGCACCTGGAACAGGATGCCGGCAAGTCGATCCACGATCTCGATCCGAACGCGACCTATGTCGACCTCAACCGGTCGGGCGTTGCGCTGATGGAAATCGTGTCGAAACCCGACATCCGCACGCCTGCGGATGCGGCGGCCTATGTGAAGACGCTGCGTTCAATCGTGCGCTATCTCGGCACGTGCGGCGGCGACATGGAGAAGGGCCAGCTGCGCGCCGACGTGAACGTCTCGGTCTGCCGCCCGGGCGACTACGAGAAGTTCCGCGAGAATGACGATTTCAAGCATCTCGGCACGCGCTGTGAGATCAAGAACGTCAACTCTATGCGCTTCATCGTGCAGGCGATCGAATACGAGGCGCGCCGCCAGATCGACATCATCGAGGATGGTGGCAAGATCGATCAGGAAACCCGCCTGTTCGACGCGGGCAAGGGCGTCACCCGCTCCATGCGCTCGAAGGAAGAGGCGCACGATTACCGCTACTTCCCCGATCCGGACCTTTTGCCGCTGGAAGTGCCGCAGTCGCGCATCGACGAGATCCGCGCGGAGCTTCCCGAACTGCCGGCCGAAAAGCGCAAGCGCTTCGTCGAGGTGCTGGGGCTGACGGAATACGACGCGAGCGTGCTGGCGTCCGACAAGGACCGGGCGAACTATTTCGAGACCGCCGCGAAGGGCCGGGACGCGAAGCTGACCTCCAACTGGGTCAACAACGAGCTGTTCGGCCGCCTGAACAAGGAAGGCCTCGACATCACGGAAAGCCCGGTCAGCGCAGAGCAGCTCGGCGAGCTCGTCGCCCTGATCGAGAGCGATGTCATTTCCGGCAAGATCGCCAAGGATGTGTTCGAAATCCTGTGGGACGAGGGCGGTTCACCCGCGAAGATCGTCGAGGACCGGGGCCTGAAGCAGGTCACCGACACCGGCGCGATCGAGGCGGTGATCGACCAGCTGATCGCGGAAAATCCGGACCAGGCCGAGCAGGTGAAGGAAAAGCCCAAGGCGATGGGCTGGTTCGTCGGTCAGGTGATGAAAGCCATGCAGGGCAAGGCGAATCCGCAGGCCGTGAACGAGATTCTGAAGAAGAAGCTCGGCGTCTAACCGGAACCCTGACCCGCTCCCTTTCGTTGATGCAGTGCGGCACGGTGCGGTTTGACCCGCTGCCGGGCCGCTCTAGCTGAAGTCAGCGAAAGGAGCGCGTTATGGAACAGCACATCGAAAAGACCGAAGCCCGACAGGGCGAGCGCCGCCGCTGGCAGGAGCATGTCCTCTATCTGTCGACGTTCGGCGCAGCCGTCGTGCTGGGCGGTGCGGCCCTGATCTTCATCTTCGCGACTGGCGGCAACGGCTAGGCGAGGCGAATTTCCCGCAGTCTTTCCATGAGATAATCCTGCGCCGTCAGCGGCTGGGGATAGCGGTTCGGATTGTCCGGCGTGACGCAGCTTTCGAGCGTTTCGATCAGATAGTCCGGGCGGAAATGCAGGAAAAACGGCATCGAGTAGCGTGCATAGCGTTGCCGCTCCGGAGCCGGATTGATCACGCGATGGCTCGTCGAGGGCAGGACGTGATTGGTCAGCCGCTGCAACATGTCCCCGATATTGACCACCAGACAGCCCTGCGGCGGATTGATGTCCAGCCACTGGCCCGTCTTGTCCTTGACCTGCAGGCCGGCTTCCTCCGCCCCCAGCAGCAGGGTGATCGTGTTGATGTCCTCATGCGCCGCAGCCCGGATCGAGCCTTCCGGGGCCGGTGTCGTCTGCGGCGGATAGTGCAGCAGGCGCAGGATCGAGTTGCCGTCACGCACCGGGTCGACAAAGAAGTCGTCATCCAGACCCAGATCGCGCGCGATGGCCGCCAGCAACCGCAGGCCGAGCGCGTCGAGTGACTGAAAGAGCCGGTAGACGGCCTCCCAGTCTCCGATCTCCGCCGGGTTCAGATTTTCCGGCATGAATTCGCGGTAGGGGTGACCGTCCGGCAATTCCCGGCCGACATGCCAGAATTCCTTCAGGTCGATCGCCTCGGCACCCTTGGCAGCTTCGCGGCCAAAGGGCGTGTAGCCACGCTGTCCGGCTCCGCCGGGCACGAAGTAATGCTGCTTCACGCTGTCAGGCAGAGCAAAGAACTCTTTCGCGCGGGCCAGAGCCGTATCGATCACCGACTGGTCGAGGCCGTGATCGCTGACCACCGCAAAACCGTAGCGGCGGAAGCTGCTGCCCAACGCGGATGCAAAGGCGTCCGGGTTGCTGGCGGCAAGCGTCATCGAGACGGGTTCGAAAGCGTTGGTCGGCATAGGCAAGGCCCTGTTCCGGTCGGGCGGGTTTCATACTCCTTGGCGCGAAGAGCGCCAATGCCGGGCACAGAAAAACGCCGGCGCGGATTGCCGCACCGGCGTTCTCCAAACATCGAAGCGCAGTGATTACTGCGGGTCGCCTTCGGCGGCGTGTTCCGCATCTTCGGCGGCTTCATCCATGGCGTGACCGGCGTCATCGGCCATGTCTTCCATGGCGTCACCCGCGTCGTCGGCCATTTCCTCGACTTCGTCGGCGGCGTTTTCCATCGCGTCGCCAGCGTCATCCATCATTTCTTCGGTTTCGGATTCCGCTTCCTGCTGTTCGGCAGGCGTGCAGGCGGACAGGGCGAGGGCCAGAGCCGTGGCCGAGGTCGCGCCGAGAAGAATTCTGAGCATTGCGTTGTCTCCCTCCTGAGAAAAACAGCGCGCCGATCGATACGATCAGCGCCCGCTGATTCCTGTGCAGTAGCAGCATTTTCTTCGTTTACGGGCCGAATCGCAAGGGACATGACAATTCGGAAAGGTTCGAAACGCGAGAAAATTGCGCGCTGCAGCGCTTGATTGCGCCGTGATGGGGACCGATATGCCCTTCAGGCCGCCAAGATGAGGGTATCAACATGCCGGACCAACAGCCGATCGAGCTCTACTACTGGCCGACGCCGAATGGTTGGAAGGTGTCGATCGCGCTGGAAGAAATGGACCTGCCCTATGTCCTGAAGGCGGTGAATATCGGGACGGGCGAGCAGTTCGAACCGGCCTTCCTGAAAATCAGTCCGAATGGCCGCATGCCGGCGATCATCGATCCCGATGGCCCGGATGGAAGGCCGATCTCGGTCTTCGAGTCCGGCGCGATCCTTCAGTATCTCGCGCGCAAGTCGGGCAAGTTCTACGGCGCGGATGCGCGCCAGCAGTCCGAAATCGAGCAATGGCTGTTCTGGCAGATGGGCGGGCTGGGGCCGATGGCCGGTCAGGCGCACCACTTCCGCAGCTATGCGCTGAAGATCGAGCCCGATCCGGCGAAGCTGGAGTACGGCAAGACACGCTACACCAACGAGGTGAACCGGCTCTATGGCGTTCTGGAGCGCGGCCTGTCCGACGGACGCGATTTCATCGCTGGCGAGTATTCGATCGCCGACATGGCGATCTGGCCCTGGATATTGCCGGAAGGCCAGGGGCAGGACCTCAACGACTTCCCGAAGCTGAAAGCCTGGGTCGACCGGGTCTGGGAGCGTCCGGGCGTTCAGGCCGGCCGGAAGCTGGGCAAGGATCTCCGGTCCAATCTCGGGGCCGACGACAAGAAGGCCGAAGAGGCGCGGAAAATCCTGTTCGGTCAGCGCGCGAACTGACGACCGATCCGGCGTGAATGTCCGGAAATGCCCGCCCGTCGGCATGATGGGCGGGTTTTTTCATGCCTGATTCACCGGGCTTAACGGATCGAAACAGAGTCTAACGGAATTCAACAAAGCCTAATCGAATTAAACCATTAAGGCGCGATAACCCTGATTTTTCTTTACCTTATGGCAAGCATCCGGGGTGAATCTCCACTCGTCCGCCGGAAGCGGGCATTGGGTGGAAATCCCGACCGAGAGACCATTAGCCAAAAAGGCGAGGCCCGGTCGGATACATGGATGGGGTGCCAAAATGGCCTTCACTGATGTGGAAACGGCGCAGGCTCACAGCGCCATCGAGACCAACGCCAATGGCGAGGATCTCTGCAAGCTCGGCCTTCTGTATTCGACGGGCCAGGGCGGCACGATCGATTTCATCGAAGCGCACAAATGGTTCAACCTGGCGGCCCTGATGGGGTCGGAGCCGGCGAAGCACTATCGCCGCGAGATTTCCGAGGAGATGTCCTCGTTCGAAATCGCCGACGCTCAGCGCGCTGCCCGGGAATGGCTCGCCACGCGTCACTAGGCCGTTCAAACGCGGTCAGCGATTGTTGATCGCGTTTGCGATGGCGTAGGAGAAGGCCTGGTCGAGGGGCAGTATGCCGTAGACATACTGGTCGACCCACAGCGTGACCTCCGAAACCGTGGTTCGCGGCACGAAGATGATGTCGTGCCGCCGGAGCGGGATCGGGTCGCCGCTGCCATTACCGCGCAACACTTCGCGCAGATTCACGACGCGCATCATGACGCCGCCATTGCGAGCGCGGCGCAGGATGACGACTTCGCCTCGTGCGGCGTCGTCGCGGAAACCGCCCGCCAGCATGACGGCCTCGAGCGCGCCGATCCGTGTCGGCATTTCGTAAAGGCCGGGGCTGTTGACCTGCCCGCCGACGATGATGTTCTGCGGGCCATAGCTGTCGACATTCACTTCAACGATCGGATCGCGAAGCATCGCGGTGTACGCGTCGGCGACTGCGCTGGCGGCCTCTGCATCCGTGCGGCCCGCCACCATGACGGGGCCGGCGAGGGGCAAGTTTACCCGTCCATCGGGCCCGATGGTCGCCGTGCGGTTCAGCTCCGTTGCGGTGTGAACCGTGACGTCGATCGAATCGCCGGGCGCCAGCAGAAAGCCCGGATCGTCGTCGCGCCAGTCCTGATAGGACACGGCATTCCAGCTCGAAATCTGCTGATGGCGGTCCGGCTGAGACGTGCCGCACGCTGCCAGGATGAGACAGCTGAAGACGATGCCTGTGCGCTTCATCACGCGAACTCCCGGAATTCCTTGTTCGAATGTGACGTTCGACCGGTTTGGATAAGGAAAAATTAAGCCGCCCGACGTCCATATCGGCTCATGTCGCACGCCGACTCTCCCGCCGGGAGGACGGCCGCGCCGCAAGCCTCCCCACGGGGCGACGAGCGGGGCGAGCTGGACCTCTACGATCTTGTCGAACTCGCCTGGGCTCAGCGCGTGCTGATCATCCTTGTGTTCGCGGTCCTGTTTGCGGTCGGGGCCGGGGCGGCGATCATGCTGATCAAGCCCAGCTATGAGGCGCAGGCCCGCCTTCTCCTGATTCTCGACGATGCCGATCCAACGCCGGGAACGGCGGGTGCCGGCGGCGCCTTCGTGCTCGATCAGGTGCTGCAATCGGAATCGGAAATCCTGAATTCCGACGCGGTGCGGCGTCTTGCGATCGAGGATATCGGCCTTCCCGCGCTGATGCCGGAAGGGGGCACGGAAGCCGATGCCCTGAAAATGCTGCGCGACGGATTTTCGATCACGCGCGCGCCCAACGCGTCGATCCTGGTGCCGACCTTCGAGGGGCGCGATCCGGAGATCGCCGCACTGGCGGTCAATGCGATGGTCGAAGCCTATACCGAATACCGGACCTCGCTGCTGATCGGTGACGGGGCGGATACCGCAGCCCAGCAGGCCAATGCCGCGGCGGCGCTCGCCCAGGCGCAAGCCGAACTCGACGCGTTTCTCGATGCCAACGGGCTGACCAATTACACGAGCGACTATGACGCCGCGGTATCGCAGGTCACGACGTTGAACGGTGCTCTTGCGACGGCCGAGGCCGAGCGCGCGGCGGCCCTGGCGGGCATCGCGGCGCTGAATGAGCGGCTGTCGAATGTCCCGGTGTCGATCGAGGAATATGTCGAGAACGACGCCGGAAACCAGCTGCTGCAACGCCGTATCGAGCGGCAGTCGCTGCTCGCCCGCTACCAGCCGGACGCCCCGCCCGTGCAGGCGATCGACCGCGAGATCGAGGCGATCGAGACCTTCATCGCCAGCGGGGCGGCGGAAGGCCTCGGGCAGCGCCGCGTTGGTGCCAATCCGGTCCGCCAGGACATGGAGTCGGAGCTTTCCACCCTGCAGTCGCAGGCCGCAGCCGAAGGTCAGCGGATCGCAACCTTGCAGCGTCAGATCCGCGAGGCGAGGACGGAAGTGGCGCGCCTGCGTCCGCTGAATTCGCAATATCGCGAGCTGGCTCAGGAAGTCTCTGCGAACGAGGAAGTCCTTGGCCGTCTCGCCAGCCAGCATGTCGAAGCGCAGACACGGCGCGCCTCGGCGGTCGGCGCGGCTGACACGGTTCGCGTGGTGGAATGGGCCACGCCGCCGACCGAAGGATCGTCCCTGAAGAAGGTGGCGGTGATCGCGGCCTTCATGTTCGCGGCGGGCGTTGCGGTTCTGACCGGTCTTCTCTGGGGGTTCTGGTCGCGGCATCTGCGGTCGCCGTCGCCGCGTGGAGGCCGGAGGTTCAACGTGGTGGGCTCTCCGGCGCCAGCACCGCAACCGGTTCGGACCAACGAGTCGAGCGGAATTCCCGTTCTGGCCCGGGTGTCGGACCGGGGTTCGTTCGCACAGCGTTAACCGGTTCGGCGCAGCCTTGAACACGTAAAAGGAGCGAGTCGGTCGTGCCTTACATTGATCTCACTGCGGAACTGATCGAACTGGTCGAGCGACTGGAACCGATTGCGCGCCCGGGCGGACGTGGCCGTACGATGATGATCATGGGGACCGGACGGCAGACCGGTGCATCAACGGTCGCGCGGGAGTTTGCCCGGATCGCCGCTGCGCGTTCCCGGCGCGGCGTCTGGCTGTTCGATCTCGACCTCGCCAACAATCCCCAACGCCGCCTGCTGGTGCCGCAACAGGGCACGGCCTTCGATGCCGGCTTCGGCCGCAACCCGTTCTGGCGGGTCGAGCCGGAAGTCGCGCGCGCCCGGCTGGTCGCGCGTCAGGCCGAACAGCGTCTCTACGTAACGGAATTCCAGCGCGCGCCGGGCGAAGTCCAGCGCCTCAGCCTGCGCGGTGCGCCGGACTACTGGAATGCCGTGCGCCAGTCGATCGACCTCGCCGTCGTCGATGCGCCGGGCAATAACCGCGCGGTGCTCGCGCTCGCGGCGGACATGGACGGCGTCATCCTCGTCAGTGACGAGCGCCGGCCCAATCCCGATGCGATCAACGCCCGCCGCGAAGCGATCGAATCGCGCGGCGGCGTGGTCGCCGGACTGATTCTCAATCGTGCACCCGATCGGGGGCAGTGGGCGGCATGAGTTTTGTCGCCGGCACAATCGGCCGGCTCAGGCAGGCTCCCCGGATCGGTGTTCTCGAGCCCATCGAGGCGGGCGCGACGGTCCTCGTGTTCCTTCTGATGTCGCAGGCCCTTCTGGGGCCGCTCCTGACCACGGAAACCAATCCGGACGGTCCCGCAATCCTCCGGCTGATGTGGCTGCCGGTCTATGCGCTCGGCCTGGTCTGGCTGCTTTCGCGGCCGATGCAGGGGCTGAAATCGGTATCCCGGGCGCCGCTCATGCTGGTGCTCGCGCTTCTGTGCATGGCGTCTGCGCTGTGGTCGCTCGATCCGGGCCTGTCGATGCGTCGCGGTTTTGCCGTCGTGATGTCGGTCCTGTTCGGGTTTGCGATCGCGGCCCGGTGGGACTGGAAGCAACTGATCACGCTGCTCGCCATTACCTATCTCATCCTCGCGGTCGGCAGCCTGATTGCCGTCCTCGCGGCGCCATCCTTCGGGATCCACTACGACATCCATGTCGGGGCCTGGCGCGGCCTGTGGGGCGAGAAGAATACGCTCGGCGCGATCATGTCCTACGGCGCTTCGGCCAGCCTCGGCGCGGCGGCCGTGATGCCGAGACGCAAGCTCTTCTGGTGGGGCGTGGCCGGGCTGCAGGCCGGTCTCGTCCTGATGTCGACCTCGAAGACGGGGCTGCTCGCGCTGCTTCTGGTGGTCGGCGGGGCGATCGGTATCGCGCTCGTCCGCCGGGGGTTCGGATTCGCGGCGCTGATGATTTTCGCGCTGCTGCTCGGCGGTAGTCTGGGGGCGTTGATCCTCACCATGGCGCCGGTCGAATTCCTCGAAATGCTCGGCAGGGACGCCACGCTGACGGGCCGGACCGACATCTGGGAAGTGCTGATCGAGCAGGTCTTCGACCGGCCCTGGACCGGCTATGGCTACGGGGCGTTCTGGACGGTGGAGCATGGCCCGGTCTTCTGGGTTCGCCAGGCGACCAACTGGCCTGTGCCGACGGCACACAATGGGTGGCTCGAGGTTGCCCTGGCGATCGGTTTGCCCGGGCTGGCCATTCTTGTTCTCGTTTATCTGGGGACAGTCGGGCGTGCAGTCGGGCGCCTGTTCCGGGGCCGGGAGGTCTATTTCCTCCTGACCTTTTTCGCCGTGGTCACGACCGTGTCGATCTCGGAGAGCAATCTCCTCCACCGCAACAGTTTGATGTGGGTGGTGTTCGTCGCGGCCGCCTCGAAACTCGCCGTCCGCGAAGACCGCGTCTAGGCGCCAATCGCCTCGACGGTGTCGCGCACGGTCAGAACGTCGGCGCCGGATCGCGCAACGGCTTCCAGAACCATCTCGAATTCACGCGGCGTGCAGCCCCAGTCGGTCGGATCGTCCTGGATGTCGTGGGCGTAAAGGATCAGCCAGCCGGGTTTGCGCTGCGCGTCGGCAATCCAGTCGAGTACACGGTCCATGCCGTCCTGGCCTCCGTCAATCCCGACAGCCTTCAGGAGGTTCAGATCGTCGCCTGTGCGGTTTACCCCCGGACGAACGCCGCGCAAGGTCGAAAAGCGTGCCTGAAGCGCGGATTTCGATGCGGGCGATGCCTCACCATAGGGGAAGGCGTAATTCTCAAGCTTGAGGGCCGGTGCCGCCTGACGAAGAGTTTCAGCATTCCGGTCGATATCCGCCAGCAGCGCGTCGACCGGCGTGCGGGCGGAATCAGTGTGGGAATGCGTGTGGCAGGCGATCTCGTGGCCGGTCTCGGCCAGAGCGCGGATATCGTCGCGTGTCATCATCGAGCCGTGATGGGTGTCGCTTCCGGTGAAGCCAGCGGCCGCATACCAGGTGCCGAGCCAGCCGCGTTTGCCGAGCGCGGCGCGGCCATGCGTGACGGCAGACCGCGGAAAGTCGTCGAAGGTGATCGAGACGACCGGCCGATCGAGCGCGAACGTCATGGGCCGGCGCGCGCGCAGGCGGGCGTTCATGCGTACGAGTTTTCCGGCGATCCCGCCGGAGGGGATGTAGGGCTGAACGGTCATTGTTCGATCACCTCGGCAGCCCAGCTCGCCCGCCACAGTTTGAGGGCCAGAGTGCGCACGCGCATGGGCACGGTTTCGCTGCGCGCCAGACCCTGCCAGACCCCGCGAAGAACCGCTTGTCCGGGCACGGCACGAAGCGTTCGTGCGGCTTTCGCGCCGGGCAGGGCGGCGAGTTCGGGATGCTTGCGCAGGAGCAGCGCGTAATTTGCCGCAGCGTCACGGTAGCGCGCCAGCAATTGCTCGACGGATTGCCAGCCGCGATGGCCAGCCGGATTGTCGACATGCTTCAGGCGGCCGGCCTGAGCCGCCCGAACGGCCCAGTCGACATCCTCCCAGCCCCAGCCCCTGAACGCTTCGTCGAACAACACGCGCGGCATGATGTTCGCGCGCACCAGAAGATTGCTGGTGCAGAAGGCGGTCGGACCCTTTCGGGTACGATCCTCGGCGCCGCCGATATCTGACGCGGCAGAAATTGCGGCGTGCAGGCGTCCATCCGGCGTGTCGGCGGGTTCGGCTTCAAAGCCCCCGAAGGCGGCGTCGAAATCCTCCGTCTCGATTTCGTTCAGCCAGCGCGCAAGAAAGCCGTCCGGCAGCGTCATGTCAGCGTCTAGGAAGAGGGACCATGTCCCGCTCGCGGCCTGTGCCAGTACGTTTCGCGCGGCGGCGCGTCCCGCATTGACCGGCCTTGTGACCAGAACGAGCGGCGTCGACAGCTCGGATTTCAGGTTTTCCAGCGCCGTCGTCAGCGTAGCGTCGCCGCTGCCGTCATCACACAGAACGATCTCGATGGCGGCGGCCACTGTTCGGGATTGCGCATCCAGCGCACGAACGAGCGAAGACGGATCATCGCGGTAGAAGGGGATCAGAACCGAGAGGAGCGGCTGATCGGGCGAGGTCGCGGCGGTGGCGCTCATGAGGTGGCCTCCGCTGTCCTGAGCCAGTTGCGCGCTTCGCCGATCCACCCGCGGCATCCGCCCGCATCAAGGAGGATGGCCAGCGCTGCATAGGCGGCGACACCTGCGGCCACCGATGCGATCAGGTCGAGGAAGGCGTGTTCGATGGCCGGCAGGGCAATCACCGCCGCGGCCATGCCGGCTGTCGCCAGTGCCGTCTTGCCCCAGTCTATCCAGGGCATTGGCAGGGCGAAGATCCGCCCGCCAATGATCGCGCAGGCGACGAGGCTGGCTGCATAGGCGATGACGGTCGCGGCGGCAGCGCCGGCAATCCCGAACATCGGCAGGAAGAGGAGGTTCAGGCCGAGATTGAGGAGGGCTGCCACGCCCATGATGCTCGCCATCGCACGCGTCCGGCGTCCCAGAATGAAGGACTCGTGGAAGTAGTAGGTCATCACGCCCTTCATCAGACCGGCCAGGGCAATCCAGGGCAGGATCAGGGTCGCGCCTTCGCGGAAATCCTCGCCAACCATCACGCCGGCCAGCGGCGCGGCAACAAGGGCGAGACCCGCGGCTGCGGGAAAGCCGATCAGAGCCATGATCCGCGCGGTGCGCGCGGCAATTTCACGGGCGGCTTCCGGTCCGCCGCGCTCGAGCGCAGCTACGGTGAGCGGCGTGGCCGCGGCCCCCAGCCAGACGAAGATGATGTCGAGCGACCGGTCGGCGAGGCTGTACCCGGCCGCATAGACGCCCACGGCTGCTTCTCCCAGGAAACCGGCGATCAGGAAGCGGTCGCCTGCCGACAGGAGATGTTCGAAAACGAGCGAGATCGAGATCGGGAGGCCGTAAGCGAAATAAAGTGCAAGCCGCCGATTGTTCGTCTTGCCGCCCTTGGCGCGCCGTTTCTGACCCGGCAGGTCGAAGGTGAGGGCAATGAGTGCGCCGAGTGCCATGCCGGCGATCGGTCCGGCGGCGCCGAGCGGCGTCATCATGATGAGACCGATTCCGAGCCCGAAGCCCAACAGCAGATTGAACGTGCCGATGGCGGAATAGGCCGCGACCTGGCCTGCGGCGCGGCGGGTTTCCTGACCGATCTGTAAGAGGGACTGAACGCTGAGCGCGGCGAGCGCAAAGCCGAATGTGGTTTTGAGTTCGGCAGAGATCGGCAGCAGCCACAACAGAAGACCGCCGATCACGATGACGGCGGCGACGAGGGCGAAGAATGTGCGGTAAGCCGTCGTCAGATGTGCCGCCAAAGCCCCGCGCGCGTCGGCGCGGGCGTGAAAGCGCGCCACGGCCGCATCAAGCCAGGTAAACAGCGCCATGGAGACAAGATGCATCGCCGTGATGGCGAGGGCGTACTGGCCATACATGTCAGGCGGCATCAGGCGCGTCAGCACCGCCACGCCGCCGAAACCGACGAGTGCTTGCGCGGCCTGGACCGGCAGATATCCGAACAGATGGCGGCCAAGCATGCCGGGCGAACGTCCTTTCGGGTTTCGAAACCGGCAGGAACGCTATCCGCAAGCGCCTAAAATGCGGTGAACGCGCGCGCGGCAACGAAAACTCAAGGGGTTTCTGCGAAAACAGGGGCGACCAAGGGGGACGCATGTCCGAACGCATGATCCAGACCGAGCTGAAACGCCCGAGCGAACTGACCGATGCCGAGCGCGGCGCCTGGTTCGAATTTGTCGACGGATATGGCCTGTTCGACAGCCCCTATTTCCGGATCGAGTTTGCGGAATGCTGCGAGGTTGCGCGCGGCGATACGCGCGTGCTGATCGGCCGTCAGGGCGGGCAGATCCAAGGCTTTCTGCCGCTTCAGATGGGCAGGATCGGCTATGCCCGCCCGCTGAGCGGACCCTTGTCGGACGTCCACGGTGTCATCACCCGCGAGGCCGACAAGGTGAGCTTGCCGGACTGGCTGAAGTCGGCCGGTATTCCGCTGTTCGAATACCATTCCGCGCTTGCCTTGCAGCAGTGCTGGCATGAAAGCGAACAGATGCGCGACGGCTCGGCCGTGGTCGACTGTTCGGATGGCTATGACGCGTTCGAAGAGGTCCGAAAGGCAGCGGAACCGAAGGCTTTCAAGAATATCCGCGCACGCCGCCGCAAGCTGGAAGCCGAGGAGGGCGGCTTCGAGTTCCGCATGGACGATTTCTCCGATGAGGCGCTCAGCGCGATGCTGCACTGGAAGCGCGCGCAATACCGCACGACCGGCGTGTTCGACGTGTTTTCGGTTGCGTGGACCAACCGGCTGATCGAGGCAATCGCACGCAAGCGGACCGACCGGTTTGCACCGGTGTGCGGCACGCTGCGGGTGAAGGGCGAGATCATCGCCGCGCATTTCGGCATGCGCAGCGAGAACCGGGTCCAGTACTGGTTCCCTTCCTACGATCCGGCCTTCAATCACGTCAGTCCGGGCCTGCTCCTGCTGCTCGAAACGATCCGGCATGCCGCGGAATCCGGACTGTCGACCGTCGAGCTCGGACCGGGCGATTATGATTTCAAACGCCATCTGGGCGCCTGGCAGGTGCCTCTGGCTGGAGGGTGTGTGGTGACCCGGTCCCCCGTCACGGCACTGCGTTCCGCGGCCCGTGCGCTGGCTGATGCCGGTGAGCGCTCGCCTTTGGGCAAGGCGGGGCAGATCCCGCGCCGCGCACTGAAGAAGGCCGACCGTCTCGCTTCCTTCTACGCGGTCTGACATGCCGCCAAGCCGCAGGGACATACTCGCGGGCAGTGCCGGTCTGATGTTCGCGAGCGGCTGCGCGGCCGCGCAGACGCCCGACCGGAAAATCGATCTCTGGGACAATGCGACCGGCCCGCATCTTCGCGGGGCGGTCTTCAGTCATCGCCGGATCGTGCCCTCGCTCGATGGCGAGTTTCTCGGGCCCGGCGCCGTCGGATCGCCGACATCGGACAGCGCCATCGCCTCCTTGCGGGCGGCGGGGGCCAATCTGGCCCTTCTGAGCCACCCGGGAATCTTTACCGAAGAAGCCCCATGGCGGCTCGACACTCCCGTCCTCGACCATCTCGACGACATGGTCACGCGCTGCGAAGCGGCGGGCGTGTTTACCGTGATCGGGTTCCGCAGCGGTCCCGGGCGGTCCGAATTTTCGATCCAGCGCGATTCCGCAGGCGACTGGTTTCCCGCCGAGCTGGTGAATGAGCGGATCTGGTTCGACATGGCGGCGCAGGACGCTTGGGCGGAGATGTGGCGCGAAACGGCGCGGCGCTTTGCCCGGCGCCGCGGTGTCGCGGGCTTCCTTTTGATGGTTGAACCGAACGCCAATCAGGCCGCTTTGCCGGCGGGGGGCGAGATCTGGGACGCCGGTGAACTCTCCCGACGCATTGATGGCACGCCGGGCGACTGGCCGGCGCTTGCGGCGCGGCTTTGCCGGACGATCCGGTCCGTCGATGCGGACATTCCGATCCTCGTCAGCCCGGATGGCTATGCCAACGCCCGGTTTGCCGGCTTGCTCGATCTCGATGTGGTGCCCGGTTGCGTGCTGGCCATTCATGACTATCACCCGCGGGCCTTCACCCATGCCTGGGGCCCGATGTCCGCGGCGTCCTTCAGCTCGGCCGACGCGATCGTGTCGCCGCCGGATTATCCGCGCTGGATGCTGGGCGAGTACGGGGTCCGGCGGTGGGCGGTTGGTGCGGAGGACTATGTGCGCCAGCGCCTCGCCGGCCTCGAACGCGCGGGAGCGAATTCGGCCTATTTCCGGTGGGATAGCGGCTGGCGTCGCTATGAAGCGCAGGAAAATGGCTGGAACCCGGTTTACGGGGCCGATCCCGATGCATCGCAACCGGCCCGCGATACGCCCATCGTCGATGCGCTGTCGGCCGCGTGGTCGCGGAATGCGCGGCGTCCCTAGCGAATATTGATCTTGTCGCCCAAGAGGGCGGGCAGGGTCCGCAGCATGATCCACAGATCGAACCAGAGGCTGGCGCGCGCGATGTATTCGACGTCGAGTTTGACGCGCTCGCGTGCCGCTTCCGGTGAATGCAGCGGGCCACGCGATCCATTGACCTGAGCCCAGCCGGTCAGGCCCGGCTTAACGCGGTGACGGTGCGCATATTCGGCCACGAGGTTCGAGGTCAGCGTGGCACCGGTCTTCATGCCCGGCGCGTGCGGACGCGGCCCGACGAGCGACATTTCGCCCTTCAGCACGTTCCAGAGCTGCGGCAGTTCGTCGAGGCTTGTCGCGCGCAGGATCCGGCCGATGCGGGTGACGCGCGGATCATCGCGTTCGACCTGACGCACGCCGGATTTCTCTCCCTCGACGCTGTGACGCATCGAGCGGAATTTCAGCACGCCGATCGGACGGCCGTTGAAACCTTCGCGGACCTGCCGGAACAGGATCGGCCCCGGCGAGTCGAGACGCACGACAAGGGCGATCACGGCCATGACGGGCAGGGCGGCAAGGAACATCAGCGATCCGATCACCAGGTCCTCGAGCCGCTTCACGATCAGCCAGTCCGGATTGGCCGGACGGCCCGACAATTGCGCGGCCGGGGAATCGGCGATGGAGGCGAGCGAGGCGCCGGCAGCGGCTTCATCGCCGAATTCCAGCGACAGACCGATCGGATGCGGTAGCGGGCTCAACTTGCCGAGCAGGTCGCGAACCCGGGCGATCGCATCCGGCCGGACCGTGATCAGGATGCGGTCGACTTCCGGCAGGGCTTTCCAGTTCGCCAGATCGTCCAGCGTTCCGAGATAGGGCACGCCGGCGAGCCGCGACGGGCTGCGCGACTGACGGTCGTCGAAAATGCCGACAATGTTCACTTCGCGCGTGCGGCGATTGGCGTCGATCATCCGGCGCGCCTGCGGCGTTGCGCCGACGATCACGATATTGGCGGCAAGCCGGCCGGCGCGGGCCCAGCGGCAAATCGCGAAAGCGTAGATCACCTGCAGCGCAAGCAATCCCGCACCGCCCGCAACCGTCTGCCAGGCGGCAACGGGAAGAACGGCGGGATCGAACAGGCGCGCGGTCGTCAACGTCACCAGTCCGGCCAGCCCGATCGCGATGACCGAGCGCGCCAGACGGTCCCAGGGCGGAACCGTCGGTGAAATCCGGTATAGCGAGAAGGAGTGCAATCCGCCCGACGCGATCACGAGGAAGAGGGCGAGTGGCCAAACCGTCCGCGGATCAAGCGCAAGGGCGGCGAATGCGATCAGGATCGCCGCGCACAAGTCGGTGAACTGGAAGACACGCGACAGTGCCGCCCGGTCGATCCGGTGCGTTGGCGTGCGTGCGTTGGCACGGTTCTCAGCCAGCATGGCCGCGCTGACGCCCCGGAGTTCGGCGTCGAAGCGCGCCGAGTGGTCATTCGCCGGGGCGTGCCGGCCCGTTTCCGATTTGCGGTCGCTCATTTCGTCCACCGGTTCCATTCCGGCGGACACTCTGACAGGTCAGGACAAATATCCCGTTGCCAAACGTGGTTGGCAGGGGGTTAACGCTACTCCGCTGCGCCGGCGACCGCGTGGACGTAGGCCTTGCGGGCATCGAAGTCGGCCGCCGCCTTCTCGTCGTCCCGGCCCAGCTGATCCGGGTCGAGATCGGCGAAGTGCATCACGCCCATGTCCTCGTAGCATTTGCGGATTTTTGGACCCCAAAGGCCGATATCCTTCACGATCGGGACAATCCGCTGGAACAGCATGGTGCGGTAGAGCTTGGTGATCTCCGAATTCTCGGCCCACTCGATGCATTCCTTCTCCGGCAGTCCGAGCGCTCGGTAGACTTCGCGCGCATCGGTCATCCGGCCGCGCATCAGCCAGCAGGCCTCGACAAGGAATTCCTCGCGCTCATCACGCTCGGCCTGGGTCAGTTGCGGGTAGAAGTCCCGCAGCGACAGACGGCCGAAGGCGACGTGGCGGGCCTCGTCTTCCATGACATAGGCGTTGACCATGCGTGCCAGCGGGTTCTGGGCAATGTCGCGGATCGTGCCGAAGGCCGCGAGCGCGAGCCCTTCGATCACCACCTGCATGGCGAGATAGGTCATGTCCCAGCGCGAGTCGCGCATCGCCTGGTCGACCAGTTCCTGAAGCGGGCCGGTCATCGGGTAGGCGACGCCGAACTTCTCGAGCAGCTTCTTGTAGGCCTCGACGTGGCGGGCTTCGTCCATCACCTGCGTCGCGGCATAGAATTTCGCGTCGAGGTCGGGGACCTGCGTAACGATCTTGGAAGCGCAGAGCAGGGCGGCCTGCTCGCCCTGCAGGAATTGCGAAATATTCCAGGCCTGCGCGTGGGTCGTCAGCTCGATCCGGTCCTTTTCCGACATGCGGTTCCAGATCGGAGAGCCATAGAGGCCGCCGGCTTCGGGTGGCATCTGCATCGGATTTTCGGGATCGAGCTCGAGCGACCAGTCGATGCGGTTGACCGCATCCCACTGCATGTCCTTGCCCTTCTGGTAGAGGTGCATGAGCGTCGTGCGGCCCTCGTCGAACTCCCAGTCGAACAGGGCATTGTATTCCTGGGGAACGGACCAGCAGGGGTCGATGTCCGGAATCGGATACAGATCGCGCAGGCTCATGATGTCTCTCCCTTCGCATGCAGCGGCGTTTCGTTCTCAAAAAGTGAACGCCGTTTACTTCAGGGGAGAGTGATAGAAAATTCCGCCCGGCGCAAGGGGTCGCGTCTCTGCTATTCGGCAGGTAGACGAGAGCCGGCTGTAGGCTCTGAATCTGCCCGGGCTCCGCCGTCCCGGCGTTCCGCCTCCCAGATTTCCTTGATCGTCTTCGACGTCATCCGGCTGCCGTCGGGCGACCAGCCAGGCGGGGCAAAGATGTAGCCGAGCGCATCCTTTGGGGATTTCGATCCGGCGACGTCCTTCGCAATGCCCCACCATTCGTGCAGCGAGATGCGGAGCGGGTTCCAGGTGCCGAGATTCTTCACGATGCCGTAGCGGCAGCGTTCCTCGTCGAGCTCCGGCTGGAAGGTGCCGAACATCTTGTCCCAGATGATGAAGACACCGGCATAATTGCGGTCGAGATAGATCGGGTTGGTCGCGTGATGCACGCGGTGGTGCGAGGGCGTGTTCATCACGGCTTCGAACCAACGCGGCATCCGCGTGATGGCCTCGGTGTGGATCCAGAACTGGTAGATCAGGTTGAGCGAGCCGACGAAGGCAATGATGACGGGCGGGAAACCGAGCAGCACCAGCCAGGATCCGAGCCACATGAACTTGAAGGTAAAGACGGTGAACCAGGGCTGCCGCAGGGCAGTCGTCAGATTGTAGTGCTGCGAGGAGTGGTGAACGACATGGTCGGCCCAGAACCAGCGGACGGTGTGGGCCCAGCGGTGCGACCAGTAATAGGTGAAGTCGTCGAGCACGAAGGCTGCGATCCACGCCCACCACACATAGCCGATGTCGAACAGGGCGAATTGCTGGATGAAGGTCAGCCAGGCCGCTGTGATGCCCGCGAAGAGCACACCGGCGATGGTGTTGCCGAGGCCCATGGCAAGGCTGGCCGCACTGTCGCGGGGTTCGAAGCGCGCCTTTCCCGTTGTGCGGGCATAGACCATCTCGGCGATGATGAAGGCCACGAAGAAGGGGATGGCGATATAGATCGGTTCGATCAGTTCGATGTCCACGGCACTACTCCGTGCTCAACCGCGTCGCCCATTCGCGGGCCGCGTCGTCTTTCCCCAGTGTGATGCGGGTCGTGGGAAAGGTGAAGTCCTTGAAGTGCAGCATAATGACGCCGCCGTCGCGAACCTCTGCGCGCGACACGCTGCCCGGCTCGATCAGGCGCGAGACGAGCGTGTCTCCGCGCGCAGACACATAACCCACCGAGCGACCCTCCCTCGATTGCACGAGGGCCGCGAGACCGTCGCTCGCCAAGACACCCGTTTCGCCGGGTTCGAAGGTCAGCAGATCCTGGCGCAGCGTCTGGCCGGCGTCCTCCAGACTTTCGATCCGCGACGGCGACCAGCCGCCGATCCAGACATTGAAGCCGACGATGGCGGATACCGCCACGAATGAGCCGATGAGGATGAGAAGCGTGGTCATCCCGTTTCTCCAAAAGAAAAGGAGCGGAGACCGAGGTCTCCGCTCCCAATCCTAGCAGATTTGCGCGGCTGACTAGCGGCGCAGGCGCAGCGTCACACCATAGGTGCGCGGGTCGCCCGGATAGCCGTTCAGGCTGCCCGGCTGACCAACGGAGCTGAACTCGCCGACAAGGTATTCTTCGTCGGCCAGATTGCGGCCCCAGAACTGCAGACCCCAGCTCTCGTCCTCGGCACCGAAGCCGAACGAGCCGTTGAACAGGGTGATGGCTTCCTGCTGCTTGCGCGGGTCGAGATCGCCGCCGAGATTGCGCTCGGAGGAGTAGAAGACTTCGCCGCGAACGAAACCGCCCCAGTTGTTGCCCAGCGGGAAGAACCAGGTACCGGTTGCCGTCGCGGTGGTTTCCGCGGCGCCGGCCAGGTTGCGGCCCGACAGGTCCTGCGTGCCCGAAATCAGACACTGGGACGACGTGTTGAGGTCGTCGCAGGGGGCGTTGGTGTAGGTTTCATACTCGGCATCGAACAGGTGCGTGACGCCGCCCGTGAAGAGGAAGGCTTCGCTCGGACGCCACATGGTTTCGATTTCGACGCCGCGGACGAGAACCTCACCGGCGTTGTCGAGCACGAAGGCCGTGCCGTTGAAGTTGTTCGACTGGAAGTCTTCCAGGGTCTGGTGGAAGGCGGCGATGTCGAGACGCATCGTGTTGTCGAACAGCGTCGTCTTCAGGCCGATCTCATAGTTGGTCGAGATTTCCGGATCGAACTCCAGCGCATTCGCAATGGCCGCCGTCGAGGAGACGTTGAAGCCACCGGCCTTATAACCGGTCGAGTAGCTGGCGTAGATGTTCACATTGTCCGAGACGTCATAGGACAGAATGATGTTGCCCGACGTGTTGTCCTCGGAACGGGCCGACGCGTAGTCCGGCGCCGGCGGCGAGAACTGCAGCGGGGTCAGGCCGAGCAGCGGGTTCACGTTCGGGTCGGTCGAACCGGCCGCGGCAGCGGCCTGGGCCTGAGCGGCAGCAGCCGGGTTCGCGGCGATGTTCGCCGGGGTCGGCGGCAGGCCGGTCAGCTGGAAGAAGACCGTCGCAAAGATCTGCTGGAAGCCGATCTGCACGAAATCAAGCGCCGAGAACGGGTCGTTGACGTTCAGGTCGGCGTCGATCGTCTTGTCTTCTTCGGTGTAGCGCAGACCCGCGGTGACCGTGAAGCGATCCGTGACGTGCCAGTCGATCTGACCGAACAGCGACCAGCTCTCCGTCGTCAGCGCATAGTCTTCCTGACGACCCTGACCCGCCGCGAGGAAGGTGCCGTTGGGAACGCCGAGACCGCCTTCAAGTGCAGTGATCGCGCCGCCCGAAACCAGATCCGCGAACGGACGCAGGTCGTTACCGTAGCGGGTGATGTCCTGGTGGCTCATCGATTGATCGAAGAAGTACGCACCCACGAGCCAGTCGACCATGTTGTCGCCGGTCGAGGTCAGGCGGAATTCCTGGGTGAAGGTGTCGTACTGCGTGTCGAGCGCACGGGTGCGGGACAGATCGACGTCGGTGAAGTCGGCGTCGATCTCGTTGTCATCGCGGAAGTAGCGATAGGCCGTGATCGACGTCAGCTGGAAACCGTCGAAATCGACATCGACCTGGCCGGAGAGGCCGCGCGTGTCGATCTGGGTGTTCACCGGCGAATTGGTGGCAACCTGACGGTTGTACGGATTGGCCGGAAGCACAGTGCCGCCGAGTGCATTGAGCGCTCCGGCGTTCTGCGGCAGGTGGAAGGAGAAGGGCGCGGCGCAGCAATTCTCGTCCACAATGCCGTAGTCGCCGATCAGGCGAACCGAGACGTTCTCGCCGAGGTCGGCGGCGAACTGGCCGCGGAAGCTCCAGCGGTCACGGTTGTTCAGCGTGCCGCCGGTGGAAACGTTGTCGAGGAAGCCGTCACGCGTGTTGCGGTTGAAGTCGAAGCGGACCGCAGCATTGCCGTCCATGACCGGGCCGGTGACGGTGCCGCGGAAGATGCGGCCGTCATAGTTCGAAACCGTCACTTCGCCGACGGCGCCGAATTCATATTCCGGTGCGCGGGTGATGAAGTGAACCACGCCGGCCGGAGAGTTCTTGCCGAACAGGGTCGATTGCGGGCCGCGCAGGACTTCCACGCGTTCCAGCGACAGGAAGTCGTTGATCGCGGCGCCCTGACGCGAGCGGTAAACGTTGTCGACGAAGATGGCGACCGACGGCTCGAGGCCGACGTTATCGGCGGACGTACCCAGACCGCGGATCGCGAATTCCGTCACGCCGGAGCGCGAGAACTGCGACACGCGCAGGGACGGAACGAGCTGTTGCAGATCGCGAACGTCGCGGATCTGGCCAAGTTCGAGCTGTTCTTCCGGAACCGCGGAAACCGCAACCGGGGTTTCCTGCAGCGTTTGCTCGCGGCGTTGCGCCGTCACCGTGATGGTGTCGACCTGCGCCGCGGCGATGTCCGAGATGACGAGGCTGGCGCCAAGCGCCGTGGATGCCAATGCGATGGCGCGGATTGAAGACTTCATGTCACTCCCCCTGAGACGCCGGGATCCCGTCCGGCGTGTTTGGTTTATCGACGCATAACACCATCGTTTGATCCCGGTGTCAGTAGCGAACGCGCAACAGGCGAACAACGAATAACCGTTGCACTTTGCCGGTGTTCGTCGTGACACTGGAACCTCAACAACCGGTAACCGGAACTGGGGGAGACGATGGTTCTAAGGATTCTGGGTGGTGTTCTGCTGGCCGCAGTCGTGGCCGTAACCGCCATAGCAGCATGGTTTTTCCGCCCCTGGTCGGAGTATTCTCCGGCTGAAATCCAGCGGCTTTCAGATCCGGCAGATTTCACCGAAACCTTCCAGACGATGGATTCGATCTTTCCGTACCGGACCATCGAAGCCACCAGTCCCGAACCGCTTGATGGTGCATCGCAGCCGCTTGACGTCACCTATGAGTGGGGCGGCGAGGCGCGGACACTGGACCAGTATCTGGATGAATCGCGTTCCCTTGGCCTTGTCGTGCTGCACAATGGCGAGCTGGTTCACGAGCGTTATCTGAACGGGGCCAATGCCGGAACGCGGCTGACGTCCTGGTCGGTCGCCAAGAGTTTCGTCGCGACGATGATCGCGATGGCGATGGAAGAGGGGCGGATCGAGTCGCTCGACCAGCTGGCGCAGGAATTCGCACCGCAATACGAAGGCAGCCCGATGGGCGAGACCAGCCTGCGGCATCTCCTGATGATGTCGGCGGGCGTGGATTTCAACGAAGACTATTCCGGTCCCGATTCAGACATCCGGCCGCTCTTCTTCAACACCTTCATCCTGGGCCGCAGCGTCGACGAACAGATCGCGCAGATCGAACGCAATCGCGAGCCGGGCCAGGACCTGCACTATACGAGCCCGAACACGCACGTGCTCGGTGCCGTGCTGCGCGGAATCTACGGCGAGACTCTCGCCGCGATCACGCAGCAGGAAATCTGGGCGCCGCTGCACATGTCGAGCGATGCCTACTGGTCGCAGAATGTCGAAGGCGATCGCGCAGAGGCGATCGGATATTGCTGCCTCAATGCGACCACCCGCGACTATGCGAGGTTCGGTCAATTCTACCTGCAGGACGGGATATGGAATGGCGAGCGTCTTTTGCCCGAAGGCTGGGTGGAGATGGCGACGACGCCGAATGTGCCATTCCAGGAGCCCAATGAAACCATCCCGCTCCGCGGCTACGGCCTGCACTGGTGGATGCCCGAAAATTATGACGGCGAGTATTTCGCGGCGGGGGTCTACGGCCAGTATATCTGGGTCGATGAACGCCGCGGTGTGGTGATCGCACGCTTTGCCGGAGATCCGGACTGGGGCGCACGCACAGGTGAAACACTCACCGTGATGCGGGCCATTGCCGAGGCGGTTTCGCCCCTGGTGGAGAGCGGCGATGAGTGAGACGCGGGAATTCGACTACATCATCGTGGGCGCCGGTTCGGCGGGCTGTGTCGTCGCCGAGGGCCTATCGCGCGACCGGGATGTGAGCGTCTGCGTGCTCGAAGCCGGCAAGCCGGACAAGGCGCCCGCGATCCGGACCGCGATGATGCTGGCGCAAGTTGTTTCCGGCGGCCCCTATAACTGGTCCTACGAAACCGAGCCGCAGAAGCATCTGAATGACCGGCGTCTTTTCTGGCCGCGCGGCAAGACACTCGGCGGGTCCTCCTCGATCAACGCGATGCACTACATGCGCGGCGCGGCGGAGAATTTCGACGAATGGGGCGCCATGGGTGCTGAAGGGTGGGACTGGTCGGACGCGCTGCCCCGCTTCAAGGCGATGCAGTGCCAGCAGCGCGGTGCGGACGCCTTCCATGGCGTCGACGGTCCGCTGCACGTTCAGGACATTCCGGACCTCAATCCGCTGACGGAAGCCTTCTTCGAAGCCGGCGACCAGCTGCAGTATCCGCGCAATCCCGACTTCAACGGCGATAAGCAATTCGGCTTCGGTCCCTATCAGGTGACGATGAACGGGCCGCGCCGCTGGAGTGCGGCCGATGCCTTCCTGCGACCTTCCCTGGCGCGCGGCAATGTCACCGTCATTACCGAGGCGCTGGCGCACAGGGTCATTCTGGAGAATGGCCGGGCGACCGGCGTGGCGCTCGACATCAAGGGCGAGCCCGCAACGCTAACCGCTCGAAAGGAAGTGATCCTGGCTGGCGGCGCGATCAATTCGCCGCAATTGCTGCAGCTGTCCGGGATCGGCGATCCCGACTGGTTGAAGGCTGCGGGCGTCAGTCCCGAGGTCGATCTGCCCGGCGTCGGTCGCAATCTTCAGGACCATCTCGATATCGCGGCGCTCATGCGCACGAAGAGCGCCACCTCGCTCGGCTGGTCGATGGCGACCATCGCGAAAAATTTCGGCGATCTGTTCCGCTGGATGCTGCGCGGTGACGGGCCGCTGACGAACAATCCCGTACAGGGCGGCGCGTTCCTGTCTTCATCGCTCGCGGGCGATCTGCCGGACCTGCAGCTGGTCTTCATTCCCTCGCTGTCGAAGAACCACGGCAAGGAGCAGGTGTGGGGTCACGGTGTGACGCTGCACGTCTGCCACCTCTATCCGGAAAGCCGCGGCGAGATCCGGATCAAGAGCGCCGATCCGCGCGAATATCCCGCGATCGATCCGAATTATCTCGACAAGGAAGGGGATCTCGTCGCGCTGATCGACGGGCTGCAGATCGTGCGCCGCATTCTGTCCGCGCCAGCGTTCGACTTCGACCGCGCCGAGGAATGGCTGCCGGGCCCCGAGGCCAAGACCCGGGCGGATCTGGAGGCCGACATAAGGGCGCGCGCCGAGACGCTCTACCATCCGACCTCGACCTGCACGATGGGCAAGGGCGAGCTGGCGGTGGTCGATCCGGAGTGCCGGGTCTACGGTGTCAAAGGACTGCGCGTGGTGGACGCTTCGGTGATGCCGCGCCTCGTCGGTGGCAATACGAATGCGCCGACCATGATGATTGCCGACAAGGCGGCGGACATGATCCGCGCCTCGGCCTGAAGGAGACCGCCATGAGCGAGACCGACGCCCGACAGATTGAACGCCTGAAGACCCTTCTCGCACGCCAGAAGGAGGCCTTTGCCGATCAGCGCCACCGCCCGATCGACCAGCGCAAGGCCGACATCCAGAAAGTCGCCGATCTGACGAAAAATCACGCCGAAGACATCATGGCGGCGATTTCCGCTGACTATGGCGTCCGGTCATGCGCCGAGACGCAGATCGCCGAAATCGGCTTCGTGATCAGCGCAGCAAAGCACGCGAAGTCGCATGTCGGAAAATGGGCGAAAGCCAGGTCGGCTTCGGTTCCCATGACGCTGGCGCCGGGCAAGGCTTATGTGCGCCGCGAGCCGAAAGGCGTGGTCGGCATCGTGTCGCCGTGGAACTATCCGTGGCAGCTGGCAATCGCGCCACTGATTGCCGCGCTGTCTGCAGGGTGCCGCGCGATCATCAAGCCGTCGGAGCTGACGCCGAAAACGGCGGATCTTATGGGCCGCCTCCTGGCGGAAGCCTTTGATGAATCCCAGGTCGCGGTCGTGACCGGCGGGCCGAAGGTCGGCGAGGCGTTCACGCAGCAGAAGTTCGACCACCTCTTCTATACCGGTTCGACGCATGTCGGCCGGCTCGTCGCAATGGCGGCGGCAGACAATCTCGTGCCGGTCACGCTGGAACTTGGCGGCAAGTCGCCGGCGATCCTGACCGAGGACTATGACCCGGCCGATGCCGCGTCGCCGCTCGCCTGGGGCAAGTATTTCAATGCGGGCCAGACCTGTATCGCGCCGGACTATGTACTCGCGCCCCGGTCCAAGGTGGAGGCCACGGCCGAGGCTGTGCTGGGTCAGGTCGAGACCTTCTTCCCGGATTACGCGGTCGACACCGACTACACCGCCATCGTGTCCGACCGGCACCATGCGCGCCTGACCGCGATGATCGAGGAGGCTCGCGCCGCCGGAGCGCGGGTCCTGCAGCCGAAGGGCAGCGAAAGCGGCAATGCCCGCAAGCTGCCTCCGACGATCGTGATCGATCCGCCGGTCGAAAGCCAGCTCATGAAGGAAGAGATCTTCGGGCCAATTCTGCCGATCCTGCCCTATGATACGCTGAATGATGCGATCGCCTTCGTGAACGAACGCGACCACCCGCTGGCGCTCTATGTCTATTCGCGCGACAAGTCGCTGGCGCGCAGCGTGCTCGACCGGACGATTTCGGGCGGCGCGAGCGTCAACGCCTCCATGCTGCACATGTCGGTGGAGGGCATGCCGTTCGGCGGTGTCGGCGCGTCCGGGCAGGGGGCGTATCACGGCGAGCACGGCTTCCTGACCTTCACGCACGAACGCGCGGTGTTCGAGGCGCCGAAATGGCATCCCTCGCGGCTGATCGCGCCGCCCTATGGCAAGACGTTCGACTTCATCTCGAAGCTGCAATCGAAATAGGCCATGCCCGGACAATTGAACGGAAAGCGGATCCTTGTGACCGGAGCGTCGCGCGGTGCCGGGAAATCCATCGCGCGCGCCTGCGCTGCCGACGGCGGTGATGTCGTCATTCACTACAACGCACAGCGGGATTCGGCAGAGGCGCTGGCGCAGGAGCTGGGGGATCGTGCGCTCGGCGTGATCGGGAAAGACCTCGGCGAGGCAGGGGCCGGCGCCGCGCTCTGGGCGGAAGCCGAAGCGCAATTCGGACCGCTCGACGCGCTGGTCAACAATGCCGGGATCTACCGCGCGACACCGCTCAATGACGACGCACAATGGGAGGCAGGCTGGACGGACCAGCTCGCCGTCAATCTGCGCGCGCCCTGCGATCTGATGCGGGCCGCGGTGAATGCCTTCCGCACACGCGGCGGGGGTTCGATCGTCAATGTCGCCTCGCGCGCCGCCTATCGCGGCGACGGGCCGGACCATTGCGGCTATGCCGCGGTGAAGGCCGGACTGGTGGCCGCCGCGAAGACGCTCGCCCGGGCGTATTCCGGTGATGGCGTCCTGATCTATACGCTGACGCCCGGCTGGATCGAGACTGACATGGCGCCAAGCCGGGTCGAGGCGCGCCGTGCCGCCGTCGCGGAAATTCCGCTCGGCGCAGTCGCTCAGCCGGACGAGATCGGTGCGGTCACGGCCTTCCTCCTGTCCGGTCTGTGTCCGTCTGCGACCGGCACGGTGATGGACATCAACGGCGCGTCCTACGTGCGCTAGGCCCGTTGCAGCGGCCCACTGGCGCTGCGCGGCGGTCCTGATACTCTCGCATGTGAACGGCGTTCACATTGGGGGTGGGTCGCATGCGTATTCTGGTTCGGATTGTCCTGTTTCTCGGAGGGCTGGTTGCGGCCGCGGTGCTGATCGGAGCCGGGTTCTGGCTCTGGGCTTTCTGGGGCACCAAGCCGGATACGAGTGGTCAGGTGCGCGTCGCCGGTCTGACCGGCGAGGTGACCATCGTGCGCGACGAGCACGGCGTGCCCCACATTTTCGGCGAGACGGAAGCGGATGTGTTCTTCGGGCTGGGCTATGCCCACGCCCAGGACCGCTTTTTCCAGATGGACATGATGCGCCGCTATGTGCAGGGCCGCCTGTCGGAGGCCATTGGTGAACGGGCCGTGCGGGTCGACGCGCGCAACCGGATCCGGGGCTATCCGAATGTCGCTGCCGCTGCCGTTGCCAACATGGATGCCGAGACGCTCGCCGCGGCCGAGGCCTATACGGCGGGTGTGAATGCGCGCCTCGCGCGCGGCACGCCCTCGCCGGAATACCGGGTGCTGATGTTCAACCCGGCCACCTGGATGTTCCACCCCGAAGAATGGCGGCTGGTCGATACCGCGTCAGTCGTCGTCTACATGGCCGACTCTCTGGCCGCCGGCGAAGACAGCGAGATGTCGCGCCGCCGTCTGGAAGACATCCTGATGCCCGATCAGCTGGCCGAATTCCTGCCGGAATATCCCGAATGGGCGCCGACAATGCTGCAGGCGGAGGACTATGCCGACCGGGCCGCGATGCCCGCGGATAATGGCCTGCCGGCGGATGAGGTTCAGCCGGATGTCGACGAAGGGTCCAATGCCTGGGTGCTGTCGGGCGATCACACGGCCAGCGGTGCGCCGCTGCTGGCCAACGACCCGCATCTGTCGCTGTCTGCGCCGGGCATCTGGTATTTCGCGCACCTCGCGCTTCCCGATGGCCATGTCGTTGGCGCAACGGTTGCCGGTGCGCCCCTGGTGGTGCTGGGCCGGAATGACGTGTCGGCGTGGGGCTTCACCAATACCGGCTTCGACGTCATCGACCTTCAGGTCTTCGAGCGCGGGGAGCTGGAGATCGTCGAACGCACTGAGACGATCGACGTTCGCGGCGGCGATCCCGTCGAACTGACGATCCGCCAGAGCCCGATCGGACCGGTACTCGACCCCGACTATTTCGCTATCGACGCCTATGGCGATGTCGATGTCGTGCTGCAATCGACCGCGCTCGACATGTCGAACGATGTGGCCGGTGTTGCCTACCGCATCATGAAGAGCCGCAGCTGGGACGAGTTCGTCGAGGCGGGGCGCGGCTACACCGCACCGATTCAGAACATGCACTACGCCAATGTCGACGGCACGATCGGCTATACGACAGCAGGTCTCGTGCCGCTGCGCGACGAGAATGGGCGCTGGACGGGCTATATTCCCTATGACGAGCTGCCGCGCGTCCGGAACCCGGAATCGGGCCGGGTCGCGAGCGGCAACAACCGCATCACGCCGGACAATTACGGCTATCCCACCCCGGGCGAGTACGCGATCTTCCGAGCGGTTCGGATCAACGAACAACTCGACCTGACGGCCCGGCATGATGCGGAGAGCTACCACACGCTTCAGATGGACGTGCTGTCGGCACAGGCCGCGCGCCTGATTCCGGCCATCGCCGCGTCCGAGCCAGAGACGCCTGAAGGGCAACGCGCTCGCGATCTGCTGGCGGCCTGGGACGGGTCGATGCCGGTCTATTCCAACGAGGCGCTGATCTATGCGCTGTGGTACCGCGCCTTTGCCCGCGCCCTTTACGGTGACGAGCTGGGCGAGGATTTCCCGCGCTTCATCGGCCGCCGCGAAGGCCTGGTCGACAACGTTCTCGTCGGCGGAGAAACGCGCTGGTGCGACGACGTCACCACGCCGGCGGCGGAAAGCTGCGCGGTTACCGTCGGGGCGGCGCTCGACGCGGCGATGGAAACGGGGATCGCGCAGTTCGGCCCGGATATCGACAACTGGTCGTGGGGCAGCGTGCATGCGGCTGTGTTCGACCATCCGGTCTTCACGGGCATGCCGGTACTGGATGGCATGTTCACCGTGCGCCAGCCGGTTGGCGGCGACGGATCGACAGTGAATGTCGCCGTCTATCCGATGCGCGGCGACAGTTTCGACGTATTCCACGGCCCGTCCCTGCGGGCGATCTACGACATGTCGGACCTCGACGCCTCGCGCTTCATGCATGCGCCGGGACAGTCTGGGCACCCGTGGTCGGGGCATTACCGCGACCTCGCGCCGATGTGGGCATCGGGCGAGAGCTTCGAGATGCGGACGGACTGGACGCCGGACACTGCGCCTGACGGGTCCGACACGCTGGTGCTGCGGCCGAGGGACTGAGCGTCGCGGAAACGTCGCGGGAAGGTGACAGAACTCGTCCGTAACGAAGGGGAGAGAGACCATGCCGCTACCGATCAACCGGCGACACCTTTTGCTCGGATCGACGGGTCTGGCGCTGACGGCGGCCGCGTGCGGCACGCCGAACCGGCAATTGCCACCAGCTCCGACCGGTCCCTTCCGGCATGGCGTTGCATCCGGTGAGCCCGATCAGACGAGCGTGGTCCTGTGGACCGCGGTCAGCGAGGATGGCGGCGGCGAGCTGACTTGGCAGGTCGCGGCCGACGCGGATTTCACCGACATCGTCTGGGAGGAGACCGAACAGCGGCAGTACATCCGGATGAATCCGGTCTCGACCTACAAGGCAGTGGCGACCGGGCTCGATCCCGACCGCCGGTATTTCTACCGAGCCCTGCACAATGGCGAGCCGTCTCCGGCTGGGCGAACGCGGACGCTGCCGGCCCAGCCGCGCGACCGGTTCAACATCGCCTTCTGTTCTTGTTCCAACTATCCGGCGGGCTATTTCAACGCCTATCGCGAGATGGCGAACACGGACGATCTCGACCTCGTCCTGCACCTAGGCGATTACATCTATGAATACGGGCAGGGCGGCTACGCCACCGAGGACGCCGAGGATCTGGGGCGGGTGCCGAACCCGGTCCACGAATGCCTGACCTATGCCGACTATGCTGCGCGCCATGCCCAGTACAAGTCCGATCCGGACCTGCAGGCCGCCCATGCCGCGGCGCCCTGGTTCATCACCTGGGACGATCACGAAGTCGCCAACGACACCTGGTCGGGCGGGGCGGAAAACCACAATGACGGCGAAGGCGAATGGGCGACCCGCCGCAGCGAGGCCTTGCGCGCCTTCCATGACTGGAACCCGACGCGTGAACCGGCCGACCTGATCGGCGGGCTGAAAACCGTCGAGATCGCGGGACTGGCCACGATCGCCCTGACCGAAAGCCGCCATACGGCGCGTTCCGAACAGCTGACCTTCGACAGCTTCCCGATTGCCTACGATGCCGAGGACACGCCGGAGAACCGCGCGCTGGTGGCCGAATGGCTGCGCGATGTGGTTGGTGATCCGTCGCGTGAAATGCTGGGCATGGCGCAGATCGAGGCAATTGCCGACGCGTTCCGCTCCTCCCGGGAGGGCGGTACGCCCTGGCAGGTGCTGGGCGGTCAGGTGCTGCTCGGCAAGCTGAACATGCCGAATTATGTCGAGGCCTTGCCGGGCTGGCTCAAATGGATCGTGCGCAACCGCGAGCCGCTCGCCTGGGAATATGTGATGCGGTCGCGCTTCGACAGTCCGTTCAGCTTCGACAGCTGGGATGGCTATCCCGCCGAACGCGAGCGGCTTTATTCGGCGGTGCTGGACGCCACGGACGGCATGATCGCGCTGGCGGGCGATACGCACAATTTCTGGACCTGCGCACTGGCAACAGAGGCGGGCCGGCCGGTCGGGTACGAGTTCGGCACGACGTCGATCTCCAGCCCCTCGGAGTTTGAAGGCATCCCCGCTCCCGGCGTGCATTTTGGCCGCATCACCGAAGCGGCGAATGCGGAGATCCTGCACCACGAACCCTATCGTCGTGGCTTCATCCTGCTGTCGCTGACACCGGAAGCGGTCGAGGCGGACTATGTCGAAGTCTCGACGGTGAAACGGACCGGCTATGACGCCGGGATCGACAGCCGCTGGCGCGTGACGCGCGGTGAGGGCGGGCTGGAGCTTGAAGCGCTCTGATTTCTCCTCGTCCTTTCCCCGCCTACGCGGGGAAAGGCGAGAGATCAGAATAACTTCATGGGTTTCTCGCGAAAGCGGGAACCCGAAACCGGGTGCATGCTTCAGGTCCCCTCTTTCGTGGGGACCCCAGTGGTTGCGGGCAATCGCGAGATCTCACCGCCCTGCGCGCACCAGACGGCCCGGGCGTTCATCCGTGACGACATCGTCGAGAACCACCGGCACGCCCGAAACAAGTGTCGCGCGATAGCCCTTCGCCTTCTGAAGGAGGCGCTGACCGCCGGCGGGCAGGTCCTTGACCATGTAGGGCGGCAGGACGTTCAGGCTTTCGTGATCGATAATGTTCAGGTCAGCCTTCTGCCCGACTTTGATCCGGCCCCGATCCTTCAGCCCCAGATAGTCGGTGATGTCCGAGGTCAGCATCTGAACCGCGCGCGGCAGCGGCACGCGCGGTCCGCGCGTGCGGTCCCGCGTCCAGTAGCTCATCAGATAGGTGGGGGTGGACGCGTCGCAGATCGTGCCGACATGGGCCCCGCCATCGCCCAGCCCCTGAAGCGCTTGCGGGTGGGTCATCATGGTGTGGACGTTGCCGTAATCGCCTTCGGTGTAATTGTAGATCGGGAAGTAGATCAGCTCCTGACCGTCGCGCTCTAGCACGGTGTCGTAGAGCTTCTCCATCAGCGGAATACCCTCCCGCTCGGCCTGGGCGGCGAGGGATTGTTCCGGCGGCTGCTCGTAGTCTGGATTGTCACCGAGCTTGAACAGCTTGGTGGCGACGAAGTCGATATGCTCCATCAGGAGGTCGGCGAGCGGCGGAACGGACGAGCCCGGCCCCGACAGCTTGTCGGTCTTCTCCGACAGGATCTGCGCCTTGAAGTCCGGTGTCTTCATGATCGCGACCCGCTCTTCGAACGGCAGGTGGGCGATCTTCTTGTAGCTCGGATAGCCCATGAAGAAGTGGAAGGTGCATTGCAGGCCGAGGAAGACGCCGATACCGCGCGGCGCGACCTGCACCCGCATGTCGACGCCCTGACGCTTCATCTCCTCGGCCTTGCCCAGGATCTGCTTCCACTGATCGGGCGCGAAGTCGCGCTGCATCAGCGACATGGAGAAGGGACGCCCGCCGGCGGCCTTCACATAGGCTTCGAGGACTTTCCATTCCGCCTCGAAACGGTCGCCCTCGCGTTCAAGATCGAAATCGCTGACGGCCTGCACGACGCCATAGCCGAGCCCGTCAAAAGCGGAAGCGATGCCCGCGAGTTCGCGCGCCGTGGCCTCCGATGAGGGCGTGAAGTCACCGTCGGCGGTCTTGTGGACATCGCTGCGGCCGGTCGAGAAGCCGATCGCTCCGGCCTCCATCGCGGCGCGCACAAGATCGCGCATTTTCGCGATGTCGGCGTCGGTCGCGTCTTCGTCGGCAATGGCCCGATCGCCCATGACGTAGACGCGGAGCGGGTCGTGGCCAATATGCACGGCGATGTCGATCGTGCGGTTCTGGGCCTCCAGCGCGTCCATATAGTCCGGGAAGCTGTCCCAGTTCCATTTCAGACCTTCGGCCAATGCCGTGCCGGGAATATCCTCGACGCCTTCCATCAGCTTGATCAGGCGTTCGTGGTCGGTCTTGTGCACCGGCGCGAAACCGACACCGCAGTTTCCCATCACCGTCGTCGTGACGCCGTGGCAAACCGAGGGTTCCAGGCGGTCGTCCCAGGTCGCCTGGCCGTCATAATGGCTGTGCAAGTCGATGAAGCCGGGTGTGACGATGCAACCTGCCGCATCAATCGTGCGCCTGGCTTCGCCAAGCCCGGAACCGATCTCGGCGATCTTTCCGTCGATTATGCCAATCTCCGCCGAATAGGGTTCGCCGCCGTCGCCGTCATGGATCAGGCCGCCGGTGATTTTCAGATCGAAGGTCATTCTGCTGCACTCCCGGATGCGGCGCGTCTGGCGTTCCAGACGCGGAAAGCTGTAGCAAGGGACAGTCCGGCGACAAGATGCCAGATCGCCCAGGTGGCGGTCACGGCCGCGGCCCCGCCCAGCCCGTCGAACTGGGCGAGCAGGATGACGAGGCCGAGGCCGGAATTCTGGATGCCAATTTCAAAGGTCAGGGCGCGGCGCGACGGCGGGTCGAGCCGCAGGATCCGGCCCGACGCAGCGCCCAGGGAGAAGGCGGTCGCATTGTGGATGACGGCGACCGGCACGATGATCAGTCCGGTTGCCATGACGATCGCCCAATTGCCCTGCAGTCCGACGACGATCAGGGCGATGATGATCAGGATGGCGAGCCCCTGAAAGATCGGCTGAAGCCGGTCGGCCAGCTTCGGCAGTTTCGCGCGCACGAGCATGCCCAGAGCCAGCGGCACGGCGAGCATCGCCGCGACCTGTACAAGGAAGGGCAGCGGGTCGACATCGACCTGGTGGATCAGTTCGGCAGTGGGCGGGTAGAGGCTGGCCCAGAACAGGATGGAGAGCGGCGTGACGAGGAAGGCGAGCGCGCTCGAACCCCCCGTCAGGGCCACCGAATAGGCCACATTGCCACGCGCGAGCATGACGAAGAGGTTCGAGACATTCCCGCCCGGACAGCAGGCCACCACGATCATGCCGAGCGCGACCGAGGGCGTTGGCGCGATCAGGGCCGCAAGGGCGAGCGTCACGAGGGGCAGGCCCAGCACCTGCGTGATGACGCCGCCGACGAACATTTTCGGATGGGTCTTGAGGAAGGCGAAGTCGGAGATGCGCAGCGACAGGGCGACGGCGAACATCATCACCGCCAGGGCTATGGCGAGACCAATCTCGCTGCCCTGACCCAGCGAAACGTTCGCGGCATCAATCATCGCCGGATCCGTCATCTCTCCCCGATCCCGCACCGTGTGGCGGTGTCATCTGCGAGGGTGACGGCGGCCCGACTCCTCGCTTAAAGTGAACACAGTTCACCACGCGAGTGGACAGGAACAAAGGGGGAGGGCGCATGAAAGCGCATCTGATCGCCATTCTGGCGGGAACGGGCCTGGTGCTGGCCGCGTGCGGCGGCGAACCGCAAGGCCGTGACGTGTCCGAGGCCGACACCGACTATCAGACCACGCTGATGGAGCAGTTGCTCGACGCGCAGCCCGGCGACGTGATCGAGATTCCGGCCGGTGTGTTCAGCTTCGACCGTTCCCTGTCGCTCACCGTCGACGGCGTGACGATCCGTGGCGCGGGAATGGACGAGACCATCCTGTCCTTTGCCAACCAGTCGTCTGGCGCGGAAGGCCTGCTTGTCACGGCGAGCGATTTCACCATCGAGGACCTCGCCATCGAGGACACGAACGGCGATGCGCTGAAGATCAATGAGGGCGAGAACATCATCATCCGGCGCGTCCGCACCGAATGGACCAACGGACCCGATACCGACAACGGCGCCTACGGCATCTATCCGGTGCAGACCACCAATGTGCTGATCGATGGCGCAGTGGCGATCGGCGCCTCCGACGCCGGCATCTATGTCGGCCAGTCGCGCAATGTGATCATTCGCAACAGCCGTGCAGAACGGAATGTTGCCGGGATCGAGGTCGAGAACACCGAAGGGGCCGACGTCTACGGCAATGTCGCGACGGAAAACACCGGCGGGATTCTGGTGTTCAACATGCCGAACCTGCCCCAGCCGGGCCGCCAGACGCGCGTGTTCGACAATCAAGTCTTCGACAACAACACCCGCAATTTCGGCCATCCGGGTACGCCGGTGGCCAGCGTTCCGGCCGGGTCAGGCATCGTGATCAATTCCAATGATGACGTTGAGATTTTCAACAACGACATCCGCGATCACCGCACCGCGAACATCATCATCTCCAGCGTCTATTCGACCGGCTATTCCGACCTCGGCACGCGCGAGGATTTCGACCCGTATCCGGAAGGCATCTACATCCATTCGAATACGCTCGGCGAGGGCGGCAACAACCCGGACGGGATGGATCTGCAGGCGCTCCGCGTCGCCATGTTCGGGCTTAACGGGCGTTTCCCGGACGTGCTCTGGGATGGCTATATCGACGACGCCAAAATGGTCGACGGCGTGATGCCGCACGCGCTTCGCATCTGCATCGACAATGGCGATGCCGAGATGATGAATGCCGACGGTCCGGGTGGTTACGGCAATCCGCGCATGGCCGAGGATTATCGCTGCCAGCTCGATCCGCTGCCGGAAATCACGTTGCCGTTCTGATGCTACGCGCCGTTATTGTTGTCAGCCTCCTCCTGCTGGCGTCCTGCCAGTCGGAGGAGGGCGCGCCGACGCCGCAATTCCATGCCAGCGAAAACCCGCTTTCGCTGAGCGAGTGGGGCATGCTGCGGGTCACGCGCGAGACGCTGCTCACCGGGTTCGACGTCGAGCCCTACGACCTCAACACGCCGCTGTTTTCCGACCATGCCGGCAAGTTCCGGACGATCTGGATGCCCGAAGGATCGAGCGCGCGCTATAGCGAGGACGGTGTGTTCGACTTCCCGGTCGGCACGGTCATCACCAAGACCTTCTACTATCCGATCGGCGAACACGGTCAGCTTGAACGCGGCGACGTCCCCGCTGATGTCTGGGCGGCCTCCGGCACGCTCGACATGACGCGGGTGCATCTCGTCGAGACGCGCATTCTGGTGCGACGCGAGACTGGCTGGGTCGCGCTGCCCTATGTCTGGAATGATGAGCAGACCGATGCCGTGCTGATGCGAACCGGCGACATGCAGCATTTCACGCTGGTCGATGACGGACATGCCATCGAGATCAACTACCTCGTCCCCAATGCGAACCAGTGTCAGGGCTGTCACGCGACCAACAACACGACACGGGAAATCCATCCCATTGGTCCGGCGGCGCGGCATCTCAACCGCGAATTCGACTATGCCGATGGACCGGCCAACCAGCTCGAGCATCTCGTCGCTGTGGGATATCTGACCGGCGCACCAGCATCCGGCGATGCGCCGCGGGCGCCGGACTGGACCGATACGCGTTTGCCGGTCGAGGCGCGCGCCCGCGCCTGGCTCGATATCAATTGCGCGCACTGCCACAACCCGGCGGGGCCGGCGGACACGTCCGGGCTCTATCTCGATCGGGGTACGCCCATGGGACCGAATTTCGGCCTGTGCAAGGTGCCGATCGCGGCCGGGCCGGGGTCGGGCGGACACCGCTTCGACATCGTTCCCGGACAACCGGACGAGAGCATTCTGATCTTCCGAATGGAGTCGCTGCGCCCTGACGTGATGATGCCGGAACTCGGCCGATCCGTGGTTCACGACGAAAGCGTGGCGCTGCTACGGGCGTGGATTTCCGGGCTGGAAGGCGACTGTTCATAAAATCGCGATTGATCCCGCGCTGCGGCCTGCTAGCTTCGTGTCAGGCGCGAGGGAATGGGGATCAAATTCGCGCACAAGGGGAGAATTCCAGATGTTTCTGACTGCCATCATCGCTGCCGCGACGCTTCAGTCTTCCGGCATGGACGCGCTTCTGCAGTACGATCTGCACGTGTCCGCGCCGTCGGCGGAGTATACCGTATCCTTCCATGAAGACGGCACGTATTCGTCCGACGTCGGCATCCACGGCACGTGGGAGGTCGTCGATGGCGAACTCTGCACGACGCGGTCGACGGGCGAGCATGCCTGTGAGGCCCTGATGGACGTTCCGGCCGAAGCCGGCACCAGCTGGACCGGCACGAATACGGCGGGTGAGGAAGTGACGTTCACGCTCGTCGAGCGCTGATCGCAACCGACCCATCGATACCTGAGAGGGCCGCCATCGCGCGGCCCTTTCTATTTTCCGCCGGCATTGTCGCGGTAGAATTCGCCTTGCTGGTCGAACAGCTTCCGGTATCGGCCCTTGGCCTGGAAGAGTTCGTCATGCGTGCCGGTCTCGATGATCCGGCCCTTGTCCAGCATCACGATCCGGTCGCAATGCTGGAGATTCGACAGCCGGTGGCTGATCAGGATCAGCGTGCGTTGTTCCTGACGTGCGATTTCGAGGAATTCGGCTTCGGCCTCCGGGTCGAGCGCAGCCGTGGGTTCGTCGAGGATCAGGATATCGGCATTCGTCCGCAGCATGGCGCGGGCCAGGGCCAGGCGCTGCCACTGCCCGCCCGACAATTCGCGTCCATCGAGAAAGCGTTTCGACAGACGCGTATCGAGCCCTTCGGGCAGTTCCGCGACCAACGGTCCGGCCAGTCCTTTTTCGGCGGCGGCGAGGAGCGCTCCGGGCTCGACCGGGCGCAGGCCTTCGCCCATGGCGATGTTTTCTCCGACCGTCATCTTGTAGCGCTGGAAGGGCTGAAACAGCGTTGCGGTTCGCGCGGCGAGGGCGGTCCAGTCCCAGTCCTTGAGCTCGGTTCCATCAAGGGAAATGCGGCCCGATGTCGGGCTGTAGAGCCCCATCAAGAGGCGGACGAGCGTGGTCTTGCCAGAGCCATTCGCGCCGACCAGGCCCAGCTGGGTGCCGGCGGGAATGTCGAGCGTGATGCCGGCGACGGCCGGACGGCTTCCACCCGGATAGGTGAAAGCCACATCGTCAAGCCGGAAACCGGTTCCCGGTACGGCGCCGGCCGTCGCCGTGCCTGGCCGCTCCGGTTCGGCGATGGCGAGCAGGTCATAGAGATTTGAAATGTAGAGGAGGTCCTCATACCCGCCGCCGACGGCGGTGAGCATGGAGGACAGCGTGTTCTGGCCCTGGCGCAGCACCGTCACCAGCATTGTCATCTGACCGAGCGTGATCGTGCCGCCGATCGTGACAAGCACGATCCAGACCTTGCCGCCAAGGAAGATCGCCGACGACAGGACGCCGAGTGCAATGGCCCAGCCGGCGCGGCGCGCCTGAAGCTTGCGATCATGTCCGAACAGCCAGCCGAACAGGTTCTCGTACCGCGACAGAATTTGCGGGCTGGCTCCGGCATGAATGCGTTCCGGTGCCGAGGTCTCCGTCGTCATCAGGGTTTCGAGATAGGAGCGCTCGCGCATCTCCGGGGTCCGCCCGGTATGAAACCGGAAGAGGTGACCGGAGAAATTCACCTCGCTCAGGAAGAGCGGCAGGCCGCCGGCGACGACGATCAGCACGGCCCACGGCGAAAACGTCCACAGCACGACAGCGAAGCTGACCACTGTGATCGCGAACTGGGCGGTTTCGAAAATCCGGCTGACAAGCCCGTAGGGCCGCGAGGATGCGAACTGCTTGGCGAGGAGGATCTGCTGCTGGATCGACGCATCTTCCAGCTGAGTCAGGTCCATGCGCAGCGTCTTGTCGTAGATCAGGTGGCTGACCGCATAGCCGAGCCGCGCCTGCAGCATGCTTTTCAGGAAGGTTAGGGCGCGCCGGACCGCGAGCATGGCGGCCAGCACACCGGCCTCGGCCACTGTCCACCAGATCGCCGTGTTCCGGCTCACTGCCGTTCCGGCGTCGATCGCGGCAAGAACCGAGTCGATGACTTCCTTGGCCAACCAGGCTGCGGCGGCCGGCAGCAGGGCCAGGATGACGGTCAGGATGCCGATGCCGATCGCCAGCCAGCGGTCATTCTTCCAGACGAGACCGAGCGCGCGCAGACCGTAGCCAAGCCCGTCGCGAAGGCTCGGGGTGTCGATATCGTCGAACGGTGTGTCGGCCGCGCGGGCCATGGGCATTCGTCCTTGCGGCGCGTCAGGCGACCGCGACTGCGGCCTCGGCCCGCGCCTGTTCGACCTTCTGGCTCATCACCGCCCCCTTATGCGGGAAGGGCTGGGCCGGCTTCGGGCGGTTCAGGAAGGGGGCGAGCTTCTCAAAGCCTTCCCCGCCGACCACGTCGATGATCAACAGATCGTCGGGGCGGTCCTTGAAATACTCCTTCACCTCGGCGAGGTGACGGTCATAGACCCAGGAAAAGCGATCCGGCACGAAGGTGTAGCAACCGAAGACAGCCGAGCGCAGGAATTGCCGCATCAGCAGATGGGTTTCCTCGTCCGGGTCATCGGTCGGTGCGAAGGCCGGGCGGTTGAACCAATGGTTCTGGCAAGAGCGCAGCCAGCTGTCCTTGTCCCGGACGGTCAGGATGAATTTCGAACCCGGATACTGCTTGTCGAACTGCTGGTAGAAGGGGACGGTCGTGATGTCGGTCAGACCGTCATAGTCCTTGAACAGGGACAGGTCGTACTGACCGTTCGACAGCTCAGTATAGGTGTCTTCGTCGATCGGATAGTGGCTGCAATCCCAGCCCAGAACCTGAAGCGCGGAGGTCAGGCTGCGCGTTCCTGTACGGCTGAGACCGATGCCGAAAATCTTCGGCTTGTCCGGGTCCGATCCGAAGCCAAGCTTGTGTTCGTTGCGCGACATCCACGCCTCCAGTTCGGCCATGGTGAACTCGCCTTTCTCGGCAACGCCCAGACGGGCCATTTCCGCTTCGGCGTGACGGGGCAGTTCCTTGATGAAGTCGTGGACCTCCGCCGAGGAGGAGCCGTGCGGGCACATCTTGCGGGCAAACTCGATCGCGTCGCGCGCGATCTTGTAGTCGTCGTGTTCGCCATTGGGCTCCGGCCAGCGCTTCATCGCCATCGACAGGCGGCGGTATTGCTCGTCGGTCCGGCTGCGGAGTTCGCGCAGGGCGTATTTCTGGAAGACATGGCGATAATACTGGAAATGGTCGTGCAGGATCTCGAAGTTCCGGAACTGCTTCGACAGGCGCAGCGGCTTCATGGCGAGATTGCGCAGGCGCGATTCCGGACGCAGCACGTATTTCAGATCGTCCTGGGGAACCGGCGTGGCCGCCATCTGCCGGACGAGATCGATGCGGGTGATGTGCAGGCCGCAATGGATGCGGCCGCGGAACCGGTCGGAGACATATGCATCGACATAGGCGGCGTCGCACTGGTCGATGAAGTCGCGCATTTCCTCGAGGATGAGGCAATCCGCGTCGAGATAGACGACATAGTCGCACTCGTGCGGGATCTGCAGCATCTGGTTCACGCACTCGGTGAACGGACGCACATCGTCCATGATGAAGATGTTTTCCGGACGGATATGCTTCTTGGCGAGTTCGAGCGCGACGTCCCGTGTGCGTTCGTCCACCTGCCGGAAAACCAGATCAACCTTGGCCATGCGTCCTATTCCCCCCATTTCAGGGATGTATTGAAGCGTCCCGCCACCTGTTCGAACAGGGCGGAGTGCTCGGGTTTCATTTCTCGCTTCCAGCGCAGATCGAGGCTGATCCCGCCGGAATGATCCTTGTAGTAGTCACGCGTGCGGTTCGGCAGCGACACGAAGCTGTCGGCGGCCTGCTGGCGCGCGACAAGAAACTGGGTGCCGTTATTGCCCCCGAGCGGGTGGTGCTGGCGCGCCGCAAAATCGAGCATGCCGACATCGAACCGGATGCCCGCTGCATCGCAGATGTCGCGTGTCACGGATTCCGGCGCGCTCGCGAATTCCTCATAGCGAACCCGGATTTTCGGGCCGTCGAAGGATTTGAAGAGCGCCTCTGACCGGTCCACCTGGGCCATCCAGTCGAGGATCTGCTGTTCGGGATCACGGTCGGGGTATTTGCGCAGGCGGGAATTGATGACGGCGCGGCCGTCCCGCAAGAGAAGAACCAGGACGGACCGGTCGCCTGCGGCCTTCAATTCCGCTGAACGGGCCTCGATCCAGTCCGGATTCTTCGTGGAATCGACAATGATCGACGCGTTCGCATGTGCCGTGACCTGGCGGTAAAGCGGTTCGTCGCGGTTCCACTGAAAGCGCGACCAGATCTCGCAGGGTTCGCCGCAAATCTTGCAGACGCGCTTTTTCAGCGGCTTCTTCTCGTCGTGCAGATAACGGATCTTGGCGCCTTCGCCGACGTAAAACGCGTCGCTTGCGCTGCCGAGTACCATACCCAGCAACGTCGAACCGGAATGACCGGCGCCGCAAATCGAAATGCCCGTGATCTGTTGACCCGGCGCCATGGCGCTCGCCTGCACGGCCCGGCCGGTCCCACACCGCCGAGCGTCCCCCTCGCGGCCCCTCTTGGAAGGCGTTTTGCGTAAAAACGCAAGAGGATTCGGCCGAAGGGCGACTAGCGTCCCTCGAATTTCGCGGGGCGTTTTTCGAGGAAGGCGGCGACGCCTTCGGCAAAATCGGCCGTGCGCCCGGCATCGCGCTGGTCGCGGCGTTCAAGGTCGAGATGGGCCTCGAACGAAGACTGCAGGGCAGACCAGGCGGCCTGCCGCGTACGCCCCAATGCGAAGGTGGGTCCAGACGCCAATCTGGTGGCCAGAGCGAGGGCCGTCTCCTCGACCTCGCCATCGGGTACGACGCGATTGATCAGACCCCATTCGAGCGCCTTTTGTGCCGGAATTTTCTCAGCGAGCAGCATGGCTTCCATCGCGCGCGCCTTGCCGGCGCCGGACGTGAGAAGGAAAGCCGATCCGCCATCGGGCACGAGGCCGATGCGCGTAAATGCCTGCAGGAAGTAAGCGTTTTCTCCCGCCACGATCAGATCACAGGCGAGTGCGAGCGAGCACCCGACGCCGGCGGCCGGGCCGTTGACCGCGGCCACGGCCGGCACCGCCAGGTCGCGCAGGGTCATAAGTAGCGGGTTGTAACCCGTTTCAAGGGTGGCGCCGAGATCGGGGCCGTTGTCATCGGATGGTACCGGGTCGCCGGAGGCCAGATCCGCGCCGGACGAGAAGGCGCGGTCCCCGCCGGTCAGAAGGACCGATCGCGCGCTGCCGAGCTCTTTCAGTGCCGTGTGCAGCTCGGCGACGGTCCGCGCAGACATGGCGTTCATCCGCTCCGGACGGTTGATCCGGAGGATGGCGACATCACCGCGTCTCTCGGTGACGATGTGCGCATCGGACATTCAGACCTCCCTTTTTGATGCAGGCTAGCGGTGTGCGGCGGCGCTGTCTTGCGTCACGGATGAAGCCCGTCCAGAACCCGATGCATGAATCCAAATACGCCCGACATCGCCGTCATCGGAGCGGGACCGGCCGGTCTGTTCGCTGCTGAATACCTGTCTGCTCGCGGGCACAAGGTGCGCGTGTTTGATCGCATGCCGACACCGGGCCGGAAATTCCTGATGGCGGGGCGGGGCGGGCTGAACCTGACCCACAGCGAAGGGCTGGATGCGTTTCTCTCCCGGTACCGGCCGGCCAATCCGCGGGTCGAAGCCGCGATCCGCGCCTTTCCGCCGGCCGCGCTTCGCAACTGGTGCGAAGAGCTCGGTCAGGAAACCTTTGTCGGATCGTCCGGCCGGGTCTTCCCCAAGGCGATGAAGGCCTCGCCGCTTCTACGGGCCTGGCGCGGGCGGCTTGACGCGCACGGCGTGGACCTGGCGCTGCGCCATGACTGGACCGGCTGGGACGGACAGGGCGCGCTGACGTTCGAAACGCCAGATGGACCGGTTTCCGTCAGGCCCAGCGCAACCCTGCTGGCCCTCGGCGGCGCCAGCTGGCCGCGACTGGGCAGCGATGGTGGCTGGGCAGGCATGCTGGCGGATCGCGGCGTCCCGATCTCGCCGTTTCAGCCGTCGAATTCCGGTTTCATGGTCGATTGGTCGCCGACATTCGGCGAACGGTTTGCGGGGACGCCCCTGAAACACATAACGGTGTCTTTCGGCGGCCGTGATGTGACCGGAGACGCGATGATCTCTGCCTACGGCATCGAGGGCGGGGCGATCTATGCGCTGTCGGGCGAGGTTCGCGATGCGCTCGGGTCGGGGCGGGTCACCTTGCATCTCGATCTGCGGCCCGGTGTCAGCCCTGCTGCGCTGTCCGAGCGACTGACAAATGCGCGGAAGGGCGAGTCGATCGCCAATCGCCTGCGCAAGGCGGCCGGGCTGTCGCCCGTTTCTGCAAGCCTGCTGCGTGAAGCCGTGCATCCCTTGCCGACCGACCCCGGGATGCTGGCCATGCTGATCAAGGCCTGCCCGGTTGAACTTACGGGGGTTTCCGGTCTCGCCCGGGCGATTTCTTCTGCCGGCGGCATCCGGTTCGATGCGCTTGATGACGGCCTCATGCTGAAGGCGTTGCCGGGCGTATTCGCGGCTGGCGAAATGCTCGACTGGGAAGCGCCAACGGGTGGTTATCTGCTGCAGGCGTGTTTTGCGACCGGGCTGGCCGCGGCCAGAGGCGTCGAGCGGTATCTCAGCGATCGATGAGGCCGACAGGTTTGTGTGCCGCGATTTCCTCGTCGGTCAGACCGCACAATTCGTGGGGGAAGACCAGCCAGTCTTCCGATTCACGGACGAAATAATCGGGCTTTCGTGATGTCCGATTGCGGCTTGGCTTGTACCAGACCGTCGCAATCCGGATGCCCGCGGGTTCATTTTCGCCGCAGCGTTCATGCAGTGCGGCTTCGAGCGCCACCGCGCTGCGCCCGGTGTCGAACACATCGTCGACGATCAGAACCCGATCGTCCGGGCCGAGCTTTTCGACGAAGTATCCAAGGCCGTGAATACGCACTTCGGGATTGATCTGATCAATGCCGTGATAGGCGGACGTACGCACCGCGATATGGTCCGTCTCAAGGCCTTTCCAGGCGAGATATTCCTGTACCGCGATGCCGGGCAGGGACCCGCCGCGCCAGACCCCAATGATGTGCGTTGGCTGAAATCCGCTCTCGAGCACTTGCCGGGCAAGCGCGAAGGAATCGGCAAGCAGGTCTTCGGCGCTGATGTATCGCTTGGGGACGGTCATGACTGCCTTATGGGGCGCAGGCTTTGGCTCCGCAATGCGGGTCAGAGGTCCGGTGCTTCAACGACGAAGGGTTTGAAACGCGGATGCGGCTGTGTGCCCTCGACGCGGGCCGCCAGTCGCCGCATGGCCTGGCGCGAGTCTTCGTCATCGGGCAGGGCGACGGACAGGCGGTATCCCGGGTAGAGCGGTTCGGCATAAGAGGCCGCGACACGAAGTTCGAGAGTGGGGATTCGCAGCGAAATCCGTTCACCCCCGACCTTGATATGCAGCGGGATCACCTGGGGTGCGGCGGCGAGCGAACTCGGCTGCGCCCATTCGCTCCGTATGCCCTTGTAGGTCCGGACCTTGCGCAGAAGGGCGTCGAAGGTTGCGGGTTCGCGAAGCCGGTCGCGAACCATCGCCTGAATCAGGGCTTCTGCGTAGGGTTCCCAGTCCCGGGCGATGCTGCGTGTCCCGTTCGGGTGCAGACTGCCGAGAATGAAGCTGAACAATCCGTCGTCCCAGATCTCGTCGATATCGGCGGCGACCGCGAAAATTTCCGCCGCTGCGCGATTCATCCGGACCACGCGGCTTCTGGTATCGAGTATGGCGGCCGGAGCCGGCATGCTTCCGGCCAGAACCTGGTTCGCCCAACGGATGAACAGATCGCTGGCGTCCCGTGTCGGTTCGGGATTGGGGAAAGCTTCGGCGTAACCCGCCAATGCCAGCAGGCGATTGGTGTCCAGCGGCTTCATTCCGAGCGCGTCGCTCATGCGTAACACCAGCTCGCGGCTGGGATTGGCCCGCCCGTTCTCGATAAAATTCAAGTGCCGGGTGGAGCATTCGACGCGCGAAGCCAGTGCGCGCTGACTCAAGCGTTCACGCGTTCGCCATTGGCGAAGCAGCGTCCCGAATCCGGGACCGCTCGACATATGGTTGCTCATGCGTATTCCCCGTCCGGGTATGGTGATTACCCGAAACGTAACAACATGGCGACCGGCAATTGAGCGCAGGCTGAATTATGGTGCAAATCACCCGGTCGCTCCGGGTGGGTTCGAGCACTCACCACCACCCCTCGGATCCGGTACCGGGGCGGCGCTTGCCCGGCTTGTCCGCGCGCAATCAGGGAGCCGGCGTTCGGGGGGACGCCGGCTCTTATTGTCTGGATTGCGACAGACGCGACAGCCGGGACCAGTAGCTGTCCGGAAAAATCCGTTCGATCAGGGCGGCGATCCGGGCATCCCTTCCGATCAGGACACGGCGCTTTTTGCGTTCAATCCCGCGCAGGATGACCTCGGCGGCGTCTTCCGGCGGCATTTTGAGAAAGGCGTTCATCCGCTCCCTGCCTTCCTCGGCGTCGTTGATGCCGGCGGGCAGGCGCGCGTCGTCCGCGATCGCAGTCCGCACACCACCCGGGTGGACGGTCATGACCCGGATACTGGAACCGGAAAGCTCGTGCCGCAGGGAGTCGGAGAAGCCGCGCAAGCCGTACTTGCTGGCGCAGTAGGCCGTTTGCCCGGCGGGAGCGATCAGGCCGAACAGGCTCGAAATGTTGACGATCACCGCCTCTGGCGCTTCGCGGAGGAGCGGCAGGAAGGTCCGCGTCATGCGGATCGGGGCGATGAGATTGATCGACAGCAACCAGTCGAAATCGGATTCGGCGATGGTCTCGAAGTCCCCGCCGACCGCCACACCGGCATTGTTGAACAGCAGTGTCGGCGCTGCGCCCAGCTGCGCGGGTAGGGCGGTAATGGCTGCAGGGTCCGACACATCGAGCCGAAGGCATTGGACGCCCGGCCCGCCATCAAGTTCTTCGGCCACCCGATCAAGCCGCGCCGTGTCGATATCCGTCAGGATCAGGGCGCATCCACGGGCGTGAAGCGCATTGGCCAGCGCGCGGCCGATCCCGCTGCCGGCGCCTGTGATGAGTGCGGTCTGCCGCGTCCAGTCCATCGTCGTCCCCAAGCCGAGGCTGCGACGATAATGCGGGCATCAGGCAAAGCGAAACGCCCGGTGCATGGCACCGGGCGTTCGACGGCCCCCCAGCCGATTTCGAGCGGTTTAGTGCTCGCCCTGGATGACGAGGGTCACGTTGCCGCGGCCGGACTGGTTGACGTTGGCGTGGTTGCCATTGCCGACCTGGATCACGCCGGACATGTTGTGGCTGCCGGACTGGGTCGTCACCGCCGTGTTGTTCGAGCCCATCTGATAGACGCCCGATTCGTTGCGGTAGCCCGACTGGTAGGTGTCGGCGTAGTTGTTGTAGCCGTCCTGGCCGACAACCGCGCTGTTGCGGCGACCATTCTGGTCGATCACGGCACCATTGCGCGCGCCGTTCTGGTAGGCGGTCGTGCCGTTGCCCGTGCCGTCCTGATAGATGGTCACCCACTGCTGACGGCCATTCTGATCGACGACCATCACGTTGCGATAGCCATTCTGGCGTCCGCCGACCTCGTTGCCGACGCCGCGCTGATCGACGCGGACCTGGTTGCGATACTGCGCATCTGCGATTTCAGTCGTGCCGAGGATCGAAACCACAGCGGCGGCGCCTGCGATGAAAAGACGAATGTTCATGTCTGTCTCCGTTTCGTTGGGCCGGACGCTTCGTTGCGTCGCCGGCTGGGTTCGTGTGTAGCGGGGCCGGGATGAGGCAATGCTGAGTGCCGGGTTCATTTTCGTTTCATTTTCGGTCTAAATTTCAAATGCTTGATCCCAAACGCAAAAACGCCCGGGCGAGCCCGGGCGTTCTGCTTCTGACGTGAATTCGCTGGATCAGTACCAGGGGCTCCGCGCCGGCGTTCCTTGCTGCGCCCGGCGTGCCGCAAGGCGGCCACCGAAGGGAAGCGGGACGTTTTCGTAGCGGTAGTCGCTCTGGCGGCAAACGAGACGGCCCGAAGAATCGCGGACTTCGAAGTCAACGAGCAGGCGGGCATCATCACCATAAACGCCATCGCGCAGTTCGCTCAGTTGACGGCGCGGGGCATCCGGGCGGCCATTGATCGGCGAGTTGGCATCATTGACATAGGTGGTCGAGAGCAAGGTGCTGACCACCATCGTGGGATAGCTTCCGCGTCCCGAGAAACCTCCGGACAGATTGGCGAGCACGGCATTTCCGGGCGTGGCGGAGCGTACGAGCAGGGAATAGGTGCCGGAATAGCCCGGTGCGACGGTCGCACTCAGCATTCCGCCATTGGGCTCTCCCTGGAAGGTGATGGAGCACCGGTCGCCGCCGAAATCTGACGCATGAGCCGGGGCACCCGCGACGGCAATGAAAGCCGCGGCGGCCGCTGCAGCCGTGGAAAGGCTGGAAAGAAGGGCTTGGGTCTTCATCGCTTGTCTCCTGGGTTGGACGAAGGATGAAGCGGTTCTGACACGCGTGCGGTGAGCCAATGCTGAGCCGCGCGTTCAGGTAACGTTTAAGTGCGGCGCGCGCCAAAGTCAGGGAAGGGTCTGGCGGAGAGGATGTCTGCTCCTCCGCACAAACACTCAGCACATGAACGGCCATGAAACCCTTCAAAAGACAGTCCGGCATTTGAGACGCGCTGTCGATGATGCGGTCATCTCCTGGTGCGCCGCTCCGTTGGACTGGTTGCGACTGGCGGCTCGCTTCAAATTTTCCGTCCCGGCTGCGCTTCGCCGTGCCGTCGAGCGCGAGACGGAAGAACCGGTCGACCTTGCGCCTGTCGTCGCCGCGCAGAAGCGGGAAATCGCGTCGCTGCGTGGTCAGCTTGCGCGGGTTGGCGATGGAGATCTGGCACGTCGGCTGTCGGGCCGGACGCAGCAGGTGCGGACGCTTCAGCTCTTGGTCAAAGGGCTTGCCTCGCAGTGCAACCTGTATCGCGAAGACGGCACTCTGGCACGAAACGCCGGCCAACGGGTCGCGGCAATGATTGCGAAGTCGGGCAATGAGCCGCCATCGGACACGACTCTCATGACGCATCTGCGCGCCGCTTGGGAAGCCGAGATTCCGGAGGATCCGCTTTAGAACGGGTGGCCGACCTCCCGCTCCGTGGATCGCGAGCTGGGACGGTCGGCCGGGAAACGCTTGTCAGAACTGCTCAGCCTATCTCGCAAGCACGGGAATACTTACAACAGTTCACGAACATCGGAACGCAAGAGACTAACCAATCCGGACGTGACGAAGCCGTACAGTGCGAGATCGATGATTGGCCAGCTGTGCCAGCCATTCGTTCTGATCTCCACGATCGACAGGAAGGAGCCGATGGCGACGTAACCTGCCAGCACGCCGACCGACCATGCAATCTTCCGATCGCGAAGCGGAAACCAGGTGGAAGCGGCGAAGGTGAGGGCGAGCGCGACGCCCGATGTGAAAAGTTGGAACAGGGCGGTTCGAAAGCTGCCCCATTCCAGCGCGCTACCGAGACCCAGCATCCACATGCCGCCCGTCACGATAAACGAGGCTGCGATGCGGGCGGGAAAGTAGGCAAGGGCGGCAAAGCCAACTCCCAGAAACACGAACATCAGCCCGAGATTCTTCACCAGTTGATAGACGCGCATGGCATCACCTCGAATGCTGTATCCAGGCCCTGCGGTCGCGTGTCGACCGCAGCTCCGCCTCGATGGCCGTCAGAAGTTCATCCCGGCCGTGGCTGGCGAAGAAGTTTCGCATCTTGGCGGTCAGTTCGGAGCCAAACCGATCCTCGAACCCTGACCAGTCCAGGGCCTCGTCCGCAGCTGCCGTCCCGGCCATCTGCCCTGCCGCCATCCACATGGCGATATCATCGTCGAGCGCTGTCAGTTCGGCGCGCGTTGCCCCGTCGAGATAGGCGTCAAGTTCCTGCGCGACGAGCGCATTGACCCGTGTGATCGCCGTCTCGTCGGCCCGCTCCTCGAAGGCCTCGACATGAACCTGGCTGGCAAACCGCGCCAGAACCCGGCCGCGCAGGGCGATGGGCGGGTGGGTCAGCTGGCCGCCCGCATCACCGGTTTCCGGAACGGAGCGGACCTGTTCGAGGAATTCGCCGGGATTGAGATTGAGATGCCGGTCGTCGAGCCCCGATGCGGTCTTCATCAGGGCCCGTAAGGCAATTTTCAGTTCGCCGCAGGCAAAGAGACCGATCCGATCGGCCGATATCTCGGCGGCGCGTTGTTCGATGAATTGTGTGCTCGATCCGCCGCCGCCATGGATCACACCATCGAGATAGATGAAATGCGCAAGTTCATGCCCGAGCACAAAGGCAAGTTCTTCCGCTGCGAGGAGGCGCACCAGACCGGAGCTGATCACCACCGATGCCGTGTACAGGCCTGTAACCTGACAGAGGGCCTGAATGAAGGGATCGCTTCGCACGAACAGGCGAACGCCGTCGGGCGGTAGGGACAGCCGGGTCAGGACCGACTTCCAGATCTCCGACAGGTAGGGCGAGGTGTAGGAAGTGATTTCCAGGCTCGACAGTGCGTTCGTCCGGTCGAGCCGGGCATTGAAATGGGACGGCGCCGGCCGGCTGCTCGGCTCGCCGGGCCGTGCGTAGCGATAGACGCCAGCCAATCTGCGGACGCGATCAAGGTCAGGTTTTGTATCGGTCACGCAGATTCCCGATCCGGTCGAGCATCGACTGGGCCTTGTCGCGTTCCGGTCCGGCCGGAAGCGTATTCAGGCGGTTATTCCACTTCTGGAATTCCTGGGTTAGATGGCGTCGCTTTTTCGCCAGATCCCAGTCCGGATCAATGCCGAGCAGGGATTCGTCTGTCGCGCCGACCGAGAGCGTGGCGGCCGACAAGGTGATCTTGCTGTCATGGATACGCTGCACTTCGGCGGGATCGAGCCCCAGGGCATCGGCGATTGACTTGATCGTCGACAATTCCTCGGGGTCGATATGCCCGTCGGCCGCCATGACGTTGTAGCAAAGTTCTATGGCTTCGTACTGGCTGGCCCGGTCATCGAGCGCCTTGATCTTCTCCGCGATCGCGGACAGTGACACCTGCCCGGCCTCTGCGTCAGCAAAGAAGGATTCCAGCGCAGCATTGAATTCGCCTTTCAGCCGGTCATGCTCGGGGCCGCGAATGCCGGCCAGATAGCGCCGCATCCAGGCCTGGATGGTTTCGCCTTCGCGGTCATCCAGCGACCCGTCGGCCATCGCAACCGCGACGGCTAGCCCGATTGCCAGCTTCCGGCTCTCGTCGCCGTGCTCGACGGCTTCGACATAGCCTTTGCCTTCGAATTCGAAGTCGAAATCAAGATATGTCGACCAAAGCGCAGGCGAAACCGGATGGGTCGCAGTTCCATTCATGTCGGGCGTTCCAAGTACGATGGTAGGAACGCGGCGCGCATCGTACAGTCGCAGAGCGATGGTCAATGTTTGTTTGCCTCCTCTAGGAGGAACAAGCGCCAATTTTGGAAACCCGCCGACTCTCACCCAGTCACGAAACCCTTGATTCGGCGGCACGAAGCCGATGTGTTGTTGTTGCAGGAAGGCATTGGTGATTCCTTCCGACATCTCGGGCCAGCGAGAGAATACGGCTTGCTGTTGCGAACGGTCGGACCTGTCGATGATCGAGAGGCTGAACATCAGTTCCATTGGAACCTGATTGGGAAGTGGGCCTCGAACCTCGATCGCTTTAACTTCGATTGCCGGCCCTCCGTCCTTCGGAGGCAAGTCTGCGGATTTGATTCTGGCCTCAAGCTTGTTCAGTCCGTTGAACGGCACTCCCGATGCAGCGTTTCCAAGGCCGCGTACGAACCAGTTGAAAAGGAAAATCCCACCGATAATTAGGATGGTTGCAAGTATACCCTCCATCACGACACCTTGAATTTCTCGATGCCGCCTGAACCGAATTTCTTGTCCAGTTCATGAAGGTCGATGCTCGTTGTCTTGCCCGTGGCAACATCCTTGAATCTCGCGGTCATGTTCTGGTTTTCATCGAAGCCGAACGTGACATCGATTTGCTGTCCGGCGGGGCGGCCCGCCGGCAATTCAAGGTCACCTTCCCAGACCTTTTTCACGAAGCGGGGATCGGTTTCCGGGCTCTTCGACATCGTCACACAGCACCGGACGCTCGTTTGCCCGTCGCCGACCGTGAAGAAGGATTCGGTGACTTCGACCGGAATCTTTTCGCCTTTGTGGATCAGGATGGTGTTCTGCAGCTCTTCGCTGCCCTTGGACGCGTTCATGCCGACCGAGATCGTTCCGAAATACTCGTTCGTGATTTCCTCGACCTTCGAGATGGCGGAGATGGCTGCCTTCTGGGTCGCATTCAGTTGGCTGCGATCGCCCTTGAAGGCTGCGAAGAGGGCCGCACCCATCGCGACGACCTCATCGACATTGGCTGTTGAGATCGGCTCCTGCCCGAAGGCTTCGGTCACGCTGCGGCGGATGGCTGGCACGCGCGTGCTGCCTCCGGCAAGGAAAACGCCCTTGATGTCCCCGGGCGTCAGTCCCGCCTCATCCAGGACGGCTTCACAGGCCATCTCGGCTTGGCTGACGAGCGGCGCGATCGCGGCCTCGAATTCCTCGCGGGTTAACTCAACCGGTTTCAGTGGCGGACCGGCCTTGATCTTTGGCCGGTCGGTTAGCTTCTTCTTGTCGACCTCCGCTGCATCGAGAGAATAGGCGTGTTCGGGCAGCGGCTCGCCATGGGTCGCCTCGAATTTCTCGGCCACCAGTTTCTGGAGAGCGCGGTCGAGGTCGTCGCCGCCCAGGCGCGAGACGCCGCTGGATGCGACCACTTCGATGTTTTCACCATCGATGCGGATGATCGAGACATCGAAGGTTCCGCCACCGAAATCGAACACGGCATAGGCGCCGTTGAGCTCGGTCCGCTTTGCATAGGCATAATAGAGGGCGGCCGCGGTGGGTTCGTCGATGATGTTCCGGATCTCCAGTCCGGCGCGCCGTGCGGCCTCGAGTGTCTCGGCACGCGCTTCCGAGGAAAAATTCGCGGGAATGGTGACGACGGCTTCGCCGAGCTTGCCGAGCTGGCTGCGCCCGATATCCGACATGCGCTGCAGTATGATCTGACTCAGCTCTGCGGGTGTAATGCTGCGTCCCAGGAAGGCGTAGCTCGTATCGGTTCCCATATCGCGCTTGAACCGGGCAAGACCCTGCGTGTGGTCCTCGGCCCACATCTGCCGGGCGGGTTCGCCCACCAGAGTCTCACCGCCTTCCATGGCAACGACGGACGGTGTCAGATTCTCGCCGCGCTCGTCGCGGATGATGATCGGCCGGCCGGTATCGTCGATGAAGGCGATGGCCGAGTAGGTCGTGCCGAGATCGATGCCGATGAATGCGGACATCATGAGCTCCTGTATCGGTAGATGGCGATGGCGGCTTTCTTGATGATGCGGTCGCCTGACCGTTTCGCTATGTCACCTCGAAATACTCGGGCAGGGCGCAAGATTTCGGCGATATGGAAGTCGAGCATCTCGTCGTCGGTTTCGCGCTGCTCTGGTCGATCGGCGATAAACTCCGCAACGGTCTTTCTATGGACACCAGCGGCAGGCGAATACTCTTCCACGCCGCAGCTGAAGAGGCTTTCCCAGATCGCGTCGTGAATGTTCCGAATGGTCGGATCGACCGCGTCGTTGGATAGAAGCTGATCTTCGATCATGTCGGCGAGGTCGACCAGACCGCGCACATGCCGTTTGAGGATCTGCGCATCGTAGCCGTCCTTGTATCGCTGGAGTTCGCGATCCCGGTCTTCGATCCGGGTCACAAGGCGCGCCGAGCTTTCCTCGATCTCGTTGACCTTTTCGGCGACGAACTGCGCGACCTGCCTCTGCAAATCGTCGAGTTTCGCGACGCGCGTTTCGAGCGCCTCGATCGCGCCGCCCTGCGCTTCGATGGCACTGGCCCAGCTGTCCGGTGCAAGGACTGCAGCCTCTCCGATCCGGATCAGGCGCCAACGAAAAACATAGATTGTTGCAAAGAGCGCAAGCAGCGTCGCGGCACCGGCAATTCCAAGGACAATGACCGTCCAATCGATCGTGCTGGCGACCTTGACTTCGCTCGGCGCTTCGCGCGTTTCCTGGTTGAGACGCGTTCCACGCGTGGATGAAGGCGGTTCCGCATTCTCTGCCGTGGACGGTTCGACGATCGCGGTCTCGCCAGCCTCGTCAATCGCGTGATCGCGTCCGCCGACCGGCATCACCTGGGTCAGCAGGACGACGATGACGATCGCAGCGACCACAAAGCCGGAGATCAGAAGGGCAAGACGGATCATTGAAACCCCGCCCGGGGCATCGCGTCTTTCCCGCGAACGGGATGAAGAAACTTATGGATGTTCGATTCTGTTTCCCGCCATGTCGGCATGCGAAATCCCCCGCCCCGAATTAAAGCCGGGAGCCCGCGGGAAAGGCAATCAAAAATGAAATCGGAGATAGAAGATGTGATCGCGGCTCGCTTGAGCGGCTTTTTCGTCCTGGCATAAACTCGCTCATCTTCGGCATCAGGATATTGAGACATGGACACCCGCCAATGACCCGCCTTGACGACCCCGCAACCCGCGCCGCGCGCGTGCTGGAACGGATCAAGGCCGAAGGCCCTGTCAGTGCGTCCCGTCTTGTCCAGGCACTGGGATATCCGGAAAAGACGGTCCGTTGCGCGATCGACAGTCTCCGCGCCCGCGGCGAAGCCATCTGGCACGATCCAGATACCGGGGGCTTCTGGTGGAGGGATGACCAGCCTCCCGGCAAGGTGCCGCATCAGCGCTGGAAGCGGCGTTTCGCAGACCATTAGTTGTTGAATGGTTCTATTCCGTCACGTTCTTCCTGATCGCGTCGAGGCGCTCTTGCCAGATCCGGACCGCCTTGGGGCTGATTGGTGAGCCCGAAGCGTGATAGCGATCGATAACGAAGGCAAGAAAGTCCTCGGCGGCTTCGGGATCAAGGATCAGTCCGGAGGCCTCGATGATCCGGGTGATCCGCGAATGATTGTGATCGCGTCTGCGAAGCCAATGGTCATTTCGGGCATAGAAAGCGCGCAAGCGGTCAAGTCCGCGACGGAAATTCGCAAGCGCCGTCGGTGAGGCTTGGATCGACCGGAGCGCGCTTGCATTCAACAGGGGAGCTTCCGGATTGACCGCGCTGCGATGCGCAGTCGGAAACAACCATTGGATGTAGAGGTGGTCAGCTTCGAGGACGATGTCCGGAGCGTGGACGATATCTTCGATCTCGCGGCCGTGACCGGTTTGTCCCCGGCCTTCGAAGAAGGCGAGCAGGCGCCGATCAGAGGCCGCCGAGATTTGGTTCATGGGCGCGTCCTATCGGGGCGGCGCTGACGGTGCATGTTCAATCAGGTCACGAACGGCAACGAACAGGCGTGTCATTTCCAGTTCGAGCGACTTGTCCGTGTTCCAAGCGGCTTCAAGCGAAGGATGGTCTCCGTCATGCAACGCCGCATTAGCCAGCTGACGCAATCGATGAAGCGCCGCGGCATTGGCCGCTCCCGTCAGTCCTTTGGCGTTCCCGATCATCTCGGTCAGACCGGACCCCGACGACCGGTAATGGTCACGAAGCGAGACTTCCACGATCGACCTCAGCAGCGCCAACGCGGCGAGCGGCAGTCCATAGATGAAGGCCTCTTGGGCCTGGCGCAATCGTTCTGCCAGTGACCGTTTTTCGGAAGATCCATAGCGGTTTGCGACGTGTCGCGGGATCAGGACAAAGGGCAGGAGCGCCCGCCGGCGAATGATGCCATCCACATCGAGTGGAACGCTGTTCGTGAGGTCAAGCCATGCGGCACGACCAAGCTCGGCCAATTCATCTGGGAGTTCAATCGAACCCTCGTCTTCTTCCCGTTCCTCGAGAGCGTTACCGATCATCCCGAGGAGATCATCGAGCTCGTCTTGCTGGCCTGCCACGTCCGACCAGAACCAGTCCCACGCTTGCCGTGGGTCAGGAATGAAGGGAAGGTGAAGTTCGGCAAACTCCGGAAACTCCCGAGCGACGGTGCGGCAAGCCTCGGAAACCGGGCGCTCGTAATCCCGCTCGTATTCTCTCCAGGATTCGAGGAAACGCGGGTCGACAGGAGAGGTGAAGGCTGATTGGGACTGTCCTTCACTGTTCCGGATCTCGCTTGCTGCATACCCCAGCAGAACGACCAGATTTCGCAGATCAGAATCGCGCAATGCATCCTCGGAAAGCGCATCTGTCTCGTCTCCGATCAGACGCTTGAGCCTCAAAAACGCATGCCGGAAGGCAATGACTTCCAGAGAATCCTTGTTGGCGGCGGTCACGGAGCGCACCTCGTCATTGTGGCGGAGAATCCGGTTGGTCGTTTATCAATCCGAATGCCAATGAGCGTCCTGTCAATCGGCACCGGAGTGAACTGGATCATTGCCGTTCAACCGGCTGTCATCGAATGGCACCGGTCTCAATCAAGACCGACGTCACCATGTTTCGTGGATCGGTGGCGGGTGTCGTCCAGCGGGCGACCGAGGGATGGGTCAGAGTGAAGATCAGGCGGCCATCGGGCGCTCTATGGGCCAGGCTGGTCCATCCTCTGTTGTTCGGCTCGACAAAACGGGCAATCTCGGTTTCGACCTTCAGGCGACTCCGGATGATCCCGCCGGTTTGAGACCCAAGAGCAATGATGGCTTGAGGATTGACCGTATCCAGAACCCTCGCGTGGAACGGCCAGCAACGATCAACGTGGGTATGGGCGTGATTGAGGTCTGCCGCACGGGACGAGCGAACGAAGATCAGATTACTGGCGGGCACTTCGCCTGGATCAAGGCCAAGGCTTTCGAGGAAGTCGCACATGACAGGCTGGAACTTCGCTCGGCCGGCGGGCTTTCCGCCCCAGCATTCGTCGCGATAAGCTGACCAGTTGGCGGGGCGACGTCTTGTCACGTCGTCGATATTCTGGCGCAGCGTTTCACCGGGACGGTCCGCAGGTGCGCCGCCGGGATTGTATCCGAGGACATAGACAGGGCGCCCCGGCTGGAAGGCGTCTCGACCCGAGTAGAACACCTTGCCTGACTGATCGAGCAGATCGTCTGGAACAGTTTCAATAAGGTCCGCAATCAATTCGGCTTCTCCGTCAAATCCTTTTCTGCCGCTGAAACAGCGCCGTGAGATCTGCGACCTCGCTTGAGTCCTTCGCGGCCGCCCGTTCGTTCCCGGTTCGGTTAAAGTTCGAACCTTATACAAGCGCGCTGGAGTTCCTTAACTTCCGATCACCTGATCGAACCACTTGATAGCCGCATCGCCTTCCTGGCGGGTAACCGTGTCGACGGTTCGGGAATGGGCGATGCCGTTTCGCAAAGAGGCTAGCTGACCAAATTTGGCGATCAGCGTTTCCTTGTTCACGAATGTGTCGGTGAAGTCCGGCCAGACGGCCTTTGCGACAATGGTCTGCTCCAGTTCGCGGAGGTCGGCGAATTCGAGTTTCGACAACAGGTTTTCGTACGCTTCGATCTCGAAAGCCGGGTTTTTCTTCTCTTCACGGGTTAGCCGTTCATCGATCTTCTGTCGTACATGATCGGGCAAACTATCGGGATCGTTGCCGAGGCGCTCGGCGATCAATGCACGCAGCCGCTTCTCGACCCGTTCGACGGCCTCGTCGAGGTCGCGCATGACCGGGGTCAGGTCCATCCGTTCCTTGATCACGAGATTTTCGATGGCGTCGAAAATTGTTCGCTGCCTTTCGGTCAGGAAGGCCTCGTAGTCCTCGGGTGTGAACGGGTTTCGCAGCAGGATTTCGAGTCCCTTGGCCGAGATGAAATGGCTTTCCAAGATTTGTCGAACGCGCGCTTCGCCGTTCTCTGCGATCAATTCAGGCAGGTAGGCGTTGGGCAACCGGTCGCGGATGACATGGCGATTGGTCTTGGAGGTTAGCGGTGCTCGGTTGAGGATGGTGTGCACCGAGGTGTTCTGATCCTTTTTCAAAAGCTTCCAGCTGACAGGAACAATGTGATGATCGTCGAGCTGATCGGTCGGCGGCATTTCCCCGGTTACCCAGTCGCGCGCGCCCGCCAGGACGAAGAGATTGAAGACCGCGTTGTAAATCGACTGGCCTGATTTGACATGGCTGCGGAAATCGATCTGGCGGAAGCTGCGATTGAAATCGGTCACGGCCGCCGGGATTGCAGCGTCGTCCTCGATCCAGCTGCGCACATCCTGGAAGTCGCGTGTCGCTGTGGATTCAACAGACCCGGAATACCGGCTCAGGAAGACCGAAGCCCAATACCAGTGACGGATCTTGCGCTCGGCACCGAGTTGCTTTGCCGCCGGCAGATCGGCCGCGTGGGCGCCGAGCGCGGCAAAGGTCGGCAGGATCGAGACGTAGGGGATGAAGCGGGGCGAGACGGCACCGAATTCCTGCGGGTGACGCAGCCGCTCGATCGTCCGCGCGAGCGCATCGACCGCATGGTCCCACCGCTGCTTGAAGTCGTGCTCGTCGGGCACAAGAACTTCCCGCTCGAGCGAGCCGTCAGGCTGGCGAACGGGTTTTTTCTCGCCCGGAAGGAGGTAGTAGAGATAACGCGGCGAGCAATAATACTGGCGCAGGATCGACATCACCTGCAGCACGTAGACATTCATCTTCTTCGCGTCGGGGAAGGACAACCGGTCTGCCGCCTCGCGCCACATGAAGCGCAGCTGCAGGCCCTTTGGTTTCAACAGTGCGTTCATCAGGTCGAATACGTCGAGCTGAACGCCGCGGCTGTTGATCTGGGTGAAGATGTCGCAAACCTTGTCGAGCGCGAGTTCCCGGTCGAGTTCGACATAGGAAATCTGGTACTGGCCATAAATGGCTTGCACATGCGTGCCGAAGGCGACTGCGTTGTCGGCGTGGCGCCGGGCCTCTTGTGCGCCTTTTTCGTCTCCGTTTGCCTCCGCGCTTTCGGCCTTGGCTTTCCAGTAGTTCTGATAGCCTTCCAGCCAGCGATAGAGCGGGAACATGTCGCTCTGGCCGAGAAGACGGCACGGGAAAAAATGGCTCGCGAACTGCGCCTGGTCATCCTCCAGAAGGGCCCGCATCTGCCGGCCGACCCAGTCGTATGAAAAAGCATTCTCCTCGGCCGCCGGGTCCATGAACCGATCGACGTAAACGTAATAGACGGCCCGGTTCCTGCGGTTGGGCAAGGCTTCGTTCGGGGCAACGAAAGCATAATGGAGAGCGGTCAGGCGTTGCTGGCCATCGAGCACGATGAATTCGCGCGACGCCTCGTCATAGCCAGGTTCGCCCTTCTTCGGGCGGCCGAACAGGGGCTCGCAGGATAGCGCACCGAAATTATCCGGCTTGCCGCGCCAGAGTAGAAGGGAGCCGATGTAGTAATCCCGGAAAACACTGCTCACGAGATTGCTGATATCCCAGGGCTGCCATTCGAAATCGCGCTGGAAATCCGGCACGACGTAGCGTCCTTCACGCAGGCGTTGGAGCAGCGTCTGCAGCGAGATGTGGTCGGGTTTCTGGGCGTTGAGCATGGGGTCAGAGCCTTAGCTGATCTGGATAGTTGAGTTTGGTGTCGATCACCACGCCTTGCTGTCCATTCGCAAGGAAGGTTCGCCGAGTGAGAACATCGTGGAGCACTTCGATATCAGGGTGCCCATAGATGTAGTTGGGGTCTGCACAGAACACCGTCGCATCGGGCTTGAGCTTGTCAGCCAGACCCTTATGCCAGTTGTGCCGTGAGCCGTGATGAGGCGCTTGAAATACACCGATATGCTCAATGCGTTCGCGAAAGCTCGGGTGTCTGCATAGCCTTTTGAAGGCTTGGACTTTATAGTCTGCGTCACCGGTCAGAAGCTGGCCATACTTTCCTCGATCATTCACGAACTGGGTGAATGGCCCTTGGGGAAGCGAGCGCCACGTCAGAGCGCTGTTATTTCGTTCGGTCGCGTGCGATTTCGGACCTGTATAGAGGGAAAGCGATATCCGGTTCCGGGCGGGTGAAGTATCGCCAAATTGTTCGTCGTAGAGTCTGCGTAATTGCGAAAGTGCCGAGGATGAGCGGCCGCGCGCCTGCGTCAGGTCTTCCCTCAGCCGCGCGACAGCATCTGCGAATGCCTCAGGATGTCTGGGTTTCCATTTTTGATCGTTATAGGGGGCGAACTCCCAGATTGAGCTAAGAAGCACGCAGTTGCTCGGAAGTATCGTTGTGCGGCCGGCAGAGTGCGTGAGTCCCTCGGCCGCTGCCTCACTGTAAACCTCAGGGTTCTCAGGCGAGAGATCGTACTCATCGAGCCGGCGCACCTCCGGCCGTGCGCCTTCTCTTAGATCCGGCTCATCGTCGAGCGAGATCAGGATTGGGCTGCGCTCACCTTCCTCTCCCTTGTCGTCCGGTCCGGAGCCTCTGACATAGGCAATACGGTCTACCCTGCGCTCAGCACGTTCCATGATAAATTGGGTGGGATTGCGCGCGAAATGAGTATCTCCACCGCCCGCCCCACCCGCCATAGAGTCGGCGAGACGCACGTCGAGCGGAGCATAGGGAAGCAGGACCAGCTTGACATGAAATCGGTTCAGCAACCGGGAGAGCCCGTTGCGATGATCGGCGTCGAAATGTGAAATCGTCAGAATGTCGATTGTCGTGGTCAGCGCGGTATTAGCGAATTTGTCTATAACTCTGTTAAGCGTCCCCTGATGGGGCTCGCTTCCGCAGTCATAGACGTATGTCAGCTTGAGGTCTTCGGGGTCGAACGCGCCTGATCGGTGATCGAACAGCTGACCGGTGATAAAACCGCCTTGTCCGACCGGGTGAAAGATTAGCTGGTTCCGGTAGGACCTCACTCTGCCGCCTCCATGGCGTCATTGGCCGGTTCCAGCGCTTCGTGAAGGAGGGCTTCGAGGAGGCGGGTGCTTGTGGTGTCGGCGGTGGTGAGGGCGGCCTCCAGCCGGTCGCAGAGGGCCATGAGGGCATCGACCTTGGCCACGATGCGGTGTTGTTCGGCGAGGGGTGGGAGTGGGAATGGCAGCTTCCGAAAATTCCCAAGACCAATGCGAGTGAGTGTCATCCCGTGGTGGTGGGTTAGGGCAAACTCCTGCGCCAACGGAGAGTTGAGGTAGTGAAGCGCGAACCGGTGATCGAGGTCGGGGTGCACCGCGAAACGATAGCAGTCCGCCTTCACCAGAGCCGGGCCTATATTATCAGGCACTTCGCAACAACGGACATTCGGGTCTACCAGACCAGCCACTACAAGATTTCCCGGCACTACATGGTGGTTTGCCAGCTCTTTGAATCTCGACTCATTGATGTATGAGCGGTGTTCGTCGCGAAACTGACCAGCCGCGATATTCTGTAGCCGGATCACGCGAAAACCCGGGCGTTCGATGTAGTGAGCGGTTTTCAACTGCGATCCAAAGGGACCGTCCGTAATCGCTCGACTATCGTCGGCTGCGGTCTGATCAACGACGGTCCATAACCATCCGGAAGGAAGTGAAGGAGGCTCAATTTCCAACTCCTCTGAATTCAGTTGGGCAAACTTGCGCTTATGAATCCGGTTGCCATGGATGCGCGTCAGCAACTCCGAAGCCGGTTCGTCGGTCGGGTCCTGGGCCACCAGTTTGCCACGGACGGCGAGATTGAGGATGGTCTGGCGGAGGGGTTTGATCTGGTCGGGGCGGGTGGTGAGGGCGGGGAGCACGTCGAGGGTGAAGCGGGCGTTCTCCTCGAAACCCGACTGATCTGTCTCCGGCGCGGTCAGGCGGGCGAGGCTGGCGGCGGTCAGCCGGTCGCGGGTGGCCTCGCGCGCGGTGCGGGCCGCCTCCAGCCGGTCCAGCAGCGCCATCAGCTCCTCCACCTTCGCCACGATCCGCCGCTGCTCGGCGAGGGGTGGGAGGGGGAGCAAAGCCGGCCCCATGCGCTTCAGCGTGACCCGAGTTATCGCGGCTCCTTTCATGAAGCTGCGCATCTGCTCGTAGAAAAACGGTGACCGCAAGAAACGGACGATGAGCTGATTGTAGATGCATGGTGGCAGCTTCAGAAGCGCCACGCTCGACAACATGCTGAAGGGCTCTTTCAGGTCGTTGACAGTGACGATCCCGGTAGTCGCCCCGTCCTTGATGTAAAGGATGTCGCCGGGTTCGGGGTTGCAGCGTGCGTAGATTTCCTCATGGACCTTGCTTGAAACATAGGAGACATCGTCAAGCTTTACGCCGTCGTCTTTGATGTTCTTTGCCGTGATGTAGAGAAAGTCGCCTTCCGGTCCGTTCGGCGGGGAATGATGCGTGCCGTCGGTGAGCTTTGTGAGGATGTCAGAAAGTCGGACCCATCGCCATGAGCGGGGCAACTCGAAGGGCACGTCGTCCGGTTGAATGGGCTCAGTCGGTTTCGGCTTCCTGATCTCCCCCGCCGTCATCAACCGCGCCTTCTCCGCCGCGATCCGCTTCAGCAATTCCGACGCGGGTTCGTCGGCCGGGTCCTGTTCGATCAGCTTCCCGCGCACGGCGAGGTCCAGCACGAAGCGGCGGAGGCGGGCGATAGCGTCGGGAGCCTCGGCGACTTTCTCATAGAGGGCGAGCAGTCGGTCGGCCTTCATCGGGTGAGGGCCTCGGTGAGAATGGCCTTCAACTGGTCACGGATGGCCGCGACGTCAGCCTCGGCGGCGGACAGATCCTTCAGCAGCGCTTCGGGATCGCCGTGATCCTCGGCCACGGTGTGGGGGTTCTTTATGTCGAGGTTGTAGCCGCGGGCCTTCACGTCCTCCGCGCTGACCTTCCAGGCGCGCTCGGTTTCCACCCGCCCCTCGCGGTGCGGCCCACCCCACCAGTCCGCGCAGTCGGCCAGGTGTTCGAGCCGGATCGGCTTCGTCATCGAATAGGCCTTCTGCCCCTCGGGCACCTGATGTTCCCAGAACCAGATGTCCCGCGTGGGCGCGCCCTTCTCGAAGAAGAGCAGGTTCGTGCCGATCGAGGCGTAGGGGCGGAAGACCGAGTTCGGCAGGCGCACGATGGTGTGGAGATTGCATTCCTCCATCAGGTGTTCCTTGAGCCGGGTCTTCACGCCCTCGCCGAAGAGCGAGCCGTCGGGCAGGACCACGGCCGCGCGGCCGCCGGGTTTCAGGAGGCGGATGATCAGGGCGAGGAAGAGGTCGGCCGTTTCCCGCGTGCGCCAGGCCTGCGGGAAGTTGGATTCGATCCCGTCCTCCTCCTTGCCGCCAAAGGGCGGGTTGGTGAGGACGATGTCGACCCGGTCGGCCTGACCCCAGGAGATGTAGGGGCGGGCCAGCGTGTTGTTGTGCTTCACGAAGCTGGCGTCCGCGATGCCGTGGAGCAGCATGTTGGTGACCGCCAGCATGTGGGGCAGGGGTTTCTTCTCCACCGCGCGCAGGGCCGCCTGCATGCGCGCCTCGTCCTCCGGTTTGTGCACGGAGCGATCACGCATGTGCCGGATGGCGCAAGTGAGGAAGCCGCCGGTGCCGCAGGCGGGGTCGAACAGCGTTTCGCCCGGCTTCGGGTCGATCCGGTCGACCATGAAGGCCGTGACGGCGCGCGGCGTGTAATACTCTCCGGCATTGCCGGCCGATTGCAGGTCGTTGAGGATCTGCTCGTAGATCTCGCCGAAATGCTGGCGGTCGGCCAGCGTGTTGAAGTCAATGAGGTTGATCTTGTTGATCACCTGGCGCAGCAGCTGGCCCGACTTCATGTAGTTGTAGGCGTCCTCGAAGACCGAGCGTACGACCTGGCAGCGGGCGCGGTTGCGACCGTCGAGCGACAAAGATTTGAGCGCCGGGAAGAGATCGTCATTGACGAAGGCGAGCAGGGTGTCGCCCGTCATGCCTTCCGGATCGGCGGCCCAGTTGCGCCACTGGAAACGGTAGGGGACGGGCGAGAGATAGTCCTCGCTGTCGAGTTCGAGCTCCTGGTCCTGGTCGTCGATGATCTTCAGGAAGAACAGCCAGCAGAGCTGGGAGATGCGCTGCGCGTCGCCATCGACGCCAGCATCCTTGCGCATGATGTCCTGGATGGATTTGACGGTGGTGCGGACGGTCATGCCTGAGCCTTTCAGATGGACTGGACGCGAATGAGTCAGGATTCGGCCGGGAGTTCGAGAATGAACTTTCGCATGATGTCCATCACGTTCTGGAATTCGTCGGATTTCATCTCCGCTTTGGCTTTCTCAAAGGCCTCCGCAGCGAAGTCATCCGGATCCCGCTCTTCGGCGGCTTCGGTCAGAAGTTGAAAATCGATCCGGTGAGGTTTGAACCAGACATCGCCCCGCCTTCCGGAGCGACGGAACGGAAACTCTGATGCCGTCGACCAAACCCGATCGGCCCAGTCCCTAGGTGGATTAGAGCAAACGATATCAAGCCCGAGGTTCTTTCTGGTCAGCGTGAGTTCGCACAGAACGCGGCGATTATTCCCACCCCAGCAATGATGATCACGGTTTTGCTCGAGATCCCATTGCTTTGGACAAAATCGAACGATCAGCCCCCCTTCAGACTCCATCGACAGGCCGAGTTCCACCGCAGATTCGGAGAAGAGCCGATTGAGTTCTGAGACGGCGACGTTTTTCGGAGCCTGTCTTTCCTCGAAAATGAAGTCGATCGCTGCCCGGTGCTTGCGGTAGATCTCGCGAGCGAGCCTGCGAGCTTCGTCATTCGGCATGAATTCCTCCTCCAGCAACGCCGCGTATTGCTCGGTCAGAGCGCGCTCGGCTCCACCCGTACGGATTGAAGAAAGCGTCTCGCTGAGTGCATGGAGGACGTCTCCATAAGTCGCGACCAGATACGCGTCGTCATCGGGTTCCTCTCCATCGCGGCTGAGCAAGATGAAGAACCGTTTCGTTGCCGCCTTGAAAGTGTTCTCCACGAGCCGCCGATACCGGACCAACTGGTCGACGCCTTGGGTCGAACCCACCTTGTTTTCGATGCAGACGGTCCAGTGAGCACCATCGCGCCAAGCGATGTTAATGAGAATATCGATGTGATTTCGCTCGCGCTCGACCGTGACATACCGGATGTCACCTCGCTCCGCCTGTCTCGCGGCAACCGGGTCGCCATCCCTCAGGCACCGCTTCAGCCAGGCCGCGAGAAATGCTGCGCCAAAGCCGTGCGAACCATCCGGGTCGAACAGCCAGGCCAGCATGTTTGAATGTGGCAATTCTCGATGCGCAATACGCAGGACGCGGAACAGGTTGAACCGGCCGAATTCGCGGGAGATGCGTTCCAACGCATGCTGGTCGTCTCGAAGGGATTCGAGCTGTCCGATTAGTTGAGCACCTGCCGAACGTTTCCCGCTCAAGACACGGCCTCCTCATAGAGCGCAGCCTGAAGCGCATTGGTCGCGGCCAGAAACCCGTCCTTGCCGCCGAAAAGACAGATCTGCTCGAGCCCACGTTGGGTACCAGAGATACCGGTACCATTGCGAAGAATGCCCCTTAGAGACGTGTCGGATAGGTATTCGTTCATTGACACTCCCGCCGGAGGTCGCTCATAGGCCGAAAAAGAGGGTCGGATCGGTTCGGGAAAAGCGCGGATTTCGGCAGCTTTCGGTGGGTCCTGCTTTTTTTCCAGAAGCTATCTACATTGAAATTGAATTTAGCCACCAATCGCACAGCGCACTCAACATCATCACCTCTATTTAACTCGGCTCTTCGTGTGGGTCGGAATGTAGGGTAGGGCCCAATGAGGTAACCTTCCTGCCAGTGCGGTCGAGCCGCGCTAGGGGGACAGAAATTACTGAGGCGAAGGACTTGAAACCCTTCATCTGCAAAAACACTTGCCCCTCCTGTGAGGGCAGGTACGGCAAGTACCATAATGTGTGCAAAATCGGATTCGCTCTCAGATTTGTTTTTGTTAATTGATATGCTGGCAAAACTACATGCTACTGACAAAGAGCTTGTGACATCTAAAAGTGGTGTTTTGCAAATTTCATAATGCTGAAGTATTGACCATCTCAGTATTTCATTTCTTTTTAGGTCGTGTAAAAATTCGTTGCGTGAACCATACACATCGCTGAATTTTTCTATCAGTTTTGCCTCGCACATTTCTAGGTGTTTTGAGTTTTGTATTATTTTATCCCTATCAAATACCAGTCCTTTGCTGGGGCTATAGTTTCTGTACATGGACGGTTTAATGGTGGTGAGGCCCCTCTCGTCCGCGTAATCGCCATTCTGACCCCTAAATAAAAATACATAATCTCGGTTGCTATATTGAATTTCGGATATGTTACTAACTAATTCCCCGTAATTGCTGACGTAGTATCCAGCATCTTTTCTGGCGAAATCATTGCTTCCGCGTTTGAATCCATTCTCGGTAAAAACATAAAGTTCTTTCTCGCCAACTCTCTTCACGACACGGCTTCCTCATAGAGCGCTGCCTGAAGCGCATTGGTCGCCGCCAGGAACCCGTCCTTGCCGCCGAAGCGGCGGATCAGCTCGACCTTCGTCCCCATGCTCCGCAGCGGATTGAGGTCGAGGACTTTTACGTCGTCGACATCGAGCACGCCGTCCTCGGCATATTTGTCGAGCAGGGCGTCGAGCACGGTGCGGGCCTCCGGCCCGTAGCGTGCGAAGACATCGCGCTTACGGACGTTTTCCGCGCGTTCCCGCCGTGTCAGGGGCGGACGGTCGAACGCGACATGGCAGATCAGGTCGAACGGATCGAGATCCTTTCCGGCGACCTCTTCGAGCACGTCGAGCAGCACGCCCTCCTCGGCCAGTGCTTCGACAATGGCCGACTTGCGATCGGTCTCTGACCAGCGGCGCAGGAAGGCGTCGAGGCTGTCGAACTCGTCGCGCAGGCGGCGGCGCGTATAGTCCTTGAGGCTCTCGGTGACGAGCTTGCCATTTCGGTCGAGATATTCGACGCGCTCGGCAAGAATGCGGACCTCAACCCCGTCGACATAGAGCTTCCGGATCGGCCGCTTGCCGTTGGGCGGGATGTGAACCCCGCTATCCCCGTCTTCCTCTGTCCCTGTTGTTTCCCCGGTCCAGGGCGCTTCGCTTTCGCTGCACCCCGGCGGCGTTCCGTCGTCGGGTTCGGGCGGGTCAACCGGGTCGCCTGCTTTCGGTTCGTAGATCTGAACCGGATCGCCATCGAAGTCCGGGTCGGCGAAGTGCGCGGTCGCACCGCGGAAGTCCATAAGGGTGAAATAGAGCTTGCCGGTTTCCTCGTGGATGCGCGTACCGCGCCCGACAATCTGCTTGAATTCGGTCATCGAACCGACCAGGCGGTCGAGCACGATCAGGCGGCAGGTCTGGGCATCCACACCAGTGGAAAGCAGCCGCGACGTCGTGACGAGGACCGGGTAGGGCGATTCCGGGTCGATGAAATTGTCGAGCTGGGCCTTGCCCTCCGGGTCTGACCCGGTGATGCGCATGACGTACCGGTGGTCCTTGGCCACGAGGTCGGCATTTTCGTTGACCAGAGCCTGTCGCATGCGGGCGGCATGTTCTTCGTCAACGCAGAAGACGATGGTCTTGGCCATCCGGTCGCCGCTTTCCTTCAGGAATTGCGTGACCTTCTGAGCGACGAGCTGTGTGCGCTCGTCGATAACGAGGACGCGGTCGAAATCGCGGGCATTGTAAATCCGGTCCTCGATCTCTTCGCCGTGACGGTCGCGCGCGCCAGGCTCGGGCCGGTAGCCTTCGATGTCGCTGTCGATGTGAAGCTTGATCACCTTGTAGGGCGCGAGGAAGCCGTCCTCGATACCCTGCTTCAGCGTGTAGGCGTAAACCGGCTCGCCGAAATACTCGATGTTCGAGGCGTATTCGGTTTCCTTCGGCGTGGCCGTCAGGCCGATCTGGGTCGCCGCATCGAAGTATTCGAGGATTTCCCGCCAGGCGCTGTCCTCGGCCGCACTGCCCCGGTGGCATTCGTCGATCACGATGAGGTCGAAGAAGTCGCGCGACAGTTCCTTGAAGAGTTTCTGGCGCTCTTCCGGGCCGGTCAGGGCCTGATAGAGCCCCAGATAGATCTCGTAGGAGGTATCGATCCGACGGGCGGAATCGACCGCTGTCGTCAGGGACACGGCCTCGCCGTCGTCGCGCTCGATCGTCTTCGACTTCGTCGACAGCTTGGCCATCGCCCCGGCGAAGGGGCGGAAGTCGTTCACCATCGTTTGGTCAACGAGGATGTTGCGGTCCGCGAGGAACAGAATGCGCTTCTTTTCCTTGGCCTTCCACAGCCGGTGGATGATCTGGAAGGCGGTGTAGGTCTTGCCCGTGCCGGTCGCCATGACGAGCAGGATGCGGTCCTGCCCGCGGGCGATGGCGGCGGTCGCGGCATTGATCGCGTTGACCTGATAATAGCGCGGGCTCTTGCCTGATCCGTCGTCGTGATAGCGCCTTGTGAAGGTTTCGGCGCGCGCTTCGGTGTCGAGCCCCTTCCAGCGCCGGTAGGCCTGCCAGAGGGTTTCGGGCGAGGGGAAGTCCGATCGCGCGATCTCGCGCTCCATCGGGGTAGGCGCCCCGGTTCGGTCGTGCATCACGAAGCCGTCGCCATTTGAGGAAAAGGCGAAGGGGGCGTCGAGCGCCTCGGCATAGCGCAGGGCCTGGCCCATGCCGTCGGCCATACCGTGCGTATTGTCCTTGGCTTCGACCACAGCGAGATGAACATGCGGTGCGTGGGTGAGGACGTAGTCGGCTTTCGACGGCTTGCCGCGTGTCTTCAGCTTGCCGCGCACGATGACGCGGCCTTTGGTGAAATAGAGCTCCTCGCGAATCCGGTCTTCGGCCCATCCCGCCGCCTTGATGGCGGGCGTGATGAAGCGCGTGCGCACCTCGGTTTCTGTCAGCTTTTCCCCTGCCACGTTCGGCTCGTTCTCCCCCGATCAGGCACACGCGACGAATCCCTGTCATCGGACCGGCACGTCTAGGTGGAAGATAAGCATGGCGTTCTGGTGAGAGGCCAGAGGGAATTGGATTTCCCGCGGCACTGCGTTCCAGCAGCCCCCTTGTTTCGTACTAGGCGCACGGTCCCAAAAGCGCATGGAGAAGCTTGGACTCTCGAAATAAGCGAGGGACAAGAGGGCCGCAGGTCACCTGATGAGACGTTAATAGTGACGGGGCTTGAGACGCTAGCTGCCGAAAAGGCAACCAGAATCGCTCAAAAGAGAAAGATGTGGATCTCCTGAACGGAATCATTTCGCTCTTTTGATGAGTCCGGTGAGCCAGAAAACTTACAACAATCAAAGCAAAACGCTTGGGTGGTTGCTGGGGTCCTGAGAGTGATGATTCAATAAAATATTGATTCATATGTCGAAAATAGAGTGGTATGGCGGAGAGGATGGGATTCGAACCCACGGTACGGCTTTTGACCGTACAACGGTTTAGCAAACCGCCGCCTTCGACCTCTCGGCCACCTCTCCGGCAGGCGCGTTCCTTACCCAATGCCGGGGGCGATAATCAAGCGATTGCTGCGGCTCGCCTCAAACGCCGTTCACTGCAATCCGACGTTCACGATGAAATCTTTGTTTACGCCTCTTGCCTAGGTTCGCGCTGAACAAAAGCCCGCAAAGGGTGTGGTGGTGAAAAACATGGTGTCTTTCCGAACGCCGGGATTCATTTCCGGGATTCTTCTGGTCGTCTCTGTTGCATTGGTGTCGGGCCTCGTGATTGGCGGCGGCGTGTTCATGCTGACCCGGCAAAACGGGCAGGACTGGGCATTGCGGTCGGCAGAGCGCGTCATTGCCGAACAGGCCGAGACGCAATCGCGGCTGTTCGACGATATCCGGATTGACCATGAAGCGGCCGACTCGGTGCTGATGCAGTGCTTCGCTGCGCTTGAAGGCATGGATGTCGACCGCGCGTTCGACCGGCTTTTCCCGCTGCGCGAGGACGGCACGCGCCGTAGCGCTCCGGAGTATTTCGACGGATACCGCACCGCGGGCGGGGCCTATGTCGAAGGCATGGGCGCGTTCATCCAGCGCGGTGAGGGGCTGAGCGAACCGGAGAAACGCTTGCTCATTGCAGCCTTCCAGACCGTGCACGAATTCGGGGCTGGGATGCGCGGCCGGGTCGATAATTTCTATTTCTTCACACCCAGCAACTCGCTGGTGATCTACGCGCCGACCCGCGATGACCGGCTTGAATTCTATCGCGTTACCGCGCCGGCAGATTTCGACATCCAGGCGCTGGAATTCGCGGCGATGATGCGGCCGGAAAACAACGGCATCGGCGAAATGGTCTGTACCGGACTGGAAAATGTCGTCTACCAGCGCGGCGGTCCTGCGGTTTCCAGTGCTTGCGGGTCTCCCGTCAGGGCGCGGGGCGAGCATCTCGGCGCGTTCGGAAACTCGATCTATCTGCATACCTGGCTGTCCCAGGCCGTTGTCGAGGCACCGGAAGGCACGACGAGCTTTGTGCTGAACGCCAATGGCGACGTGATCGCCCACCGCAGCCTGATGACCCTCGACGCGCTCACGCCCGACGCCATGGCGACGGCGAATGCGCAGGTTGATGCCAGCGGCATTCTCGCTTCGATCGAAGCCGACGGCCGGTCCTATGGTGCGCTGATCTACAACGGTTCCGTTGTTTCCTTCGCCCGGATCGACGCCCCGGGCTGGCACTACGTCAATGTCCGGCCGGCGACCGCGATTGTCGGGCGCGCACTGCGCTTTTCCGTGCTTGCGGGCGGGTTGGCGATGCTTCTGGTGATTTTCGGCGCGTTCGGCCTGGCGGCGACCGCGCAGCGTCTTCGCGGATATGCATCCCGTGCGGTTTCCGGCCTGTTCGAAGACGTCGGCGGCGAAGAGGAACCGGCTCTGCGTTAATGGACAGAGGAGTTCGCTGGCCATAAGGGGCAGACGCCTGTAATAGGGCGCCGCCTCTTCCCCCGCCGGAGCTCCGTATCCCATGTCCGTTTCTGCTGACCGTTTGCGCAATATCGCCATCGTGGCGCACGTCGACCATGGCAAGACCACGCTGGTCGATCAGCTGCTCAAGCAGTCGGGCACGCTCGGCGAGCGCGCCGAAGTGTCCGAACGGATGATGGATTCCAACGATCTCGAAAAAGAGCGCGGGATCACCATTCTGGCCAAGAACACGGCCGTGACCTGGGGCGACTGGCGGATCAACATCATCGACACGCCCGGTCACGCCGATTTCGGCGGCGAGGTGGAGCGCGTCCTGTCGATGGCCGATTCAGTCCTGCTTCTGGTCGACGCGGTCGACGGTCCGATGCCGCAGACGGCCTTCGTGACCCGCAAGGCGCTGGAACGCGGTCTCAATCCGATCGTGGTCGTGAACAAGGTCGACCGGCCGGGCGCGCGTCCGGACTGGGTTGTTGACCAGACTTTCGACCTGTTTGATCGCCTCGGCGCAACCGACGAGCAGCTCGACTTCCCCGTGGTCTACGCATCGGCGCTGCAGGGCTGGGCCAGCCTCGACAGCGACGCGCGGGACGGCGACATGAATGCGCTGTTTCAGATGATCGTCGACCGTTGCCCGCCGCCGCCGGTGGATGTCGACGGTCCGCTTCAGCTTCAGGTCTCGGCGCTCGACTATTCCAGCTATACCGGCGTGATCGGTATCGGCCGCATCCGTCGCGGAACGCTGACCCGCAACCAGACCGTCACGGTGATTGGATCGGACGGGAAAACCCGCAAGGGCAAGGTGCTGCAGGTGTTCGGGTTCCACGGCCTCGAGCGGGTGGAAATGCCCTCCGCCAGCGCAGGCGATATCGTGACCTTCACCGGCCTTGATCCCCTGAGCATCTCCGACACGCTGTGCGATCCCGACAAGGTCGAGGCGCTGCCGCCACTGACGGTCGACGAGCCCACCATCGCCATGACCTTCCAGGTGAACGATTCCCCGTTTGCCGGCCGGGAAGGCAAGTTCGTCACCAGCCGTAACATCAAGGATCGGCTGGACCGCGAGCTGATCCACAATGTGGCGCTGCGCGTCGAGCAGCTGGATGACGCCGACAAGTTCCGCGTTTCCGGCCGTGGTGAGCTTCACCTGTCAGTCCTGATCGAGACGATGCGCCGCGAAGGATTCGAGCTGGCCATTTCGCGTCCGCGCGTGGTGACCAAGGAAGTCGATGGCGAGATCCATGAGCCGTGGGAGACGCTGGTCGTCGACCTGCCGGAGGAGAGCCAGGGCGCGATCATGGAAAAGCTCGGCGAACGCCGCGGCGAGCTGAAGAACATGGTTCCGGACGGGCAGGGGCGTGTGCGCCTCGACTACAACATCCCGACGCGCGGTCTGATCGGCTTCCGGTCGGAGTTCATGACGGCGACGTCCGGCGCGGGTCTGATGTATCACACGTTCGACCGTTTCGCGCCGCGGACGCCGGGCGAGATCGGGCAGCGTCACAATGGTGCACTGATCTCGATGGTGGACGGAAAAGCGCTCGCCTACGCGATCTGGAACCTTCAGGAACGTGGCCGCATGTTCATCGGGCATGCCACGGACGTATACGAAGGCATGGTGCTGGGCATCCACAGCCGCGACAACGATCTCGCCGTGAACCCGACCAAGGGCAAGCAGCTGACCAATATCCGGGCGGCGGGCGCGGACGAGGCCGTCGTGCTGACGCCGCCGATCCGGGTCACGCTGGAATTCGCGCTCGAATTCATCAATGACGACGAGCTGGTCGAGGTGACGCCGAAGTCCATCCGGATCCGCAAGCGCTGGCTGAAAGAGCACGAGCGCAAGAAGGCGAGCCGGGCCGCCGAGGCCTGATCAGGCCATATCGATGAAGACAATGCGATGGCCATCCGGGTCGCGGAAGGCGAAGTAGCGCCGTCCGTCAGGCGACCAGCCAAGGCTCTCTTCCATCACGACCGTGTCGTTCAGAAGGCCGTAAAGCCCGCTGGCATTGTCAACCTGGATCGTCACGGTGGCTTCGCCGCGGGGATCGCCTTGAGGGTCTGACTCCTCAACCAGGCGGAGATGCGCCTCGTTTTTCGAGACGAGCGCCTCTGTGGGGGCGTTTTCCGGCCAGATATCCACCGTGCGGAAGCCCAGGTGGCTCGCATAGAAGTCGAGTGACCGCTGAAGGTCTCCGACCGGCAATTGAGGCGCGGCGGATTTGATTTCCGTCAGATCCGCCACGCCGCTGCTCCGTTATTCTTCGCCGGAATCCCCGGCGTCCGCGCCGTCGCCCGCCATCATGGCGTCGCGAAGGGCCCGGAATTCATTGCCGTCATACCAGTTCGGCCAGTCGCTGGAATTGGCGATGCGCTGACCGACGTCACCCATGAGCCGGGCATCGCGGGCCAGGGCGTCGAAATCCCAGTTATAAGAGAACTCGTCATCGAAGTTGTGATAGGCGCGGGCCCGGTAAGCCCCATCGATCTCCTCGCCGAAGGCCGCCCCGTATTCGACATGGGTTGAACCCCCATCGGCATAGAGCATCGGCACGCCGAGCTTGGCGAGCGAGATATGGTCAGAGCGGTAGAAATACCCGGCGGCCGGGTTCGGGTCGGGGGCCAGCGTGCGGTCCTGTTCGGCTGCGGCGTCGGCGAGAATGTCTTCCAGCTCCGACGAGCCATAGCCGATGACCACAACGTCACTGGTCGGTCCCGTGGGCAACATGCCGTCCATATTGATGCCGCCGACGATCTGATCGAGGGGGACCAGAGGGTGTTCGCCGAAGTACGCAGAACCAAGCAGGCCTGACTCCTCGAGTGTCACCGACACGAACAGCGCACTGCGTTCCGACGGGTTCCCCGCCATCATCTCCGCGATTTCCATGACCGCCGACGTGCCGGTCGCGTTGTCGACCGCGCCATTGTAGATGCCGTCTGCGCTATTGAGCGTCACCGTCTGCCCCAGATGGTCCCAGTGGGCCATGTAGAGGACGTATTCGTCGGGGCGCTGCGTGCCGGGAACCACACCCGCAACATTGCGGGATTCAAGGCGATTGATCTCCGTGTCGAAAGCGGCGTCGAGAACGGCACCGTCCATCGGAACCGCCTCGAACCCGCGCTCGTGTGCGGCGGCGGTCAGGGTGTCGAAGTCCAGACCCGTCGCGGCGAACAGTTCGCGCGCGACGTCTTCGGTGATCCAGCCTTCGAGAGCGGCCCGGTCATTGGCGGTTTCGGTTTCAAGATCGTATTGAGCCCCTTGCCAGGATCCGGCGACGACGTGCCAGCCATAGCTGGCCGGCTCGGTCTGGTGGATGACGATCGCCCCGGCCGCACCTTGCCGCATGGCCTCTTCATACTTGTAGGTCCAGCGGCCGTAATAGGTCATGGCGTTGCCGTTGAAGAGGTCCGGGTCGCCCGTGGCATATCCGGGATCGTTGACGAGAATGACCGCCGTCCGGCCCGTCATGTCGAGGCCTTCATAGTCGTTCCAGCCATATTCCGGTGCGACGATGCCGTATCCGACGAAGACGAGGTCGGACGCGTCGATTTCCTGGCGGCCATTCAGGCGTTTGGTCCAGAACACGATATCGTTTCCGATCTCGAGTTCCATCGGTGTGCCGTCGACCGTGATGTCGACTTCGGCAGTCGAGGTGTCGAGTGTCGCTTCAACCAGCGGAACGCGCTGGAAGTAGGTCCCGTCATCACCGGCCGGTTCAAGGCCCATGCGGGCGAATTCGTCGGCAATCCACTGGCTGGCGGCGCGTCCGCCGGGCGTCGACGGTGCGCGGCCCGCGAATTCGTCCGAGGCCAGAGTCTGGATGCGCCAGGCCATGTCCGCGCCGGTGATTTCCGGCGACGTGTCGCACGCCTCGGGCCGCGAGGTGTCGGTATTGGCCAGGGCCTCGTCGGAAAACGGCATGGGCGGGTTGTCGCTGCCGCGGCCTTCATAGAGCGCCGCGCAGCTGCCATCGTCCGCCATTGCCGTCTCGGTCGCGTCATTCATGGCCGCGTCGGCGGTTTCATCCGCCGCCGGGTCAACATCGCCCACGGGTTCGGAACAGGCGGCGAGCGCCGCGCCGGTCATCAGCGCTGCGAGAAAGATACGGGTCGTCATTAAATTGCCTCCCACCCCGCATTGCTGCGGTGGCCATTTGTCCAACGTGTCGCGCTATCCTGCATTTCACCGGACGCGGCGCAACCGGTCTCAAGCGTTCGAAGGACAATCAGCCGGTCGGGGACTGGGCCGTCACCAGCGCGCACAAATCCGACATGCGCCAGCCTTCGGCGGTGTTGACGAACTCGCACTCGATGTAGTCGCGGCGATGGTAGCCGTAGGGCTGATATCCGGTTTCCGGGACTACGGGCACGGTCGGACGGAGCTGGTTGTAGCGCGCCTGCGAATAGACGGCGATCGAACGCCGGGACTCCGGCGTCAGCGTCGGCAGGTCGATCACGCAGAGCGGCGGGTCCGACAGGATCCCGAGCAGGGTTCCGCTGGTATAGCCCTGCGAGCCCCACATATGTCCGCTGGCGTAAGGATCTTGCGCGATCAGTGCGCTGCGCGCCGGTCCCTGCGCCGAATTGCGGATCAGCGTCTGCCGGTCGCGCGCAACGATGGCGCGGAAGATCTCGAATTCCTGCGCGTTCGGCGCACGGCATTGCGGTTCGACCGGTCCGGTCTCGGTTGTCGCGCATCCGGCGAGCGGCATAAGGGCCAGGGCGGCGAGTACGGGCAGACGCATCGGAACACTTCCTCTCGAGATCAGGGCTTCAGTATCGCCTGCAATTCGTGCGCCGCAAGGGCTTCGATGTCAGACCGATTTCCGGTTTGCGACGAGGTCGTCGACCACACCGGGTTCGGCAAGCGTCGTTGTGTCCCCCAGGCTGTTCAACTCGCCTTCCGCGATCTTGCGCAGAATGCGGCGCATGATCTTGCCTGAGCGCGTCTTGGGCAGGGACGGGGCGAACTGGATCGCATCGGGTGAAGCGATCGGGCCGATATCGTCACGAACCCACTGGCGAAGCTCCTTTTCGAGCGCGGCGTCCGACTCCGCATCCTGGTTCAGGGTGACGTAGCAGTAGATTCCCTGACCCTTGATGTCGTGCGGGAAGCCGACGACGGCCGCTTCCGCGACTTTCGGATGGGCGACGAGCGCGCTCTCGATCTCGGCCGTGCCGAGCCGGTGGCCGGACACGTTGATCACGTCATCCACCCGGCCGGTGATCCACCAATACCCGTCCTCGTCGCGGCGCGCGCCGTCGCCGGTGAAGTAGAGGCCGGGATAGGTCGAGAAATAGGTGTCGATGAAGCGCTGATGGTCGCCATAGACCGTCCTCATCTGACCGGGCCAGGAGGTCTTCAGGACCAGATTGCCGCTGGCCGCGCCCTTGATGAAATTGCCTTCGGCGTCGACGAGGTCGGGCTGAATGCCGAACATCGGTGTCGAGGCCGATCCGGGCTTCAGATCGGTCGCGCCGGGCAGGGGGGTGATCAGGGCCCCGCCGGTTTCGGTCTGCCACCAGGTGTCGACGACCGGGCACCGCTTGTCGCCGACGACGTCCCAATACCAGGTCCAGGCCGCCGGATTGATCGGCTCGCCGACCGTGCCGAGCAGTCGCAGGGACTGGCGCGAGTGCTTCTTCACATGCGCATCGCCAAGACGCTCGAGTGCGCGGATCGCCGTCGGGGCGGTGTAGAAAATTTCCACCTTGTGCTTGTCGACCACCTGCCAGAAGCGGTCCGGGCCGGGATAAGTCGGGATGCCCTCGAACATGAGCGTCGTGGCTCCGTTCGCGAGGGGGCCATAAACGATGTAGGTGTGGCCGGTGACCCAGCCCACATCGGCGGTGCACCAGTAGATTTCTCCCGGGCGGTAGTCGAACACGTATTCATGCGTCATCGACGCCCAGACCATGTAGCCGCCGGTCGTGTGCAGCACGCCTTTCGGCTTTCCGGTCGATCCCGAAGTATAGAGAATGAAGAGCGGATCTTCGGCCTGCATGGGTTCGCACGGACAATCGAGATTGACGCCCTTCGCAGCCTCGTGAAGCCAGTGGTCGCGGCCATCCTTCATGGCAACGTTCGCATCGGTGTGGCGGACGACCAGCACGCCGGTCACGCCTGAAACCTTCTCGAGCGCCTTGTCGACATTGGCTTTCAGCGGAATGGCCTTGCCGCCGCGCAGCCCCTCATTCGCGGTGATGACCCATTCCGACCGGCAGTCCTCGATCCGGCCGGCGATGGAATCGGGCGAGAAGCCACCGAACACGACGGAATGCACCGCGCCGATCCGCGCGCAGGCGAGCATGGCGTAGGCCGCCTCGACGATCATCGGCAGATAGATGGTGACCCGGTCACCCTTCCTGACGCCCATGTCCTTCAGGACGTTGGCAAAGCATCGCACCTCATCGTGCAACTGACCGTAGGTGACTTTCCTGTCGACGGATGGGTCATCCCCCTCCCAGATCAGGGCAACATCATTCTGCTTTTCGGGCAGATGCCGGTCGACGCAATTGTAGCAGGCGTTCAGCACCCCATCGGCGAACCAGCGGATGTGAAGATCGTCCTTTGACCAGGACACGTCGCTGATCTCGGTCGGGGCCTTGATCCAGTCGATCCGCTTCAGTTCCTCCGCCCAGAAGGCGTCGGGGTTGTCGACCGAGAGTTTGTATTGTTCGGCATAACGCCCGGCATTGATCTTTGCGCGTTTCGACCAGTCGGCCGGGACGGGGATGAGCGTGGGAGAGGTGTCGTGGGTCACGGTCGGCGCTCCGAACGGTTCGCGAATTTTCCGCAGGCTAGCGGGGTCACTCTGGCGCCGCAAACCTCCTTGCTGATGCCGGGTCCGTCGCGGGAGTTGCCTCTGCGTTCGGCGCGGCCAATGATGCGCGCGCACCAGCAAGGGACGACATGACGATGAACGGACTTGAGGATCTGACTCCGCAACAGGTGGCTGACGGGCTGAAGGCGGGAACCCTCATTCTTATTGATGTGCGCGAACCCCGTGAATTCGCGATCGAGCGGATTCACGGGACGCTGAATCATCCGCTGTCGACGCTTGAGCCCGCCGTGATGCCGGTCGACGGAAAGCGCCGCGTCGTGCTGAGTTGTGCGGGCGGACGCCGGTCCGCCGTGGCGGCGATCCACTGCCAGGATGCCGGTGTGAACGTGGATGCCCACATGGCTGGCGGTCTGGGCGCGTGGAAGGCGGCAGGCCTGCCCTTCATTTCGATCGATCCCGACACCGGCGAGATCATAGACAACGGAAAATCGAGCTGAATCATGGCATTGCGTGGCTAGCCGCGCAGAACTGCAATCGTCCGCTTGTTTTAGCGTGCTAAAACGATATATGTCCGCACCGAAACCGGAGCGGACCCATGACGTCAACCAGATCAAGTGACCCGAGAGAACGCCGTATCGAGGACAGGGATGCCCTGTGCGATGCGCTGCTGCAGCTCAAGAATCGCGGCGAAGCCGAACGTTTCCTGAAAGACCTCTGCACGCCGGGCGAAATCGAAGCGCTCGCGGAACGCTGGCGCGTCGTGCGGCTGCTCGATGCGGGCGGGAAGACCTATCGCCAGATCGCCGAGGAGACCGGTGCGTCGACCGCAACGGTCACGCGTGTCGCCCGCTTCCTGATGCAGGAGCCGAATGAGGGCTATCGCCTCGTGCTCGACCGTCTGAAGGGGGGTAAGCAATGAGCGACACCCGTTTGAAACTCGCCGTTCAGAAATCGGGCCGGCTGGCCGAGGGCGGGCTGAAACTGCTCGAACGTTCGGGCCTGCGCTTTGCCTATGGCCGCGACGCGCTGCACCGGCGGGCGGAGAACATGCCCGTCGACCTGATGCTCGTTCGTGACGACGACATTCCGAGTTTCGTCGCCGGCGGGGCCTGCGACTACGGCATCGTCGGCGAAAATGTGCTCTACGAAATGCAGGCCCGGTCGAGCCGCTACGGTGACGTCGAGACGGCTTTGAAGCTTGGCTTTGCCCGATGCACGTTGAAGCTGGCCGCGCCGAAGGGCGGGGACATCCGCTCGGCTGCGGACCTTGAGGGCAAATCGGTCGCGACCTCCTATCCCGGACTGACGAAGGCGTGGCTCGCCGAACGCGGTATCAATGCGGAAGTCGTGGAGATGCGCGGCTCGGTGGAAGTCGCGCCGCGGATGAAGATCGCCGACGCGATCTGCGATCTGGTCTCCTCCGGCGCGACGCTTGAGGCCAATGGCCTTGAAGCCTTCGAGACGGTTCTGGAGAGCGAAGCGGTCCTGATCCGCCGCAAGAACGGGCGCAACGGGGCGGTAGAGGCAACGGCCAAGCTGTTGATCCAGCGGGCAGAAGGCGTCATCGCTTCGGCCCAGACCAAATACATCCTGCTGAATGCACCCACCGACCGGTTGGCCGAAATCAAGTCGATCCTTCCCGGGTCCGACGCGCCGACCGTGGCTCAGATTGCCGGCCGTGACGACGTGGTCGCGGTCCATGCCGTGTGCCGCGAGCAGGTGTTCTGGGAAACACTCGAACGCCTCAAGGGCGCGGGTGCGCGAGCGATCCTCGTTCTGCCAATCGAAAAGATGATGGCCTGACCCATGTTCGAACCGATCGAATGGTCCCGCCTGAGCACGAACGAGCGAGCAGCCTTGTTCGACCCCGCGCCCGCGCTCGTCGACGCGGACGCGGCGGCGATCGAAATCGTGGAAGGCGTGCGGCGCGGCGGAGAGGCCGCACTGAAATCCTATGCCCGCCAGTTCGATGGATTCACCCGAGACAGGTTCCGCGTGCCGAGCGATGCCCTTCAATCGGCTGAAGCGGAGCTGGACCGTGCCGACGCAGACGCCCTCCAGTCAGCGATCGGCGCGGTCCGGCAATTCCACCTCTCCCAGGGGCTTCCGGAATATGAAGTCGAAACGTGGCCGGGCCTCATCGCACGCCGCAAGACCGTTCCGATCGGGACGGTTGGGCTCTACGTGCCGGCCGGCAGCGCGCCGCTTGTCTCGACGCTGATCATGCTCGCCGTGCCCGCGCAGATCGCGGGTGTCGGCCGGATCGCGGTTGTTGTGCCGCCCGCGCCGGACGGGTCGGTGAATTCCGCTGTTCTCGCCGCAGCCAGCCTTTTGGGACTCGACGAAGTCTATGCCATCGGCGGAGCGCAGGCGGTTGCGGGACTGGCCTTCGGCGTTGGCGAGTTGCCCCGCGCCGACAAGATTTTCGGGCCGGGCAATGCCTGGGTGGCCGCTGCGAAAGCCTATGTCTCGCGACTGCCGGGCGGACCGGCTGTCGACCTGCCCGCCGGGCCGAGCGAAGTCATGGTCGTCGCCGATGCGGCGGCGGATCCGGAATTCGTTGCTGCAGATCTGCTTGCGCAGGCAGAGCATGATCCGATGGCACGCGTGGTTCTGGTATCCCGCGACGCGGATCTCGCAGCCATCGCCGCCGCGTGCGACGCGCAGCTGGCCCGCCTGCCACGCCGCGCGATTGCCGCGCAGGCGATGTCCAACGCGATCTGGGTTTCTACATCCAGCGACGCGGACGTTCTGGACGTTATCGAGGCCGCGGCGCCTGAGCACCTGATCCTTCAGACCGGAAACGCCTCCAAACTGGCCGAGCGTGTCCGCAATGCCGGTTCGATCTTCATCGGAGCGTGGACGCCAGAATCCGCCGGCGACTATGCCGCAGGGCCGAACCACACATTGCCGACCGGGCAAGCCGCGCGGGCCTATGGCGGTGTGACGGTCGAAGCGTTTCAGAAGACGATCACGCTGATGGAAGCGAGCCCGGAAGGTGCGCGGAACATCGCGCCGACGGTTGAGCGTCTGGCGGCGCTTGAAGGTCTTGAGGGGCATGCGGCCGCGATGCGGCTGCGCCGCGAAAGGGCGGGCTCATGAGTGCGGACCTGAAACTGGACGACCCGCGCTGGAGTGTCCTCGATCTCGCGGATCGTCTCCGCCGCAGGGTGGCGGCGCAACTCGATGTCCCGGCGGAACGCATATTTCTGTCGCCAACCCCGGAAGCGTTTGCATTCATCGGGGTCGATATCGCGCGCGCGATCCGTATCGGCCGGCCCGACAATCCGGTCTGCGCCCTCGTGAGCGAGGAGGGCGGCCACCGCATCGCCGACCTCGAACTGGCCTTGACCGAAGCCGCGCTGTCGGCGGCGCTTGATGCCGTTACGCCCGCGGGCGCCGCAGCGCGTGACGCCGAGACCGCCAATCGACGCTCGGCTCTGGAGCAGGCTGCCGCGGTCTTCATCGCTTGGCCGGAGGTGGCCGGTGTATCGGTGTCGGACGACCGGATTTCGATAGCCGCGCGCGACAAAGAGGCTCTCCGCCGGAAATTCACTGCGGCCGGCCTGGTTGTGGCCGAGGACGACGTGGACGGATTCACACTGTTCTGCCCGTCGGGGCCGATCGCGACCGCACTCGCAAAACGATTGTCCGTGCCGTCATCCCGTTCGGCCTCCCTCCGCCGGACGACGAAGGAAACCGATATCGCGGTTTCGGTCGATCTTGATCGGGACGGGCCTGTTCGCGCTGAAACGGGGATCGAGTTCTTCGACCACATGCTCGACCAGATTGGCCGCCACGGCGGCTTTGCGCTCGGTGTGAAGGCCGAAGGCGATATCGGCGTCGATGCGCACCACACCATCGAGGATGTCTGTCTGGCGCTCGGTGAGGCCTTGCGGCAGGCCCTAGGTAACAAGCGGGGTATCGCCCGCTTCGGCTTCGAATTGCCTATGGATGAAACCCGGGCCGGGGTCTGGATCGATCTGTCCGGCCGGCCCTTCTGCAAGTTCGAGGGGACGATCCCCGGCGAGCGCGTGGCCGGTTTCCCGGTCGAGATGACGCCGCACGCCTTCCGTTCACTCGCGGAAGCGATGAAGGCGTCGATCCACGTCCGGGTGGAGGGCGAGAATGCGCACCACATGATCGAAGCCTGCTTCAAGGCATTCGGACGAGCGCTGCGGCAGGCAATCCGCGTCGAAGGGGATTCCATTCCCTCGACCAAAGGCGCGCTGTGATCCGATGGCTGTCGCACTGATCGATACGGGGTGTTCGAACCTGTTCTCCGTTCAGGCCGCGCTTGACCGGCTCGGGGCGACGCACACGCTTTCGCGTTCGCCAGCGGAAGCGGAGCGGGCGGACCGTCTGATCCTGCCCGGTGTCGGGGCCGCTGGACCCGCGATGGCACGACTGCGCGCGTCAGGCTGGGTGGAAGCGCTGCAGACCGAAAAGCGGCCGCTGCTCGGCATCTGTCTGGGCATGCAATTGCTGTTCGACCGAAGCGAAGAGGGCGGAGTGGATACGCTCGGGCTTATCCCGGGAGCGGTCCGCCGGCTGCCGCGTCCGGATGGTGGGGTCTGGCCGCATATGGGCTGGAGCCGGCTGCACCTCGAAAGCGAAAGCCCGTTGACCGCAAATCTGGGCGAGGGCGCCTACGCCTATTTCGTTCACGGCTACGCTGCAGATCCGGGCGCGGCGACCATTGCTTCGACCGAACACGGCCGAACATTCAGCGCGATCGTTCAACACGAGAACGTCTTCGGCTGTCAGTTTCACCCGGAACGGTCTGCCGAGGCCGGTTCGACGATTCTTCGCAATTTCATAGAGTTGAGTGATGCAGCTTTATCCGGCAATTGATCTTCTGGACGGTCAGATCGTTCGACTGACCCATGGCGATTTCGACGCCGTCACGTCCTATGGCGACGACCCGGTCAAGGTCGCAACGGCCTGGCGCGATGAAGGCGCGGACTGGCTGCATGTTGTCGATCTGTCGGGCGCCCGCGACGGTGCTCAGAGACAGACGGCTACGATCGCGAATCTGGCAGGGCTTGGCCTGAAGGTTCAGACCGGCGGGGGTGTCCGCAGTGCCGACGACGTGGCGCGACTGCTCGAAGCCGGAGCGAGCCGCGTGATTGTCGGCAGCATGGCGGTGATCGCACCCGACCGCTTTTCCGATTGGCTCGACAGGTTTGGCGGCGATCGATTGGTCGCCGCGCTTGATGTTCGCATGAATGGCGAAGTGGCCATTCCGGTCGTCAAAGGCTGGACCCAGGCGTCGACGACAACTCTCGATGCCCTCATGGCCAAATATCTCGACACGCCTCTGAAGCATGTCCTGACCACCGATATCGGCCGCGACGGAGCCTTGCAGGGGCCGTCGACGGATCTCTACGCGCGGCTGGCCGCGGAGTGGCCGGACATCGCATGGCAGGCGTCAGGGGGCGTTGCCTCGCTCGGCGATCTGCAGGCGCTGAAAGGATCTGGCGCGGACGGCGCAATTGTCGGGCGCGCGCTCTACGAGAACCGGTTCACGGTCCGGGAGGGGATTGCATGCCTGCGCGAAGGATAATTCCCTGCCTCGACGTGAAGGGCGGCCGGGTTGTGAAGGGCGTGCGTTTCCGCAATCACGAGGATGTCGGCGACATCGCCGAACTTTCTGCGCGCTATTCGTCCGAAGGCGCGGACGAGCTGGTTTTCTACGATATCGCCGCCAGCCCTGAGGCGAGGGCTGTCGAACCGGAGTGGGTGTCGCAGGTCGCGCGGCTGATCGACATCCCGTTCTGCGTTGCGGGCGGTATCCGCAGTGTTGACGATGCGCGCGCGCGCCTGTTTGCCGGGGCCGACAAGATCTCGGTCAATTCGCCGGCGCTGGCCGACCCCGGCCTGATCGACGCCCTGGCGTATGAATTCGGGTCGCAATGCGTTGTCGTCGGGGTGGACAGCCGCCCGGTGGAGGGCGACTGGCGCGTGCATCAATACACCGGCGATCCGGACAAGACCGCGGCCCTGCCGCGCCGCACGCTCGACTGGGTTCGCGAGGCAGTGGATCGAGGCGCCGGCGAGATCGTTTTGAACTGCATGGACAGTGACGGCGTCCGCGAAGGTTATGACATCGATCAGTTGTCCGCCGTCCGCGAGGTCTGCACCGTGCCGCTTATCGCCTCGGGCGGGGCCGGCGCGGTCCAGCATTTCGCCGACGTCTTCCGCGCTGCCCATGTGGATGGCGCGCTCGCGGCCAGCGTGTTCCACAGGGGCGTGATCGCCATTCCCGAACTCAAAACCTATCTGCTCGAAGCCGGAATCGAGGTGCGGCCATGATCGACATCAGTGCGATCAATTTCGCCAAATCGGGTGGGCTCGTCCCCGCCATCGTTCAGCATGCGCGCACGCGTCAGGTGCTCATGCTCGGCTACATGAACGCGGAGGCAGTCCGGCAGACCATCGAAACGGGACAGGCGACCTTTTTCAGCCGCTCCAAGGGCCGGCTCTGGGTGAAGGGCGAAACGAGCGGAAACACGCTTTCTCTGGTCTCGGTTCGCGTCGACTGCGACCGCGACGCGCTTCTGGTCGAAGCCGAACCGGCGGGACCCGTCTGTCATCTCGGCACCGCGGGCTGTTTCGACGATGGTGAAGCGCCGGGTGTCGGTTTCCTCGAAGCCCTGGCGTCCATCGTTCATACGCGCCGCGAAGCGGATCCGAAGGACAGCTATGTCGCGCGGTTGCTCGCCTCTGGGCCGCTGAAGGCCGCGCAGAAGGTTGGGGAGGAAGGCGTGGAGGTGGCGTTGGCTGCGGCTGCACAGGACGATGCGGCGCTGACCGAGGAAGCTGCGGACCTGGTGTTTCACTTGCTCGTCGCGCTCGAAAGCCGCGGCGTCGCACTTTCAGATGTCGTCGAGACGCTGCGCGCGCGGCACCGGGCGGACTAATCGCTCCTGGTCCAGTGGAGTTCGAGGCTGAGGCCCGCGCCATTCGGCCCCGGGCCGACATTTGCCGGGTTCCACACCTCACCGCTGGCGTCAGTCTCCGGCAGGGTGAAATGCCCAACAGTCTGGTAGTGGCGGAAGAGATAGGAGAGGGCGATGACGCCGGGATGGTTCACTTCGAGCACGCGCTCCCCGCCACCGGCACCCATCACAACCCGATCCTGAAACGTCAGCCGCACCGGATCGGCGATGCCGGGATCCGGGGTGATGTTCAGCTCCAGATCGCCGCTCGATCCAATCACGTCCGCCTCCGCGGGACCAACCGCGCCTTCCGCTGAATCGAGCAACAGGCCTGTGACCGAAGTTGAAAGCGTCTCGTGCGTCATCACCACGGTTCGCCCGTCGACCTCAAAGGTCCAGGCGCCGTGATGATCCCAGCTCCAGTCCGTTCCGGCCTGGTGCATCGTGTATTCGAGGCGGCCACCGGGATCGGTTTCTTCCACATCGCCGCAAAATTCGACCTGCAAACTGCCCCCGAAAACCAGAACGACATTGGTCGGCGGCATGATCAGATGTGTTTCCGGCAGTGGCGCGGCGGGTGCCGCGGGCAGTCCTGACGGCAAGGGCGGCGGCGCGACTGGCATCGCAATCAACTCAACCGGAACAGCCAGGTTTTCTGCCGGGATCGGCGCAAGGGCCTGACCTGAAACGATGAGGCAGCCTCCATCGGGGTCCGGTACCGGTGCGTCCAGCGTGACCATGAAAGCGTCCAGTGCGAATTCGGGCACGGACGGAGAGGTGACGCTCAACATTTGGCAGGGGCGGCCAAAGCCGCACAACAGATCGCTCCCGAGGCGCGGCGCAAGGGCGAGTGTCTGCCCTGCGAACATGATTTCAGTCTCACCCTCATTCGCGGTCGCGGCCAGTGCACCGGGCACAGGTGTGGCGAGGTCAAAGAAGGCGAGGCCCGGCTGCTGAATCGGGACTGCGGCTTCCGGTCCGTTTTCGGTGGGGTAGGTTGCCCCGACCGGCCCGAACAGAGTGACATTGGCGGGTTGGACGTCCGGAACGGACATGATGCGCGCCGATATCGGTTGTGCATCTACGCCTGACGCGCCGAATACCAAAAGCAGGATAAAGAAAACGATCCGCATATAGGCCCCCTGTCACCGATCCCGAAAACAGGGTTGTGGCCCGGACGGGTCAGGTCAAGTCAGGCGAGCAAATAGCGCATAGTGGATCGATAGCGCGCAGCGACGGCCTCGCGGTCCTTGTGAACGCCGTCCTTCACGCAGTGACGGCCTGCCGCCCAGACCTGCGCGACACAGGACCGATCTCCCGCGAAGATCCAGCTGTCGAGAATATCGTCGCCGGTCTTGCCGGTAATCGTGGGGTGTTGGGCGTCAAGCGACACCAGGTCGGCCCAGTTGCCGGGCGCGATCGCCCCGCTCGCCCGGCCAAGCGCCTGCGCGCCGCCCGCCAGCGTCGCATTGAAAAGGGTACGTCCCGTTGAGCCATTCGGCGGGGCGGCGATGTTGCGGGCGCGCTGAGTCAGGCGTTGCGCCCATTCCATCAGGCGAAGCTCCTGCGCCGCGTCGGTCCCGACATGGCTGTCCGTCCCGATGCCAAGCGCGCCGCCGGACTCGGTGAAGGCGCGGAACTGGAAGATGCCGTCGCCAAGGTCGGCCTCCGTCGAGGGACACAGTCCGGCGACCCCGCCCGTGCGGGCAAGGCGGGTCGCTTCATCCTCGGTCATGTGGGTCGCATGGATATGGCACCAGCGGCTGTCCGGGCCGACATGGTCGAGCAGCCACTCGACCGGGCGCTGTCCGGACCAGGCGAGGCAGGCATCGACCTCCTTCATCTGCTCCGCGATGTGGATGTGGATCGGGCCGCCCGGATCGTTCGACAGGACGGCTTTGAGATGCTCCGGGGTGACGGCGCGCAGCGAGTGCGGCGCTATGCCAAGCCGGTCGTCCGCCCGCGTCAGGTATTGCGGCATCGAATCGACAATCCGGGCGAAGCTATCGGGATCGTTGAGGAAACGGCGCTGGCCGTCGCCGGGCGGTGCACCGCCGAAATCGCCCTGCGCGTAGTACACGGGCAGATGGGTCAGGCCGATGCCGGTGCTGTGCGCGGCTGCCGCGATGCCCGCGCTGGTTTCCGCCGGGTTGGCATAGCGCGAGCCGTCCGGCGCATTGTGGACGTAGTGAAACTCGGCCACAGACCCGAAGCCGGACTCCATCATCTCGACATAAAGCATGGCGGCAACGGCTTCGAGCTCTTCCGGCCCGAGGCGCTCGAGGAAGACGAACATCACCTCGCGCCAGCTCCAGAAGTCGTCGCGCCCCGGACCGCGCCGTTCGGTCAGGCCGGCGAGAGCCCGCTGGAAGGCGTGGCTGTGAACGTTTGCGAGCGTGGGCAGGAGGATCGCTACGGCTTCTGCATCGGGTGATCGGTGCGCGCCGTCCGCCACGGAGGCAATGCGGCCGTCATCTCCGATCGCGATTTCGACATCGCGTTTCCAGCCATCCGGCAGGAGAGCGGTTTCAGCGTGAAGCTTGCGCATCCATTCCATCCTCTGACAGAGAGGTAGCCGGGATTCGTACAGGAAGGGAGAGTGCGTGCGTTACGACCGGCTGTTCGTCAACGGACGGCTCGCCACCATGGTGGCGGGCGGAGCGCCCTATGGCGTGATCGATCCAGGCTTTGTCGCGGTCCTGGATGGTACGATCGCCGCAGTCGGCGCGATGGCGGATCTGCCGTCCGATTCATCTGGTGAGCGGATCGATCTTGAGGGGCGGTGGGTGACGCCGGCGCTGATCGATTGCCACACGCACCTGATCTTCGCGGGCGACCGGTCCGACGAGTACGAGCAAAAGCTGGCCGGCGTGCCCTATCAGGAGATCGCCAAGGCCGGTGGCGGGATCCCGAAAACGGTGGAAGCCGTGCGGGCATCGAGCCCGGCAGATCTGGCCGCAGGGGCGATGAAGCGGCTCGATACCTTCGCCATGGAAGGCGTAGGAACTATAGAAATCAAAACGGGTTATGGGCTTAACCTCGAGTCCGAAATGAACATGATGAAGGCCGCGCGTAGCCTCGGCCTCATCTCCGGGATGAGGGTCGAGGTCACGCTGCTCGCCGCCCATGCCGTGCCGCCCGACTACAAGGGCCGCGCCGACGCCTATGTCGACGAGGTCTGTATCCCGCTGATTGAGCAAGCCGGGCGAAGGGGTCTCGCCGATGCCGTCGACGCCTATTGCGAAGGGATTGCCTTCACGCCGGATCAGACGCGGCGCGTGTTCGAAGCGGCGAAAACGGCCGGGCTGAAGATCAAGCTGCATGCCGACCAGTTTTCCGACACAGGCGGGGCGGCGCTGGCCGCCGAATTCGGCGCGCTCAGCGCCGATCATCTCGAATACACGGACGCGGCCGGGATTGCGGCGATGGCCGAGGCGGGCACGGTCGCGGTTCTGTTGCCCGGGGCCTTCTACATCCTTGGTGAAACGACCAAGCCGCCCATTGCCGCCTTGAGAGAAGCGGGCGTGCCGATGGCGGTGGCGACCGACGCCAATCCGGGCACGAGCCCGCTTCTGTCGATCCTGACCGCGGCGAACATGGCGTGCCATCTGTTCGGCCTGACGGTCGAGGAAGCCATTGCCGGCATGACGCGGGAAGCGGCGCGGGCGCTTGGCCTTCACGATGAAATCGGCACGATCGAGGCGGGCAAACGCTGCGATCTGGCGGTCTGGGACATTGAGCGACCCGCCGAGCTGGTGCAGTGGATCGGAGCACGACCGCTTCACGGTCGGATCCTCGCAGGAGAATGGGCATGACGACGGTGACGATCCGTCCCGGCGCGATGACGCTGGCCGATTGGCGCGATGTCTGGAACGGCGCGGATATCGCCGTGTCCGACGATGCGAAGCCGGTCGTCGACCGGGGCGCACAGGCCGTGCGCGACCTGCTGGCGTCCGGCCGGGCCGTCTACGGGATCAATACCGGTTTCGGGAAGCTGGCACAGACCCGGATCGCTGCGAGCGAACTGGAAGAGCTGCAAAAGCGTCTCGTCCTGTCTCATGCCTGCGGTGTCGGCGCGCCGCTGCCGCGCCGCGTCGTGCGGCTGATGATGGCGCTCAAGATCGCGTCGCTCGGGCAGGGCAATTCCGGCATCCAGTGGAGGACGGTCAAGGCGATCGAAGCGCTGCTGAAGGCCGGGGTCGATCCGGTCATTCCCTCGCAGGGTTCGGTTGGCGCGTCCGGCGATCTCGCGCCGCTGTCTCATCTGGCGGCCGTCCTGATGGGTGTCGGCGAGGTCCAGATCGGCGATGAACGCCTGCCCGCCGGCGACGCGCTGAAGCGCGCGGGTGTCGAGCCGCTCGTGTTGGGGCCCAAGGAAGGTCTCGCGCTGCTCAACGGAACGCAATTCTCGACCGCTTGCGCGCTCGCAGGACTGTTCGAGGCCGAAACCGCCTTCCGTACTGCGCTTGTAGCCGGAGCGCTCAGCGTCGAAGCGGCCAAGGGCTCCACCGCGCCCTTCGATGCCCGTATTCACGCCGTCCGGAGGCATCAGGGGCAGATCGACGCGGCAGCGGCTTATCGCAGCCTGCTGGACGGGAGCGCGATCGTCGAAAGCCATGCCGGCTGTGACAAGGTGCAGGACCCGTACTGCCTGCGCTGTCAGCCGCAGGTGATGGGCGCGGCGCTCGGTGTGCTGCGCCAGGCCGCGCATACGCTCGAAGTCGAGGCCAATGCCGTTACCGACAATCCGCTGATCTTCGCCGAAGGCCCCGATGCGATTTCCGGCGGGAATTTCCATGCCGAGCCGGTCGCTTTCGCGGCCGACATGATCGCCATGGCGGTGTGCGAGATCGGATCGATCAGCGAGCGGCGGCTGGCCCTGCTGATGGACCCGGTCCTGTCGGGGCTTCCCGCCTTCCTGACGCCGGCGCCAGGGCTCAATTCCGGCTTCATGATCCCACAGGTCACGGCGGCCGCACTGGTCTCGGAAAACAAGCAGCGCGCGATGCCGGCGAGTGTCGATTCCATCCCGACCTCGGCCAACCAGGAAGACCATGTCTCGATGGCTGCGCATGGTGCGCGGCGCCTGCTCGACATGACGGTCAATCTGCATGCTGTCATCGGCATCGAACTCCTTGCGGCGGCGCAGGGGGTGGATTTCCACGACGGGCTGACCTCGTCCGCGCCGCTGGAAGCCGCGCGCAAGACGGTCCGCGCCTCGGTCGCGAAGCTTGAGGATGACCGCTATCTCGCCCCCGACCTTGAAGCGGCGACCGAACTCGTGCGTTCCGGCGCTGTGGCGGCCGTGGCTGGCGATCTGCCGGGGCTGGAGACAGTCCGATGAGCGAGGTCTTCACCCTCCGGCGCGGGCAGGAGCCGCTGGTCATCTCGATCCCGCATTCCGGGGCCGAGGTGCCGGACGATATTGCTGCCCGTTTGGGTGATGCCGCGAAGGATCTGCCCGACACGGACTGGTTCGTCGACCGGCTCTACGCCTTCGCGGAAGAGCTGGACGCGACGATTCTTTGCGCGAAGTATTCCCGCTATGTGATTGATCTCAATCGTGATCCGGGCGGGGCAAGTCTCTATCCCGGGCAGGCGACAACCGGGCTGGTTCCGGTGCAGCGCTTCGACGGCACGCCGCTCTACCGCGAGGGGGCCGAGCCGGACGAGGCCGAAATCGAGAGGCGCCGGGCGCGCTATTTCGATCCCTATCACCGCGCGATTGCTGAAGAGCTGGCGCGGGTGCGCACGCTTCACGGCTATGCTGTCCTTTACGATGCGCACTCTATCGCCTCGGTCGTGCCGCGCCTGTTTGAAGGCGAGCTGCCGGTGCTCAATCTCGGTACCAATGCGGGATCGACCTGCGCGCCGGAGATCGAACGCGGTGTGATGAAAGCCATGCTGGCGCAGGACGAGTATGAGGCGGTCTCGAACGGACGGTTCAAAGGCGGCTGGATCACGCGAAGCTTCGGTCGTCCGCACACCAACGTTCACGCGCTCCAGATGGAGTTGGCGCAGCGCGCCTACATGGACGAGGCGACCACGACGTACGACGAGGCGAAAGCGGCGACGCTGCAGCCCGTCCTCAAATCGATACTCGAAGCGGCGGTGAACGCTGCCGAACGGCTTCACTGGGAGGTGGCGAAATGACGGGCACGCGGCTCGACAATGCGCGCGTCATCCGCGCGAAACGGGGTCCGGAGCTGGACGCGAAGTCCTGGCTGACTGAAGCACCGTTGCGTATGCTGATGAACAATCTCGACCCGGAAGTGGCCGAAAAGCCGGAAGAACTCGTTGTCTATGGCGGCATCGGCCGCGCGGCCCGCGACTGGGAGAGTTTCGACCGTATCGTGTCGACCCTGAAGCGCCTCAATGAAGACGAGACGCTGCTGGTGCAGTCGGGCAAGCCGGTCGGTGTGTTCCGCACCCATGCCGATGCGCCGCGCGTTCTGATCGCGAATTCCAATCTCGTCCCGGCCTTTGCCAATTGGGAGCATTTCCGCGAGCTCGATAGGAAGGGGCTCATGATGTACGGCCAGATGACGGCCGGGTCGTGGATCTATATCGGCAGCCAGGGCATCGTTCAGGGCACGTACGAGACCTTCGTCGAGGCTGGACGCCAGCATTATGGCGGCGATCTCAAGGGCAAGTGGATCCTGACCGGCGGGCTTGGCGGTATGGGTGGGGCGCAGCCGCTCGCCGGCGTCATGGCCGGGGCGTGCGTTCTGGCGGTCGAATGCCGCCCGTCACGGATCGAGATGCGGCTGAAGACCCGCTATCTCGACCACCGCGCCGACACGATCGACGAGGCTTTGAAGCTGATCGATGAGGCCACTAACGAGCGCCGCGCGATCAGCGTCGGCCTGCTCGGCAATGCGGCGGAGGTCTTCCCGGAACTGGTCAAGCGAGGCGTGAAGCCGGACATGGTCACCGACCAGACGTCTGCGCACGACCCGGTGAACGGTTATCTGCCCGCCGGGTGGTCTCTGGAAGAGTGGGATGCAGCCAAGGACAGTGATCCGGAGCGCGTGTCGAAGGCAGCGAAGGCCTCTATGGCTGAGCAGGTGAAGGCCATGCTGGCCTTCCAAAAAATGGGTGTTCCGACATTCGATTACGGCAACAATATCCGCCAGATGGCGAAGGAAGTTGGCGTATCAGATGCGTTCGATTTCCCCGGCTTCGTCCCGGCCTATATCCGTCCGCTCTTCTGCAAGGGCATCGGCCCGTTCCGGTGGGCGGCACTGTCGGGCGATCCGGAGGATATCTACAAGACCGACGCCAAGGTGAAGGAGATCATCCCCGATGATCCTCATCTTCATCGTTGGCTCGACATGGCGCGCGAACGCATCGCCTTCCAGGGGCTGCCGGCGCGGATCTGCTGGGTCGGGCTGGGCCTGCGGCACAAGCTTGGCCTCGCCTTCAACGAGATGGTCGCTTCCGGTGAACTCTCGGCGCCGGTCGTGATCGGGCGGGATCACCTCGACAGCGGTTCGGTGGCATCTCCGAACCGCGAGACCGAGGCGATGATGGACGGGTCTGACGCGGTCGCGGACTGGCCGCTCCTCAACGCGCTCCTCAATACCGCGTCGGGCGCGACCTGGGTGTCACTGCACCATGGCGGCGGGGTCGGCATGGGCTGGTCGATCCATTCCGGGCAGGTGATCTGCTGCGACGGCACGCCGGAAGCCGCCAAACGCGTCGAGCGCGTGTTGTGGAACGACCCGGGTACGGGCGTGATGCGCCATGCCGATGCGGGCTATGACATCGCCAGGGATTGCGCGCGGGAGCAGGGGCTGGATCTGCCGAGTCTGGGATGATGCGTCATTCCCGCGGAGGCGGGAATCCAGAGGAACCGACATTCTGGACCCCCGCCTGCGCGGGGGTGACGAGAACTAGCTATACCCCTTCATGACCTCGGCGAGTTTTGCCGAACCCGGGCAGAGCTTGGCATAATCCATCACGTTCAGCGGCTCATCGGGCAGGCGGTTCATGTCGCCCATGTCCGGCTTGGTCTCATCGATATAGAGGAGACCAGTCAGCACTTCGGAGCCTTCGCGGGTGCGCAGGAGGTGGAAGGCCTGGTCGCGGTCGCGCGGATCGTAGTCGCGGCCGAGCTTCCTGAGCGTGACATTGCCGCCGTGGTGCATCGGCACGGTGATCGCGCCGCCGTCCTGGTATTCCGCCGTGATCTCGGCCTCTTCCGGCACGAAATCGGCGTGGATGACCGGGTGATAATACTCGTAAGTGTGAGCGTAGCTCTTGGTCGAGCCCTTGTGGTCGTTGAAGGTCACGCAGGGGCTGACAATGTCGATCAGGGCGAAGCCCTTGTGCGCCAACGCTGCCTTCATCAGCGGGACGAGCTGTTTCTTGTCGCCGGAAAAGCCGCGCGCCACGAAGGTCGCGCCGAGCGACAGGGCGAGTAGGACCGGGTCGATCGGCGGCTGTTCGTTGACCTCGCCGTATTTGGCTTTCGTGCCGATGTCGGCGGAGGCGGAAAACTGGCCCTTGGTCAGGCCGTAAACGCCATTGTTCTCGATGCAGTAGAGCATGTTGAGATTGCGGCGGATGGCGTGGGCGAACTGGCCGATGCCGATCGAGAGCGAGTCTCCGTCGCCCGACACGCCAATGTAATAGAGGTCCGGATTGACCGCGGCAGCGCCCGTCGCGACCGACGGCATGCGGCCATGGACCGAATTGATGCCCGAGGACTGGCCGAGGAAGTAAGCGGTCGTCTTCGACGAACAGCCGATGCCCGAGACCTTGGCCGCGCGGTGCGGTTCCAGATTCATTTCGTGGAAGGCCTGCACGAAGGCGGCGGTGACGCTGTCATGGCCACAGCCGGCGCACAGCGTCGACATCACGCCTTCATAGTCGCGGACCGTCAGGCCCAGCTGGTTGCGACGCAGATGCTTGTCGATGCGCGGTTTGACGATGGAGGTCATGGGATCAGCCCTGGCTGGCGATGTGTTCGCGAACCCGATCAACGATCAGGTGCGGATTGGCCGGCATGCCGGCATAGTCGAGGATGGAGACGAGCTGGTCCTTGCGCGCCGTCGTTTCGGTGACGAGCAGGGTACGCAGCTGGGCGTCGCGGTTCTGTTCGAGCACGAAGACCGTGTCGTAGTTCGCGATGAAATTCTCGATCTCCGGATGGAAGGGGAAGGCGCGGACGCGCAGATAGTCGATGTCGAGATCGTCCTCGGCATTCAGGCGCGCAATCGCCTCCTTGGCCGCACCGTCACAGCCGCCAACCGTCAGGATCGCGATCCGGGTCGGCTTGCCGCAGCGGACGATTTCCGGGCCCGGCACCTTGGTGGCGGCGTTCTTCCACTTCTGCAGGATGCGATCGAGTACGTCCTGATAGGCGGCGCTGTCCTCGGTATAACCACCGTATTTGGTGTGGCCGGAGCCGCGCGTGAAATAGGCGCCCTTGGGATGTTCGCCCGGAATGGTGCGGTAGGGGATGCCGTCGCCGTCGACGTCGAGATAGCGATAGAATTTCTCGATCTTTTCGAGGTCGGCGGCGTGATAGACCTTGCCGCGATCGGGGCGGCGGCTGTCATCCCATTCCAGCTTCGGCGTCATCCAGTCATTCATGCCGATATCGAGATCGGACAGGACGAACACCGGCGTCTGAAAACGCTCGGCCAGATCAAAGGATTCGACGGCAAAGTCGAAACATTCCTTGGGGTTGGCCGGGAAAAGCACAATGTGCTTGGTGTCGCCATGGCTGGCATAGGCGGCGAGCAGGATATCGCCCTGCTGGGTGCGGGTCGGCATGCCGGTTGAGGGGCCGACGCGCTGCACGTCGAACAGCACGGCGGGGACTTCAGAATAATAGGCAAAGCCGATGAATTCGCTCATCAGCGAGATGCCGGGGCCGGAGGTCGGGGTGAAGGCACGCGCGCCATTCCACGACGCGCCGATCACCATGCCGATGGCGGACAATTCGTCCTCGGCCTGGATGATGCAGTAATTGTTCTTGCCGGTTTCCGGATCAACGCGCAGCTGTTCGCAGAAGCTCTTGAACCCGTCCATCAGCGAGGTCGAGGGCGTGATCGGATACCACGCGCCGAAGCTGGCGCCGGCATAGACGCAGCCAAGCGCGGCGGCGGTGTTGCCGTCGATCATGATGCAGTCGGAGGTCTTGTCGAGCGCTTCGAGCTTGAAGGCGAGGGGCTGGGTGAAGTGTTCCTTGGCGTAGTTGTAGCCCATCTCCACCGCCTGCATGTTGGGCGGGATGAGCTTCGGCTTCGCGCCGAACATCTCCTCGACGAGGGTCTGGATCACGGCCATGTCAACGCCGGTCAGCGCGGCGACCACACCGACATAGGCCATATTCTTCATCAGCACCCGCGTGCGGGCGTTGGCGAAGTTCTCGTTGCACATGCGGGCGAGGGGAATGCCCAGCACCGTCACGTCGTCGCGAGACAGAAGCGAGGGGCGCGGCCAGGTGCTGTCATAGATCAGAACGCCGCCGGGCGAGACGTCCTTCAGGTCGCGCGCATAGCTCTCGAGATTCATCGCGACCATGATGTCGACTTCGCCGGACCGGCCGGTCCATCCGTCTCCGGTCACGCGGATCTCGTACCAGGTCGGCAGGCCCTGGATGTTCGACGGGAAGAGGTTCTTGCCCACGACCGGTATGCCCATGCGGAAGATGGCCTTCATGAGCAGGCCGTTGGCACTGGCCGAACCGGTGCCGTTCACATTGGCGATCTTGATGACGAAGTCGTTGACGCGGGTCCGGGCAGAGGTCCCGGTGACGGCATTCATTCGGCGGCTCTCCGGCGGGCGCGCTCGGCGGCTTCATCGTCCGCGTGCGGCAGGAAGATTTCAGACAGGGCCATGTCCCACGCTGCCGTCGGGCAGCGTTCGGCACACAGTCCGCAATGCAGGCAAAGATCCTCGTCCTTGACCATGACCCGGCCGGTATTCGGCAGGTCTTCGGACACGTAGAGGTCCTGATCGAGATTGTCCGCCGGGGCCGCGAGGCGCTGGCGCAAATCGCCTTCCTCACCGTTCTGCGTGATGGTCAGGCAGTTGACCGGGCAGATGTCGATACAGGCGTCGCACTCGGTGCAGGCGCTGGCGGTGAAGACGGTCTGGACGTCGCAATTGAGACAGCGCTCCACCTCGACGGCGGTCTGTTGCGGGTCGAAGCCCAGCTCGACCTCGGTGTCGAGATCCTTGAAGCGCTTGGCGAGTTCGACATGCGTCATCTGGCGGCGCTGTGACGGGTCGTAGCCGTTGGAATAGGCCCATTCATTGTGGCCCATCTTGGCGGTTTCGAGATTGAGACCGCGCGGCAGGCGTTCTGAAACGTCGAGCCCCTGGCAATGCTTGTCGATCGAGATCGCGGCCTGGTGGCCGTGTTCGACCGCCCAGATAATGTTCTTCGGGCCGAAGGCGCTGTCGCCGCCGAAGAAGACGCCGGGGCGGGTGCTCTCGAACGTCGTCTCGTCGACGACCGGTACGTCCCACTTGTCGAACTCGATGCCCAGATCGCGCTCGATCCAGGGGAAGGCATTTTCCTGGCCGATGGCGAGGATGACGTCGTCGCAAGGAATTGTCTTTTCGCCGACGACGCGCGTCTCGGTGATCCGGCCGCGTTCGTCGGTGTCGTATTCCATGATCTCGAACGTCATGCCGACCAGCTTGCCGTCCTCGACCACGAAGGCCTTCGGCGAGTGGTTGACGACGATCTCGACATTCTCTTCCTCGGCGTCCTCGAGCTCCCAGGGGGAGGCCTTGAAGAATTCGCGCGGCTTGCGCGCCATCACCTTCACCTCGTCGGCGCCGAGGCGCAGCGAGGTGCGGCAGCAATCCATCGCGGTGTTGCCGACGCCGATGATCAGGACGCGCTTGCCAATCGATTTGATGTGATCGAAGGCGACCGATTCCAGCCAGGAAATGCCGATATGGATGTTGGCGTCGGCTTCCTCGCGGCCGGGCAGGTTCAGCTCCTTGCCCTTGGGGGCGCCAGAGCCGACGAAGACCGCGTCATAGCCTTCATCGAGCAGGGCTTTCAGCGAGTCGATCCGGTGACCGGTCTTCAGCTTGACGCCCATGTCGAGGATGTAGCCGATCTCCTCGTCTAGAACGCGTTCCGGCAGGCGGAAGGACGGGATGTTGGAGATCATCAAGCCGCCGGGCTTCTCCAGCGCCTCGAAGACGGTGCAGTCATAGCCGAGCGGGGCGAGATCGTTGGCGACGGTCAACGAGGCCGGACCGGCGCCGATCAGGGCGATCTTCTTGCCATTCTGCGCGATCGGCGCGCGCGGCAGCATGTCCGCAACCTCGTCCTTGTGGTCGGCGGCGACCCGTTTCAACCGGCAGATGGCGACGGGTTCGTCTTCCACGCGCCCGCGGCGGCAGGCCGGTTCGCAGGGCCGGTCGCAGACCCGCCCGAGAATCCCCGGGAAAACATTGGACCGCCGGTTGACCATATAGGCGTCGGTGAAACGCCCCTGGGCAATCAGGCGGATATAGTCGGGTACCGGCGTGTGGGCCGGACAGGCCCACTGGCAATCGACGACTTTGTGAAAATAGTCCGGATCGGCCGTATTGGTCGGCTTCATGCGATATCCCCGCGGGCTTTATCGGCCCCTCGGTATCCCCTCCAAATTCCAACTGACACCATAGGACCGTAACGGGGGGTAACCGCAAGACTTTCCTTCGCTCCGCGACCGGACTATTGGCAGGGGCAAGCGACAAGACGAGGACGACATGAGCGACGCATTCTACGCCCATCTGCGCAATACGCTGGCCGAGATCGAGGCCGAGGGCCTCTACAAGCGCGAGCGCGTGATCGCGTCCGAGCAGTATTCCGAGATCGACGTGATGCGCGACGGCAAGACCGATCACGTCATCAATTTCTGCGCCAACAACTATCTCGGCCTCGCCAACCGCGACGAGCTGGTCAACGCCGCCAAGGATGCGCTCGACACCTATGGATACGGCGTTGCCTCGGTCCGCTTCATCTGCGGCACGCAGACGGTTCACCGCGAGCTGGAAAAGGCAATCGCCGAGTTTACAGGGCAGGAAGACGCGATCCTCTATGCGGCGGCGTTCGATGCGAACGGCGGCGTGTTCGAACCGCTGCTGGAGGCCGAGGACGCGATCATTTCCGACGCGCTCAACCATGCCTCCATCATCGACGGCGTCCGGCTCTGCAAGGCGAAGCGCTTCCGCTACGCCAATTCCGACATGGACGATCTCGAGACGCAGCTGAAGGCCGCCGACGCGGCCGGCGCGCGCCACAAGCTGATCGTCACTGACGGCGTCTTCTCGATGGACGGCTATATCGCGAACCTGAAAGCGATCTGCGATCTCGCCGACCAATACGGTGCGATGGTGATGGTCGACGATTGCCATGCGCACGGCTTCATGGGCGCGAAGGGGCGCGGCACGCCGGAACATTGCGGCGTGATGGGCCGGGTCGACGTCATTACCGGCACGCTCGGCAAGGCGCTCGGCGGGGCGATGGGCGGTTTCACCGCGGCGAAGCAGGAAGTCGTCGACATGCTGCGCCAGCGCTCGCGGCCCTATCTCTTCTCCAACTCGCTGGCTCCCGCGATTGCCGGCGCGTCGCTGAAGGCGCTCGAAATGGTCCGCGAGGGCGATGATCTGCGTGCGCGCCTGTTCGACAACGCGAAACGCTTCCGCGCCGGGATGAGCGCAGCGGGCTTCGACCTTCTGCCGGGTGAGCATCCGATCATCCCGGTCATGCTGGGCGATGCGAAGCTGGCGCAGCAAATGGCCGCTGACCTGATGGACGAGGGCGTCTATGTGATCGGCTTCTTCTATCCCGTGGTGCCGAAGGGCAAGGCGCGCATCCGCACGCAGATGAGCGCCGCCCACACACAGGACCAGATCGACCGCGCCATCGCGGCCTTCACCAAGGTCGGCAAGAAGCTGGGGGTTGTGGGGTGAAACCCGCAAACCTCGCCTTCCTCGCCGCCTTCGGCTTCACCGCCGCGGTGATCGTCTTCGTCGTCCTGTTCGGGCAGACGATGCCGCAAACGGCGGCGGGAATGGCCGAGGGGTTCGAGACGCCGATCCTCGCGCTGGAATTCGCCAATTCGCGCGACGACCTGGCCTTTGTCCGGGCGGAGGGGGCCGGTGAGCTTCGCTCCGCCTTCATGGCCGGGCAGGCGCTCGATGTCTGGTTTCCGCTCGCTTATGGCGGGCTGATGATCGTGGTGCTGGCGGGGCTCGCTTTGCGCGGCCGGCCGCTGGCCTGGGTTGGCGTTCTGGCGGCGGCGATCGCGATCCCCGCCGACTGGTGGGAAAATGCCGTCATCCACCAGATCCTGATCGATCCGGAGGGCGCACCGGCGCATCTGCCGGCACTCGCGGCCTCAACCTTCACGAAGTGGTTCGCCATCTCTGGTGCTGCGGCGATCTTCGCGCTGGCGAGCTTCCGGCAGGGCTGGTGGCCGCTGGCGATCCTGGCGCTGCCCTGCGCCGTCGCCTGGCCGGTCGTGGCGGTAATGGGCGCGCCGGGCGGGCTGGCGGAACTGGGCTCCACTGCGACGACGCTTTTCTTCCTCTCCTTGCCGATCACGGCAGGCTGGGCGCTCTACCGGTCCCGAAAAATCGCCTGAGGAGGGATTCCTCCCCCCTCAATGCATCTGTTTTTCGCCTCATTGGCATCCTAGCGTTAACGCCAAGGACAGGAGGGCGACATGACAGACGCCGCAATCATGACGGACCAACGTGCCCGGACTTCGGACGGAGCCCGGCCTCAGGACGAACTGCTTCCATTCCTCAACAACTTCCACGACATCTTCACGACGATCGGTGTGCTCTTGCTCGGGGGCGGTCTCGCCTTCGGTGCGGCGCAGGTTTTCCAGTCGTCGGGACAGGATATCGAGACCTTTAACGGTCAGGCCCTGCTGATGGGGCTGATCGCCGGTATCGGTGTGGTCCTGTGGCTGATCTCGGCAGTCCTTGTCGGCAGTCAGCGGCGCATTCTGCCGGGGATCGTTCTGTCGCTCGGCTTCGTGGGTGCTGCCGCGACGGTTCTGATCTGGCTCTATATCCGCTTCCTGATGGACGGATCGGGCATTTCCTTCGACGCGATCGAAGCGCGTTTCGACGCGATGGATGATCCCGAGACGTTCGACCGCGCGACGATGAACCAGATCACCGGCGCCATTCCGCTGCTGCTGCGGATTGCGCCAATCGTGGCCGGCCTCGCCGTTCTGATCCCGGTTGCACTCTACTATTTCAGCTTCCGGCTTCCCTTCACGGGCGGCCTGATGGGCGTTGCTCTCGTTTCGTTGGCGGGGCTGACCCTGCTGACCGTCGAGCCCTACTACTACGTGGTCTACATGCCGACGGTGAATGTGGTGCTCGGCGGGGCGCTGCTGCTGGCGGGGATCATGTTCGACGCGCGGGACCCGAATCGGGAAACACGCATCGCAGGAACGGCCTTCTGGCTGCACTTCTTCGCTGCGCCGCTTCTCCTCAGCGCGGTTCTGAACGTCACCCAGATGGGCTGGACGCTCACCGTCAGCGATTTTGACAGCGTTTCCGCAACGGGCCTTTTCGGGGCATTCATGGGCGGGAATGCGAATGCGGTACAGGTCGCGGTGACCGCCCTGATCGTGATCGCAGTGTTCGCCCTGGTCTCGCTGCTCATCAACCGCCGCGCTCTGATTGTCTCCGGTCTGCTGACGGCGGGGATCTCCATCGGGATCATCGTAAATTCGGCCGGGCTTGGCGCGGGCGCCGTCGTTGCCGTCACGCTGCTCGTGCTCGGCGGAACGGTCGTTCTGCTCGGGGCGGCGTGGAATCCGGTGCGGCGCGTGCTGCTTGCACCCTTCCCCTCGGACGGGCCGCTGGCACGGATCTTCCCGCCGGTGAGCGCTCACGAAGGCTGACGATCTGAAGGACGGATTGTGCGGGAGGCGAGGGGTGCGCTAGATCACCCCTCGCAAACCCGCGACAAGAAGGCCGTCCCCCATGAAAGCCCTCGCCAAGCTGAAGCCCGAAACAGGCATCTGGATGATCGACGATGCGCCGAAGCCCGAAATCGGGCCGGACGACGTCCTCATCAAGGTCGGCAAGACCGCGATCTGCGGCACCGACATCCACATCTACAACTGGGACGACTGGGCGGCGGCAAACGTGCCGACGCCGATGGTGGTGGGCCATGAATATTCCGGCGTGGTCGAAGCCGTCGGCAGCGATGTGACCCGCGTGAAGGTGGGCCAGCGCGTCTCCGGCGAAGGCCATGTCGTCGGCGTGAAGTCTCGCGCGGCGCGGGCCGGCAAGTTCCACCTCGACCCCGAGACGAAGGGCGTCGGCGTCAACATTACCGGCGCCTTTGCCGAGTATGTGAAAATCCCGGCCTTCAACGTCGTGCCGCTGCCGGACGACGTGCCGGACGAGATCGGCGCCATCCTCGATCCGCTCGGAAATGCGGTGCACACCGCGCTGCAGTTTGATCTCGTCGGCGAAGACGTGCTGGTCACCGGCGCGGGGCCGATCGGCATCATGGCCGCGGCCGTCGCCCGCCATGTCGGTGCGCGCCATGTCGTCCTGACCGACATCAATTCGGATCGCCTGAAACTCGCCGAGGGCGTCGTGCGCAATCTGCGCACCGTCAACACGGCGGAAGAAGATCTGAAGGACGTGATGGCGAGCCTGAAAATGACCGAGGGCTTCGACGTGGGCCTTGAAATGTCCGGTGCGGCCCCGGCCTTCAACCAGATGCTCGACAGCCTCGTCATGGGCGGAAAGATCGCCATGCTCGGCCTGCCGTCAAAGCCGATCCCGGTCGATTTCGGCAAGCTGGTCCTGAAGGCGATCACGCTCAAAGGCGTCTATGGGCGTGAGATGTTCGAGACCTGGTACAAGATGCTGGCCATGCTCCAGTCCGGGCTCGACGTGTCGGGCATCATCACCCATCGCCTGCCAGCGAACGATTTCCAGGAAGGCTTCGACGCCATGCGGTCTGGAAAGTCCGGCAAGGTGGTTCTGGATTGGACGCAATAGCCGAAAACACCATCTGGTCCGTTGGACTGATCGCCCAGATTGCCGGGTGGTCGGCCCTGATCTGGTGGGACTACGATTTTCGTCAGAAGCTTCGCTACTCGCGGTGGGACACCAATCCGGTACTCGGTATTCCATTCAGTGTCGTGTACGGGATCGGCTACCTCGTTGCGTTCTTGATATTGCCCCTCATACCGACAGCGATTCTTATTGGACTGACGGTCCTGTTGTTCAAGGCGTTAGGTGCCGATATCGGATTCTGAACGGAGACATGTCGTGACCATTCCCTCCCGTCCCCTCGACTTCACCGAGAAGCCCGAAGCGGAGATGCGCGCCGAGGCGCGTGCCTTCTACGAGGACCTGAAGCGTCGGCGGACGGTGCGGGAATTTTCCGGCCGGAATGTGCCGCGCGAAATCATCGAGGACGCGGTTCGCGCCGCGGGCACGGCGCCGTCGGGCGCCAATCACCAGCCCTGGCATTTTTCCGTCATCGGCAAGGGCGAGGTCCGCACCCGCCTGCGCGAGGCGGCCGAGGCCGAGGAGCGCGCCTTCTATAACGAGAAGGCCAGCGCTGAATGGCTGGAAGCGCTCGCCCCGCTCGGGACGGACGATCACAAGCCTTATCTGAAGATCGCGCCCTGGCTTATCGCGGTCTTCGCGCAGCGGCGTGGCGGCGTGACGGCGGGTGAAAACAAGAAGAATTACTATGTCAGCGAAAGCGTCGGGATTGCCTGCGGCTTCCTGCTGGCGGCGCTCCACCGCGCCGGTCTCGCGACGCTGACGCATACGCCGAACCCGATGGGTTTCCTGTCCGAAATCTGTGGGCGGCCGGAGAACGAGAAACCCTACATGCTGATCGTGGCGGGCTATCCCGCCGAAGGCGCGACCGTTCCCGAGCACGCGCTGATCAAGAAGCCCCTGTCCGACATCTGCGACTTCATCGAGTAGGGCCATGCCCAGAGAAATCATCATCGAGCGCGACTACACGCTGGACGCCGACGCGCATTTCGCCCGCATCGTCCGTTATGACGAGCTGGCCGAGGCGATGTCGGGTCAGGTCCGCTATGAGGGCATGCCCGACGGCGAGGTCACCAAGGGGCAGAGCGTCGATCTGAAGCTCTTCCTCCATGGCTGGCTGCCGATGGGACGGTGGCACATCGATGTGGTGGACCGGGACGATGCCGAGCGGCGGCTGGAAAGCCGGGAGCATGGCGGGATGGCGAAACGCCACGACCATGTCCTGACGGTGACGCCGCTACCCGGCGGAGGCTGCCGGCATCGCGACCACCTGATCGTCGATGCCGGGCTGATGACCGGCTTCTACGCCCGGACGGCCCGGCGCATGTACGAGCAGCGCCATGATCTGCGCCAAAAGCTGCGCGGGTCGGAGACCGCCTAGTTCTGGACCTGGACGCGGTGAATGATCGCGGTCGTCGACCAGATCAGCGTGATCAGCCAGCCGATGATCGTCCAGCCGAACAGAAGATTGGTCAGGAAGATCGCGAAGGCATTGTGATGCCCGCGCAAAAGCGCGACGATCGTCGGGATGAAATAGAGCAGGGCGGGGATCAGCAGGATTTCCATGTCCGGCACTCCTTATCGAATTTCGATAAAGAAATAGCGTGCGCGGATCGTCTGCGCAATGGGCAGTGAGGGGGATTGGCGGGACGGCAGTCCCGGTTGTTGGACAAGCCCCTCATCCTGAGGTGCCGCCGTCAGGCGGCCTCGAAGGGCGAGGGGCGAGTCTGATTTCCCTCGCCCTTCGAGGCCCGCTTCGCGGGCACCTCAGGATGAGGGAAATCTCTCAAGCCGCTGACCCTAAACCCCCGGGTCATCGGGGAAGCGGTAGTCCTTGTAGATTTCGCGCAGGCGCGTTTTCAGGATCTTGCCTGTGGCACCGATCGGCATTTCGTCGATGAATTCGATGCCGTTCGGGATCCACCACTTCGCGACCTTGCCCTCGAGATACTCGATGATGGATTGCGGGTTCGGCTCCTTGCCGGGCAGCAGCTGGACGACCAGTAGCGGGCGTTCCTGCCACTTGGTGTGCGGCATGCCGACGGCGGCGGCCATGGCGATGTCCGGGTGGCCCATCGCGGCGTTTTCCAGATCGATCGAACTGATCCATTCGCCGCCGGATTTGATCACGTCCTTGGAACGGTCGGTGATCGTCATATAGCCGTCGCTGTCGAGATGGGCGACATCGCCGGTCTTGAACCAGCCATCGTCGGTGAAGCTGTCCCGGCCGGCGCCGCGGAAATAGCCCGACGCGATCCACGGACCGCGGACATGGACGTGTCCGGAGGACTGGCCGTCCCAGGGAAGTTCCTTGCCCTCGTCATCGACGATGCGCATGTCGACACCGTAAACGAGCCGGCCCTGCTTCAGCTTGACCTTCACCTCCTCTTCGCGATCGAGGCCTTCATGCTTGGGTAGCGGCGTGTTGACCGTGCCGAGCGGGCTCATCTCGGTCATGCCCCAGCCCTGCTGCATCACGACGTCGTAATTGTCTTCGTAAGCGCGCAGGAGCGCTTCGGGCAGGGCAGATCCACCGATGAGCACGCGCTCCACGCTGTCGATGCGCTTGTTGTTCTCGCGCAGATACTGCAGCAGGCCGAGCCAGACGGTCGGCACGCCGGCGACGTAGTTGACCTTCTCGGTCTCGATCAGCTCGTGCAGGCTGGCGCCGTCGAGCTGCGCGCCCGGCATGACCAGTTTCGCGCCGGTCATCGGCGTGGCGTAGGGGATGCCCCAGGCGTTGACGTGGAACATCGGTACGACGGGCAGGGCCACGCCCTTGGCGCCGACGCCGATCACGTCCGACGCGCAGGTCGCCATGGCGTGGAGCACGGTCGAGCGATGCGAGTAGAGCACGCCCTTCGGGTCGCCCGTCGTGCCGGAGGTGTAGCAAAGTCCGGCTGCGGCATTCTCGTCGAATTGCGGCCAGTCGAAATCCGGCTTGTGCGCGCCGATCAGGTCTTCATAGGCGACGGTCTTGATCTTGTTCTTGGACGTCAGTTCCGAGCCGCCAAGCACGACCCAGTGCTTCACCCCCTTGGCGTGCGGCGCGATCGCCTCGATCAGCGGGGCGAACTGCACGTCGAAGAAGACGGCTTTCGACTGGGCGTGCTCGAGCATCCAGGCGATCTGGTCAGGCGCCAGACGGGGGTTCACCGTGTGAACGACGGCGCCGATGCCGGAGATGCCGTAATAGAGCTCGAAGTGACGGTGCGAGTTCCAGGCGATGGTGGAGACCCGGTCGGACGGCTTGATCTTCATCGCCCTGGTCAGGGCGTTCGCCAGCTGACCCGTCCGTGTCCAGGCGTCGCCATAGCCGTAACGATGGATCTGTCCGCTTTCGGGCAATCGGGTCACGATTTCGCGCTCGCCGTGGCAGCGCGCGCCGTGCCGCAAGATGCCCGAGATCATCAAGGGCATGTCCATCATTTCGCCACGCATCGTCATGTATTTCCTCCCCTTGGACGCATTTTTGCCGGTCCGTTATCGAGCATGAAACGCGGGATGACCGCCCCGCGCAATCCTTTTAGGAAATGGATCGCAACGGCTTGCAGTCGAGTCGATGAGGGAAGGACGATTGATCGTGCAGCAACTGCCTGAATATTTGGACATTCTGGACGCCGCGCGGCGGATCGCAGCCGAAGCCGTCCATACCCCGCTTTTGGAAAACGAAGTGCTGAACGTGCGAACCGGCGGAAGGGTGCTGATCAAGCCGGAATGCCTGCAGCGTACCGGATCTTTCAAATTTCGCGGTGCGTTCAACCGGCTCTCTCTGATTCCCGAAGCCGACCGGCCCCGGGGTGTGGTCGCCTTTTCCTCCGGAAACCACGCTCAGGGCGTGGCCTGTGCGGCCAAGCTTCTGGGCATTCCGGCGATCATCGTGATGCCCTCGGACGCCCCGAAGGTGAAAGCCGATGGCGTGCGCCGCTATGGCGCTGAGATCGTCGCCTATGACCGTGAAAAGGACGACCGGGAAGTCATCGCCGCCCGCTATGTCGAAGAGCGGGGCATGACGCTGGTGCCGTCCTATGACGACCCCTTCATCGTGGCCGGGCAGGGCACGTGCGGTCTGGAGATCGCCCGGAGCCTCGAGACTCTGAACCTGACGCCGGATGCGCTGGTGTGCTGCACGGGCGGGGGCGGGCTGATTGCCGGCATCGGCCTCGCCATGCGGCATCACTTCCCGCAGGTCGAGATCTGGGCGGCGGAACCAGAAGGCTTCGACGACCATGCGCGTTCGCTCGCGGCGGGGGAGCGCGTTTCGAATACGCGTCTCGGCGGTTCGCTTCAGGACGCCCTGCTGACCCCGTCACCCGGGAAGATCACCTTTGCGCTCAATCAGCGTCAGCTGACCGGGGCCGTCCAGACGACGGACGACGAGGCGCTCGATTCGGTGGCGTTCGCCCACGCCAATCTGAAACTGGTCGCCGAGCCAGGCGGCGCGACCGCGCTCGGCGCGATCCTGTCGGGCAAGGTCGACGTGAAGGGGCGAACGGTCGTTTGCGTCGTGACTGGCGGCAATGTCGATCCGGATATCTACCGGCGCGCACTCGACCGTCTTTGATCTAGCGCCGCCAGTTCGGCGAGCCGCGGTTGAGGTCATCCATGATCCGCAAGGGCACGGGTGAACCGTCGCCGAGACGGTAGCGGTAGACCTGCGTGTTCTCGATGATGCGCTGAACGTAGTTCCGGGTCTCCGAGAAGGGGATCATCTCGATCCAGTCGATCGGATCGACCCCGGCCGCACGCGGGTCGCCATAGTCCTCCATCCAGGCCCGCGAGCGGTGCCCGCCGGCGTTGTAGCCGGCGAACGACAGGATGTAGGAACCGTCGAACTCGTCGATCACTTCCTGCAGATGGTAGAGGCCGAGGCGCATATTGTAGTCGGCGTCATAGCTCAGCCATTCGAAGTGATAGGGCAGGCCGACCTGCCGCGCGGTGGCCCGGGCAGTCGCCGGCATCATCTGCATCATGCCGCGCGCCCCGGCACTCGAAATCGCGGTGGCGTCGAATTCGGTTTCCTGGCGGATGATCCCGTGGACCACCGCGGTCTCAGGCGTGGCATAGGGCACGTCGGGCAAGTCGATGATCGGATAGGAATCGCTGGTCAGGACATGCCAGCGGTACCCCGCAGCCTTTGCGGCCCGCACCGCTTCGCGATTGTTCAGGTATTCGCGCGCGACACCGGCGAGGAGGCGGCTTTCCTGCGGGTCTTCCAGCTCGTCATCGAGATGGAAGATGAAGACGCGGAAGTAATAACCCTCGTCCATTTCACCCAGCAGACGCAGGGCGCGGACGACTGGACGGCTCTCGAACGTCCGCCGGACGTCATCCGACGGTTCCAGATCGGGGGGCAGGGACAACATGGCGTCGTCGCCTTCAAGCTCCACGATCGCCAGCTGGCCATAATACGCGGTCTGGTGCTCGGCGGCCTGCCGGTAATAGGTCTCGGCCAGTTCGGCATTGCCCATCGCGGCCGCGGCGCGGCCCTGCCAATAGCGGCCACGCGAAACCGAGACCGGATAGGAGACCCCCTCGGCGAGACGCGTGAAATGCTCGAGCGCGACTGCCGGACGGTCGAGGAAACGCAGGGCGAACCAGCCCGCGAGGAATTCGGCATCGGCGAAGTCCGCGCCTTCCGACATGCCGTTGGCGGCGGCCAGATCGTAGGCGGTCTGGAACTCGCGGTCGCGGATCAGATCGAGAATGGCGAGCCGGCGTTCCAGCCAGATCGCTTCCAGCGCTTCATGGTTTGGATATTCGGCCGGGATCTGTTGCAGCAGTTCCAGCGCACCGGAATCCATCCCTGCGCGGCGGCGCCAGCGCGCCCTCTCGTAGAGCAGGCCGGTATGGTTGGCGAGGGAGGCCGGGACGGCCTCGACGGCGGAATCGACTCCGCCTGATCGCCCGGCCAGGCGGATGCGGGCATTGACGAGCGCGCGCCAGCCATCGCTCAGGACGGGCATCAGCGCTGACGCGGCGGTGCGCTGGTCTTCCCATAGCAGCATATCGGCCCGCGCCTGATGATCCTCGGCGCGCAGACGGCGGCGGTGCGCGGCCAGAATTTCGGTCTGCCGGTAAAGCCGGAAGGTGTTGTGCCGCCAGGCGTCACGGATCAGTTCCGTGCCCTGCGATTCCGCACCCGACGCGAGATAGGCTTCGCCGAGCGCGATCTTGCCTTCGCCAGACTGGGGCGGATTGTTCTGGAACCAGCCCGCGATGAAGACCGGCGACAGGCCGGAGGTCGCGATCTTGAACTCGGCTTCGCGCCGAATGAAGGTGTATTGCGGCCACCCTTCAAGCTCGTCGAGGGCGAGGTCGAGCTCCATGAAGGTGGCGCTCTCGTCCGAGGTCGCGATCCGCCACAGAAGGATGTTGCGCGCGACCGTGTCGGACAGGCGGCTGCGAATGTCGCGCACGCGGTCCCATTCACCCTCGGATGCGGCGCGCAGGCCAGCGCGGAACAGGGTGAAGTCGTGATCGTCGAGATAGGCGGAATGGTTCGGTACGTCGGGCTTCAGCCGCGGTGCAGGGCCACTGTTCTGGGCGAGGACCGGCGGCGCGAGCGCGACCGTCAACAGTCCGATGAGGGCAATCACACGGATCATCATGGGGGCGAAACGTTCTTTGCGCGCTGTATGTTGCGTATCATGATGCAGCGATGCGGCGTCTGTCCACAGCGTTCCGGGTCCCTTGGCGGACGTGGTGCAGATGGATATGGTCCGCGCCCTTCGATCCGAGACAGAGGTCTGACACATGTTCCGCGGTTCCCTGACTGCACTGGTGACCCCGTTCAAGAATGGTGCCGTCGATGAGGGCGCTTTCGAGGCGCTGGTCGAGCGCCAGATCGAGGCGGGCACGCACGGCCTTGTCCCGATGGGGACCACCGGGGAATCGCCGACCCTGTCCAAGGACGAGCACTTCCGCGTCGTCGAACACTGCCTCAGCATCGTCGACGGCCGCGTTCCGGTGATCACCGGAACGGGTTCGAATTCGACCGATGTCGCGATCGGCAATCAGCACAAGGCGAAGGAGCTGGGCGCGGCGGCCGGCCTCGTGGTCTCGCCGTACTACAACAAGCCGTCCCAGGCCGGGCTCTTCGAGCATTTCAAGGCGATCAATGACGCCGTCGATCTGCCGATCATCGTCTACAACATCCCGGGCCGGTCCGTGGTCGACATCTCCAACGAGACGATGGCGCGGATTGCCGGACTGTCGCGCGTGATCGGGGTGAAGGATGCGACCGGCGATCTGACCCGGGTCAGCGCGCTACGTCATCTGATCGGACCCGATTTCGTCCAGCTGTCGGGCGAGGACGGCACGGCGCTCGCCTACAATGCGGCCGGCGGGGTCGGCTGTATTTCCGTTACGGCGAATGTCGCGCCGGCGCTGTGCGCGCAACTGCAGGAGGCGACGCTCGCGGGCCGGTTCGAGGACGCGCTGGCGATCCAGGACAAGCTGTGGCCGCTGCACCGCGCGCTCTTCCTCGCCCCGAGCCCGGGACCGGCGAAGTACGCGCTGTCGCTGCTCGGCCTGTGCGGGGACGAGTTGCGCCTGCCGCTGGTCGGACCGGACGACGCGGTGAAGGCTGAAGTCCGCGCCGCGATGGAACATGCGGGGCTGCTGTGAGTCAGAAAAGCAATGATGCCGTCGCGGTCAATCGCCGCGCCCGCTTCGACTACGAAGTCGAGGAGACATACGAGGCCGGCATCCAGCTCGTCGGCAGCGAGGTGAAATCCCTGCGCGACGGCCGGGCGAACATCGCCGAAGCCTATGTCGGACCGGAAGGCGACGAGATCTATCTGATCAACGCCGACATCCCGCCCTACAGCCATGGCAACCAGTTCAATCACGAGCCGCGCCGCAAGCGGAAACTCCTGCTCAATCGCAAGGAGATCAACAAGCTGGCCGGTGCGGTGCAGAAGGAAGGGCGGACGATCGTTCCGCTGCGGCTCTATTTCAACGGCCGCGGGCTCGCCAAGCTTCAGATCGGCCTCGCCAAGGGCAAGAAGACGATTGACAAGCGCGAGACGATCAAGCGTCGCGACTGGGATCGCAACAAGCACCGCCTGATGAAGAATTTCGGCTAACGGCCGAGAAAGCGCCGGATCGCACCGAACACATCGTCGAACATGGCTTCGGTGAGCCGTCCGGTGTTCGTGTTGTACCGGGAGCAGTGATAGCTGTCGAAAAGCCGGACCTTCCCGTGCGGACCGTCGAGATCGGCTTCCGCGCCATGGGCGAAGGTTGCCGCATTCAGCTTGTAGCCCAGCGTCTTCAGCGTGTTGTCGTGTGCGATCTTTCCCAGCGCCAGGATGGCTTTGAGCCGGGGCAGGGCCGCGAAGCGCGCCTCGAGATAGGGGCGGCACTGGTTCGCTTCCGCGGTTTCCGGCTTGTTCTCTGGCGGGACGCAGCGCACGGCATTGGTGATCATCACACCGTCGAGCGTCACGCCATCCCCGGCATGCGCCGCGTAGGTGCCGCGCGAGAAGCCGTGCTTTTCCAGCGTCGCGTAGAGCAGGTCGCCGGCATAATCGCCGGTGAATGGGCGGCCGGTCTGGTTCGCGCCCTTGAGGCCCGGCGCCAGACCGACGATCAGAAACTCGGCGTGCGGATCACCGAAGGACGGGACCGGTGCGTTGAAGAAGGACGGATAGGCCGCTGCATTCGCTTCGCGGAACGCCACGAGGCGCGGACAGAGCGGGCAGTCGAGCGGCGGCTCGGGCGGGACCGGCATCAGTCGGCGTTGCGCGGTTCGCGGGCTTCCCGGCCGATCAGCTTTTCGAGATCGGCAACGTCGATGAACGCATCGGCCTGACGGCGCAGATCGTCGGAAATCATCGAAGGCTGCGACTTCATCGAGGAGACGACCGACACGCGCGTACCCCGGCGCTGGCAAGCCTCGACGGCGGAGCGGAAATCACCATCGCCGGAGAACAGAACGATGTGGTCGAGCCAGGCAGAGGCCTCGATCAGGTCGACCGCCATCTCCACATCCATGTCGCCCTTCACCCGGCGGCGGCCGGTTTCGTCTGTGTATTCCTTGGCCGGCTTGGTGACGACGTTGAAGCCGTTGTAGGCGAGCCAGTCGACGAGCGGGCGCAGCGGGGTGTAGTCCTCGGTCTCGAGCAGGGCGGTGTAATAGTTGGCGCGGATCAGACGGCCGCGTTTCTTGAATTCTTCCAGAAGCTTGCGGTAATCGATGTCGAAATCGAGCGCTTTAGAGGTCGAGTAGAGATTGGCACCGTCGATAAAAAGGCCGATGCGGTCATTGGGATAAAAGGTCATGGGAATCGATCCTCAAATGGGTCAACAAACACGGCCGGTCCGCGCCTTGATCGCGCTTGGCGGAAACCTGCCGTGGCAAGACATAGCGCCCGAGCAGCTTTTACCCAAGGTGTTCGACGCACTCGATGGCGAAGAAATCCGGGTCCTTGCCCGGTCGTCGCTGTGGCGCACACCCGCCTGGCCCGATCCGTCCGCGCCGGCTTACGTGAATGCCGCCGTGGCCATCGAAACGATCCTCGATCCGCAAGCGCTGCTCAGACGCCTGCATGCGGTCGAACGACGGTTCGGCCGGGAGCGCGGCGAAGACCGCAATCAGTCGCGCACGCTCGACCTCGATATCATCGACTTTGGCGGTCAACGGATCGATACGCCCGAGCTGACACTTCCGCACCCGCGCGCGGCGAGCCGCGCCTTTGTACTTCTGCCACTTCAGGAAGTCGCTCCGGACTGGGTTGATCCTGCATCAGGGCAGGGGATCGACGCACTGATCCTGGGCTTGCCGGACAGCGATGTGACCGCCTGCGTCCGGATCGGCTGAATTCTTCCGTTGTGCAATGCGGCAGACCCCTTGCCGGACTGGCCAATGGGGTCTAAACAGCGCGGTTCCAAGCCACCGGGCTGACAAGCAAGGAGACCGCGCGCATGGCTCGCGTCACCGTCGAAGACTGCATCGAAAAAGTCCCGAACCGCTTCAAGCTGGTTCTTCTCGCCGCGCACCGCGCCCGCAATATCTCCGCAGGTTCCGCGCTGACCATTGACCGCGACAACGACAAGAACCCGGTCGTGGCGCTGCGCGAGATTGCGGACGACACGGTCGATCTCGACGTGCTGGGCGAGAGCCTGGTTTCCGGCCTGCAGCGCGTCCTGCCGAGCGAGGACGACGACGAGCAGGATGCCGACAACAACGTTCCGCAGATCGAAGCGAAGCCCGCCGTGGCCGAGCCGGATGAAGCGGAAATGCTGAAAGCGCTGCAGAGCGACCGTGACGGCGCTCCGGACACGCGCTTCTAGTCGGGCTTGAGCGCGGTCACGACGAGTCTCGCGCCCCCTGAAATCGCTGCTGCACCGAGCGCGGACGATCTGATCGCCCGCGTTCAACGCTATGATCCGCGTGCCGACGTGGACATGATCCGGCGCGCCTATGACTTCTCGAAAGAGATGCACGCGCCGCAGAAGCGCTATTCCGGCGAGCCATATCACAACCATGTCGTTGGCGTGGCGATGAACCTCGCCGATCTGCGCATGGACACGGCGACGATCTGCACCGGCCTCCTTCACGACACGGTCGAGGACACGCCGGCCACGCTGGAAGACATCCGCACGAAGTTCAGCCCCGAGATCGCGGCTCTGGTCGACGGCGTCACCAAGCTCGGTCAGATGGAGCTGAGCTCGAAGAAGACCAAGCAGGCGGAAAACCTGCAGAAGCTGGTCGTGGCGATCTCGTCGGACGTGCGCGTGCTGATCGTGAAGCTGGCCGACCGGCTGCACAACATGCGCACGCTCTATCACATCCCGAAGCCGGAGAAGCGTGAGCGGATTTCCGCCGAAACGCTCGATATCTATGCGCCTCTGGCGCGCCGGATCGGGATCAACCGGGTCTGCGTCGAACTGGAAGACCTCGCCTTCCAGCACATCAACCCGGCGGCGTTTGAATCGATCACCAAGCGACTGGCCGAACTGCGCGAACGGCAGAGCAAGCAGGTCGGCGCGATGTCGGCGGCAATCCTCGAACGCCTGGCGCAGTCCGGGATCGAGGCGCGCGTTTTCGGCCGTGTGAAGCGGCCCTATTCAATCTGGCGCAAGCTTGAGCGCAAGGGCGTCACCTTCGACGAGATCGCCGACATCTACGCCTTCCGTGTGATCGTCGCGACACCGGACGACTGCTACCGCGCGCTCGGTGCCATCCACCAGACCTGGCGCAGCCTGCCGGAACGGTTCCGCGACTTCATCTCAACCCCGAAGCCGAACAATTACCGCTCGCTGCACACGACGGTGGTCGGCGGCGGCAACGTGCGCGTTGAGCTGCAGATCCGCACCGAGGACATGGAAGACGTCGCGGAAAGCGGCGTTGCCGCGCACTGGCGCTACAAGGGGCACAGCTATGGCTATGACCCGGCCGCGGCCCGGGCAGCCGGCGGCGATCCGCTGGAGCGGCTGCGGCCCTTCGTGGAAATCCTCGAACAGGGCGGCGACCCGGAGGAATTCCTCGAGCACGCCAAGCTCGAGATGTTTGCCGACCAGGTCTATTGCTTCACCCCGAAAGGCGAGCTGATCGCGCTGCCGATGGGGGCGACGCCGCTCGACTTCGCCTATGCGGTCCACACCGAGCTGGGTCACACCTGCGTCGGAGCGAAGGTGAATGGCAGTGACCGTCCACTGCGCACGCGTCTGCGCAACGGCGATGTAGTGACGATCCTGCGCGGTACGGTGCGCCAGCCTCCGCCAGGCTGGGGAGATCTTGTGGTCACGGGCCGGGCACGCGCAGCGATCCGCCGCCTGATCCGGTCGTCGGAGCGCGATGAATTCGAACGTATCGGCAAGATCATTGCCGAACACGCCTTCCGCCGGGACGGCAAGACCTTCCGCGAAGACCTGCTCGGTGAAGCGCTGCAGCGGCTGGAAATCGCCAATGCGGGCGATCTCTACATCGCACTCGGACGCGGCCGGGTGACGGGCAATGACCTGCTCGAAGCCGCCTTCCCGGGGCGCAAGGATGAGCGCGAGGAAACCACCTCTACCCGCGAACTGATCCAGGACGACAAGGCCCGGCTCTATGTCCGCGCGCGCGGCCTGACGCAGGGCGTGTCGCTGCATTTCGCGGCCTGCTGCTCGCCGATGCCCGGCGACCGGATCGTCGGCGTGCTGGTGCCGGACAAGGGCGTGGAGATCCACACGATCGACTGCGAACGCCTTTCGGACTTCGACGAGGGCGACGAGGACCAGTGGATCGATCTCGGCTGGACGCCCGAGGCCGAGGAAAACGCCGTGTCGCTCGGCCGGGTGCATGCGACGATGCACAACGAGCCGGGCGCGCTGGCTGAGGTCGCCAAGGCCGTGGGCGAAAACCGGGGCAATATCGCCAATCTGAAGACGCTGAAGCGCGCGACGGACTTCTTCGAGATGCAGTTCGACATCGAGGTGTTCGACGCGAAACACCTGTCCAACATCGTCTCCGCGCTCAAGATGTGCGAAAGCGTCGTCGACGCGCAGCGAATCCGCGGCGACACCGAAATCGAGGAAGACGAATGACGAAGGACGAAGTGCTGGACGAATTCCGGGCGGCGGGCGCGCTGAAGGAAGGGCATTTCATCCTGTCGTCCGGCCTCAGAAGCCCGGTCTTCCTGATGAAGGCGCTGGTCTTTGCCGACGCGAAGCGCACCGAAAAGCTGTGTGCGGCGCTGGCGGAGAAGGTTCGCGGCGAACTCTCTGACCAACCGACCATTGTCGTGTCGCCGGCCGTCGGCGGTATCGTGCCGGGCTATGAGATGGGTCGGCAGATGGGTCTGCCCGCGATCTATGTCGAGCGCGAGGAAGGCGAATTCCGCCTTCGGCGCGGCTTCGAGCTCGGCCCCGATGACAAGGTGCTGGTGGTCGAGGATATCGTCACGACCGGCCTGTCATCGCGCGAATGCATCGATGCGATCAAGGCGACCGGCGCAACCGTGCTGGCTGAAGCCTGCCTGGTGGACCGCTCGGGCGGCGAGGCCGATGTCGGCGTGCCGCTGATCTCACTCGCGCAGGTGAAATTCCCGGCTTATGCGCCGGACGATCTGCCGCCCGAACTGGCCGCGATCCCGGCGACCAAGCCGGGCAGCCGCGGACTGAAGGCCTGACCATGCTGCGCCTGGGCGTCAATATCGATCACGTTGCGACAATCCGGAATGCACGGGGCGGTGCGCATCCTGATCCGGTGCGCGCGGCGCACGCGGCAGCCGAAGCCGGCGCCGACGGGATTACCGCGCACTTGCGCGAAGACCGGCGGCATATCTCCGACGCGGATATCGACCGTCTGTCGCGCGAGATTTCGCTGCCGCTCAATCTCGAAATGGCGGCGACCGACGAGATGCTGGCGATCGCGCTTCGCCATACGCCGCATGCGGTGTGCATCGTGCCGGAAAAGCGCGAAGAGCGGACGACGGAAGGCGGGCTCGACGTCGCCGCGCAGCACCGTCACATCGCGCCTTTCGTGGATCAGCTGAGCGCCGCCGGTTGCCGGGTTTCGCTGTTCATCGAGGCCGACCCGGTGCAGATCGCCGTCGCGGAAGCGCTCGGCGCGGCGGTCGTCGAACTCCATACTGGGGCCTATGCCGAAGCCTGGATTGCGGGTGACCGCGAAGCGGTCGAGCATCACCTGACGCGGCTGCGCCGCAGCGCGGAGGAAGGCGAGAAGCGTGGTCTCGAAATCCATGCCGGGCACGGCCTGACGTTCGATTGCGTGAAGCCGGTCGCGGCCATTCAGGAAGTCGCCGAGCTGAATATCGGGCATTTCCTCGTCGGCGAGGCGATCTTCTCGGGTCTTCATGCGGCCGTGAAACGGATGCGGTCGCTGATGGACGAGGCCCGCAGCGAGGCGGCGGCGTGATCGTCGGGATCGGATCCGACCTGATCGATATCCGCCGGATCGAGCGGACGCTGGAGCGCCATGGCGAGCGTTTCACACAGCGCTGTTTCACCGAGATCGAGCGCGCCAAGTCAGACAAGCGCCGGATGCGTGCGGCCAGCTATGCCAAGCGCTATGCCGCCAAGGAAGCCGGCGCCAAGGCGCTCGGCACCGGGATTGCGCGCGGCGTGTCGTGGAAGGAAATCGGCGTCGTGAACCTGCCGGGCGGCAAGCCGACGCTGGAACTGAAAGGCCGAGCGCTGGAGTGGCTGGCGCGCCTGACGCCGCCGGGCCACACGCCGGTCGTGCACATCACCATCACCGACGATCACCCCTGGGCGCAGGCCTTCGTGGTCATCGAAGCCCTGCCGCACGCGCCGAGCGCATGAGCGATCTGACCCCGCTCCAGGACCGGCTCGGATACCGCTTCCGGGACGAGACGCTGCTGCAGCGCGCACTGACCCATGGCAGCTTTCTGGCCCTGCCCGGACAGGCTGATACACGGTCGAACCAGAGGCTCGAATTTCTCGGTGACCGGGTTCTGGGCCTTGCGGCAGCCGAGTGGCTGTTCGCCGAGCGCGGCGATGCGGACGAAGGCGATCTGACGTCGGCCTTTCACCCGCTGGTGCGCAAGGAAGCCTGCGCACATATCGCCGAGAAGATGGGCCTCGAAGAGCATATGCGGACCGGGTCGATCGAGTCGCATGGCGCGAAAACGCGGCTGTCGATTCTTGGCGATGCCTGCGAGGCGGTGCTCGGCGCGATCTATATCGACGGCGGGTATGATGCCGCGAAAGGCGTGTTCGAGCGCTTCTGGATTCCCGAAGCCGACCATCTGTTCTATACCGAGAAGGACGCCATCGTGACCCTTCACGAATGGGCGCTGAAACGGTTCCGGAAAGCCCCGACCTACGTCACCATCGACCAGAGCGGAGAGGCGCATGCGCCGGTCTTCGAGGTCGAGGTGCGCATCGCGGATATTCAACCGGCCCTCGGAAAGGGCCGAAGCCTCAAACAGGCGCGCCGCGAAGCCGCGGAAGCCTTCATCAAGCGGGAGAAGCTGCGTGAGCGGTGAAACAACGCAGGCCGGCTTTGCCGCCATCATCGGGGCCCCGAATGCGGGCAAGTCGACGCTCGTGAACGCGCTCGTCGGCGAGAAGGTGTCGATCGTCACCCAGAAGGTCCAGACGACGCGCTTCCCCATCCGCGGCGTCGCGATGCTCGGGACGACGCAGATCGTGCTGATCGATACGCCCGGCGTGTTTGCGCCGCGCCGCCGGCTCGACCGGGCCATGGTGCGCGCGGCCTGGACCGGGGCGCAGGACGCCGATGTGGTCGTCCACGTGATCGATGCGGCCTCGCGCGCCGATGTCGAGGACGGGCAGGGCAAGGCCGGGCAGAAGCGCTCGGTCGAGGATGACGACCGGGTGATCGAGGGGCTCAAAAGCTCGGGCCGCAAGGCCATCCTCGCGCTGAACAAGGTCGACCTGATGCGCCGCGACCGTCTTCTGGCGCTGTCGCAGGATCTGTTCGGGACCGGCGTCTATTCCGACGTCTTCATGATCAGCGCCGACAAAGGCTATGGCGTGGCGGATCTCAAGGCCGTACTCGCCGAGCGCATGCCGAAGGGGCCGTATTTCTTCCCGGAAGACCAGGCCGCCGACGTGCCGCAGCGCGTGATGGCCGCCGAGATCACGCGGGAAAAGCTCTATCTTCGCCTGCATAAGGAATTGCCCTACGCCAGCCATGTCGAGACCGAAGGCTGGCAGGAAAAGCGCGACGGATCGGTGCGGATCGACCAGATCATCTATATCGAGCGCGACACGCAGAAGCCGATCGTGCTCGGCAAGGGCGGGCAGACCATCAAGAAGATCGGCGAACTCGCGCGCGCCGACATGGAAGACCTGTTCGGCTGCAAGGTGCATCTCTTCTTGCAGGTGCAGGTGAAGCCGAACTGGGCCGACCGGTCGGAGCACTACACGTCGATCGGACTCGACTTCAATTCGTGAGGCGCTAAGCCCGGCACATGGAATGGACGGGGGACGGCATTGTTCTGGCGGTTCGGCCGCATGGCGAAACGAGCGCCATCGTCGACCTGCTGACCGAGGCGCAGGGGCGTCATGCCGGTCTCGTGCGCGGCGGGCGGTCGCGTGCGGCGCGGCCGATCCTGCAGCCGGGCAATAGAGTGCATGCGACCTGGCGGGCGCGGCTCGCCGATCATCTGGGGAATTTCGACGTCGAGGCCGACCGGCTCGTCGCCGGCGAGTTGATGGAGGACCGGCTGGCGCTGTCAGGCCTCAATGCGGCCTGTTCGATGGCATGCCTTGCACTTCCGGAACGCGAACCTCACTCCGCCGTCTACCGGGCGTTTTCGGTGCTGCTCGATGCCTTCGCCAATCCCGATATCTGGCCGGCGCTCTATGTCCGGTGGGAGGCGGGTCTTTTGACCGATCTCGGTTACGGCATCGACCTGACCAAATGCGCAATCACAGGCGAGCGCGAGGGGCTGAGCCATGTCAGCCCCAAATCGGGCCGGGCGGTGACGGCAGTGGCGGCGGAACCTTATCTCGACAAGCTGTTGAAACTTCCAGCCTTCCTGACCGGGCCCGAACGCGAAGTGGGCGAGGGCGATGTCTCTGCTGGCCTCGCTCTCACGGGGCATTTCCTGCAGCGCCGGGTGTTGTGGCCGCATGACCGCGACCTGCCGGAGGCGCGCCAGCGCATGATGGATCGGCTGGCCGAAGCGGAGCGCCTCTGATCCGCCACAAGCTGTGGATACCGCCTGCAGACAGGCGCGTGTCGCCGGTCAAAGCCTCTACACTGATCGGGAATGCGAATCAGGGGGCCTGACCCATGGGCGAGCTTGTCACACCGGATGGCGGCGAGATTTTCGAGGAGCCGTTCGACGAAGCGCTGTCGAAGCGCTACCTCGCCTATGCGCTGTCGACCATCACGCAGCGGGCGCTGCCCGATGCGCGCGACGGGCTGAAGCCGGTTCACCGGCGCATCCTGCATGCGATGCGTCTCCTCAAGCTCGACCCGGAAACCGCGTTCAAGAAATCTGCCCGGGTTGTGGGTGATGTGATCGGCCGCTTCCACCCGCACGGCGACCAGGCCGTCTATGATGCCATGGTCCGGCTCGCGCAGGATTTCGCCTCGCGCTATCCCCTGGTCGACGGGCAGGGCAATTTCGGGAATATCGACGGCGATAATGCCGCCGCCTACCGCTATACCGAGGCGCGCCTGACCGAGACGGCGCGGCTGCTGCTGGAAGGCCTCGACGAGGGCGCGGTCGATTTCCGGAAGACCTATAATGAGGAAGACGACGAGCCGATCGTTCTTCCGGCGGCTTTTCCGAACCTCCTCGCCAACGGTTCGTCCGGCATCGCGGTCGGCATGGCGACCAACATCCCGCCGCACAACGCCTATGAGCTGTGCCGGGCGGCGCGCCAGCTGATCTCCAATCCGGATGCCTCGGTCGCCCAGCTTTGCCGCTCGGTCAAAGGCCCGGACTTCCCGACCGGCGGGATTTGCGTCGAGCCGGCCGAGTCGATCAAGGAAGCCTATGAGACGGGGCGGGGCGGTTTCCGCGTCCGGGCGCGTTGGGAGCAGGAAGACCTTGGCTGGGGCACGTGGCAGATCGTCGTCACCGAGATCCCGTATCAGGTCCAGAAGGCCAAGCTGGTCGAACGGATCGCCCAGCTGCTCGACCAGAAGAAGCTGCCGCTCCTTGAAGACGTGCGCGACGAGAGCGCGGAAGACATCCGCCTCGTGCTTGAGCCGAAGAACCGCAATGTCGATCCGGCGGTTCTGATGGAGTCGCTGTTCAAGCTGACCGAGCTGGAATCGCGGATCTCGCTGAACCTCAACGTGCTGGACCCGTACGGCGCGCCGCGGGTGATGAGTTTGAAGGACGTGCTGCGCGTCTGGCTCGACCACCGCCGCGAAGTGGTCGTCCGCCGCGCGCGCAACCGGCTCGCCAAGGTTGAGGACCGGCTGGAAGTGCTCGCCGGCTACATCATCGTCTATGCCGATCTCGACGAGGTGATCCGGATCATCCGTTTCGAGGACGAGCCCAAGCAGACGCTGATGGCGACGTTCAACCTGACCGAACGCCAGGCCGAAGCCATTCTGAACATGCGCCTGCGCGCTTTGCGCAAGCTGGAAGAAATCGCCATCCGCGAGGAAGAGGCGAAGCTGAAGGCCGAGCGCAAGGCTTTGAAAACGCTGATCGCGTCCGACGAAGAGCAATGGGCGAAGGTCGACGGCGAAATCGCCGCCGTCGAAGAGGCTTACGGCCCGAAGACCAAGATCGGGCGGCGCCGGACCGAGTTCGCCGACGCGCCGGAAACCGATGTCGATGCCGTGGCCGAGGCCTTCATCGTCAAGGAATCGATCACGGTCGTGATTTCCGAGAAGGGCTGGATCCGCGCGCTGAAGGGGCATTCGATCGATCTCGGCGCGGTGGCCTTCAAGGAAGGCGACCGGGGGATGTTCGCCGAAAAGTGCGAGACGACAGACAAGCTGATCCTGTTCGCCACGGACGGCCGCTTCTACACGCTCGACGCGTCCAAGCTTCCGGGCGGGCGCGGACATGGCGAGCCGCTGCGGCTTCACGCCGGCCTGCCGGAGACCGCCGCTCCCGTCGCGCTGTTCAAGCACGATCCGGAGCGGATGTTGCTGGTCGCATCGCGCGCTGCACAGGGCTTCCGGATCAAGGAATCTGAAGTCTTTGCCATGAAGAAGGGCGGCAAGCAGGTCCTGAATGTCGGTGAGGGCGAGGCCATCGTCTGCATCCCGGCCAATGGCGATACGGTCGCCGTGCTCGGCACCAACAAGAAGCTGCTGGTCTTCGCATTGGAAGAGATCCCGGAAATGACCCGCGGCAAGGGTGTGCGCTTGCTGGGCGGGAAGGGCGCGGAACTGGCCGATGCGACCGTATTCAGCGCCGAAGACGGCCTCAGCTGGATCGATGGTGCCGGCCGCCGCCAGAGCCTGCCCGACTGGCAAAACTGGTCCGGAAAACGGGCCCAGGCGGGCCGGATGCAGCCGAAGGGTTTACCCAAGAACCAGAAATTCGCACCTCGTGATCCCGCCATCGTGGCGCGGGCCGCAGATTCGGCGTAAGACGGCTTTCAAAGCCCAATCCATCGGAGACCGAGCCTCATGTTGATTACCCTCGGCGTTATTGCCGTCCTCGTTGTCATCCTCGTCCTCATCTACAACCGGCTCGTCGCGCTGCGGCAGACGACGAACCAGGCGTGGGGCGATATCGACGTCCAGTTGAAGCAGCGTCAGGACCTGGTCCCGAACCTCGTCGAGACGGTGAAGGGCTATGCCAGCCACGAGAAAGAGACGCTGCAGTCGGTGATCGAAGCGCGCAATGCGGCCGTCTCGGCGCATTCGGTGAAAGACCAGGCGCAAGCGGAAAACATGCTGTCCGGTGCGCTGCGCCAGCTGTTCGCGCTGTCGGAAGCCTATCCGGACCTGAAGGCCAACGAGAACTTCCTGAAGCTGCAGTCCGAACTCGCCGATCTGGAAAACAAGATCGCCGCCGCCCGCCGCTTCTTCAACAACGCGGTCAACGAATACAACACCGCGATCGAACAATTCCCCGCCGTCGTGCTGGCCAGCCCGATGGGCTTCAAGCCGCGCGAATTCTTCGAGGTGGCCGACCGGGCCGCTGTCGAGAATGCCCCGGCGGTGAAGTTCTAGGGAGGCGCTGATGCTCGGCGCCACCGGGCTCAGAACGCATATCTGGAACAACAATCTGAAGTCCGTCCTGTTGCTGGCGGGCTTCCCTGTTCTCCTGATGCTGCTGGCGCTGGCCGGCTCGGTTGTTCTCGTCGCCTTCACCGGCGACGGGGGCGGCGGTTATGCCTCGAAATCAGGGGGATATTCCTACTCGGAATTCGACGCCGTGATGGCGAACTGGCCGCAAATGGCGTTGTGGTCCGTCATCATCGCGATCATCTGGTTCATCATCGCGTGGTTTTCGCACCAGGCGATGATCGATGCGGCGACCGGCGCGCGGAAAGTCACCCGCGAGGAGCAGCCGGAACTCTATAACCTTCTGGAAAACCTTTGCATTTCGCGCGGCATCACGATGCCGGCGCTGCGCATCATCGATACGCCGCAGATGAATGCCTACGCCAGCGGGCTGACCGAGAAACAGTATTCCGTGACAGTGACTTCGGGCTTGATGCAACGGCTCGACCGTGACGAGCTGGAAGCCGTTCTGGCCCATGAACTGACGCACATTCTCAACCGCGATGTTCGTCTTCTCGTCATCTCCGTCATCTTCGTCGGCATCTTCTCCTTCGTGGCGCAGATCGGGGTGCGCGCGATGTTCCATGGCGCGGTCGCGCGATCCGGGCGGTCGCGGCGCGGAGGCGGGGGCAATGCCGCCATCATGATGCTGATCGCCGTAGCGATCGTGGCGCTGGCCTGGTTCCTCGCGATCGCCATCCGCTTCGCCCTGTCGCGCAAGCGGGAGTACATGGCCGATGCCGGAGCGGTCGAGCTGACGCGGAATCCGGACGCGATGATCGGCGCGCTTCAGAAGATATCCGGTCACGCGGTGATGGAGGATGCGCCGTCGGAAATCCGCGAAATGATGATCGAGAATCCGAAGTCGGGCTTCTCGGGCATCTTCATAACCCATCCGCCGATCGAGAAGCGGATCGAGGCGCTCGAGAAATATGCCGGCGGGCTCCGCTCACCGGGCTATAGCGCCGTCCCAACGGTCTAGTTCGGACCCGATTGCCTGAGAACAACCCGCTACCGGTATCTCCTCCCGGGTTTAGCCTGTAGGCTGCGTTGCGGGGGGAGTTCAGCATGAAAGTCCATCGTCTTCTGGCAGCGGCTCTGGCCGCAACGGTCGCCGCGTGCGCCACGCCGGCCTACGAGCTTGAAAACCCCAGCTGCGGGCCGCAGGCCACCTATCCGAAATTCGGCCGGGACGGGCACCAGGACACGACCTATATCGTCGCCGTGCTGGCCGGGCGAACTCCCGCGGATGCGGCTCGGCTCGCTTTTTACAATCAGGCGGCTGACGATGTCTGGCTTCGCTTTTCCGCGCCGCCGGTCACTTTGTGGGGCTCGGTGACGGACCTGGGGTACAGGCACCGCATCATTGGTGTGCTGCATTCTCTGCATGGCGGCGACGCGAATGATGTCGCGCGGCGGCGCGCCGCACTGTCAGCGGCAATCCGGGATGCTTCCCCGTCGGACCCGGACTATTTCTGGACGACCGGTCTGACCATTCATGCGCTTGGTGACGCCTTCGCGCACACGCGCCCGGACGGCTCGGCCTATGGCGAGCTCTACGGGCATGCGTTCGACGGACATGCGCCCGATACGATCGGGCTGCGGCCGGACCTCTATATCGCCTATGTCGAGACGCTGTTTGACGCCCTGGCTGTTGCGCCGGAGCGGGATCGTTCGGGTCTTGAGGCCTATATCGCGGAAATTCGGGCACTCGGCGCGGCAGACCCCGACCGCTATACCCATGCCATCCGGTCCGCTCGCGCAGCGATGGATCCCGGTCCGATGCTGGATTGCCGGACCCTGGCCGGACGGCTAACGATGGACGAGGTCAGCGACCACCTTCGCACGCTGGAAGCGCGGTTCTGATCTAGCGGCGTTCGTACAGGCGAACCGGCTTGCCGCCGAATTCGGTATCCTGCCAGACGGCGTAGCCTGCCTTCCTGGCAACGCCGATCGACGCGGTGTTGTCCGGATTGATGATCGCGACGCAGCGTTCGCCGGGCCGCGCCCGGTCGATCCAGGCTTGCGCGCCTAGAACCGCTTCGGTGGCGTAGCCCTTGCCATGCGCGTTCGGGATGATGGCGTAGCCGAGTTCCGGCAGGCCGCGGATCGAGGGTGTGATGTCGCGGCAGAAGTCGGCAAAGCCGCATTCGCCGACGAAGCGTCCGCCGTCCTTTTCGGTCACGGCCCAATAGCCGAAGCCCATAATGGCCCACAGCCCCGGGTAACGCAGCATGCGCAGCCAGGCATCGCCGGGCGAGGATGTCATCGCCCCGATAAAGCGCTGCGTCGTTTCGTGCACCCACAGCGCGTAGGAGTGCGGCGCGTCTTCGGCCCGGTGTCCGCGCAGGATCAGCCGCTCGGTCTCCACGACCGGGATGGCGAATGTGTCCTCAGTCATAGAGCAGCCCCGGCAGGCCCGTGGCGAGCCAGGGCATGAGCGCGACGATGGCGATCACCACGATCTGGATGGCCACGAAGGGCATGGCACCGCGATAGATTGCCCCGGTGGTGACTTCCGGCGGGGCCACGCCGCGCAAATAGAAGAGGGCGAAACCGAAGGGCGGGGTGAGGAAGCTGGTCTGCAGGTTCAGCGCCATCAGAACGCCGAGCCAGACCGGGTCGATCCCCATCATCAGGAGGATGGGCGCGACGATCGGAACCACGACGAAGGTGATCTCGATGAAGTCGAGGAAGAAGCCGAGCAGGAACATCACCGCCATGACGACGGCGAGCGCGCCCCATTTGCCGCCCGGAACGGCTTCGAGCGCGTGCTGGACCGTCGCGTCACCACCAAGCTCGCGGAAGATCAGCGAGAACAGCGAGGCGCCGATCAGGATGACGAAGACCATGGACGAGATTTGCGCGGTCGACGTCATCACATCGTCGAGCACTTTCGACCGGTAAAGCCGGAAGAGGGCGACGATCGCGCCTGCGACGATGAGGGCCACGAGGACGAAGGCAAGCGTGATCCCGGCCTGATCGCCGCCCGACAGGGATTCCCGCCCGAGCCGCAGGTCGACGAAGACCGTCAGGGCGATGAGGCCGATCAGGGCGAGGGCACCGAGCCCGGTTACGATGCGTCCGCCAACCGGGTTGCCGTCGGCTCCGGCATTGCGGAAGGCAGCGAGGAAGGTCGCGCCGACCGCTCCGACGCCCGCGGCTTCGGTCGGGGTGGCCAGTCCGGTCAGGATCGAACCGAGCACTGCGACGATGAGCGCCAGAGGCGGGATCAGGGCATGCAGCACCTGGCCCCAATTCGTCGCCCCTTCCTCGCGCGGGACGGCCGGCGCGGCGGAGGGCTTCACGATCGCGATGACGACCTGATAGCCGACATAGACCGCGACGAGGATCAGGCCCGGGATCAGCGCGCCGGCGAAGAGGTCACCGACCGAGACGATGTCGGGCGAGAAAATGCCCTGGGCCCGCTGCGCTTCCTGATAGGCGTTCGACAGCTGATCGCCGAGGAGGACGAGCACGATGGAGGGCGGGATGATCTGTCCGAGTGTGCCTGCCGCGGCGATCGATCCCGACGCGAGCGCGGGAGAGTAGCCCCGCTTCAGCATGGTGGGCAGGGAGAGCAGGCCCATCGTCACGACGGTCGCGCCGACGATGCCGGTCGAGGCGGCGAGGAGCGCGCCGACGACGACGACCGAGATGCCGAGGCCGCCGCGCATCGACCCGAACAGCTTGCCCATCGCCTCGAGCAATTCCTCGGCGACCTTAGACTTTTCGAGCATCACGCCCATGAAGACGAAGAGCGGGACTGCGACGAGGATCTGCTTGTCCATCTCCATCATGTTTCCGTAGATGCGCTGCGGAAACGCGCGGAGGTGGATCGTGTCGAAGACGCCGAGTGCCATGCCGATCAGCGCGAAGACGAGCGCCACCCCGGCCAGCGTGAAAGCCACAGGGAAGCCACGCAGAAGCGCCGCGAAGGCGGCGATGAACATGAGGAAGGGCAGGAGTTCGATGAGGAGCGTCATCGTCTACAGCTCCCCTTCGACGGGCTTGGGATGGCCCGGAACCGGGCGGCCCGAAATCGTCAGCGCCGCGCGCGCCGCCATCGACGCACCCTGAAGGATCATCATCACCGCGAACAGTGGAATCGCGGCTTTCAGCAGGAAGACGAACGCCAGACCGTCGCTTTCACGCGAGCGTTCGAGAATGCGCCAGGACGCGTTCACATAGGGGCTCGACATGACGAGGATCAGCCAGCCCATCGGGATCAGTGCGAGATAGACGCCGATCAGGTCCGTCCAGGCTTTGCCGCGCTCGGACATCTTTGAATAGACGATGTCGACGCGGACATGACCGTCTGCCAGCAGGGTGATGCCGGAGGACAGGAGGAATAGCAGGGCGTGCATGTAGATCACGCTTTCCTGCAGTCCGGTCATGGCGATGCCGAAGACATAGCGCTGAACCACGACGGTTGCGGTCACGATGACGAGGCCGAGCGCGAACCAGCGCGCCGCGTCGCCAATCGTGGTGTTCACCGCGTCGATCCAGCGGGTGGCGATCCGCAGGAGCGCTTCAAGAGGCCCCGGAAGGCCGGCGAAACGACCCAGAAGCGCTGCGATCAAGGGAAGCAGCAGGAGCGGGGACATAACCAGTCCGATCCAGCCGAGCGTCTCCCCGGCGGTGGCCGTCAGCCGGTAGAGGTTGGCCTGTGACCACGCCGAAACGTCGCCGCCGGTAGCGGAATCGATCAGCGACAGCGCGATGCCGGTGACGATGACAACGAGGAGTAGGACGTCCCCCGCGCGCATCACTTACCTGCCGAGCACGCGTTCGCGCTGCATGAAGTAGGGCGGTTCGGAAATCCGTCCCCATTCGCGGCCGCGGCGCCGGCCTTCGATATAGCTCTCGTAGATGCGGCGGCCGAGCGCGTCATGATTGCCGACATCGGCCACGACCTGCTCGGAGATCTCGCCGATGCGCGACCACATCTCGTCGGAGAACTGGCGCAGCTCGACACCGTGATCCTCGACGAGGACACGCAGTGCGACGGCATTCTGGTGCGCGAATTCGGCGATCGACTGGTTATTGGCCGCGCGGCAGGCCGCCCGGAGGATGGCCTGGTGATCGCTTTCGAGGCTGTCCCAGACGCCGCGATTGATGCCGACACCCAGGGCGGAGCCGGGCTCGTGGAAGCCGGGACCGTAATAGTAGGGCGCTTCCCGGTAGAAGCCGAAGGCGAGGTCGTTCCACGGACCAACCCATTCGGTCGCGTCGATCGTGCCCGATTGCAGCGCCGGGTAGATCTCGCTGCCCGACAGGGCGACGGCCGCGCCGCCGAGTTCGCGCAGCACGCTGCCGCCGAGACCGGGTATCCGCATGCGCAGGCCGCGGAAATCCTCGAGCGTGTTGATCTCGCGCTTGAACCAACCGCCCATCTGCAGGCCCGAATTGCCGGCCTGGAAGGAAATGATGCCGAACTGACCGGCGAGCTCTTCCCAGAGTTCCTGACCGCCGCCGAATTCGCACCAGGCCATGATCTCGGTCGCCGTCATGCCCATCGGCACGGCGGTGAAGAAGTTGAAGCCGGGGTGTTTGCCCTGCCAGTAGTATTCCGCCGCGTGATACATGTCCGCCGCACCGGTCGAGACGGCGTCGAACACTTCAAACGCGCCGACGATCTCGCCCGCGCCATAGACGCGGATGTCGAGCGTGCCGCCGGACATTTCATTGCAGAATTGCGCGACACGGTCGGCAGCAGTGCCGAGACCGGGGAAGTTGGCCGGCCAGGTCGTGACCATGCGCAGTTGGCGCGTGCGCCGGCGATTGACGGCCGGCGCGGCCGGGCCGGTGGTCTCGCTGTCCTGTCCGCCACAGGCGGTGGCAACGGTGGCGGCAGCGATCGACGCTCCGCTCAGAAATGTGCGGCGGTCCATTAGTCCTCCCCTTCGTCCGCACCGGGTTCGTCCCCGATGTCGTTCAGAATGTCTTCCAGCGATTGCCAGCCGACGCTGGTCAGCACCTCAAGCGGCCGGAAGCGCGACTTGTAGTCCATTTTCCGGCTGCCCGGCACCCAATAGCCGAGATAGACGTTGGAGAAGCCGTTCTCCTTCGTCCAGCGGATTGCGTCCAGCACCATGAATGTGCCGGGGCTTCGCGGCGCATCGTCGGGATCGAAAAAGCTGTAGAGCAGGGACGGGCCGTCGCGCAGCCGGTCCACGAGCGCGCAGGCGCGCAGCCGCCCGGCGGCATCGCGGTATTCGACCAGATCGGTGCGCTGTGCGCCGTCGCTGACCATCAGGACGTATTCGCCATAGCTCATCCCGGCCATGTCACCGTCGCCGTGGCGGGAGTCGAGATAGCGGGTCAGGAGCGCGAATTGCTCGGCCGTGGCCTCGGCTGGCTTCTCGTCGCGAAAGAGGTCGTCATTGCGCTTCAGGACGCGGCGGAAGCTGCGGGTCCAGTCGAACGTCTCCACCGGAATGCGCGCGGAATGACAAGCATCGCACTGTTCGCAGGCGGGGCGGTAGAGCACGCCCTGAGAGCGGCGGAATCCGGCATGGGTCAGCGCGTCGTTCAGACCCGGGCCTTCACCCGGATCGATCCGGGTGAACAGCTTCCGTTCCTGACGTCCGGGCAGATAGGGGCAGGGCCCTGGCGCCGTCAGGTAGAAGGGAATTTGCCGTGTCGAGAAGGGATGCGTCACGCCCCCGCGCCTCCGCTCCGAATCCGCTCTGTGTCAGGTGGAGGCTAACGCGCCAGAGCCAAAGCCGAAATGGAAGGCCGCATATGCAGTGAAAATGATCCACATCACGATCACCAGCGGAGCCCCGGCCTTGATGAAGTCAGTGAATTTGTAATGCCCCGGCGACATCACCAGCAGATTGGTCTGATAGCCGATGGGCGTGGCAAAGGACGTGTTCGCCGCGAACAGCACGGTCAGCGCGAACAGGGTCGGGTCGGCGCCCAGCTGATTGGCCGCGCCGATGGCGATCGGAGTGAAGAGGATGGCGGTCGCATTGTTCGACAGGATGTTGGTCAGGAGGGCGACGAGGATGAACATCGCCGACAACAGCGCGACGGGGCCGAACGGGGCGAAGGCGTTGACGACCAGCATGGCGAGATAATCGGCGGCTCCGGTGGACTGGAGCGCGGTACCGAGCGCGAAGGCCGAGCCGACGAGGAGATAGACCCGGTTGTCGATCGCCCGCGCGGCCTGGCGCACATTCAGACAGCCGGCCGCGATGACACCGACGGCGCCGAGCACCGAGGCGTGCACGATCGGCAGGAGATTGGTCGCGGCAAGCACGACGACCGCGCCGAAGATCAGCAGGGATGCGGTCGCGCGGCGCGGATCGGGCAGGTCGGTCGTCGCCCATGCCATCAGCAGCAGATCGCGGTCATGGCGCAGCTTGCGCAGCGCGTCGGCGGTTCCGAACAGCAGGAGCACGTCACCGGGCTCCAGCCGGATCTCGCCCATCCGTTTCCGGATCATGCGAGAGCGTCGCTGGACGCCCAGGACAATGGTGTTGGTCTGATGGCGGAAGCCGACCTGTTCGACGAGCCGGCCGACGAGGCGCGAACCCGGCGGAACGACGGCTTCGGACAGGGCGAGACGCTCTCCGGGGCTGGGTTCATCGCCCGGTCCGGCAGTCTGCAGCATGCCGCGCAGGAATTCGGCGCGTGTCGACAGGAGGTCAGACAGGGTCTTCCGTGTCGCCGCGACGATGACGAGGTCGCCCGACTGCAGCACGATGTCGTCGAAGGGGGGCAGATAGGCGTGCTCGCCGCGCTGGATCATGCGCACCGTCATGTTCGGCAAATCCGCGAACATGCCGGCGACCGGCGTGACGCCCACCAGCGGATGATCGCGCGTGACCTCGATCTGGGCGATGAATTGCTTGCCGTCGCCGCCGGCAATCTCCGTTTCCATCGTCGCGCGTTCGGGCAGCAGGTGCGGCAGGACGAAGGCGATGTAGGCGATGCCGGCAAGGACTAGGAAGATGCCGGGCATGGTCGGTTCGAAGAAGTCGAGGCCGGATCCGGTCAGATTCCGCATCGAATCCGAGACGAGAAGGTTCGTCGAGGAGCCGATCAGGGTCAGCATGCCGCCCAGGATGCAGACATAGCTCAAGGGGATCATGATCTTGGCCGGGCTGCGCCCCATGCGGGCGGCGATCGCGACCAGGATCGGGATGAACATCACCACGACAGGCGTGTTGTTGATGAAGGCCGACACGATCAGCACGAAAGCGAAGATCGCCAGAAGCGTCAGAAAGGGGCGCTTGTCATAGCTTGCCAGCAGCCGCTGCGTCGGACCTTCCATCGCACCGGTCTGGAATATGCCCTGACCGACGACGAGCAGAGCCATGATGGTGATCAGGGCGGGATTGGCGAAGCCCGACAGAAGGTCACCCGCACCCGGATTGCCCTCCGACAGCGGGAAGACCTGAAAGAAGACGAGGGCGATCGCAACGATGGAGGCCGAGACGATCTCGATCGAGAATCGTTCCCAGCAATAGAAGACGATGGCGAGTACTGCGCCCGCCAGTACCGCCCACATCTGCCACTCGCCCGGAGACGCAGCGTCAATCATGCGGAGAAGTTACCGGATTCGCGGGTTCGGTTCGTCATATGACGAACGCTAGCAGCGATGCCCCCGGCCGCGAAGCCCGAATTCGGCGTCGCGCTACAGTCCGCCGGCGGGCAGCACCGGTGCCTCGCGCAGCAGCACGATGGACAGGCGGCGATTGCCCGGCAGATAGGGATCATCGGGATAGAGCGGCTCGGTCCCGGCGCGGCCCTGAACCTCGGCGATACGGTCGTCCGCCAGGCCGGAGGATTGCAGGATGCGGCGCGCGGCATTGGCGCGGTCGGCCGACAGGTCCCAGTTGGTGTAGTCGGCAGCCGGCGAGGGGCCGGAGTCCGTGTGCCCGGAGATGGACAGGCGGTTCGGCAGCTGTTGCGCGATTTCCGCGACCGCGCGCAAGAGAACCACGGCGCGATCGTTCGGCTCGGCGGAGCCCGGGCGGAACATGGCGCGGCCTTCCTGGTCGACGAGCTGGATACGCAGGCCTTCCGGGGTCTGGTCGATCAGAAGCTGGCGCGACAGCTCGGCGATTTCCGGCATGTCCTGCATCGCCTGACGCAGGGATTGCTCGGCGGCGTCGAACTCGGCCTGTTCGCGGCGCGCCATGGCGCTGGCCATCGCATCGGTCGAGGCCTGCGGTCCGTCGGACGCGTCCGGGGATTCGTTTTCCTGGGTGTTGTTGTCGCGGCGTGCATCCGGGGCGAGGCGCTGGATCACCGAGGACGAACCCCGGCCCTGCGCGCCGTCTTCACCGAGTGCGGTGCCGCCCAGAACGCCGCCATTGCCCGAGGTCGAGGGGCTGACGCTGGCGGGTGCGAAATAGTCGGCGATGCCGCGGCGTTGTTCCGGCGTCGTGGTATTGATGAGCCACATCAACAGGAAGAAGGCCATCATGGCAGTCACGAAGTCGGCGTAGGCCACCTTCCACGCGCCGCCGTGGTGACCGTGGCCACCACCCTTCTTGACTTTCTTGATGACGATCGGTTGATCACCGGCCATGCCGAACCACCTCTTCCACCCTGAGACAGGGCTTGTAACCCGGACAGCGTTAAGGTCCGGTTTCGAACCACCGATTCGGAGCAGTGAGTGATCGATCCGACCGCCCAGCGCGCGCTGTTGAGCCGCTATCCGACCGGTGTGACGGTGGTTTGCGCCATGACCGATGCCGGTCCCATCGGCATCACGGTCAATTCCTTTGCCTCGGTCTCGCTCGATCCGCCGCTGGTTCTGTGGTCGATCGGCAAGGCGTCGGACCGCTATGACGCGTTCCGCTCGGCGAAGGCGTTCACGATCAATATCCTGACGGCGGATCAGGCTGATCTGGCGCAGCACCATGCCCAGAGCTCGATGCTGATCGACGGGCAATGGGAGACCGCCGGCAATGGCGCGCCGCGCATTTCCGGTGCCGCCGGGACGCTTGAGTGCCGCCAGTACGCCGTCCATCCCGGCGGGGATCATGACATTCTGGTCGGAGAGGTCACCGCGCTGCATCAAGGCCCGGCAGCGCCGTCCCTGACGTTTTTCAAGAGCGGATACGGCCGCATCGGCTGAGGAGTTTCATCATGGCGACGTGCGCATTTCTGGGTCTCGGCGTGATGGGGTTCCCGATGGCGGGGCATCTGGCCGCCAATGGCCACGCCGTGACGGTCTGGAACCGGACCGGGAAGAAGGCGAAGGACTGGGCGGCAAAACATTCGGGCCTCGCGAAGGCCGAGGTCGCCGAGGCGGTCGCGGGCTGCGACTTCGTCTTCATGTGCCTGGGTGACGATCCGGACGTGCGCGAGATTGCCTTCCCCGCGCTTGACGCGATGAAGCCCGGCAGCGTTCTGGTCGACCACACGACCGCATCCGCCGAACTCGCCCGCGATCTGCATGCTGCGGCCAAGGACAAGGGGATCGGCTTCGTCGATGCGCCGGTGTCCGGCGGTCAGGCGGGGGCCGAGAACGGCCAGCTGACCATCATGTGCGGCGGGGACGAGGCCGATTTCGCTAAGGCCAAGCCGGTGATGGCCGCCTATGCCAAGGCCTCGACGCTGATCGGCGAGGCGGGCGCGGGCCAGCTCTGCAAGATGGTCAACCAGCTGTGCATTGCCGGCGTTGTGCAGGGCCTGTCGGAAGGCATTCACTTTGCCCACAAATCCGGCCTCGACGTGTCGAAGGTGATGGGCGCGATTTCCAAGGGCGCGGCGCAATCCTGGCAGATGGAGAACCGCTGGCAGACGATGGACAAGGGCGAGTTCGAATTCGGCTTCGCCATCGATTGGATGCGCAAGGATCTCCGCATTGCGCTGGAGGAAGCCCGGCGCAATGGCGCCCAGCTTCCTGTGGCGGCTTTGGTCGACCAGTTCTACGCTGACGTTCAGGCGATGGGCGGGAACCGGTGGGACACGTCCAGCCTGATCGCCCGGCTGGAACGCACCGGCCGAGGCTGAGGCAGGCGAGGGGAGGATGACATGCGCCTGATCGAGGTCACCTTCCCGGACAGTGTCGAAACCAAATCGCTTCTGAGTGCCTGCATGAAGGCCGAGCCGATGGATTACCGGCTCGAACCCGCCGACGAGCGCGGCCGCCGGCTGTTGCGTCTCGTCTTCCGGACCGGGGACGGGCAGGACGCGATCGACGCCATCCAGGGCATTCTGGCGAATGAAGAGGGTTGGCGGCTGGTCGTGGTGCCGGTCGAGGCGGCGCTCCCGAAGCCCAAGGACACCGAGGAAGACGAGGAAACCAAGAAGCAGCGCAAGACGCTCGCCCTGCGCGAGGAGCTGTTCGAGGACATTTCCCGCGGGGCCAATCTCAACCGCGACTTCCTCTTGCTGACCGTTTTGTCGGCCGTCGTGGCGGCGCTCGGGCTGAATGCCGACAACGTCGCGGCGGTGATCGGGGCGATGGTGATCGCGCCGCTGCTGGGGCCGATCCTCGCCTTTTCCTTCGGGTCCGCGCTCGGCGATCTCGACCTGATGCTGCGCTCGGCGCGCACGGCGCTGGCCGGATTGCTGGTCGGCCTGCTCGTTGCCATGGCGCTCGGCGCGGCGACGAGCGCCAATCTCGGCAGCGGCGAACTCGTGTCGCGGACGTTTGTCGGGGTCGATGCGGTGGCGCTTGCCCTCGCTGCAGGCGCAGCGGCGGCGCTGTCGATCTCGACCGGGATTTCCTCCGCACTCGTCGGCGTGATGGTCGCGGTGGCGCTCTTGCCGCCCTCAGCGGCGGTGGGCCTCTTCCTCGGTGACGGCGAGTGGTCGATGGCGCTGCGCGCCGCGCTTCTGCTGGCGATCAATGTAACGAGCGTGATCCTCGCTGCGCTCTTCGTCTTCCGGGTGAAGGGTGTGCGGCCGCGGACCTGGCTGGAACGGCGATCCGCAAAACGGTCCGTCTTCGTGAACTATGCCGTTTGGGTGGTCTGTATTCTCGTGCTGACGCTGGTCGCGTGGCGGATCGCGCCGGTCGATGTGCTGCCCTGAAACGACAGACGGCCCCGCAGTGGGGCTGCGGGACCGTCCAGCGGAGTGGCAGTCAGGGGTTATGAGGCGCTGCTGCCACCGGGGATGAGGCGTTCGACCGTGGCCATAACGATGACCATGATCGACGCTGCGCCCAGTACGGCGCCATAATTGGTGAAGATGTTCGTCAGGTATTCCCCGACCGCCGGGATCGGGCCCAGCGCACCGGCACCACCGGCGACCAGGAAGATGGCGGCCAGGATGAGCGCCTTGCGGTGATCGCCCTTGACGAAGAAGCCGCTGACGAGGCCGAGAATGACCAGGATGAGTGCGGCGTATTCGAACGTGAAGAAGGCGAAGACGACGGCGGCGAGCAGGGCCACGGCCCAGATGATCTTGTCGAGTGACATTGATTTCCCTCCCTTGCTGAAGTGTTCTGACCTCAAGGGTCCCTCCAGACTTTCAAAGGGCTAGATCGAGTCTAGTGAAATGAACAAGTCCCAATCATTTCATTGTCGCAAAACACTCACGAGAAATATTGCGGTGCAACAAATAGTATGAGCGTCGAAACTCTCTTTCTTTTCCTCGACTTTGGCGGAATTGCCCTGTTCGCTTTCTCCGGCGGAATGCTGGCCGCTCGAAAGGAACTCGATCCGTTCGGCGCGGCCATTCTGGGCGCGGTGACCGGCATGGGCGGGGGGACGCTGCGCGACGTGTTGCTCGGCACGCTGCCGGTCTATTGGGTCGAGGCGCCGGTCTATCTCTGGGTGGCGCTCGGCGGGGCGCTGGCGGGGTATTACTCCTCGGGCTGGGCACAGGCGGTGGCGACCCGGCGCGTCGTTCTGGTCTGGGCCGATGCGGTCGGCATGGCCGCCTTCTGCGTGATCGGCGCGCAGGCAGGCCTTGAAGCCGGGGCGCACTGGACGATCGCGCTCCTGACCGGGGTGATGAGCGCGGCCTTCGGCGGGCTGATCCGCGACATCATCGTCAATGATGTGCCGCTGCTTCTGAAGGAAGACGTTTACGCGCTCGCCGCCCTGGCCGGAGCGGCGGCCTATGTCGCGGCGCTGGCGCTCGGCATCGGCCCCAGCTTCGCCGCGGTCGGCGGGGCGGTGTTCGCCTTCGTGCTGCGCGGCTGCGCGATCCAGTTCAAGTGGTCGCTGCCGCCGATCGGGAAGATGGGGTAGGGCGGTATTGCCCCGGGGCTCCTGCGAAGGCAGGAGCCTAGCTGGATCCCTGCCTCCGCAGGGATCCCGGTGTCACAACCGGTCCAGCACCGCCTTCAGATCCGCGATCATTTCGTCCGCCGGTTCGATGCCGCAGGACAGGCGGACGAGGTCGTCCGGCGTCGTGGTCTGCGGGCCTTCGATCGGCGCGCGGTGCTCGATCAGGCTTTCCACACCGCCGAGCGAAGTGGCCTGGATGAAAAGCTTCGTGCCCGCCGCCAGCGTCCGCGCGGCGTCGAACCCGCCCTTCAGACGCAGCGAGAGCATGCCGCCGAAGCCGCCGGTCATCTGCCTGGCCGCGATGGCGTGGCCGGGATGGGTGGTCAGGCCGGGATAAAGGACGGCGTCGACCGCCTTGTGGCCGGTCATCGCCTCGGCGACAGCCAGGGCGTTCGCACTCTGGCGCTCGAAGCGGACGAAGAGTGTGCGCAGGCCGCGCATCAACAGCCAGGATTCGAACGCTCCGGGGATCGCGCCGGTCTTGTTGTGGACCTCGCAGATTTCCGCCCAGCGGTCGCCCGTGTCGCGCGTCGCCAGCACACCGGCGAGCACGTCGGAATGGCCATTGAGATACTTGGTCGCGGAATGCATCACGATGTCCGCGCCGAGATCGAGCGCGCGGGTGGTGCAGGGCGGGGCGCAGGTGCCGTCTACGGCGAGCGCCGCGCCGGCGTCATGGGCGATTTCCGCCGAGGCGGCGATATCGACCACATCCCAGGCCGGGTTGGCGGGCGTTTCGATCCAGACGAGATCGGTGTGGCGCGCCGAGACGGCTTCCTTCAGTTCGGTCGTGTCACCGGGCTCAACGAGGGTGAGGGCGATGCGGTCCTTCGCGGCGGCCCGCTCCATCAGCGCCTTCGCGCCGTAATACATCCGGGTCTGCGCCACGACATGACCGCCCGCCGGAACGCTCTCCACCACGGCGGCGACCGCCGCCATGCCGGACGAGAAGAGGCGCGCTTCGCTTGCGCCTTCGAGCGCGGCGAGCACGTCCGCGACATGCTGCTCGGTCGGGCCTTCGGGGCGGCGGTAATCGACCGCGCCGATCAGCGCATTGTCCGCGCCGCGGGCATAGGTCGAGGCGGGATGAATCGGAGGAATGACCGCGCCGGTTTCGCCGTCGATCCGGTGCATCGCCTGCACCGCCAGCGTTTCGGGGGAGGGGTTTTTCATCATGGCTACCAATAAAAAAATCGGATCAGAATTTGCTGGTTGCGTCGGTCGACGTAGACAAGAAACGCTCCGCCATCAAATGTAACCTCGGACCAGAATTGGCCTTTGAAATCGGTAAGGTACTGCCAATCGCCGGGGCAGAGCGACAGATAATTGGGGTCGACTGTCTCCTCGAAGTGAGAAACGAATTCCTCCAATTCCGTGGTGCTCATTTGAACGAGGTAACAACCGTAGCGGTCGCCGAAAAAATCAGGCCAACTGCGCCTCGCTTCGAGGATCTCCGTCGAATCGGGCATTGCTTCGCCCGTCAGAGATTCGATGTGCTCGACAACGGTTCGATGGTTTGGGCGAAGATCAATCCACGAAATCCAATAGACCCAGCCGCCGAGGCCTATCACAACGAGTGCGGCAATAAGCCAGGCTGAGCGCGCCCTCTTTGTCGATTTGCTCATTTACCCCAACAATCTCGCCGCCCGCGGCGCAAAATAGGTCACGATCCCGCTGGCCCCGGCGCGGCGGAAGGCCAGCAAGGTTTCGAGCATGACCCGCTCGCCGTCGATCCAGCCGTTCGCGGCCGCCGCCTCGATCATCGCGTATTCGCCCGAGACCTGGAAGGCGAGGACCGGCACAGCGAAGGTGTCGGAGACGGATTTGACGATGTCGAGATAGGGCAGGCCGGGCTTCACCATGACCATGTCGGCGCCCTCGTCGAGGTCGAGTTCGACCTCGCGCAACGCCTCGGAAATATTCCCCGGGTCCATTTGGTAGGTCTTCTTGTCGCCGGTCAGCACGCCGGCCGAGCCGATTGCCTCCCGGTACGGACCGTAGAAGCCCGAGGCGTATTTCGCGGCATAGGACAGGATCAGCGTGTCGGTATGGCCGTCGCCTTCGAGCGCGTCGCGCACCGCGCCGATCCGCCCGTCCATCATGTCGGACGGGGCGATGACGTCGCAGCCGGCGCGGGCCTGGACCAGCGCCTGTTCGACGAGGCGTTCGACCGTTTCGTCATTGAGGATCACGCCGTCCTTCAGAACGCCGTCATGGCCGTGGCTGGTGAAGGGGTCGAGCGCGACGTCGCAGATGATGCCGATATCCGGCACGGCGTCCTTGATCGCCTTGATCGCGGTCGGGACGAGACCGTCGGGGTTCAGCGCTTCGGTGCCGTGCTCGTCCTTCTTCGCCGGGTCGATATGCGGGAACATCGCGATGGCCGGGATGCCCAGATCGCGGGCGATCTTGGCTTCCTTGACCAGTTCCTTCACCGAGAAGCGCTCGACGCCCGGCATGGCGCCGACCGGGTCGCGGTCCTTGCCGGAATCGGTGACGACCACCGACCAGACGAGATCGTCGGGCGTGACATGACGCTCGCGGACCAGACGCCGCGTCCAATCCGACTGGCGAAGCCGCCGCATGCGGGTTGCCGGGAATGCGCCCATGTATCAACTCCCTCTCGTATGCTTGCCGTGACGGCGGGGCCGGGTTAGGCCTTCGCCGCCCTTCCTAGACCAACGGAGACGCGCTTTGAACTTCGCCCTGACGGAAGACCAGAGCCTGATACAGGACGCCGCCCGAAAGTTCGCCGAAGATCGGATGGCCCCGAACGCGGCGGAATGGGACGAAAAGAAGCATTTCCCGGTCGATGTGCTGCAGGAAGCCGCGGCGATGGGCTTTGCCGGCATCTATGTCGGCGAGGAGCATGGCGGCTCCGGCATGACGCGGCTCGACGCGGCGTTGATCTTCGAACAGCTGGCGCGCGGCTGCACGTCCACGGCGGCCTATATTTCCATCCACAACATGTGCGCCTGGATGATCGACACCTGGGGCGATGACGAACAGCGGGCGAAATTCCTGCCCAAGCTGATGTCGATGGAGCATTTCGCGAGCTATTGCCTGACCGAGCCGGGGGCCGGGTCCGACGCCGGATCGCTGCGCACCAAGGCGGTGCGCGACGGCGAGGACTATGTCCTCAACGGCTCGAAAGCCTTCATCTCCGGCGGCGGACGCAGCGACATCTATGTCGTTATGGCGCGCACGGGCGGGGAGGGGCCGTCCGGCATTTCCACCTTCGTGGTCGAGAACGGCACCAAGGGGCTCTCCTTCGGCGCGAACGAGAAGAAGATGGGCTGGAATTCCCAACCGACGGCGGTCGTGAATTTCGAGGACTGCCGTATCCCCGCCGCCAACCGGCTGGGCGAGGAAGGTATCGGCTTCAAGATCGCGATGATGGGCCTCAATGGCGGCCGGGTGAATATCGGCGCGTGCTCGCTCGGCGGCGCAGCTCAGGCGTTCGACGTGGCCAACGAATACGTGAAATCGCGCACTCAGTTCGGCAAGCCGATCGCCGGGTTTCAGGTGACGCAGTTCAAGCTCGCCGACATGGCGACGGATATCGAGGCGGCGCGCCTGATGCTTTACCGCGCGGCGGCGTCGATTGATGCGAAAGACCCGTCGGCGCCGAAATATTGCGCGATGGCGAAACGTTTCGCGACCGATGCGTGTTTCGACGTGACGAACCAGGCGCTGCAGCTGCACGGCGGCTATGGCTATCTGAAGGACTATCCGATCGAGCGCATCCTGAGGGACCTCCGCGTCCACCAGATCCTTGAAGGCACGAACGAGATCATGCGCGTCATCATCGCCAAGGACGTGATGAAGTGATCCGGAAGGAAGACGGTCGCGTGCGCTGGATGATCGAGATGGACGATGTCTCGACGCGCAGCGATCGTCACCGTCTGGACCGGATGGCGGAGATATTCGTGTTCGAAGAGGCGGCTTTGAGTGGCCGTCCGCTCGGCAAGAATTGGGTCGAGGCCAAACGGGGCGCGCTCGAGCTTGCCATGCACAATGCGGGGCGGAACGGGCTGGCCATGCCGTCACGCCAGCGCCCAGGAGTCCGGCACAAGAGCGTAGCGGAGTTCTTCGAGCATTTCGGATCGCAAGCGCGCTGCTTCACGAACCGCAGCGAGGCCGGTTTGCCGGGGCAGGAGAGTTTCACGACCTGGTCGACTTTCACCGACTCGACATTTGACATCGTCGCCGGTCTGGTCGAGGGCGAGCGGATCGGCATTCTGTGTATCGACGACGAGGACTGAGCGCCCATGACCGACGAAATCATCGCCCGCAAAATTGGCCAGATCGGGCGTATCACGCTCAACCGCCCCAAGGCGCTGAACGCGCTGAATACGGCCATGGTCCATGCCATGACGCGGGCGCTGCTTGCCTGGAAGGACGACGACAGCGTGAAGGCGGTCGTGGTGGACGGTGAGGGCGAGAAGGGCTTCTGCGCCGGCGGCGATATCCGCATGCTGCACGACAGCGGCAAGGCGGGCACGGACGAGGCCTGGCGCTTCTGGCACGACGAGTATCAGCTGAACACGCTGATCAAGCGCTATCCCAAGCCTTATGTCGCGCTGATCGACGGCATCACGATGGGTGGCGGCGTCGGCATTTCGGTGCATGGCTCGCACCGTGTTGCGGGCGACCGCACGATGCTGGCCATGCCGGAGACGGGCATCGGCTTCTTCCCCGATGTCGGCGGGACGTATTTCCTGCCGCGGCTCGAAGGCGAGCTCGGCATGTGGATGGGCCTGACGGGCGCGCGCCTCAAAGCCGCGGATTCGCTCGCGGCCGGGATCGCGACGCATTACGTGCCATCCGACAAGCATGACGATCTCGTGGGAGCGCTCGAAAGCGCCGATCTCGACGCTGACGGCGAGGCGCTGGAAGACATTCTCGATGCCCATGCCGGTGATCCGGGGCATTCGCAGCTGGCGCATACGCGCGGCCTGATCGACCGGGCCTTCGCCGGCGACGACGTGGCGGAAATGGTCTCGCGCATGGAAGACGCCCGCGACCCGTGGTCGACCGAGCAGGCGGCCATCCTCGCCAAGAAGTCCCCGACGGCGATGGTTCTGACCGCGATGGCGATCCGCAAGGGCGCGGACATGGAGTTCGAGGACGTGATGCGCCAGGAGCTGCGCATTTCGGTCCGCTGCCTCACCGGCAAGGATTTCTACGAAGGCGTGCGCGCCGTCATCATCGACAAGGACAATGCGCCTGAGTGGCGTCCGGCGACGCTCGGCGGTGTCGGCGAGCTGCGCATCGAGCGCTATTTCGAGCCCCTGCCGGCAGAGCAGGAACTGACGTTTCTGGATGGGTGAACTGTGGGCGATCCTTCGTGAAGGCGCGGGGTCGACCTTCATGTTCACGGGCCGCATGAAGCGGCGACCGTACTGGATTTACGTCCTTTTCATTCACCTGATCTGGATCGGCGCATCGACGGTCCAGATTTTGGTGGTGCCGGTCGACGATTTCGCCGCGCGATATTCACTCACCGAGACGTTCGTCAACTCGTCGGTAATCGCGATTGGAATCTGGTTCGCAATCACGCTTCTTTCGGCAACGGTGCGGCGACTGCACGACGTCGCTCGTCCTGGCAGCTATATACTGATGGTGATCATTCCATTCGGCGGATTCTACCTGTTTTACCTGCTGTCTCTGCCGACCCAACTTCACAATCTGACCAATCGGGAGATCCTGTCATGAGCCATATCGCATTCATCGGCCTCGGAAATATGGGCTCGGGCATGGCGGCGAATCTCGCCAAGGCCGGGCACACCGTCCACGCCTTCGACCTGTCGCCCGAGGCGGTGAAACGGGCGGAAGCGGCGGGCGCCCGGGGCGTCGACAGCGCGGCGACGGCGGTGGCGAATGCCGAAGCGGTCGTGACGATGCTGCCCGCAGGCAAGCATGTCCGCGCTGTCTACGAAAACGAGATCTTCCCGAACGCGAAACCCGGCACGCTGATGATGGATTGTTCCACGATCGACGTAGCCACGGCGCGCTCGGTCGGCGAGGCGGCCGCGGAAAAGGGGTTCCACTTCGTCGATGCGCCGGTCTCCGGCGGTGTCGCGGCGGCGGAAGGCGGCACGCTGACCTTCATGGTCGGCGGGCCGGAAGCCGCGTTCAAAAAGGCCGAAGACTACCTTTCGAAGATGGGCAAGGCGGTGATCCACGCCGGTGATGCCGGAACGGGGCAAGCGGCCAAGATCTGCAACAACATGCTGCTGGCGATCCACATGATCGGCACGTGCGAGGCCTTCGCGCTGGCCGACAAGCTGGGCCTCGACCGGCAGAAATTCTTCGACATCGCATCGAAGGCGTCCGGCCAGAACTGGTCGCTGACCAGCTATTGCCCGGTGCCGGGGCCACTGCCGACCTCTGCGGCGAACCGCGACTACACGCCGGGCTTCGCCACCGCGATGATGCTGAAGGATCTGAAGCTGGCGATGGATGCCGCGGCGACCGCCGGAGCCTCGACGCCGCTCGGTGCGCAGGCCGAAGCGCTCTACGCCATGTTCGACGGTCTGGGTGGGCGCGAGAAGGATTTCTCGGGCATTTTCAAGATGATCGACGGTAGCTGGCGCGGCTGAGCAGCCGCTTAAGCGGTTTCTTTACTCCTGTCTGGCACTCTGGTCCGCAAACAAGAAAAAATCTTGGGTGGATTGGAGTGCGGGATATGGCGATAGCCGAAGTCCTGTCCAGCGGTGCCGAAGTGCGCCCGGACTATCTGGAAATGCTGCAGCGCGTGGAGCGTCTGCACCGTCACCTGCTCGATGTCGTCAAGGACGAACTCGACCGGGAAGGCATGGGCGACCTGACCAGTGTTCAGGCGCTGCTGCTGTTCAATATCGGGGATTCGGTCCTGACCGCGGGCGAGCTGCGCACGCGCGGGCATTATCTCGGCTCGAACGTGTCCTACAATCTGAAGAAGCTCGTCGATCTCGGCTATATCGACCAGAACCGGTCCGAAGACGATCGGCGCACGGTCCAGATCGCCCTGACCGACAAGGGGCATGCGGTCCGCGGCCTGCTGACCGGCCTGTTCGCCCGCCAGTCGGCGGCGCTCGGTCCGTCGGGGGGTCTGGAAGAGGACAAGGTCGAGGCGACCAATCTGGCGCTCGGCCGCCTGGAACGCTTCTGGACCGACCATATCCGGTTCCGCCTGTAATTTTCAGCGCCTGCGTCTATCTGTCCTTCTCGCCATGAACGTTCGGGCGTGTTTTAACGTCCGCAACGGAATCGTGACGGCCAAGCCGTTCAACGGGCAGGACGATGATGGACTACAAAGCCGCCTTCACCAGTGCCGTGGCGCGCGTCCGCGCCGAAGGGCGCTACCGGGTTTTCGCGAATCTGCTGCGCCGCAAGGGTGAATTCCCGCGTGCCCGCTGGCGGACGCCGGACGGCGATATCCGCGATGTGACGGTGTGGTGTTCCAACGACTATCTCGGCATGGGGCAGAGCGCCTGCGTGACGGAGTCGATGAAGAAGGCGATCGACGAGGTCGGCGCCGGAGCGGGCGGTACGCGCAACATCTCCGGTACCACGAACTACCATGTCGAGCTGGAGCGTTCGCTCGCCGACCTGCACGGCAAGGAAGCCGCGCTGCTCTTCACCTCCGGCTACATCTCGAACGAGGCGACGATCGCCACGCTCGGCAAGATCCTGCCGAATCTGATCATCTTCTCCGACGCGCTGAACCATGCCTCGATGATCGAGGGCGTGCGCGGCGCGAAGTGCGAGAAGCATGTCTGGCGGCACAATGACGTCGCCCATCTCGAGGAATTGCTGCAGGCCGCGCCGAAGGATGCGCCGAAGCTGATTGCCTTCGAGAGCGTCTATTCGATGGACGGCGATATCGGCCCGATCGAGGCGGTCTGCGATCTCGCCGACAAGTATGGCGCGATGACCTATCTCGACGAAGTCCATGCCGTCGGCCTTTACGGCCTGCGCGGCGGTGGCATTTCGGAGCGGGAAGGGCTGGCTGACCGGCTGACCATCATCGAGGGCACGCTTGGCAAGGCCTATGGCGTCATGGGTGGCTATATCGCTGCGGATGCGGTGATCGTCGATGCGATCCGCTCCTGGGCGCCGGGCTTCATCTTCACGACCTCGCTGGCGCCGGCCCTGGCCGCCGGCGCGCGTGCGAGCGTCGAATACCTGAAATCCGATCACGCCCTGCGCGAACGCCACCAGGAGCGCGCCGCGACGCTGAAGGCGAAGCTGGCCGATGCCGGCCTGCCGGTGATGGATACGCCGACGCATATCGTGCCGGTGAAGGTCGGCGATCCGGTGCTGTGCAAGCGGCTGAGCGATGCACTGCTGGAAGAGCACGGCGTCTATGTCCAGCCGATCAACTATCCGACCGTGCCGCGCGGCACAGAACGCCTGCGTTTCACGCCGTCGCCGCTGCACACCGACGCGATGATGGACGAACTGGTCGACGCGCTGCGCGCCGTCTACCAGCGCTATTCCAACGTCAAGGTCGCATGAGCGGCGCGTCCGGCGGACATGATTCCGGCGGGCAGGGACGCGAATACCTGATCGAATTCATCGATATGGGCCATGCCGTGCGCGTGGCGGCGATCGATGTCGAGACCGGCGAAGAGGTCGTGATCCAGGCGCCGAAATCCGCCACGGAAGCGGAAATGAAGCGCGTCGCGGTGGCCAAGCTCGACCGCAAGCTGGGCCTGATGGCCAAAGACCCGCCGGAAAAGAAACGGCCGGGCACTGGGCCCGGCCGCGGTATCAAGGTCTGACAGGACCCGATTACTTCTTCTTCGCTGCCTTGCCGCCACGGCCGAGGCCGATCTGCTTGGCAAATTGCGAGCGGCGCTTGGAATAGTTCGGCGCAACCATCGGATAGTCGGCGGGCAGGCCCCACTTGCGGCGGTAGTCTTCCGGCGACATGTCGTATTGCGAGCGCAGATAACGCTTCAGCATTTTCAGCTTCTTGCCGTCTTCCAGGCAGATGATGAAGTCGTCGGTGACCGACTTCGACACCGGAACGGCCGGCTTTTGCTTCACTTCCGGCTTCGCGCCAGAACCCGAAATATCATTCATCGTCGCATGAACATTGCGAATCAGTTCCGGCAACGACTCAGACGGGATCGAATTGTTCGCAACAAAAGACGCGACGATGTCGGTCGTCATGCGCAGCAGTTCTTCGTTGTCGACGATGGGAGAGGTTTCTTCGGTCATCAATCTACCTGTTGTTTGAAACGGCTTCGAATTCGGCAAGAAAAGGCCTGAGCGGGTGGTAGTCCTCTACAAAGAAGCTTTCAAGTCAGTATTACGGTAAAATTTGTTCAATTACACTTTGGCGTGCAACAGCCTCAGCGTTCGCGCATGCGGGGCTCCCGCGTTGCCAGCACGCCGTCGCGTCCGTATCTAGGGGAAGAAGGCGAAGGGAGTCACACGATGTCGGGTTCGAGCGGTTACACACAACAATTCTTCACGCAGTCACTTGCGGAGCGGGATCCGGATCTGGCGCAGGCCATCCGGCAGGAAGTCCGCCGCCAGCAGGACCAGATCGAGCTGATCGCATCGGAAAACATCGTGTCGCGCGCCGTGCTCGAAGCGCAGGGCTCGCCGCTGACCAACAAGTATGCCGAGGGATATCCGGGCAAGCGCTATTATGGCGGCTGCGAATTCGTCGACATCGCCGAGGAACTGGCGATCAACCGGGCAAAGGAATTGTTCGGTGCGGCCTATGCCAATGTCCAGCCGTCTTCCGGCAGCCAGGCCAATCAGGGCGTCTTTCTGGCGCTGCTTCAGCCGGGCGACAAGATTCTTGGTCTCAGCCTCGATGCGGGCGGTCACCTGACGCACGGCGCGAAGCCGAACATTTCGGGCAAGTGGTTCGAAGCCCATGCCTATGGCGTGCGTGAAGACGACGCGCTGATCGACTACGACAAGCTGCGCGAACAGGCGAAAGAGGTTCAGCCGAAGATGATCATCGCGGGCGGCTCGGCCTATCCGCGCACGATCGACTTCGAGGCGTTCCGCTCGATCGCCGACGAGGTCGGAGCCTATCTCATGGTCGACATGGCGCACTTCGCCGGCCTGGTGGCCGGGGGCGTCTATCCCAATCCGCTGCCGCATGCCGATGTTGTGACGACAACGACGCACAAGACGCTGCGCGGTCCGCGCGGCGGCATGATCCTGTCGCGCGACGCCGATCTCGGGAAGAAATTCAACTCCGCGATCTTCCCGGGCCTGCAAGGCGGACCGCTGATGCATGTCATCGCCGGCAAGGCGGTGGCCTTCGGCGAGGCGCTGAAGCCCGAATTCAAGACCTACGCGGCGGCCATTGTCGAAAACTGCAAGGTCATGGCCGATGCGGTCCAGTCGGCGGGCTATGCCGTCGTGTCCGGCGGCACGGACAGCCACCTCGCGCTGATCGACCTGCGCCCGAAGTCGCTGACCGGCGATATCGGCGAAAAGGCGCTCGAGCGCGCGGGCATGACCTGCAACAAGAATGGCGTCCCGTTCGATCCGGAAAAGCCGACTGTCACGTCCGGTCTGCGGGTCGGATCTCCGGCGGGGACGACGCGCGGTTTCGGCACCGACGAATTCCGCCAGATCGGCGAGTGGATGGGCGAAGTGCTCGATGCGCTTGCGGCCAACCGGTCGGGTGATGCGGCGGTCGAGAAGCGCGTGCGCGAGGCCGTGACTGAACTGACCGGGCGTTTCCCGATCTATCCCGAACTCGTCTGAGGAGACGCAATTTGCGCTGCCCCTTCTGTTCGCATGACGACACTCAGGTGAAGGACAGCCGCCCGGCCGAAGACGGGGCGGCGATCCGGAGGCGGCGGCAATGCCCGTCCTGCGCGGCGCGTTTCACGACGTTCGAGCGCGTGCAGCTGCGTGAACTGACCGTGCTGAAGAAGGGCGGACGGCGGGCTCCGTTCGACCGCAACAAGCTGGAGCGTTCGGTCCAGCTGGCGGCGCAGAAGCGCAATATTGATCCCGAGCGGATCGAGCAGATGGTGTCCGGCATCGTCCGCCGGCTTGAAAGTCTCGGCGAGCCGGAGATCCCGTCGGAAAAGATCGGCGAGCTGGTCATGGACGCGCTGAAGAATCTCGATCCGGTGGCCTATGTCCGCTACGCCTCGGTCTATCGCGATTTCCGCGAGGTCGGCGATTTCAGCCAGTTCATCTCCGGCGAGAAGCTGAGCCCCAAGGGCAAGGCCGCAAAGCCGAAAGACAGCGAATGACGCGTCCGCGCGTCACGCTGAAACTCGCCACATCGCTCGACGGCCGCATCGCGCTGGCGAACGGCGCTTCGCAATGGATCACCGGACCGGAGTCCCGCGCCGAAGTGCATCGACTCAGGGCGGCGCACGACGCCGTCGTCACCGGGATCGGTACGGTCCTGGCGGACGATCCGCTGATGTCGGCGCGCATCGAGGGTGAGACACCCGACCAGCCGCGCCGGATCGTGCTCGACACGCATCTGAAGATTTCGCCCGAGGCGCACATCCTGAATGATGCCGAAGGCGGACCGGTCATGGTCTTCTGCGGCGGCAGCGTGCCCGTGCATCTGCGCGACCGGATCGCCGCGAAGGCGGAAGTCGTTCCGCTCAACCGCTATGACGGTCCGTCGATCAGCCTCAAATCCGTGCTGGAGCACCTCTCTGGCGATGGCATCGAGACCATAATGATCGAGGCGGGCGGCAAGCTGGCCGGCGCGGCGATGCGGTCCGGCCTCGTCGACCGGATCGAATGGTTCCGCGCCCCGATGATGCTCGGCGGCGACTCGCGCAGCGCGATCGACAGTCTCGGCCTTGAGCGATTGGACGAAGCGCCCATCTTCACCCGCATATCCGTCGCCGAATGCGGCAACGATCTTTGGGAATCCTACGAGCGGGCGGGTGAGTGAATGTTCACAGGACTGGTCAGTGCGGTCGGCGAGGTGGTTTCGGTCGAGGCCGGTGATGTGCACCGTTTCGCCGTGCACAGCCCCTATGTGGCCGGTGGCATCGAACTCGGCGCGTCAATCAGTCATGCCGGCGCCTGTTTGACGGTCACGTCTGTCGTCGCAGACGGAGACGGCGCGATCCACACGGTCGAGGTGTCGCCGGAAACGCTGGCGCGCACGACGCTCGGTCAGTGGCGCGAAGGATCGAAGGTCAATCTCGAGCGCTCACTGAAGATGGGCGACGAGCTGGGCGGTCATCTGGTCACCGGGCATGTCGACGGTATCGGCACGGTGCGCGCCATCGAGCGCGATGGCGAGTGGACCAGGATCGACGTCGCGATACCGGACGCGCTCGCCCGGTTCATCGCCGAAAAGGGCTCGATCGCGGTCGATGGAGTGTCTCTCACCGTGAACGCGGCCGCCGCCGATACGTTCTCGGTCATGATCATCCCGCACACGGCTTCGGTGACGACGCTCGGCGCGTTGAAGCCCGGGGAAGCGGTCAATCTGGAAGTCGACCTGATGGCGCGCTATGCCGCGCGCCTCGCGCAATTTGAAAAGGCCGTGCAGTGAGCCAGACCTCCGACACGCCGCTCTCGCCCATCGAGGACATTATCGAGGATGCCCGCAACGGGCGGATGTTCATCCTGGTCGATGCCGACGACCGCGAGAATGAGGGCGATCTGGTCATCCCGGCGCAATTCGCGACGCCGGACGCAGTCAATTTCATGGCCAAGCACGGACGCGGTCTGATCTGCCTGTCGCTGACCGGCGAGCGGGCGAACACGCTCGGTCTCAAACTGATGAGCTCCGACAACCGCTCGCGCCACCAGACGGCCTTCACCGTCTCCATCGAGGCGCGCGAGGGGATCTCGACCGGGATCTCCGCCCATGACCGCGCCCGGACAATCTCGGTCGCGACCGATCCGTCGAAAGGCGCGGACGACATCGTCTCGCCGGGTCACGTCTTCCCTCTGGTGGCGCGCGACGGCGGCGTGCTGGTCCGCGCGGGGCATACCGAAGCGGCGGTGGACGTGTCGCGGCTGGCCGGCCTGGGCCCTGCAGGCGTGATCTGCGAGATCATGAATGAAGACGGTACGATGGCCCGCATGCCGGATCTCGTCGCCTTCGCGCAGCTGCACGGGCTGAAGATCGGCACGATCGCGGACCTGATCGCCTATCGCCGCAAGCATGACCGCTTTATCGAACGGCGGCTGGAAACCCCGTTCGAGAGCCGGTGGGGCGGGGCTTTCGATCTTGTCGTTTTCCGCAACACGATCGACGGCGCGGAACATGTCGCGCTGGTGAAGGGTAAGCCGAGCGCCAAATCACCGACCCTGGTCCGGATGCACAAGGTCAGCTTCGCCGACGATGTGATCGGCGCGGCGGGTGACCGGTCGGGTCTCGTGGAAGAGGGTATCCGTGCGCTCACCGCGCATGACGGCCCGGCTGTGATGGTCTGCATCCGGGAAACCAATCCGAATGCCATCATCGAGCGGCTCGGCGCGGCCCCTGTCGAACCCACCTCGCAGCGCGAGGAGCGCCGCCTGCGCGAATACGGAATCGGCGCGCAGATCCTGCTCGATCTGGGCGTGCGCGAGATGATCCTCCTGTCCACTGCACCGCAGACGATTGTCGGCCTTGACGGTTACGGCCTGACGGTGAAGGAGGTGCGGGACATCCGCAGCGAGGCTTCATGAGACCCCGGATCCTGATCATCACCGCCGTTTTCTATCGCGAGGTGGCCGACGCCCTGACGAAGGGCGCGACCGAAGCGCTGGAAGACTGCGACGTCGACACCGCCGAAGTGCCGGGGGCGCTGGAACTGCCCGGGGCGATCACGATCGCCGCGTCGTCCGGCGCTGGCTATGACGGCTATGTCGCGCTCGGCTGCGTCATTCGCGGCGAGACCAGCCATTACGACTATGTCTGCGGGGAATCCGCGCGCGGCCTGATGGATCTGTCGCTGATGGGCGTGCCGGTCGGGAACGGCATCCTGACGGTGGAGAACCGCGACCAGGCGATGGAACGCGCCGTGAAGCGCAACAAGGGCGCCGCGGCGGCGCATGCCGTCCTGTCGCTGATCGCGCTGCGCGCCCGGTTCGAGGCGGCCAATGACTGATCGCAAGGAAACCGACAGCGAGGAACGCGCGCGCCTTCGCGCAGCATCACGTCTCGCGGCGGTCCAGGCGCTCTACCAGATGGATCTGTCCGGGCGCGGCGCGAAGGCCGTGGCCGACGAATTCCTTGAAGTCCGCTTCCGCGAGGAGGGCGCCGAGCGCCCGATCGTCGAGGCGGATGAAGACCTGTTCTCCGACATCCTGTCCGGCGTCGTCGCGACGCAGGCGGAGATCGACGGCGCGGTGAAAGACGCGCTGGCGAAAGGCTGGACCCTGCCGCGCCTCGACGCCACCGTGCGGGCGATCCTGCGCTGCGGGGCCTATGAGCTGATGAAGCGGCCGGACGTGCCGGCGCGTGTCGTGATCGACCAGTATGTCGATGTCGCGCACGCCTTCTTCGAAGGCCCGGAGCCGGGCTTCGTCAATGCGGCGCTCGACACCTGCGCGCGCAAGGTCCGCGCCGACGAGCTGAAAGCGAAATAGCTTGAACGAATTCGGCTTCATCCGGGACAGGCTGGCGGCACTGAGCCGCGGTTTTCCCGGTGCGCTGGACCTGAAGGACGATGCGGCGCTGCTGTCCTGCGGGCCGGACGAGGAGATCGTCCTGACGCAGGACATGCTCGTCGCCGGCGTGCATTTCCTCGACACCGACCCGGCCGACCTCGTGGCGCGCAAGGCGCTCAGGGTGAACCTGTCCGATCTCGCCGCGATGGGCGCGATGCCGGTCGCCGTCATGACGTCCGTGGCCTGGCCGCGCGACGGCGGCGAGGCGCTGCGCGAGGACTGGGTGCGGGGGCTGGCCGAGGACCTGAATGGCGCTGAACTGCCGCTGATCGGCGGCGACACCACCGTCACGCCCGGCCCGTGGACGATGACGATCACGGCGATCGGAAAGACGCCGAAGGGCCAGGCCCTGACGCGGTCCGGAGCCAAGCCTGGCGATCTGGTCTGCGTCACCGGTACGATCGGCGATGCGGGGCTGGGTCTGAAAGTCCTTCAGGGTGAGATAGGTCTGTCCGACGGATCTCGCGATTTCGTCGCCACACGCTACCGCGTCCCGGCGCCCAGGCTCGAAATGGGTCTGGCCCTGCGCGGCAAGGCAACCGCCTGTATCGATATCTCGGATGGGCTTCTGGCCGATGCCGGGCATATCGCCGCCGCGAGCGGTGTGGGGCTGACGCTCAATCTCGGGGATCTGCCGCGCTCCGACGCCGCTGCGGAATGGCTCGGCGACCAGGGTGATCTTGATGCGGCGCTGATCACGCTCGCGGGCGCGGGCGATGACTACGAATTGCTCTTCACCCTGCCGCCGGAGGCATTCGACGCGGCCTATATGGCGGCGCTGCAGGCGGGGGTACGGCTGACGCAGATCGGCGAGGTGACCGAGGGGGAAGGCGTTACCGCGCTTGGCATGACCGGCGAGATGCTTTCAATCGAAACGGCCGGCTTCACCCATTTTTGACCCCTTCATGCCTATGCTGCGCGCGGATGGAGGTGTTCATGCGCGTTTCGGCTCTCGCTTTGGCGTTCGCTTCGGCAGTTTGCCTGACCGCTCCGGCCTTTGCCGGAGGCGGTGGAGGTGGCGGCGGCGGCGGGTCCGGTTCGGGCTCGAGCGCCGGCAACCGCATCCAGGCGGGCTTCACCATCGGCGAAGACGGCACGATCTCGACCGGTTCCGGGAATTCCGGCGGTCATGGCGCGCCAGCCGATGACGGTCATGGTGCTCCGGCGGCCGATGACGGCCATGGCGCGCCGTCCGGCAGCGCCGGGGAAGGCATCGCCGACGACAATCCGCGCATGATCGCTCTGCCCACACTCGTGGTGCCGCTCAGCCGCGACAACCACCTGACCGGCTATGGATTCGTGACCTTGCGCTTCGTCGTCGCCAGCGGCTTCGACCACTGGGACATTCGCGAGCACGCGCATTTTGCGCTCGACCGGTTGATCCGGTCCAGTCACAGCCATTCGATCGCGACCGCTGACGGGCTCAATATCGACCCGGTGCGCGCCGAGGAAGTCTGGCGGGAGGCGCTGTCGGCCGAATTCGGCGAAGGCGTGGTCGATACGCTCAGCTTCGAAGTGCCGGATATCCGCCGCGTCGGGCGGTAGGGCGAATAATTTCTTGCGATCAACTGCCAGTTGTCGAAACTCGCTTCTCGTAGCCGAGGGTACGAGATGAAAAAGCATCATGTTGTTGCGCTGGTCGCCGGGATCGTTGCTGCGGCTGGTTTTGTTGCCTTCAATTTCAATCAGCCCGGGATCATGGCCACGCTCTTCTTCGGGTCGCTTTTGGGCCTTTTCACATTTGTCGGAGTCCTGATGGCTCAGATCCAAGCGGGAGCTGGCGAAGATGAGGCAGAGGACTGACCCAACAAGGCGTGGTCAGCTTGCTCAACCGGCAGCGGAGCGTATGCTTCGCGCATGCTCTGGTTCGCGATATTCCTGATCGCATCGGGCGTGGGTGACGCTCCGGTTCAGCCGGTTGAGGAACCGAGCTGGTTCCGTGATGTCGAGATTGTTCGCGTTGAGCGAGCGACCGCCGGGAGCGGCGTGTTTGCCATCTGCCACCGTGTGGAGGGTCACATGACGTCGCTCGAGCAGGTCGTCACATTCTATCGTCTCAGTATGTCGCCGCAGGAGGACGTTCTGCCGCAACCCGAAGCGGTTTGTGATCTCTCGGCACGGCAATCCTCATTCTGCGAGATTGCACCCGAGGGAAATCCGCCAGAGTCCCATCTTCTGTTGGGAGAGTTCCATTGCGGACCGGATCGCAGGATGCGTTCGGAAACCGGAACGACCAGCCTGATGGCGACCGGACAATAATAATACCGCAACTTACGGAATGACTGGATGGCCCAGAAAGTCATTCCGGACCGAGGCCTTTCAGGTCGCGCCGCGCGGTAGAATTTCCCGCAACTGACATTCCCCGAGCGGCCCGCCACGCCTTTTGTTGCGTGCTCCAAGGCCTTCGGCCATATTCCGGCCCTCTTTGGGAGGGGGTGCACTGATTCACGTATCGGTGCGGACCGGGGAGGTGCCCTCTCTCATTCCTGAAGAACGAGCGGGGAGCATAGCTCAGGACATGACACTCATTCTGGTAATCGTCGCCGGACTGCTGGCCGTTGTTTACGGCATCTGGCAGAGCCGTGCGATCCTGTCGGCGAGCGCCGGCAACGACAAGATGAAAGAGATCGCCGCGGCGATCCAGGAAGGCGCCAACGCCTATCTGAAGCGCCAGTACATGACGATCGGCATCGTGGGTGCCGTGATCTTCGTCATCGTCTTCCTGCTTCTGGGCTGGCAGGTGGCGCTCGGCTTCCTGATCGGTGCGGTGTTGTCCGGCGCGGCCGGCTTCATCGGCATGCTGATCTCGGTGCGCGCCAATGTCCGCACGACCGAAGCGGCCTCGAAGTCGCTGGCCGGCGGCCTGTCGATGGCGTTCCGGTCGGGTGCCGTCACGGGCATGCTCGTGGCCGGTCTCGCGCTTCTGGGCGTCGCGGTCTACTACTATCTCCTGACCAATGTGCTGCCGGTTCCGACCGAGCGCACGGTGATCGACGCGCTCGTGGCCCTCGGCTTCGGTGCCTCGCTGATCTCCATCTTCGCCCGTCTCGGCGGCGGTATCTTCACCAAGGGTGCGGATGTCGGCGGCGACATGGTCGGCAAGGTGGAAGCTGGCATCCCGGAAGACGATCCCCGCAATGCCGCGACCATCGCGGACAATGTCGGCGACAATGTCGGCGACTGCGCGGGCATGGCAGCCGACCTGTTCGAAACCTACGCCGTGACCATCGTCGCCACGATGGTGCTGGCCTCGATCTTCTTCACCGGTGGTGAGGCGACGGCGATGATGCTGTTGCCGCTGGCGATCGGCGGGGTCTGCATCGTGACCTCGATCATCGGCACCTTCTTCGTGAAGCTCGGCAAGTCGAACAACATCATGAACGCCCTCTACAAGGGCTTCGTGGTCTCGGCGGTGCTGTCGCTGTTCGCGATCGGCGGGCTGATCTACCAGACGGTCGGCTTCGACACCGTGTTCACGACCGGTGCCGGTCTCGAAATCACCGGTATGGAACTCTTCCTGTGCGGTGTGATCGGTCTGGTCGTTACCGGCCTGATCATCTGGATCACCGAATACTATACCGGCGTCAGCGCGCGTCCGGTCCGTTCGGTGGCCCAGGCTTCGGTCTCCGGTCACGGCACGAACGTGATCCAGGGTCTGGCCGTGTCGCTCGAAGCGACCGCGCTGCCGGCGCTCGTGATCATCGCGGGCATCATCACCACCTATGTGCTGGCGGGCCTGTTCGGCATCGCCATCGCGGTGACGACGATGCTGGCGCTGGCGGGCATGGTCGTGGCGCTCGACGCCTTTGGTCCGGTCACCGACAACGCGGGCGGCATCGCCGAAATGGCGGGTCTGCCGGAAGAGGTGCGGAACACGACCGACGCGCTCGACGCTGTGGGCAACACCACGAAGGCCGTCACCAAGGGCTATGCGATCGGTTCGGCGGGCCTCGGCGCGCTGGTGCTGTTCGCGGCCTACACGGCCGATATCGAGCACTTCATCGACACCGCAACTGAAGGCAGCTTCTTCTCCGGCCTGATTTATGGCGGAACGGAAGTCGCGGCGAATGTCGTGAACTTCTCGCTGTCCAACCCGTATGTCGTCGTCGGCCTTCTGTTTGGCGGTCTTCTGCCCTTCCTGTTCGGCGGCATGTCGATGATGGCGGTGGGCCGCGCGGCGCAGTCGGTCGTGGTCGAGGTGCGCCGTCAGTTCCGCGAAATTCCGGGCATCATGGATTTCACGGCCAAGCCGGACTACGGCAAGGCGGTTGACCTGCTGACCAAGGCGGCGATCCGGGAAATGATTATTCCGTCGCTGCTGCCGGTGCTGTCGCCGATCGTGCTGTTCGCCGTCATCTGGGGTATTGCCGGTGTCGGCCCGGCCCTGTCGGCCGTCGGCGCGATGCTGCTCGGCGTGATCGTCACCGGCCTGTTCGTCGCCATCTCGATGACGTCGGGCGGTGGTGCATGGGACAATGCCAAGAAGGCGATCGAGGACGGCTTCACCGACTCCGACGGTGTCCTCCACGAGAAGGGTTCCGATGCCCACAAGGCGGCGGTGACCGGCGATACGGTCGGCGATCCCTACAAGGATACGGCCGGTCCGGCGGTGAACCCGATGATCAAGATCACGAACATCGTGGCCCTGCTCATGCTGGCGGTTCTGGCCAACTTCGCCTGATCCGGCGTCCAGCCGAAACGAGAAAGCCCCGGCCTTGCGCCGGGGCTTTTTTGTTGGCGCTACCGGATGCGCAAATGAAAAGGCCCCGGACACCGCCGGGGCCTGATCTTTTGATTGTCCGGAGGGACCTACTGGTCGCGGCGGGGACCGCCAGCGCCGCCCGGCAGGTTTTCTTCGCCAGTGAAGGAACCGGCCGGCAGACGGCCGATATTGCCGAGGACCTGTTCGAGGAATGTCAGCTCGCGGCCACGGGTCGGTGTTTCACGGCGCACGAGGTTCACCCGGCGGCCGTCGTCCAGCCCGTACTCCTCGACCGCCGTCACCATGCCGGCATCGTCGAACTCGACGGCCAGGATGCGGCGCTCGCGCGTTTGCGGCAGCTGGTAGGCCAGCGTCTCGCGCGTGGTGGAGATGTAATACCAGGTATCATCCTCGAAGACGCCAACGGTCGAAGGATTGCCGAGCCGTGACAAGAGGCTCGACTGGGTATCCTGACCGGGCGTGATGACCGGCGTTTCGCCATTCACATAGGCATAGCCATGGTTACGCAGCGTCGGGGTGCAGGCGGCGAGACCGGCTGCACACAGGGCGATCGCGGCGGCAAAACGGGTACGGGTCATACGAACTTGTCCTGTCTTCGGGGCACGCGGTGTGTCCGCGCGTTGACCTAGCCGGGCGCGACCTTAGCTTCAAGTCCCGCGATTGAGGAGAGGGGGCTGCATGTTCGGCTCACTGAAACGCCGGAAGGCCCAGAAGGAACGCGCCGAGGCGCTCTACTGGGCGTGTGTCGAACAGGCGAGATCGCCTGAATTCTATGCCGATCTGGGGGTTCCCGACACGCTCGAGGGCCGGTTCGAACTGATCACGCTGCATACCGGCCTCCTGATCCGCCGGCTCAATGCCGAAGGCGAGACCGGCAAAGCCGTCGCGCAGGACGTGTTCGACGCCATGTTCCGCGAGCTTGATTCGGCGCTGCGCGAGATGGCCGTCGGCGACATGAGCGTCGGCAAGAAGATCAAGGCGATGGGCGAGGCCTTCTACGGCCGCATGAAGGCCTATGACGACGGGCTGACGGCAGGCGATCCGCGCCAGCTCGATGCGCCCTTTGCCCGCAATCTGCTGGGCGAGGGAGCGAATGATGCGGACGCCCGTCCGCTGTCGGATTATGCCATCACGGTACAGGCATCGCTGGCCGGCCAGGAGGGCGAGACACTGATGTTCCGCGGGCTTCCTCAATTCCCTGCCGTCCCGGTGCGGGCGGGCGCTTGAATCCGGTCTCTCTTCGGCTAAGGTCCGCGCGACGCCGGGGCCGATGCCTCGCCACACCGTCAACAGCCGGACCTTCCTGATGAGCCAGCCTTTAATCGTATCCGTGGACGCCATGGGCGGCGATCATGGGCCGGGCATTGCCATCCAAGCCATCGACATCGCGCTGAAGAAGCGCCCGGGTGTCGAGGCCCGCTTTCTGGTCCATGGCGACGAAGCCCAGCTGAAGCCGTTTCTGGACAAGGTGAGCGAACGCGGGCGTGCGGCCATCGAGATCCGGCACACCGACAGCGTCGTGCGCATGACGGACAAGCCGAGCGAGGCGGTTCGCCGCGCGCGCGGGTCGTCGATGTGGAATGCCATCATGGCAGTGCGCGACGGCGAGGCGAGCATTGCCGTCTCGTGCGGTAATACCGGCGCGCTGATGGCGATCTCCAAGGTCGTTCTGCGCATGAAGAAGGGCGTTCATCGCCCTGCGATCGCGGCCAGCTGGCCGACGGTGCGTGGCCATACCGTCGTTCTGGACGTCGGCGCGAATGTGGAATGCGGCCCGTCGCAGCTCGTCGAATTCGCGATCATGGGCGAAGCCTTCCACCGCGCCGTGCATGGATCGACCGAGCCGACTGTGGGTCTGCTCAATGTCGGTCAGGAAGAGCTCAAGGGGAATGACACGGTGCGCGAGGCCGACCGGCTGGTGCGCGCGGCCAATCTCGACCTCAACTATCAGGGTTTCGTCGAAGGCGACGATATCTCGCTCGGCCGGACCGACGTCGTCGTGACCGACGGGTTCAGCGGCAATATCGCGCTGAAGACCGCCGAGGGCACGGCGAAGCTCGTCGCGGCCTGGATGCGGGAATCCTTCACCAGTTCGATGCTGGCGAAGCTGGGCGCGGCCTACATGAATGCCGTCGGTGCGCTCGACCTGCTGCGTGACCGGATGGACCCGCGGAAGATCAACGCGGGCGTTCTGCTCGGCCTCAACGGCATGGTGGTGAAGAGCCATGGCGGCGCCGACGAGATCGGGTTCGCGACGGCACTGTGCACGGGACTGGACCTCGCGCCATCAACCTTTACGAGCGAGATCGAGAAAAATCTGGCGCGCCTGGCGCGCACCGAAGCCGCCGAAATGGAGGCAGAGCCTCAATCGTGACCGAAGTCGTCACCCGCATTGCCGGGTCGGGCAGTTTCCTGCCCGGCCGGGTGCTCACCAATGACGAACTGGCCGAACGCGTCGAGACAAGCGATGCCTGGATCCGCGAGCGGACCGGGATCAAACGCCGCCATATCGCGTCGGAAGGTGAAACCACTGCGTCTCTGGGCGAAGCGGCCGCGCGGCGGGCGCTGGAAGACGCCGGATTGACGCCGGCGGACATCGATCTTGTTGTCGTGGCGACGACCACGCCCGATCTGGTCTTTCCCTCCACCGCCACGCTGATCCAGGCCCGGCTGGGGATGGAGCAGGGCGCTGCCTTCGATATTCAGGCCGTGTGTTCCGGCTTCGTCTATGCGCTGTCGGTGACCGATGCCCTCCTGCGTACCGGCCAATACCGGCGGGCTCTGCTGATCGGTGCGGAGACCATGTCGCGTATCCTCAACTGGGAGGACCGGGCGACCTGCGTGCTGTTCGGAGACGGGGCGGGGGCCTGGGTGCTGGAAGCGGGAGAAGGCGAGGCGGGCGACGGCGTGCTCGGCTGCTATCTGCGCAGCGACGGTCGGCTGAAGGATTTGCTGCATACGTCGGGTGGTCCGTCGTCGACGCAAAGTTCCGGTCACCTGATCATGCAGGGCAATGCCGTTTTCAAACATGCGGTTGTGAACATTTCAGAAGCCATGACGACACTCATGGTAAAACACGGGATTTCCGGCGACGATGTCGACTGGTTCGTGCCGCATCAGGCCAACCAGCGCATCCTCGAAGCGGTGGCCAAAAGACTGGGTATCATGCCGGGAAAAGTTGTCTCCACAGTGGCCGAGCACGGGAATACTTCCGCGGCATCGGTGCCCTTGGCGTTTGATGTTGCGGTAAAGGACGGTCGCATTCAGCGCGGCCATCTGTGCCTTCTCGAGGCCCTTGGTGGCGGACTGACTTGGGGTTCGGCCCTTGTAAGATACTGATCTTGACCGCATGGTGCGTTGACGAGAGCGGGCAGCGAGCGCTAGCCTGCCTTCTTCTGCCGGGGGAATGACATGGCGGGTAAAACCCTAACGCGAGCTGATCTTGCCGAAGCAGTGCACCGGGATGTCGGGCTGACGCGGCAAGAATCGGCGGACATGGTCCAGGCCGTTTTCCAGACGCTTTCCGATACGCTGGCCGGGGGCGATTCGGTCAAACTTTCGTCCTTCGGGTCGTTTCAGCTACGTGACAAGACCGGCCGGGTCGGCCGCAATCCGAAGACGGGCGAAGAAGTTCCGATCGATCCGCGGCGGGTGCTTGTGTTCAAGCCGTCGCAAGTCCTGAAGGACCAGATCGACAAGGCGCTGTCGAAGAAGAGCTGAGCGTATGACCACGGACAAGGGTCCGGACGCCTATCGCACGATCAGCGAGGCGGCCGAGGAACTCGATCTGCCTGCACACGTCCTTCGGTTCTGGGAAGGCAAGTTTCCGCAATTGCGCCCGGTCAAACGGGCTGGCGGCCGGCGGTTCTACCGCCCCGGCGATATCGCGCTTTTGCGCGGCCTGAAGGCGCTGCTCTACGAAGACGGCTATACGATCAAGGGTGCGCAGAAATTCCTGCGCGAGAACGGTGCAGCCTCGGCCACGGCCCGGGGCGAGGAGGGCGTACAGCGCCCGGTTCCGAAACCCATCGCCGAGCAATACGTCCAGCGCCGCGAATCCTCAGCGGCGGCGAGCGATCGCGGCCCGGACATGATTGCGCGCCTCGAAGCGGCCAAGGCAAAACTCGACGCTGCCATCGCTGCCAGCCGGGCGGCTGGCTAGGCGCCGTCAAGCATGGTTGCGGGCGCAGGCGAGCGCCCCTATAAGCGGCTTCCCCAACGGCGCGGTCGCGCCGGAAATGTCGGAGCGTAGCGCAGCCCGGTAGCGCACTTGTCTGGGGGACAAGGGGTCGTGGGTTCGAATCCCGCCGCTCCGACCATTTACCCGTATTCTAGAGTTTGCGGTGTGCCGCCGCGATGCGGCCTGAGGCCAGCATCAGCATGAGCGCGGCGAAGGTGAAGAACCAGACGCCCGGCTGTTCGCCGAGGCTCGACAGGCCGCCGCGGCCGATCGTGAAGACGAAGAGCGCGGCGATCAGCACGTCCATCATCGTCCACTTGCCCAGCATCTCGATCCAGTAGAGCGCGCGTCGCGGCACTAGGTGAGGCGGCGCGACGTGCAGCCAGATCAGCGTGAGCAGCTTGGCGACTGGAAAGATCATCGAGAAGACGATGACGGTTCCGGCGAGGAGATAGCTGCGCGTGTCGACAAGCGACCAGGCCACGTCGAACAGCGAATAGGCTTCGCGGAAGAAGACGAGGCGCTGTGCTTCCAGCATGGGCAGCCAGATGCCGAGCGGGAGGGCGATGGCCGCCAGGATCAGCGCGGCACGGGCGAGCGCCCCGCCGGCCCCGTGAGGGTCTCGCTGCGCGGGGGCGGATCGAGATTCGATCTCCGCCGGAATCGCCCTGTCCATCCGGAGATGGGGCAGGGCAATTCGGGCGATTCATGGGCGAAAATCGCCCGTCAGGCGAATTTCTAGAACCCGGTCGTCGTGGCGACGCGCTCGGCGTTGAACCGTTCGTCGCCCATGAATTCTCCAGCAGCACGCGCCCGCTTGAAGAAGAAGCCGATCTCGTGCTCGTCGGTCATGCCGATGCCGCCATGCATCTGGATGGCTTCGCCGGTGACGTGACGCGAGACCTCGGTGGCCTTGGCCTTCGCCGCGGCGATCCAGAGCGGGGCCTGAGACGGGTTCTCGTCGAGCGTGCGCAGCGCCTTCATCACGAGAGAGTGCGCAAGTTCGATTTCGCCCAGCATGTGTGCCGCGCGGTGCTGCAGACTCTGGAAGCTGCCGATCGGCTGGCCGAACTGCGAGCGGTCCTTGAGGTAGGAGAGGGTGCGGTCGAAGGCCTCTTCCGCCGTGCCGAGCTGTTCGGCGGCGAGGCAGGCGCGCCCGACGTCGAGCACGTGGTCGAAGGTCGCCTGACCGTCCGCACCGCCCGACAGCATGGCATCGCCGTCGAGTTTGACATCCTTGAAGTCGATATCGGCGGGGACATGGCTGTCGACGGTACGGCGCATCGTCTTCGTGACGCCATCCGCTTTCGGATCGACGAGGAAGAAGCCGAGGCTGTCATCCTCAAGCCGGGCCGCGACGATCAGCATGTCGGCGCCATTGCCGCAGGCGACGAAGCGCTTCGAGCCATTGAGGCGGAAGCCGTTGCCGTCCTTGGTTGCGCGGGTGTCGATCGTGCCGGGGTCGTGGCGGGCCTTCTCGTCGAAGGCGAAGGCGTAGACCGCTTCCCCGCCGGCGATCTTCGGCAGGTGTTCGCCCTTCTGCGCGTCCGAACCGGCCAGGCGCAGCAGCGTGGCCGACAGGATGGCGGAGGGGATGAAGGGGGTGGCGGCGAGGGTGCGGCCCATTTCACGCAGCAGCACGCCCGCAGCCGTGAAGCCCATGTCGACGCCGCCGAAATCCTCCTCGACGACGATGCCGTTCCAGCCCATTTCGGCCATGCCGCGCCATACCGCATGCCGGAATCCGTCCTTGCAGCCCTCGTCGCGCAGGCGGCGAAGCTCGGAGACGGGCGACTTGGCGGCGAGGAAGTCCTTCGCGGAATCCCGCAGCATCTGTTCTTCTTCGGTGAGTACGAAGCTCATGGATCAATTCCGTATCTGGATGCGGCCGCTCAGGCGCCCGGCAGGTTGAGGACGCGTTTGGCGAGAATGTTCAACTGGATTTCGGACGTGCCGCCCTCGATGGAGTTGGCGCGCGACCGCAGCCAGTCGCGGGCCGGGCCGCCATCGGACGGGTCCGGGCCTTCCCAGAGCAGGCCGTCCGCGCCCATGGCCGACAAATTCAGCTCATGGCGGCGCTTGTTCAGCTCGGTGCCGATATATTTCAGCATCGAGGCGCGTGCGCCGACACCCTGGCCGGCATCGCTTTCGTCCTTCACGCGGCGCATGGTCGCTTCGAAAGCCAGCGCGTCGATCGTCAGACGTGCGACGTCCGCACGCAGCATCGGGTCGGCGATGCGGCCCTTGTCGTCGACTTCGCCGGATTTGTGCGCGGCCCCGACCGGGTTGAGGCCCGCAGCCATGCCGCCCGCGCCAACGATATTCGTGCGCTCGTGCGAAAGCAGATATTTCGCGATGTCCCAGCCCTTGCCCGCGGTGCCGATGAGGTTCGCTTTCGGGACTTTCACCTCGTCGAAGAAGGTCTCGCAGAAGGGCGACTTGCCGGAGATGAGCTTGATCGGCTTGGTCGTGACGCCGTCGGATTCCATGTCGATCAGCAGGAAGGAAATGCCTTCATGCTTCGGCTTGTCGGGCTCGGTGCGGACGAGGGCGAAGATCCAGTCGGCCTTGTCGGCGTAGCTGGTCCAGACCTTCTGGCCGGTGACTTCGTAATAATCGCCCTTGTCGACGCCCTTGGTACGCAGCGAGGCGAGGTCGGAGCCCGCGCCCGGTTCGGAATAGCCCTGGCACCAGCGGATCTCGCCGCGGGTGATCTGGGGCAGGTAATGCTTCTTCTGCTCTTCGGAGCCGTATTTCAGGAGGGCCGGTCCAAGCATCCAGATGCCGAAAGAGGTGAGGGGATCGCGCGCATTGATCGCCTTCATTTCCTCCTTGAGGATCTGGGCCTCGTCGCTCGACAGGCCGCCGCCGCCGTATTCGACCGGCCATTGCGGCGCGGTCCAGCCCTTTTCCGCCATGCGGTCGAGCCAGAGTTTCTGGTCGTCATTGGCGAATTCGAACTTCTTGCCGCCCCAGCAGACGTCTTTCTCGTCCTTCATGGGCTGGCGCATGCTGGCTGGGCAGTTGGCCTCCAGCCAGTCGCGGGTTTCCTTGCGGAAGGATTCCAGGTTGCTCATGTCTCTCCCCGAACAAACTCTTTGTTCGAAACATTAGCGCACTCGGCGCGCTTGGCGAGAGGGGGAAGGCGGTGCGGCGCATCGGCGCGGGCGTCTTGCTTTCCGGAGTGCGTGGGGTAAGTCCGCCTCGTTGGCGCAGAGGACAGACGCATGACAACCGCCCCGGAAACCAGCAAGGCCGTATCAAACTGGCTGATCGTAGTCGCGATCATGGTGATCGGAATGATCCTTGTGGGTGGCGCCACACGCCTGACCGATTCCGGCCTGTCCATTACTGAATGGCGGCCCGTCACCGGTGTTGTGCCGCCGCTGACGCATGAGGGCTGGCTGGAAGAGTTCGAAAAATACCGGTCGAGCTCGGAATATCAGCTGCAGAATGCCGGCATGACGCTCGGCGAGTTCGAGTTCATCTACTGGTGGGAATGGGGTCACCGCTTCCTCGGGCGCACGATCGGGCTGGTTTTCGCGCTGCCGCTGATCTTCTTCTGGGTTCGGGGCATGATCCCGGCGGGCATGAAGCCGAAGCTGGTCGGGCTGCTCGCGCTCGGCGGCCTGCAAGGCTTTGTCGGCTGGTGGATGGTGGCGAGCGGTCTCGTCGACCGGGTCGATGTCAGCCAGTACCGGCTGGCCACGCACCTCTCACTGGCTTTCGTGATCCTCGGCGCGACGCTCTGGCTCGCCCTGTCGGCGCGGTTCGGGACGGCGACAGGCAAGGCCGGGCGGTTGACGCCGGTGGCGCTCGTCTTCTGGGGGGCGGTGATGCTCCAGATCGCGCTCGGCGCCTTCGTGGCGGGGCTCGATGCCGGGCGGATCTACACGACCTGGCCGGGCATGGAGGGGCGGATCATCCCGGACGGCTATCTGGCCGGACTGCCCTGGTATCAGGCGATTTTCGAAAGCCACGCCGCCGTGCAGATGCACCATCGCTGGATGGGGTATTTCGTCGGCCTGTTCGCCTTTGTGGCCGCCTTCCAGTTCTGGACGTCCGGCGACCGGAAGCTGAAAGGCCTGTCGCACGCCATCGCGACGATGGTCGTGATCCAGATCGCGCTCGGCATCGTGACGCTGGTTCATGCCGCGCCGCTGTCGCTGTCGCTCATCCACCAGTTCGGTGCGGTCGTGCTCTTCCTGCTCGCAGGCAGTGCGGCGTGGAGCGCGCGCCGCGCGGTCTAGCCGCCGAGGCTGTCCGGCCCGGCGTTGGGAGACAGCGCCCGGGCAAAGGTCTCGCGCGCAATGAAGCGGATGCGATTGTCTGCCCCGTCCACCACCGCGACAATGCCGGACTGGTAGGCCGTGCCGCCATAGGACTCGGTCGACATCGTGACCGAAACGGCCTGATCGACGCCCGGCGTCGACATGCCGTCGACAATCTGAATGTTCTGCAGCACCGACAGATCGCGGCCATCGAGGATGGCGAGCCCCCCCGTCGTGCCGCCCGCTGCGATCACGACCGGACGGCCCAGCAGCAGGCCGGCCGTCAGGCTTTGGGCGCTCGGGACGCCGCGTGCCTCGACGGTGCCGGACGCGTTGATCCGGGTCACCGAAAGGGTCGGGCCGGCGACATAGAGTTCGTCCTGGAAGCTGGCGCAGGTGCGGGCCGGGGCGGGCAGGACGTAGCTGCCGGTCTGCTCCGCACCGATCAGGTCACCGCCGGTGTCGCGAATGCGCCAGGTCGTGGCGCGGGCCTCGCGGCCAAGCACGGCGATATCGAGATGGCCGGGGGCTTCCTCGATGAAGCAGACGGCGGAGGCGCCGCCTTCCGGTTCGATGGGGGCGAGCGGAGCTTCGATCGCCGTCGGTTCGGAACGCAGAAGCACATAGCCGCGCACACTGCCCGATGACGGTTCGACGCCGATGATGAGGGGAAGGCTCTCCCCGCGCAGGGCGAAGCCCGGCGAGACGGCGAGCGAGTTCAGGCGCGGACCGGTCACGCGTTCCAGTGCTTCGCCATCGACATTGAAGATGTCTAGCCCGCCATCGAGCGGAGCGGAGACGATCAGGCCCGCCCACGGCGTGTCCGCATTCGGTACGAAGGCCACCGCACCGGAGCCGCCATCCACCGCGTCCATTGCGGCGGTCACGGTCACTTCAACGGCGTCGATCTCCTGTTCGGGCTCTTCGCCGGTTTCGCCCGGATCGCAGGCCGTCAGGCCGAGCGCGGCTCCGAGGAGCGCTGCTGCCAGGGCCCGCGGATGGCGAAGGTTCTCGAAGGACTGGATTGCACGTTCAGGAAAAGCACCGAACCGTCGGGAGAAAAGCATGGACCGCAAAACTCGCTGTAGCTGACTTCATCGCCTTCGCCGGTCGGGACCGCCAAGGCATTGCGCGCAATTGTATAGATGCGTCCTTCCGGCGTCACGCCGCGAATGTACTGCTCGGACGGGCCGTCCTCGGCGACGATCAGGTCGCCCCAGGGCGCGATGGTGATGTTGTCGCAGTATTCCAGAATGCTGGTGTCGGTGCTTTCCACGAAGAGCTGGATGCGTCCGCCATTCTCGTCGTGGACGTAGCGGAAGATCTGCCCGGAACGCAGCGCGCCGCCATCCGTGCAGGTGAAATAGACTTCGCCCTGACCGAACCAGCAGCCTTCACCGCGCGTGAATTGCGCCGCGCCGCGTGCGATGTGGCGCAGGGCGATGTCGTCGTCGGAATTGTCGATATCGACAAGATCCATCCACTCGGTTTCCAGCCATTCGCCGGGCGTGAAATCCTGTGCCGACCAGTTGCGCGTGTCGAAGCCGGGGCGGCCCCGAATGGCGAGCGCCTGAAGCCGGCCGCCGCGCCAGAGCTGCCCGGGCACGTCCGGGATGAAGCGGTAGAAGAGGGCGTTGTCGTATTCGTCCTCGGTCAGATAGACGATGCCGGTCTCCGGATCGACCGCCGCGGCTTCATGCCGGAAGCGCCCAAGTCCGCGCAGCGGGACGGCCGCGACCAGTTCGTCGGCATCGGCGGGTACTTCGAAGACATAGCCATGATCGCGGCGCGCGGTTTCCCCGGCGCGGACCGTCGTCTCCTCGCAGGTCAGCCAGGTGCCCCACGGGGTCGGGCCGCCGGCACAATTGTCATAGGTGCCGCCGAGCGAGAGGAATTGGCGCTCAACCTCCAGCGTTTCGGGATCGAGGACGAGGGTGGTGGTGCCGCCATGGTGGGGCGTGCCATCCGGCGCGACGTCGTAGAGCTTGCCGGCGTCGACGCCTTCGAAGCGCTCGTTCTCCGGGCCGAAGGGCGAGCGGTCCTGCTGGGTGAAGCGAAGCTCGTGATTGCGGACGAGGGCGATCTTGCCGTCCTCACGCTCGAACGCTGCCATGCCGTCGAAATCGCCGGGCGTGACAAGGCCGTCCGTCATCTCCTCGCCCTCGGTGGAGATCACCTGGTAGGAGAAGCCGCGCGGCAGATCGAGCAGGCCATCCGGATCGCGGTAGAGCGGGCCGAAGCCTTCCAGTTCCGCGCCGACATTCTCGACGGCCTCGCGCCGGCCGAAGCCGGACAAGGCCAGAAGGCCGGCAAAGGCGGTGGTCGTGGCGGCGGAAGTCCGCAGGAAATTACGGCGCGACAGCTTCATGGTCGGTGTCCTCTCTCGTGCCTGCGGAGTTAAGGCAAAACCGGGCAAATGGGGAGGCCGTCACGGAAATTTCGCGGATGCGGTAATTATATACCGCATAGCTAACCCCATGTGACTGCGTTTGTTTTCAGGCCGGTGTTGACCAAAGTGCAAACTGCGTCTATCTGGCGCGCTTCCGCAGAGAGGGGCCGCCCTCTCCAAGCACAAGAGACACGTCATGAAGACCTATTCCGCCAAGCCCGCGGACGTGGTGAACAACTGGATCGTCGTCGACGCGCAAGACGCCGTCGTCGGCCGTCTGGCGGCGTTCATTGCCACGCGCCTGCGCGGCAAGCACCGTCCGGACTACACCCCCCACGTCGATCTGGGCGACCACGTCATCGTCATCAACGCCGACAAGGTCCGCTTCACCGGCCGCAAGATGGGCGACAAGCGCTACTACCGTCACACGGGTCACCCGGGCGGTATCAAGGAAACTTCCCCGGAAAAGATCCTGGGCGGCAAGCACCCTGAGCGCGTCGTCGAGCTCGCCGTGAAGCGCATGCTGCCGAAAGACAGCCCGCTCGCCCGCGGTCAATTCTCCAAGCTGCGCGTCTATGCCGGCTCGGATCACCCCCATGAAGCGCAGAAGCCGGAAACGATCGACTTCAAGGCGCTCAACACCAAGAATGCGCGGAGCTGATCATGGCTGAGCAAACCCGTTCCCTCGAGGACCTGAAGGACGCGCTGAAGAACGCCGACGCCCCGGTTTCCGCCGCGGTCGAGGAAGCCGCCCTCCCGGAGCCGAAGATCGACGAGCATGGCCGCGCCTATGCGACCGGCAAGCGCAAGAACGCCATCGCGCGCGTCTGGATCAAGCGCGGCAATGGCAAGGTCACCGTCAATGGCCGTGACCAGGAAGTCTATTTCGCCCGCCCGGTGCTGCGGATGATGATCCGCCAGCCGTTCGAGGTGGCCGAGCGTCTCGACGAGTTCGACGTGATCTGCACGGTCACCGGCGGTGGCCTGTCGGGTCAGGCCGGCGCGGTGCGTCACGGCATCTCCAAGGCGCTGACCTATTTCGAACCGGAACTGCGCAAGCCCCTCAAGGCGCGCGGCTTCCTGACCCGCGACAGCCGCGTGGTCGAGCGGAAGAAGTACGGCCGGGCCAAGGCTCGCCGCAGCTTCCAGTTCTCGAAGCGCTAGACTTCCGGAACACTCGAGACTTTGCGGACGGGCGGCTCTTCGGGGCCGCCCGTTTTGCTGTCGGCCTGCCAGAGGATTTTCTCCCAAGGCGTGCCCGGGTCTTCGCTGGCGCGTTCGTGGGCGTGGGCGGCCAGTTCGCCCATTTCGTATTCGAGCTCGATCGCGAGCCAGTCATGAATGGCGTCGAAATCGGTGTGCTCGAAGCCGACGCGAAGCCGCTCGCCATGGCCGTCGATCACGAATTCCCATTCCATGTCCAGTGGCCCGCCGCCGCGAACCGCGATCCGATCCACGCCGGCCTTCAGGAAGCGGTCGGTCTCCGCCGAGGGCTGCGCCATCGGTTCGACGTCGTAGCTGAAGCGCAGAACGCCGGTGCCGTCGTGGATGAGCATTTCGCGGCTCGCCCCTAGCTCCGCACCTTCACATACTCGCCCGGGGCGTCGCAGATCGGCTTGTGCTTCTTGCTGCCCGGTTCGCGGGCAGGGACGTCCTTGCCCGAACGGGTGTAGAGCCAGTCGCGCCAGTGCATCCACCAGGAACCCGGATGTTCCTCGGCGCCCTTGATCCAGTCCTCCACCGTTCCGGGCAGGTCGGCATTGGTCCAGTGCTGGTATTTGTTCGCGCCGGGGTGGTTGATCACGCCGGCGATGTGGCCGGAGCCGGCCATCATGAACTCGACCGGGCCGCCGAAAAGCTTCGCGCCGCGATAGACGGACGGGAAGGGGGCGATGTGGTCGTCCTTGCTGGCCTGCATGAAGATCGGTGTCTTCACCTTCGACAGGTCGAGCGTGTGACCATCGATCTCGACTTCGCCCTTCGATAGCATGTTCTTGCGGTACATCGTGTCGAGATACCAGAGGTGCAGCGTCTTCGGCATGCGGGTCTGGTCGGCATTCCAGAACAGGAGGTCGAAGGCCTGCGGCTGGCGGCCGAGCAGGTAGTTCGACACCACGAAGGACCAGACGAGATCGTTCGACCGGAGGAGGTTGAACGTGTCGGCCATCGTCCGCCCGTCGAGCACGCCGCCCTGGGCATCCATGAGCCGCTCGATCTCGGCGATCCACGCCTCGTCGACGAAGAGGAGGAGGTCGCCCGCCAGTTCGAAATCAGTCTGGGCGGCGAAGAAGGTCGCCGTCTCGATCCGATCGGCCTCACCGCGCGCTTCCAGAAGGGCGAGGGCGGAGGCGAGCATCGTTCCGCCGATGCAGTAACCGACCGTATGGACGCTCTTCTCGCCGGTAATCTCCTCGACCACGTCCAGCGCGGTGAAGAGGCCGTCATGGATGTAATCGGCGAAGGTCTTGTCCTTCAGCTTCGCGTCCGGATTGACCCAGGAAATGAGGAAGACGGTGAAGCCCTGCTCGGTGAGCCATTTCACCATCGAGCTCTTCTCGCGCATGTCGAGGATGTAGAATTTGTTGATCCAGGGCGGTGCGAACAGGATGGGACGCTGTTTCACCCTCTCGGTCGCCGGGGCGTACTGGATCAGCTCGATCAGTTCGTTGCGGAAGACGACCTTGCCGGGCGTCGTGGCGAGATCCTCGCCGATGCGGAAGCCTTCCAGATCGGTCTGGCTCAAGGCGAGGCGGCCGCCCCCGCGTTCTAGGTCCGCCATCAGGTTGGCGAGGCCCTTGGTCAAATTCTCGCCCTTGCTTTGCAGCGTCTCGCGCAGCACGTCCGGATTGGTCAGCGCGAAATTGGTTGGCGCCATCGCGTCCGTCATCTGCTTGGTCAGGAACTCGACCTTGCGCTTGATCGCGTCGTCGACGCCTTCAACGCCGTGGACGAGGCCCATCATGAAATTCTGGTTCAGGAGGTAGGACTGCTTGATGGCGTCGAAGACCGGATGGGCGGTCCAGTCGGCGCTGCGCCAGCGCTTGTCGGACGGGTCGGGTTTGACGACGTCCTCGGCTTCGCCGGAAACCATTTTCCGCGTCGTGGACGTCCACAGATCGAGATAGCCCTTCAGAAGGCCGGCCTGGGCCTGCATCAGCTTGTTCGGATCGGAGACGATCTGGCTCCACACCGTCCCGAATTCCGGGGCGTTGTTGAACGCGTCGGCGCGCGGCATCGACGCCTCGCCCGACAGCGCCTGCCGCATCACGTCGGCGACCAGCTTCTGCGACTTCAGCGAGGCCTGCATCAGATTGCGCGACATGTGGTCGAGCGCTTCGAGATCGGCCTCCGACAGCGATTCCCAGTTCGGCAGGGGCGGCGCGGCGGCTTCCGCTTCCGGGGCCGGCTTCGCCTTCGCTTCGGTTTCCGGCTTCGGCGCAGCCTTGGGTGCAGCCTTCCTGGCGGCGGGTTTGCGGGTCGGGTTGGCCTTTGCGGGCTTCTTGGCGGGCTTGCGGGCCATGTCGGACTTGTCCCTCATGTCTGCCGGGCGCAGGCGGCGGGTGACAGCGCGGTTCCAGAGCGTATAGATAGCACCGCGCGCGTCCAGCGCCGGAGAGGCCGCATGATCCGAATTTTCCTGCTTTCGTCAGCCCTGCTTGTGGCAGCGTGCGCGACGCCGGACCTGCCCGACGGGCCGGATGGCGCGCCGCAATGGTATGACGAACAGCTGGACAATGCCGACCGCACCGCGACCGCGCCGGAAGCCATTCCCACGCGGTCGCTCGACCCCGTCGAGGATTCGCGCCGCGCGGAATCGATGGAAGACGTGCTTGAAGCGCGTGACGAATTGATCGCTGCCGACCGGGCCCAGCCCGTGGAGCCGCAGACCGAAGCCTATGCGAACGAGCAGCGTCCGCGTACGACGCCGCCGCAGCGTGACGACTGATTCCCGCCCTTACGGAGACGACCCGACGATGAGCGACGCCTACGCCCTTCAATCCCTCGCTTTTGCCGCCGCACGTGCGGCCGAGTCCGCAGCCATTGCGGCGCATGCGCTTGTCGGCCGCGGCGACAAGGAAGCCGCCGACCAGGCGGCTGTCGATGCGCTGCGCACCGGGCTCAACGCCATGCCGATGCGGGGCCGGATCGTGATCGGCGAGGGTGAGCGCGACGAGGCGCCGATGCTCTATATCGGCGAGGAAGTCGGTACGGGCGAGGGGCCGGAGATCGACATTGCGCTCGATCCGCTGGAAGGCACGTCACTGACCGCGAAGGGCCAGCCGAACGCGCTGGCCGTTCTGGCGCTTAGCCCGCGCGGCGGTCTTCTGAACGCGCCGGACACCTATATGGACAAGATCGCGGTCGGCCCCGGCCTGCCGCGCGGCGTCGTCGATCTCGACAACTCGGTCGAGGACAATATCCGTTCGCTCGCCAAGGCGAAGGATTGCGACGTGTCGGACATCACCGCCTGCGTCCTCGAGCGCGAGCGGCATGCGAAAATCCTGTCGGAACTGAAGCGGCTCGGCTGCCGCGTCATCCTGATTCCGGACGGCGACGTCGCCGGCGTGATCGCGACGACCGATCCCGATACCGGTGTCGATATCTATATGGGTCAGGGCGGTGCGCCCGAAGGCGTTCTCGCCGCGTCGGCGCTGCGCTGCGTCGGCGGTCAGATGCAGACGCGTCTCTTCTTCCGCAATGACGACGAACGGGCCCGCGCCGCGAAGCACGGCGTGTCTGATCTCAACCGTAAATACTCGCTCAACGACCTGGCGTCGAAGGATTGCATGTTCATCGCCACCGGCGTGACCGACGGTTCGCTGCTGGACGGCGTTCATTTCACGGGGGAGTTCGTCGAAACCGAGACGCTGATCATGCAGAGCTCCGACAAGTCGGTGCGGCGCCTCTTCTCCCGCAAGCCGAAGGGCTGATGGCGGCGGAGACGATATCCGACACTCCGGGCGCCTTTCTCGGCGTCGAAACCTCGCTCGCCGGTCAGGCCTGGCGTCTGCGCGTCGCGGACGAGACGCAGGTGCGCGAGATCGCCCGCATGGCCAGCGTCAGCGATCTGGTTGCACGCGTTCTGGCGGCGCGCGGCGTCGCGCCCGATGCCGCGGCGCGACATCTCGATCCGCGGCTGCGCGACTTCTTCCCGGACCCGTCGAGCTTTCAGGACATGGATCTCGCCGCCGCGAAGATCTGGGATGCGGTCGAATCAGGCCGGTCGATCACCGTCTTCGCCGACTATGACGTCGATGGCGGCACCTCGGCTGCACAGCTGATCCGCTGGTTCCGGCAGATCGGCGTTGAGGCCGGTGTCTATGTGCCGGACCGTATCAATGAGGGTTATGGCCCGTCCGCCGACGCCTTCGAGACGCTGAAGGCGCGCGGGACGGATTTCGTGATCACCGTCGATTGCGGGGCGACGGCCGGTGCGGCCCTCGACGCGGCGGACGCGCTCGGGCTCGGCGTCGTGGTGGTGGACCATCACCTGATGGGTGCAGACCTGCCGGTCGCCGACGCCGTGGTGAATCCCAATCGCGCCGATTGCCAATCCGGGCAGGGGCATCTGGCCGCCGCCGGTGTCGTCTTCGTGCTGCTCGCCGCGCTCAACCGCGAGGGCCGCAAGCGCGGCAGCTTCGAAGGGCGCAGTGAACCGGACATCCTGGCGCTCGCCGATCTGGCGGCGCTCGGCACGGTCTGCGACGTGGTGGCGCTCAGCGGGTTCAATCGCTCCGTGGTGACGCAGGGGCTCAAAGTCATGGGCGGCTGGGCCAATCCGGGCCTGCGCGCGCTCGCCGAGGTGTCGGGCGTGAAGAGCGCGCCGGGCGTCTATCATGCCGGCTTCCTTCTGGGTCCGCGGATCAATGCCGGGGGACGGGTCGGGCGCTCCGATCTCGGTGCGCGCCTGCTTTCCACCGATGATTTCGACGAGGCGATGGAAATCGCCGTCGAGCTCGACCGGCTCAATGCGGAACGCAAGGCGATCGAGGCCGACGTCATCGAAGCTGCCACCGCGCAGATCGAGTGCAGCGGGCACAATGCCGGACCTGTGCTGGTCGCCGACGGGGCGGGCTGGCATCCCGGTGTGATCGGAATTGCCGCGGGACGCCTCAAGGACCGCTATGGCCGCCCGACCGTGGTCATCGGGGTCGAGAACGGCGTCGGCAAGGGCTCCGGCCGGTCGGTGCCGGGCGTCGATCTCGGCCGGGCCGTGTCGGACGCAAAGGCCGAAGGTCTGCTCGTCGCGGGCGGTGGTCACCCGATGGCGGCCGGTCTGACGATCGAGGAAGGCCGGATCTCGGATTTCACGGAATTCCTGAACGCCCGGCTCGGACCGGAATACGACAAGGCCGCCGATGCGCGCGCGCTGAAGCTCGACGGGCTCATGTCCCCGGCTGGTGCAACGCAGGCCTTCGTCGAGGAACTCCAGCGCGCCGGACCCTTCGGGCAGGGCTATTCCGAGCCGCGATTCGCGATCGGACCGGTTCGCGTGGCCTATGCCGAGCGGGTCGGCGGAGCCCATGTCCGATTTTCGCTGGCGGGCGAGAGCGGCGACCGGGTTTCCGGTGTCGCCTTCCGTTCGGCGGACACGCCGATCGGCGAAGCATTACTGGGCGGAGATCGCCAGCGCTGGTATGCGGCGGGCCGCATCAAGCTCGATGAATGGCGCGGCCGCAAGCGGGTGGAATTCCATCTGGAAGACCTCGCTGCAACGGAGTGACAAAGCGCCGGAAAGGGTGCTTGCATCCGAAAAACCGGCGCTATATAGAAGCGCCTCTCGTGACCGCGGGCCCTTCGTCTATCGGTTAGGACGCCAGGTTTTCAACCTGGAAAGAGGGGTTCGATTCCCCTAGGGCCTGCCACGCGATCTTCCACTTATCGACAGGATATTTTTCGGTGCCGTTTGCGGCGACCGGCTGATTGAATTCGCCTTTTCGCTGTGTGCGGCTCGCTGCATTCATGCCGGTGAACGTTCCGTTCCCGGAAAGTCTTCCCGTATTTGGTTAATGCGTGTTAAGGTTTCCCCTGTGAGTTGTGCGGGGGAGTAGTGGTATGGCGCTTGAAACACTGGTCTGCGGCGAAAATGCAGGCCCGCAGCGCGTAGCCGGCACGGTCAAATGGTTCGACCCGGCCCGGGGCTACGGTTTTCTCGAAACGGATGACGGTGAAGGCGATGTGCTGCTGCACGCGACGCGGCTTCGCGCCGCCGGTCACGCCTATGCGCCCGAGGGCGCGCGGGTGGACTGTCTCGCGGTGAAAGGCCCGAAAGGCCGGCAGGCGCTGCAGATCCTGCACATGACGGGCGGGACGGCGGAAGCGCCGCGACCGCGCCGCTTCCATCCGGACGGGGAGGGGCATGACCCCCTCGTTGCCGCGACCGTGAAGTGGTTCGACAACGGCAAGGGCTATGGTTTCCTGACCTGCGACGGGGTCGAGGGCGACGTTTTCGTGCATGCGGTGACGCTGCACCGGGCCGGGTTCGACGATGTCCGCGCCGGCGACAATCTGCAGGCGCGATGCACGAATGGACCCAAGGGCTTGCTCGCTTCCGAGATCCGCCCCGCCGCCAGCGTCTGAGCGCCGAGATTCAACGGTCATCGCCGATTGCGCGCCAGACCTGTCAGGGCTAGCGTGCGCGCCATGTTGAAGCATGTCCTGACCGCCTTCGTTCTGCTGACCAGCGCGCCCGCGCTGGCGCAGCTTCCCGATGCCCGTATGGAAGCCCAGCCGGGCGACCCGGCGCATCCCGACACCGTCATCGATTTCGGCGATCCGCAGCCGCTGACCATCGTCACGGACGCGGGCGATATCGAAATGTCGGTGCTGTTTGCCGATACCGATCCGGAACGCGCGCGCGGCCTGATGTTCCGCGAGGAGTTGGCCGACGACGCGGGCATGCTGTTCGATTTCGAAACCGTTCGCCCCGTCTCGATGTGGATGCGCAACACGTTGATTCCGCTCGATATCATCTTCCTTTCGGAAGAGGGCGAGATCGTGAAGATCATCGGCAATGCGCGGCCGCACTCGCTGCGCCAGCTGCTCTCCGATTTCCCGGTCCGCGCGGTGCTGGAAGTCCGTGGTGGCCTGACGGCCGAGCGTGAGATCATGCCGGGGGACCGGGTCGAGCACGCCATGTTCCCGATGCCGGAGACCGACGACGCGCCGTCCGAGGAGGCGGGTGACGCACCGGCCGAGGACGAGACGGGCGACGAGGCGGCGGCTGAAGACGCGCCCGAAGACACCGGGGCGGCAGACACAGAAGAATGACCGGCTTGCGCCCCGGCGCGGCGCTTTCTAAGAAGCGGACAGTTCGGGGCGTGGCGCAGTCTGGTAGCGCATCTGCTTTGGGAGCAGAGGGTCGTTGGTTCGAATCCAGCCGCCCCGACCAATAACAGGCGAGGCAACGGGCATGTTCGCGACCATCTACAGACCGTCCAGAAACGCGATGCAGTCGGGCCAGGCGAAGATGCGCCACTGGGTGCTCGATTTTCCGCAAGGCGCGGCCCGCCGTCCGGATCCGCTGATGGGCTGGACCAGTTCGACGGATACGAAGGCGCAGCTGAAGCTGAAATTCGACACCAAGGAAGAGGCGGTCGCCTACGCCAGGAAGCATGGCATTCCGTTCCGCGTCACCGAGAAGCCGGAAACCAAGCGGGTCGGTAAATCCTACGCCGCGAACTTCGCGGCCGACCGTAAAGAGCCCTGGTCTCACTAGCCGTCGTCGCGAGATTTCGCGTTGGCCCCGCTGGTGCGGGGGGCTAGACCTTTTCCCACGCCTCCGTAGCTCAACCGGATAGAGCACCCGCCTTCTAAGCGGACGGTTGCAGGTTCGAGTCCTGCCGGGGGCGCCAGGATTTCTGTGCTTCGACCCATCCGGGTCTTCGCTCCTCGCGATCGGTCAGAAAGGCTGACCTACGCTGCGGACGTTTCGCATCCGAATGCGAAGCCGGCTTGTTTAGCGGCTGACCGCCTCGAACGCTGCCGCGATATCCGCGATCAGATCATCGGGGTCTTCAAGCCCGATGGCGAAACGGATGAGGTTGCCCTCCGGCTTGCCGTGATTGCGGCGGATCTGCGGGTCGCAGTGGATGGCGAGGCTTTCAAACCCGCCCCAGGAAAAGCCGAGCCCGAACAGTTTCAGCGCGTCGAGGAAGGCCTCGGTGCGCGCCCGGTCGAAACCGGTCAACGTGACGGCGAACAGACCGCACGACCCTGTGAAGTCGCGCTGATAGAGGGCATGGTCGGGATGGTCTTCCCGGCCCGGGTGAATGACCGTGGACACTTCGGGCCGATCAGCGAGCCAGTTGGCGATTTTGAGCCCGCTCGCGCCGGACCGGTTCAGCCGGACGCCAAGCGTGCGCAGTCCGCGCAGGGCGAGCCACGCGTCATCCGGTGAGACATGGCAGCCGATCGTGCGTTCGTAATCCTTCAGCTTCTCCGCCGTTTCGCCGCGCGCCAGTGCCGCGCCCAGCAGGATGTCGGAATGTCCGCCGACATATTTGGTCAGCGCTTGCGCGGCGATCCCGGCCCCGAGATCGAGCGGGTTCATCAGGAGGCCGGCGCTCCAGGTGTCGTCGGCGATGACAACGGCGCCCACCTCAGCGGCGGCTTTCGAGATCGCCGGAATGTCCTGCAGCTCGAAGCTGAGCGATCCGGGCGATTCCACGAAGACGGCCTGCGTATTCTCGTCGATCAGCTCGGCAATCCCCGCGCCTATGTCCGGTGCGAAGAAGTCTGCCGTCACGCCGTAGCGCGGCAGGATTTCGGTGATGAATTTACGCGTGGGGCCATAGACGCAGTCGGCGGCCAGAACGCGCCCGCCGGTCGAGGTGAAGGCAAGGAGGGGCAGGGTCATCGCCGACAGGCCGGAGGGCGTCAGCATGCACCAGTCCGCACCGTAGAGCTCGCACATCGCATCCCGCAGTGCCGACTGAGCCGACAGGCCCATGCGTCCGTAGTGCGGTTTTCCGGGCGGCGCGTCGTACAGCGTCGCAGCGCTTTCCGCGAGAACGGTCGAACCGCGCTCGACCGCCGGATTGACGAGCCCGCGGCCATCATGCGGACGTCCGAGGCGGGTCAGGCGGGTCTCCGGCTTCATTTTGCCCTCACAGGTCTGTAGTAATGACGGAACAGCCTTAGAAGGCTCTTTGCCGTGACGCCAGTCTCACTCCTGTTTCCGCGCAAATTGCGCCGGATCGTCTCGTTCATGACGGGTGCGCTCGCGGGTCTGGCCGTGGACGCACAGGAAGTCGCGGATTCGGGCAGCACGCTGCGCGCGATCGAGTCGCGCGGCTATCTGCGCTGCGGCGTCGATGTGGGGCTCAGCGGTTTTGCCGAGCGCGGTGAAGACGGCGTCTGGCGCGGTTTCGATGTCGACCTCTGCCACGCCTATGCCGCGGCGATCCTCGGGCGGGCGAGCGCTGTGCGCTTCGTGCCGCTGACGACGGCAGAGCGGTTCGACGCGCTGGCCGAGGACGATGTCGATATCCTGATCCGGAACACGAGCTGGACGTTCGAACGCGATGTCGGGATGGGGTTCGACTTCGCCGGCATCGCGTATTTCGACGGACAGGGCTTCATGGCGCCCGCCGACCTTGGCATCACGAGCGCACGCGATCTGCATGGTGCGCGCGTCTGTGTGCAAGGCGCGACGACGAGCGCGCTCAATCTCGCCGACTATTCCGCCACCCACAGCCTCGACATGCTGGCGATGGAATATCCGACGGCCACAGCCGGGCTCGAGGCCTATGCGGCCGGCGAATGCGACGTCTACACCAACGACCTCTCCTCGCTCGCCGGGTTGCGGGCGAGTCTCGAGGACCGCGATGCGCATATCCTGCTGCCAGACGTAATCTCGAAGGAGCCGCTCGGCCCGGTGATCCGGGAGGGCGATGCGGTCTTCGAGGACGTCGCGCGCTGGATATTGATGTCGCTGATCGCTGCCGAGGAACTCGGCGTCACGTCCGAGAATGCCCGGGCGCAGGCACAGAACAATCCCAACCCGGAAGTCCGCCGCCTGCTCGGCGCGGACGGGGATTTCGGTGACCGCCTCGGTCTCGACAGCCGATTTGCGCTTCGTGCCATCGAGGCGGGGGGCAATTACGGCCAGATCTTCGATCGCAATCTCGGCGCGGCCTCGCCGCTGCAATTGCGCCGGGGCCTCAATGCGCAATGGACCGAGGGCGGTCTGATCTACGCGCCGCCCTTCCGCTGAGGCCCGGTCTCGATCGGCGTATCGTCGCGCGATCCCCATTCCGCCCAGGACCCGTCATAGACCGCAGCCGTGATGCCTTCGCGCTCGAGCGCGAGCGCCAGAAGGCTGGCGGTCACACCGGACCCGCAGGTCGTGATGACGGGCTTGGCCGGGTCATATCCCGGCGTCTGCGAAACCCGGCAGTCACGCTTCAGCGCCTTGTCCCCGGTCCAGAGGTCGAGAAAGGGATGGCAGATCGCGCCGGGGATGTGGCCGCTGCGCATGCCTTCGCGGGGTTCGGGCGAGGCGCCTTCAAAACGGGCGCGGGGCCGGGCATCGACGATGTTGGCGTGACCGGCTTCGCTGGCCGCCAGCAAGGCCTCCCGATCAGCCACCCTTTCCGGGCGGAAGTTCGGTTGGTATCCCGAAGACGGCTCCGATGCCCCCGGTTCGCTGGCAATCGGTCCGCCGGCCGCGAGCCAGGCTGGCAGGCCGCCGTCGATCACGCGCACATCGTCGTGTCCCATGACCTTGAACATCCACCAGACACGCGGCGCGCTGAACAGGCCAATCCGGTCGTAGACGATGACCGGCATGTCGCTCGCGATGCCGAGCGCGTCCATGTGCGCGGCGAAATCCTGCGGCGTAGGGAGCATGTGGGGCAGGGGATTGCCCATGTCCTTCACCGTGTCGATATCGAGCGGGAGGGCACCGGGGATATAGCCCTCATGCGTCGGCTGCGGTCCTGCCGGAAACGTCCATGTGGCGTCGACAAAGACGGCCGTGCCTTGCTGATGAAGCGCCAAAGCCTCATCGGCAGTGACGAGCGGATCAGTCATCGAGCCAGTCCGGAACCGGCAATCCCTTCTCTTTGAGGAAGGCCGGGTTGTAGAGCTTTGACTGATAGCGCGAGCCGTGGTCGCACAGGATGGTCACGATCGTGTGGCCCGGGCCCATTTCCTTCGCGAGGCGGATGGCGCCGGCGATATTGACGCCTGACGAACCACCGAGGCAGAGGCCTTCTTCCTTCACCAGGTTGAACAGGATGGGCAGGGCTTCCTCGTCCGGGATCCGGAAGGCGCTGTCGACTTCGACGCCTTCGAGATTTTTCGTGATGCGGCTTTGGCCGATGCCTTCGGTGATCGAATTGCCGGACGCGCAGAGCTCGCCTTCGGCGTAATAGCCATAGAGCGCCGCGCCGCCCGGATCGGCGATGCCGATGCGGACGTCCCTGTTCTTCGCCTTGAGCGCCATGGAGACCCCGCCGAGCGTGCCGCCGGAGCCGACCGCGCAGATGAATCCATCGACCTTGCCGCCGGTCTGCTCCCAGATTTCCGGAGCCGTGGTTTCGGCATGGGCCGCTCGATTGTCGGTGTTGTCGAACTGGTTGGCCCAGATCGCGCCATTGGGCTCGGTCCGGTTCAGTTCCTCGGCGAGCGTGCCGGAATAGCGGGCATAGTGGTTCGGGTTCGCATAGGGAACGGCGTCGACCTCGATCAGCTCCGCGCCGAGGAGGCGGATCGCGTCCTTCTTTTCCTTCGACTGGGTCCGGGGAAAGACGATGACGGTGCGATAGCCGAGCGCGCCGCCGACAAGCGCCAGACCGATTCCGGTATTGCCCGCCGTGCCTTCCACGATCGTTCCGCCGGGTTTCAGCGCGCCGGAGGCTTCGGCCTTGCGGATGATGCCGAGCGCGGCGCGGTCCTTCACCGAACCGCCTGGATTGAGGAATTCGCACTTGCCGAGAATGGTGCAACCGGTCTCTTCCGAGGCGCGCTTCAGTTTCAGAAGCGGCGTGTTTCCAATGAGATCGATGACGCTTTCGGCCGGTGCTGTCATGACGGGTTTCCTCGCTGTCTGCCCCGGAAACTAGGAAGCTGTTCGGTTCGCCGCAATGCACGCGCGATGAATTGATCCGATTTGCATCCGTTTGCGTAGACCCCTTGAGAAGCAAGGAGACTGACCGCGTGGCTGCCATTCCTGACGACAGCTGGTTTGCGGACTACGCCGCCGGTGCTGGTCCGGCGGCCGTTCGCACGCTGATTTCCGCACAGATCGAGATCAATCCTGACGCCGCACGGCGGGCAGCCTTTTTTGATGCGATTGCCAGCGAGTTCGCCCTGTCCGACGTTTCGCTCGCGGGTAACGCTCCCGACGATCTCGACGATTTCCTTCGAATTCCGGACCAACAGCCTGACGCGATCTATCCGTCGGCGCTTGCCCGTCTGGGTTTCTCCAGTGACCGAAAGCCCTGGCGCAGCCATTTGGGCGGCGTCAGCGCGCGCAAGATCAAGCGTTTGTGCGCGCCGGGTGTGGACGCGCGCCTGTTCCGCTTCGCGCCCGGCGCCGCGATTCCGCAGCATGATCACGGCGGGGAAGAAATGACGCTGGTTCTGACCGGCGGATTCGCCGACGAGAAGGGCGTCTATCACCGCGGCGACGTGGCCGTCGGCCGGGCCGGAGAGGCGCATACGCCGATGGGTCTGCCCGGTGAGCCCTGCATCTGTTTCGCGGTGTCCGTTGGCGGTTACCGCTTCCGCAATCCGCTGATGTCGCTGGCCGCGCGCTGGCTGGAGTAGTTTCATGACGACTTTGATCTTTGGCGCGACCGGCGGTGTCGGCGCGGCGCTCGCACGCCGGCTCGTGGATCGCGATATCGTCGTTCACCTCGCCGGCCGGGATGAGTCCAAACTCGCCGCGTTGCATGACGAACTGGGGTCGCCGACGACGGTTTGCGACGTGCTCGACGACGCGCAAATTGCTGCGGCGGTCGAGGCTGCCGGACCCGACCTGTCCGGGCTGGCCTTCTGCGTCGGATCGATCGATCTCGCCCCGCTGCGCCGGGTCGACCGGGATCTGGTCCGCAAGAGTGTCGAGCTGAATGCGGTCAGCGCCGCCATGGCGCTGAAGGCTGCGGAAGGTGCGCTGAAGAAGAACAATGGCTCGGCCGTCCTGTTCTCATCGGTCGCCGTCGCTCAGGGCTTTGCCCAGCACGCCGCGATTTCCGCGGCCAAGGGCGCCGTCGAGGGGCTTGTCCGTGCCGTCGCGGCGGAATGGGCGCCCAAGGCGCGGATCAACGCCATCGCGCCGAGCCTGATGAAGACCGGCATTGCCGAGCCGATGACTGCCAACGAGGCGGTTGCGGACGGCATTGCGAAAATGCATCCCATGGCGCGGCTTGGAGAGGCGAATGACGCCGCTGCGCTGGCGGATTTCCTGTTGTCGGAGGACGCAGGTTGGATTTGCGGTGAAGTGTTTGCCGTCGACGGGGGACGTGGACGGGTCAGAAGCAGAGGATGACCTGATGAAACGCCTGATGATTTCCGCCGCCGTGCTGCCCTTCCTGGCCGGCTCGGCCTTGGCAACCGATTTTGCCCCGCAGTCAGGGTCGGTGATCGCGTTCGATGTCATGCGCGGCGACAGCCCCATGGGCACGCACACGATCACCTTCGAACGCGATGGCGACCGTCTGGTGGCCACGACCGATGTCGATCTGCGTGTCAGCTTCGGCCCCGTGACCTTCTTCCGCTACGAACATGAAGCCCGCGAAGTCTGGATGGGCGACCGTCTGGTGTCGTTCAGCTCCGAAACGCTGAAAGACGGCAATGACCTTGAAGTGGCCGCCGAACGCGCGGGCGATGAGCTCGCCATCGATGGCATGACCTATGAGGAAGAACCGGTTTCGCTGACCCTTCCGGCGACACTGGCCTTGTCGAGCCATTGGCGGGGATACGATCCCGAGGCTTCGGTGATTTTCAACACCGAGACCGGCCAGGAAATGGAAGTCGAGATCGAGGAAGTCGGGACCGAAACCATCACGGTCATGGGCCGCGAGATCGAGGCAAGGCGCATCCGGATGGCCGGCTCGCTGACGGTTGACCTCTGGTACGGACCGGACGACGAATGGGTGAAGTGCGCCTTCGAGGCGCGCGGTGAAACCATCACCTATGTTCGCCGGGACGCCTGATCCGTGGGCGTGCTGCGGCTGATCCTCGGCGATCAGCTCGACCCTCACATTGCGGCACTGAAAGACGCCGACAAGGACGCCGACCTGATCCTCATGGCCGAGGTGATGGAGGAGGCGACCTATGTCCGGCATCACAAGAAAAAGATCGCCTTCCTGTTTTCGGCGATGCGCCATTTCGCGGGTGAGCTCGAAGAGAAGGGCTATCGGGTCCGCTATGTGAGGCTGGATGCGGCGGGCAATTCCGGTTCGCTCAAGGGTGAGGTCGCGCGGGCCCTCAAGGAGGGATCATTCGAGCGGGTGGTCGTGACCGAACCGGGGGAGTACCGGCTCAAAGCCGGCATGGACACCTGGTCCGACGCGCTCGGCCTGCCGGTCGAGATCCGCGAGGATGACCGGTTCATCTGCTCGCACGAGGATTTCCGGAACTGGGCGCGGGGCCGCCAGCGCCTGACGATGGAATATTTCTACCGCGAGATGCGCCGAAAGACCGGCCTCCTGATGAAGGGGGACAAGCCTGAAGGCGGTCAGTGGAATTACGACAAGGAGAACCGCAAACCGCCAAAGGACGGTCTCGATTTCCCAAGGCGCGTGACGCGGATTCCCGACGACACGACGAAGGCGGTTCTGGATCTGGTCGCGGAGCGGTTCGCCGATCATCCGGGTGATCTGGAGCCGTTCGGCTTCGCGGTCACGCGCGAGGAGGCCATGCGCGAACGCGATGCCTTCATGGAAAAGGCGCTGCCGTATTTTGGTGACTATCAGGACGCGATGGTCGCGGGCGAGCCGTGGCTCTACCACTCCGTCCTGTCGCTCTACATGAATTGCGGCCTGCTCGATCCGCGCGATGTCTGCGAGCGCGCCGAACAGGCCTACCGGGACGGGCACGCACCGCTGAATGCGGTGGAAGGCTTCATCCGCCAGATCCTCGGCTGGCGGGAATATGTCCGCGGCCTCTACTGGCTGAAAATGCCGGACTATGCCGAGAGCAATTTCCTGATGGCGCAGCACAAGCTGCCGGACTTCTACTGGACAGGCGAGACCGACATGGCTTGTCTTGCCGACGCGATCGGCACGACGCTGAAACACGCCTATGCCCACCACATCCAGCGACTGACGATCACCGGGGCCTTTGCGCTCCTCGTCGGCATTCGCCCCAGCGAGGTCGAGGACTGGTATCTGCTGGTCTATGCCGACGCGTACGAATGGGTGGAATTGCCGAACACGCACGGCATGGCGCTGTTTGCCGATGGCGGGCTGATGGCGACGAAGCCCTATGCGGTCTCAGGCAGCTACATCAACAAGATGAGCAATTATTGCGGGTCATGCGCCTACAGCGTGAAAGATAGGACCGGCAAAAAAGCGTGTCCGTTCAATTATCTCTACTGGGATTTTCTGGCACGAAATGAAGAGCGCCTGAAGGGCAATCACCGCCTGGCAATGCCCTACAGGACGCTCGAGAAAATGGATCCGGAACAGGTTGAGGCGATGCGCGCCGAGGCACGCCGATTCCTCGACGCGCTATGATTTCGCCAGCGCGTATTGCGCGACGTCGATCCGTCCGGTCTTGAAGCCGGCCTCGCAATAGCTGAGGTAGAATTTCCACATCCGGCGGAAGCGCTCGTCAAAGCCCATCGGCTGGATCGTGTCCCATTTCTCCTCGAAGCGTTCGTGCCATTCGGCCAGGGTGCGCGCGTAGTCGAGCGCGAAGCTCTCGACGGTCTTCAGCGCGAGCTTCGCCTTGTCGAACTCCTCGTTCAGCTTCTCCTTCGACGGCAGAATGCCGCCCGGGAAGATGTAGCGCTGAATGAAGTCCGCGCGCTTGGCATACGCCTCGAAGATGTCGTCGCGGATCGAGATGATCTGGAGGCCGGCCCGGCCGCCGGGTTTCAGGACGTCGGAGACTTTCGAGAAGAAGGACGGCCAGTATTCCTGACCGACCGCCTCGAACATCTCGATCGATGCGACCCGGTCATAGGTGCCGGTCTCGTCGCGATAGTCCTGAAGCTTGATCTCCACGCGGTCGGACAGTTGCAGCCGCTCCATCCGCTCGATCGCGTATTCGCGCTGCGACGGGGAAAGCGTCAGACAGGTCACTCGTGCCCCGACATCGCGCGCGGCGTATTCGGCGAAGCCGCCCCAGCCACAGCCGATTTCGAGGACATGGTGGTCCTTCTCGAGCCCGATCATCTCGGCGAGCTGGCGGTATTTCGAGCGCTGCGCATCCTCGAGCGTCTGGCTTTCGCTTTCGAAGCGGGCCGAGGAATAGGTCATCGTGGGGTCGAGCCACTGCTCGTAGAAATCATTCCCGAGGTCGTAGTGGGCCTCGATATTCTTGCGCGCGCCCTTGCGCGTGTTGGGGCGCATGCGGTGATAGATCCAGTGCACGAAGCGCTGCACCGGCCCGCCCTTGGCGAGGTCCGGCTGGTTATCGAGATTGGACGAGAAAAGCTCGAGCAGCGCCGTCAGGTCGGGCGTGTCCCACTGATCGGCCATATAGCCTTCGGCAAAACCGATATCGCCGCCGGCCGCCGCGCGGCCGATGCAGCGATAGTCGTGGATCACAAATTCGGCCGCGGGGCCGGGCAATTCACCCTCGAACAGGAGCGCCTTTCCGTTCGGCAGTGTGACTTTCAGCGTGCCGATGCGGATTTTCAGCAGCATTCGGAAGGCGATCCGGGCGGTCGCCGGGACTTTTCTGAGACGCGAAAGGACCTCGCGCGTGGCGATTTCCACGTTGGAGGCGCGGGCGTTCATCGTGACGTCGGCCATGAGCGAATATTACTCCGAAACAGACCCGGTTCCAAACCGGGCGGAGGTGAGAGGGCGTGATGGCGGCGTGGGTCTGGGGTGGTAACGCGCACCCTTCAGCCACAGTTTCAGTGCTTCGAAATGGATCGCCGCGATCGTCTTGTGTGTCGAAAAGGGCTGGCGCAGGAAAAGCTTCCACAGCGAGCTCGACGTCGCTTCCTGCCGGATGAGCGTCATCGAGGCGGTGAAGTCGGTCTCGCCGGAGACGGACTTCACGATGGAAAGTCCCAGACGGTCGTCGCCGGGTTTCAGGGAAAATCCGTACTGACCCTCGACGCCGAAGAAGGGCGAGACGTGGAAACTCTTGGTGGCCCGGTGATGCAGGTCTTCGTCGGAGCGAATGCGAACGCCGTAGGTATGCGCGTCGCCGAACGTGTTGTGGACCTCGTAGAGGGCGCCACGCAGAGCGCCGTCCGGGCCGTAACCCAGCCAGACCGAGATCGGATTGAACTGGTAACCGAGTACGCGGGGCTGACAGACCAGGCGAATTGAGCCGCCATCGAGCTCGACGCCAACCTCCGCGAAACGCTTCAGCGCCCAGTCCCTGAGGTCGCTACCGTCGCGTGCGCCGTGGTCCCCGGGGTGGAAGCTGAACAGGTTGAACTTGCCGACACTGAACCAGCGCGACGTAGCCGCGGCGTCGTCCAGCCGGTCGAGATCAAGGCCGATATAGGCAATCCGGTAGCCGAAGCGGTGCGTGAACGGCTTGGTTCGCGCATGCACGGTGCGGCCTGGCCAGAGGGAGAGGGCGGGGAAGCTCACTCCGCTGCCACCCAGGCTGCAGCCTTCGACGGTCCGGCCACCTGATCCGGCCAGGCGCCGCCATCGACATCGCCTTCGGCGAATTGCCAGGGGATCTGACCGCCCAGTTTGAGCGCGACGCGAAGGCCGGCCCGCAAACCGTCCTCGTGGAAGCCGTAGCCCAGCCAGGCACCGGCGAACCAGACATTCCGGCGACCCTGGATGCGGTTGAAGATGCGCTGCGCGGCAAGGCCGGCGCGGTTGAACTGCGGGTGGTCGTATTCGAACACGCCAAAGGTCAGTGCCGGATCTGGTAGACGGTCCGGATTCAGCGTCACATAGACCGGCGTTTCGGCCGGGATGCCCTGAAGACGGTTCATGTCATAGGTGACGCATGCCGGCGCATCGGGTTCCCGGCGAAGATAATTCCAGGCGGCGTGTGCGCCCTTGCGGTCCGGCATAAAGGACGGGTCGCGGTGCAGGACAACACGGTTCGGTGCGTAGGGGATCGCCGCCAGCATGTCGCGCTCCTCGGCGTCGGCATCCGAGAGCATTCCAAGGGCCTGATCGCTGTGACAGGCCAGAATCACATCGTCATAAACCGCGCTGGTGCCATCCTCGGTCACGACGATGGCCTTTCCGCCTGCGCGTCGCACTTCGCGCACCGGGCTCGACAGGAGGACCCGGTCACCCAGATCGCGGGCGAGGGCCTCGACATAGGTGCGGCTGCCGCCGGTGACCGTGCGCCATTGCGGGCGCTGCATGTTCATCAGCCGGTGGTTCTTGAAGAAGCGGATCAGCGCGTCGGCCGGATAGTCGAGCATTCCGTCCTCAGTGGACGACCAGATCGCGGCTCCCATCGGCAGCAGATAGTTGACCCGGAAGCGTTCGCCGAAACCATGACGGTCGAGAAACTGGCCGATGGTCAGGCCGTCGAGCTCGCCGGCCTCGAGGGCCGCCGGGGCGAGATCATTGAAACGCAGAATGTCCCGCAGCATGGCGAGATAAGACGGATTCAGCAGGTTGCGCTTCTGCGCAAACACGCCGCCGAGACCGTTCGAACACCATTCGAACTGGCCCTTCAGGGCGAAGCCGAAACTCATGTCGGCCTCGGTGGAGGCGATGCCGAGATGCTCGAACAGGCCGCAGAGATTGGGGTAGTTCAGCGGGTTGAAAACGATGAAGCCGGTATCGACCGCGATGGGCGTGCCATCATAGTCGATATCGACCGTGGCGGAGTGTCCGCCGAGCCGGTCGCGCTTTTCATATAGTGTGACGTCATGCGTGTCGCGCAGCGACCAGGCGGCACCGAGCCCGGCGATGCCGGAGCCGATGACGGCGATGCGCTTGCGGTCGCTCGTGGGGTGCAGGTCTACGATTTCAGTCACGCGGCCTCCTTCAGGCCCTTGAAGGCCGCCAGCGCGCGTTCGCGCGCCTGAGAATGATCGACAATGGGTTCGGGATAGGTCGTGCCCAGCTTTATGCCGGCCTGTGCCAGCACCGAGGCGGGTGCGGTCCACGGGGCGTGGATGTATTTCACCGGCAGCTTTGCCAGCTCCGGCACGAAGCGTTTCACATATTTTCCGTCGGGGTCGAATTTCTCGCCCTGGGTGATCGGATTGAAGATCCGGAAATAGGGCGCCGCGTCGGCGCCGGACCCGGCGACCCACTGCCAGCTGGCCGAATTGTTCGCCAGATCCGCATCAACCAGCGTGTCCCAGAACCAGTCCTGTCCGCGCCGCCAGTCGATTAGCAAATGCTTGATCAGGAAGGAGGCCGCGATCATCCGGACACGGTTGTGCATCCAGCCGGTCTGCCAGAGCTGGCGCATGCCGGCATCGACCACGGGGTAGCCGGTCTGCCCCTTCGTCCACGCCGTGAAGGCGTCGTCGTTCCCGGACCATGGAAAGCCGTCGAACTTGTCCTGATAGTTCCGGTCCGGGAAATGCGGGAAGTGGAAGAGCAAATTGTAGGAGAATTCGCGCCAGCCGACCTCCGACAAGAATTTGTCGGCATTCTTGCCTTCCGACCGGCTGCGTGTCTGGTGCCAGATCTGGCGCGGTGAGATTTCGCCCCAATGCAGGTGCGGGCTGAGGCCGCTCGTGTCGTCGCGGTCCGGGCGGTCGCGGCCATCGGCGTAGGACAACAGGCGTTCATCGAGGAAATCGCTCAGCCGTTCCGCGGCCCCGGCCTCGCCCGGCGTCCAGTGATCGGAAAAGCCCTTGGCCCAATCCGGCCTAGACGGGGTCAGCTTCCAATCTGCCAGATCGTCCGAGGCAATCGATTTCCAGGGTTTGATCGATTTCGGCGCGGGCAGGGGATCGGCCGGATCGATGACCTCCCGTTCCGCGCGCCAGAAGGGCGTGAAGACCTTGTAGGGGTCGCCGGTCTTCGTCTGGACAGTCCAGGGCTCGGCGAGCAGCGAGCCGTTGAAACTTGCCGCGTCGACGCCCTTGTCCTTGAGTGCCGACTTGATCGTTTCGTCGCGCTTTCGGGCGAAGGGTTCGTAGCAGCGATTCCAGAAAACGGCGGATGCGCCGGTTTCCTCGACCAGATCGGCGATGACCTTGTCCGACGGACCCGAGCGCAAAACGAGATGAACGCCGCGCGTTTCCAGATCGGCGGCGAGCTTCTCCAGTGAATGATGCAGCCACCAGCGCGATGCGCCGCCCCGAGCCCACTTTCCCGGCGTGTCGTCGTCGAGGACGAAAACCGGGATGACCGGAGCGCCGGATTCGGCGGCCTGATGCAGCGCCGGATTGTCTGACAGGCGCAAATCCTGCCGGAACCAGACGATAGCAGGACCGGATTGGGTGGAGGCAGATGACGACAAGAGCGCAGGGGCCTTCTATTCTTCTTGCCTAAAATTACGTAAGAGGCCCGAAACTGGATCAGGCCGAATATGCCTGAAGGAGCCCGAGCCGTGTCCGAACCCAATTCCGTCATTTCCATTGCGCGCCCCGGGCGCGACCCGCTGCAGATCGGCAATCACCTGCCGCTGGTGATGATTGCCGGTCCGTGTGCGCTGGAAAGCCGCGAACATGCGCTCGAGGTGTCGGCACAGCTGAAAGAGATCGCCGACCGGCTCGGTATCGGACTGATCTACAAGACGTCTTTCGACAAGGCCAACCGCACCAGCCTGACGAGTGCGAGGGGCATCGGGCTAGAAACTGCGCTGCCTATCTTCCGTGAAATCCGGGAAACGACCGGTCTGCCCGTGCTGACCGACGTGCACACCGCCGAGCAATGCGCGATCGCCGCGCAGGCGGTCGATGTGCTGCAGATCCCGGCCTTCCTGTGCCGTCAGACCGATCTGCTGATCGCAGCGGCGGAAACCGGCAAACCGGTGAATGTGAAGAAGGGCCAGTTCCTGGCGCCCTGGGACATGAAGAATGTCGTGTCCAAGCTGACCGGTGCCGGCAATTCGAATGTGATGGCGTGCGAGCGCGGCGTCAGCTTCGGCTACAACACGCTGGTCTCCGACATGCGCGCGATCCCGATCATGCGCGACATCGGCTGCCCGATCGTGTTCGACGCAACTCACTCGGTGCAGCAGCCGGGCGGTCAGGGTGGAACGAGCGGCGGACAGCGCGAATTCGTGCCCACGCTGGCGACGGCTGCGGTTTCGATCGGTGTCGCCGCGGTGTTCATGGAAACGCACCCCGATCCGGCCAATGCGCCGTCCGACGGCCCCAACATGGTCCCGCTCAACGAATTCGAAAGCCTCGTCGGCCGATTGATGGAATTCGACGCGCTCGCCAAGAAGCGCGCCTGACCCGCGACCGGGGCGAGGGGCTGATCATGGATATCGCCGAACTGTCGGAATTGTTCGACCGCGTGAAGGGGCTGAACGTCCTGTGCGTGGGCGACATTGTGCTCGACCAGTTCATCTATGGCGACACGAACCGCGTCTCGCGCGAAGCGCCCGTGCCCGTGCTGGAGGAGAAGCGGCGGGAACGCATGCTCGGTGCCGCCGGCAATGTCGTGCGCAATGTGCGTGCGCTCGGCGCGACGCCCATTCCCGTCGCGCTTGTCGGTGACGATGCCGAAGGCCAAGCTCTGCTTGAACTGATCGAAGCTGAAGGCGTCAGCCGCGATCATCTGATCGTTGAGGCCGGCCGCCGTACCGCGATGAAGACGCGTTTCGTGTCGGGCGGTCACCAGATGCTCTGCGTCGACCGCGACCCGCTCCCGGGCGGGCAGGGCGATATCGAGGCGCGTTTGATCGCGGCGATCAAGACGGCTGTTGGCGAAGCGGATGTCGCCATTCTGTCGGACTATGGCCGAGGACTGGTGTCTCGCGAGGTGTCTCAGGCGCTGATCACGGCCTGCCGCGCCAAGGGCATTCCGGTCTGTGTCGATCCGCGCGGGCGCGATTACTCGCGCTATGACGGGGCGACGGTGATCAAGCCGAATGCGTTGGAGCTCTCGGAAGAGTGCGGACACCCCGTCTCGACCGATGACGACGCCTTTACGGGTCTGTCCTGTGTCATGGACCGGCTCGAGCGCACGGAAAACCTGATCGTGACCCGGTCGTCGCTCGGCATGACGGCGCAATGCCGGGATGGAAGCCGGTTCCACGTTCGGTCACGTCCGCGCCCGGTCTATGATGTGTCCGGTGCAGGCGACACGGCGATTTCCATGCTTTCACTTGCGCTTGGCGCAGGCTCTTCACTTGAAACCGCAATGCGCGCTGCCGATCTGGCCGCCGGTCTGGTCGTGACCAAGGTCGGGACGGCGACCGTGACGGCAGAGGAGGTGCTGGCCGAAGAACGGATGCGCGAATCCGGAGAGGCGAGCGCCAAGCTGCGGTCGCGCGAATCCGTTGCCGAAGCCGCGGCGCGCTGGAAGGCAATGGGGCTGAAGGTCGGCTTCACGAATGGCTGTTTCGACCTGATTCATCCCGGCCATGTCTCCTTGCTGAAACAGGCGCGGGCCGAATGCGACCGGCTGATCGTCGGTCTGAATTCGGATTCGTCCGTGCGGCGTCTCAAAGGGCCGGAGCGTCCGGTGAACAATGAGGTCTCCCGCGCCATCGTGCTGGGCTCGCTGGAATCGGTCGACCAGATCGTCGTGTTCGACGAGGACACGCCGACCGATCTGATCGAGGCGATCAAGCCGGACGTCTATGTGAAGGGCGCGGATTATACGGTCGAGCAGCTGAAGCCGCTCGGCGGCGAAGCCGTGCTGCGACATGGCGGCCGGATTCATCTGGCGCAGCTCGAAGACGGTCATTCCACGACGGCAATGATCCGCCGCTCGCGCGGCACCGACTAGCCGCCGCGGCCGCGCCCCTCGATCGGGCGCACGGGCGCATCCCCGATTTCTTCCGGCGCTTCCAGAGGCGGGGCGTAAAGCCGCTCATTGGTCAGCGTTTCGACGAGGATTTCGGTCCGGTGGGCAGCGTCGAGGCGCAGATCCTCATAAAAGACATTGAACGGCGGCACGCGGAACATTTCGCCCAATCGGTCGGGACGGCGAAGCGCCGGCGAGTTCGGCTGTTCGGTCATCAGAACGCCATCGACGCATTGCGCGCCGGTCTGGCCGGTCTGGATCGGCGGCAATGTGTCGCCCTCGATCCCGTCGGCTGCCGCGCCGCCGCGGTGCAGGCGTGCCGGGGCGAAATCGACCGACCGGGCGCCCAGAATCGGGTTCACGCAGAGAAGGCCGCGTCCGAGCGTGAGGTCGAGCTGGCCGGCCGGTGTCCAGGTCTGACTGCGCTCCGTGATGATGCGCAGCCGGGAATCTTCCTCCGGCCGCGCCGAGGAATAGGCGATCACGCAGCGGATCGAGTTCGGGGTCTGACAGGGTGGCAGAGCCGCGAGCCGGTCGGAGAAAAGTTCCAGGGCGACCGGGGTTTCCATCAGATAGGCGGCGATCAGGCGCTGTCGCAGGTCTTCGGACGGTGCGACGCGCTCCAGCAGGACATAGGCGGCGTGCAGACCGCCCTGGCCGACGCCGGCAATCAGGAAGGGCCGGCCCTCGCCGATATCGCTCAGAAAGGCGTCGAAGGCCGCAAGCACGTCCTGCGCCGCGAATTCGCGCGCAAGCACGCTGTCCTCACGATTGTTCATGAAGGTGTAGAGCGCGGCCTGGCGATAGCGCGGTACGAAGAGCGGGCCGGTTTCGCGGAACGGCCCGGCGAAATTCGGGATCTGAGTGTGGATGACGCCCTCATTGGCATCATTGTCATCCAGAGGCGCGTTCCAGTCAGAGCCTCCGTTGTAGGTGGTTCCGTGAACAAAGAAGACGGCGGGTTCATCCCCTTCGACCGAGGGGTGGAGATACCAACCGTCCGCCGCGGCATAGTCGGCACCGTCGGGCGGGGTGTAGGTCTGGAAGGGCTCGCCGGGATCGAGCAGCGATTGAAAGATCTGGTGGCGCGAGAACCAGATGGCGAGGGCCAGCAGAACGACGAAGAGCGCGGCTGCCGAAATCAGCAACCACCGGGTCAGGCCGGAGAAACGCTGCTTGCGGAAAATCGCCATCGGCACGGCTCCTCGTTCGCTGTTTCCGTCATCTGAGCGCGGCGTGCGGCCATATTAGGGCCACACACCTACCGCGCTATGCCGCAGCGCGATAGATTGCAGCCGCGCTGCCCCCGGAGGCCGAGTCGCCCGTGTTTCGCTGGCTCAGAAATTCATTCCTGACCGGAGTTGTCGTCGCCCTTCCGGTGACGGTGACGATCTGGCTCATCTATGCCTTTGTGAATTTCGTCGATCAGACGGTGAAGCCGCTGATCCCGGAACGCTACAATCCTGAAAGCTATCTGCCGTTTGCGATCCCGGGTCTGGGCGTGGTCATCGCGGTGATCGCACTGACCCTTCTCGGCGCGCTCGCAGCCAATATTTTCGGACGCACGCTGATCAATGTCGGCGAGCGGATCCTGAATACGGTGCCGCTGGTCCGGAACGTCTATGGCGCGGTCAAGCAGATCGCGACGACGATTTTCTCGGATCGGCAGAATTCGTTCAAGGAAGTCGTCCTCGTGGAGTTTCCGACCAAAGGCTCCTACGCCGTCGGCTTCGTGACTGCACCCGCACGCGGTGAAGTGAAGAAGGGCGTCGGTGAGGACACGATCGGCATCTTCGTGCCGACGACACCGAACCCGACCTCGGGCTTCCTTCTTTACACGCCCCGGAACCGGGTCACGCCGCTCTCAATGAGCGTGGAGGAAGCGGCCAAGCTGATCATTTCCTTCGGTCTCGTGAGCCCGGAAACGATGGGGCTGTCACCCGATGCGTCGTCGGAAGCGATTGCGGCGGAGATGTCCGGCAAAACGCCGCGCGGGCGGGGCCGGGGCGACGCGAAGCCTCCCGCCGATTCTAGCCAGAGCGAATAAGCCTGATGCCCTGTTCGCGCTCGAACAGGTAAAGCAGGGTACGGCGCGCGTCGGCCTTCGGGCCGGTGAAGTCCGGATCCGTCGTGACCGCCATTTTCGCAGCATCATGCGCCAGGTTGATCAGGTCGGCATGTTCGGCGAGGTCGGCGAGCCGGTAGTCGGGCAGGCCGCTCTGCCTGAGGCCCAGCGGGTCACCCATGCCGCGCAGCTTCCAGTCCTCCTCGGCGATCCGGAAGCCGTCCTCGGTCTCGCGCATGATTTCGAGCCGCGCCTTCGCGGTTTCGCCGAGTGGGCCGCGATAGAGCAGGAGACAGGTCGATTTCCGGTCGCCGCGGCCGACGCGGCCCCTGAGCTGGTGAAGCTGGGCCAGGCCGAAGCGCTCGGCATGTTCGATCACCATGATCGTCGCGTCGGGCGCATCGACACCGACCTCGATCACGGTGGTGGCGACCAGCACGGCCGTCTTGCCTTCTCGGAAGGCAACGGCGGCGGCTTCCTTTTCCTTCGGCTTCATCCGGCCATGGACGAGTCCGACTCGATCCTCGCCGAAGATGGCCGAGAGTTCGCGGTGCCGGTCTTCGGCAGCGGACAGATCGCTGGTCTCGCTTTCTGCCACGAGCGGGCAGACCCAGTAGATGCGCTCGCCGCGCTGCATGGCGCGGCTGATCCCGCCAATGACCTCATCAAGCCGGTCCATGGACACAAGGCGGGTGTCGATCGGCTGACGCCCGACCGGCTTCTCATCGAGGCGGGACACGTCGAGATCGCCATAGAGGGCGAGCGTGACCGTGCGCGGGATGGGCGTGGCCGTCATCACCAGCGTGTCGGGACGTTGGCCCTTGGCGGACAGGCGCATCCGGTCGGACACGCCGAAGCGGTGCTGTTCGTCGATCACGGCGAGGCCGAGATCGGCCATCTCCACGCCTTCCTGGAACAGGGCATGCGTGCCGCAGATTACATCGATCTCGCCCGATCTCAGCCGTTCAAGAATGTCTTCGCGCGCCTTGCCCTTGTCGCGGCCGGTCAGGGCTTCGACGGTCAATCCCGCCGGCTCGAGCAAAGGCCGCAGTGTCTTCAGATGCTGCCGGGCGAGGATCTCGGTCGGGGCCATGATCGCCGTCTGCGCTCCGCTTTCCGCGGCGCGCGCGGCCGCGAGCGCGGCCATGAAAGTCTTGCCGGCCCCGACATCGCCGTGAAGCAGGCGCGTCATCCGGTCGGGCGAGGCCATGTCCTGAACGATCTCGGCGAAGGCGCGCTCCTGCGCACCGGTGGGCGGGAAGGGGGCGTGATCGAGGACGGCCTGAACCTTCGCATTGTCGCCTGAGAGGGCGCGGCCCTTGCTGCGTTTGCGGTTGGCGCGTGCGAGTTGAAGCGTCAGCTGCCAGGCAAACAATTCGTCGAAGGCAAGCCGCCGGCGGACCGGGGTCTGCGGGTCGATGTCCGCTTCGCTCGCGGGAGCATGAAGTGCGCGCAGGGCATCGCGCCATAACGGCCAGTCCTGAACCCCGGACAGCTGGGGATCGACCCATTCCGGCAGGTTCGGGACGTCCTTCAGCGCCGCGCCGATCGCCTTGCGCAGAACTTTCGGGCTGAGCCCCGCCGTCATGGGATAAACCGGCTCGATCGGTGGCGCGCTCCGCGCATCCTCGACCGTCATGATCAGGTCGGGATGGGTGATCTGATATTCGCCGCCGAACCGCTCCATCTTGCCGGAAACGACGCGGCGTTCGCCGGGTGGCAGGGTTTTCTTCAGCCAGTCGGATCGGGGGTGGAAATAGGTCAGGTGCAGGAAGCCGCTCTCGTCCGACATGCGCACCTTGTAGGGCCGGAAGCTGCCGCGCGGGGCGGGGATGTGTTCCTCGACCGTCGCCTCGATCGTCACGATACGGCCCTCCGGCGCATCGGTGATGAGGGAGCGCAGGCTGCGGTCGATCACGCCGACGGGTTTGTGGAACAGCACATCCTTCACATGCGGGCCTGCCAGGCGCGCGATCAGCGTGGCCATGCGCGGACCGATCCCCGGCAGGGATTCGACGGTTTTGAATAGCGGAAAGAGAATCTCCGGGCGCATGGCTGCACGATGGGGCAGGCGGGCGCTTCACGCCAGCGCGAGAGCGGCCTATATCGCGGCCCCATGACCGATGATCTCACCGTAATGCGCAAAAAGCTGCTGTTCCGCGCGGAACATCGCGGTTTCAAGGAAGCCGATATCGTGATCGGCGGCTTCGTCCGTTCGCGCCTGGAGGTGTTGGACCGGGAAGGGCTGGACGCACTCGAACTTCTGCTCAGCGCGCCCGATCAGGAACTCTATGCCTGGATCATGGAGCGTGAGGCTGTCCCGGCCGAGCGCGATGCCTCGCTGATCGCCGACATCCGCCGCTTCGTCGCCGCGGGCGGAGCGAAACAGCTCTGATGGCCGTCATCGAACAGATCGCCGGCGCCCCCGGCGCGCTGACCGTCGGGGAGGTTCCCGAGGGTTATGATGCGCTGGTCTTTGCCGATGCGCTGAGGAAGCGCGGCGGGGTCGGCCTGTTCATCTGCCGCGACGGGTCGCGCGTGGCGTCGTTCGAAGCCGCATGCCGCTTCTTTGCGCCCGACATGGATGTGCTGGTCCTGCCGGCGTGGGACTGTCAGCCCTATGACCGGGTTTCGCCGGCGCCGCGAGTGGCTTCGGCCCGCGCCGCCGTTCTGGCGCGGCTGGCCGCGAGGACGACCGGCAACACCAAACCCTTGATCGTGATCGCCTCGGTAAACGGCGCGATGCAGCGCGCCGCGCCGCGCGCGGTCATGTCCGGGGCCGGATTTCGGGCGAGGCCCGGCGAAATCGTCGAGCAGGAAAAGTTACGCGCCTATTTCGCCAGCAACGGCTACTCGCGGGTGTCGACCGTCATGGAGCCGGGCGACTATGCCATCCGCGGCGGCGTGATCGACGCGTTTCCGCCGGGTGCGGAAGAGCCGGTCCGGCTCGATTTCTTCGGAGATTCTCTGGAATCGGTCCGGTCCTTCGATCCGGAAAGCCAGCGCAGCCTGAAACAGTTGAAGGAAGCCGCCTTCAACCCGGTCAGCGAAGTCTTCCTGTCCGAGGAGAGCATCTCGCGCTTCCGGTCCGGCTGGCTGAAGACGTTCGGCGCAGCGACGTCGGGCGACACGGTCTATCATGCGGTCAGTGAAGGCGTGCGCGCTGCCGGCGTCGAGCACTGGCTGCCGCTGTTCCACGAAAAGCTCGAAACCGTGTTCGATTATGCCGGACCGGAAGCGCTGATCGGGCTCGATGCGCTGACCTCTGACGCGATCGACGAACGCTGGACCCAGATCCGCGACTATTACGCGGCGCGGAGGAATGCGCCGGAAGGTCCGAAGACGGGCATGCTCGCGAACACGGTCTACCGGCCCTTGCCGCCCGAAGGGCTGTATCTGCCGCCCGATGATCTCAAGACTCGCCTCGCCGAACGCGATGTCCGCCATTTCTCCGGTTTTGCTGATCCGGGTGCGCACGCGGTCAATCTCGGCGCGCATCAGGGCCGGATCTTTGCAGCTGAGCGCACGGCCGGGACGAATGTGTTCGAGGCGGCGAAGGACCATATTTCCGGGCTGCGGCAGGCCGGACACCGGGTGATCCTGGCCAGTTGGTCAGAAGGTGCTTCGGACCGTCTGGGCAGTGTTCTCGCCGACCACGGCGTGACCGGGATCCAGGCGATCGCCGATTATCGCGGTGTCGATGCGATACCAAAGACCGGCGTGGCCCGTGCGGTCTTTCAGCTGGAACGCGGCTTCGTCACCGACGGGCTCGCCATCCTGTCGGAACAGGACATTCTGGGGGACCGTCTGGCCCGTCCGCAGAAGCGGCGCCGCTCGGCCGATGTCATCCTGCAGGCGGGTTCGCTGTCGGTCGGCGATCTGGTCGTCCATGTCGACCACGGCCTGGCGCGCTATCTCGGGCTGAAGACGCTCGACGTTCAGGACGCGCCGCACGACTGCCTCGAACTGGAATATTCCGGCGGATCGAAACTCTTCCTGCCGGTGGAGAATATCGAGCTTCTGAGCCGCTATGGCGCGGAGACGGAGGGTGTCCAGCTCGACCGGCTTGGGGGTGCGGCCTGGCAGGCGCGCAAGGCGAAGGCCAAGAAGCGCCTGCGGGACATGGCCGACCAGCTGATCCGCATCGCGGCGGAACGGCATGCGAGGAAAGTCGACGCCATCGACCCGCCGAGCGGGGTCTATGACGAGTTCGCGGCCGGTTTCCCCTTCGCGGAGACTGACGATCAGCTGAACGCGATCTCGGACGTGTTCGAAGATCTGACCAAGGGCCGGCCGATGGACCGGCTGATCTGCGGCGATGTCGGCTTCGGCAAGACAGAAGTCGCGCTGCGCGCGGCCTTCGTCGTTGCGATGAGCGGGCGGCAGGTCGCCGTCGTCGCACCGACAACGCTGCTGGCGCGGCAGCACTTCAAGACGTTCGAGGAACGCTTCCGGGGCTGGCCTGTAAAAGTGCGCCGGCTGTCGCGCCTGGTGCCGGCCAAGGAAGCCGCCGCGACGCGGGAAGAGCTGGAGGCCGGGCAGGCCGACATCGTCATCGGTACGCATGCCGTCCTGTCACAGTCGGTGACATTCAACGATCTCGGCCTGCTGATCGTCGATGAGGAGCAGCATTTCGGCGTGAAGCACAAGGAACGCCTCAAGGAAATGCGCTCCGAAGTGCATGTGCTGACCCTGACGGCGACACCGATCCCGCGGACGCTGCAACTCGCGCTGACGGGCATCCGCGACCTGTCGATCATCGCCACGCCGCCGGTCGATCGCCTGGCGGTGCGGACCTATATCGCGCCCTTCGATCCGGTCACGATCCGCGAGGCCTTGCTGCGCGAGAAGTATCGCGGCGGGCAGGCCTATTATGTCGTGCCGCGCATCTCCGATCTCGACGCCGTGTCCGAATTCCTGCGCGAACAGGTTCCGGAGGTCAGCTTCGTGATCGCGCACGGCCAGATGGCGCCGAGCCAGCTGGAAGACATCATGACCGCCTTCTACGAAGGCCGGTATGACGTGCTGTTGTCGACGACGATCGTGGAGTCCGGCCTCGACATCCCGACGGCCAACACGCTGATCATCCACCGGGCGGACCGGTTCGGTCTGGCGCAGCTTTATCAGCTGCGCGGCCGGGTCGGACGGTCGAAGGTGCGGGCCTTCGCCTACATGACGACACCGCCGAACCAGACGATCACGGGCGGGGCGCTGAAACGTCTCGAAGTGCTTCAGTCTCTGGATTCTCTCGGGGCCGGGTTCACGCTCGCTTCGCACGACCTCGACCTGCGCGGAGGCGGCAATCTCCTCGGTGAGGAACAGTCCGGCCATATCCGTGATGTCGGCGTGGAGCTCTACCAGTCCATGCTGGAAGAAGCCGTCGCGTCGATCCGCGGCGAGGACGAGGTGAGTGACGGGGAATGGTCGCCGGCGATCAATGCGGGCGCATCCGTGCTGATTCCGGAAGACTATGTCACCGATCTGGACGTGCGGCTGGGCCTCTACCGTCGTCTGTCGGACCTCGATACGCGCGACGAACGCGAAGCCTTTGCCGCGGAGCTGATCGATCGCTTCGGCCCGCTGCCGGACGAGGTGAACCAGCTTCTGAAGATCATGGCCATCAAGACGTTGTGCAAGGTCGCCGGCGTCGCAAAGGTCGATGCCGGGCCGAAGGGCGCGGTCGTCAGCTTCCGGAACGATGCGTTTGCCGATCCGGCGGGTCTGGTACAGCTGATGGCGAAAAGCCCGGACGAGTTCCGCGTCCGGCCGGACCAGAAACTGGTTCTGGTCGGAGACTGGCCGACACCGGATGCACGTCTGAAAGGTCTGGAGCGCGGTCTGTCGCGTCTGGCGGATCTGGCGCGGCGGGTGGCGGCCTAGACCGCCTTCGTCTGCGGCAGGCCCAGCTGGCGCTGCGTGCGCTCGATCAGGGCTTCGGCAGTCTCACCGCCGCGGGCTTCGGCCGTGCCGGTCTCGACGGTCAGGCGGAAGGCCTTCAGCGGATCATCGCCCTCGAACGCCGTACACTCTGCGATTGCCCGGATGCGTTCGGCGACGCTATCGGCTCCATCCAGGTGCGTGCAGGGCAGGATGGCGGCATAGAGATCGTTGGCCATCGCGACCGGGCAGTCCTCGGCCCGCAGGAGGTGCCTGAGCATTGAGGCAAACTGGATCCGCGCGGACCGGATGGCCGCGTCAGATTGAGCTTCCGACGGCGCCCCAAGGCGCATCAGGACCAGACCGGTCGGGCGGTGGGCCTTTTCCCCGGCGTTAAGCAGGTCCTGGAGGTGGGCAAGGCCGAAGCGCGCCTTGAACAGACCGGAATCCGCGTCGAGCGTTTTTGTGGCGCGGCAGGCATCAAGTTGGGCGCGGGCCTTGCGGCGGCGCTGACGTTCGCTGGCCAGACGCAGGACACGCTCGCGAATCTCTGTCTCGTCCGCGTCCCACGGCAGGATGTCGGACACACCGCGGGCAAAGGCCTCATCGGCCTCTTCCTGCCGGTTGCTGCGCGAGAGAAGCAGGACGGGCGTGTGGTAGAGGCGCGCGTTACGGCGCATCGCCGAGGAGATCGTGAAGGCCATTTCCTGGCGCGTCGTCGCGTTCAGGACAACGGCGTCGAAAGCGCGTTCATGCAGATAGTCGAACGCGGAATAGCTGGAAAAGGCCGCCACGACATCGGCTTCGGCCCGAGACAGGGCATGACGCAGATCAAGGAAGCGCGTGGTCGCTTCACCGACGAAGAGAACGGTCGGCCGGCCGGATTCCTCCGCGATGGCAAAATCGTCATGGCCGAACACTTCCGCCGCGGCGCGGCGGCGGCGGACAATGTCCTCCATGACCTTCAGCCGGACGAGGGCGCGCAGGCGCGACGCGATCTGGTTCGCGGCGGCGGGCGGGCGCAGCCAGGCATCTAGGCCTTCGGGCACGTCCGACCCATCGGCGATCGCCAGACGCGGGACCTGACGTGAGGGTGAGGCGTTGATGCGCTCGATCACCGGCTGGAGACGATCGATATCGCTGTCCACCAGTATGATGGCGTCGAAATTGGTTGCGTTCAGCGCCGCTGCGCTGCCGTCCCAGTCGCGCGTGCGAATGTCGAGGCGCGACAAGCCGGGAAGCGAAGCTTCGCCGGAACCGTCGAACACCAGAATGTCGAGGATGCGCGCCAATCCGACCCCCAATGGAAATGCGCTCGGGACACGGCACAGTGTCACATTCCCGCCAAGACGAAAACCGTGTTTGCCCGGTCTCGCGCGATCGAAGCTGAACGGAACCGTTCATCCGCGGTTCAAGACGGTTTTGGCATACCGATCCTCGAGACCGGCGGAATTTTCGTCCCTCGCACCTCCGCCGCCTCATCGGCACACTGCCGATCAAGCACAAGAAGCGCCAGCCACCCCCAATGGCTGGCGCTTCGCTTTTCGTGTGGCGCCGAATGCGCTAAGCGCAGGGCCATGCATCCTGTCCGCCAGGTCTTTCGTCATTTTCGCCGCCTGTCCGTGCTGTTCGCACGGCTTCCGGTCGTCGGTGTTGTCTTCCGCGCCATCCGCCGGACGATGGCGCGGGAAGTCATGCTGTTCGCGGGTGGGGTTTCCTTCTTCACGCTGCTGGCGCTGTTTCCTGCCGTTGCGGCACTGGCCTCGGTATACGGTCTCATCTTCTCGATCGAGGACGCGCAGGGCCAGATCGCCCGCTTGGCTGGCGTACTGCCGCCGTCGGCACGTAGCTTCGCGACCGATCAGGTGGCGCGTCTCGCTGAAACATCGAGCGCCTCGCTGTCCATCCAGGGTCTGATCGCGCTGACGATTTCCTTCTTCGCAGCGTCCCGCGGTGCCAAGGCGTTGATTGCCGGTTTGAACCAGATCGCGAAAGTCGGCGATCTGCGCAGTATCGTGAAATTCAACCTGATCGCGATCGCGGCCGTCATGGCCGGCGGGACGCTGCTCGCCACCGCGAATCTGATCGTCCTGACGATCCCGATCGTGCTTCGGCCGATCCTGCAGTGGCTCGGATTACGGAGTCTCGATACCGGCTATCTCTTCAACGAGTGGACGGCCGTGGCTGTCACGATGATCTCGGCACTCATACTGCTCTACCGCTACACGATGCGCAGGGCCGGAGAGGTCAGCTGGAATGCGTCTGTGTTCGCCGCGTTGACGTCGACCGTGATCTGGATGCTGATCTCGGCCGGTTTCACCTATTATGTGCAAACCGTCGTGCACCCCAGCGCCTACGGGTCGCTCGGCGCGCTGATCGTGTTTCTGCTCTGGATCTACTGGGCCTCCTATGCCGTTTTCTTCGGCGGGGCGCTGGCGATCGAGATTGATCTGAAACGCGAGCACGGCTGACGCCCGGCACTGGTTTTTGCAGTGCAACGCGATATAACGCAGCGCAACACATCCGAACCGCCAAAGGGCCGAAGAGGACGTTCATGAAGAAGATTTATCCCGATGCCGCGACAGCCCTCGACGGGCTTCTGTTCGACGGCATGACGATCATGGCCGGCGGGTTCGGCCTGTGCGGCATTCCGGAGAATGCGATCGAGGCCATCCTCGACTCCGGCGTCAAGGACCTGACGATCATCTCGAACAATTGCGGGGTCGACGGTTTCGGTCTTGGCAAGCTGCTCGATGCCAAGCGCATCAAGAAGATGCTCTCGTCCTATGTCGGCGAGAACAAGGAGTTCGAGCGCCAGTTCCTGTCCGGCGAGCTGGAGCTCGAATTCAACCCGCAAGGCACGCTGGCCGAGCGCATCCGCGCCGGCGGGGCGGGCATTCCGGCCTTCTTCGTGAAGACCGGCGTCGGCACGCTGGTCGCGGAGGGCAAGGAAGAGCGCGAGTTCAATGGCGAGCGCTACATCATGGAAACCGGCCTGACCGCGGACCTCTCCATCGTGAAGGCCTGGAAGGCCGACCCGCAAGGCAATCTGATCTACCGGAAGACGGCGCGTAACTTCAATCCGATGATGGCGACGGCCGGCAAGGTGACGGTCGCGGAAGTCGAAGAGATCGTTGAACTCGGCGATCTCGATCCGGACGCGATCCACACGCCCGGCATCTTCGTTCAACGGGTGGTGAAGGGGTCGTTCGAGAAGCGCATCGAACAGCGCACCGTGCGTCAGAAGGAGACTGCGTAATGGCCTGGACCCGCGAAGACATGGCGCGCCGCGCCGCGCAGGAACTGGAAGACGGCTTCTACGTGAATCTGGGCATCGGCATCCCGACGCTGGTCGCGAACTATATCGATGAGGGCATTGATGTGACGCTGCAGTCGGAGAACGGCATGCTGGGCATGGGCCCGTTCCCGTTCGAAGGCGAGGAAGACCCCGACCTGATCAATGCCGGCAAGCAGACGATCACCGAGCTGCGCCGCACAAGCTATTTCTCGTCCGCCGACAGCTTCGGCATGATCCGCGGCGGGCATATCGACCTGTCGATCCTGGGGGCGATGGAAGTCTCCGAGACCGGTGACATCGCCAACTGGATGATCCCCGGCAAGATGGTGAAGGGGATGGGCGGCGCGATGGACCTCGTTGCCGGCGTGAAGCGCGTCGTGGTCGTCATGGATCACACGTCGAAAGCCGGAGAGCCGAAGCTGTTGAAGCAGTGCTCGCTGCCGCTGACCGGTACGGGCGTGGTCGATCTGATCATCACCACGATGGGGGTGTTCGAAGTGACGGCAGACGGTCTGGTTCTGAAAGAGCTGGCGCCGGACGTGTCGCTCGACGACATCAAGGCCTCGACCGAAGCGGCATTTACGGTGTCGGACACGCTCGCCGCCTGAGTGCAGAAGACCCTTTGAATTGCGAAAGCCGCGCCGGGCATCCGGCGCGGCTTTTTCTTGGGTTAAACCCCGGCGGCGTCAGGGGTAACGCGCTCCCGCGTGAACCAAGTGTAATCCCGCCGTATAGGTGCGGCGAGGCGCCGCACCTCACCAAGACGGTGAGGGAGATCCAATTTCATGTTCCTGACTCGCTTCGCGCTCAAGAATCCCGTGGCGGTGCTGATCGCCGTTCTGCTCATTGGCGTCGTCGGCGCGATGGCGTTCACACGCCTGCCGCTGCAACTGTTCCCGGACACGAGCCAGCCTCAGCTCTTCGTGATGACGGGATGGCGCAGCGCGTCGCCGCAGGAGATGGAATCGGAAATCGTCGAGCCGATGGAGCAGGCCCTGACCGGCATATCCGGGCTTGAGGAAATGCGGGTGAATATCAATCAGGGCTTTTCCTTCATTGCCCTGAGCTTCGCCAACGGCACCGATATGGATCAGGCCTATATCGAGGTGATCGGCCGGATGAACCAGCTGCCGCCGATGCCGCTCGATGCGTTCGGACCGAACGTCATCAACGGTGCAGCCGGCGGATCCGGCGACATGCTGATCTATTATTTCATCCAGTTGCTGCCGGATAACCCGAACGAGGTCGACGATTTCGCCGATTTCGCCTCGAACGTGGTTGTGCCGCGCCTGTCCTCGCTGCCTGGTGTCGCGAATGCCCAGATCAACTGGGGCCTCCGGAACCGCGAATTCCAGATCATCCTCGATCCCTATCGCGCGGCCGCGCTTGGCGTGTCGATCCCGGAGATCGCGGCGGCGCTGAACGGCAATCGTGACGTGTCCGGCGGTAACGCGACGGTCGGTCGGCGGTCCTTCGTCCTGAACTATGAGGGGCAATACGACCCCCGCGAACTGCGCGATCTCGTCATCGACTGGCGCGACGGACGGCCTGTGCGTCTGAGCGATGTCGCCTCGGTCGGGATCGGACTGGGCGAGCGCCAGGGCTTTGCCTTCCAGAACGGCAATCCGGCAATCGGCATTGCGGTCAGCCGGCAGAATGGCGCCAACGTGCTCTCGACGCTGCAAGCAGTCCGGGCGGAGGTGGAGCGGCTGAACGCGAACGAGGCCGCCGAACTTGGCCTGAACCTGCAGCCTTCCTTCGACTCCTCGGTCTTCATCAACCGGGCCATCAACCTGCTTCGGACCAATCTGCTGTTCGGCGTGGTGCTGGCGATCGGAGGATTGTGGTTGTTCCTGCGCCGGGCGCGGGCGACGGCGATCATCGCGCTGGCCATTCCGATCTGCCTGCTGGCCACGCTGATCGTGCTGTTCGTTCTCGGACGATCGCTCAACGTCATCTCACTGGCCGGGCTCGCCTTCGCGACCGGTATGGTGCTCGACGCTGCCATCGTCGTGATGGAAAACATCGTGCGAAGACGGGAGGCGGGAGAGAGCCCGGAAACCGCATCGGCAAACGGGGCCGGGCAGGTGTGGGGGGCGCTGTTCGCCTCAACCACGACGACGGTCGCGATCTTCCTGCCGATCATCTTCCTCGACGACGCCGAAGGTCAGCTCTTCGCCGATCTGGCGATCACCATCGCGGTCGGAGTCGGCCTGTCGATGATCGTCGCGGTCACCATATTGCCGGTCGCGGCAGCGAAATGGGTGCGTTCGGGCGGGCTGGAGGCGAAGCAGCCCCTGCTGTCAAAACTCGCCGACTTCATCATGTTCGCCAGCGACCGGCCGGTGCGGCGCTATGGCATGATCGCCGCACTGGTTTCGGTGCCGCTCGGCCTGACCTGTGTGATGTTGCCCAATCTCGACTATCTGCCGCCGGTCCGCCGCGATGCGATCGACGCCTTCTTCATGCTGCCTCCCGGATCGGACGGGGAGTGGGTGCGCGAGGAGGTCGTGCAGCCGGTCATGGAGCGGCTGGCACCCTATATGAACGGCGAACGCGAGCCGGCGCTGCGCAACTATTATATCGGCGGGCAGGGCGGGAATTTCGCGACGCTCGGCGTGCGTCCGCGCGACATTGCCGATGTCCGGGAACTGGAGCGCATCGTGCGCGACGAGATCGTGCAGGGCATTCCGGACGTGCAGGCGTTTGCGGCGCGCGGTGAGCTGTTCGGCAATTTCGGCGGCGGCGGCAATGTTCAGGTGAACATCCAGTCGGCCGAGCCGGGGCCGCTCGCGACTGCCGCGCAGGAGGGGATGCGCCTTCTGCGTGAGCGCTTCCCGACCTCCAACATCAACGCCAACCCGTCACCCCAGGCGACCCAGCCGAGCTATTCGATCATCCCGAATGACCGCCGCATCCAGGAAGTGAACTGGACCCGCGCGGGTGTCGCCAGTGTCGTCTCGGCGATGGGCGATGGTCTGTTCGTCGGGGAGTATTTCGACGGCGACCGCCGGCTGAACATGATCCTGCGGTCCGATGGCTGGCGATCCGCGCAGGAACTGGAAGGCATGCCGGTCACCACACCGTCCGGCGTCGTCCTGCCGCTCGGCGACCTCGTCGATATCGAGGAAACGCTGACGCCCTCGGGTCTGCAGCGCCTCGACGGACGGCGCACGATTTCGCTCTTCATGTCGCAGCCTGAAGACATGACGCTGCAGGAGGTGCTCGCCGTCATTCAGAACGAGATCGAACCACAACTGCGTGCGGCCCTGCCGGCGGACGGGTCGATCACCTATGGCGGCGCGGCCGATGCGCTGAACCGGGCGATCAACACGATGACGCAGAACTTCCTGTTTGCGCTGTTCATCCTGTTCCTGATCCTTGCCGGCCTGTTCCGGTCGATCCGGGATGCCGGTCTTGTGCTGATCACCATTCCGCTGGCGACCGTCGGCGGCGTGGCGGTGCTGCGCATCCTCGACATGGTGATGCAGGCGACAACGCACACGCGTCAGCCGCTCGACCTTCTGACGATGATGGGCTTCATCATCCTGCTGGGGCTCGTCATCAACAACGCCATCCTGCTGGTCGATCAGACGCGTCAGGGCGAACGCGAGGGTCTTGGCCGACGCGAAGCCGTCGACCAGGCGCTGCGGATGCGGATGCGGCCGATCTTCATGTCGACGCTGACCAGCATTCTCGGCATGACGCCGCTGCTGATCTTCCCCGGCGCGGGCAGCGAAATCTATCGCGGTCTTGCCGCGGCGATCGTCGGAGGCATGGCGGTGTCGATGATCTTCACGCTTTTCCTTCTGCCGTCGCTTCTGCGGATCGGTGAAACCCGTGCGGCGCCCGTCGCCCTCAATCCGCAGCCTGCGGAATAGGAGCCCTTTCGATGAAACGCTTTTTCATTCCTCTGGCCGCAATCCTGGCGTTCGCGACGGGTGGTTTCCAGCAGGCGGGCGGACCGCCGCCAGCGAACGTCCGTGTTGCCACCTCCGAAATGCGGGAAATGGCGCGGCAGATCGAAAGCCCGGCCAGCGTCTACAGCCGGAATGATGCGCAGATCGCATCCGAAGCCTCGGGCCGCGTCGTGGATGTCGCGGAAGCCGGTGACTGGGTCGAGGCCGGCGAGCCGGTCGCGCAGCTGGATGACCGTATGGCGCGCCTGGCACTGGACGAGGCGCGGTCGCGCTACGCCCGGACTTCGGAGAATGCCGCCTATCAGGAAGGCGAACTGGAGCGCTGGACGCAGCTCGTCGAAAACGGCACGGCGGCGGCCAACCGGCTGCGTGAGGTGCAACTGGCCCGCAATCTGGCGGTTCAGGAGAACACAGAGGCGCGCAGCGCGGTCGAACGCGCCCGCCTCGACCTTGACCGGACGCGCGTCCTGGCCCCGTTCAGCGGCCGCGTGACCGAGCGCCTGATTGAGGTTGGCGAGTATGCCAATCCCGGCGCGCAGATCGTTCGCCTCGTGGATACGCAGCGGATCGAGGCCCGCGCTCAGGTGCCGGTTTCGGTCGCGCCCTATCTCCGTGAAGGTCAGACCATCCGCGTCAGCGACGGCACGAATGATGTCGATGCGCCGATCCGGGCGCTGATCCCGGTCGGCGATTCTGTAACCCGGACGTTTGAAGTACGGATCGATCTCTCGGATTCGCCCTGGCTGATCGGTTCGGCCGTGCGCGCGTCCTTCCCGACCGAAACGCCAGCGACGGTTGTTGCCTTGCCGCAGGATGCCGTGGTGCTGCGCAATGAAGGCAGCTTCGTCTGGGTGGTGTCGGAGGAGAATACCGCACGCCGCGTGCTGATCCGTAGCGGGGCGCAGGATGGCGACTGGATCGGTGTGACGGGCGAGATCGAGGCGGGCGACCGGGTCGTCGTCCGCGGCGCGGAAAACCTCCGCGACGGTCAGCCGCTCAACATCCTCGACGACACCGAAAACACCGCCTCGAACGCGGTGGCCAGCAACGCCGGGTGATCAGCACATCGGAACGTTGACGGCGAGACCGCCGGTCGAGGTTTCCTTGTACTTGTCCGACATGTCCTTCGCGACCTCGGCCATGGTGCGGATCACCTGATCAAGCGAGACCTTGTGCTCGCCATCGCCCTTGAGGGCGAGGCGGGCCGCATCGATCGCCTTGATCGCGCCGATCGCGTTGCGTTCGATGCAGGGGATCTGGACGAGGCCGCCGACCGGGTCGCAGGTTAGGCCCAGATTGTGCTCCATACCGATCTCGGCGGCGTTCTCGATCTGGCGGTTGGCCCCACCGAGTGCCGCGGCAAGACCGCCGGCCGCCATCGAGCAGGCAACGCCGACTTCGCCCTGGCAACCGGCTTCCGCGCCGGAGATCGAGGCGTTCTTCTTGTAGAGTGCGCCGATCGCGGCGGCCGTCAGGAAGAAACGCAACATGGCGTCAGGATCATCGTCGCGGCGATGGTGGCGGTCGAAATAGCGTGCGACGGCGGGAATGATGCCGGCCGCGCCATTGGTCGGTGCGGTGACGACCCGGCCGCCGGCGGCATTCTCCTCATTCACGGCCATGGCCCAGAGATTGATCCAATCCATCGCGGTGAGGGGATCGATTTCGGCCTTTTCCGGATTGTCGAGCAGGTCCCTGCGGATGGACGGCGCGCGGCGGCGGACGTTCAGCCCGCCGGGTAATGTGCCTGTCTCGCGAAGGCCGCGGTCGATGCAGTCCTCCATGGCGCGCCAGATCCGATCCACGCCATCGCGGATCTCCTGTTCGTCGCGGAACGCCGTCTCGTTGGCCATCATCAGGGCGGGGATGGTCAGGCCGTAGCGCTCGCACTGGGCGAGCAATTCATCGCCGGTATCGAAAGGAAACGGTTCGCCTTCGTGGTCACCGGTGACGGCCGAGTTGCGGCCGGCCTCAGCCTCGTCGATCACGAAGCCACCGCCGATCGAATACCAGATTTCCTCGCGCAGCACGTCGCCATTGGCGTCCAGTGCGCGGAATTTCATGCCGTTCGAATGAAAGGGCAAGCGCGTTTCACCCTTCATCTTCACGTCGGTTGCAGGGTCGAGAGAAACTTCCTTCTTTCCCAGAAGGTTGATTCGCTTTTCCTTGCGCGCGGCATGAAGACGGTTCTCGGCGTCGTCGGGGTCCAGCGTGTCGGGTTTTGCGCCTTCAAGGCCGAGAATGACCGCCTTGTCGGTGCCGTGACCCGGCCCGGTCAGGGCCAGAGAGCCATAAAGCTCAGCCTGAACCGTTTCGACGGCTTCGATGCCATGCTCGTCATCGACGCGAACCAGGAAGGAGCGCGCCGCAATCATGGGGCCGACCGTGTGCGAGCTGGACGGGCCGATACCGATCTTGAAGAGGTCGAAGACTCCGAAATGCATGTCAGCCTTCGCCGAGGCCCTGGTCGCGCGTGAAGGCGTTGAAGCAGAGGATGGTCTGGGTGTCCTTGATGCCCGGGATGGTCTGAACCTTCTGGTTCACGAAGCGCCCGATATCGGCGTCCGCCTCCACCGAGAAGTGCGCCAGCAGGTCGAACGAGCCGGAGATCGAGTGGACCTGACGCGCTTCCTCGACCTGGTCGACCAGCGCCGCGGCGACGTCATAGGTCTGCCCCAGCTCGCATTTGATGAAGACGAAGAATTGCCGCATCGCACCACTCCCGATTGGTTGGGCGCACCCTAGTGTGCGCCGCGTCTGCGTGCCAGATCAGGTCTCAGCCTCGCGCAGACGGAAACGCTGGATCTTGCCGGTCTGCGTCTTGGGCAGGGCCTCCGCGTAGATCACGCGGCGCGGGTATTTGTAGGGCGCGATGGTGCGCTTCACGAAGGCCTGGATGTCCGCGGTCAGGGCGTCATTACCGGCATGGCCGTCCTTCAGCACGATATGTGCGGTCACCACACTGCCGCGCTCCTCGCAAGGTGTGCCGACGACGGCGCATTCCATGACCGCGTCGTGCATGAGCAGCGCCTGCTCTACCTCGGGTCCAGCAATGTTGTAGCCGGACGAGACGATCAGATCGTCATTGCGCGCGACATACCAGAAATACCCGTCCGTATCGCGGCGATAGAGATCGCCGGTGATGTTCCAGCCGTCCTGCACATAGGACTTCTGCCGGTCGTCATCGAGATAGAGGCAACCTGTGGGTCCGCGCACGGCGAGGCGGCCGATCTCGCCGTCGGGAACCGGGTTGCCGTCCTCGCCGATCACCTTCGCCTCGTAGCCGGGGACGGGTTTGCCGGTAGAGCCGGGGCGGATTTTCGACCCCGAGGCGGAGATGAAGATGTGGATCATTTCCGTCGCGCCGATCCCGTCGATCAGCGAGATGCCGGTTTCCACCTTCCACGCCTGCCATGTCGCGGCGGGAAGGTGTTCGCCGGCGGAGACGCCGCCCTTGAGCGAAGAGAGGTCGAACCGGTCCTTGAGACCCAGCACGACGCGGTAGCCGGTCGGAGCGGTGAAGGTGTGCGTGACCCCGAAGCGCTCGATTGTTTCGCACAGGGCCTCGAAACCGGGCTTCGAGGGCAGGGCGACCGCTGCGCCGAACCGTGCGGGGAAGACGACGAACGCCCCGAGCCCGAAGGTGAAGGCAAAGGGCGGCGTGCCCGCATAGATGTCACCCGGCTTCGTATGCAGGTGATGCTTCGCGAAACTGTCGGCCATGGCCAGCACGTTGCGGTGGAAGTGCGCGCACGCCTTCGGCTGGCCCGTCGTGCCTGACGTGAAGGCGATCAGCGCGATATCGTCCGCCGCCGTGTCGCAATTCTCGAACGTGTCGGGTTTTCGGGCGGTGAGTGCGCCGAGCATCTTGCCCTCGCCCCATTCCACCACGTCGGTGAGCGGCGTGTCGGCCTTGGCCACCGCGTGGACCGGCTCGGCCAGTCTTGCGTCGCAAAGGGCAAGGCGGATATCGGCCTTGGTGACGACCTTGGTCAGTTCCGCCTCGCGCAGGAGGGGCATGGTCGCGACCACGATTCCGCCGGCCTTCAGGATGGCGTACCAGGCGATGACCATCTCGGCGCTGTTGGGCCCGTGCAAAAGGACGCGGTTGCCCGGCCGAAGCCCCAGATCGTCGACCAGCGCATGCGCCATGCGGTTCGCCGCGGCGAGCAGCTGGGCATAGGTGAGGGTCTTTTCGGCCGAATAGACCGCCACACGGCCTCCATGGCCACTCTTCACGGCGCGGTCGAGCAACTCGGCGGCGGCGTTCAGGCGGTCAGGATATTGAACGTCGGGCGTGGTGAAGATCAGGTCCGGCCAGTCGGACTCCTCGGGCAGCGCTTCGCGCGCGCTCGTGTCGACATAGCCCGTGGGCTGCATCGGCATGGCATATCTCCCCTTGGTACGGCAGCGCTTCTTGTGGTGGTGTGACGCCGTCCGGATTCGCAATGTCTAGCACGGGAAGCCGCCAATGACCGAAGCCTTCATTCTGGACGGTGTGCGTACGCCGATCGGCCGCTATGGCGGGGCGCTGTCGAGCGTGCGTCCCGACGATCTTGCCGCGCATGCGATGACGGCGCTTCTGGCGCGGCATCCGGGCCTCGATCCCGCTTCGCTCGACGAGGTGATCCTCGGCTGTGCCAACCAGGCGGGCGAAGACAACCGCAATGTCGCGCGCATGGCGCTGCTGGTCGCAGGCCTGCCGCAGAGCGTGCCGGGCGTGACGGTGAACCGGCTGTGCGCCTCGGGCCTCGAAGCCGTGGCGCAGGCGGCGCGCGCGGTGAAGACCGGTGAGGCGCGCTGCGTGATCGCCGGCGGCGTTGAAAGCATGTCGCGCGCGCCCTTCGTGATGGGAAAGGCGGAAAGCGCCTTCGACCGGCGTGCGGAGATGTTCGACACGACGATCGGCTGGCGCTTCGTGAACCCGAAACTCAACGAGATTTACGGCTGCGAGGCGATGGGCGAGACGGCGGAAAACCTCGCCGAGGAATTCGGCATTTCCCGCGAGGACCAGGACGCCTTCGCGCTGCGATCGCAAAGGCTTGCCGGTGCTTCTGAATCCAGACTGGCGGATCAGATCGTCGCCGTTCCCGTGCCGCAACGACGGGGCGATCCGGTGTCGGTGACGAAGGACGAGCATCCACGCCCTGACGTATCACCGGACGATCTCGCCAAGCTGAAGCCGGCCTTTCGCAAGGGTGGCAGCGTGACGGCCGGCAATGCGTCAGGCGTAAATGACGGCGCGGCGGCATTGCTGGTCGGTGGCGGGAAGTCCGGTGATCCACTGGCGCGGATCGTGTCCTACGCCACCGCCGGGGTCGCGCCGCGCACGATGGGGATCGGCCCGGTCCCGGCGAGCGAAAAGGCGCTGAAGCTTGCTGGCCTCAGCCTCGATCAGATCGATGTGATCGAGCTCAACGAAGCCTTCGCCGCGCAGGTGCTCGCCTGTACGCGCAGCTGGGGCATCGCGGACGACGATCCGCGCCTCAACGCCTGGGGCGGGGCGGTCGCCCTCGGCCATCCGCTCGGCATGAGCGGCGCACGTCTGGCGCTGACGGCGGCGCACCGGTTGAAAGTGGAACAGGGTCGATACGCCCTCGTCACGCTGTGTGTCGGCGTCGGGCAGGGCGCGGCGATGGTGCTGGAGCGGGCGTAGACGACGAGTTCAGTATCCTTGGATGTAGGGCTCGACTCTTAGATTTCCGACTCTGGACAAACTTCCCTTCGGGCCCATCCCGACAAATTGTTTGAAATCGGTCGAAGTATCAAGCGTGTGATTGGGCAATAAGATGAAGCCGTGAAGCCGCGCTTGAGCGCGCTGAATTGCGCCTCCAATTGGGCCGGAATTTTCTTTTACTTTTTCTAATACTATCTCACGGGGGTCAAATTCAATGTTGCCTTCAAAGCCATCCGATAGTTCTTTTGAAATAGATACCTTGTTGCTACCGATAACACCAAATGAGCCGTTAGGGTCTAAGTTAATTTTCGTATATTCCACTATGGAAGTTATCGGATTGAATTCGATTTTGTAACAATTTGGCGCAGACGAACCTTTCTTTGAAAGTTCAGAGCCTGTTAAAAAGGCCTCGAATGGCGATTGAACCTCTTTTATGTAACTGGTTGCTGCGGTGCAAATAAATCTAATAAATTCTTCGAATTCTGGAAATTCTTCATCGTAATTAATACGCAAAGACTGGAAGGCGGAGGCACATAGGGAGTAAGTAAGGCTTGCGGATAGCGTGCTACCAGCAAAACAAAATCCAATATCTCCTTGAAACACCCGACCGCAACCCGGACCATATTCTTCATCTCTAAATATCTCGAAAGGAAGGCGCAATAATTTTGCTGCGCGATCACTAAGGATCCGGGTGGAAGTGCCTTGAATCTGGCTGGTGCTGCTAATGCGACTGTCTGCTACGATATTGAGTTGCTGTGATAGCGAAACTGAACCTTTGAAAATTGTTTCTCGTGGTTGCCAAACGATGATGCTGGTCAATGTGATTTTTCCCTTTTAATCAGTTGGGAACTAGGTTTGTCCCGGGATCACCGCCGTCGTTTCGATCTCGACCTTGGCGCGGGGTTCGATCAGGCCGGCGACGATGACGAAGGCCATGACGGGATAGTTGCGGCCCATCATCTCCTTCCAGATCGCGCCGATCTGTTTGCCCGCGGCGAGGTATTCGTCGCGGTCGGTGATGTAGCCGGTCATGCGCACGACGTGCTCCGGGCCGGCGCCGGCCTCCTTAAGGACGGCGAGCGTATTCTTCAGAACCTGGCGGAATTGTTCCGTGAAATCATCGGAGACGATGGTCTCGGTCTCGTCCCAGCCGATCTGTCCGGCGACGAAGATCTGGCGGCCAAACACGGCGATGCCGTTGGAATAACCCTTGGGTCGCGGCCAGCCTTCGGGTTGAAGTATCTGCATCAGCTTTCTCCCAGAACCTGCCGCGCAATCACTATTTTCTGGACTTCCGATGCGCCCTCATAGATGCGCAGGGCACGGATTTCCCGGTAGAGTGCTTCCGGCACCGAACCGACCGTGACGCCGAGCCCGCCGAAGATCTGCACCGCCTTGTCGATCGTGTGCTGCGCGGTCTCGGTGGCGTGCAGTTTCGCCATCGCGGCTTCACGGGTCACGCGCGGCGCGCCGCCATCCTTGGCCCAGGCCGCGCGGTAGATGAGGAGGGCGGAGGCGTCGATGTCGAGCGCCATTTCCGCGATCTGAGACTGGACGATCTGGAGATCGGCAAGCGATGCGCCAAAGAGCTTGCGGCTCGTGGCGCGGTAGGCCGCCTCGTGCATTGCACGACGGGCGAAACCCAGCGCTGTGGCGGCGACGGTGGATCGGAAGACGTCCAGCGTAGCCATGGCATATTTAAAACCTTGGTTGATTTCGCCGATCAAAGCTGACTTTGGAATGCGACAGTCCGTGAAACGAAGTCTCGCGAGTGGATGCGGCGCTATCACCTTAATGCGTTCAGCAATCTCGAGACCTGGAGTGTCTGCAGGAACGATGAAAGCGGAAATTCCGCGTGCACCTGCTGCGCCTGTCCTCGCAAACAGGGTGTAGAAGTCCGCAATCCCGCCATTTGATATGTAGGTCTTTTCCCCGTTGAGCACGTAATCATTTCCGTCGGACCGTGCTTCCAACGCTAGTGAAGATACATCTGAACCTGCGTTCGGTTCAGTTAGTGCAAAGGCTGCCACCGCTGTGCCGTTCGCCACTTTCGGAAGCCACTCGGACTTCTGACTTTCTGATCCGAACAGAGAAATCGTTCCGGACCCAAGCCCCTGCATGGCGAAGACGAAGTCAGCAAGGCCTGAATGATACGCCAGCTTCTCGCGGATCAGGCAAAGTGATCGAACATCGAGACTTTCTGTTTTTCCACCGTATGCGGACGGCACTGCGTAGCGTGTGAAACCGGCGTCCGACAACAGAGCGAGGATTTCGCTGCACTCGGTATCAATGTCCTTTTTGTGGATAAAGCCAGTGTCGGCAAAAATATCCATCGCCCACTGCATAATCGAATGCCCCAAATAGTGATGGGATTCTTCGAAGAAAGGCCAATATAGGTCTTCTCGTTCGATCATCGTCAATTGCCCTCGAAGACCGGCTTTTCCTTCTTCACGAAGGCGCGGTAGGCGCGGCGGAAATCCTCGGTCTGCATGCAGATCGCCTGGGCCTGGGCCTCGGCCTCGATCGCTTGGTGGATGCCCATGTCCCATTCCGCGTTCAGCTGGTTCTTTGTCATGGCGTTGGCGAAGTTCGGCCCGGCGGCGATCCGCGCTGCGAGGTCGTTGGCGGTGGCCATCAGCTCGCCCTGCGGCACGACACGGTTCCAGAAGCCCCAGGCCTCGCCTTCCTCTGCGCTCATCGAGCGGCCGAGAAAGAGGAGTTCGCTCGCCCGGCCCTGACCGATGATGCGGGGCAGGATGGCGCAGGCGCCCATGTCGCAGCCTGCGAGGCCGACCCGATTGAACAGGAAAGCCGTCTTGGTCTCCGGCGTGGCAACGCGCAGGTCGGATGCCATGGCGAGAATCGCCCCGGCACCGACGCAGACCCCGTCCGCTGCCGTGATGACGGGCTGCGGGCAGTCCCGGATCGCCTTCACGAGGTCGCCCGTCATGCGTGTGAAGGCGAGGAGGCCCGGCATGTCCATCTCGGTCAGCGGACCGATGATCTCGTGCACATCGCCGCCGGAACAGAAATTCCCGCCTTCGCCGGTCAGGATCACCGCCTTCACTTCGGGCCGGTAGACGAGCGCCCGGAAGGTGTCGCGCAGCTCGGCATAGCTGTCGAAGGTCAGCGGGTTCTTCCGCTCGGGCCGGTTGAGCGTGACCGTGGCCACGCCCTCGGCGAAATCCCAGCGGAAGTGTTCGGGGACGAAGGTTTCCGGGTTCATCATTCTTGCCTTATGGCGCGCCGCCGTCGAGCGAAATGGCCTTGCCGTTCACCGTAAAGCTGTTCGGATGACAGAGCCAGAAGACGCATTCGGCGACTTCCTCGACCTGGATCAGGCGCTTCTGCGGGTTCATGCCCGCCAGTTCGGCGATCGCCTGTTCGCGCGAGCGTCCGGTGTTCGACATGATCGTGTTGATCGCGTTTTCCGCCATGTCGGTCTCGACATAGGCCGGGCAGACGGCGTTCACCGTGACTTTCGTCTGACCCCATTCGGCGGCGAGCGCCTTGGTCATGCCGACGACGGCATGCTTCGAGGCGCAATAGTGCGAGATGTAGGGTCCGCCGCGCAGACCCGCGACACTGGCGATGTTCACGACGCGGCCGTAGTCGCCACCCATCAGATCCTTCAGCGCCGCCTTGGTGCAGTGGAAGACACCGTCGACATTGACGTTCTGGATGCGGCGGAACTCGTCATAGTCGAGCTTGTGGAAGGGCCTCCCCGAAGCGATCCCCGCATTGTTGACGAGGATGTCGATCTTGCCGCCCTCGCTGGCCTTGGCGAAGGCCGCGGCGACACTGGCGGGATCGGTCACATCGCACTGGATGGCCGTCGCGCCATCGATTTCCGCGGCGGCCTTTTCGAGACGCTCCAGATTGCGGCCCATCAGGACGGTGGACGCGCCATCGGCGGCGAGACGTTTCGCGGTCGCGAGGCCGATGCCCGTGCCGCCCCCGGTGATGACCGCGCGGCGGCCCTTGAGAACACTCATACCTTCAATTCCCCCATTTCTGCGGCGCGCTCGAGATTGCGCGCCAACTGGCTGATTCCGGCTCGATACTGTTTCGGGACGTTCGCCCCGCGATACTGAAGCTCTGCCGCCGCCCGCAGCGTCCAGTTCGGATCGGCGAGGTGCGGGCGCGCCAGCGCGACGAGGTCGGCGCGGCCGGCGGCGAGGATCGAATTGACGTGATCGGTCTCGTAAATGTTGCCGACGGCCATGGTGGCGCAGTGCAGCGTGTTGCGGACCTGATCGGAGAAGGGCGTCTGGAACATGCGGCCATAGACGGGTTGGGCCAGCGGTGTGGTCTGACCCGCCGAGACATCGATCAGATCGGCGCCCGCCTCAATGAAGGCTTCGGCGATCTTCACCGTGTCATCCGGCGTGATGCCGTCTTCGCCCAGCCAGTCGGTCGCCGACAGGCGCACGGCCATTGGCTTGTCGGCCGGCCAGGCCGCGCGCATCGCGCGGAACACTTCGAGCGGGAAACGGAGCCGGTTTTCGAGACTTCCGCCGTATTGGTCCGTCCGCTTGTTCGATACCGGCGTGATGAAGGAGGACAGGAGATAGCCGTGCGCGGCGTGCAGTTCGACCATGTCGAAGCCGCATGTGAGCGCGCGCATCGTGGCCGCGACAAAATCCTCGCGCACTTCGTCCATGTCAGCGCGGGTCATCTCACGGGGCAGCGGATGGGTCGGATCCCACGGGACCGGAGAAGGAGCGATGGTCTGCCAGCCGCCCTCGGTCAGGGGCTGGTTGTCGCCGTCCCACGGCAGCCGCGTCGCGCCCTTGCGCCCGGCATGGGCCAGCTGGATGGCGATCTTCGCGCCGGAGCGGATGTGGACGAAATCGACGATGCGCGTCCACGCCTCGGCCTGTTCGTCATTCCACAGCCCGGTGCATCCCGGCGTGATGCGGCCCGTGGGGCTGACATCCGTCATCTCGGTATAGACCAGACCCGCTCCGCCCAGCGCGCGGGCGCCGAGATGGACGAGGTGGAAGTCGTTCGGGATGCCGTCCTCGGCGGAATACATGCACATCGGCGAAACGACGACGCGGTTCATCAACTCCATGTTCCGGATGCGGAAAGGCGCGAACATGGGCGGACGTTCGTCCGCACCGGACTTTTCCGCGAACCAGCGCTCCACCTTGCCGAGCCATTCCGGATCACGAAGGCGAAGGTTTTCGTGGCTGACGCGCTGTGACCGGGTCAGCAGGGCATAGGCGAACTGGATCGGGTCGAAATGCGTGTAGCGTGGAATGTTCTCGAACCATTCCGTCGAGTTCCGGGCCGCGCTCTGCAGCTTCAGGACTTCGACCTTCCGCGTCTCCTGATAGTCGTGCAGCGCTTCGTCCAGCGGACGTTCCGATTGCGTCAACGCATCGGCCAGCATGATCGCGTCCTCGAACGCCAGCTTGGTGCCCGATCCGATGGAGAAGTGCGCCGTGTGGGCGGCATCGCCGAGGAGGATGATGTTGTCCTTGATCCAGGTTTCGCACAGCACCCGGCGGAAATTGAGCCAGGACCCGCCGCGCAGGTGTTTGGCGTTGCTCATCAGGGCATGGCCATCGAGCCAGTCCGCGAACAAGGCTTCGCAGGCGCGGCAGGTCTCGTCCTGGTCCATCGTGTCGAAGCCGAGGCCGCGCCATGTCTCTTCCGAACATTCGACGATGAAGGTCGAGAGGTCATCGTCGAAACGGTAGGCATGGGCCCAGACCCAGCCATGGGGCGTTTCGACGAAAGCGAAGGTGAAGGCCTCGAACACCTTCTTCGTGCCGAGCCAGACGAATTTGTTGGCGCGCAGATCGATGTCGGGCTTGAAGACGTCCCTGTGGGCTTCGCGGATCCGGGAATTGATGCCGTCGCTGGCGACGATCATGTCATATCCGGAAAGGCTTTCGAGAGAGGGATCGATCTCGGTCTCGAACTTCAGCCCGACGCCGAGCTCACGGGCCCGGTCCTGCAACAGGTTCAGAAGCCGCATCCGGCCGATGCCGGAAAAACCATGCCCGCCGGAGCGTTCCTCCGTGCCCCGGAAATAGACCGCGATATCGTCCCAATGCGCGAGGCTGTCGGCAATGACGGCCGCGCTTTCCGGGTCGTTGGCGCGCAGATTGTCCATCGTCTGGTCGGAGAAGACGACGCCCCAGCCGAAAGTGTCATCCGGAGCATTGCGCTCGAAGACATCGACCGTGCAGGACGGATCGCGGAGCTTCATCGAGATCGCGAAATAGAGGCCGGCGGGGCCGCCGCCGATGCAGGCGATCTTCATGCGCTGAACGTCCTCCCCAGGATCGATTCCGCTTCGTTGCGTGCGAGACTAGACGCGGGATGGCCTCACGTCACGGCGGCACGCTGTGCGTATCTGTCGTTCCGCCATTCACCGCTCTCCATGACGCCGCGAATGGCCTCAACCGCGTGCCAGACGTCTTCAAAGCTGTTGTAGAGCGGGGCGAAGCCGAATCGCAGAATGTCCGGTGCGCGGAAGTCGCCGATCACGCCGCGCGCGATGACGGCCTGCATGATCGCGTAGCCGTCCGGGTGGTGGAAGGAGACCTGGCTGCCGCGTTCGGCCTCGTCCGCCGGGCAGGCGAGGGTGAAGCCGTGTTGGTCGCAGAGGTCTTCCATAAGGGCGACGAAAAGCGAGCCGAGCGCCAGCGACTTGAAGCGGATCATGGTCATGTCAGCGTCGAGCATGAGGTCGAGGCCGGTTTCGAGCGCGGCCATGCCCAGAATGCCTGGCGTGCCGCACTGGAAACGGTCGATGCCGGGGGCCGGGCGATAGGTGTCGTCGAACTCAAAGGGCGCGGCATGGCCGAGCCAGCCGGACAGGGCCGGGAAGACACTTTCCTGATGGCGTTTCGCCGCGAAAATGAAGGCCGGGGCGCCGGGCCCGCCATTGAGATATTTGTAGCCGCAGCCGACGGCGAAGTCGGCGTTTGCACCGTTCAGATCGACCTTCACTGCACCGGCGCTGTGCGACAGATCCCAGATCACCGGGATACCCTTCTCATGGGCTGCGGCGGTGACCGCCTTCATGTCGCGCATGCGTCCGGTCTTGTAGTGAACATGGGTCAGGAGAAGGGCGGCAACGGTTTCGTCGAGCGCACCCATGATGTCTTCGCCGTCGACAAGCCGGGTCTCGATCCGTCCTCCCGACAGCACGGACAGGCCCTGCATCATGTAGACGTCGGTCGGGAAGTTCCCGCGCTCCGACAGCAGGGTCGTTCGCTCCGGATTCAGTTGAAGACACGCGGAGAGCGCCTTGAATACATTGATGGATGTGGAGTCCGCTGCGACGACTTCATCGGCTCCGGCGCCGATAAGCCGCGCGATCTTCGTGCCGACGCGGCGGGGGGCATGGATCCAGTCGGCCGTGTTCCAGGACCGGATCAGGTCGCGGCCCCATTCCTCGCGGACGACGGTTTCGATCCGCTCCGGCGTCGCCTTCGGAAGACAGCCCAGCGAATTGCCGTCGAGATAGATCACACCTTCGGGAATCTCGAAGCGGTCGCGGAAGCTGGCGAGTGGATCCTTGCGGTCCATTTCGCGGACGGAATCGAGCGTCAGTTCGGTCATCAAAGGCTCCGCAGAATGGCGCGCATCGGGGCGGCGTCGGCTCCGGCGATCTTGAGGGGAAGCGCGATCAGCTCGTAATCGCCCTCCGGGACGTCGTCGAGGACGAGGCCTTCGAGGATGCGCATGTCCGCCCGGCGTACGGCGTGATGCGCGTCGAGCGTCTTGGAGGTTTCCTTGTCCATCGAGGCACTGTCGATGCCGACGAGTTTCACGCCGGCGCTTGCGAGCACTTCGATGGTTTCGGGGGCCACGGCGGTGAAGCCGGAATCCCAGACCTCGTGCGGGAAGGCGTCATAGGTTCGGAACAGGACACGGGTCTGACCGGCGAGCTTGGCGGTGTCGAAGTCCGACGGTTTCACGGTCCCGCGCGCATGCCGCACATCGAAGACGCGGCAGGGGCCGACATAGGGGGCGAGATCGACGGCTTCGATGGCCGCGCCATCGGGGTCGTAATGCAGGGGCGCATCACCGTGCGCACCGGAATGCGTCGACAGCGTGAGCCTTGAGACATTGACCGGGCAGTCGCCCTCGAGCGCCCAGGTCCGTTCGATCGAGAAGGCGGTATCACCCGGCCAGACTGGCAGGCCGGGGCGCAGGGTTTGGGAGATGTCCCAGATACGCCTCGTGTCGCTCACAGCTTCGTCCGCACCGTCCAGAGTTCCGGGAAGAAGCGCAGGTCGAGCGCCTTCACGAGATAGCCGACCCCGCTCGATCCGCCGGTGCCGCGGCGGTAGCCAATGATGCGCTCTACCGTCTTCATGTGGTTGAAGCGCCATTGCTGGAAGCGGTGTTCGAGATCGACCAGCTTTTCCGCGAGTTCATAGAGCGCCCAGTGCCGTTCCGTGTTCCGGTAGACTTCGGCCCAGGCATCCTCGACCGCCTGCGACGGCTCATAGGGTTTCGACCAGTCGCGGTCCGTCGCGGCGGCGGGGAGGTCGAAGCCGGATTTGGCCAGGATCTGCAAGGTCACGTCATAGAGACTCGGCGCGTTCAGGGCCGCGACGACTTCACCGTGGACCGGTGTGTTCTCATGCACGCGGGCAAGGGCGGCATTCTTGTTGCCCAGCTTGTATTCCAGCATGCGGTATTGCGCCGACTGGAAGCCGGAGGACTGACCCAGCTTGTCGCGGAAGCGCAGATAGTCGGCCGGCGTCATCGTCGCGAGGATCGACCAGGACTGGGTCAGCTGTTCCTGGATGCGGGCGATGCGGGCGATCATCTTGAAGGCAGGGCCGGTGTCGCCCGCCTTGATGCAGGCGATCGCGCCATCCAGTTCATGAAGACAGAGTTTGAGCCACAACTCGCTGGCCTGGTGGATGACGATGAACATGAGTTCGTCATGCTCGTCGGTGATCGGGTTCTGTGCGGACAGAACCTGGTCAAGCGCGAGATAGCGTCCGTAGGAGAGGCCGCCTTCCGGAGACCAGTGAATGTCCTCGCCGGTGAGGTCGACCGAGGTGTGGATCTTGTCGGACATCGAAACTCCGATCGGGTTTCCGTTTGGTCCGGTCTATCCCCCGCCGGGCGCGGGCGGCAAGCCCTGGCTGCGGGCATGAAAAAGGGCGGCCCGTTGCCGGACCGCCCCGTTTCGAACGCGGATAAGGGAATTACCAGCCGCAGGTGCGGCCTTCATTCTCTTCTTCGAGATAGGTCATCAGCGGCTGGAAGTAGGCGATGATCGCCGAGCCATCCATTTCGCGGGTGCCCGTGAAGGCCTCCAGCGCATCCGGCCAGGGCTGCGATGCGCCCATTTCCAGCATGGCGTTCAAACGCTCGCCGACTTCCGCATTGCCGTAGACCGAGCAACGGTGCAGCGGACCTTCCCAGCCGGCCATTTCACAGGCCGCCTGGTGGAACTGGTATTGCAGGATGTGCGCGAGGAAATAGCGCAGATAGGGCACGTTGTTCGGAATGTGATACTTCGCGCCCGGATCGAAGGCGTTGTCCGGCCGGTCGACCGGCGGGGTCACGCCCTGGATCCGCTCCCGCAGCTCCCACCAGGACGAATTGTACTCGTCCGGCGTGGTTTCGCCGCGGAAGATCTGCCAGCGCCACTGATCCATCAGATAGCCGAAGGGCAGGAAGGCGATCTTGTCGAGCGCCTGCTCCATCAGAAGACCCATGTCGGCGGATTCGTCCGGCACCTGGCTTTCGTCCAGAACGCCAATCTGAACCAGGTAATCCGGCGTGATCGACAGGGCGATGAAGTCGCCGATGGCTTCGTGGAAGCCGTCATGCGCACCGGTCTGGAACAGCGTGTCCTGGTTGCGATAGGCGCGCTGATAGTAATTGTGGCCCAGCTCGTGGTGGACGGTCCGGAAATCGTCCGCATTGATCGAGATGCACATCTTGATGCGGATGTCTTCCTGCGAGTCGAGGTCCCAGGCCGAGGCATGGCAGACGACGTCGCGGTCCTCCGGACGCGTGAAGAGCGAGCGCTCCCAGAAGGTGTCCGGCAGTTCCTCAAGGCCGAGCGAGGAGAAGAAGCCTTCGCCGGTTTCGACCATGCGGCGGGCGTCATAGCCCTGTTCGACGAGGAGGGCGGTCAGGTCATACTGCTCGCCGGCACCTTCCGGAGCGACGATGTCGTAGATTCCGCTCCAGCCCTGGGCCCACATATTGCCAAGGATGTCGGCGCGGATCGGACCGGTTTCCGGCTGGACGTCGTCGCCATATTCCTCGTTCAGCTCGGCGCGGACATAGCAGTGCAGTTGTTCGTAGAGCGGCGAGACCTGGCCCCAGAGGCGCTCGACCTCGGCTTCCATCTCGTCGGCCGGCATGTCGTAGTTCGACAGCCACATCTCGGCGAGATTGTCGAAGCCCAGCTCACGGGCGCCCTGGTTGGTGATTTCCACCATACGGGCATAGTCGGCCGCCATCTGGTCGGGGTCGATCGCGGCGCGCCAGTCATTCCAGATATTGGCGAGGAATTCCGGATTGCGCTCGGTGCGCATCAGGACTTCCAGCTCATTGAGCGGAACCGTTTCGCCGTCCACGTCGATCGTGCCGGTCGAATAGGCCGAGCTCATGCGCGTCGTGATCGATGCGAGTTCCGTCGCGGCGCTATCGCCCGACGGCGCGGGCAGGGTGATGCCGGCCGTCAGGGCCGTCATCTTGCGGCGCAGATCCTCGGGCAGTTCGATGTCGGCAAAGGGGGCCGTGCCCGTGGCGAGACGAACGGCCATCTCCGTGCCTTCGGCGCCGACGCGTTCCACGAGGCGTTCGGTGTCGAAGGTGATGAAGTTCTCATAGACCCAGTACACGCGTGATGCGTATTCGTTGTACTCGGCGAGTTCGGCTTCCGCTTCGCTCAGGAATGCGCGGGCGTCATCGACCGTGGGCGTTTCGCCTTCGGTCTGTGCCTGGGCCGCGGTCGCGGTCATCAGGGCAGCGATCGCCGCGCTGTAGAACCATTTTTGCATTGTCATCCTCCCATTGCGCCGACTGATCGAGTCCCGGCGCGGATGGCGCACACCATAATCCCCGCCGGATTGAAGTGAAGGGCGGAACCCCCCGGTAATGCAGACGTTCACGCAGAGCGTCCGGATCGGGCGCCGCAGACAGGGATTCTTTCGATGATCGATCTTCTCGGCTGGTTCGCCATGGCGTCCGGCATCATTGCCGCCGTCATGGTCTCGATCGATGCCGGGCGAAAGATTACCGGCTGGGGCTTCGTCGTCTTCACGGCTTCATCGCTGAGCTGGATCGCGGTCGGGATCGGTGAGGGCGAGCCGCCCCTGAGCCTGCAGAATGTGGTGCTGACCGTCATCAATATCGTTGGCATCTATCGCTGGCTGATCCGCAAGAAAAAGCCCGCCTCGTAAGGCGGGCCTTGTCCTACCAACGCTGATTGAACACGAAGCCGACGAAGTGGTCCTGTTCGCGCCACTCCGTCATTCCGGAATTGAACGAGCGCTCCTGACGCACATAGCTGACAGAGACGAAACGATCCGGGGAGAGGCGCCACGCCACGCCGCCATATCCGTCGGCCACGTCCAGCGAGTCCGACATGTTGACGACCGGCTCGCGAAACCCGTTCAGACCGGGCGCCAGAAATACCGTACGGCGGTCCATGCCGGCCACGATCGCCATGGACGGGAACTGGACGTCCGCATTGTCGAACTGGATCGTCACGCCGAGCGAGCTGGACTGGCCGGTGCCGTCGTTTGGGCGGTCGAGCCGGGAGAAGGTCGCCAGACGCACCGGGGTGTCGAGCGAATCCGCGGCGAAGGCTTCGGGCTCGAAAATGTTGAACCGGGCTTCACAATTCCGGGCGTCGCCCAGCGACAGAGAAGGCGTGTAATCCTGGTCGTTCGCGAGCCCGGAGATTTCGGCGACCACACCGGTCAGACCGCCGGCCGAGGCTTGGCAATCGTCGGCCACTGCGAAGCCCGCAGGGGCAGAGGAAAGTTGGAGGGCAGCAGCGAGGAGGGTCAGCGCGCTCATGTTTTGTCTCCAGCCTGTCGTTCAGTGCGCCTCGACAAAGTCGTGTTGCGCATCGTTGCTGGATCAACGCCGGGACGGGGCGAGACGTTCCCGGGAAAGCCGCGAAATAGCCGCAGAAAGCAAAACGGGCCGCGTTACCGCAGCCCGTTGCAACTTTGTCCTGCCGAGGCGGGATCAGGCGAAGAAAAGCGCCTGACCGATCGCGGCCTTAACGGCATCCGGCAGGAAAGGCTTGGTGATCAGGTAGGTCGGCTCGGGCCGCTCGCCGGTCAGAAGCCGTTCCGGGAAGGCCGTGATGAAGATCACCGGGCAGGTGTGCGACTTCAGGATCTCGTGCACGGCATCAATGCCTGACGAATTGTCGGCGAGCTGAATGTCCGCCAGCACGAGGCCCGGCTTGGCAGGCACGGCGCGCTCCAGCGCTTCGGCCTTTGTGCGCGCCTGTCCGGCCACTTCGTGACCGAGGCTCTCGACGATGCGGCGGAGGTCGGCAGCGATAATCGGTTCGTCCTCGATGATGAAGACATTGGTCTTCAGTACCGCGTCGATTTCCTGCCGCGCCGTGTCGGTCAGCTGATCCACCTCGTCGGTGGTGACGCCGAGAATCTGCGCGGCTTCCTTGCCGGAGAAATTCTCCATGGCGGTCAGCAGCAAGGCTTGACGGCTCACAGGCGGCAGGCGGCGCAGGCGATCTTCGGGACCGGAACCCGCTTCACCTTCATCGTTCGCTGCGTCCAACGTGGCGCCCGCGCTGTTCCAGACAGCGTGGAACAGACGGTAGAGGGCGACGCGCGCGGGCAGGGACGTGTCGAGCACGCTGCGGTCGGCGATCGCGGCTTCAAGTGCGGCACGGACATGGGCGTCGCCGCTGTTCTGCGACCCGGTCAGTGCGCGGGCGTAGCGCCGCAGGAAAGGGAGGTGCGGCCCCAGCTCATTCACGAAACTCATGCAGATAATTCCCCGTTTCGAAATCGGTCGTTTCAAGCGGTTTAAACCGTTCATTCGCGATTTGGTTCCCGCTGCTGAAAAAAAATTGCACCGGCATGGAACCCGACCGCTTTAGGCTTGTTATATGCGCTGAAGCAAGCATTCGTGTGCTGGCAGACGGACCCGGCATGACAGCGTGGAAATTGGAATGACCAAAAAAGCAGAAACTTCTCAGGCGCATCGCGACACCTCTCTGGGTGGAGCTGCCGGCCGGACCGCACAGGATGCGATCGGCCGCCGACTCCGTGAATTCTACGATGAGGTCGTGAACGAGCCGGTGCCGGACGATTTCATGGACCTTCTGTCCAAGCTGGATCGATCCGATGAGGAGAACGGTAATGACAGCCGCTAGTTCGACTGCGGCGTCGGATGCGGCCGTTTTCCGTCAGGACCTGGCGGCGCTGATCCCGCATCTGCGCGCCTTCGCGCGAAGCCTTTGCAACAATGCGAGCGAGGCGGACGATCTGGCGCAAGAGGCGCTGGTCAAAGCCTGGCAGGCGCGCGAACGCTTCGAGCCGGGCACCAATCTGAAAGCCTGGGTCTTCATGATCCTGCGAAACCATTTCTATTCCGAACGCCGCAAGGCCTGGCGGAAGAACGAGACCAGCGATGACGGCCTCGAAAGCATGGCAACGATGCCGGCCGGCCAGGATTCGATCATGGAGCTCGCGGATCTGAAGCATGCCATGTCGTCTCTTCCACCCGAGCAGCGCGAAGCGCTGATCCTCGTGGGGGCGGGTGGCTTTGCCTATGAGGAAGTCGCCGAGATCTGCGAATGCGCCGTCGGGACAATCAAGAGCCGAGTGAACCGTGCGCGGGCGGCCCTTACGAAACTGCTGTCCGAGCGACCCGAGACAAAGGTCACCGGAACCGATGCCCTGAAGGCTGCCGAGGAGATTATCGCCGAGGCCCATGCGCTGGCGGGGGACCGTGGCTGAAACTGAAGCTTCGCGCTTTCAACCGGGGCTTCGCGCGCGACTTCTGGTCCTCGTCGCTCTCGCTCTTTCTCCGATCTTTGTGCTCGCCGCGATCCAGGCCTGGATCGACGGGCGTAACCAGCAGGACATTCTGGAGCGCGAACTGGCCGCGTCCGCGCGACTGCTTGCGCACGATCAGGAAATGCTGATCCGCGGAACCGAGGAGCTGATGATCACCATCTCCTCGATCCCCGAAGTCGCCAGTCTTGGTTCCGGCTGCAACAACGCAATGGCGCGCGTGACACAACGCAATCGTGCCTACACGAACTTTGCGATCTTCGACCTCGACGGAACGGTGCTGTGTTCGGCCGCATCGACCGGAGCACAAACCAATTTCGCCGACGGAGACTGGTTTCAGGAAGCGCTCGAAGCGCAGGATTTCGTGATCGGCCGCTTCCGCATCGGCGCCACAACGGGTGAGCCGGTGCTCGTGACCGCGTTGCCATTCTACCAGAATGGTGAGCTCGTCGGCGTCATGGCGACCGGAATCCGTGTCTCGGTGATCCAGCAACTCGGAATTCGCCGCGAGGACAATGAGCGGGGCCTGATCGCCGGTATCGTCGACCTCAGCGGTGCGGTGATCACCGAACGGACCCAGCTTCACGTCGACAGTATCGATCCGTCACTTCTGGCGCGCGCCGATTCCGGTGAGATCGTGGTCTTTGAACGCGCGAATCCTGAATCTGGAATGAGAACACTCGCGGTGGCCTCCCTTATCGAAGGCGACGTCTACGTGCTTCTTTCGGCGCCGAAACCATCGCTCCTTTCCTGGGCACTGATCGACGTTTCGAGCACATTCGTCCTGCCGCTTCTGATGTGGTCGCTCGCACTCGTCGCAATCTGGATTTCGACCGATCACCTGATCCTGCGCTGGCTGTCCTATCTGGGACGGATCGCGCGGCTTTACGGCCTCGGGCGGTACGAAATCGTTCCGGTCCGCGCCCAACGGGCCCCGCGGGAGATCCGGGAACTGGCTGACAGCTTCCAGTGGATGGCGACACGGATCGCCGAGCGCGATGAGGAGCTGAATGACGCCCTCGAATACAAGCAGACGCTGATCCGGGAAGTGCATCACAGGGTGAAGAACAATCTGCAGATCGTCACGAGCCTGCTCAATCTGCAACTCGGCAATGTCGCCGATCCGGAAGCGGTTTCTGCGCTTCGCGAAGCGCAAGCCCGGATCAACGCTCTCGCGATGGTTCACCGCAATCTCTACGAGGCCGAAGATCTCCGCTTCATCCGGATTGAACCCTTCCTGTCGGAGCTGTGCCGACTCACGCATGAGGCGGGGCCGGGTCACAATGGATCCGTACGGCTGGATTTTGTCAGCACATTGAAGGACCGCGTGATCAGCACAGATGAAGCCGTGCCGCTCTCGATGTTCATCACCGAAGCCATGACGAACGCCTACAAGCACGCCTTCCCGGATCGCCATGCCGACAATGTCCTGACCGTGTCGCTCCGCGAATTCGACCGGGAGGGCGATGTCTGGATCGAGACCCTCGTCACGGACAATGGTGTCGGCCTGTCCGAGGAAGAACGCCGGCAGGGGGTCGGGTCGTCCCTTTTCGAGGCGTTCGCGATCCAGCTCGAGGGCGAGTTCGAGATCGACGGAAAACCGAACGAGGGCGTTCGTATCGCCATTCGTTTCCCGCTCGAACATATCGATCCCGATGCTGAAGAATCTCCCGTTTCGTGAAACCCGATCGGGACGCCATGCGTTTCCTGCCTGGTAGTTCAAACCGAAAGGCAAGACCCATGAACAAGTTTCTCGCGCTTATCTTCCTGTCCCTGTTCGCCGTGACGGCGGCGGGTTGCAACACCGTCTATGGCGCCGGACAGGACGTCGAGGATGCCGGTGAGGCCGTGCAGGACGCAGCGGACTAGATCATCTGCCCATCCCATGAAAAAGCCCCGCTCGATCGAGCGGGGCTTTTTTAATGGCCGCGTTGGAGCGGCATCAGACCCTGGGCGAACCGCCTCGCACCAGGCGGACCACAAGAGCGATCACGAAGAGAATGAGGAACAGCACGAACAGGATCTGGGCGATGCTGGCGAATGCCGAAGCAATGCCGCCAAAGCCGAACACGGCTGCGATCAGTGCAAGGACGAAGAATAGAATGGCCCAACTCAACATGGGGATCTCCTTTTCGGGTCTGGGACGGGATGTTGTGATTGACGGGGAGGGTTTAGGGGCGAGGGATCAGACGGTCAGATGCCGGCCGTCAGCCGGATGACACGTTCGGACGCGTCCCAGCGGGCGTTCTCGGCCGGCCAGGTCTGTCGTTCGGCACGCGAACGGAACCAGTTTCCGGTTTGCTGGACGGTCACGAGGGCCTGGATGGCGCCATCCGAACCGGTCTCCACATTGACCAAGCGGCCAAGCGGCGTGCCGTCGGCGGCCACCAGCTCTGCCCCTGCCAGCACGCCTTCGCCGACGCGATTGACGGGCAACCCGCCGCTCCGCGCAACGATACGCGCGTCTTCCTCCGCCCATGACCGCATGATGTCGGCCCGGGCGTCGGAAATCAGCGTGTTGGCCGAACGGTCATAGGAGAAGCGGTCGACCGACTGGGTCAGGGTGAAAGGGTCTGCGGTCCAGCCGGCGCGCCAGCGAATGTCGAGCGCTTCGACCTGACCTTCCTGGTTCAGGTGAACCCGTTCGACCGTACCGACAGCGCGGCCGTCGACCTCGGTGATGCGGGCTTCGAAATAGGTGTTTCCGTCCAGCCCGCGCGCGGCTTCGAGGGCCGCTTCATCATGGGGAAGAATGGACGGCGCATAGGCGCCGAACAGCGTCGCGGCGGCGATGGCGGTTCCCGCTTGCCAGATGCGTTTCATGCTCACGACTCCTTTTTGAGTTCGTGATCGAAACGTTCCGGACACGGTCAGGTTCCAAGGATTGTGTCGTCCAGGAGGCGAAGGGGCGGCAATCAATTGCCTGTGGAACCCGGGACCCTGCCGCGGGGTTGAGCCCATGAAGGTTACGGACCTGGATCCCTGATGGAGACTGACATGCTGGAACTGATGCTTCTGTTCATCATCATCGCGCTGATCGCCGGATATTTCGGGTTCTTCGCCCTGTCCGGCACGGCGGCGATGGTCGCTCAAATCCTGTTTTTCGTCGCGATCGCGCTGATCATCCTGCGCGGTGTCGGCGATGCCATTCGCGGCCGGCCTCCGGTCTAGGCACCGGGGCACATCTTTTCGATGGGAAATGCGCATCCGGTATCGGGTGCGCATTTTCCATGCCGCCAAGCCTTTGTAATTGTGTTGAAAACTCTATCTGAAATTTTTCTGCAGCGGACCGGAACCAATTTTCCGCATCAGACGTTTTCCAATTGTCCGGCTGGTAGAGCGCCTGTCCCCCCCGTTGGATCCCTCCGTCCTCGCTCTACCGGCCGGACACTTGATTCCGGTCAGTCCGGTTCCTTTTCCCCGACATAGTTTTCCGAGAGTTTCTGGCTCAGCCGATCATCCGGCTCGAGCTGGTTGAGGATGTCGTCTCCGAGGCGGCGCATCGCCTCACGGATCGCCGCGTCCTTCTTGCTCGTGGCGTCGTCCTTGCGCGTGTCGCTCATCGTTGCATTCAACCTCTTTTCTATCGCGGCTCGGATCGGGTGCGGTGGGGCAGGGCTCCGCTCAGCCGTGCCATGGCCCGGTCGGCCCGGGCCGCCAGCATGTCGGCCGGCACGTTCGACGTTGCGCTGGCCAGGGCCGGGTCGAATTCCTCGACCACGATAAGACAGGCGGCAAGCCGCTCGTCATAGGGGAGGGACCAGAAGGCAGGGAGAAGCTGCGGATCGTTGATTCCGGTGCTCCGGAACAGTGGAATGACGTTCACCGCTCTTGCGTCCTGTTCGAGGCTCGCTGCGGCAGCGGAGAAGAGCACCCGAACCACGCCCGGATAATCCCGCGCTTCGCGCAGGGCGATGTGGCACCCTTCAACGGCTGAGAGCAGCGCCGCGTCCGCCCGGGCGGCGTCGGCGATCATGAGCCGTGCAAACCGCCGCAGGCGGGGAACAAGGCAGAGTGCGAAATCGAGAATGACAATCTCCCGCAAGAGGGTTTTGCGGGAGAGTGGCGCGCAAGTTTTTTGCGCGCGCTAACCTATGATACGGGATTCATGCCATTGATCCGCGGCCGTCGCTGAACTGAAGGTTCCGTAGCGGCCGGGCATCGAGATGAAGGTAATGGCTGTCGAACCCGGCAATCGACGCGAGCGATTCCGGGTCGAGGATGCGCAGATGCGCGTTCGTCGACACCAGACCCATGCGGCGCATCGTCGAAACCGTTCGAGATACGTGAACCGATGAGAGGCCGACGGCATCGGCAATCAGCTGACGGCTGAGCGGCAGAGCCACGGGCTCGTCGGGATCCGCGTTGCCAGTCAGGATGAGTCGGCGGCGGAGTTCGAAGAGCAGATGCGAGATCCGCTCGATGGCGTTCCGGCGCCCCACGCGCACGATGTGTTCGCGCAAAATGCCCTCTTCCTGGACGGCCGACCACCACAGGGCCGAGCTGAGGGCAGGGTGGGCCGAAACGACGCTGAGAAACTCCGGTGTCGGAATGGAGCGGACTTCGCTGAGCGTGATTGTCTCGATTCCGTGGTCGGACTTCGAGTCGATCATCGCCTGCAGGTCGAAGATGTCGCCTGGCAAAAGGAAGTTGATGATCTGGCGGCGTCCGTCTTCCAGTATCCGCTTCCGGATGGCCCAGCCTTTCTGGATCACATGGATACGGCGGATCACTTCGCCCTCGCTGATTATGGTCTTGCCGCGCGGCATCTGTTTCAGAACGTGCGACATGCCGGTCAGCGCCGCCTCGGACGGGCGGGGCAGTTCCGCATACTTCTTCAGACGGGCAAGCAGGGCATCCATCGGTCCAACTCCTCAATCTGTTGAGGGAGTAACGTCGTGCCAAAGACCCGGTTCCCGCGATTCGGATATTCTCCCGCGGAACGAATTCACCGAGACAGCGTTTTGATGGCCAACAAGGAGGCTGTCATGAACGCTCGCAAGTCGAATATCCGCCCGGTTCACCTGGCTGTCGCCGGTCTGGCGATCGCCGTCGTCGTCTTGGCCGGCCTCCTCTGGCACGAGAGCCGGACCGAGCGCGTCGAATTTTCGTTCGGCGGCCAGTCATTCGAGGTTGAAGCCGAGGGCTAGGCGCCACGCCGGCGCAACGGCCCGCCAGGGAGACTGACCCATGCGGCACTATCGTCTCATCACATCACCGGAATCGATCGCGAGCCTGAAGATCAGGATGTACCTGCAATGGCGCAATGTCGCCTTCCGGGAAACATCGGCATCGCGCCTCACCCTCAAGAGCGAGATCCTGCCACGGTTGAAGCGTATCGATATCCCGGTTCTGATCACGCCCTCCAACGAGACTGTGCAGGACACGCGATCGATGATCGATCACATCGAGGCGCGGGAGCCGGGGGAGGGCCTGATCCCTGATGACAAAGCGGGCCGATTTGCGAGCCGGCTGATCGAGATGTTCGCGGATGACTGGCTCGCGCCGACCGCATCATTTGCCGTCTGGTCGAGCGAAGCGCCGCCAGCTGCCAGAAATCTGGCCGCGACGCTTTATCCGGAGCATGACGATGCGATGCTGGACCGCGCCGCGAAACGACTGCATGCCCAGGTTCGCGCTCGGCTCGGTCGCCAGGGTCTGATCGATAAGACTTGGCCGTCCCGAGCGGCCCGGGTCAGTGAACTGGCCGAGTTGCTCGAAACGCGACTGGAATCGTCCCGTTTTCTCTTGGGGAGTCAGCCGAGCGTTGCGGATTGCGCGCTCGCGGCGCCCTTCCTCTTCCTGTGGACCGAGACCCCCTTCGGCGCCGAATTGCTTTCGCGCCTGCCGAACCTGACGCGTTGGATGCACGTCATGTCGGGCAGCGGCTTGCGCCCGTCGGCGGCACCGGCCGATGAAACGGACAATTCCACATTGATACCCGTGCTGCGGTTCGCGGCGGAACAATCCCTGCCGCATGCGCTCGGTGCCGCCGAAGCGGTCGCCGACTGGGCGGCATCGCATCCGGGAATCATCAATCTGCCGCGGTCGGTCGGGAACTCCGCCCCGAAGCAGGATCCGGAAAACGTGTCGCGCGAATATGCCCCCACCACGGCGTGGATGCTTCAGCGGCTCCTCGACCTCCTCGATGAGGCGGACGACGACACGCTTGAAATCCGGGACGCCAGCGGGTGCGCCATGCTCGAAAAATATCGACCGCGCCGGACTTTGCGGCACGAGCACCACCGCTTCCGGCTCAATATCGATGCGGACCCGGATGACGAGCCCATCGATATCCACACACTCGCCGAACCCCTGCTGAAAGCGCGCAAGCGTGCGGTCGAAACGCGGGACCTCGAGCGACTGGTGCTCGGCTGACCACCGCGGAATTTGACGAGTTCGAGATGGCGGCGCCCAATTGCCGCCATTTTCTTTATTGTGTTGTTTTAACTACGTAATTCGTTCTGAAGACGACTGCAATCTGGTGGAACGACTGTCGGCCTGCTGCGTTCATTTCCCGAATGCGGATTGCATTCCGGATGGAGATCCCGAACGCAGATGGAGACACTGCCATGAAACGTTTTCTGATTGCCACCTCGATGCTGGCCCTCACGACGGCTCCGGCCTTTGCCGACGACCCGCAGACGACGCCGGAAGAAAATCAGACCCCGCCGGTGACGAGCGAGATGCCGCAGACCACCGATCCGATCCTCGACGAACCGATGATCGATGACGAGGACGCGGCGTATGACGAACTCGACACCGACGAATCCTGGGACGAGGCCGAACTTCAGAACGGTTTCACCGACGACCATGACTGGATCGACACCGACGTGTTCGGTTCGGGCGGTACGGAACTGGGCACGGTTGAACGTGTCCGCCTGTCCGATACCGGTGACGTCGATGCGATCGTCATCGAAACGGGTGGGATCGCCGAAGTCGGCGGCCGTGAGGTCCTGATCGAGAACGGCGAATTCGAGCTCGTGTCCGACCTTGAAGGTGACAACACGATCAACCTGATGGTCGACGCGGAAGGCTTCGCGGCGCTTCCGGACTTCGATGAAGACCTCGCGTCCGATTATCCGCTGAGCGACGACGATGCGTTCGACGGCATGGATGACGACAACGCCGACGACGTCGACACCCTCGAAGACGACGAAATCGCGGATCCGTCGCGCTAATCGGCGCTGATCCGAATGCTCTGGAAGCGGTGCGGTTTTCGCGCCGCTTCCTCACTTCCCGTCTCGATCAACTGCTTTTCGACGAATTGCTCCGTCCCCGCCAGGGAACACTCAGGGTCGGCATGCGTTTGATCGGTACGACTACCCAGAAGGAGTAACCCATGCGACGCTTCCTGCTTATCGCGAGCCTGGCCCCGGCAATGGCCCTGACCGCCTGTGCCGGCTACGAGAACACCACGCGTGACGCCGCCATCGGTGGCGCGCTTGGTGCAGCCGCTGGCGCAGCCATCGGCAACAATACCGGTTCCGGCGATGCGGCGACCGGCGCAGCCATCGGTGCCGCTGTCGGCGCAGCCGGCGGCGCGGCAGTCGGCTGTCAGCGCGACGGCGTTTGCCCGTGGAGCCAGAACAACAACCGTCATTCCGAGCTGTACTACGACAGCCGGGCCAATCGCTATTACTACGTGAATAACGGTGATGGTTGCACCTACTGGCGCAACGGCGAATTCCGCGGCTGCTAAGTCCGGTTTTCCGCACAAACAATCAATCACGATACGCGTCCTGCCGGGTTCCCGGCGGGACGCACCCTTGGAGGGGATCAATGAAAAAGAACCTGATGACAGCCGCCGCGATCGGCCTGGCTCTGTCCATCCCGGCCTTCTCGACGGCTCACGCCGACGAGGGCTGGTATGGCAGCCTGTCGGTTGGCTATGGCGGCCCGAGCGATGCCGACGTCAATCTCGCCGGCACACCGGATCGAGAAATCCAGGGCGAGTCCAACTGGCGCGAGGCGCTGGCCTTCGGCTATGCCTATGACAGTGGTTGGCGTTGGGAAGTCGAAGGCTCCCACCGCTACAATGAAACCGGCGCGATCGGTGCCTATGAGGACTCGGCCAGCGACTTCCATATCTGGTCGGCCATGTTCAACGCCTATTACGACTTCAACCGCGATGGCTGGATCCAACCCTATCTCGGTGCGGGTGCCGGTTACGGCCAGGTCAGCGGTTCGCTGGCGGGTTGGTCCACCGGGTCTCGACCGGTTCCCAATGCCGGACCGGCCGACACGCGCTATGTCGTGGCGCGCGATGATGATGGCACCTTCGTCTGGAACCTCATTGCCGGCGTCGGCTGGGCGATGGGTGACAACTGGTATCTCGACACCCAGTACCGCTATTTCGCGACGGGCGAGACCCAGTTCCAGAACACCGATGTCAGCTCGCTGAGCGGTCACGAAGTCTGGCTCGGCCTGCGGTATGTGTTCGCGGCTCCGCCGCCCCCGCCGCCGCCTCCGCCTCCTCCGCCGCCGCCCCCTCCGCCGCCTCCGCCGCCACCCCCTCCGCCTCCGCCGCCCCCGGCGCCGGACTGCGATGATGTCGGCTTCGTCGTCTACTTCGAGTGGGATCGCTCGAACCTGACCGATCAGGCGCGTACGGTGATCAACCAGGCGATCGAGCAGGCGCGAACCTGTGGCGTCGCCAGCGTCCAGATCGACGGTCACGCCGACCGTTCGGGTGCTGCGTCCTACAATGTCGGCCTTTCCGAACGCCGCGCCCGCGCGGTTCGCGACGAGATGGTGCGCCTTGGTGTGCCGGCCGGCGGCATCTCGCTGCAGGCCTTCGGGGAAACCCGTCCTGCCGTCGAGACGCCGGATGGCGTACGTGAGCCGCTCAACCGCCGCGCAGAGGTCCTTGTCGACCTGCGCTAGGCGATTGATCGCTCATGCGACGAAATGGAACGGCCCGGGGTTCGCCCCGGGCCGTTTTCTTTGTGTCTGCAATAATCCCGTCAGCGGCAAGCCGACACGAAAGCCCTGAACAGGGCGCGCATATCTGCCCGGTAGATCATCAGCTCTGGGTGGAACTGGACGCCCATGACGAAGTGGTCGCCATCGGCCTCGATCGCCTGGATGCCACCGTGGGACTCCCGCGCCGTGACATGCAGCGCGTCTCCTGGCTCGCGGACGGCGCGGCGATGCAGGGAATTGACCTTCAGCCGTGTCTCTCCGGTGATCGCGGCGAGGCGCGAGTCCGGCTCGAGGTCGATCGGTTTGCGAAAGAAGGTGTAGCCGATCGGTCCTGAGGGATAGGTCTTCAGAACGTCGGGATCGATCGATTGGACGAGATCGCCGCCGCGCGAAACATTCAGCAGCTGGCATCCACGGCAGATCGCCAGGATCGGCATCTCCGTCTCCCAGGCCTGACGGGCCCAGGCCATTTCGAGCGCGTCGCGCGCATCGTCATAGCGGCTCGCCGGATCGATCCGGCCTTCGTAGAGGTGCGGATTGAGGTCGAGACCGCCGCTGAGCAGCAGTCCGTTGAAATCGCCGGGCGCACGGGGCAGGGCGGGCGTGACCTTCACAGGGACGCCGCCGGCCAGGCGCACGGAAAGCGCAAGGGACAGGAAGACGAGCCAGTCCTGGCCGTCGGGCTTGGTGATCCCAATCCGGGGGTTTTGCCGTTTCCGGCCTGCCAAAGCCTAAAGTCCTCGATCAGCCATTCTTCAGTTCGGGCGGCAGCTTGCCATGCCGTATGAGCGAGCTGGCGACGAACAACGCCCCCAGTGCGGCTCCGGGATCCTCCGGCGGAATGAAGTCCACCGCGGATTCCTCACCCTGTTTGTGCGCTTCCATGACCGATTTGACCAGATGGGCCAGCGCCGGGGCATCGAATGTCGCCTTGGCGAGCTCGGTCAGCCGGTCGAATGTGCTGCGATCATCGTCCTTGCCGTCGGTGAGGTCTTCCCAAGCCTGGTGCAGACGTTGCGGATAATCCTCATGTGCGGCGGCGTCCTGGGCGGCGGCGAGGAACCAGAAGAAGGGGACTTTTGATTTCCGGCCGATTTCGGCTTCGCGCGGTTCGTCGCAGCGGCCTTCCGTGGCAAGCTGATACCAGAGCCAGGGATATTCGATGCCGCTGGCGATCGAGTGGAACAAGCCCGCCCAGAAGCGTGCATTGACCTCGATCAGGCAGGGTCGCTCATCTTCCTTGCCGGTCCAGCGATAGTCGATCTCGCATACGCCGTTCCATTGGAGGGACTTCATCAGCGGACGGGCTTCCTTCAGGAAGGGCGCGTCGTCGACGGTTTCCCGCAGCACGCCCGCTCCCGTCCCCTTCGGATAGGACTGGAGGTTTCGATAGGCCATGTGCGCGACGATCTCGCCGTCATGGCACAGGACGCAGAAACAATAATCTTCGCCCTCGACGAACTCCTGAAGAATCGGGAGCGGCTCGTCCTCGGGATGATCGTCCAGATGCGCTTTGAGCGCGTCATGATCGTCATGCCGTTCGATCCCCCGGCCTCCGACGCCCTCGGCCGGTTTTGTCAGGGCCGGGAGCGGAATCGAGCTGATGGCATCCTCGTGATCGGGATGACCTTCAAGATTGACCGCCTTGGGCGCACGAACGCCGGCGCGCTCGGCCGTCTCGATCAGCTGGTCCTTGGGTTCAACTCCGGAGATTGCCTCCCAGGGCGGCGCGGCCACGGTGATCACGCCGCGAAAACGGTGAGCGTTACGGGCGATCAGCTTGGTTTCCCGGAAAACCGGCATCAGCACGTAGGGACGGTCGTCCTCCGGCGCATGCTTTTCAGCGATCGCGACAAGGTCGTCGATGAACCCTTCCGGGTCCTCGTCGAAGTCCCGGTGCACGGCATAGTCGCTGCAGTAGCGCGAGTGCTGGGTCACGGTCAGGTCGATGGAGTCGCAGCCGATGACGTCAACACCGCGGTCGTTCAGGACCTGGGCGGCGGCGAGGCTCATGAGGCTGCGGCCATAAGTCAGGATGACCCGGCCGTGCGGTTCGTTCGAAGCGTCTTCGTTCATTTGGTTCAATCCGGAATCAGGCGCGGGCTGGGGCCGCGATCAGACGGGGACGTTCAGGCAGGGTCGATTGCAGGACACGGGCAAGGCAGGCCGGGCTGAAGCGTTCCGCAATGTTGAGCGTGCGGTCGATCGGCGCGAAGCGGGTGCGCAGATCCCGAACGACGCGGGCGACAGTCGGGCTGGCACTGATGAGGGTGACCAGACCGCTTGCCATCAGGACGACGCCGAAGGGCAGGGGGGTGATCGCGATCGTCACACCCAGCACGGTCAGGAGGCCGCCGGCTGCAATCGCAATGATGCGCGCGGCTTCCTGAAACCAGGAAGCGCCAACAGGGCGCGGATATGACGAGCGATGTTCCATGGCAGATCAACGTTCAGCCGGAACGGCAAGTTCCCGATTCGAAGCGCGATTTCCGGCTCTGTGGCAAAAAAACACCCCGCCGAAATGGCGGGGTGTTCTCAAGCAGTACAGGTGTCGAGCCGGTCAGAGGAAGCGCCGGATCGCCATCATCGCGAGACCGGGATGGCGGGCGAGCAATGCGCCCAATCCGACCATGACACTGATGCTTTCGAACGGCCGCCGTGTAATGGCCGCTTCCGCGACCGCGAGCAGGCCGCCGGATTGCGACGGGGCCGGCTCTTCTTCCTTCGGTGGTTCCGACTTGTTCAGAACCAGCGCGATGAGCGCCGATAGCGACGCGATCAGCAGAAAGGCGATCGCGACGATCATGCTCGCGAAGCTCGCCCCCCAGTTGGCATCCAGCCAGGTCCAGAGCGCGTGCGTTCCGAATATGATCGCCACGATCGGTCCGATCAGCGCGATGACGATGAGAAGTCCTCGCATCATGTCGCCCTACCGGCGCAGCATCAGGGCTCCGAGAAAGCCCGCGCCTAGCGCGATGCCGCACGCGGCAAGCGGGTTTTCGCGGATCATTTCACGGGTTCGATCCTCGGTCTGCTCGACCTGCTGACCCGCCTTCTTCGCGAGCTTCTTCGTCGTGTCGACGCCTTGTTCGACCTCGGCTTCCGCCAGCTGGGCAAGGTCCTGAACGAGCTTGTTCACGTCCTTGCGCAGGGCGGCCAGATCCTTCTGGATGTCAGCCATTTCGGGCTCCTCTGATTTTCTGTTGGCAGCGGGTTGGCGCGCCATCTTCTCTCTCCATTCACGGCTTACTGGCGGCCCGGATCGTCGTCCGTGGCCTCGTCGACATTCTCGCCGGCTTCCTCGAACGTATCGGTGTTCTCGCCGGTCACTTCCTCGACGGCGTCATCGACATCTTCGCCGGCATTCTCGGCAGGGCCGTCATTGCAGGCCGTCAGCATGGCGGCGGCGAGGATGGTGGCAGACAGGGATGCGTATTTCATCGTGTATCTCCTTGCGGGATCGGTGAGTGAGCTTCGGTCTTCAACCGTCAGACGCGGGGGCCACGGCCGCGCAGGGCACCGCCCAGCGCCGCGATGATCGCGATGATCAGGAAGACGAAGAAAATGATCTTGGCGATGCCGGCCGCGCTGGCGGCAATTCCGCCGAAACCGAAGACTGCGGCCACAAGGGCAATCACCAGAAATATAAGGGCCCAACGGAGCATGCCGTTCTCCTTTTCGTTGACCGGACGGAAGTGCCCGGTGTCGAGGCAAAGAACGTGCGCTGTTCGGAAAAGTTCCTGCGGCTCTGAAAGAAATGGAACGAAAATTCATTTACTTGCGTTTGCTGCGGGAGCGGGCCCATGGCCGTGCAATGACGGACGGACATTTTGGAAACTGACACGCAAACCAGATCGGCGCGGGATACCGCGCGGGACAAGCTTCGGGTCGCCCTGATCGTGAATTCACGCAGCGGAAGCCTCGTCGAGGAGGACGCTGAAGCGGCCATCGCGTCGCTGAAAGAGGCATGTCAATCAAACCTGATCGACGTATTCGAAGTCTCCGACGATTTCGAGGCGGCGTGCGCTGCCGCGCATGAGTGCGGTGCGGACGTCATCGCCATTGCCGGCGGCGATGGCACGGCCCGGTCCGTCATGCAGATGCTGGCTCAGCGGGGATGCCGTTCGGCCCTGGTGCCCCTGCCTCTTGGAACCGCCAACATCCTGCCGCACCGCTTGTATGGGGACCGCGATCCGGAAACCATCATGTCCGAGCTGGAAGACTATGTCGTCGGCGACATCGATGCGGGCGTGATCAACGGCCAGTTCTTCATCGTCGCCGCCGCGGTCGGCTTTCCGGCCGTTCTGGGCCGCGCCCGGGAAGCGATGCGGCCCGGTGGCAGTCCCAACGCCTTGTCGACGACCTGGCGCCGGACCCGGGTGGCGTTCAAACACATGTTCATCCCCCGGATCCGTTTCAAAATGCGCTCGGCGGGCGCGGCCACGCGCTTTCGCGCTAGCGGCGCCTTCTTCGCGATCAACGATTCCCTGTCCGGTTTCGCCGGGATCGACCCGCCGGAGACGGAGAAACCCGTACTGCAATGCATTGCCTTCCGCCTGCGTGGCATGTGGGATTTCTTCGGCCTGGGGATCGAGGCGCTTTTCCGCGGCTTGGGTCAAAGCCGCAGAACGCGCATACTCGAGGGCGAACGGGTCGTGATGACGTCGCGCCGGGCACTCCCGGTCATGCTCGATGGTGAGCCGGCCTTCGCTCATAATCACGCGCGCATTCGCGTGGCCCCGAAAGCCGTCAGGGTGCTCAGACCTCCGGAATGATCCGTCTCCTGCATATCGCCGATCTTCACTTCGGCCGCGAACATCGGCCGCTGGTCGATGCCTTCACCGAGTACTGCGTGTCATCGCCACCCGATCTGATCGTCGCGACTGGCGACTTCACCCAGGGCGCGAGGCGCAAGGAATTCGCCGCCGCCCGGCAGTTCTTCGATGCCTTGCCCAGCCCGGTCATTGGAGCTCCCGGCAATCACGATGTGCCGTCGCGCGCCCTCGACCATCGGTTCTTTACGCCGTGGCAGCGCTTCGAGCGCGTGCTGGGCGGTCGGATCGACCCGAGGGTCCAGACCGACATCGTGCTGGGCGAAACCCTGCACACCGCACGCCGCGCACAGATGCGGCTCGACTGGTCGCTCGGCCGGGTGTCTCGTGCCGACGCGCTTATTCTGTCGCGAAAGCTGGAAGCGGGCGCTCAGCCCGTGAAATTCGTGGCCTGTCACCATCCGCTGATTGCGCCGGGCGGATCGCGCGGCCGGGCCAAAACCAAGCGCGGTGAAGATGCTGCTGATATCCTCGCGCAATCCGCCGATCTGGTGTTGACCGGCCATTTGCATGAGACCTTCGCGCTGCCGCGGGAAGGCATGGGTCATGTGTGCTGGTTCGTCGGCGCGTCCACGACGTTCTCCGAACGGACGCGCGACGAGCCCTCCGGTTTCAACGAGATCCTGATCGAAGCTGACCGGATGGAATTGATCCACCACGAGAGCCGCGAGGCGAAATCATTCGTTCCGGCCCGGCGCTACGAGCTGCCCCGGCGGCCCGGTGACAGCCCGCCAAAGGCCGTCGACCTCAGTGATCACGCAGCGCGCTGATCAGCTCGTCCTTCGACATGTCCGACCGCCCTTCGATGCCGATCTCCTGCGCCCGGTCGTAAAGGTCTTCCTTCGACCAATCCTCATAGGGCGCGTGCTGGCCACCGGTTTTCGACGGCTTGTCTCCGGCGGCTTTCGCATTGGCGATCCGCGCCGCCTTTTCCTTGCTCATGCCGTCGTCGCGGAGCTCTTCGTAGAGCTTGTCATTCTTGATCGATGAACCATGATCCTTGGTCATAGAACTGCACCTCTCTTGATCGCGGCCCGGAGTGGGCCTTCAGTGAGGAAATGAGCGGCCGGGCAGGGGGTTCCGATGAGCGGTGAGGCAATGCAGGACGGGGTCGACGTCTACTGGTCGTTTCGATCGCCCTATTCCTATCTGGCCACAAAGCGCCTGCGCGCCATGTCGGAAACGCGCGACATTCCGATCCGGCCGCGTCCGGTCTATCCGCTGGCCGTTCGAGAACCGGGGTTTTTCAAACAGGTCCGGCCGCAATGGGTGCCGTATCTGATCAATGATGTGATGCGCCTTGCCGAGTATCTCGAGCGTCCGATCGGCATGCTCGACCCCGATCCGATTGTCATGGATCTCTCGACCGGCGAGGTGGAGGCCGACCAGCCGCATATCGGACGCCTTACGCGGCTCGGCATGCTGGCAACCGAAGAGGGGATCGCTCGCGGCTGGGCGTTTCTCGATGCGGTCTCGACCTGTATCTGGACAGGTCAGGCATGGACGAAGGACGGCGTGCTGGCCGAGGCGGTTGCCGCGGAAGGGTTCGACCTTGCCGCGATGGATGCGCGTGAAGCCGCCGAACGCGACCGCCTGGAAGCGGTCATCCGGGAGAACGAAGCCGAACAGGCCAAGCATCATTGGGGCGTGCCGCTGATGGTCTATCGCGGCGAAGCCTTCTTCGGGCAGGATCGGCTCGACCTGCTGGAATGGCGTCTGGACGGGGGCTGAGCGGAAAGGGTGTCAGTTCGCGAGAACCGAAAAATCGCGTTTGCCTTGCTCCCAGAGAAGGCGATCCTCGCAGGACGGCGCCTGCGTTTGGCCCGCAAGCTCCGGACACGGAATCTCATTGAGCATGTCTGAAATGACGGTCAGCCGTGTCCGGCGCTTGCTGTTTGCCGGGATGACCCTCCAGGCCACGGGAGCGCTGGTCTCGGCCAGCATCCTGTTGCGCGCCTCCGAATAGGCGTCGAACTTTTCGAGCGCGACGGCGTCGATCGGACTGATCTTCCACCGGGTCAGCGGGCTGGTGTCCCGCTCGGCCAGGCGCTCGGCCTGCTCCTCCCGCGTGATGTCGAGATAGAATTTCATGAGATGGATGCCGGAATCCAGCAGCATCGTTTCGAACATGCCGACTTCCCTCAGGAAGGCCTCATATTCCTCCGGCGTGCAGAACCCCATGACGGGTTCGACGCCGGCGCGGTTGTACCAGGACCGGTTGAACAGCACGATTTCACCCGCTGCCGGCAGATACTGGACATAGCGCTGGAAGTACCAGGAGGTGCGGTCGCGATCTGAAGGCTTGCCCAGAGCCACGACGCGAATATCGCGCGGGCTCAGATGCTCGATGATGCGCTTGATGGTTCCGTCCTTGCCGGCGGCATCGCGGCCTTCGAACAGGATCACGACCTTGCGTCCGTGCTCGATCACGTCGCGCTGCAGCGAAACCAGCTGGATCTGAAGCCGGGTGAGCGCCTTCTTGTAGTCCGATTTTTTCATCAGGGCAGGCTAGCGCATTTCGCCGATATCTGGATAGCGATCTTGACGCCGGGTCCGCGGCAACCGAGAGGACGGCCATGTCGTCGGGCAATCTCCATCGAAACGTGGACGCACTGGTGATCGGCGCGGGGGCGGCCGGTCTGTTCTTTGCCGCTCGTGCGGGAGAGCGGGGCCTGTCGACCTGTGTGATCGATCATGCCGCCAAACCGGCCGAAAAAGTGCGGATCTCGGGCGGCGGCCGATGCAACTTCACGAATATCCACACGAGCCCGGAAAACTTCATCAGCGAAAATCCGCATTTCGCAAAATCGGCGCTGGCCCGCTTCACGCCGTGGGACTTCATCGACCGCCTCGATCGGCGGGGGATCACATGGCACGAGAAGACGCTCGGCCAGTTGTTCTGCGACGGGCGGTCCGCGGCAATCATCGACATGCTGCTGGATGATGTGCGGGCCGCAGGCGGCGAGTTGCGGCTGAACACGTCCGTTCAAACCGTGGAAAAGACGGGGGGCGTATTTCGTGTCGAGACCACCAGTGGTGCGATCGATTGCCGGCGGCTGATCGTGGCGAGCGGTGGCCTTTCCATACCGAAGATGGGCGCGACCGGGCTGGCCTATGACATTGCTCGGCAGTTCGGCCATTCCGTGATTACGCCGCGCCCCGCTCTCGTGCCTTTCACCTTCGAAGGCCGGGCCAAGGAGGACTTCGCCTCGATTTCGGGGGTCGCCTGCCCGGTCTCGGCGCGCAACGAGCGGGCAGGCTTTGACGAAGCGATGCTGTTCACCCATCGCGGCCTGTCCGGCCCCGCCATCCTGCAGATCTCGTCATACTGGCGGGAAGGGGAGGATGTGCGGGTGGATATGCTGGCCGGGCGGGATGCCGTGGCCGAGCTGACGGCGTTCAAGGCCGCCCATCCGATGAAGGCGCTGACGACGGCGCTCGAGACCCTACTGCCGGCCCGCCTGGTTTCGCTGCTCGCGGCGCGCGGCGAACTTCCCGAAGTCGCGCGCATGGCCGACATCTCCCATGCCGCAATCGCGGCCTTGGTCACCCACCTGTCGGACTGGCCGGTCAGACCGTCCGGGACGGAAGGCTGGCGCACGGCCGAGGTGACAGCGGGCGGGATCGATACCGGCGAATTGTCATCGAAGACGATGGAGAGCCGCCTTGTGCCCGGCCTCTATTTCATCGGCGAATGCGTCGATGTGACCGGCTGGCTCGGCGGCTATAATTTCCAGTGGGCCTGGGCCAGCGCACACGCGGCGGCGAACGGATAGCGCATGGCGGAGGAGGAGGGATTCGAACCCCCGGAGCCTCGCGGCTCAACGGTTTTCAAGACCGCCGCAATCGACCACTCTGCCACTCCTCCGGCGCTCCCCAATTAGCGGGGTCGGGCCTACGGGCGCAACCGTGATGAACCGCCATCTGGAAAGGCGGCTTACTCTGCGATAACCATTTGCGGGGAGACTGGGGCAAGGCTTGCGCAATACGGGCGAGGGGTCATGCGACTCAAATCCAAGTCAATCCAGAGGCTTGCAATCCTGTCTTCATGTGCTTTGGCAACGGCCTGCGCCAGCACGCCTGAACCCCGTGAAGCGTCCGCGCCGCAACGCACGACGGCTGTGGTGCGAAATGTGCCGTCACCGAGCGTCACGCCGCCGGCCCGTCCGGGCGGGCGCGTCGAACCCCGCGTCGGCAATCCCTATCAGATCAATGGCCGCACCTATGTGCCCGCGTTCGATGACGCGTATGACCGGACTGGGGTCGCGTCCTGGTACGGGCCGGGCTTTCATGGCCGGCTGACCGCCAGCGGCGAGGTGTTCGACGAAAACCTGATGACGGCGGCGCACACGACGCTTCCGATTCCGAGCCTCGTCGAGGTCACCAATATCGAGAACGGCCGCACCGTCGTGGTGCGCCTGAATGACCGCGGACCGTTTGCCGACGACCGGATCATCGATCTCAGCCGCGCCGCGGCCACAGAACTGGGCTTTATCGGCCAGGGACTGGCGAATGTGCGCGTGCGCTATCTCGGTCCCGTCGACGGGCCGGGCGTGTCTGCGCCGCCCGTGATCTTCACCGCGAGCAATACCGGCGACGACCCGATCGCCGCGCAGGTTCTGGCCGATATGCGCGCCAATGGCGAAACCTCGCAGCGCCTGGTGACCATCCAGGCCGGGTCCTTCACCGACCGCGACAATGCGCAAGCGCTGCAAGCGCGCCTCGAACCGCGCGGCGATGCGTGGATCGAGGAGGCCATCGTCAATGGCCAGACCGTGTTCCGCGTGCTGCTGGGGCAGTGGGAGAACCGCGCCGAAGCCGAGATGACACGCACCGCACTGCGCACGGACGGCATTTTCGACGCACGGGTCGTGTCCTTGCGCTGACGGCGGGGTTTACGCCGCATCCCCGACACGATTGTATCGTTCAACGTCCCGGCCAACCGACAAAGGGAGTCGCAGCCCCGTGCGCGCCGTTCTTTCCGCCTTCCTGATCTTCGCCCTTGCGCCGCTCGCCCACGCGCAGACCTTCGAAACCGAAGCCACGCATGCCGTGATCTACGATGTCGGCACCGACACCGTGCTCTGGTCGCACAATGCCGAAGAGCCGATGCCGCCGGCGTCGATGAGCAAGCTGATGACGATCCTGATGGCCTTCGAGGCCATCGACGAGGGGCGCCTATCGCTCGACGACGAATTGCCGGTATCCGAAGAGGCCTGGCGGCGGGGCGGGTCAGCCTCCGGATCGTCGACCATGTTCCTCGACGTGAACAGCCGGGCGCGCGTGGACGACCTGCTTCGTGGAATCATCGTCCAGTCGGGCAATGACGCCTGCATCGTGATCGCCGAAGCGCTCGGCGGGACGGAGGCCAATTTCGCCGCGATGATGACGGACCGCGCCCATGAGCTGGGCCTGTCCAGCGCCAGCTTCGCGAATTCGACCGGCTGGCCGGATCCGCAGCAGCGGATCAGTGCGCTGGATCTGGCGCGCCTGGGCGCGATTATCATCGAGGAACATCCCGAACTCTATGAAATCTATGCCGAACGGGAATTCACCTATAACGGCATCCGCCAGTTCAACCGCAACCCGCTGCTCGGCACGTTCGAAGGCGCGGATGGCATGAAGACCGGCCATACCGAGGAAAGCGGATACGGCCTTGTCGGCTCCGCCGTCCGCGGCGATGAGCGCCGGATCATCGTGTTCAACGGCATGGGATCGGACCGCGCCCGCGCCAACGAGGCCGAGCGCCTGATGCGCGCCGCCTTCGCCGAATTCGCCGTGTACGACCTGTTCGATGCCGGCGCAGAGGTGGGTGAGGCCGAGCTTTTCATGGGCCGCGACAGCGACGTGACACTGGTGACGCAAGAGCCGATCTCGATCGGCCTGTCCCGCACCGCGCGCCGCGACATGCAGGTCGCCATTGTCTATGACGGGCCGGTGCCGGCCCCGGTGGCCGAAGGCGAGGTCATCGCCCATCTCGTGGTCGAGGCGCCGGGCTATGATGCCCAGCGTTTCCCGCTCGTTGCGGCGCAATCCGTCGAGCGGAAAGGCATGTTCGGCCGCGCCGCCGATGCGCTCGTTCACCTGATCCGCGGTTGACGCGGTGGCAGGGAAATTCATCACGCTGGAAGGCGGCGAGGGCGCCGGGAAAACCACGCTGATCGAGGGGCTGAAAGGCGCGCTCGAACGCGACGGGCTGACCGTGGTCAAGACGCGCGAGCCCGGCGGAACGCCGAATGCCGAGGCAATCCGGGAGCTCCTTCTTTCAGGGGATGTCGAGCGCTGGTCGCCCGTCTCGGAGGCGCTCTTGTTCTATGCCGCCCGGGTGGACCATGTCGAACGCGTCATCCGCCCGGCGATCGAACGCGGTGACTGGGTGCTGTGCGACCGCTTTGCCGATTCCACGCGCGCCTATCAGGGTGCGGCGGGCGGTACGGACCGGTCGCGCCTTGCGGCCCTGCACAAGGTCGCGCTTGGTGAATTCGAACCGGATCTGACCCTCGTCGTCGATATCGACCCGAATGTCGGTCTCGAGCGCACCTGGGCCCGCGGGGAAAAGGAAACCCGGTTCGAAGCCAAGGGCAGCGTTTTTCACGAGCGACTGCGTCAGGCCTTCCTGGAAATCGCTGCCGCCGAACCGGAGCGCTGCGCCGTGATCGATGGCGGACAGTCGGCCGGCGACGTGCTTGACGCCGCACTCGGCGTCATTTCGAGCCGGTTCGGAACGCCATGAGCGAAACCGATCTTCCTGACGAACCCGACCGGCGCCCCGGATGCCCGCATCCGCGCGAGCGCTATGATCTCGTTGGGCATGAGGTGGCTGAGACCGAACTGTCCGCCTCCATTGCCTCCGGACGGCTGCACCATGGCTGGCTGATCACCGGGCCGTCGGGTGTGGGCAAGGCGACCCTTGCTTACAGAGCGGCGCGGCGGATTCTCGGTGCGGCACCGGACGGTGAGGGGCTGTCGGCGAACCCGTCCGACCCGAATTGCCGCCGGATCGAGGCGCAATCCCATCCCGGGCTTCTGGTGATCCGGCGGCCCTGGGACGACAAGACCAAGAAGTTCAAGTCGGTCATCACGGTCGACGAGCTGCGGCGGGTGGGGGAGTTTTTCTCGCTCAGTGCCGGCGCCGACGGCTGGCGCGTGGCCATTGTCGACAGCGTTGACGAAATGAATCCGAATGCGGCCAACGCGCTGTTGAAATCATTGGAAGAACCGCCGCAGCGGACGATCCTGTTCCTGCTCACGCATACGCCCGGCAAGCTGTTGCCGACGATCCGCTCGCGCTGCCGCCAGCTGGCGCTGAGAGCACCCGGTATCGATGAGACCGCGGCCTGGCTGACGCGGCAGAGCGGTGTCTCGGACCCGCAAGGCTGGGCCCGGCGCGGCAAGGGTCTTCCCGGCGAAGCGCTCGCCTTGGCGCGCTCACCGGTTCAGGACATTGCCGAAACCCTTGACGGGTTGCTGTCCGGCCTGCCTCGGCTTGATGCAGCGCGCTCCCGCGCGCTTGCCAATCGCATGACCGGCAAGGACAAGGACGCGGCGCGCGATGCATTCAATGACCGCATCCTCGCCTGGACGATGGAACGGGCCCGCGCGACCGGGCAGGCCGGGCAGGACCCCGAGCCGTGGACGGCGGCGTGGCGCGACCTGCGCGCGCTTGCCGGAGCGGGCACCGGGCTTTATCTCGACCCGAAACAGGTGGCGCTGAGTGCGCTTCACCGCTTGCAGGAAGCCGCCCGGGCCGCCGATGCTGGTCGATAGTCACGTTAATCTGCATGGCGAAAGCTTCGCCGAAGACCTCGACGCCGTGATCGATCGCGCGCGAGCCGCCGGTGTGGCGCGCATGGTGACGATCTGCTGCGAACTGAAGGATTTTCCGGCGGTTTCCGCGATCGCGGAACGCTATGACGACATCTGGTGCACGATCGGCGCACACCCGCACCACGCCAAGGACCGGCCGGACATCACCGCCGACGAGCTGATCGAGCTGGCGCAGCATCCGCGCGTCGTCGGGATCGGCGAAACCGGGCTCGATTTCCACTATGGGTATAGCCCGGAAGCCGATCAGGTGGCGAGTTTCCTGGCACATGTGGAAGCGGCACGCCGGACCGATCTGCCGCTCGTGATCCATACGCGCGAAGCCGACGCAATGATGGCCGACATTCTCGAAGAGGAGATGGGGAAGGGGGCCTTTCGCCCGCTTCTGCACTGCTACACTAGCGGCTCAGACCTCGCCCGGCGCGGCGTGAAACTGGGCGCGTATTTCGCCGCATCCGGCATCGTGACCTTCAAGAAGGCCGAGGATGTCCGTGCCGTGTTCCGGGACATCGTTCCGGACGACAAGGTGATGATCGAGACCGATTGCCCCTATCTGGCGCCGGTGCCGCATCGCGGTCGGCGCAACGAGCCAAGCTTCCTTCCGGCGGTCGCCGACGGTCTCGCCGCGGTGAAGAACTGGTCCCGGGAGGAGTGCGAACAGCGCACGACAGACGCGTTTTTCGCCGTATTCGACAAGGTGCCAAGGCCGTGATCCTGCGTGCGACGATCCTTGGCTGTGGTTCGTCCGGTGGTGTGCCGCGCGCCGACGGCGATTGGGGTACGTGTGACCCGAGCAATCCGAAAAATGTGAGGCGACGCTGCAGCTTGCTGGTGGAAGCTGCGGCTTCGGACGAAGCACTGGCAGCTGGCGAAACCACCAATATCCTGATCGATACGTCACCGGATCTGCGGGCCCAGGCACTCTCGGTCGGCCTGCAGCGCATCGACGCGGTGATGATCACGCACGACCACGCCGACCAGACGCACGGCATCGACGATCTGCGCGCCTTCGTTTACCGCGCGCGCCGCCACATGCCGGTTCACATGAGCCGCGATACCGCCAAAGAGCTCCTGAGCCGCTTCGATTACGCCTTTGAGGGCGATGGAAAGCTCTACCGGCCGCTATTCACGCCGCATGTCTGGGATGATTTTGGTGTCCCAATTCGCGTCGAAGGTCCGGGCGGCGCGGTCGACATCATACCGTTTGAACTCCATCACGGTCCGATCATGTCGACCGGGTTCCGGTTCGGACCGATTGCGTATTCGCCGGACGTGAACGGCGTGCCGGACGCAGCGTTCGACAGCCTGAGCGGCGCGCAGGTCTGGATCGTCGATGCGCTGCGCGAGGATCAGCATCCGACGCATGCCTCCGTCAACGACGCGCTCGGCTGGCTGGAACGCTCCGGTATTCCGGAGGGCGTTCTGACGAACCTTCACATCGATCTCGACTACGACACGCTCGCCAGGAAGCTTCCGAAGGGTGTGCGTCCAGCCCATGACGGGCTCAGTGTGACGTGGGACGGTGCGAAAACACACTATTCGACCCATCCCTATGTCTCATAATATTCATTATGCGCCTTTGATATCATGATGTTCAAGACAACAGACCAAGCCCTCGCCGACCTCCTTGCTGTCATGGCAAGGCTGCGCGACCCGGAAACCGGTTGTCCGTGGGACGTGGAGCAGACCTTCGAGACGATCGCGCCCTACACGATCGAGGAAGCCTATGAGGTCGAGGACGCGATCCGCCGCGGCAACCCGGCCGAGATCAAGGACGAGCTCGGAGATCTCCTCCTGCAGGTCATCTTCCATGCCCGCATGGCCGAAGAAGCCGGTCTGTTCGACTTCAATGACGTCGCCGCGTCGATCCGCGACAAGATGATCCGCCGGCATCCGCACGTCTTCGGGGATGCGTCCTACGCCAGTTCGACCGAGCAGACGCAGGCCTGGGAGGAGATCAAGGCGGCCGAGCGCAAGGACACAAAGGGCGCGGAAAGCCTCCTGGACGATGTTCCCCTCGGCCTCCCGGCCCTGAAACGCGCCCAGAAGCTGCAAAAGCGCGCGGCCACCGTCGGTTTTGACTGGCCGGACGCAGAACGGGTCTGGGACAAGGTCGAGGAAGAGCTGGCCGAGGTGCGCGAAGCTGCGGCCAGCGGCGACCCCGAAAAGACCGCCGAGGAAATTGGCGATTTGCTATTCGTTATCGTGAATTACGCACGAAAGCTGAAGCTCGACGCGGAATCCTCGGCGCGGGATGCGAACGCCAAGTTCGAGCGCCGCTTCCGGCACATCGAAATGCGACTGACGGAAGCCGGGCGCAAGCCGGAAGACACGTCTCTCGACGAAATGGAAGCGCTCTGGGTCGAGGCGAAGACGCTCGAGCGCTAGAATTCCTGCCCGTGCTTCGGGAAGGCCACGGCGAAACGCCCGGCGTCTTCCGGGGTCAGGCGCACCGTCATCGAGATCGCCCCGGTCTCGCTGTTCGAGGTTTCGCGCAGCACCGCGCCATGCTCATGCAGCCAGGCATGGGCCTTGCCCTCACCCGGCGCGAGTTCGACCGTCAGGACGCGGGCCCGTTCCAGCAAGGCGCGCTCGATCGCTGCCATGAACCGTTCCGTGCCCTCGCCCGTCAGCGCGGACATGGCGATCGTCTCGAACACGCCCTCGCCCTTTTTCGGCGGCGCGTCGTCGAGATCGTCATCCCACAGGTCGATCTTGTTGAAGACCTCGATCACCGTCTGGCCGTGATTCACGCCGGCTTCGAGATCGTCGAGGATGGATTCCACTTCCGCGCGGTGCAGGTCGAAATCGGCGGCCGAGACATCCATCACATGGATCAGCACGTCGGCGTCCCTCACCTCTTCCAGGGTCGCGCGGAAGGCGGCAATCAGCTCGGTCGGGAGGTCGATGATGAAACCGACCGTGTCGGACATCAGTGCCTTGATCCCGTTCGGGGTTTCAAACGCCCGGACCGTGGTGTCGAGCGTCGCGAACGGCATGTCCTTGGCCAGGACGCGCGCGCCGGTGATCCGGTTGAACAGGGTCGACTTGCCGGCATTCGTGTAGCCGACGAGCGCCACGACCGGATACGGCACGTCCTGGCGTTGCTTGCGGTGCAGCGCGCGGGTCCGGCGTACGTCTTCCAGCTCGCGGCGTAGCTTCGCCATCTTGTCGGCGAGCAAGCGCCGGTCGGTCTCGATCTGGGTTTCGCCCGGACCGGCGAGGAAACCGCCGCCGCCGCGCTGGCGTTCAAGGTGGGTCCAGGTGCGCACAAGGCGCGAGCGCTCATAGGCCAGGCGCGCCAGTTCGACCTGAAGCCGGCCTTCCTTGGTCCGCGCACGCCGGCCGAAGATTTCAAGGATCAGACCCGTCCGGTCGACGACCTTGACGTTCCACGCCTTCTCGAGATTGCGCTGCTGCACGGGCGAGAGCTTGGCATCGACGACGCAGACGGCGGCGCCCTTCTCTTCCAGCGTCTCGCGGATCTGTTCGGCCTTGCCGGACCCGAAGAATCGGCCCGGATCGATGGCGCGGACATGGGTGATGTCTCCGCCGGCCAGTTCCAGGTCGAGCGCCTCGGCGAGCCCGCACGCCTCTTCCAGCCGGGCGTCCACATCATAGGCGCGCCCGCTGATCTGCGGATGGATGACGTAAACCCGGTCGGCCGGGGTTTCGGTTTCGATCAAGCCTCGCCGTCCTGATCACCGTCATCGCGTTCCGCTTCGAACAGCGAAACCGGCTGGGACGGCATGATGGTCGAGATTGCGTGCTTGTAGACCAGCTGCGACTGGCCATCGCGGCGCAGCAGAAGGCAGAAATTGTCAAACCAGGTGACAATCCCCTGAAGCTTCACGCCATTGACCAGAAAGATCGTCAGCGGGGTTTTCGATTTCCGGACCGCGTTCAGAAACACGTCCTGCAAATTTTGTTTTTTTTCCTGGGACATGCCTTTTCTCCCCGCGACTCGCGCGGCTCACACACTCAATGCCATCAAGGTATACGCCGCTTCGCCCTGCGCGCAACCAGTGGACCGGCCTCTCTTTTGTGCGGCGCAACAGAATTTTGCCGCGCTGCGGCAAGATAGGCTTTGCGGAGCGCGTTTGCCACCGGCCCCGGCTTGCCATCGCCGATCTTCTGACCGTCGATCGTCACCACGGCCGTGACATGGGCCGAGGCGGAGGTCACGAAAGCCTCTTTCGCGGCCAGGGCCTCGTCTCGCGTGAAGGCGCGTTCTTCGAAGCGGATCTTCTCGCCACTGGCAGCTTCGATCACGGCCAGACGCGTAATTCCGTTCAGAATGGAATTGGATGCGGCGCGCGTGACGAGCACGTTGTCTGCGGTCAGGATCCAGGCATTGGAGGACGATCCTTCGGTCACGGTTCCGTCCGGATCGATCAGCCACGCCTCGCCGGCACCCGCTTCCTTCGCGGCTTGCTTGGCGAGCGCGTTGGGCAGAAGGGACACCGTCTTGATGTCGCGCCGTCCCCACCGGATGTCGGGCAAGGTAATGACGCCGATCCCTTTCTTCGCCTTGGTTTCGGCGGCCGCCAGATCGGTGCGTTTTGCGGTCACGATGACGGTCGGCTGGACCGGTGGCGTCGGAAAGGCATGGTCGCGCGGGGCCACGCCGCGCGAAACCTGCAGGTAGATCAGACCGTTGCGGAGCCGGTTACGCCGCACGATCTCATGCAGGACGAGAGTCAGCGCCGCGTCGCTCATCGGCACGGTGATCTGCAACTCGCCAAGCGACCGCCGCAGGCGTCCCAGATGCCCCGGCGTGTCGAGCAAGCCCCCTGCCCGCACCGCCCAGACCTCGTAGACGGCATCGGCGAACTGGTTGCCGCGATCCTCGATATGCACGGCCGCATCGGCATGGGGCAGAAAGGCACCGTCGACATAGGCAATGCGGGGCATGGGGTGTCAGTCCTTTCTGAGGATGGCGAGCAATGCGGCGGCTCCGGCCATGATTTCCAGCCGCCCGAGCACCATCACGACGATGAAGAGAATCTGGTTCGGCGTCGAGAACACCGCCCAGCTCTGCCCGCCCTCGGCGCGGTCGAACAGAGGGCCGGCATTGGCGATCGCGGCCATCGAAGCCGTCCAGCCCTGTTCGAAGCCGTCGCCAAGCGCTGATCCGATGACGGTCGAGATCGTGACGGTCGCGACGAAGGCGAGCACGGTCGTCCAGAGCGCGGTAAAGCCGCCACTGCGCGCATCCTTGTTGCGATAGCGCATGTTGAGCACGCTCGACGGGTGCGGCAGGCGGCCGAGATCGGTGAAGATCTGCCGCCAGAGCAAAACGAAGCGCGAGACCTTGATCCCGCCGGTCGTCGAGGCCGCCGAACCGCCGACAAGGGCCACGAACAGGGCCGCGACCGGCAGGAAGCCGCTGTCCGCGCTGGCCGTAAAGCCAGCCGTGGTGATGGCGAATATCGCTTCAGCCAGGGTCGAGAACGGGTGCGCGGCATCGACCGAAACCATGGATATCGCCCAAAGCGCGAGCAATAAGCCGAAAAAGCCGATCATTTCCGGATCGGGCCGCCAGTCATGGCCGCGATTGAGCGTCCAGAGCACGGCGATATTGATCGAGGCGATCAGACAGGCGCCGCAGAGGATTACCGTGGCCATCGCCGGATAGTGCAGAGTCAGCGGCCCGCCCACCGGACTGTATCCTCCCGTGGAGAGGGCCGAGAGTGACAGGCAGATCGAGTCGAAAGCCGGCACGCCGCTGATCAGCAGAAGCACGAAGCAGAGAAGCGTCAGCAGGCCATAGACCGCGAAAATCCGCCGCGCCGCGACGTGGAGGTGCGAAAACACATTCTCCTGATCCACGGTCAGCAGGATGGTCTTGCGCAGCTGTTGCGCACCGCGATCGAGCACGGCGAGCAAACCCGCCGCGAAGACCAGCGTGCCGAAGCCGCCGGCAAAACTCATCACGCAGCGCCAGAGTACGACCTCCCGGCCCGCCTCCGCCGGTGCGACGAGAATGGCGCCTGTCGTGGTCAGCGCGGAATAGGCCTCGAAAATCGAGTCCATCGCCGTGAACTCAGGAACAAGCAGCGCGAAGGCAGGCGCTGCAAAGAGGGGTGAGATAGCCCAGGCGAGTGCAACGAAGGCGGAGACGTCCGCACCGCGGGTTCGCGTGCCTGACTGGCTGGTGGCCAGTGCCACGACCCCGCCGACCAGAAGCGGCAGAAGCGCGGTGACGGCATAGGCCACGGCCGCTGCCATCAGCGAAAAGATCAGCGCCAGGAGGCTGGCGGCGATCATGAAAATGCCGAGAGCGATCCAGCTGAGCCCGAGGGGCCGGAGGAAGGCGAGACTGCCCACGCTAGCGCATCAGAAGTATTCGAGGCTGACCCGGAAAAGCTGCTCGACCTTGGTCACGAGCGCTGTTTCCGCGAACAGAAGGACACGGTCATTTTCCCGGACGGTTTCGCCGTCGCCCGGCATCAGCACCTTGTCGCCGCGCACGACGGCGCCGAGCGTGACGCCATCGGGCAGGTCCATGTCGTCGATCGACTTGCCGACGAGCGGCGAGGTCGCCAGCGCCACGCCTTCCAAGGCTTCGGCCTTGCCACCGCCGAGCGATTGCAGGCCGGTGATCCGGCCCCGGCGAATGTGCTGGAGGATGGTGGAAACCGTCGTCGAGCGCGGGTCGATGAAGGCGTCGATATCAAGCGGCTCGCGAAGATCGGCGAACGCCTGCTCATTGACGAGGCAGATCGTGCGCGCGGCCCCTTCCCGCTTCGCCATAACCGCGCTCATCAGATTGACCTTGTCGTCATTGGTGACGCAGACGACGAGTTCGGCGCGGTCGGCAGCGGCTTCACGCAGCAGGCTCGGCGACAGGCCGTCACCGTGCAGCACGACCGTCTTGCGCAGCTGGTCGGCAGCCGCTTCGGCCTTCTTCTTGTCGGCTTCAATGAGGCGGACCTTCAGGCCGCCGAGCCGTTCCAGCGAGCGGGCGACATAAACCCCGATATTGCCGGCGCCCACGATCACCACGCGGCGCACCTTCTCGCTGGCGCGGCCGAAGATGTCGAGCACGCGGTCGAGCCGGGCCGGCTCGATCACCAGATAGGCTTCATCGCCGGCCAGAAGCGGGTCGGACCGATCCGGAATGAAGAGCTTGCCGTCGCGGTCGATGCCCACCAGCGTCAGGCGCAGATCCGGGAAGAGTTCACGCAACTGGTCGGGCGAGGAGCCGGCGACCGGCGAGTTCTCATCAACCTGAAGTCCAAGCAGCTGGATACGGCCACCCGCGAACAGGGCGGTGGTGAAGGCGCCGGGCGTTTCCACCCGCTGCAGAATCGCCCGGCCGACTTCCAGTTCAGGCGAAATCACCACGTCGATCGGCAGGTGGCCGGTGGTGAACAGGTCGCGCCAGGCCGGTTCCAGATAGCTTTGCGCCCGGACCCGCGCGATACGCATCGGCGTGTTGAACAGCGAATGCGCGACCTGGCAGGCGATCATGTTGGTTTCGTCGGAATAGGTGACGGCGACCAGCAATTCCGCGTCCGCCGCTCCGGCGCGCTCCAGCGCGTCCGGGTGCGAGCCGTGACCCACAACGCCGCGCACATCGAGATCGGTCGTGATCTTGTTGATCAGTTCCGGCGACCAGTCGACAACCGTCACCGAATTGCCTTCTCGCGACAGGGCGCGGGCGATCCCGTATCCGACGCGGCCTGCACCGCAGACGACAGCTTTCATGTGAAATCTCCCGCGATCCCTACTCGATCATATCGTCGAGATCGGCTCGTGCCGAGGCGGGCGTCACACCCAGTGATTTGAGCTTCCGGTGAAGCGCCGAACGTTCCATGCCGATAAAGGCCGCCGTGCGCGAGATGTTCCCGCCGAACCGGCTGATCTGGGCCTTCAGATATTCGCGTTCGAAATTCTCGCGCGCCTCGCGTAGCGGCAGGGCGATCATCCGTTCGGCATCGAACCCGGCCTCGCTGGTCTCGCGGCCCGCGACTTCCGACGGCAGCGAATCAAGCGTGATCGGCTGGTCGTCGTCGCCGGAGGCGAGGATCAGCAGTCGCTCCACATTGTTGCGCAACTGGCGGACATTGCCGGGCCAGTCATGCGCCTGCAGCGCGGCCATGGCGTCCTCGCCGATCTGCCGCCGGCTGAGGCCGGACATGGACGTGATCCGCGTGATGAAATGGTCGACGAGCAAAGGGATATCCTCGCGCCGGTCGGCCAGCGCCGGGATCTGGACCGGGACCACGGCGATGCGGTGGTAGAGATCCTCGCGGAACCGCCCCTGCCCGATCAGGTCGCGCAGATCCTTCGAGGAACTCGAGACGACCCGGACATTGACCTGGACGTCCGTCGTACCGCCCAGACGGTGGAAGCGCTGGTCGATCAACATGCGCAGCAGCTTGTTCTGCGAGGCGGTCGGCATGTCGCCGATCTCGTCGAGGAAGAGCGTGCCGCCATGGGCACGCTCCAGGAGCCCGACGCGGGTGACCGTTCCGTCTTCGCCCTCGTGGCCGAACAATTCTTCTTCGACCTTTTCCGGGGCCATGCCGGCGGCATTGACCGCGATGAAGCCGGCGTCTGCGCGCGGAGAACTCGCATGAATCAGACGGGCGACCAGCTCCTTGCCGCATCCGGCCGGTCCGGAAATCAGGACGCGCGAATTGGTTGGCGCGACCCGGTCGATCAGATGGCGCAGCTGGGCGATAAGCGGCGACTTGCCGACCAGCTCGGTTTCGAGATCGACCTTGGTGCGCAGCTCGGCATTCTCGCGGCGGAGGCGGGACGTTTCGAGCGCGCGCTCGACGGTGACGAGCAATTTGTCGCTCTTGAACGGTTTTTCGAGGAAGTCGTAAGCGCCCTTCCGGATCGCCGCGACGGCGGTCTCGATCGTCCCGTGCCCCGAGATCACGATCACCGGCAGGTCCGGATCGGTCTTGCGGATGACATCGAGGAGTTCGATCCCGTCGAGACGGCTGCCCTGCAGCCAGACATCGAGGACGATCAGCGACGGCTTGCGCGACCGGATCGCCTGCAGCGCCCCGTCGGCGTCGGCCGCTTCCCGGGCCTGATAGCCCTCGTCTTCGAGGAGTCCGGAGATGAGGTCGCGAATATCGTCCTCGTCATCGACGATCAGGATGTCTTTCGCCATGACGGTTTACGCTCCTGTTTCAGTCGTTGCGGCCGTGGTCTCGACCATGTCGGCCAGCGGGAAGAAAAGTCGCACAATGGCGCCCGTTCCGGATTCGGGGACGTCGAGTTCGAGGCGGCCCTGGTGGTCTTCCATGACGCGCTTCACGATCGCGAGGCCAAGACCGGTCCCTTTCTCGCGGGTCGTCATGTAGGGCTCGGTCAGGCGTTCGCGGTCCGGGGTCGGCCAGCCCAGACCGTTGTCGCAGACCTCGATGACGGCATAGCCGTGCTCGGGGGTCAGCGTGACCGCGATCCGGCCCTGCAGCGCCTTGCCGCCATCGCGGTCACAGCGTGCGGTCACGCTTTCCGCGGCATTCTTCAGGATATTGGCCAGCGCCTGAACCGCGAGGCGTTCGTCGCACAGCGCGCGAACAGGCTCCTGTCCTGCCGTGAACTCGACCTTCAGATCCGGACTGGCGACGCGCTGCGCAAATACCGCGCTCTGCACCATTGAAGTCACGTCCGCGGGGGCGACTTTCGGCGTCGGCATGCGGGCGAAGGACGAGAATTCGTCGACCATGCGGCCGATATCGCTGACCTGGCGCACGATCGTGTCGGTGCAGCGGTCGAACGTCTCGACGTCATGATCCTCGACATGCTTGCGGTATTTCCGGCGCAGCCGCTCGGCCGAGAGCTGGATCGGGGTCAGCGGGTTCTTGATCTCGTGCGCGATACGGCGGGCGACGTCGCGCCAGGCGGCATTGCGCTGCGCGGCGACGAGTCGCGAAACGTCGTCGAACGTCAGAACCAGACCGGCATCGGACGTGACCGCGGCGCGGACATTCAGCGACAGCGCCGCTTCGTCTGAGGATTCGATTTCGGTCTGCATTTCGGCGACATCGCCCGGACGCTTCCGGGCGGCATCGACGGCGGCCAGAAGCGCGGGTGCGACCTCTCCGATCGGATGGCCGACAAGGTCTTCCTCGTCGCGTTCAAGCAGCGCGCAGGCCGAACGGTTCACCAGGGTGACGCAATTGTCCTCGTCGAGACCGATGATGCCGGCCGTCACGCCGGCCAGCACGGCTTCGGTGAAGGCCCGGCGCCGTTCGGATTGCGCGTGGGATGCAACCAGCTCACGCCGCTGTCCGCGCAGTTGCCGCGTCATCCGGTTGAAGGCGAGGCCGAGCGTGGCGATCTCGTCGTCCTCGCGCTTCACCTCGACCCTTGCGTCCAGATCACCGCGCCGCACGCGTTCCGCCGCGCCGACGAGATTGGAAACAGGCCGGACGATCCGGGTTGCCGCGCCGAGCGCCAGCGAGATCGCCGCCAGCACGATCAGCAAGGCCGTCTCGAGATAGACGAGGATGTAGATCGGGCCGAGCTGGGCTTCGCGCTGACCGGCGTTCCTGAGCTCGACGATCGCCGTTTCAGCGCGTTGCAGAACAGAAAGGTCGATGTTCAGGAAGACGTAGAGATAGGCGTCTTCATAAGCCGTCATCTGCATCAGGGCGCGCATCGAGGCGTCGCCCGCGCTCGCCTGTTCCGGGGTCGACACGCCAATGTCGCCGTCGCCCGCAAGTTCGAACAGGCGTGGCGAGGGCGGGATGAAGGCCGGGCTGTCGGGCGTCTCCGCACGCGCCAGAACGGTGCCCTGCCCGTCCACGATGTAGGAGGCCTGAAAGCCGCGCACGATCGTCTGCTGACGCAGATACTGGGTGTACTGGATCCGCGCGTTGGAAAACGCCGTGACCGCATCGGGCTGACTGAGGTCGAGCGACATCAGACGCATCTGTTCTGACGCTTCGCCGGCCTCGCGCTCCACGACTTCACGCGCGGCGCTGGCCGCGCCCTCGACCACCGCGCTGACGCGTTCGCCGAACCAGTATTCAACACCCCGGGTAAGCACCCCGCCGAGAAACACCGCGACGAGGATGGTCGGGATCGCCGCGGCAATCGTGAACATCGCGATGAAGCGCAGGTGGAGGCGTGGCGCGGGTTCACCAAAGCGCCGCCCGGTCAGGCGGCGCGCGACGCGCCAACCGACCACGATGGCCAGACCGGCGATGATGACGATGTTGATGTAAAGGAGGATGCGGAGCGGGGATGACCCGCCCGAGCCGGCCTCATTGCCCAGGATCAGCTGGAAAGCCGACGCGGCGAGAATGACGATGGCGATCGCAAACCCGCCGCCAACCAGGCTCGAATAGAGGCTTGGCGGGCTGATCTTGCGCCGTGAGGCACGGGAGGGCGTTGCGGAAGTCGCGGTCACATCAGGACATTAAACCCGCCTGTTGCCGACAATCAACAGCGATGTGTTGTTCCCGCAACAGCGGTTCAGGCGGCGACTTTGGGCTCCGCCATCCGGCGGCAGGCGTCGAGCGCGTTCAGGGCTTCGGTTTCGGTTACGGCACGGCAGAGTGCGGCGCGGAGTGCCGGTTGATCCGCTTCGGGCATTTCCGCCTCAACGAAGGAAGCGAAATGCTTGCGCATCATCCGGATACCGATGTGGTCTTCGTAAAGCGCGATCGAGTCGCGCAACTGCTGAGCCAGCGCTTCGATCTTGCGGTCCAGCGGAACATGGAACGCCCGCCCTTCCAGTTCGGCAGCAATCTGACCCGGCAACCAGGGCAGGCCTTGGGCCGCCCGGCCGATCATCACCATGTCCGCTCCGGAACGGTTGAGCGCCTTACGGGCCTGCCCGGCGGTTCCGATATCGCCGTTGACAACAAGCGGAATGGTGATGGCCTCACGAACGGCGCGAACGGCGGACCAGTCCGCCTGACCCTTGTAGAATTGCTGTCGCGTGCGGCCATGCACCGTGACCATCTGCACCCCGGCATCCTGCGCGCGACGCGCAAGTTCCGGCGCGTTGATGCTGTCGTGGTCCCAGCCGAGCCGCATTTTCAGGGTCACCGGAACCGAGACGGCGGCGACTGTGGCCTCGACCAGCGTCATGGCATGGTCGAGGTCGCGCATGAGCGCCGAGCCGGACAGGCCGCGCGTCACCTGCTTCGCCGGACAGCCCATATTGATGTCGATGATGTCCGCACCGGCCTCGGCGGCGAGTTCCGCACCGACCGTCATCCATTTCGCTTCGCGGCCGGCCAGCTGGACGATGTGCGGACCGCCGCCCGTATCGTCCCGGGCCATGCGGCGGATCACGTCGTCGCGGCCCTGTGCCAGGCTTTCGCTGGCGACCATCTCGCTGAAGACCAGACCGGCGCCGAACGCCCAGGCCTGCCGCCGGAAGGGCAGGTCGGTGACGCCCGACATCGGCGCCAGCAGAACGGGCGCGCGCACGGCATGATTTCCGATCTTCACCGTCATGGGCTGGACTTTGGGCCGTTCCTGTCTGAAATCGGCGCGGACCCTAGTGAAACCTGACCGGAGCCGCAATGCCCCGCACCGCCGCCATCATCGTTGCCGCAGGACGCGGCGTTCGCGCGGGTGGCGGTGTTCCGAAGCAATACCGGATGCTGGGCGGTGTCCCTGTTCTTCGCCGAACGACCGAAGCGTTCGACCGGCATCCCGGTGTCGAGACGCTCGTGGTCGTGATCCATCCTGACGATGCGCGGCTCGCGCACGACGCCCTCGGCGGGATCGATGCGGACCTCGTGCCGGGTGGTGAGACCCGGACCGCCTCCGTCCGGGCCGGGTTGGCTGCCCTTCCCGCCGGTACGGATCAGGTCCTGATCCACGATGCGGCGCGGCCACTGGTTTCCGGCGCCGTCATCAGCCGCGTGATTGAAGCACTGGAGCGGAGCGGCGGCGCCCTGCCCGTCCTGCCGGTCTCGGATGCGCTCTGGCGCGGCGCGGACGGGATGGCCGGTGAGGCCGTGGACCGGGCCGACCTGTTCCGGGCACAGACGCCGCAAGGCTTTCGTCTGCAGGCATTGAAAGCGGCCTATGATCATCTGCCCCGCGATGCCGCGATGGCCGACGACGCGGAAGTGGCACGAGCCGCCGGTCTGGACGTCGCTCTGGTGGAGGGCGCAGAGGAGAATTTCAAACTGACCCTCGCAAGCGATTTCGAACGGGCGGAGCGGATCTTGACCAGCGGCGATTGCGTGACGGGAAACGGGTTCGACGTGCACCGGCTGGAACCGGCGGACCACATGATGCTGTGCGGTATCCGGGTCGAGGAAGGGCTCGGCCTTGTCGGTCATTCCGACGCCGACGCCGGACTGCATGCGATCACCGACGCGCTGCTCGGTGCGATCGCCGCGGGGGATATCGGCCAGCACTTTCCGCCGAGTGATCCGCAATGGCGCGGCGCATCATCTGACCGCTTCCTGCAGCACGCCGCCGGACTGGCGCGTTCGGCCGGCGCGGATGTCCGGCATGTCGATGTGACGCTGATCTGCGAACGGCCCAAGGTCTCGAAATACCGCGAGGCCATGCGCGCGCGCATCGCGGAAATCCTGGAGATTCCCCTGGCCCGGGTGAGTGTGAAGGCAACCACCACCGAAGGACTGGGCTTTACCGGCCGCCGCGAAGGCCTGGCGGCGCAGGCCAGTGTCACGGTGCGCCGGGGCGTGGGCGCCCTGCCCGCAACGTGCCTCCGCGAACTCGCCAACGAGGTGCTGGAGCGCGCGCGCAAGGCCGGCGTGAAAGTCGCGACCGCGGAGAGCTGCACCGGCGGACTGATCGCCGCCAGCCTGACCGAGATCGCGGGCAGTTCCGATGTCGTCGACCGTGGCTTCATCACGTATTCGAACGCCGCGAAGCACGACATGCTGGACGTCCCGGTGGATCTGTTCGAGCATCCCGGTCCGGGGGCGGTGTCAGAAGAGGTGGCCCGCGCCATGGCGACCGGTGCGAAAACCAATTCGAACGCGCAATTCGCGGTCGCCGTGACCGGCGTCGCGGGTCCGGGCGCATCGGAGAGCAAGCCCGAAGGTCTTGTCTGGTTCGGACTGGCGGGTCCTGATGGCGTGACGGCTTACAAGAAGGAATTCGGGGCGCTCGGCCGGCCGAATGTCCGCACCGAGACGGTCCGGTTCGCGCTTCAGCTACTTCGCGATGCGATCGGCTGACCAGTCGTAGTCCTCCGAGCCGACCATCTCGTAGCGCTTGTCCGCCTCGCTGCGGAAGGCATCGATGATGAAGTGAACCGCGCGTTCCTTGTTCGCGGCCAGCAACATCTGTAGCAGCGGATTGGAAAATTCGAAGTCGATCATGAAATCGACCAGAGTCGAGCCGTCACCCAAGCGGTGGAACACCCAGGCATTCTGAAGCGTCCGGAACGGACCTTCGATGAGCGAGACCTCGACCCCCAGCACGTCGCGATCAAGCGCCACGGCCGTGGTGAAGCGTTCGGTCACGAAACGGTAGCGCGCGACTGCCTCGGCTTCGAGATGCGTCATCGAGCCTTCCGTGCGCTCTATGCGCACACGCAAGGCACTCAGATATTTGATGAATTGCGGGTAGCGGCGCACGTCGGAGACGAGTTCGAATACGTCCTCCGGCCGGTGCCGGATACGCATGCGTTCATGCAGTCGGCTGCTCACGCCTTCGCCAGTTCCGCTTCGCGTGCGGCACGGAGCCGTTTGAAGTCGTCGCCCGCGTGGTAGCTCGACCGGGTCAGCGGCGTGGCCGAGACCATCAGGAAGCCCTTGGCCCGCGCGATCGTCTCATAGGCGCGGAACTCCTCCGGCGTCACGAAGCGGTCGACCGGCGCGTGCTTGCGGGTCGGCTGCAGGTATTGGCCGATGGTCAGGAAGTCGATGCCGGCGGAGCGCATGTCGTCCATCACCTGCATCACCTCTTCCTTCGTCTCGCCGAGGCCGACCATGATGCCGGACTTGGTGAACTGGGAGGGGTCGCGTTCCTTCACCCGCTCCAGAAGGCGGAGGGAGTGGTAATAACGCGCACCCGGGCGGATCGAGAGATAGAGCCGCGGCACGGTTTCGAGATTGTGATTGAACACGTCGGCGCGCGCATCGACGACCTGTTCGAGCGCCCCGGCCTTGCGCAGGAAGTCCGGCGTCAGGATTTCGATCGTCGTCTTCGAAGAGGCGCTGCGGATCGCGTTGATCACGTCCTCGAAATGCTGGGCACCGCCATCATCGAGATCGTCGCGGTCGACCGAGGTGATCACGACGTGTTCGAGGCTCATCGTCAGGACGGCTTCGCCGATCCGGCGCGCCTCGTCATGATCGACCGGCGCGGGCATGCCCGTCTTCACATTGCAGAAGCTGCAGGCGCGGGTGCAGGTGTCGCCCAGAATCATGAAGGTGGCGTGCTTCTGCGACCAGCATTCCCCGATATTCGGGCAGCCGGCCTCCTCGCACACGGTCACGAGCCCGTTCTCCTTCACGAGCTTCTTGGTCTCGGAGAAGACTTCACCCATCGGCGCGCGGACGCGGATCCAGTCCGGCTTGCGCTGGATGGGTGAATCCGGACGCTTCTGCTTTTCCGGGTGACGGGCAGCGCGCGCCTTGGCGGCTTCGGAGAGATTATCGATCAGGGTCGCCATAACGCGGCGGAAAATGGCGCTGTTGGGCCTTCACTTCAAGCCGGGTCAGCGGTCGGGGAAGTCGATCGTTCCGGTTCCGCGCCGTCCCGGTATCTGAAGAACCGTGCGCACCACGCTGCCGCGGATGACATTCGTCATGTTCGCCTGATCGGGAAATGCGTCGATCAACAAGCGATTATCGATACTTACGGTGTCGTACTCGTCCGGCATCGGGGCCACGAAATAGATCCAGGCGAACTGGCCGTCGATCTCCGCTCCGACATAGTCGAGTTGCAGGGATGCACCGGCCACATCGATGTCGAACCGGTCCTGCGCATAGGAGCCGGCTGCGTTCAGCCAGTCTTCGCCAAGTGGTGCGGTGTCATCATCCATGCCGGATTCGATCAGCGCCACTTCGAGATCGTGGAAGAAAACACGGTGTGCGACCTCCAGTTCGCCAGTGTTCTCGTTCGGGCGGACCTCGGTCAGGGCCGAGTGGATGCGGTGCGCCCAGGCAGACGGCGCGGCAGCGAGCGCAAGGCTCGCCGCCAGACCGATTGCGAGGGCGCGGACCGGGTTCACTCGTCGTCGCCTCCGCGTTCCGGACGCGTGTCGAGGCTGTCGTTCGACACGGTCAGATCCATGTCCTGCATCATGTTGGTCGATTGCGAGGACCGGTAGAGCTCGATCCGCGAGCGGCGGATCTCCGGCGGGAAGACATTGTCCGACCGGTCGGCATCGGCGATCTCGTGCAGCGGGTCGATTTCCAGCCGGACGAGCTCGCGGTCGGTTGCGTACTGCCAGGTCACCTCGTGCGCATTGCGGCGCCAGATCTGCGCCGGGATGCGGACATGTTCCGTCGTCCCGTCGGAGAAGCTGAGGTCGAGGATGATCGGCATCACCACGCCGCCATCATTGCGGAAGGTCATCAGATAGATGTTGGTCCCGCTTTCGAGGAATTCGCGCTCCCAGTCCTCCAGCCCTTCCAGATAGCGCTCATAGGTGCGCCGCTGGGCATTGGTGACGATGTGCTCGTCATTGAGGCTGTAGAAGTCGACGACTTCGGGATTGCGCTGGGCATAGGTCTGGATGCCCGCCTCGCGGTTGTGCCGCTGGGTCAGCGATTCCGGAAGCGCGTCCTCTTCCTCGCGGGCGAGCGCGTTCTCGATTTCCGGATTCCCAGTATCGACCTGCGCGAGAACGATGGATTCGAGACCGATATCGACGTGCTCGGTCGAGTAGAACCAGCCGCGCCAGAACCAATCAAGATCATGGCCCGACACCTCTTCCATCGTGCGGAAGAAGTCGTAGGGCGTCGGGCGCTTGAAGCGCCAGCGCCGGGCATAGGTCCGGAAGGCTTCGTCAAACAGTTCACGGCCGAGAATCGTCTCGCGCAGGATGACCAGCGCGGTCGCCGGCTTCGAATAGGCATTCGGGCCGAGTGCCGTCACCGCATCCGACTGGGTCATGATCGGCTGCTGGTTCGAGGAGGTCATGTAGCCGATGATGTTGTCGGGCTCGGCTTCATTCGTCGGATAGTCCTCTTCCCACAGACGCTGGGTCATGAAGTCGAGGAAGGAGTTGATCCCCTCGTCCATCCAGGTCCACTGGCGCTCGTCGGAATTGACCGTCATCGGGAAGTAGATGTGGCCGATCTCGTGCGCGACGACGCCGATCAGGAAGCGCTTCGTGCCCCGCGAATAGGTGACGTTACCGTCCTCGTCACGAACCGTGCGCGGCCCGTTGAAGGTGATCATCGGGTATTCCATCCCGCCGACCGGACCGGAAACGGACTGCGCGGTCGGATAGGGATAGGGGAAGGAAAAGCTGGAATAGACGTCCAGCGTGTGCTCGATCACCCGGGTCGAATAGGCCGACCAGATCGGCTCGTTCTCGTTCGGGTAGAAGGACATGGCGAGGACGGTATCGGGATACTCCCCTTCCCCGTCCTGCTCGACGCCGAGTGCGTCCCAGATGAATTTGCGCGAGCCGGCCCAGGCGAAATCGCGGACATTCTCGGCGCGGAACTGCCAGGTGGCGGTCTCGTCCGTGCCTTCGCGCTCGTTGGCGAGCGCTTCCTCGCGCGTCACGACGAAGACCGGCTCTTCGGACGTCATGGCCTGTTCCAGACGGTCACGCTGGGCCTGCGTCAGGACGTTCTCCGGGTTCTGAAGCTCGCCGGTCGCAGCGACGATGAAGTCGGCCGGAACGGTGATCGCGACCTCGTAATTGCCGAACTCCAGCGTGAATTCACCGCTGCCGAGGAAGGGCAGGTTGTGCCAGCCCTCATAATCGGTGAAGGCGGCGGCACGCGGGAACCATTGCGCGACGAGATAGATGCAGTCGCCGTTTTCGGTCTCTTCCTCGAAACATTCATAGCCGGCTCGTGCGCCGACCACGTTTTCCTCGGGCAGATTGTATTCCCAGGAGATGGTGAAGGAGACTTCCTCCCCGGGCTGAAGCGCATCGGGCAGGTCGATCCGCATGAGCGTGTCGACGAGGCGGGTCTCAAGCGCGCGGCCTTCGGAATCGGTGACAGTTCCGACATCGAAACCGCCCTCCCATTCCTGCATCCGCATCATGCGGCGGGCGGCGCCGGAGGAAATCTGGTCGGTGCTCGATACCGTCCGGGTGAGATTGTCCCAGCTGTCTCGGCGGAAGCGGTTCTGGTCCATCAGGAACCAGAGGTATTCGAGCGCGAAGGGCGAGTTGTTGTGATAGGTGATCTCGGCGATGCCGCTGATGCGCTTTTCGTCCTCGTCGAGGCGGACATCGATCCAGTAATCGACTTGCTGCTGCCAGTATTCCGGCCCGGGCGCGCCATGCGCAGGACGAATCTCGTTCGGCGTCGGCCAGTCCTCGTTCTCGAGCTGACGGAAAGCGTCGCGGTAATCGCTGACGGTCTGACGGATGGTCTGGGCCTCGGCATTGGCCGAGAACGCCGAAATGGCCACAACGGCCAGAATCAGGTGTCTCACAGCAGTCTCCCCCGGAGGCGTCCAGTGCCTCCGGGGTCAGGTATAAGACGCGCGTTTCAGGTCGTCACGCGGCGGGCTGCGTTACAACCGGTTCACGTTTCCCAAGGGCGAACAGCCAGGCTCCGAGGCCGATCCAGGTCAGGACGCACCAGCCGACCACTCCGAGGAAGGGCACGACCCACAAGGCCGCGGCGAGCACCAGCACGCCGAGCGTGGTGAGGAGCCGCATGCCAAGACCGAGGCCGGTCCCCTTGCGGTTGAAGACGAGGTCGCCGATCGCCGCTGCGCCAAAGGGATAGGACAGCGACAGGACGAAGAAGACGACCAGGATCCAGAACGGGATCAGAAGCGCGCCGACGATGGTGATCGCCAGAAGGATGATCCCGACCACGAGGATGATCGGCCAGAAGGCCCAGGTCACGAATCCGATCAGCGGTGCGACCACCGGACGGGCCCGGAATTCGCCGACCATGCGCGTGACGCCATTGGGCATCAGAGCAGACGCGAGCAGGAAGAACAGGAAGTAGAAACCGACGAAGAAGGCACCGATGACCGGCCCGGGCGGTGCGAAATCGAGATCGAGATCGACACCGTCAAAATCGAATTCATCGATATAGACCGCATTGGTGTAGTCGACGCCGCCGGTGATCGTGGCCCCTGCACCGACATCGGGTTCATTGGGGCCGCGGTGACGCAGTTCGCCGGAGATGGTCGCGCCGGGGGCGATACGGACATAGTCCGCATAGGTATCGACATCGCCGTTGATCGTGCCTTCGATCGTGATTTCATCACCCGACAGATCGGCATCGCCGGTGACCGACCCGCGAATGACGATCTGTTCGGCAACGAGGTCGACGCCGTCACTGCCGCTGAAATCGCGATCGAGCTCGATGAAGCCGCCAGCGGCGCTGACCCGCCCCGCGACGGGCGCGTTCACGTGAACGACGCCGCCCGCGAGATCAGCCGTGCCGGAAACAACGGTTTCGATATCGAGATCGCCGCCCGCGACGCTGAGATCGCCACCCACGGAGCCTCGGACCCGGATATCACCGCCCGCGAGATTGGCGTCGCCGCCGATCTGCGCATCGACATTCATGTCGCCGCCGATGGCGCGCAATTCACCGCCGATCCGGCCGCGGACATCAACCTCGCCCGCGAAAATGGTGAGATCGCCGTCGCGGTCGACATCCATGTCGACCTCGCCGCCAATAACCTGTGCGCTGACCGGCGATGCGAGGGCGACAGCCAGCCCTGCAGCCAGGATGAGTCTCTTCAGAAACATCGGTAACTCCCTTCGCCCCCCGGCGTGACGGGACCAGATGAAATGGGGTTCATTCAACGCCTGTCGAGGTCGTCGAAAATGTCGTCACAGTCGCGGCCGTTCCGGTTTTCGAACGAGACCGAACCGAGTTCTGCCGCATCGGCGACTTCGGGTTCTGAATCGGCCCAGACATGGATCGGACCTTCGACGCTCGCATTGCGCAGGAAGTTCACCCGGCGCGCGCAGACATGGAGCGCATCACCAAACTCTCCGCTGATTTCAACGAGACCATTCGTGCTGCCGGCACGGGCTCCGTCCTCATCGATTTCGGCATGCCAGCCGCGGCGGCCCTCATGAGGATCGGCCATCAGCCAGGCTTCGCCGCCGACTTCACCGCGCACCTGAACGAAAGCGCCCGCGGCTTCGAGCGTGCCGTCGATCTGACCGTTCAGCTGGATTTCGGCAGCGGCCAGTTCGGCATTGCCGCGAATGTGCGAGCCGCGCGTGATTTCCATCTCGCCGCTGGCCGCTTCCAGATCGCCGCCGATCGCGGAATCAATCGTCAGATCGCCGCCGGCGATTTCGAGATCCTGCGCAACGTCAGCATTCCATTCGATGTCGCCGCCCGCGATGGACGCGCCCTCACCGATCGAACCGTCGACTTCCATATTGCCGCCGGCGACCGAAAGCTCGCCGCCGATGTCGAGATCGAGCTCGATATTGCCGCCAACCAGGCTGACATCGCCGCCAACGCGGCCGCGGAGGTCCATATTGCCACCGATCAGCGACAGATCGCCGTCCTGATCGAGGGTGCGGGTCATGTTCCCGCCGATCGAAATGCCGGAGCCTTGCGCATCCGTGCCGTGGGCCATGGCCGCATTCGTGCAACCCGCCGCGCCGATCAAGGCCAGCGCGGCCGCGCCCAGAGAAAGGGTCTTCATAAAACCGTCTCCAGTCGTGAACCGCGATGCGGTTCTACGCTCCCCAGCGTTGATTCCAGACCTACCATATCGAATTTCGATATGAAAGAGATTTTTCGTTTTTCGATAAATTTTTTGCAGTGAACCGGACTCCTGTTTCCGCCCTTTCATCCAAGCGCGCGCTTGAATAACCTGTGCGAACAGAAGGTCCGGAAACAGGACCGCACGGGAGACATACATGAACGATGGTACGGCATCGGCGTTCGCGCCGGAGGGTGTCGCAGTGGATGGTCCGCTCGATCCCATGGACGCGCCGGATACGGCCCTCACCCGCGTTTCGGGCGCCGACTTTCCGCGCAGCCGCCACAATCGCTCAATTTTCGACGCCCTGCTTCGATCCCGTTCGAAAGCCGGCGGATCGAAAGTCTGCATCATCGACGCCGATGGCCGCGAGCTGACCTATGACCAGCTCGTCCAGGGCGCGTTTGCGCTCGGCAATGCGCTGAAGGCCCACGCCCGCAAGGGTGAAAAAGTCGCCATCCTCTTGCCGACCGGCGCGGGCGCAGCGATCGCCTTCTTCGCCTTGCAGGCCTATGGCCGCATTCCGGCGATGCTGAACTTCACTGCCGGTCCGCGCGCGCTGAAAGCTGCATGCAAGGCTGCCGAGGCCAAGACGATCATCACGGCGCGCAAATTCATCGAGCTCGGCGGCCTCGATTCGCTGGCCGAGTCGCTGGGTGAGACGCTGAACCTCGTCTATCTCGAGGACGTTCGGGACAATCTGACCTGGAAGGACAAGGCGATGGCCGCGGCCGGGTCCTATCTGCCCTTCCTCGTCGCGTCGCGTCCCAATCCCGACGATACGGCGGTCGTGCTGTTCACCTCCGGTACCGAAGGCGATCCCAAGGGCGTGGCGCTGAGCCACATCAATCTGGTGTCGAACTGCGAGCAGGCCGCCGCGCATGTCGATATCTTCGAGACCGATATCTGCTTCAACCCGCTGCCGACCTTCCACTGTTTCGGCCTGACGGGCGGGCTGTTGCTGCCGTTGCTGGTCGGCATCCCGGCGGTGCTGCACCCCTCACCCCTGCAGGCGAAGACGATTGCGAAACGGGTCGGCGAGACGAAGTCGACCATCCTGTTCGCGACCGACACCTTCCTCAATCAGTACGCCCGCAATGCCGACCCCGACGATCTGAAGACGCTGCGCTTCGCCGTGTGCGGCGCGGAGCGCGTGAAGGACGAGACGCGCGCACTGGTGCGCAAGATGTTCTCGCTCGACATCCTTGAAGGTTATGGCGCGACGGAAGCCTCACCCGTGATCGCGGTGAATCAGCCGGGCCGAAACCGGCCGGGCACGGTCGGCACGCTGCTGCCCGGAATGGAAGGCAAGCTGGAGCCGGTCGAAGGCATCACCGGCGCGGGCCGGCTCTGGGTGCGCGGTCCGAATATCATGGCCGGTTATATCTACACGACGGAACCGGGAAAGGTTGTGGAACCGGCCGGCGGATGGCACGACACCGGCGACATTTGCTCGATCGACGAGGACGGCTTCATCGCCATCCGCGGCCGGATGAAACGCTTTGCCAAGATCGGCGGCGAGATGGTCTCGCTTGCCGTCGTGGAGAATTGCGCAACCTCGATCTGGCCGGACGATCTGCACGCCGCGGTCACCCTGCCTGACCCGCGCAAGGGCGAGCAGATCATCCTTCTGACGGCCTGCAAGAACGCCGACCGGGCCGAGTTTGTCGCCTTCACCCGCAATCACGGCGTCGCGGAGCTTTCGATCCCGAAGAAGATCGTCGCGGTCGAGGAAATCCCGGTCCTGGGAACCGGCAAGATCGACTATGTCGCGGTCGAGAAGTTGGCCAAGGACGCGACCGGCGGATAAGCGAAAGGGCGGCTGCCAATGGCAACCGCCCTTACCGTTTCAGTCGTGCGGAATGAGGCCTAGCGGCACTCTTCCCCGTCGCGCTCCACAAAGCGGACATTCGAACTGTCGAAGCCCGACGGATAGTCCGGAGCTTCGTCGGCGGTCACGGTCAGCGTGCCGCTGACCGATGCGCCGTTCTCGAAGATCACTTCATGGGCGCAGACCGACCCGCCCGCCTCAATGCGGCCGGCGATGGTCACTTCGCTGCGGTCACGGCGGTTGAACATGCCGCGGCGGCGTTCGGCGTTGATCTCGATCGGACCCATGGCCACGCCGTCGAATTCGGCATCGCCGACCTCGGCCATCAGGCGGCCTTCAACCTGGCCGGAAAAGTCGAGCGCGCCGGCCGCGATCTCCACGTCACCGGCGAAGGTCGATCCGCGCTGAATGTCGGCGGCCCCGGCGTTGATCTCGACATCGGATCCGAAGTCGCCCTCGATCTCGACAGCGCCGGCGTTGAACTCGGCTTCGCCGGTTACATTGCCTGCGAAGTCGATGGCACCGCCGTCTGCGGTCAGTCGGCCACCCACAACGGCGCGGGCATCGATCGCCGCGCCGGAGAGGACCAGATTGCCGCCGAACGTGCCGTTGACGTCGATGGCAGCGGCGGAAAACTCACCATCACCTTCAACATCGCCGGACCAGTCCACGACGATCCCGGACATGTCCACCGAACGCGATTGTGCGAAAGCGGTTTCGCCGACGAGCGCGGTCAGCGCGGCGGCGGTCATCAGAACGTATTTCATTTGCCAGCTCCTCCTGAGCACAGAAAAGGAGCCCCTTCCGGGGATCCATCGTCCCCATCACGATGCGTTTGGCAAGGGGTTTGGATGCGCGCCTAGATGTGAATCACGCGCCCATAGGCATCCAGCACGCTTTCGTGCATGGCTTCGGACACGGTCGGGTGCGGGAAGACGGTGTGCATCAGTTCCGCTTCCGTTGTTTCCAGCTGACGCCCGACGACATAGCCCTGGATCATCTCGGTGACTTCCGGGCCGACCATGTGCGCACCCAGCAGTTCGCCTGTCTTCGCGTCGAACACGGTCTTGATCAGACCCTGGTCGTCGCCCATCGCGATGGCCTTGCCGTTGCCGACGAGCGGGAAACGGCCGACCTTCACCTCGTGACCGGCTTCCTTCGCCTTGGCTTCGGTCAGACCGACCGAGGCGACCTGCGGATGGCAATACGTGCAGCCCGGGATGTTCGACTTGTCGAAGGCGTGCGGCTTCTGGCCGGCGATCGCCTCGACGCAGATGATGCCTTCATGGCTCGCCTTGTGCGCCAGCCAGGGCGCGCCGGCGACGTCGCCGATGGCGTAGAGGCCCTTCACATTCGTCTTCCCATAGCCGTCATTGACGACATGGCCGCGGTCCATTTTCACACCAAGCGCGTCGAGGCCCATATTCTCGGTGTTCGCTACAATGCCGATGGCGAGGATGACGCGCTCGGCCTCGATCACCTCCGTCTTGCCGGCCTTGGTCTTGACCGAGACCTTCACCGACTTCGCGCCCTTGTCGAGCTTCTCGACCTGCGCGCCGGTGTGGATGGTCATGCCCTGCTTCTTGAAGGCCTTCTCGGCGAATTTCGAGATTTCCTCGTCCTCGACCGGCATGACGCGGTCCATCATCTCCACCACCGTCACGTCCGCGCCGAAGGTGCGATAGACACTCGCGAATTCGATGCCGATCGCGCCGGAACCGATGACCAGGACCGATTTCGGCATGGCGTCGGGCACCATCGCTTCGCGATAGGTCCAGACCAGCTTGCCATCGGGTTCGAGACCCGCCTGCGGTACGGTCCGCGCCCGCGCACCCGTCGCGAGGATGACGTGCTTGGCGGCGTAGGAGGCGTCCTTGCCGTCCTTGCCCCTCACGATCACCTTCGGAGCGTCGCCGCCCTTTTCGAGGCGCGCCGTCCCCTCGATCACGGTGATCTTGTTCTTCTTCATCAGCATGCCGACGCCGCCGGACAGGCGTTCGGACACTTTCCGCGAGCGCTGGACGATGGCCTTGGTGTCGAAGCCGATCTTCTCGGCGCTGAGGCCGAAGTCCGAGGCGTGCTGCATCAGGTGATAGACCTCGGCGGAGCGCAAGAGCGCCTTGGTCGGGATACAGCCCCAGTTGAGGCAGATGCCGCCCAGCTTGTCGCGCTCCACGACGGCGGTCTTCATGCCCAGCTGCGCCGCCCGGATCGCGGCGACATAGCCGCCCGGTCCGCCGCCGATCACGATCACGTCGAATTGGTCCGCCATGGCGCTCATCCTCTCGAGGGATTTCCGTGGAAAGGGTGATGGACGGGGGCCGCAGCAAAATCAACTACAACGCCGCAGAGGCGATATTCGCGATTGCAAGCTTGGGCCCGGCCGCCAATCACGCCATGCTGCATCTATCAAGGGAGGACCAACATGATCGATGCGCTGCGCACACCGGAAGACCGCTTCATGGGGCTGCCGGACTGGGACTATGAACCCCACTATATCGACGACCTGCCCGGTTATGAGGGGCTGCGCGTCCATTATGTCGACGAGGGTCCGAAGGACGGGCCGGTCTTTCTCTGCCTCCATGGCGAGCCGAGCTGGGCCTATCTCTACCGCAAGATGATCCCGGTCTTCCGAAAGGCCGGCGGGCGCGTGATCGCGCCGGACTTTCTCGGCTTCGGCCGGTCGGACAAGCCGGTCGACGACGCGGTCTATACCTTCGACTTCCACCGCAATTTCCTGAAAGCCTTCCTCGACCGGATGGACGTTCAAGACGTCTGCCTCGTCTGTCAGGACTGGGGCGGCTTGCTCGGCCTGACCCTGCCGATGGATTATCCGGACCGGTTCACGCGCCTGATCGTGATGAATACCGGCATCGGCGTCGGGATGAATCCGGGGCCGGGATTCCTCGCCTGGCGCGACTATGTCGCGACCAATCCCGAATTCAATGTCGGCGATCTGATGAAGCGCGCCACGCCGATCCTCAACGAGGCGGAAGTCGCGGCCTATCAGGCCCCCTTCCCCGACCCGCGCTATATGGGCGGCGTAAGGCGCTTCCCGGCCCTGGTCCCGATCGATCCGTCTATGGAAGGCGTCGACACCGGCATGGCGGCGGCGAAATTCTGGAGCCAGGACTGGACGGGCGACAGCTTCATGGCGATCGGCATGCAGGACCCCGTGCTCGGTCCGCCCGCGATGAAAATGATGCGCAAGATCATCCGGAATTGCCCGGAGCCGATGGAAATCGCCGATGGCGGCCATTTCGTGCAGGAATGGGGCGAGCCGATCGCCCGGGCGGCGTGCGAGCGGTTCGGGTTGCTGTAGCCGTCATCCCGACGAAAGTCGGGATCCAGATTGACGGGCGTTCTGGATTCCGGCTTCCGCCGGAATGACGCGGTGTCAGATATCCTCGACGACCGCGGTCAGATCACCGCCGGCATCGCCGGTATTCACCACTCCTGCGCGTTCGAGCAGGAGCATGTGAACCGGCCCCTCCTCGACCACGGGGCGATGGCGGACGCCTTTCGGGATCACGGTCATCTCCCCGGGGCCGAGAATCGCCGGGTCGGCATTCTCGATCTCGATCCGCAGGCGTCCCTGGGTGACGAGGAAAAGCTCGTCCTCGTGCGCGTGGTGGTGCCAGACGAATTCGCCCTCGGCCTTGGCCAGCTTCACCTCATAGTCGTCGAGCCGTGCAATGCGCTTCGGCGACCAGGTCTCGGTGAATGTCGCGTGCTTCTCGGCGAGATTGAGGACGGGCGGGGTTTTCATCACATCAGCAGCGTCATCGGGTCTTCGATGAAACCCTTGAAGGCCGCGATCCAGCCCGCACCGGTCGCGCCATCGACGACGCGGTGATCGCAGGTCAGCGTCACCGTCATGACGGTCGCCTTGGCGAGCGCGCCGTCGGTGATGACCGGGCGTTCCTCGCCCGCGCCAACTGACAGGATCATGCCCTGCGGCGGGTTGAGGATCGAGGCGAAGGACTTGATCCCGAACATGCCGAGATTGGACAGGGAGAAGGTGCCGCCCTGGAATTCCTCGGGCTTCAGCTTGCGCTCGCGGGCGCGGCTGGCGAGGTCCTTCATCTCCTTCGAGATCTGGACGAGCCCCTTCGCGTCGGCGTCGCGGATGATCGGCGTGATCAGACCGCCCTCGATCGCCACGGCGACCGACACGTCGGCATGTTTGTGGCGGGCAATGCGGCCGTCCTCGATCCAGCTTGAATTGGCCTCCGGCACCTGCTTCAGGGCGACGCCGGCGGCCTTGATCAGGATGTCGTTGACCGAGACCTTCACGCCCTCGGGCGCCTTGTCGTTGATCTGCTTCCTGAACGCCAGCAGCGCGTCGAGGCGGCAATCCACATTCAGCGGGAAGTGCGGCACGTCGCGGAAGGAGTCCGTCAGGCGCTTCGCCGACACCTTGGTGATGTTATCGGCCTTCTCGATCTCGTAGCGGTCGCGCGCAATCCCGGCCTTCGCCAGCGGATCGTCAGCATCGACAGCGGCGGCCTGCGGCGCTTCCTTCGCAGCGGACGCCGCGGGTTTTTCCGCGGCGGCGGACTTGGCCGCGCTGGCGTCGAAGCCCTCGATGTCGCGCTTCACGATGCGGCCGTTCGGGCCGCTGCCCTTGACCGAAGACAGGTCGATCCCGGCCTGCTCTGCCATACGCTTGGCCAGCGGCGAGGCCTTGATGCGGCCGTCGGCTCTTTCGCCCTTCGAGACGGGCGCTTTCGCGCCCTCCTCAGGACGGGCAGACTTAGGCGCGTCTTCGGTTTTCTTTTCGGGCTCGGCCGGCGTGTCCTCGCTCTTGGGCGGTTTCGGTGCGTCGGCGCCCTCAGGCTCATAACCGTCCAGCGCGTCCTTGCCCTCGCCTTCTTCCAGCAACAGCGCGATGACGGCGTTGACCTTCACACCCTCGCTGCCCTCATCGACGAGGATCTTGCCGACCGTGCCTTCGTCGACGGCCTCGACTTCCATCGTGGCCTTGTCGGTCTCGATCTCGGCGATCACGTCACCGGAGGAGACGGTGTCGCCCTCCTTCACATGCCATTTCGAGAGCGTGCCCTCCTCCATCGTGGGAGACAGGGCGGGCATGAGGACTTCAATCGGCATTGCGGCGTTCCTCGGAAGCGGCCTCATCCTCGCCGAGCAGGTTTTCCCAGCGATGGAAGAAGGTGAGATAGACAAGAGCGAGATAGGTGGCGGCGGAGCCGAGCCACATGACGGTGCGGACTTTCGCATTGAGACCGGAACGCGCGCTGTCGAGCGCGGTCTGTCCGGCAGGTGACAGGCCCGGATCCATTTCCCATTGCGCGAGCGTTTCCACGAGGCCGCGCTGGAACACGCCGGCGCCGTAGTTGAACTGCATCAGGAAGAAGAAGATCAGCGTGAAGAAGAGGAAGGAGACGACCTTCAGCGCCCAGTGGGCGCGGATCAGGAAGGCATAGAGTCCGACGACATAGGCCGACACGATGGTGAAATAGACGGATATCCCGGCCATCAGGACATTCATAAATTCCACCAGATTGGTGATGACTTCGCCTTCGGTCATGCCTGCCCCATCTGCGGATTAATGTTGCCGATGCTGGCTTCCCAGTTCGCGCCGTCGAACGGTTCGATCCGGCCCGACAGACCCTGATCGGCGTCGAAACAGCGCAGATTCACCGACCAGGCATCGGGATGCGAGCGCGGCCGGTAGAAGCTCTTCACCCCGCACGTCTTGCAGAACAGGTGCTGCGCCGTGCCGGTGTTGAAGCGGTAGTCGGTCAGATTGTCCTGCCCGCTTTCAAGGTGGAAGTCCGCCTCCGGCACGATGACGTGGATGAAGCCCGTCATGGCGCAGATCGAGCAATTGCACGACAGCGCCGCGACCTGATCGGGCAGGTCGGCGGTGAAGCGTACCGCGCCGCAATGACAGCCTCCGTGGCGGGGTTTGGTTTCCACCGTCACCTGATCACTCCACGTAGCAGACCTGTTTGGCCGCCTTCACGATGTCGTCCTTGCCCGGCAGGGACAGGGCTTCGAGATTGGCGGCATAGGGCAGCGGCACGTCCTTCTGGAAGACGCGGGCGGGCGGCGCATCGAGATAATCGAACGCCTCGGCCACGACGCGCGCGGCAATTTCCGCGCCGACGCCGTGCTGTCCCCAGCCCTCCTCGGCGCAGACGATGCGGTTCGTCTTCTTCACGCTCTCGACGATCGTGTCGGTGTCTAGCGGCCTGAGCGTGCGCAAGTCGATCACCTCCGCGTCGATGCCCTGTTCCGCCAGTTCCTCGGCGGCCTTCAGCGCAAAGCCGACCATGCGCGAATGCGCGGTAATGGTGACGTCGCTGCCCTCGCGGCGGATCTTCGCCTTGCCGATCGGCAGGACCCAGTCCTCCATGTCCGGCACGTCGAAGGTCTCGCCATACATCAGCTCGTGTTCGAGGAAGACGACGGGGTTCGGGTCGCGGATCGCGGCCTTCAGGAGGCCCTTCGCATCGGCGGCATCATAGGGCGCGATGACTTTCAGGCCCGGTACCTGCGCATACCAGGCGGAATAATCCTGGCTGTGCTGCGCGCCGACGCGGCTGGCCGCGCCATTCGGGCCGCGAAACACCATCGGGCAGCCCATCTGACCGCCGGACATGTAGAGCGTCTTCGCTGCGGAATTGATGATGTGGTCGATCGCCTGCATGGCGAAGTTGAAGGTCATGAATTCGACGATCGGCTTCAGACCGCCGAAGGCCGCACCGACGCCGAGGCCGGCAAAGCCGTGCTCGGTGATCGGCGTGTCGACGACGCGTTTCGATCCGAATTCCTGCAGCAGATTGCGGGTGACCTTGTAGGCGCCCTGATACTCGGCGACTTCCTCGCCCATCACGAAAACGGTCTCGTCGCGGCGCATCTCCTCGGCCATGGCGTCGCGCAGCGCGTCGCGTACGGTGGTCGGGACCATGTCGGTGCCTTCGGGGATTTCGGGATCGCTGGCGCCGGAGATCACTCCCTGCGGACGCGAGGGCTCATCTGCGTCCTTCGAGGTTTCCGCTTCCTTCGTGTCATCGGAGCCGCCGGACGACGCGCCGGTATCGGCGCCTTCCGGTTCGTAATTCTCCAGATCGCCGCTTCCCTCGCCTTCTTCGAGCAGAAGCGCGATAGGTGAATTGACCTTCACCCCTTCGGTTCCTTCCTCGACGAGCAGCTTGCCGACCTTGCCCTCCTCGACGGCCTCGACCTCCATCGTGGCCTTGTCGGTCTCGATCTCGGCGATGACGTCGCCGGAGGAGACGGTGTCGCCTTCCTTGACCAGCCATTTGGCCAGCGTGCCCTCTTCCATCGTCGGAGACAGGGCGGGCATCAGGACTTCGATAGGCATCAGGCGGTTTCCTTCTTGAAGGCGAGCGCGTGGTCGCGCATCCGGCCCGCGAATTCGATCAGCGTGTTGAGGGGGCGCATCAGGACTTCGATCCGCACCATGCGGCCGTCATCCCCGAGCGTGATCTTGTCGATCCCGACGAGGCCCTTGCCGTCCACCGTGCCGGTGAATTCCAGGATGATGTCGTTGCCGTCGATCCATTGCTGGCGGTAGGCGAAGCCCTCGACGGTATCGATCACGCCCTGCAGGATGTGCATCAGATACGCCTTGTTGGCGGTCGGCTTCCAGACGACGGGCGAATTGAGCTCGCAGCCCTCGGCGATGATGGAGTCCATCAGCGAGGCGTCGCGCTTGTCGACGGCCTCATGCCATTTGGAGAGGAATTCGGCGGTCGTCACGGCTCAGCTCTCCACCAGCACGTCGGTGTAAAGCTCGGACGGATCGGGCTCCGGGCTTGCCTTGGAGAAGTCGGCCGAGGCGTTGACGATCTCCTTGATCTCCTTGTCGATCTTTTTCAGATCCTCCTCGGAGGCATGCTTGCCCTCGGCGATCCACTTCTTCACGCCCTCGATCGGGTCGTGGTGCGAGCGGATGTCGTCGACCTCTTCCCGCGTGCGGTATTTCGCCGGGTCGGACATGGAGTGGCCGCGATAGCGGTAGGTCTTCATCTCCAGGATGAAGGGGCCGTTGCCTTCCGCGGCGTGCTTGCGGGCTTCGGCGGCGGCTTCGCGTACCGCGATCACGTCCATGCCGTCGACTTCCTTGCCCGGAATGCCGAAGGACGCGCCGCGCTTGTGCAGATGGGTCTCCGAGGACGCGCGCTTCACGCTCGTGCCCATGGCGTACTGGTTGTTCTCGATGATGTAGAGGACGGGCAGGTTCCAGAGCTTCGCCATGTTGAAGCTCTCATAGACCTGGCCCTGATTGGCCGCGCCATCGCCGAAATAGGTCGCGCAGACCTTGCCATTGTTTTTGTAGAGGTCGGCGAAGGCGAGGCCCGTGCCAATCGATACCTGCGCGCCGACGATGCCGTGACCGCCGAAGAATTGCTTCTCGCGGCTGAACATGTGCATCGAGCCGCCCTTGCCCTTGGAATATCCGCCGGCGCGGCCCGTCAGCTCGGCCATCACACCGTTCGGGTCCATGCCACAGGCGAGCATGTGGCCGTGGTCGCGGTATCCGGTGATGACCTGGTCGCCCTCCTCCAGCGCCGCCTGGACGCCGACGACGACGGCTTCCTGACCGATATAGAGGTGACAGAAGCCCGCGATCAGACCCATGCCGTAAAGCTGGCCGGCCTTCTCCTCAAAACGCCGGATCAACAGCATGTCGCGGTAATAGGTGAGCAGCTGGTCCTTGGTGACCTTGGCTTTCGGCCCGACTGCCGGTTTCGTTGCGGTGGTCGCGGTGCGGCCGGTCTTGCCAGCCGAAGCCTTCTTCGTCGCCATCATTTCACACGCGAAGTATTTCCTTCGCGCTCCCTTGCACGTTGATCGGGCCTTATCAGACCTCGCACTGCAACAGCAAGGGATTGATGCCGGATTCTAGCGTTCGGCGGGGGTGTCGAGGCGGACGATGAAGTCGCGCGGATGGGCAACATTCAGGATGCTGCGCGCACGCTCCTCGACATAGTCGAGATCGAGACTGTCGGAGCGCAGTCGCAGCGCCGTGGCTTCCAGCGACTCGCGTTCGGCGACCGTGGCCGCCAGCTCGACTTCCGTCTCGGCGATGCGGTTCTTCACGACGATCCAGTTCAATATGCCCTGCTCGCCATTCATCGCGTGATAGCCGAAATAGGTGATCAGGCCCGCGAAGAGGACGGTCGGCACAAGTCGCTTCAGGAAGTCCATCGTGATCTCACCCCATCCATGCCGCGCCTGTTTTCAGGTCTTCGGCTTCGATGGGGAGAGTAAAAACGATCAGCGTGAATCAAGGGTTACCGAGGCGGCATCCTTCGAGGGCTTTCATGGGGTCCCCGTGAAGACGGGGACCCGAAGCCTGCACGCGGTTTCGGATTCCCGCTTTCGCGGGAACCCCGGTCTGATTCATTCTCCTCAGGACAGGCTTTTTGCACAGCACTTTATCGCCAGTCCTGAGGAGGGCCTTCAGTCCCGTCTCGAAGGGCGGCGATATCCGCCCCCTACCCGCTGCGCCGAACTTCCCGCAGTGTCTCGACCTCAAGCGTCGCTTCACCCTGCTGGCAGTAGGACATGTCGGCATATTCACCTTCAACCCTGACGTATTCGCCAGTGGTAAAGCGAATGTCGTCGCTGACGATCGAATAGACCGAGCCATTGTCGGTGTGCAGCGTGTGGCATTCGACACCCTCGCGGACCTCGCCCTGCAGCGCGACCTCACCGCCGCGATCCCGGTTCTCACGATCCTCCCGGGGGATTTCCCGGATCTCGTTGACCGCGATCGTGGTCTGTCCCTGTTGGCAGAAGGACGCGCTGACGCGGTCGCCGCGAATGCGGACATGTTCGCCATTGGTGAAGCGGATATCGTCGCTGACGAGCGAATAAACATCGCCGTCACGGGTCGTCAGGACGTGACATTCCGTGCCCATCGAAACTTCGCCGGTCAACGTCATCCAGTCGTCGCGGCGGTCCTCGCGCTCACGGTCATCCCAACGCGTATGATCGCGGTCGCGGTCGTCGCGGTCGTCCCGCCAACCATCCTCGCGTTCGACGACGTCAAACACATCCGATTTCAGCGTCCGGCCACGGTCGGTATCGACGAGGAAGATCAGATCGTCGCCCGGGTCGGACCAGGAGGGCACGCGCACGGACGTATCAAGCCGGCCGTTCTCGTCGGTCTGGATCTGGCGGACGGGTTCCCATTCCGAAGCCTGCGGACCGGCGCCGATGGTGACCCAGTCATTCGGCCTCAGATTACGAGCGCTGATCTCGACGACATCGCCGGGCGAGCCGGTGTGCGGTTCGATGGAGAACGCACCGCGCATGTCATCCCGACCCGGCACCTCGATGCGGTCGCCGGGTTGCAGGTTGAACGGGTCGATATCCTCGTTTGCCGCGATCAGCTCGAAGAGAGACAGGCCGAGCCGGGTGGCAATCGCCGAGAAATTGTCGCCCTGCTGGACTCGGTATTCGCCTGGCCCGGTATCGCGGCGGTCTTCATAGCCCGATCCGGCCTCCGTGCTCAGACGGATGCGTTGACCGACCTCCATCGCCCGCGGATCGAGGCGCGGGTTGAGATTCATGATGCGCGAGACCGGCACGCGGCATTGCTGGGCGATCTCGTAAAGCGTGTCGCCGGAGCGGACCGTGTAGTCCGCGCCGCAGCGGGTCTGCGCCTCTACCGGTGCGGCAATCGCGGTCAGGGCCAGCGTTGCGCTGCCAAGCAGAACGGTTTTGAGCGGTGTCATGGGGGCCTCCTCTTGAAGTGGCTCATGCCACTGCAACGAAGCCCCCCCGGGGTGATGTTCCTTCCGATCTGCTCGGCCGCTTTACGGCGCCAATATCCTCGCTAGCCTGTGTTTCCTTTCTATTCGGACGCTGAATCATGGACTTCGTTGCAGACATACCCCCCGACATGCGCTCCGAAATCCTAGGAAAGCTCCGACGGGTCGAGGAAACCGAGCGAGTCCGGGTTCTTTTTGCGATCGAAAGCGGGAGCCGCGCTTGGGGCTTCCCCTCCCCGGACAGCGATTTCGACGCGCGGTTTGTCTATGTGCGCGAGCGGGATTGGTATTTGTCGATCACACCGGGGCGGGACGTGATCGAACTGCCCATCGAAGGTGACCTGGATATCAACGGCTGGGACGTGAAGAAGGCGCTTGAGCTGCTCTTGAAGCCCAATCCCGTTTTACTTGAATGGCTCTCAAGCCCGATCCGGTACCTGTGGGATGACGGCGCGTGCGAGGCGTTGAACTCCATTGCCGCCAGAACGGTATTCGGGCCCGCCTGCCTTCATCACTACCTCAATCTCGGCGAAGGTCTCTGGAACCGGCACATCGCTCCGAATGACCGGATCAAGCTGAAGAAGTATTTCTACATCCTGCGGCCGGCGATGGCGTTGCGCTGGATCCGGACCAATCCCGATGTGATGCCACCGATGAACTTCCAGCAACTCATGGCGGGTGTCGACGTGCCGGAGGCAGTCGAGCACGCTGTTCTGGAACTGCTGGAGGCCAAGCAGAAAACCAAGGAGCTCGGCCTGGCGGCACGTGTCCCGGTTATCGATGATTTCGTCACGAAAGAGTTCGGGAACGCAAAGACATTTGAGCCCGTCAGAATACGAAATCGGCCCCGGCTGAAAGCCGAGGCCGACAATCTCTTCCGACACTTCGTGAACGAGAAGCCGATCAGCCCCTAGACCGCCAGGCCGTCACGGCCGGCATAGCGGGCCTGGTCGCCGAGTTCGGCTTCGATGCGGAGAAGCTGGTTGTACTTCGCCGTCCGGTCGGACCGGGCGAGCGAACCGGTCTTGATCTGTCCGCAATTCGTTGCGACGGCGAGGTCGGCGATGGTTGCGTCCTCGGTCTCGCCGGACCGGTGGCTCATCACCGCGCCATAGCCCGAGCGCAGCGCCAGATCCACGGCTTCCAGCGTTTCGGTGAGCGTGCCGATCTGGTTGACCTTGATCAGGATGGCGTTGGCGGCCGCTTCCTCGATCCCGCGCGCCAGGCGCTTGGGATTGGTCACGAAGAGGTCGTCACCAACGAGCTGGCAGGTGTCGCCGACGGTTTCGGTGAGCGTAGCCCAGCCGGCCCAGTCGTCCTCGGCCATGCCGTCCTCGATCGACAGGATGGGATAGGAATCGACCAGCTTGCCGAGATAGGCGGCGAAGGCGTCCGCGTCATAGGTCTGACACGCGCCTTCGCAGACATATTTGCCGCCCTTGAAGAATTCGGTCGAGGCGACGTCGAGCGCCAGCGCGACATCGTCGCCCGGCTTGTAACCGGCGGCCTCGATCGACTTCATGATGACGTCGAGCGCTTCTTCCGGGCTCTTCAGATTCGGGGCGAAACCGCCCTCATCGCCGACATTGGTGTTGTGGCCGGCCTTCTTCAGCGCAGCCTTCAGCGCGTGGAAGATTTCCGCGCCGCAACGCAGCGCTTCGGAGAAGCTGTCCATGCCCACCGGCATGACCATGAATTCCTGGAAGTCGATCGGATTGTCCGCGTGCGCACCGCCATTGATGATGTTCATCATCGGCGTCGGAAGGACACGGGCATTGATGCCGCCGACATAGCGGTAGAGCGGCAGGCCGCGCGACTGCGCCGCCGCCTTGGCTGTCGCCAGCGACACGCCGAGCAGCGCATTGGCGCCGAGCCGCGACTTGTTCTCCGTGCCGTCGAGCGCGATCAGCGTGTCGTCGAGATGGCGCTGGTCTTCGGCGTCGAGCCCGCCGAGCGCGTCGAGGATCTCGCCTTCGACCGCATCGACTGCCTCGCGCACACCCTTGCCGCCATAGCGCGACCCGCCGTCGCGCTTCTCGACCGCTTCGTGCGCGCCGGTGGACGCACCGGACGGCACCGCAGCGCGGCCGAAGGAGCCGTCTTCCAGCACCACATCGACCTCGACCGTCGGGTTGCCCCGGCTATCGAGAATTTCACGGGCAATGATGTCGACGATGGCGGTCATGAAGGGCGCTCCCGGACAGGGTTGGAATTTTCGCGCCCGTCATAGCCGAGAGTCGCGCGCGCGCAAGTCCGGGGTCCGGAAGCCGTTCGAAACCGGACATGCGAAAACGCCCCGCTCGGGTCCGAACGGGGCGCCTCTAAACTTCAGCCGGAATAGACCGGAATCAGTCGTCCTTCGGCGTCAGAACCTGCTTGCCGCGATACATGCCCGTCTTCAGGTCGATGTGGTGCGGACGGCGCAGCTCGCCGGAGTCCTTGTCTTCGATGTAGGCCGGGGCATCCAGCTTGTCGTGGGCGCGGCGCATGCCACGCTTGGACGGGGTCGTTTTTCGCTTCGGGACCGCCATGGGTCTCTCCCGTAATCTCGTCAGAATCCTGGACGCGGCATGCAAGGCATGTCGCAGAGCCGCGCCGTATAACTGCTCCCCTGCCCGTACGCAACCGGACTTTCCGCGTTCGCCGTGACGATTTCAGCGAAAAGGCGTATGATCCAGGTTCGCGGTCCCGCCGGGGACCAGACGGCATCGCGTCCGAAGAGAGCTAGCCAACGGCCGTAACGGATCACCGGCGGAGACCGCTTTTCTCTTGGCGATCAGCCCTAGACCAGCCTGCTCTGCTCGACGGCGGCCGCGATGAAGCTGGCGAAGAGCGGGTGCGGCTCGAACGGGCGAGACTTGTATTCCGGGTGGAATTGCACGCCGATGAACCAGGGGTGGTCCTCGAGCTCGACGATTTCCGGCAGCACGCCATCGGGTGACAGGCCGGAAAATTTCAGGCCCGCCGCCTCCAGCCGCTCGCGATAGGCGATGTTCACCTCATAACGGTGGCGGTGGCGTTCCTCGATATTCTCGGTGCCATAGATGTCGCGCACGCGGCTGTTTTCGGTGAGCTTGGCCGGATAGGCACCGAGGCGCATCGTGCCGCCCAGGTCCGATTTTTCATCGCGCGTCTCGACCCGGTTGCCCCGCATCCATTCCGTCATCAGTCCGATGATCGGCTCTGACGGTTTGGAGAATTCGCTCGATCCCGCGCCGGAGATCCCTGCGAGGTTCCGGGCCGCTTCGATCACCGCCATCTGCATGCCGAAACAGATCCCGAAATACGGCACCTTGCGCTCGCGGGCGAAACGGACCGCGGCGATCTTGCCTTCCGCGCCGCGCTCGCCGAAGCCGCCCGGCACCAGAATGCCGTGCACGTCCTCGAGCGGGCTCGTCTCGCCATCATCCTCGAACTGGCTGGATTCCAGCCACTTCAGGCGGACTTTCACATTGTTGGCGATGCCGCCGTGATTGAGCGCCTCGATCAGCGACTTGTAGGCGTCGAGCAGGCTTGTGTACTTGCCGACGATACCGATCGTGACCTGGCCATCGGGCTCGTTCACGGCCTTGGAAATGTCGTTCCAGCGCGTCAGGTCGGGTTCCGGCGCATCGTCGATCCGGAAGCGTTTCAGCACCTCGGTATCGAGGCCGCGCGCATGGTATTCCAGCGGCACGTCATAGAGCGAGGACGCGTCCCGGCCTTCGATCACGGCGGATTCCGGCACATTGCAGAACAGCGCGATCTTGCGCCGGTCGCCCTCCGCAATCGGAATCTCGCAGCGGCAGAGCAGGATGTCGGGCTGGATGCCGATCGACAGCAATTCCTTGACGGAGTGCTGGGTCGGCTTGGTCTTCATCTCGCCGGCGGCCTTGATGTAGGGCAGCAGGGTGACGTGCAGGAAGAGCGCGTTGTCGCGGCCGAGTTCCTGGCCCAGCTGACGCAGCGATTCGAAGAAGGGCAGGCCCTCGATATCGCCGACCGTGCCGCCGACTTCGCACAGGACGAAGTCCACATCGCCGGCGTCAGACAGGACGAATTCCTTGATCTGGTCGGTGACGTGCGGGATCACCTGCACGGTCGCGCCCAGATAATCGCCGCGGCGTTCCCGGTCGATGATCGTCTGGTAGATGCGCCCGGTCGTGATGTTGTCCGACTGCTTCGCCGCAACGCCGGTGAAGCGTTCGTAGTGGCCGAGGTCGAGATCGGTCTCCGCCCCGTCGTCGGTCACATAGACCTCGCCGTGCTGGTACGGCGACATCGTGCCTGGGTCGACGTTCAGATAGGGATCGAGCTTGCGCAGGCGGACCTTGTATCCGCGCGCCTGGAGCAGGGCTCCGAGAGCGGCTGAAGCGAGGCCTTTTCCAAGCGAGGAGACCACGCCGCCGGTGATGAAAATATATCGCGGCATGGGAAGCCTGAATAACGCAGATTCTCCGGCGCCGGAAGCGCCGGATCACCCGTTGCTGACAAAAAGGAGTTTAGTCGTCGGTGGGAACCGCCGGTTCGTCCGGCGTTTCGTCTTGCGCGACGGGCATTTCGATCGCCGCGTCGTCGAGCTGGTCGAACACGCTGGAAGAGCGATTTTCCGAACCGATCATCAGGGCCAGGACGATCGGCATGAGGAAGAAGGCCGCTCCGAGGATCATCGTCGTGCGGGTAAGAATATTCGCCGCGCCGCGGCCACTCATCATGCCGCCGGGACCACCGCCAATGCCGAGCGCCCCGCCTTCGGAACGCTGCATCAGAACCACGGCAACGAGCGCGACCGTGATGAGCAGGTAAATGACCAGAAGAACCGTCGTCATGAAACTATCCGCCGAATGCCTGTCTATAAGCCCCGATCGGGGCGGCAGGCGTCAGCCCGCTGCGGCGGTATGTAGCGTAGCACCGGGCGCAGCGCCACCACCCAGTCCATCGCGTGACAGTAGGCGTTTGCGCAGGGTCGCGACCGTCTTGCCGATTTCGTCCTGGGACCGTTCGATCGACTCACCGTTGGCATAGGCGGCATAGGCTCCGACGGCGAGTTCCTTGGCGAGCCTGAAATTGCTCGGCGTGCACTCGTCCTTACGCTTGAACGAGCGCACCTGTTCAAGAAGCGCCTCGGCGACCTGCATCGCTTCGAGCCTCGCCGCGCCTTCCAGCGTCTCTCGCAGTTCGCGTGCGGTGCGGATCACATCGGCCAGGTCCATCGCGGCGGTGTGCGCTGTGGCCGGGTCGGTCTGCAATTCCATCGCAACGACAATCCGCATGGCGAGCCGGCGCACGCGTTCGGACTCGACCGTCTTGCGCGCCTCGCTGATCCAGCCCTTGGCGCGCGCCAGCGCGTCCTCGTCGCCTTCGACGGTTGCCTGAAGCGTATTGGGAACGCGCACGACCGGAGCGTCGGACGGGCGTTTGGAATCTTCCCGGCGGTCCGGGCCGATATAGTCGCTCGTCACGACGAAGGGTTTGCGGCTCTTGATCAGGGTCCGGATCCGCTCTTCGGCAAATGCCGTGGAGAACGGCCGGACGATCACGTCATCGGCCCCGCTGGATATCGCGCGGCGCACATGGGCACCGTCGCGGATCCAGCTGGTCAGGATCAGCGTGACGAAGGGGTTCGGCATGGCCTTGCCCTGCCGGATATTCCGCGCGAGCGGGAGGATATCGACACCGGGAGAGGCGCATTCGGCCACGATCAGCGCCGGGCTGTTCTCCCGGATCGCCTTCTCGAATTCCTTCAGGTTCGAATGGGAATCGATCTCGCGAAAGCCGATCTCGTGCAGGGCATAGCGTGTCGTCCGCAGGTTCACGTGAACCGGGTCGAACAGGCATACGCTCGCCTTCGTGTAATCGACTTCAGCCATGCAGGACCGGTCCCCGGACGCTTGCGAACAGTCTCAGCGGGACACTGTGCCCGTTAATCCTTGCCAAGCGCTTACGTGGACCGTTCGGATTTGTCCGGTTCAGGCCGATACTGCGATCGCCGCGAAACTTTCCGCCTTCAAGCTGGCTCCACCGACCAGGGCCCCATCGACATCGTCGAGTGCCAGAATCTCGCGCGCATTCTCCGGCTTGACCGAGCCGCCATAAAGAATGCGGACCCCTTCGCCGTCCGGGACTTGAGACCGGATGAAGGCATGCATCGCTGCGATGTCATCGGCTGACGCGGTGCGGCCGGTGCCGATGGCCCAGACGGGTTCGTAGGCGATGACGTAATGGGCGGGGCCGAAACCGGAGGGGATCGATCCGGCGAGTTGCCGGCCGACCACGTCTTCTTCCTGTCCCGACTCCCGGTCGGCAAGGGTTTCGCCGACGCAGATAATCGGCGTCAGGCCTGCGCCCCTGGCGGCTTCTGCCTTGGCCCGCACGATATCATCGGTCTCGCCGTGATCGGCGCGGCGTTCGGAATGCCCGACAATGACATAATCCGCGCCCGCGTCGCGGAGCATGGCGGCGCTGATATCGCCGGTGTGAGCCCCCGAGGATTCCGCGTGGCAGTCCTGCCCGCCAATGCGGATGTCGTGACTGCGCGCCGCGTGAACCGCCGCGGCCACAAGTGTCGCCGGCGGGCAGACGAGCAGTTCGCACCCTCTCGAAACCGCACCGGATGCGGCCAGCGCATCGAAGAAGCCGAGCGCATCCGTCAGCCCGTGCATTTTCCAGTTTCCGGCGATCAGCGGCGTTCTCGGCATGGATGGTCCTGTCGAAAGGTCTGGGCGCGACTGCGCTGAAAGGGACCGCGACAATGCAGGCGTGCTTGCCGCGTGTAAACGCCTTGGGTAGGGTCCGCCCGCTTCAATTCCAACCGTAAAAGTTGCTCCATGCTCTCAGCCATTCGCGCCCTCGCCCGCAACCCGATCGCGATCGCCCTCATTCTCGGCCCGATCATCCTCGGCTTCATGATTTTCGGCGTCAGCGACGTGTTCGTCCAAAGCGGAAGTTCCGTTGCCCGTGTTCAGGACGAACGCGTTTCGGCGATGGACTTCGCGGAGTCGTGGGAATACCGCCTCCGCGAGGTGCAGCAGGAGCAGCCGACGATGACGGCCGACCAGGCGCGCGAGCTTGGCCTGTCGGACGCCGTCCTGAACCAGCTGATCATCCAGGCGCAACTGCGCGCGGTGTCGCGCAATATGGGGCTGGAGGTTTCCAACCGTCAGGTGGCGAACGAGATCGCAGGCTATGGCGCCTTCATCGACCCGGTGACCGGCCGTTTCGATCAGGATTCCTACCGGCAATTTCTGGCCGAACAGCGGATGACCGAAGCGCGGTTCGAATCGAATGTTCACCGCGATCTGCTCTCGCGTCAGCTGATCGACGCGCTGTTTGCCGGAATCGACGTTCCCGACGCCTTCGCGCAGCAGCTTTACCAGTACAGCTATGAAGAGCGGGTCATTCGCGGACTCGTCATTCCGCCGGAAGCCGCTGGCGATATCGACGAACCGACCGACGAGCAGCTGCAGGCCGTGATCGACGACACGCTGAACGACGAAACGCCGGCGAACGATTTCTTTTTCCAGAACCCGGAACGGCGCGGCTTCACGCTGGTGCGTTTCCGCGTCGCCGACTTCACCCGCAATGTGGAAGTCTCCGAAGAGGACATCCGCGCCCAGTATGATTACGAGGTCGAAGGCGGCGAGCTGGGTGAACCGGCGCTGCGCAGCTATGTGCAGATCCGGGTCGAGGATCAGGAAACCGCCGAAGCCGCGGCCGAGCGCCTTGCGGCCGGTGAAGACGCGGACGCAGTGGCCGAAGCGGTCGGCGGTGATGAACCGTTCGCCGAAACGGAACGCCAGTCCTACCAGATCCCGGATGACGCCCTCGCCGAAGCCCTGTTCGACATGGAAACCGGTGAGGCCCGCGCCGTGGAAGGCGCGTTCGGCTGGTTTGCTGTCGCCGTGACCGATGGCCGCGAAGCCACGATCCCGACCTTCGAGGAACGCGAGCCCGAAATTCGCGAATTGCTTGCCCGCGCCGAAGCGGAAAACGCCATGTACGAGGCGATGGGCCTGTTCGAGGAAGCCCGCGGCAATGGCGGGACGCTGGAAGAAGCGTCCGTGCTGGCAGAAACCTTCTACGAGTCCTTCGAGCCGATCACCCGCAACGCGCGCAATGGCGAAGGCATGCCGGCCGGCACGCTGCTCAACGAGGACGATCAGGCGGCACAGTATTTCTCATTCTTCCTCGATGCCGAGGTTCAGCCGGAGATTCTGGAAGCGGCGTTCGACCAGCTGGTCGGCTATGCCACCGAGCTTCAGCCCTATGGTGAGAGCGACTATTTCGCGATCCGCGTCGACGAAATCCTGCCGGCCGAAGTGATGCCGCTCGATGAGGTCCGAGAGGACGCTGAAGCACTGTGGCGCATCCAGTCGGTGGACGAACGCCTCAATGAGCTCGCCGAAACCGCGCTCGACCGGGCGCGCGCCGGGGAATCCCTCGATGCCATCGCCGCCGACATTCCGGGGGCCCGCGTCGAAACCACGACCATCACGCGCGGCGAAAGCGCCGCCCCGTTCGGCCGCGAGACGATCGGTGTCGCCTTCCAGATCGATCCCGGCACGTTCGAGCATGCCGGCGCGGCCGACCGCCGTTCGCACATCATCCTCACCGTGGACGAAGTGATCGCCCCGGAAACGGTCGTGGAGGCCGATCTGGCTGCCCTGACCGAACAGTCCGATACGCGCTACAGCCAGGACATCGACGCCGCCTTCGTGTCGGCCTTGTCCGAACGCTACCCGGCGACGGTCAACACGCAGCTGCGCGATCAGGTCCTCGGTATCGCCGATCCGAACGCGGCGCGGTGATCGAGCGGTTTCCGCCGCGGGAGGATTTCGCCAAGGCGTTCGAACGCGGCGAAACCATACTGGCCGGGGCACGGCGCATTGACGACCTTCTGACGCCGGTCGGCGCCTTCATGGCGCTGGCGAAGGGGCGGCCAGACGCCTTCCTGCTGGAATCGGTCGAAGGCGGCGCATGGCGCGGACGGTTTTCGGCCATCGGTCTCGACCCGGATTTCCGCTGGGAATTGCGCGGCGGATTTCCGTACGTTCAGCGCGGTGAAGATGAACCCGTTCAGGACGGGGATGCCCCCCTCGCCTCGCTGCGCCGTGCGATCGCGGCCATGCGGATCGACCTGCCCGAGGGCACGCCGCCCATCGCGGCCGGCCTGTTCGGCTATCTGGGTTATGACCTGATCCGCGCCGTCGAGCGCCTGCCCGGCAATGCGCCCGATCCGCTCGGCCTGCCGGACGGTGTGCTGATCCGTCCGCGCGTGGTCGTCGTGTTCGATGCGCTCTATCAGCAGATCACGGCCTATACGCCGGTTCGCCCCGGCGAGGCCGAAGACGCCGACACGGCCTGGCTCGACGCGCAGGACCGGATCGACCGGGTCATGACCGCGCTGGATGCCGGCATTCCCGCGCAGACACCGGCAGCGGCCTCGGCGGCCACCGGTGAGCCTGAGGCGTCGATGGAGCCGGCGGCGTTCCACGCCATGGTCGATCGGATCAAACAGCACATTCGCGCGGGCGACATCTTCCAGGGCGTGGCGAGCCAGCGCTTCACCCTGCCCTTCGACCATGATCCGCTGGCCTTCTACCGCTCGCTGCGGCGGCTGAACCCCTCGCCCTTTCTCTTCCTCTTCCAGTTCGACGGCTTTGCCATTGCGGGATCGAGCCCCGAAATCCTCGTCCGGCTGCGTGACGGAACGGTGACCGTCCGGCCCATTGCGGGCACCCGCAAACGCGGCGCGAACCCGGCGGAAGACGATGCGCTGGAAGCCGATCTGCTGGCCGATCCCAAGGAACGCGCCGAGCATCTGATGCTGCTCGACCTCGGCCGCAACGATGTCGGCCGCGTCGCAAAGGCGGGCAGCGTGCGCATCACCGACCGCGAAGTTGTCGAGCGCTACAGCCACGTCATGCACATCGTCTCGAATGTCGAAGGCGATCTGGCCGAGGGCGAGGATGCGGTGTCGGCCCTGCTCGCGGGCTTTCCGGCCGGAACGGTGTCCGGTGCACCGAAGGTCCGGGCGATGGAGATTCTCGACGATCTCGAACCGCATCGCCGCGGCGTCTATGCCGGTGCGGTCGGCTATTTCAGCGCCAATGGCGACATGGATACGTGTATCGCGTTGCGCACCGGCGTGTTGAAGGACGGCCAGTTGCATATTCAGGCCGGCGCCGGCGTGGTGCTCGATTCCGATCCGGAGTCGGAACGTCAGGAGACGGAGAACAAGGCGCGGGCGCTAGTCCGAGCCGCCGGGGAAGCCTGGCGCTTCGCCTGACGAGGCCAGCCGCGCCGGCTCGTTCCGCTCTTCAAGCCAGTCACCAAGCGCGACGAAGCGATAGCCGCGCGCCTCGGCTTCGGGAATCCACGCCTCGAGCGCATCGAGCGTCAGAAGGCGCGGATGGCCGATGGCGATGACGTGCCCGTCCTGATCCGCCTGATGCTCGATCACGCGAAGCTGCGCCTCGATGGCCTCGATATCGTTGATGTGGTCAATGAAGATATCGCGGGAAACCGCTTCGATACCGTTGTTATTGGCAATCCGTGCCGCGATGGAGCCAGGCGCCGTCACCGAATCGAGGAAGTAGAGGTCCAAGGCCTCGGCCTCCGAGAACAACGTGGTCATTGCCGCTTCATCGACCGTCAGCGCGCTGCCCATATGGTTGTTGAAGCCGCGTGCGCCGGGGACTTGAGCCATCGCCCATTCCAGCGTGCTGCGCACCTGATCGGCGGACTGCCCCTGCAACAGGGCGTTGGGCCCCGGATCGTCATCACCCGCCGGCTGCATCGGCAGATGGATCAGGGTTTCATGCCCCCGTCCCCGTGCCGCGACGGCAAACTCGGGCGCCAGTTCCGTATTGGGCAGAATGGCTAAATTCACTTGGGCCGGAAGATCGAGCGCGCGCATGGACAGCGCTTCGTCCGCACCGATGTCGTCGATCACGAGGACGATTGCGGGGCCGTCGGCCCTGGCTGATCCGAATACCCGCTGCGGCTCCGATATCTGCGTGTAGCGCGACGGCGCTTCGACCTCGAACGACGCGCGCGTCGGCAGACCTGTGAAGGTTTCGGCCTCCACCCGCTCTGCTTCGGCGACGTTGACCGCCAGCGTCAGGCCCCGGCGGTAGCCCGCATCGTGCGCGATCGCCCCCATCGCAAACGCCATGGCGGCGATCGATCCGGCGAGGATCGGCATGGCGGAATTGATGGCGCGGCGGGGCATCCGGGTCCGGGAATCAGCGATGATCGTTGCGCGATTGCCGCCCGTCCGGGGTAAATGCGGCGTTAACCCTCATCGGGCTGCAAGCGTGCTGGACTTGATCTTGCCTTCGCTTACCTTCCCGCCTTCCACACAATGGCCGGACGCGATGCTGCTGATCATCGACAACTACGACAGCTTCACCTTCAACCTCGTGCACTATTTCCAGGAGCTCGGGGCGGAGACGCGTGTCGTACGCAATGATGCGATGAGCGCTGCGGAAGCGGTTTCCAGCGGCGCGTCGGGAATCGTCATTTCACCCGGACCCGGCCGGCCCGCCGATGCGGGGATCTGTCCGGAACTGATCCGCACCATCCCCTCCGATCTGCCCTTGCTCGGCGTCTGCCTGGGGCATCAGGGGATTGGCGAGGCGTTCGGCGGCAAGATCGTGCAAGCCAAGTCGATCATGCACGGCAAGACCAGCCCGATCACGCATGACGGCAGCGGCGTGTTCGCCGGGCTGGCCTCGCCCTTCGAGGTCACCCGCTATCACAGCCTCGCCGTCGACGCAGCGAGCCTGTCGGACGACATCGTCGTGAATGCCCGCACGGACGATGGCGAAATCATGGGGCTGCGTCACCGCGAGCGGCCGATCCACGGCGTGCAATTCCATCCCGAATCCATTGCCTCGCAATATGGTCACGAGGTTCTGGCGAATTTCCTGTCGCTCTGCGGCGTACGTCCGAAGGTGGCGGCATGAGCGCGCTTCTGAACTGCATCCAGGCCTTCACCCATGGTGAGCGCCCGTCCGCCGAGGACATCGAGGGCGCGTTCGGCGTGCTGATGGAAGGCGAAGCGGGCGATGCCGAGATCGGCGGGTTTCTCGTTGGCCTCGCGGCTCTTGGAGAGAAACCCGAGGATCTCGCCGCCGGGGCCCGCGCGCTTCGTGCGCGCATGTCCGGGCTGAACGCCCCGGCCGGTGCCATCGACACCTGCGGCACGGGCGGGGACGCCAAGGGCACATACAATATCTCGACCGCCGCGGCGCTCGTCGCCGCGGGTGCGGGCGCGACCGTTGCGAAGCACGGCAATCGCGCCGCGTCGTCGAAATCGGGTTCCGCCGAAGTGCTGGCCTCGCTGGGCGTCGCGCTCGACGCGACGCCGGACCGGGTCGAACGCGCACTGACCGAGGCCCGCGTCGGCTTCCTCTTCGCGCCGGCTCACCATTCCGCCGTGCGCCATGTCGCCGGGGCGCGGAAAGCGCTGCGCGCGCGGACTGTGTTCAACCTTCTTGGCCCGCTCGCCAATCCGGCCGGCGCCAAGCGCCAGTTGCTCGGTGTCTTCGCGGAACGCTGGATCGAACCGGTCGCGGTTGCGCTGCGCGATCTCGGCGCGGAGCGGGCCTGGGTGGTTCGTGGCCGCGACGGGCTCGACGAATTGTCGATCTCCGGGCCGTCCGACGTCGCCGAACTGAAGGATGGCGAAATCCGCCGCTTCACCGTGTCTCCGGGCGATGCCGGTCTGCCGGAACACGACATCGAAGCGATCATCGGCGGCACGCCGGAGGAGAACGCCGTGGCGCTCCGCGCGGTGCTTGCCGGAGAGACCGGAGCCTATCGCGACATCGTCATTCTGAACGCCGCCGCGGCGCTGGTGATCTCCGGTCTCGCCGAAGACCTGAAGGACGGCGCCGCGCAGGCGGCCCGTTCGATCGACAGCGGCGCAGCCCGGAGCGCGCTCGAAACCATGGCGAAAATCTCGCGGGGTAAAGCGTGAGCGCGCTTGCCCGTATCGAAGCCTACAAGCGCGACGAGATTGCCAGCCGCAAGACGGCGCTGCCCTTTGCCGATCTTGAAGCGGCGGCGCGCAATGCCTCGCCCGTGCGCGGCTTCGCGGATGCGCTCTCAAGGAAGTTCGAGGCAAGCGGGGCGGCGCTGATTGCCGAGGTGAAGAAGGCGAGCCCGTCAAAAGGTCTGATCCGGGCGGATTTCGATCCGCCGGCTCTGGCAAAAGCCTATGAGGATGGCGGGGCGGCGTGCCTGTCCGTCCTGACCGATGCGCCCAGCTTTCAGGGGCATGAGGATTTCCTCAGGGCCGCCCGCGCTGCGACTACCCTGCCCGTGCTGCGCAAGGATTTCATGCTCGACCCATGGCAGGTCGTGGAAGCGCGCGCGATGGGCGCGGACGCCATCCTCGTCATCATGGCGAGTGTCGATGACGCGCTCGCGGCAGACCTGATCGCCGCGGCGACCCATTGGGGCATGGATTCGCTCATCGAAACGCATGACGCAGAGGAGCTGGAACGCGCCCTCGCCCTGCCCTCACTGCTGATCGGCGTGAACAACCGGAACCTCAAGACGTTCGAAACATCGCTCGAAACCTTCGAGACGCTCGCACCAATGATCCCCGCGGATCGATTCGCGATTGCCGAGAGCGGGATTGCCGAAGCCGCAGACATCGCCCGGCTCAGACGGGCCGGCGCGAAAGGCTATCTCGTTGGCGAAAGCCTGATGCGGCAAGGCGATGTGCAAGACGCGACCGAACGGCTTCTGGCCCTTCCCGCGTTTACTTGACGTTTACCCGGAACACTCATAGAACATTTCATAAGTTTCTGATTTGTTCCGTCCGTTCCGGGAGGCCGATCATGCTCACGAAGAAACAGCACGAGCTGCTGCTTTTCATTCACCGCCGCCTGTCCGAGTCGGGCGTATCGCCGTCCTTCGACGAGATGAAGGACGCGCTGAACCTGGCCTCGAAGTCCGGCGTGCACCGCCTGATCACGGCACTCGAGGAACGCGGCTTCATCCGCCGCCTCGCCCACCGGGCGCGGGCGCTGGAAGTCCTGAAACTGCCCGACTCCGCTGGCGCCACGCCGCCCGCGCGCGATCTCGGCCCCAATGTCGTGCGCGCAGACTTCAACAGCCGCGCCGACGACACGCAGGGCGTCGACATTCCGGTGCTTGGCCGGATTGCCGCCGGTGTGCCGATCGAGGCCATCCAGCACGAGACGGACCGCATCCTACTGCCGCCGACGCTGGCGGGCGGGGCGGGCGACCATTTCGCCCTCGAGGTCAGCGGCGACTCGATGATCGACGCCGGCATTCTCGACGGGGATATTGTGATCATCGAACGGGCCAACACCGCCCAGACCGGCGACATCGTCGTTGCGCTGGTCGACCGCGAGGAAGCCACGCTGAAGCGCCTGCGCAAGAAGGGCGGTTCGATCGCGCTTGAGGCCGCCAACCCGGCCTATGAAACCCGCATTTTCGGCCCCGACCGGGTCGAGGTGCAGGGCAAGCTGGTCGGCCTCATCCGCCGCTACAACTGATCGCCGCGTGCGGTCCACGGGCGCTGCCCCCGGACCGCATCGACGCTCCGCGTGGTCAGCTGACCGTCCGGGCTGAACCATAGCGCCAGCGCACCATGCGCGTTCAGCTGGCGGCCGTCGATCAGGGTCGCGGGACACGCCGAACGCTCTGCTCCGCGCACCGGAAAGCGCGCAACGACCAGATCGGCGGTGCGGCAATCATCGCGCAGCACTTCCGGCGTATCCGGGAAGGCAATCAGCTGTCCGGACACGCGGCCCGCGCATCCGGCCTCGTCACAGATCACGCCGGATGCGGGGCTCTCTCCCCGCTCCTCCCCCGAGCGTTCGAGGAAGACGCGGGCGGCGAAGCGTGAGCGTCGGGTATTGCTGGCGCTCCATGCCTCGCCGTCGCCAAAGCGGGCAATCATCACTCCGCCTTCCGTAATCAGCGCGTCAGGCTGGTCACTCGCGGCCCAGACGGCCAGTGCCAGCGCCATGCCGGCCGCACCCGCCAGTCGGACCAGGCCGCGCCCGGCGGCCAGGAGGACGAACCCTGCGGCGTAAATCGCCAGCGCCAGCCCCGGCGCGGCGGCAGCGGGCGTCAGCGCACCGGGCAGGCTTTCGGTGAAGCTGGCGACCGCGATCACCCAGCCGAGGCCCTTGTCCATGACCCAGAGCGCGGGCCCGTCGAGCCCGACCGGCATCAGCAGCAAGGCGAAGGCTCCGGCCGGCATGACCAGAAGCGAGAAAACGGGCATGGCGGCTAGGTTCGCTCCGAAGCCGTAAGCGGCCAGTCTGTGGAAGTGGAAGGTCGCAAACCCGCCCGTTGCCGATCCGGCGACGAAGGAGGACCCGGCCAACGCCCCCCAGAATCCGGCAAACCGTGACACCAACCCGCGCGGCCCGTCCGCGCGCCGCCGGGCGAGGTTGAACGCCGCGACGAGTGCAATCGCAGCCGCAAACGACATCTGGAAGCCCGGCGTCACGATGCTTTCCGGCTGGAAAACAAGCACGGCAAGCGCGGCGAGCCCGACCATGTGCATGGAGGCGGCGCGCCGTCCGGCCAGAACGCCAAGCAGGACCGCCCCGGTCATCACGAAGGCGCGCTGCGTCGGGATGGCAGCACCGGACAGAAGGAGATAGCCCGCGGCAGCCATCAGGGCGGCGACCGCGGCAGGCTTGCGCGGGTCGATCGCCCGCGCCAGCGGCTCGATCCGGGCGATGACCCATGTGGCTGCAAAGAACACCCCGCCAGCCATCAGCGCCATGTGCAGCCCGGAGATTGCGAGGATGTGACCGAGCCCGGAGGCTCGCAGGCTTTCCGCCACATCCGGGTCGATACCGGACCGGTCGCCCGTCAGGAGCGCGGCAGCGACGCCGCCCGTCCGCTCCGGCATTTGCGCGCGAATGCGTTCTGCGATCGACCAGCGCCAGGCTGCGAAGCCGCGTGAGAGGCGGTCGCCGGATACGTCCACGGCTTCGGGCCGGCTGACGGCAAAGCCGCTTCCGCCGATGCCGGAGAACCAGGCGGCGAAGCCGGAATCATAGCTGCCCGGAACCGCCGGACGCGGCGGCGGACCGAGCACCGCGCGAAGCCGGATACCGTCGCCCGGCGCGAACTCCCCGCGAGAGGCACTGACCCGTACGCGCGGCGGCGGTGCCTCCATCCCGTCTATCGCCGCGACGCGGATGATGAGCCGCTCGCGCGATGAGGAGCGCTGCACATCCTCGATCCAGCCCGTCACTACAAGCGCGCGATCGCTGTCCGGGATGATGGTATGTGCGACACCCTGCGTGCGCAGATCCGACCGGGCAAAGCCGGCCAGCGTCATCGCCAGAATGAGAAGCGCGACCGGCCAGAGCCTGAGGCGGCGGCCGAGCCAGAGGGACGCGGCGCCGAGACCCGCAGCTGCAATCGCGAGTGGTATCCAGATCCAGACCGGGGGTTCAAACGGCAGTGAGTAATAGACCACCGCGCCAGCGCCGAACGCCGCCGGAAGCGCGACGGCGAGCGGCAATCCGCCCCAGCCGACACGGTCGACCAGCGGCGCGATCCGCCGTATCGCGCGGTGCAGCAAACCGTGGCCGGCGGCGGGATATCGCAGCGGTGTATCGGTCACGTTCGATACCCTATCCCTCTCCCTGCACGCATGCTATCACGCTGCCGGACACCGCAGCGCAGCATGTCTTTTCGCAGGTGCAATAGTTGAACGATCAGGTCATCACACGCTTCGCCCCCTCGCCCACCGGCTATCTGCATATCGGTGGTGCGCGGACGGCTCTGTTCAACTGGCTGTTCGCGCGCGGTCGCGGCGGCAAATTTCTGCTGCGTATTGAAGACACCGACCGGGCGCGGTCCACGCAGGACGCGATCGACGCCATCCTCGACGGGCTCAGCTGGCTCGGGCTCGACTGGGACGGTGAGCCGGTCTCGCAATTCTCCCGTGCCGACCGCCATCGTGAAGCCGTCGACGAACTCGTGAAGCGCGGCCGCGCCTTCCGCTGCTATTGCACGCCGGAAGAGGTCGAGGCGCTTCGCGAGCAGGCCTTTGCCGAAGGCCGCGCTCTGCGCTCGCCCTGGCGCGACCGGGATCCGGCGATGGCACCGGCGAATGCCGCCTACACGATCCGTTTCAAGGCCGGCGATGAGGACGTGATCGTCCGCGACGAGGTCCAGGGCGATGTGCGTTGGGCGGCGAAGGAATTCGACGACCTGATCCTTCTGCGCAGCGACGGCGTGCCGACCTACAATCTCGCCGTGGTGGTCGACGATCACGACATGGGCGTGACGCATATCATCCGCGGTGACGATCACCTGACCAATGCGGCGCGGCAGAGCCAGATCTACGCTGCGCTCGGCTGGGACATTCCGGTATTCGCCCACATCCCGCTGATCCACGGGCCTGACGGCAAGAAGCTGTCGAAGCGCCACGGAGCTCTGGGCGTCGAGGCCTACCGGGACATGGGCTATCTGCCAGAGGGTCTGCGCGCCTATCTCCTCCGCCTCGGCTGGGCGCATGGTGACCAGGAATATTTCACCGACGCGGACGCCAGGGCAGCCTTCGGTTTTGACGGTCTCGGCAAGGCGCCGGCGCGGCTCGATTTCGACAAGCTGGCCCACATCAACGGGCTGGCGATGCGTGAAGCCGATGACGCGCGCCTCGTCGACCTGCTGACGGCCCGGCTGCTTTCCGACACGACCCCGCCAACGCTTGACGAGACGACTTTGCGCGCCCGCCTGACGGCTGCGATGCCCGCACTGAAAACGCGGGCTTCAAGCCTCGCCGATCTCGCCGATCAGGCCTATTTCCTTTACGCTGAAAGGCCGTTTCGAATCGAAGGCAAGACGGCGAAGGCGCTCGACGACGATGCGCGCATTCGCCTCGGCCGCCTCGCCGCCCGGCTTGGCGCCCTGCCTGACTGGAGCGATGCCGCGCTCGCCGCGGCATTGAAAGACTTCGCTGAAGCCGAACAAATCGGTTTCGGCAAAATTGGTCAGCCGCTACGTGCCGCCCTCACCGGCGGTGCGCCCGCGCCGGACCTTTCCGCCGTGATGGAATTCCTCGGCAAGGAGGAATCGCTGTCGCGCATCAAGGAACAATGTCTGCCGTCCGATACGGCATGACATCGGACACGATTGGGGAATGACGATGGAAAGCAAAGCCAAAGCCGCCGGAAAAGCGACGCTGTCGATCGACGGCAAATCCTACGACCTTCCGGTCTACAAGGGTTCGGTCGGCCCCGACGTGGTCGATATCCGCAGCCTGTACAAGGATGCGGGCGTCTTCACCTATGACCCGGGCTTCACCTCGACCGCCAGCTGCGAGTCGCAGATCACCTATATCGATGGCGATGAGGGCGTCCTCCTCTATCGCGGTTACCCGATCGACGATCTGGCGGACAATTCCAGCTTTATAGAGGTCGCCTACCTGCTGCTGCACGGCGAACTGCCGAACACGGACGAGCTGAAAGAGTTCGACCAGACGATCCGGTATCACACGATGCTGCATGATCAGTTCGACCAGTTCTTCCGCGGCTTCCGCCGCGATGCGCACCCGATGGCCGTGATGGTCGGCACGGTCGGCGCGCTGTCGGCCTTCTATCACGACTCCACGGACATCAATGACCCGCGGGCCCGCGTGATCGCCAGCCACCGCATGATCGCGAAAATGCCGACGATCGCGGCGCGCGCCTACAAGTATTCCGTGGGCCAGCCCTTCGTCAGCCCGCGCAACGAGCTCGATTTCGCGTCGAACTTCCTGCGGATGTGCTTCGCGGTTCCGGCCGAGGATTATGTGGTCAATCCGATCCTGTCGCGTGCGATGGACCGGATCTTCATCCTCCATGCCGACCACGAGCAGAACGCCTCGACCTCGACGGTCCGCCTCGCCGGTTCGTCGGGCGCCAATCCGTTCGCCTGCATCGCAGCGGGCATCGCCTCGCTTTGGGGTCCGGCCCATGGCGGCGCGAACGAGGCCGCGCTGAACATGCTGGAAGAGATCGGCGACGTGTCGCGGATCCCGGAATTCATCGCCCGCGCGAAGGACAAGAATGATCCCTTCCGCCTGATGGGCTTCGGCCACCGCGTCTACAAGAACTACGATCCGCGCGCGAAGGTGATGCGCACGACCTGCCACGAAGTGCTCAACGAACTCGGCGTGAAGGACGATCCGCTCCTCGCGGTTGCGCTGGAGCTTGAGAAGATCGCGCTCGAGGATCCGTATTTCGTCGAGAAGAAGCTCTATCCGAATATCGACTTCTATTCGGGCATCACGCTTCGCGCGATGGGCTTCCCGACCTCGATGTTCACGGTGCTGTTCGCGCTGGCCCGCACGGTCGGCTGGATCGCCCAGTGGACCGAGATGCTGGAAGATCCGTCGCAGAAGATCGGCCGTCCGCGCCAGCTCTTCACCGGCTCGCCGGAGCGCGACTACATTCCGCTGAACAAGCGCTGATTTCGAAGCCGGCCGGCGTCAATCCGGCAGGTATTCGCAGACGACGGAGGCCGCGCGATGCGCGGCCTTTCCGTTTCCGCGCATGACTTCGGTCGTGGCGATCAGCTTCCGGGAGACTTCGGCGCGGCGCGCCGGATCGTCCAGCCAGGACTGGCATTCGCGCGCCAGTTTCGGCCCGGTCGTCTGGGTCTGGACCCGCTCGGCGAACAATTCCTCGTCGGCTGCCAGATTGACCAGCGCGATATATTTCGCCCGCAAAAGAAATGCCCGCAGCAGGAACCAGGTCATCCAGCCGAGCCGGTAGCCGATCACCGCCGGGACGCCAAGCGTTGCGAGCTCCGTGGTGACGGTTCCCGAACAGGCCAGCGCCAGATCGGTGGCCGCGAAGGCGTCGGCCTTTTCGTCCTCGCTGACCACGACGACGCCGTCCATACGCGGATCGGCGGACAGGCGCTCGCGCGCCGCAGCGTCGATCGGCCCGGCGAGCGGGGTGATCACGGCGAGATCGGGATTGTCGCGGCGCAGTATTTCGACGGCCTGGACGAAGGGCTCGTAAATGCCCTTCAATTCCGCCTGGCGGCTGCCGAACAGGACGCTGAGCACGGTTGCGCCGGGCGCAATGCCGTGCCGCGCGCGGAAGCCATCACCGTCACCATTCCATTCCCGCTCGAGCGCCGGATTGCCGACGAAGGTGGTCTTCAGGCCGTGCGCTTCGAACATCGGGGCGTCGAAGCTGTGGATGGTCAACAGCCGGTCGACGGTTTCGGCCAGCGTCTTCGCCCGGCCTGCCCGCGTCGCCCAGACTTGCGGGCCGACATATTTCACGATCGGAAGATCCGGCAGACGCTTCTTCAGGCGCTGCGCGACGCGCAGAGTAAAACCCCAGGAATCGATCAGGACCGCGACATCCGGGCGGACCTGCTCCGCCAGATCGGCCACGTCATCGGCGCGTTTCACGACGCGCGGGTAAGCCGAGACCGCCTCGAACAGGCCGAGCACCGAAAGGTCGGCAATATCGAAGGTGGAGGCAAACCCCTCGGCGGCCATCGCGCTGCCGCCCGTGCCGTAGAATTCGAGTTCGCGGTCGCCGCAGGCCGCCTTCAGGGCCCGGATCAGGTCGGCCCCGAGACGGTCACCGGAGGACTCCGCCGCGACGAGCAGTATCCGGGCGGGCCGGGTCATGGGGTGTCCGGGTCGAGCGCGATCACGAACAGGCCGGCGGCATCCGCAGCCTTCAGGGTCGCGTCCCGGTCAACCAGGAGGGCCCCGCCCGCCTCAACGGCGATCCCGGCCAGTCCGGCCGCCGCCGCGCCTTCAACGGTCTTCACGCCCACGACCGGCAGATCGACCCGGCGTTCCTGGACCGGTTTCGGCGCCTTCGCCAGAACGCCCTTTCGGGCGGCGGCCGTGCCGCGGATTTCTTCCGGCAGGGATGCAACGCGGGCGAGCATGGAATCGGTGCCTTCCTGGGCCTCGACGGCAAGGACCAGCCCCCGGCAAACCACGGCGCCCTGCCCGACATCGAGCGCGCCGATGGCGTGGGCCGTCGCAATCGCCTTGCGCGCGTCAGCGAGATCCTCGTCCGTGGGTTCGATCGTCCCGAGCGTGCCTGCTTCGGGCGTGGCGGCCTGCATCACCGCGTCGGCGCCGACAACCTGAAAGCCCTTCTCCTCGAACGAGCCCAGAAGGACTCGAAGCAGCGAGTCATCGCCCTGTTTCGCGGCGCGCAGGAAGGCGGGCAGCAACATCGCCGACGTGGCGTCGAGCCCTGTCAGGGCCGATAGGTCAGGGCGTTTCACGATCCCGGCGAAGCAGACAGCGTCGCACCCGGCCTGTTTCAGCCGCTTCTGCGCCCGGCCGATCGACGTCACCGGAAAGCTGGCGGTCTCGAACCCGGAAAAGTCGGCATCAGCAAAGCCGTCGACTTGCAGCACAAAGGGGTCGTGCCCGCCATCGCGTTCGGCTTGCGCGACGCTGAGCGGCAATTGTCCGCCACCGGCGATCACGCCGAGGCGTGTCCAGCGATGCGCGGTCTCAGGCATGGGGATGACAAAGCGGACGGCTGGTTCCGGCCTTGATGAAGTCGAGAATTTCGCGAACCGGGGCAACATCGGAATAGGCGTCCTCGACCCGCTGCAGCCGCGTCGCGAAGACGCCCTCGCCGTGGAAGAGCTCGTTGTACGCCGCGCGCATCGCCTTGATGGTCGCACGGTCGAAACCGCGCCGCTTCAGGCCGATCACGTTGAGCCCGTCGAGATGGGCGTGCGCGCCGTGCGCGATGGCGTAGGGAATGATGTCGGAGACGACGGCGGTGATCCCGCCGATGAAGGCATGGCGCCCGACGCGGGAATGCTGGTGGACGCCGGCCAAGCCGCCGATCACGGCGAATTCACCAACGGTGGAATGCCCGCCGAGCGTGGCGTGGTTCGCCATCGTCACCTTGTTGCCGACGATACAGTCGTGCGCGATGTGTGCGCCGACCATGAAGAAGCCGTCGTCGCCGACCCGCGTCTCGCCGCGGCCAACGCCGGTCCCGGCATGCATCGTCACCTGCTCGCGCAGGATGTTGCGGTTGCCGATGCGCAGATGGGTCTTTTCGCCCTTGTACTTGAAGTCCTGCGGCGGGCCGCCCAGCACGGCATAGGGGTAGACGAGGCAATCTGCTCCGATCTCGGTGTGACCGAGCACGGTCACATTGTTCATCAGCCGCGTACGATCGGCGATCACTGCGTCCTTGCCGATATGGCACCAGGCCCCGATTTCGCAGTCGTCACCGAGTTGAGCCCCGTCCTCGACGATGGCCGTGGGATGGATGCGGGCGCTCATACGGTGGGGCCTCCCTTGGCCGCGAAATCGAATTCGACGACCAGATCGTCGCCGACGAATGCCTTACCATGAAACTTGAATATGCCGCGGCGGTTGAACGTGACCTCGACCGGCATGCGCAGCGTATCGCCCGGCAGGACGGGGCGGCGGAAACGCACGCCGTCGATGCCCATGAAATAGATCGCGGTCTTGGTCGGATCGGCGTCGAGCGTGGCGGACATCAGAAGCGCGCCGGTCTGCGCCACCGCTTCCACGATCAGCACGCCCGGCATCACCGGATTGCCCGGGAAATGGCCCGGGAAGAAGGGTTCGTTCGCCGTGACGTTCTTGATGCCGACGACGGACTGGCCGGCGACGTAGTGCTCGGCGCGGTCGATCAGCAGGAAAGGATAGCGATGCGGGAGACGCGAGAGAATTTCCTGCGGGCCGATCTCCTGCCCGGATGCGTGTTCGGTCACGATTTGTCCCCGCGCCGCGAAGAGCGCCGTTTCACGCCGGACTTCATGCGAATCCAGGCGATCTGTTTCAGATGCTGTTTGTGGGGGATAGCGGGCGTACCGCCCCATGTCTCCCCCGCGGGCACATTCGCCAGCACGTCGGAGCCGGCCGCCAGCACCGCGCCATCGCCGATGGTGGCATGGTCAAGAACCGCAACCCGGCCGCCGAAGACGACATCGTTGCCGACCGTGGTGCTGCCGGCGACTGCGGCATAGGCGGCCATGATCACGCCATTGCCCATCTTCACGTTGTGCGCGATGTGGCAGTGATTATCGAGCTTGCAGTGATTGCCGATCACCGTCGGGCCGAACATGCCGCGATCAACGCCGCAGACAGCGCCCAGACGCAAGCCATTGCCGATCTTCACCGAGCCGAAATGCGGCATCTCGACCGGCGCTCCATCGGTTTGCGCCACGCCGAAACCGCTTTCCCCGATCACGCTGCACGAATGCATGTCGAGATCGTCGCCGATATCGGCGCAGACGATGACACAGTTCGCGCCGATGACGGCATTGTCCCCGATTGTCACGCCCGGTCCGATGACCGTGCCGGGGCCGATCCGCGCATTGCGGCCGATCCGGGCTTTCGCGCCAACGCAAACGCCCGGGCCAAACTGCGCGCCCTCACCGATCTCGGCATCGGACGCGATCGCTTCAGTGGACTGCGTATAGGCGCGCAAGCGGAACAGGCCGCGCGCCGCCAGGCCAAAGGCCGCGCGCGGATATTGCGAGACGATGGCGGCGACACCGGCCTCGTTCGCACGGTCCTCGGCGTCGGGCGGTATGATGAAGACCGCGCCTTCAGGCAGAGGCGGCACAGGCCCCGGCGGCAGGCGTTCGATATAGGTCAGCGCTCCGGAACGCGGGGCCGACAGCGGCGCCACTCCGTCGACCGGCATGGAAAGAGGCGCGCCCGATGCCGGACGCGCCCCTGCCAACTCTGCCAGTGACTGGAGAGAAACCGGACCCAGCTTCTCGAAGAAGCGCGGATCGAGCACCCCGTCCGTCACCCGACTGATTACTCAGCCGGCTGTTGTTCGCCCTGCGGCAGACGCACGCGGTTCACCGCGGTCGTCGGCAGGCGCTGGTTCAGACGCTCGATCACCGAGTCGGACACGTCGATCGCCGGATCGGCATAAACGACGGCGCTGCGGTCGATCAGGATCTGCGCGCCGCGCTCGGCGACGACTTCCTGAAGCACGGCCTGAAGCGCTTCCAGAACCGGGCGCATGGCCTGGCGCTGGGTCGCCTGCAGTTCCTGGGCGAGACGCTGGCGCAGGGCTTCGGCCTGCTGTGCCTGGGCGTTCAGGGCCTGGATGCGCTGCATCAGGTCCGGACGGGCCTGGATCGCTTCCGGCGTCAGGGACGCGGTTTCGGCGTTCAGTCGGTCGCTTTCTTCCTGGATCGGCGTCAGCAGAGCCTGAAGCTCGCCGTCCATTTCGGCGCGGATCGCCTGCATGCGGGTCGAGATGTGCTGGCCCACCTGGCTTTCGGCAATGATGCGTTCCTCGTTCATGATGAGGACGTTGGTCTGCGCGTTCGCCGGCGCAGCCATCGCGATGACAGCCGCGGTCAGCGCGACGATCAGTGCGGGGAGGTGTTGAACTTTCATGTGATCAGAATCCTGTACGTGTGCTGAAGCGGAAGAATTCGGTGCGGTCATAGTCCTCGTTCACGAGGGCTTCCGCGATGTCGAAGCGGATCGGACCAAAGGGCGAGTCCCAGAAGACGCTGACGCCGGCGGAGACCCGCGGTGCCAGATCGTCGACGGTGAAGGCCGCACCCGGGACTTCGGCGATGCTGCTCTCTTCGTCGAGCAGACCGATCGTACCGAAATCGGTGAAGGCGCTGGCGCTGACCCCGTACTCCTCGGGCAGGCCGAGCGGGAAGGTAACTTCCAGCGTACCGATCGCATAGAGGCGTCCGCCAAGTGCATCGCCCGAGCGCAGCGCGCCGGTCGTGGTGTCACGCACCACGACACGCGGGCCGACACCGGCGGTTTCGAAACCGCGGAAGGAGTTGCCGCCCTTGAAGAAGCGGTCGTTGATGCGGACGTCGTCGCCGCCCCATCCGAGAACGAAGCCCGACGAGAAGGTGAATGACGCAACCACATCCTCCCAGATGCCGCGATAGACCGAGCCCACAGCCTCCGTGCGGACATAGCGAACATCGCCGCCAAATCCGGCGAAAGATTGAGTGAATTCCGCCCTAAATCCGCGCGTCGGCTGAATCGGGTCGTTCGTGCGGTCCCAACGCAGCGTGTAGCTGCCAACCGAGGTGATACGTTCACCGGCCTGCGACCGCAGCGCGGTGTTGGCACCGGCGAAGACCTGAACGTCGTCGTTACGCAGCGTGTAGGTCAGCCCCAGCTCGGTCGAGCGGGTGACTGGAAAACCGGCACGCAAGCTGAAACCGGTCGATTCGGTCTGGAAGTTGGCCTCGCGGGCAAAGTCGGACCGGACCTGGAAGAGGTCGAAACCGGCGGCCATGTTGCGGCCCATGAAGCGCGGTTCGGTGAAGCGGATGTCGACCTGCTGACGGCGCGAGGACGCGGAAATCCGGAAACGCAGGAACTGGCCCCGGCCGCGCAGATTGCGCTCGGAAATCGACAGGTCGATCAGGAAGGAGTCGGTCGAGGAGAAACCGGCGCCGAAGGCCAGTTCGCCCGTCGGCTGTTCGGTCACCTGAACGGACAGGTTCGCGCGGTCCGGCGAGTCGCCCTGGGCCTCGACGATCTCGACTTCCTCGAAGAAGCCGAGACGGCGGATGCGGGCGCGCGAGCGGTCGATCAGAACACGGTTGAAGGCGTCGCCTTCGACGAGCTCCATTTCGCGGCGGATCACATAATCGAGCGTCCGCGTGTTTCCGACCACGTCGATGCGGTCGATATAGACGCGCGGGCCTTCGTCGATCACGAATTCGACATTCACCGTGCGATTGTCGCGGTCGCGATCGAGACGCGGACGGATGGTGACAAAGGCGTAGCCGGACGAACCGGTCGCGAAGGTCAGCGCATCGACGGCTTCCTCGATCGCATCGGCGCGATAGAGCTCGCCCGATTGCAGCGGCAGGACGCCCTGCAGGAATTCCTCGGAAATGTCCGGCAACTGGCTGTTCACCGTAATGTCGCCGAAGGTGTAGACGTCGCCTTCGTCGACGGTGAAGGTGACGTAGAAATCTTCCTGGTCCGGCGTCAGCTCGGCCACGGCGGACACGACGCGGAAGTCGGCATAGCCTTCGTTCTGATAGAACTGGCGCAGCAGCTCGCGGTCGTATTCGAGGCGATCCGGATCGTAGTTGTCGTTGGACGAGAAGAAGCGCCACCAACGCGACTCTTCCGTCACCAGTTCGCCGCGCAGGCGGCGGTCCGGGAAGCGCTCATTGCCGATGAAGTTGATGCGGCGGATGCCGGTGACCGGGCCTTCGGAGATCTCGAAGATCAGATCGACGCGGTTCTGCGGCAGTTCGGCGATGCGCGGGGTGACCTGCGCCGCGAACCGGCCGGACCGGCGATAGACCTCGACGATGCGCTGCACGTCGGCCTGCACGCGGGCACGCGTGAAGATGGCGCGCGGCTGGGCCTGGATTTCCTCGCTGATGCGTTCGTCATCAAGCGCGTTGTTTCCTTCGAGGATGACGCGGTTGATGATCGGGTTTTCGGCGACATAGACGACGACGATGCCGCCACGGTCCTCGATTCGCACGTCCGAGAACAGGCCGGTCGCGAACAGGGTCTGCATCGACAGATTGACCGATCGCGCATCGGCGACCTGGCCCGGCTGGATCAGCAGATAGGAAATGACCGTGTCGGCTTCGACGCGCTGATTGCCCTCGACGAGGATCTGCCGCACCGGCACCTGCTGCTGCGCCTGAGGCGCAGGTTGCGCTGCGGGTTCGGCCTGATCCTGTGCCAGAGCCAGGACCGGGGCGGGAGCCGCCAGCGGAGCGGCCAGCATAAGGGCCATGCATGCTTTACGAAGGAAACTCGGTACCATTCGGGGTCCGCCGTCGGATTGGCGCGATCAGAAGAAAACCGTTCGCGCGTAGTTCAGATCATTCCAGGTCGCTACAAGCATCATCCCGAGGACGAGTGCAAGCCCCACGCGGAAGCCGATTTCCTGCATTTTTGCACTCATCGGACGCCGCGCGACGGCTTCGTATGCGTAATAGACCAGATGGCCGCCGTCGAGTATCGGGATCGGCAGAAGGTTCACCAATCCCAGTCCGATGGACAGGATTCCGGCGAGTCCGATGAGGTTCAGCGTAACGGCGCGAAGGCTTTCCGAAGTCGTCTCGCCGGCCTCAAGGCTCGAATTCGCCAACTGTCCGGCAGCCGTAACGATGCCGATCGGCCCGTTCAACAGTTCGGGGGAGGTGCGCCCCGTCACGACCCGGCCGATGTAATTGCCCGTCGCCGCAACGACTTCCCAAACCTGAGACAGGCCCGCCCCGACCGCTTCGATCGGCCCGTAGCGCACGTAGATCACTTCGTTTGTCCGCTCGAGCCCGACCTGAGCAATCTGCCGTTCGCCGCCGTAACGGTCCGTCACGGTTTGCAGACGCGAAGCCACATTGATCTCGATCGCTTGACCGCCGCGATTCACGAGGAAGGTCACTTCCTCGCCCGGGCGATAGAAGAGCTCTGCCGTGATCTCGTTGAAAAAGCGGATCTCCTGACCATCGATGCTGACCACGCGGTCGCCCGGTTCGAATCCGGCGGCCGCCGCCGGTGACCCTTCCTGCACACCCGCGACAACCGGCGGATGCCCGCTGGCACCGATCGACATCGCGAGGAATGTGAAAATCACGATCGCCAGGATGAAATTCGCGATCGGTCCCGCCGCCGTGATGAAGGCGCGTTGCCAGACCGGCTTGAAATGGAAGCAGCGGTCCGCGTCCGGACCGATTTCGGCGCGCAGTTTCGCAAGCGCTTCCTGATCAGGTGCACTGGCGGCATTCGCATCGCCGAGGAATTTCACATAGCCGCCAAGCGGCAAGGCGGCGACACGCCAGATCGTTCCCTTGCGGTCACGGACGGCGAACAGGGTCGGTCCGAAGCCGAAGGAGAAGACCTCGGCATGCACACCGCACATGCGGCCGGCATAGAGGTGGCCCAGCTCGTGAATCACGATGACCAGCCCGATCACGAAGACGAAGGCGATCACCGTCACGGCGCCGAACTGAAAGAATTCCGCCATACCTGCCCCTACGCCCGCTTTGCGGTCAGCTTTTTGACGACACCGCGCGCCACATCCCGTGTGCGCAGATCGGTCGCGATCGCCTCGTCTATATCCGCAAAGCGTTTGGGAAGCGTTTCCGCCCCGTCCACTTCGTCGAGAGACTCCGAAACGACCGCAATCATGTCAAGAAAACCGATATGACCGTTCAGAAAGGTCTCGACCGCGATCTCGTTGGCGGCATTGAGGGCCGACGTCATCCCCTCACCGTGCATTAGCGCCGTGCGTGCCAGTGCCAGGGCCGGGAAGCGCGCCTCGTCGGGCCGTTCGAAATCCAATTTTGCAATCTTCGCCAGATCGAGGCGTTCGGCCGGCGTGCGCATGCGTTCCGGCCAGGCCAGCGCGGACGCGATCGGGATGCGCATGTCCGGTGAGCCGAGCTGGGCGAGCACGCTTCCGTCCGAATACTCGACGAGGCCGTGGATGATCGATTGCGGGTGGACGACCACCTTCACCTGATCGGAGCGCAGGTCGAACAGGCGGCAGGCCTCGATCACTTCCAGACCCTTGTTCATCAGCGTCGCGGAATCGATCGAGATCTTCGCCCCCATCGACCAGACCGGATGCGCCAGCGCGTCTTCACGGGTCGCGCGGGCCATGTCTTCCAGCGTCCAGGTACGGAAGGGCCCGCCGGACGCGGTCAGCGTGACGCAGTCGACATGGCCACGATGGGATTCGTCGAGTGCTTGGAACAGCGCATTGTGCTCGCTGTCGACCGGCAGGACGGTCGCGCCAACGTCCCGGGCGCGCGACATGAAGAGATCGCCGGAACAGACAAGGCATTCCTTGTTGGCCAGCGCGACCACCCGGCCGGGCGCGAGCGCCGCCAGCGTCGGGGCGAGTCCCGCTGCGCCGACGATCGCCGCCATCACCCAGTCGGCGTCCCGCGACGCCGCCTCCACAAGAGCCTCGGGCCCCGAGGCGCATTCGATCCCGGTGCCGGCCAGCGCGTCCTGTAACGCGGCGAATTGCGACGGGTCGGCGATGACGGCGACTTCGGGCCGGTATTGCTTCGCCAGTTCGGCAAGCCCCTCGGCGTTCGAATTGGCCGTCAGGGCAACGACTTCGTACCGGCCCGCTTCCGCGCGCCCGATCAGGTCGAGTGTCGCCAGCCCGACGGAGCCGGTCGCACCGAGAATGGAGATGCGGCGCGCATTCATGGCCAGATCTCCGGCAGGGCCAGACGGGCGACCCCCGCGACGATCACCGCAAGCATCAGCGCATCGACGCGGTCGAGCACGCCGCCATGTCCGGGGATGATCTGCCCGCTGTCCTTCACGCCGAAGCGGCGCTTGAACAGCGACATGGCGAGGTCTCCGCCCACCGACGCCACGGCAAGAATGCCGGCCAGCAGGACGAGCGGGACCATGACGGTATCTGTCGCGGCCGCGAATGCCGCGCCTGCGCCGAAGCCTGCTGCGATGCCGGCGACGAAACCGGTCCAGGTCTTGTTCGGGCTGGCTTTCGGCCAGAGTTTCGGTCCGCCCAGCCAGGTGCCCACGAGATAGGCGGCGATATCCGCGGCCCAAACGACGGAGAGCAGGAAGGCCACGGCCAGAAGCCCGCCCTCCTCGTTGCGCAGGACGACGAGCAGTCCGGCGGACGCCGCGACATAGAGAAGTCCGAAGGGTCCGCGCCAGCGCCGGGCAGCGGGGGCATCACCCGGGAAGGTCAGACCAATGGCGCCGGCGATCGGCCATGCGGCGGCCCAGAAGAAATCGCCCTGCCCTGCGAACAGGATGGCTCCCGCCGCGGAAACCGACGCAATCGCGTAGCTGCGCGTCGGCGCATCGGGCTGGGCCATGCGCAGCCATTCCCACGCCATCGCGGCGGCAAAGGCGGCGACATAGGCGGTGAAGGCCGTCTCACCGCGCCAAAGCAGAAAAATGGATATCGGACCGAGGACCAGCGCCGAGACGATCCGCGGCACGAGCGCCGGGTCGCGGCGTCGCGGCATGCGGGGCGGGATCGCTTCAACGGTCATCCACGCCCCCGAAGCGGCGGCGGCGCCGGCGAAACTCGTTGATTGCGCCTTCTAGATGCTCGCGGCCGAAATCCGGCCACAGAACGTCGAGGAAGACGAATTCCGCGTAGGCAGCCTGCCAGAGCAGGAAATTCGACAACCGCTGTTCGCCGCTGGTCCGGATCACCAGGTCGGGATCCGGCAGGTCGGCGGAATCGAGATGGGATGCGAAGACTCGCTCGTCGATGGCGTCGGGCGGCAATGCACCGCCTGCAGCCTCCGCTGCGATCTTGCGCACTGCGCGAACGATCTCGTCGCGGCCGCCATAGTTGAATGCGATGTTCAGGAAGAAGCGCGTGTTGTGAGACGTGCGCGTTTCGGCCCGTTCGATGATCTCGATCAGATCATCGCTCAGCCCGTCGCGGCGGCCGAGTATGCGAACCCGGACACCATCCTTCTCGAGATTGTCGAGATCGGCATCGACGAAGCGGCGCAGAAGTCCGAACAGGGCCTCGACCTCGTCGGCCGGGCGGCTCCAGTTCTCCGTGGAGAAGCCGAACAGGGTCAGGCATTGGACGCCGAGGTCACTGCCCGAGCGCACAACGCCGCGCACCGCCTCCACGCCCTGCTGATGACCGAAGGCGCGCGGACGGCCGCGGGCCTTCGCCCACCGGCCATTCCCGTCCATGATAATGGCGATATGGCGGGGGCCGTCCTCTGTCCGACGGGTGTCGGTCACGGGAATCCTCCCCGCACGCAGGCCGTCTAGACCTGCATGATCTCTTCTTGCTTGTGCTTCAGCGCGGCGTCGATCGAGGCGATCGTGTCGTCCGTCAGCTTCTGGACGTCGGCAGCCTCGGCCTTGTGTTCGTCCTCGCTGATCAGGCCATCCTTCTCGGCCTTCTTCAGCTGCTCCATGCCGTCGCGGCGCACATTGCGCACGGCGACGCGGGCGTTCTCCGCATAGCCGCCGGCCGCCTTGGCCAGCTCGGCGCGGCGCTCCTCGTTGAGCGGCGGGATCGGGATACGGATCAGCGTGCCCTCGACGACGGGATTGATACCGAGCGCGGAATTGCGGATCGCCTTTTCCACGGCCGGGGCAATCGACTTGTCCCAGACCTGGATGGTGACCATGCGCGGTTCGGGCACCGAGACGGTGCCGACCTGGCTGATCGGCGTGGGCGAGCCATAGGCCTCGACACGGATCGGATCGAGCAAGGCCGCGCTGGCGCGGCCGGTGCGCAGTCCGCCGAATTCCTTCTTCAGAGCCTCGACGGCGCCTTCCATCCGGCGCTTCAGGTCTTTCTTGTCGAACATATCGCCGCTCATCGCGAACCTCCCCGTTCGAATATCAGCTGGCCGAAACGTCCGGCCGCTTGCCGATCACCGTCGCGCGGCCCTGTCCGGCCAGAACGCGAGCGAGACCGCCCTTGTCATGAATGTTGAAAACGACGATCGGAATGGCGTTTTCGCGCATCAGCGTCACCGCTGCAGCGTCCATCACCTTCAGGTCGCGCGACAGAACCTCGAGATAGTCGAGCGTGTCATAGCGCTCCGCATCGGGATTCTTGCGCGGATCGTCGGAATACACGCCGTCGACCTGCGTGCCCTTGAACAGGGCGGTACAGCCCATTTCCGCGGCGCGAAGCGCGGCCGCGGTATCGGTCGTGAAAAACGGATTTCCCGTGCCCGCTGCGAAGATCACCACCCGGCCCTTTTCCATGTGCCGGATCGCCCGGCGGCGGATATAGGGCTCGCAGATCGTTGTCATCGGGATGGCGGATTGCACGCGCGTGGGAACGCCGATGCGCTCCAGCGCGGTCTGCATCGCCAGCGCGTTCATCACGGTGGCGAGCATGCCCATATAGTCGGCCGCGGCCCGGTCCATGCCCTTGGCCGCCGCGGACAGGCCGCGGAAGATGTTGCCGCCGCCGATCACGAGGCAGACCTCGACACCGGATTTGACGGCTTCGGACACTTCCCGCGCGACGCGCTCGGCAGTGTCCATCTCGATTCCGTATTGCTGGCTGCCCATCAGGGCCTCGCCGGAAATCTTCAAAAGCACCCGCTTGTAGACGGGCTTGGCGACTTCGGGGTCGGATGGGGAGCTGGAATCGGTCACGGCGCTGACACTAGACGAAGCGCGCCGGGGCGGAAACGCCCCGGCGCGGTATCGCTGTGGTTTTACTTCTTGCCGGCCATCGAGGCGACTTCGGAGGCGAAATCCGCTTCCGGAGCCTTCTCGACGCCTTCGCCGAGGGCGAGGCGCACGAAGGCGGCGATCTTCACCGGACCGCCGACATCACCTTCGGAGTCCTTCAGAAGCTGCTCGATCGTCTGATCCGGGTTCATGACGAAGGACTGCTTCAGCAGCACGACTTCCTCGTAGAACTTGCGCAGACGGCCTTCGACCATCTTCTCGATGATGTTTTCCGGCTTGCCGGATTCGCGGGCCTGCGAAGCGAAGACTTCGCGTTCCTTGGCGATCGCTTCGGGGTCCAGCTCCTCGGTCGAGACCGACAGGGCCGGCGCCGGCGAAGCCGCGGCGACGTGCATGGCGATCTTGCGGCCGAGCTCGGCGAGCTTGGCCTGGTCGCCGGAGGATTCCAGCGCCACCAGAACGCCCAGACGGCCGATATTGTCGCCCGCCGCGTTGTGGACATAGCTGGCCACGACGCCTTCGGAGACCGACAGGACCGCCGCGCGGCGCAGCGTCATGTTCTCGCCGATCGTCGCGATCAGATTGGTGAGGTGATCGGAGACCACCGTGCCGTCCTTGGTCTTGGCCGCCTTCAGCGCCTCGACATCGCTGCCTTCGGTCAGGGCCAGTTCGGCGAGATCCGCCACGGCCGCCTTGAAGGTGTCGTTGCGCGCCACGAAGTCGGTTTCCGAGTTCAGCTCGATCGCCGCGCCGGTCTTGCCGTCGGACGACACCGCCACGCCGACGAGGCCTTCGGAGGCCACCCGGTCGGACTTCTTCGCGGCCTTGGACAGGCCCTTGGTGCGCAGCCAGTCGATCGCCGCGTCGATATCGCCGCCGGTTTCGGTCAGCGCCTTCTTGCAATCCATCATGCCCGCGCCGGTACGCTCGCGCAGTTCCTTGACGAGGGCCGCCGTGATCTCAGCCATCGGTGTTCTCCTGTTTTCTCTGTCTGTGCGGAGGCCACGCCTGCACCCTGGCAGTCGTGGCCCCGTTGAATCGGTTTGCCGTGGCGGGCGTTATCGCCCGCCCGTGTGACACTTACGCGTCGGCGTTCTCGGACTTGGGTTCGTCCTTGGCGTCGCCTTCGGCCTCGGCCGGAGCTTCGGCTTCACCGGCATCCTCGGATGCCAGCGCCGGCTCGACCGGGTTCTCGGCTTCACCCAGGTCCACGCCCATGTCGACCGCGCCCTGCGAGATGCCGTCGAGGACGGCATCGGCGACGAGGTCGCAATAGAGCGACAGCGCGCGCGCGGCGTCGTCATTGCCCGGGATCGGGAAGGTGACGATGTCCGGATCGCAATTGGTATCCACGATCGCGACGACCGGGATGTTCAGCTTGCGCGCTTCCTGGATGGCGATGCCTTCCTTGTTCGTGTCGATCACGAACATCAGGTCGGGAATGCCGCCCATGTCCTTGATGCCGCCGAGCGACAGCTCAAGCTTCTCGCGTTCGCGGGTCAGGTTCAGCAGCTCTTTCTTGGTGAAACCCGAAGCTTCCGGATTGTCACCGTCGAGGAGCGCTTCCAGTTCGCGCAGGCGCGAGATCGAATGGGAAATGGTGCGCCAGTTGGTCAGCGTGCCGCCGAGCCAGCGGTGGTTCACATAATACTGGGCGCAACGCTTGGCCGCGAGTGCAACCGGCTCGGAGGCCTGACGCTTCGTGCCGACGAACAGGACGCGGCCGCCCTTCGCCGCGACTTCGCGGATCTGGACTAGCGCCTGGTGCAGAAGCGGAACCGTCTGCGACAGGTCGATGATGTGAATGCCGGAGCGCTGACCAAAGATATAGTCGCGCATTTTCGGGTTCCAGCGGTGCGTCTGGTGACCGAAGTGAGCGCCAGCTTCAAGCAGTTGGCGCATGCTGAAATCAGGGAGTGCCATCGTCGTCTTTCCTTCTCCGGTTGGCCTCCGTGGAACAGGGTCCCGGACCGAATGGACCGGAACACCGGAATGGGCGAACGGGATGTCTCCCCGAAACGACCGTGTTCCACGTGCGTGATGAGGCGCGCTTATACGCGCGATTGATGAAAAGGCAAGCCTGACGCGGCTCCCCGGCGCAGTCGCCGAGCGGCGCGGCGGCCCGACGATCTCCGGTCAGACCAGTTCGACGCTTTCGACGCCGCGCACGGCCTTGAGGGCCGCCTGCACGACCGCATCGCAGGGCATGCGCTTGGGAAGTTTCAGTTCCGCTTCACGGCCATGGGCCACGGGCAGGATGAGGTGGACTTCCCCGCCCTCCCCGTTGGCGCGGGCCGCGGCCCGTTCCAGACGAATGCGCACGCCTTCAACCGCTTCCGGCAGGAGGCGGATCCGCATGCCCGCAGCCATGGGCGCAGCATCCAGCGTCTCGACGCTGTCGGCGAAGAAGCGGAGCTCCTCGTCGCGGCCGTCGACGCGCGTCGTCACGATAATCGACGCGCCCGCCTCCAGCGCATCGCGCGAATTGCGCAGCGTCTCCGGCGGCACGAGGATTTCGAACTCGCCGGTCGGGTCGGACAGGGTGACGAAGGCAAAACGCTCGCCGGATTTGCTCGACACGCGTTCCTGACGCCGGCGGACGACCCCGGCCATGCGCAGCGCGGACGCGCCCTCGGACACGCGGGCCTGCGCATCGGCGTAGAGCACGACGCCGCGCGCGGCGAGCGCCTCGGTCTGATCGTCGAGCGGGTGACCCGAGAGGAAAAAGCCGACCGCCGCCAGCTCGTTGTCGAGCCGCTCGGTCGCGATCCAGGGGTCGCACTCCGGGAAAGGCGGATGCGCGAGGCCGCCATCGCTGGGCGCGGCACCGCCGAACAGGCTCGACTGTGCGCTCTCGCGCTGTTCGAGCATCGCATTCGACAGCGACATCAGGACCGGCGCTGCCGCAAAGGCTTTCGCCCGGTCCGGTTCAAGACTATCGAAGGCACCCGCGCGGGCAAGGTTTTCCATCGTGCGCTTATTGACGAGCTTGGGATCGACCCGTTCCGCGAAATCGTAGAGGTCCTTGAAGGGGCCGCCGGAGGTGCGGACCTCGACGAGGTGTTCCATCGCGGCCATCGAGACATTGCGGATCGCGCCGAGCGCATAGCGCACCGAATTGTCCTCGACCGAGAAATCGGCCTGGCTGGCATTCACATCGGGCGGCAGGACGGTGACGCCGATCTTTCGCGCCTCCTGGAAGAAGAGCGCCAGCTTGTCGAAATTGTTGCGGTCGAGGCTCATCAGCGCAGCGAGGAATTCGACCGGGCGATGGGTTTTCAGCCAGGCGGTCCGGTACGCGATGGCGGCATAGGCCGCGGCGTGGGATTTGTTGAAACCGTAACCGGCGAACTCGTTGACGAGTTCGAAGATGTGCGCCGCCTTGCCCTCGCTGACCTCGCGTTCGACGGCCCCCTCGATGAAGCGGACGCGCTGGCGGTCCATCTCCTCCTTTTTCTTCTTGCCCATGGCCCGGCGCAAAAGGTCGGCTTCGCCAAGCGAATAGCCGGACAGGATCTGCGCGATCTGCATCACCTGTTCCTGGTAGATGATCACGCCGTAGGTTTCGGACAGGACATCCTTGAGCTTGGGGTGCATGTAATCGACATCCGCCCGGCCGAATTTCCGGTCGACATAGACGTCGATATTCTTCATCGGGCCCGGCCGGTAGAGCGAGATGAGCGCGATCAGATCCTCGATCTGGTCTGGCTTCATCTTCTTCAGCGTGTCCCGCATGCCGGTGGATTCCAGCTGGAACACGCCGATCGACGCGCCGGTACCGAGCATCTCGTAGACTTTCGGATCGGCGAAGCCGTCCGCGTCGAGATCCGGCACCTCCTCACCCTGCAGCTCGATATATTTCAGCGCACGGGCGATGACGGTGAGCGTCTTGAGGCCAAGGAAGTCGAACTTCACAAGGCCCGCCGGCTCGACCCATTTCATGTTGAACTGGGTGGCGGGAATATCGGAGCGCGGATCGCGGTAGAGCGGCGTCAGTTCGACGAGGCTGCGATCCCCGATTACCACGCCGGCGGCGTGGGTCGAGGCATTGCGGTAAAGCCCTTCAAGCTTGAGCGCGGTTTCCAGCAGTTTCGCGACCGCCGGGTCATCATCCCGCATCTGCTGCAGCTTCGGCTCGCCCTCGATCGCCTGCGACAGCGTCACCGGGTTGGCCGGGTTGGCCGGAACGAGTTTGGCAATGCGGTCGACAAGGCCGAGCGGCAATTGCAGGACGCGGCCGACATCACGCACCACGGCGCGCGCCTGCAGCGTGCCGAAGGTGATGATCTGCGCGACGTGGTCGGAGCCGTAGCGCTCCTGCACATAGCGGATCACCTCACCGCGGCGCTCCTGGCAGAAGTCGATATCGAAGTCCGGCATCGACACGCGTTCGGGGTTGAGGAAACGCTCGAACAGCAGGCCGAAGCGCAGCGGGTCGAGGTCGGTGATGGTCAGTGCCCAGGCGACCACCGAGCCCGCACCGGAGCCCCGGCCCGGGCCGACGGGGATGTCGCGCGCCTTCGCCCACTGGATGAAGTCCGACACGATCAGGAAGTAGCCCGGGAAGCCCATCTGGCGGATGACGCCAATCTCGTAGTCGAGACGCTCGCGATATTCGGCTTCCGGCGCGGCAGGCTCGATCGTCTTCAGCCGCTCGGTCAGGCCTTCATGGGCGCGCGCGGCCAGTTCATCGGCCTCGTCGCGCCCATCGGCGGTCTCGAAGCGCGGCAGGAGCGGCGCCGAGGTCAACGGGCGGAAGGCGCAGCGGCGCGCAATCTCGATCGTGTTATCCAGCGCTTCGGGGAGATCCTCGAAGCGGGAGGCCATTTCCTCGGCAGTGGCGAAGTGATGGTCGGGCGTCACTCGGCGGCGATCCTCGACGGAGAGATAGCTGCCTTCGGAAATGCACAGGAGCGCGTCGTGCGCGGCGTGCATGGACGGGTCCGGGAAATAGGCTTCGTTGGTCGCGACGAGTGGCAGGTCGCGGGCATAGGCCTGCTCGACCAGCCAGTGTTCGGCCTCAAGTTCCTCGCGGCGGCCATGGCGTTGCAGCTCGACATAGAGCCGGTCGCCGAAAATGTCCTGGAGCGTCGAGAGCCAGTGATCTGCATCCCCGGAACGTCCGTTGACGATAAGCCGGTTCAGCACGCCGTCCGGACCGCCCGTCAGCGCGATCAGGCCCTCGCCGTGCAGCTTCAGCCGCTCGACGGTGATGTGGGGCATGTCGGTCGGGCCGACATCAAGGAAGGCGGCACTCGAAAGCGCCATCAGATTCCGGTAGCCGGCCTCGCTCTGGGCGAGGAGGACGATCGTCCCGTCCGGTTCGATCCGGTCGCCCGGACGTCCTTCAAAGACCGCGACCGAAAGCGTGCATCCGACGATGGGCTGGATGCCCGTCCCGGCCATGGTTTCGGAAAATTCCAGCGCGCCGAAGAGATTGTTGGTGTCGGTCAGCGCCACCGCCGGCATGGCGTATTCGGCGCAGAGCGAGGCCATGTCCTTGATCTTGATCGCGCCTTCCAGAAGCGAATACGGCGAGCGCGTTCGCAAGTGTATGAAGGCGGGCTGACCGGTGGTGGACATGGCGTGGTGGGGGCCTCTCTCCGCGCGGGGCGGAGGCGCAGCTTTGAGTGCGCCTCCGAGTCAGTCGTCAGACTAGACGATGGCGGGCGCGGACAGAACCGATCCCCACACCAGAACGACGTAGGAAAAACCCACAAGAGCGATGGCGGCGGAAATGTCGGCGATGGTGCGGCGCATGGTGAACTCCCCTGTCCTGACTGGCTGTTTCTCAGTTCGTGTTTTGTTCTTTTCACGTTTTGTTCCGCGTGTCAAACAGAAAACGAATCAGCCGTACGGAGGCCCGTCTGGAAAGAAAGTCGTGGATATCAGGCGGCGGGGTGCTCGATCCCGGTCCAGGGAATGATGCGGCCTTCACTGAGCGTCAGCGCGCGGTCCATCCGGTCCGCCAGACCAAGATTGTGGGTCGCGACAAGCGCGGCCACCCCCTCTTCCCGCGCAGCGCGGAAGAAGGCCTCGAACACGGCGTCCGACGTCTTCGGGTCGAGATTGCCGGTCGGTTCGTCGGCGAGGATGATCCGCGGCTTGTTGGCGAAGGCGCGCGCGATGGCGACTCGCTGCTGCTCCCCGCCCGACAATTCCGCTGGCCGGTGGTCGGCGCGTTCCGTCAGTCCCATCAGGCCGAGGAGGCGATCGGCCTCCGCAATGGCCACCTTGCGCGGCGTGCCGGCGATCAGCTGCGGCAGGACGATATTCTCCCGCGCATCGAACTCCGGCAGCAGATGGTGGAACTGGTAGACGAAGCCGATCATGGAACGGCGCAGTGCCGTGCGCTCGGAATCCTTCTTGGTCAGCCCGTCATGCCCGGCGACCGTCACGGTTCCCGCCTGCGGCTCTTCGAGCAGACCGGCCACATGCAGCAGGGATGACTTGCCCGACCCGGACGGTCCGACGAGGCCGACGACCTCACCCGGAACGAGGTGGACAGTGGCGTCCTTCAGGACGGTCAGCGGCTTGGCGCCTTCATAGGTGCGCTCGATGCCCTGCAGGGAGAGAACCGCCTCACTCATAACGGAGCGCCTCCACCGGATCGAGGCTGGCCGCGCGCCAGGCCGGCGGGATCGCCGCGAGGAAGGCCGCGCCGAGCCCGAAAATGGCGGCGAACATCACTTCCGCCCAGTCGAGCCGGGCCGGCATGTTCACCAGGAAATAGACTTCCGGATTCCAGACATTGGTTCCCGTGACGAGCGAGACGAAGGCCTGCACCGCGTCGATATTCATCACGAGGATGATGCCGAGCAGGATGCCGCCCACGGCCCCTACCCCGCCGATCATCAGGCCGATCAGCATGAAGACCCGCATCACGCTGGCCTGGGTCGAGCCCATCGTGCGCAGGATGGCGATGTCGCGGCCCTTGTTCTTCACCAGCATGATCAGGCCGGTCACGATGTTCAGTGCCGCGATCAGGATGACGACGGCCATGATCATGCGCATCGCCACGCGCTCGACCTGCAGCGCGTCATAGAAGCTGCGGTTCTGATCGCGCCAGTCCGAGATGATGCCGCGTCCGCCGACCGTATTCGTGATCTCGGCACGCAGGTCATCGAGATCATCGGGATCCTCGACGCGGACCTCGATGAATTCCGGGCCCTCGAGCGCGAAGAAGAGCCGGGCCTGTTCCAGCGGCATGAAGACGGTGATCTGGTCGAACTCGTAGATGCCGACGGAGAAGACGCCGCCGACCTCATAGGCCTTGCGGATATTGACCATGCCGGTCGGCGTGACGCGCCCCGCGGACGAGATGAAGGGTACCACATCGCCGGGAATCACGCGCAGCGCGCGGGCCAGTTGCTGGCCCATCAGGATGATGTCGCCGCCATTCCGGCCCTCGCCAAACCCGTCCATGCTGCCAAGCTGAACTCCGGTGTCCTCTCCGGGCTGCGGCATGGCGGAGACGCGTTCGATCGTCAGAAGTTCCTCGCGGGTGATGCCGATCACCCGGGCGGGCGCGGCGTTGCCGTCCACATTCAGCAGGGCTTCCCCGACGATGCGCTGACCGGCGCTGACCACGCCCGGAATGGCCGCGATCTCGGCAGTCAGCGTGTCGAGCTCCTCCTGGCTCAGCGTTTCCTGATTGCCGTAAAGCTGCGGCCGGACATCGACATAGACGTGCGACTGAACGCCGAGGAGCTGGCTCATCAGCTCGTAGCGGAAGCCGTTCATGATCGACATGATCGTGATCAGGGCCGCCACGCCGAGCGTGATGCCGAGGAAGGAAATGATCGCGATCAGGGCAATGCCGCCATCCTTCCGGCGGGCACCCAGATAGCGCAGGGCGAGCGCGAACTCGAAGGGGCTGAGCGGGTGCGCGCCCTTGCCGAGCTTCGCCTCAGCCATTCGAGAAGGCTCCTTCGGCGAGGCGTGCGATGGCGTCGTCGAGCGACAGTTCGTGGCGCTCGCCGGTCTTGCGGACTTTTACCTCGGCCTTGCCCTCTTTCAGGCCGCGCGGGCCGATGACCAGCTGATACGGCAGGCCGATCAGGTCCATCGTCGCGAACTTGCCGCCCGGGCGCTCATTCGTGTCGTCGAGCAGCGGCTCCTTGCCGGCGGCGGTGAGCGAGGCATAGGCCTTGTCACAGGCCGCGTCCGTATCGGCGTCGCCCGCCTTCAGATTGACGATGCCGACACCGAAGGGCGCGACCGATTCCGGCCAGATGATGCCGTTGTCGTCATGGCTGGCCTCGATGATGCCGCCGACGAGGCGCGAGACGCCGATGCCGTAACTGCCCATGTGGACGGGCTTCGACGACCCGTCCGGGTGGGTCACGTCGGCCTTCATGGCGTCGGAATACTTGGTGCCGAAATAGAAGATGTGGCCGACCTCGATGCCGCGGGCGGACAGACGCTTGGCCTCGGGCACTTCGGCCTCGAAGCGCGCGGCCTCGTGCATCTCCTCTGTTGCGGCGTAGAGGGCGGTGCGCTGGTCGACCAGCGGCTGAAGATCGCCGTCGAAATCGACATCGCCGGGCGCGGCCATCTCGACCAGATCGGAATGGCAGAAGACCTCGCTCTCGCCGGTCTCGGCCAGGATGATGAATTCGTGGCTCAGATCGCCGCCGATCGGTCCGGTGTCGGCGCGCATCGGAACGGCCTTCAGGCCCAGACGCGCAAACGTGTTCAGATAGGCGATGAACATCTTGTTGTAAGCCGCTCTGGCACCGGCCTCATCCAGATCGAAGGAATAGGTATCCTTCATCAGGAATTCGCGGCCGCGCATCACGCCGAAGCGCGGGCGGATCTCGTCCCGGAACTTCCACTGGATGTGGTAGAGCAGCTTCGGCACGTCCTTGTAGGAGCGGCAATAGGCCCGGAAGATCTCTGTGATCATCTCCTCATTCGTCGGCCCGTAGAGCATCTCCCGGTCATGCCGGTCAGTGATGCGCAGCATCTCCTTGCCGTAGGCGTCGTAGCGATTGCTCTCGCGCCACAGATCGGCGGACTGGATGGTCGGCATCAGCAGTTCGACCGCGCCGGCCCGGTCCTGTTCCTCGCGGACGATCTGGGAAATCTTCTGCAGCACGCGGTGGCCGAGCGGCAGCCAGGCGTAAATGCCCGCCGATTCCTGGCGCATCATCCCGGCGCGCAGCATCAGCCGGTGCGAGGCGATCTGCGCATCGGCAGGGGTTTCCTTCAGGACAGGCAGGAAATAGCGGGACAGGCGCATGGGAGGGGAAACCGTCTTGAATTGTTGCGTTGCACCAGCATTAGACGGCAGCGCGGGGCGGAGCAAGGCAAGCGTCATCTGCTCGGCTGGAACCTTGGCAGACCGCGAAGGGTTGCACCTCCGATGGCAGCGAAAAACACCCCCCTCACCCTCGCCCAGCTGATCGGCGGCATGGCGACGTTCGGCTCGGCGACGCCGGTGTCGAAAATCGTGACGCAGGCGATGCCGGTCTTTGTCGGATCCTTCCTGCGGGTCGGGATCGGCGCGGTGGCGCTCGCGCCTCTGGCCTGGAGCAAGCTGGGCACGATCCGCGACATGACCCGCGGCGACTGGCTGCGCATCTCGGTGATCGCGCTGTTCGGCATGTTCGGCTTTTCCGCCCTGATGCTCTACGGCATGAGCATGGTGTCCGGCGTGGCCGGGGCCATCGTGATGAGCACCGCACCGGCGGTGACGGCGGCGGCCTCCATGCTCTTCCTCGGCGATCATCCGACCTGGCGGAAGCTGACCGCGATCGCGCTGGCGGTCTGCGGCGTGCTGGTGCTGCATCTTGGCGGAGGTTCAGGCGGCGAGGCCGGTGGCAATCTGCTGCTCGGAACGATCCTGGTCTTTGCCGCGGTCTGCTGCGAGAGCGTCTACACGCTGGTCGGAAAGACCGCGTCGGAGCGGGTCGACCCGGTACTGGTCGCGTTTCTGGCAGCGGTGATCGCCCTGCCCGTCTTCCTGCCCTTCGCGATCTGGCAATGGCTCAGCTTTGACGTGTCACAGGTCGAGCCCGGCGCCTGGTTGGCGCTCGTCTGGTACGGCGCGGGCACGCTCGCACTCGGCAGCTGGCTCTGGTATGCGGGCGTGAAGAAGGCCGAAGGCGCGGTCGCCGCCGCCTTCATGGGCGTGATGCCCGCCTCGGCCCTCATTCTCAGCTATGTCCTGCTCGGTGAGCCCTTCCGCCTCGTCCACCTCGTCGGGTTTGCCATCGTCTTTGCCGGCGTGCTCGTCATGAGCTGGGAGCACGCCCGAATGAGCCAGGACGAAACCGATCAGTAGGTGTCGAAGCCTTCCGGGTTCGGCAGGAAGGGAATGGCGTCGAGCGGGATCGGCTGGAATTCGATCAGCACGAACAAGGCGAGCCAGACATAGCTGGCGATCACCGTGGTCAGCCACGCCTTGCGCTTCAGGTCCGGCAGGACGGGAGCGCCGGGATCTGTCCCTTCGACCATCTCGCCGTGTTCGGCCTGGCTGCGCACGCCGAGCGGCAGCGTCATGAACAGGACGATCCACCAGGTGATCAGGAAGACGACGAGGCCGGTGACGAAGCTGATGCCCTGGGTCGGCAGGAAGAGCTGCGCCACCCACAGAACGACCGTCAGGGCAACGGCGATATAGCCAAGAATGCGTCCCATGGCGTCAGTGCTCCGGCTTTGCCATCAGCTCGACGAGAACGCCGTGCGTGTCCTTGGGGTGAACGAAGATGACGGGCACGCCGTGCGCGCCGATATAGGGCTCACCCGTGCCGAGCACGGTCGCGCCGCGCTCGCGCATCGCGTCGCGGGCGGCGATGATATCGTCGACCTCGAAACACATGTGGTGCTGGCCGCCCTTGGGGTTCTTTTCCAGAAACTTGTTCACCGGGCTGTCCGGTCCGAGCGGCTGGAGCAATTCCAGCTCGGTATTCTCGATCGAGACGAAGCAGACCTTCACGCCCAGCTTCGGAAAATCCTTCACCGGCGTCGCGGCGTCGGCGCCGTAGAGCGCGGCGTAGGTGTCGCGCGTCGCCTCGATGTCGGGCGTGGCGATGCCGATATGGTTGAGACGGCCGATCTTCATGTTCAGACCTCCAGCACGGTGACGTCGACGATGGGCTTCTTGCCCCAGATTTTCGCAGCTTCGCGGCGCACGCCGCGGCGCACCGCCTCCTCGATCATGTCCGGGTCACGGCGGTCGCGCTTGCCGAGGCGGTCGAACGCCTGTTCGGCGGCGTCGGCCAGCCCGTCGAGGAAATCCTCCATCGCGTATTCGCGGTCTTCCGGCAGACCAGCGGTCCGCACGTCGGGACCCGAGATCAGTTTTCCGGAAGCCTCGACCGCCAGCGCCACGCCGATATAGCCGGCGAAGGACATCTTGCGGCGTTCGCGCATCGCCTCGCCATCGGCCGGCGTGATGAAGCTGCCGTCGACATGCAGGCGGCCTGCGGGCACTTCGTCGACGACCTCGACGCCCTCGCGGGTGATACGGATCAGATCGCCATTGCGCGGCGCAATGCCATGCGGCACCTGCATCGATTTCGCGAACCGCGCATGCTCGATCAGGTGACGGCGCTCGCCGTGAACCGGGATGGCGATGCGCGGCCGCGCCCAGTTGTACATGGCGCGCAGCTCTTCGCGGCACGGATGGCCGGAGACGTGGATGTCGCGGTCGCTGTCAGTGATGACGTGGACGCCGGCATCGGCCAGCTTGTTCTGAAGCTCGAAAATGCCGATCTCGTTGCCGGGAATGACGCGCGAGGAAAAGATCACCGTATCGCCCCTCCCGAGCGAAACATTGCGATGCGTGCCCTCTGCTATGCGCGACAGGGCGGCGCGCGGCTCGCCCTGGCTGCCGGTGCAGAGATAGAGAATTTTCTCGGCCGGGAAGTAGGCCGCCTCTTCCTCGTCGATGAAGGGTTTGACGTCCTGCAGCAGGCCCACGGCCTTGGCCGCATTCGTCATGCGGTGCATCGACCGGCCGACCAGACAGACGCGGCGGTCATTGGCTTCTGCAGCGCGGATCGCGGTCTCGATGCGCGCGACGTTCGAAGCGAAAGCGGCGATCGCGACCTTGCCGGTGGTGTGCTCGCCGACCAGTTCGATCAGGTGCTTGCGGACCTCGCCCTCGGACCCCGACGTCCCTTCGGAAAACACGTTCGTGGAATCGCAGACGATGGCCAGCACGCCCTCGTCGCCGAGCCGGTTCATCGCCTCGACATCGATCGTCTCGCCGATGAGTGGATCAGGGTCGATCTTCCAGTCGCCGGTGTGAAGGATCAGGCCTTCCGGCGTACGGATGGCGAGCGCGTTCGGCTCCGGGATGGAGTGGGTCAGCGTCACGAGTTCGATGTCGAACGGGCCGAGCGTCAGCCGCCCGCCGAGCGGGATTTCGTGCAGTTCGACCTCGTCTAGGAGGCCCTTCTCCTTCAGCCGGTCGCGAACGAGCCAGGCGGTGAAGGGCGTGGCATAGACCGGGCAGCGGAAGCGTTCCCAGAGATGGGCGAGTGCGCCCATATGGTCTTCGTGCGCATGGGTCAGCACGATGCCGAGCAGGTCCTGTGCGCGCTCCTCGATATAGGCCGGGTCCGGCATGATGATGTCGACGCCGGGTGTCGTCAGATCGCCGAACGTCACACCCAGATCGACCATGATCCATTTGCGCCCCTCTTCCGGCCCGTAGCCGTAGAGGTTCAGATTCATGCCGATCTCGCCTGAACCGCCGAGCGGAAGGAAATAGAGGCCGTTGTCGTCCGTGCTCACGAGAGGCTGCCCCCGTTCCGCTTCCAGACTTCCAGGAGGCCGCGAATGGTCAGGTCGGCATCGAAATGCTGGATTTCGGACGACGCGCCCTCGAACAGCGAGGCGACGCCGCCGGTGGCGATCGCGGTCAGCGGCTCGCCATACTCCTGGCGCACCCGCCGGGTCAGTCCGTCGATCAGCTCGATATAGCCCCAGTAGACGCCTGCCTGCATCGCGCCGACCGTGTTGCGGCCGATCACACGCTCCGGGCGCTGGATGGCGATGCGCGGCAGCTGCGCCGCGGCGGTGTGAAGCGCCTGCATGGACAGGTTGATGCCCGGGGCGATGATGCCGCCCTTGAACACGCCGTCGGCGGAGATCACGTCGAACGTCGTCGCCGTGCCGCTGTCGATGATCAGGAGAGCGCCGTCATAAGCGACCCGTCCGCCAAGCGCATTGACGAGACGGTCGGCCCCGGCCTCCTGCGGGCGTTCGATATCGACGCCGATGCCGAGATCCACCCCCGCCTCGCCGATGACGAGCGGTTCGACCTTCAGATAGCGTCGCGCCAGATTGCGCAGATTGAACAGGGATTGCGGCACCACGGTGGAAACGATGCAGGCCGTCAGATCCTCGAATTTGAGGCCCTGCAGCGACAGGAGCTGGGTCAGCCAGACAGCGTGTTCGTCGGCGGTGCGGGTGGCATGGGTGGCGGTGCGCCACTGGGCGCGCCAATCCGTCCCGTCATGGACGGCGAACAGCGTATTCGTGTTGCCGCAATCGATCGCGAGAAGCATGGGCCAGCCTTTACCCCGGAATGCCGGGAAAGAATACGTCGCCCGCTGAGATAAGGCGGCGCTGGCCGTTCGCCATGTCGAGCCGCAGCGAACCGTCCGGCATGAGGTCGGCGAAAATGCCCTCGACCGTCTCGTCCTGCAGACGAGCGGTGCAGCGCTCGCCAATGCCCCAGGCGCGGGCAAGCCACGCATCGCGCAGCGGGCCGAAACCGTGCGTGCGCCATCGTTCGAGCCAGGCCGAGAAGCTGGTGGCAATACGATCCAGCGCAGCATCCTGCGACAGCAAACCGCCCTCTTCCGCGATGTCTGTCGCCGGGCGTTCGACGTCGCGCGGGTGGCTGGCGAGGTTGAGGCCGATCCCGACGGCGAGCCACAACCCGCCGCCGGGGGCACTGCCGGATTCCAGCAGCACGCCGCAGACCTTTCGCCCGCCGATCAGCACGTCATTAGGCCATTTCAGACGGACGCGCTCGCGGTCGATCACCGCTTCGCAGGCCTCTGCCGCTGCTAGCGCCGCGGCGAAGGAGAGCTGCGCCGCCTCGCCCGGCTTTGCGTCGAGCACATAGAGGCCGGTCGTGTAGAGATTGCCGGTGAGGTCCGCCCATGCGCGGCCGCGGCGTCCCCGGCCCGCGCTCTGGCGCCGCGCGGCGATCCACAGCGGCCCGCGTTCGCCCGCTAGCGCACGGCGGCGGGCCTCCTCATTGGTGGAGTCGGTTTCGGCCAGCCATTCCGTGCGGACACCGCCCGGCATGACGTCAGATCAGACCGATCGACGCTCCGCGCGCCCACATGAAGACGATCGCCGCGAGCGGCACGAGCAGTACGGTCGCGAGGCCGGAAAGGTTCGCCACCAGGCCGACCGGGGTCGGCGCGGCGACGAATTTCTGTGTCGGCTCGTTGAACCAGATCACCCGGACGATGCGCAGATAGTAGGCCGCGGCCACCACGCTCGCGAGCGCGGCGATGACGACGAGCCAGATCAGCCCTGCCTGCACGGCGGCGTAGAAGATGAAGAGCTTGCCGAAGAAGCCGACGAGGAAGGGCAGACCGCCGATCGAGAACATGATGCCGGTCATCGACCAGGCGAGGCCCGGGCGCGTCTGCGACAGGCCGGAGAGATCGTCGACCTCTTCCACCATACCTTCCGGCGTGCGCATGGCCAGGATCACGCCGAACGCGCCGATCACGCCGACCATGTAGAGGATCATGAAGGCGAGCAGCGCCCACAATCCGGTCTCGCTGGCCGCCGCGACGGCGACGAGCGCATAGCCCATATTGCCGATCGAGGAATAGGCCATCAGGCGCTTGATGTTGTTCTGCGTCAGCGCGCCGAAGGCCCCGACCGCCATCGACAGGGCGGCGATGGCCCAGATCACCTGCTGCCAGCTGTCCACCGCATTGCCGAACGGCTCGTAAAGCAGGCGTGCAAGAAGGATCATCGCGGCCATTTTCGGCGCGGTCGCGAAGAAGGCGGTGACCGGGGTTGGCGCACCTTCGTAGACGTCGGGCGTCCACATGTGGAAGGGCGCGGCGGAGACCTTGAAAGCGAGGCCGCAGATCAGGAAGACGAGGCCGAAGACGAGGCCGACGCTGGGGTCTTCACCGACCGCAGTGGCGATGGCGTCGAAGCCGGTCGCACCGGAGAAGCCGTAGACCAGCGAGGCGCCATAGAGCAGCAGGCCGGACGAGAGCGCGCCGAGCACGAAATACTTTAGGCCGGCTTCCGATGCGCGCAGGCTGTCGCGGTTGAAGGCGGCCAGCACGTAGAGCGCCAGAGACTGAAGCTCGACGCCCATGTAGAGCGAGATGAGGTCGTTGGCCGACACCATCATCGCCATGCCGAGCACGGCCAGCGCAACCAGCACCGAGAATTCGAAACGCGCCAGACGCTCGGCCTTCAGATACGGGCCGGCGAGGAAGAGCGCGAGCGCCGCCGCGCCGCAGATCGCGACCTTCGAGAACAGGGCGAAGGGATCGAAGACGAAGGCGCCGCCGAACGCGACACCGCCTGCGCCGGGAACAAGGAAGAGCGCCGCGGCACCGGCCGCCACCAGAAGTCCGATGGTCAGGAGAGAGACCCATTTCGCGGCCGTCTCGTCCTTCTTGATGAAAACCCCGACCATCAGGAGTGCCATCGCGCCGATGGCGAGCATGAGCTCCGGCGCGAGCAGCGTGAGGTCGGTGGCGAGAATGTCGTAGGTCACCGTCCGGTCCCCGTCAGTTGGCCACGGCGGCGGTGGCCGCGGTGAAATCGGAAATCAGCTGGTTCACGGACGCGGCGGTCATGTCCGTTACCGGCGTGGAGAAGAAGCCGAGGAAGATTGTACCGGCAATCAGCGGAATGAAGATGATCCATTCGCGCGCATTGATGTCGGTGATGGCTTCCAGCTTCGGATTGGTCAGCTCCCCGAACACGACGTTGCGGTAGAGCGTCAGCATGTAGACCGCGGAGAAGATCACGCCGAGCGCGGCGCCCATCGCCGCCCAGGTGTTCACCTGGAAGGTGCCGGCCATGGTCATGATCTCGCCGATGAAGCCCGACGCACCCGGCAGGCCGACATTGGCCATCGAGAACAGGGCGAAGATGGCGGCGTAGACCGGCATGCGGTGCACAAGGCCGCCATAGAAGGCGATCTCGCGGGTATGCATGCGGTCATAGATCACGCCGACGCAGAGGAAGAGCGCGCCGGAGATCAGGCCGTGCGACAGCATCTGGAAGATGGCGCCCTGCACGCCCAGCTCCGTCATTGCGAAGATGCCGAGCGTCACGAAGCCCATGTGGGCGACGGAGGAGTAGGCGATCAGCTTCTTGATGTCGGTCTGACGGAAGGCGACGAGCGAGGTGTAGACGATGGCGATCACCGACAGGGTGAAGACCAGCGGCTGGAACATCACGCTCGCGTCCGGGAACATCGGGATCGAGAAGCGCAGGAAACCGTAGCCGCCGAGCTTCAGGAGGACGCCGGCCAGAATGACCGAGCCCGCCGTCGGCGCTTCCACGTGCGCGTCCGGCAACCAGGTGTGGACCGGCCACATCGGCATCTTCACCGCGAAGGAGGCGAAGAAGGCGAGCCACAACCAGGTCTGGATGCTCGCCGCGAAATCGGTCTCCAGAAGGACGGTGATGTCGGTCGTGCCCGCCTGCAGGAACATGGCGACCATCGCGACCAGCATCAGCACCGAGCCGAGCAGCGTGTAGAGGTAGAATTTCATCGAGGCGTAGAAGCGGTTCGCGCCGCCCCAGACACCGATGATGATGAACATCGGGATCAGGCCGCCTTCGAAGAAGATGTAGAACAGCACCAGATCCAGCGCGCAGAACACGCCGACCATCATCGTCTGCAGGATCAGGAAGGCGATCATGTAGTCGGTGACGCGCTTCTTGATGTTCCAACTGGCCAGGATGCAGATCGGCATCAGGAAGTTGGTCAAGAGGATGAAGAGGATGGAGATGCCATCCACGCCCATCCGGTAACCGAGGCCGAATTCCGCGAACCACGGGACTTCCTGGTAGAACTGGAAGTCCGGGTTCGACGGGTCGAAGCCCATCACCAGAACGATGGTCAGGAACAGCACGGCCAGCGTCGTCATCAGCGAGACGCCGCGCGCATTGCGGTCGAGCCAGGACGAATCCTCGGCGCGCATCATGAACTTCATCGCCGCCAGGAAGGCCGCGACGGCCGCCGGGATGAAGGTGATCGCCGTCAGGATCGGGAGGGATTGGAAGATCGCGGTCATCTATTGCCCCCCGGCACGCGCAACGACCCACAGGGTCAGAAGAACAACGCCGATCAGCATGATGAAGGCGTAGTGATAGAGGTATCCCGACTGGATCTTCGACAGGCGGCGGGCGGCATTCATCGCCGCGCCGGCAAAGCCATTCGGGCCGAAACCGTCGATGATGCGCCGGTCTCCAACCTTCCAGAACAGATCGCCCAGCTTCTCCGAGCCGCGCACGAAGATGAAGCGATAGGCCTCGTCGAAATACCACTTGTTGTAGAGGAAGGCGTGGAGCGGACCGCCGCGCGCGGCGATACGGGCCGGCAGGCCTTCGTGACGGATGTAGAACAGCCAGGCGACGATGAAGCCGGTCAGGGTCGCCACGAAGGGCGCGAACAGGACCCACATCGGCGGGTGGTGCCCACCGCCATGATCGCCCTCGCCGTGCTCGCCGGCTTCGGTGCCATGCTCTTCGGCGGCCGCGCCGTGATCGTCCGCAGCCGGAGCCGCGTGATCGTCAGCCGGAGCAACTTCTTCGCCCGCGGCCTCGGCGCCGTGATCGGCCCCGTCCGCCGTCACCTCGTCATAGGGCGAGGCATGTTGCTGGTCGCCATAGTTTGCGATCGCGTACGGCCCCGGTGTCAGGGAGTCGCCCCAGAAAGCAAAGGAGTCCTCGCCGACGAAGCTGTCCTTGAACGCCGCACCGGCGAACACCGCGCCGACCGCGAGAAGGATCAGCGGGACCAGCATGACGGGCGGACTGTCGTGGGCGTGGTCGAGCACTTCCTTCTTGCCGCGGTACTTGCCGTGGAAGGTGAAGAAGATCAGGCGCCAGGAATAGAAGGACGTCAGGAGCGCGGCAAAACAGCCGATCCAGAAGGCGATCATGCCGAAGGGCGCGCCTTCCTGTCCGGCCATGAAGGCCCCCTCGATGATCATGTCCTTCGAGAAGAAGCCGGCAAAGCCCCAGCCCAGAAGCGGGATGCCCACACCGGTCAGCGCCAGCGTGCCGATGATCATCAGCATCCAGGTCCAGGGCAGCGCGTGGCGCGTACCGCCCATGTTCCGCATGTCCTGCTCGTCGTGCAGGCCGTGGATCACCGAGCCCGCGCCGAGGAAGAGCAGCGCCTTGAAGAAGGCGTGCGTGAACAGGTGGAACATCGCCGCGTCGTAGAGGCCGAGGCCGGCGGCGAAGAACATGTAGCCGAGCTGCGAACAGGTCGAATAGGCGATGACGCGCTTGATGTCGTTTTGCACGACGCCGATCGTCGCAGCGAACAGCGCGGTGATCGCGCCGATCACCGTCACCACGGTCGAGGTGTTCGGCGCGAGGTCGAACAGCGGCCAGCAGCGGCAGACGAGGAAGACGCCCGCCGTCACCATGGTCGCGGCGTGGATCAGCGCGGACACCGGCGTCGGGCCTTCCATCGCGTCCGGCAGCCAGACGTGAAGGAAGAACTGGGCCGACTTGCCCATCGCGCCGATGAACAGGAGGAAGGCAACGAGCTCGAGCGCCTGGAAGCTGGCCGGGCCGAAAGTCCAGACGGTGTCGACCATGGACGGTGCCATGGCGAAGACTTCGTCGAACTGGATCGTGCCGAAAATGGCGAAGACCGCCATGATGCCGAGCGCGAAGCCGAAATCGCCGACGCGGTTGGTCACGAACGCCTTGATGGCCGCGTCATTGGCCGACTTTTTCTTGTACCAGAAACCGATCAGCAGATAGGACGCCAGCCCCACGCCTTCCCAGCCGAAGAAGAGCTGCAGGAAGTCGTTCGCACTGACCAGCGACAGCATCGCGAAGGTGAAGAGCGACAGGTAGGCGAAGAAGCGCGACCGGTGCGGGTCGTGGGACATGTAGCCCCAGGAATAGACGTGAACGAGCGAGGACACGCTGGTCACGACCACGAACATCACCGCCGTCAGCGTGTCGAGCCGGATCGACCAGGTCGCCTCGAACTCGCCGATCCGCATCCAGGTGGCGAGCGGGATCAGCTGTTCGTTGTGCTGAATGGCCACGTCGAAGAAGACGAAGACCGACAGGACGGCGGACAGGATCAGCAGACCCGTCGTGATGGTCATCGCCGCGCGGTCGCCGATGAAGCGCCCGAACAGTCCGGCGATGATCGCGCCGACCAGAGGTCCGAAAACGATTATGAGAGGCATCGGACGGCTAGCCCTTCATCATGTTGATGTCTTCCACCGCGATATCGCCACGGTTGCGGAAGAAGACGACGAGAATGGCGAGACCGATCGCGGCCTCGGCGGCGGCGACGGTCAGGACGAACATGGCGAAGACCTGTCCGGCGAGGTCGCCGAGATAGGAGGAGAACGCCACGAGGTTGATGTTCACCGCGAGCAGGAGCAGCTCGATCGACATCATCAGGATGATGACGTTCTTGCGGTTCACGAAGATCCCGAACACGCCGATCGTGAACAGGAGCGCCGCGACGCCGAGATAATGGGCGAGACCGATCTCAAGCATTAGCCAATCCCCTCACCCGACTTGATGTCCTGCAGTTCGACCGCCGTCTTGCGGTCGCGGCCGACCTGAATGTGCGCCTTCTGGCGTTTCACGTTCGGGCGGTGGCGCAGCGTCAGCACGATCGCGCCGACCATCGCGACCAGCAGCACCATGCCGGCGGCCTGGAAGAAGTAGACGTATTCGTCATAGATCAGATGGCCGAGCGCCTGGACATTGTTCATGTCCGCCGGCGTCGCCGTCACCTCGGACCGGGCCGCGATGTCAGCGGCGTTCCACGCATTGCCGACGAGGATCAACTCGCCCGCCAGGATCAGCGCGATCAGGCCGCCGAGCGGCAGATAGCTGAGGAAGCCCTGCTTCAGCGAGGTGAAGTCGACGTCGAGCATCATCACGACGAAGAGGAAGAGCACCGCGACCGCGCCGACATAGACGACGACCAGCAGCATGGCGAGGAACTCGGCCCCGAGCAGCACGAACAGGCCGGCCGACGAGAAGAAGGCCGTGATGAGCCACATCACCGAGTGGACCGGGTTGCGCGCCGCCACGACGAGAAAGGCGGACAAGACCGCCACCGTCGCCAGCGCATAAAAGGCAATCACCTGCAGCATGGTTTCGCCTGTTCCTTACGTCCCCGCGCCCGCGCTTAGCGGTAAGGCGCGTCCAGTTCCAGATTGCGGGCGATCTCGCGTTCCCACCGATCGCCGTTCTCAAGGAGTTTCGCCTTGTCGTAGTAGAGTTCTTCGCGGGTCTCGGTCGCGAACTCGAAGTTCGGACCTTCCACGATGGCATCGACCGGGCACGCCTCCTGGCAGTAGCCGCAATAGATGCATTTCACCATGTCGATGTCGTAGCGCGTGGTGCGGCGCGAGCCGTCCGCGCGCGGTTCCGCCTCGATCGTGATCGCCTGCGCCGGGCAGACCGCTTCGCACAGCTTGCACGCGATGCAGCGCTCTTCGCCATTGGCGTAGCGGCGCAGTGCATGCTGGCCGCGGAAGCGCGGGCTCAGCGGACCCTTCTCGAACGGATAGTTCACCGTCGGCTTCGGGCGGAAGAAATACCGCATGCCGAGCACGAAGGCGCCCCAGAAGTCGAGGAGCAGCGCGCCGCGGATGGTCTGTTCGATCCGTCCCATCTCAGTTGGCTCCGTATGCGATGTAGGCACCGACGAGGACGACCGCGCCGAGCGAGGTCGGCAGGAAGATCTTCCAGCCCAGACGCATCAGCTGGTCGTAGCGGTACCGGGGAACGAGGGCCTTCACCATGGCGAACATGAAGAAGAAGAACACCACCTTGATCGCGAACCAGAAGACCGGCGGGATCCAGGTGAAGGGCGCGATTTCGATCGGGGGCAGCCATCCGCCGAAGAAGAGGATGGTCGTCATCGCGCACATCAGCACGATGTTGAGATATTCCCCGATCATGAAGAGCAGGTAGGGCGTCGAGGAGTATTCGACCTGATAACCGGCGACGAGTTCGGATTCCGCTTCCGGCAGGTCGAAGGGCGGACGGTTGGTTTCCGCCAGCGCCGAGATGAAGAAGACGCCCGCCATCGGGATCATCACCAGGAACATCGGCCAGGGCAGCGAATGCCCGGCCAGAAGGTTCCAGTTCCAGAAGCCGCCAGCCTGCATGGTCACGATGTCGCTGAGATTCATCGACCCCGCGAACAGGAGGACGGTGACGATCACGAAGCCGATCGAGACCTCGTAGGACACCATCTGCGCCGCGGAGCGCAGCGAGCCCATGAAGGGGTATTTCGAGTTCGAGGCCCATCCGCCGATGATGATGCCATAGACACCGAGCGACGAGATCGCGAGCAGGTAGAGGATGCCGACATTGAGGTCGGCAATCACCCAGCCCGGCGCGACCGGCACCACCGCCCAGCCGATGAAGGCGAGGATGAAGGTGATCAGCGGCGCGAGCAGGAAGAGCACGCGGTCCGCGCCCGCCGGCACGACGATTTCCTTGAACACGAATTTCAGGAAGTCGGCGAAGGACTGCAAAAGGCCGAAGGCGCCCACCACGTTCGGGCCCTTGCGCATCTGCACCGCCGCCCAGACCTTCCGGTCCATCAGGAGGAGGAAGGCCAGCGACAGGAGCAGCACGATCATGAAGGCGAGAATCGCCGACAGCGTATCGGCGATCCAGAAGCCGACGCCGGGGTTCTCGGGGTTGAGCCAGTAGGTCCACATGTCGTCAGTTCCCGTCCCCGCCGATGTCCGAGCCAGCATCTGAATCGCTGTTGTCCGCGTCATTGCGTCCTGCGCTGGAGAACGCAATGGCGAAAGCCAGTCCCATCGAAACGCCAAGAGCAACGCCCATAGCGAAATCGTCGAGCGCGACGCCGAGCGAAACGCCCATTGCCACGCCCAGGCCAATGCCGGTGGCTATGCCGTTGCGGGTGAAGCGGAACTTCTTCGCCATGTCCTACTCCGCTGCCTGCGCCGCGGGGGCGTTCTTCAGCGCCGAGCATTCGGCCATCGTCTTCGACGCCCGCGCCACGGCGTTCGTCAGGTAGAAGTCCTTCACCGGCGACACGAAGGGCTTGTCGGTGACCTCGCCCGCCTCGCCGATTTTCGCGACATCGAACGCGCCCGCGCTGGCGGAACCCGGTGCATGGTCGAGACCGCCCAGAACCGGGTGGTCGGCGATCATCTTGGCGCGCAGCTGGTCGAGATTGTCATAGGGCAGCGTGCGGCCGAGCTTGGCGGACAGGGCCCGGAAGATGGCCCAGTCTTCTTTCGCCTCGCCCTTCGGGAAGAGCGCGCGGTCATTCATCTGCACGCGGCCCTCGGTGTTGACCCACATGCCGTATTTCTCGGTCCAGGCCGGTGCCGGCAGGATCAGGTCGGCGCGGTGCGCCCCGGCATCGCCGTGGTGACCGATATAGATGACGAAGGCCTCGCCCAGCTCGGCGGTGTCGATCTCGTCGGCGCCCAGAAGCACGACGGTTTCCATGTCGCCCTTCTTGGCGGCCTTCAGGATGCCGGCCGTGTCCTTGCCGCCCTTGCCCGGCAGGAAGCCGAGGTCGAGCGCGCCGACGCGCGCAGCCGCCGTGTGCAGCACGTTGAAGCCGTTCCAGCCTTCGGCGACGGCCCCGACCTTGGCGGCCAGTTCGCCTGCGGCGCGGAGCACCTTGCCGCCATCGGCGCGGGTCAGCGCCCCCATGCCCAGGACGATCATCGGCCTTTTGGCGTCTTTCAGCGTCTGGATGAAGCCGGAGCGCTTGCCGCCCAGCTCCGCCAGCGTCTTCCCGCCCGCGCCGAGATGCTCGTAGGGATAGGTCAGATCGGCATTCTCGCCGATCACGCCGATCTTCACGCCGCGTTCCAGCCAGGCGCGGCGGATGCGCGCGTTCAGCACCGGCGCCTCGAGGCGCGGATTGGTGCCGACCAGCAGGATGGCGTCGGCCTCGTCGAGGCCGGCGATAGTCGAGTTGAAGAGGTAGTCCTCGCGCGCGCCGCCGCCGATCTTCGCGCCGTCCTGACGGCCGTCGATCGAGGTCACGCCGAGCGAGGTGAAGAGGTCTTTCGCGGCCTTCAGGTCTTCGAGCGCGCAGAGATCGCCGGCGATGACGCCGATCTTCTTGGCGTCGCCCGACAGCTTGTCGGCGGCGACTTTCAGGGCTTCGTCCCAGCCGATGGCCGACAGCTTGCCTTTCACGCGGGCATAGGGCTTGTCGAGGCGCTGACGCTGCAGGCCGTCCCACACGAAGCGGGACTTGTCGGACAGCCACTCCTCGTTGATGTCGTCATTGACGCGCGGAAGGATGCGCAGAACCGCCGTGCCGCGCACGTCGACGCGCGTCCAGGCGCCCATCGCGTCCATCACGTCGATGGTCTCGGTCTTCTTCAGCTCCCACGGACGGGCGTTGTAGGCGTAGGGCTTCGAGGTCAGCGCGCCGACCGGGCAGAGGTCGATGACATTGCCCGACAGTTCCGACCCGACCGCGCTTTCCAGATAGGTCGTGATCTCGGCATCCTCGCCGCGATTGATCATGCCGATTTCCGGCGAACCGGCGACTTCGGTCACAAAGCGGACGCAGCGCGTGCACTGGATACAGCGGGTCATGATCGTGTTGATCAGCGGGCCCATATTCTTGTCTTCAACGGCGCGCTTGTTCTCCGCAAAGCGGGTCTGCGGCCGGCCATACATCAGGGACTGGTCCTGCAGGTCGCATTCGCCGCCCTGGTCGCAGATCGGGCAGTCGAGCGGGTGGTTGATCAGGAGGAACTCCATCACCCCTTCCCGCGCCTTCTTCACCATGGGCGAGAGCGTGTTCATGGCCGGCGGTTCGCCATTCGGCCCGCCGCGCATGTCGCGCACATTCATGGCGCAGGACGCGGCCGGCTTCGGCGCACCGACCAGCTCGACCAGGCACATGCGGCAATTGCCGGCGACCGACAGGCGTTCGTGATAGCAGAAGCGCGGGATTTCCCGGCCCGCCGCCTCGGCGGCCTGCAACAGCGTGAAGGAGTTCGGAACCTCGATCTCCTCGCCATCGACGATGATTTTGCGAAGGTCTTCGCTCATGCCGCAACTTCCATTGCTTGAGTAGTTTTAGGCTCACGGAGCCAGAAGACGGTGCCCCAGATCGCGCCAGCGATAGCAGCGAAAAGAGCTAAATAGAGGCCCGGATACACTGCATTCAGGACGTACCAGAACCACTCTTGCCGCTCGGGATACTCAAAGGACCGTGCGTGTTCAGCGACGTCAAAACCGAGTACTGGCACAGCGACAAGAAATGCTACGACAGCGAAAGCGGCGCTTCCTCTGAAAATCGTCCACCAGGTGCGATTTCCCCAATTGAGGAAATGGCGAGCGCCTGAGGCAATAACGAACCAGATCAGTGAACCGGCGACAGCCCAAACCCCGAACCAGAGCAACGCACGGTCGGGCAAACGTTCAATCTGCCATGCCTCGGGACTCAGCCCGGTCAACATGCCGACCGTCATGGTCGCTGCGGCCAAAGCCGCCAGAACGTATGTGAGGAAGGTTCTCACGCGTCCCCTACTCCGCTGCCACGGCCGAAACGGCGACCGGCTTGCCGGCGCGATAGGCGTTGATGCGATCCTCGATCTCGTGGCGGAAATGCCGGATCAGGCCCTGGACCGGCCAGGCCGCCGCGTCGCCGAGCGCGCAGATGGTGTGCCCTTCGACCTGGCTCGCCACGTCGAGGAGGAGGTCGATCTCTTCCGTCGAGCTTTCGCCGCGCGCCATGCGCTCCAGCACCCGCCACATCCAGCCCGTGCCCTCACGGCAGGGCGTGCACTGGCCGCAGCTCTCATGCTTGTAGAAATAGCTGATGCGGGCGATCGCCTTCACCACGTCGGTGGACTTGTCCATGACGATGACGGCGGCGGTGCCGAGGCCGGACTTCACGTCGCGCAGCGCGTCGAAATCCATCAGCACGTCGTCGCAGATATCCTTCGGGATCAGCGGAACCGACGAGCCGCCGGGAATGATGGCCTTGAGGTTGTCCCAGCCGCCGCGCACGCCGCCCGCATGGGTCTCGATCAGCGTCTTCAGCGGGATCGACATCGCCTCTTCGACATTGCACGGCTTGTTCACATGGCCGGAGATCGAGAAGATTTTCGTGCCGGTATTGCCCTTGCGGCCAAAGCCCGCGAACCACTCCGCGCCGCGGCGCAAAATGGTCGGCGCGACCGCGATGGATTCGACGTTGTTCACCGTCGTCGGGCAGCCATAAAGGCCGGCATTGGCCGGGAATGGCGGCTTCAGGCGCGGCTGGCCCTTCTTGCCTTCGAGGCTTTCGAGAAGCGCGGTTTCCTCGCCGCAGATATAGGCCCCCGCGCCGTGATGGACGTAGAGGTCGAAATCCCAGCCGTGGACATTGTCCTTGCCGATCAGCTTGGCCTCATAGGCCTGCTTGATCGCCGCTTCGAGGCGGTTGCGCTCGTGGACGTATTCGCCGCGAATATAGATGTAGCAGGCGTGGGCCTGCATCGCGAAGGAGGCGATCAGGCAGCCTTCGATCAGGAGGTGCGGGTCATTCCGCATGATCTCCCGATCCTTGCAGGTGCCCGGTTCGGATTCGTCCGCGTTCACGACGAGATAGTGCGGACGCGCGCCGACTTCCTTCGGCATGAAGGACCATTTCAGGCCCGTCGGGAAACCCGCGCCGCCTCGTCCGCGCAGGCCCGAGGCCTTCACGTTCTCGATGATCCAGTCACGGCCCTGGTCCAGCATGTCCTTCGTGCCGTTCCACGCGCCGCGCTGTTTCGCGCCCTCCAGGCCGAAATCATGCCGGCCATAGAGGTTGGTGAAGATGCGGTCCTTGTCCTGCAGAAGCTGAGCCATCTATTTCGCCTCACTCAGCAAACGGGCCTGTGCAACCCAGTCTTCGCGTTCGATGCGGCCCTTGAATTTCAGCCGCGAATTCACCCAGCTCACCTCTTCGGCGGTCCAGCCGGCGATCTGGTGGAAATGGAAAATGCCCATTTCGTTCAGCAGCGCTTCGATCTTGGGGCCGACGCCGCCGATCCGCTTGAGATCGTCCTTCTCGCCGTCCGGGCGCTCGAACAGTTTGGGCGCAGCGCCGTCGGCAACCGCTTCCTTCACCAGTTTCGGCGGGGTCGGCTTCGTCTTCGCGACCGGCTTGGCGGCCTTGGTCGGCTTCTGGGCCGGAGACGCGGCCGGCGCCGTATCATTCGCCGCATTCGGCAGCTTGATCGGCTTCGCCATCGAGCCGTCATAGAGCGACTTATCAGTCAGCGTCTTCGCCTCGCCTTCCGGGGCGGAACAGTCGCGGCCGTTTTGCGGACCCGGTTTGATCGCCTTGCCGGCTTCGAGAGCGTCGAGGAGCGCGGTCAGGCTCTCCGCCGTCAGATCCTCGTAATACTCGTCGCCGTCCTTGTTCGAGATCTGGACCATCGGCGCGTTGGCGCACGCGCCCAGGCACTCGACCTCGTTCCAGGAGAATTTGCCGTCCTTGGAAACGACGCCCTTCTTGCCGATGCGCTTTTCGCACACCGCCTTCAGGTCACCGGCGCCGCGCAGCCAGCACGGCGTTGTGCCGCAGACCTGGATGAAGTGTTCACCCGCCGGGGCGAGGTTGAACATGGTGTAGAAGGTCGCGACCTCATAGACGCGGATGCGCGGCATGTTCAGGCGTTCAGCGATGTGCTGGATGGCCGGTTCGGAGACCCAGCCCTCCTGCTTCTGCGCAATCCACAGCATCGGGATTACCGCAGACACCTTCTTGGCTTCCGGGTATTTGTTCAACCAGAATGTCACCAACTGTTCACTCGCCTTCGTGAAGACGAAGCTGTCCGGCTGCTGGTCGGCAAGGCGGCGCACACTCATTGCGCGGCTCCATTCTCAGAATTGCCGGACGTGGGCACCGGCTGGATGACATGCATGGTCCGGATGAGGCCATCCTCGACCGTGTAGATCGCGACAAGCTCGACGCAGCCATTGTCGCGGCCGTCGAGGCAAAGCTGTTCCTCGTCGATCACGCGGTTGCCGATCACCGTGCGGTGCGTGATGTCAGCGACGAGGTCCGGGCGCTCGGCGAAGCGCGCGCCCCAGATCTCCGCCGCTGCTTCGCGGCCGGTGAGCAGAACATCACCGTCGAGCGACAGGAAGGTCACGTCCTCAGCCATCGTCGCCAGGAAGGCGTCGAGGTCATGCGCGTTGTGCGCATCGAGTGCGGCCTGCACGACCGCCTCGGCGTCCGGCGTGAAGCCGTCGTCCTGGCTCCAGAGGAGCGTTATGGCCGCGAGGAGTTCGATCACCGGTCGATTTCCCCGAACACGATGTCGAGCGAGCCCAGAATGGCCGAGACGTCGGCCAGCATGTGGCCGCGATTGAGGTGGTCCATCGCCGCAAGGTGCGGGAAGCCCGGCGCGCGGATCTTCACCCGGTACGGCTTGTTCGTGCCGTCGGAGATCATATAGACGCCGAACTCGCCCTTCGGCGCCTCGACGCAGGCATAGGCCTCGCCCGCCGGCACGTGAAAGCCTTCGGTGTAGAGCTTGAAGTGGTGAATGAGCGCTTCCATCGAGCGCTTCATCTCACCGCGGCGCGGCGGCGCGAACTTGGAATTCTCCGGCAGGACCGGGCCGGCATTTTCCGGCTTGGCGAGCCATTCCACGCATTGCTTCATGATCTTGCAGGACTCGCGCATCTCTTCCATGCGGCAGAGATAACGGTCCCAGCAGTCGCCATTCTTGCCGACCGGGATCTTGAACTCGAGCTCGTCATAGACGTCGTAGGGCTGCGAGCGGCGCAGATCCCAGGCCATGCCCGAGCCGCGCACCATCACGCCGGAGAAGCCCCAGGCGAGCGCGTCTTCCTTCGACACCACGCCGATATCGACATTGCGCTGCTTGAAGATGCGGTTTTCCGTCAGAAGCGTGTCGATGTCGTCGAGCGCCTTCGGGAAGTTGTCGCACCACGTACCGATGTCCTCAATCAGCTGCGGCGGCAGATCCTGGTGAACGCCGCCCGGTCGGTAATAGTGCGCGTGCATGCGCGAACCGGAGGCGCGTTCGTAGAAGATCATCAGCTTCTCGCGCTCCTCGAAGCCCCACAGCGGCGGGGTCAGCGCGCCGACGTCCATCGCCTGGGTCGTCACGTTGAGGAGGTGGGAGAGGATGCGGCCGATCTCGTTGTAGAGCGTACGGATATACTGCGCGCGCTTCGGCACCGGGATGCCCGCCAGGCGCTCGATCGCCATGCAGAAGGCGTGCTCCTGGTTCATCGGCGCGACGTAGTCGAGGCGGTCGAAATAGCCGATGCCCTGTAGGTAGGTCTTGTGCTCCAGCAGCTTCTCGGTGCCGCGGTGCAGAAGGCCGATATGCGGATCGACGCGCTCGACGATCTCGCCATCCAGTTCCAGCACGAGGCGCAGCACGCCGTGCGCAGCCGGGTGCTGCGGGCCGAAATTGATCGTGAACTTGCGATCTTCGGGGGTTTCGGTCACGGCCATCTACGCGCCCTCGCCCTTGGATTTCTCATCGCCCGGCAGCACGTATTTCGCGCCTTCCCACGGGCTCATGAAGTCGAAATCGCGATAGTCCTGAACCAGCTCGACCGGTTCATAGACGACGCGCTTCTGTTCCTCGTCCCACCGCACCTCGACATAGCCGGACAGCGGGAAGTCCTTGCGCAGCGGATGCCCCTCGAAACCGTAGTCGGTCAGCAGGCGTCGCAGGTCCGGATTGCCGTCAAAGGCGATGCCAAACATGTCGAAGGCTTCGCGCTCGAACCAGCCTGCGACCGGGAAAACCTCAACCACGCTGTCGACCGGCGTGTCCTCGTCGGTGGACAGTTTCACGCGGATGCGGTGGTTCAGATGCATCGACAGGAGGTGATAGACGACCTCGAACCGTTCCGTCCGCCCCGGCCAGTCCACGCCGCAGATGTCGATCAGCGTCGTGAATCGGCAGGTCGGGTCATCGCGCAGGAAGCGCAGCATGTCGACGATCCGGTCGCGGTGAATCGTGATCGTCAGCTCGCCATGCTCGACGGCGGTGTTGCGCACCGCGGTCTCCTGCACGGCGGCGATGTGATCGCCGAGATCCTTCAGGGCCGCACTCATCGTTCGATGCTCCCTTCCCGGCGGATTTTCTTCTGCAGCTGCAGGATGCCGTAGACTAGCGCTTCGGCGGTCGGCGGGCAGCCCGGCACGTAGACATCGACCGGCACGATCCGGTCACAGCCGCGCACCACAGCGTAGGAGTAATGGTAATAGCCGCCGCCATTGGCGCAGCTGCCCATCGAGATGACGTAGCGCGGCTCCGGCATCTGGTCGTAGACCTTGCGCAGGGCCGGAGCCATCTTGTTGGTGAGCGTGCCCGCGACGATCATCACGTCGGACTGGCGCGGCGAGGCGCGCGGCGCGAAGCCGAAGCGCTCGACATCGTAGCGCGGCATGGACGCCTGCATCATCTCGACCGCGCAGCAGGCGAGACCGAAGGTCATCCACATCAGCGAGCCGGTGCGGGCCCAGGTGATCAGGTCATCGACCCCCGCGACGACGAAGCCCTTGTCGGCCAGCGCGTCGGACACGCCGTCGAAGAACGGGTCGTGCTTCTTGGGATCGTAATGCGGCGTCGCGGCGCGGGCGCCAGCGAGCGCGGGTATCCGGGATGTGTCAGCCATATTGCCTACTCCCACTCCAGCGCGCCTTTTTTCCACTCGTAGACGAAGCCCACGGTGAGAACGCCAAGGAAAACCATCATCGACCAGAAGGCGAAGACTCCCGTCTCGCCGAGCGTCACCGCCCAGGGGAAGAGGAAGGCCACTTCAAGGTCGAAGATGATGAACAGGATCGCGACCAGATAGAATCGCACGTCGAATTTCATGCGGGCATCATCGAATGCGTTGAAGCCGCATTCGTAGGTCGAGACTTTTTCGGGGTCCGGATCGGACGGGGCGAACACGAAGGCCGCCAGCATGAACCCGACCCCCATGGCGGCAGCGATGCCGAGAAAGATCAGGATGGGCAGGTATTCCAGAAGCAATGCGTCCATCGCTCGGGAGTCCTCGTCAGGAGTGGCCGAACCGGTTTGTGACGGAAAAGCTGTGCCGGGAAGCGAATCCCGCGACCAGCCCCCGCTCAGTCGGGCCGGAAGCTAGAGCGATGACTCCCGCGCCGCAAGGCGCAATGACGGCTTTTTAAGCAGCCATTCAGACGCCAAGTCCTTGTTCTGCGAACCATTCTTAACTGAACCGGTTTTGCTTGCCCTCGAGCCTTCCGTCTGCTGACACTCCCACCCTCAATCCAAGGGGAGTTACACCATGTCCGACAAGACGCCCGAAGCGGCGCCTGCCGAACATCAGAAGGGAATTCTGGGTCTGATCGAGCGCGCGGGGAACCGCCTGCCCGACCCAGTCTTCATTTTCTTCTATCTGATCATAGCGATGGCGATCATCTCTGTGGTCGCCGACCTGGCCAATCTGGCCGTGGATCACCCGACCCGCATCGATGAGGCCGGCAATCCGGTCGTGGTCGACGCGATCAGCGTGTTCAGTCCCGATTCGATCCGCCACCTGCTGGTCGAGATGCCGGAAATCTTCACCGGCTTCCATCCGCTGGGCTATGTGCTGGTCGTGATGCTGGGCGCAGGCGTCGCCGAGCGCGCAGGCCTCTTTGGCACCGCCATGCGGGCCGCGGTTCGCGACGTTCCGAAATTCCTGCTGACGCCGGCCGTCGCGCTGGTCGCCATGATGGGCAATCTCGCCGCCGATGCGGCCTATGTGGTGCTGATCCCGCTGGCCGCGGTGATCTTCGCCGCCGCGGGCCGTCACCCGGTAGCGGGCATCACCGCCGCCTTCGCAGGCGTGTCCGGCGGCTTCTCGGCCAACCTCCTGCCAGGACAGCTCGACGCCCTCCTCTTCGGCATCACCGAAGAAGCCGTGCTCGCGCTCGACCCGAACTGGGTCATGAACATTGCCGGCAACTGGTATTTCATCGCCGCGATGACGATCCTGTTCGTTCCGGTCATCTGGTATGTGACCGACCGGATCATCGAACCGCGTCTCGGCAAGTGGAAAGGCGGCGCGGTCGTCGGGTCGACCGATCCGGACGACGATGCCAGCGCCGAACTGACCGCCGGTCAGAAAAAGGGCCTCGCTCATGCCGGTATCGCGGTTCTGATCATCTCGCTGATCTGGATCTTCATGACCGTCGACGTGCTGGCGCTGGTGACGGGCGGGTCGGCGTCGCTCTATGGCGGCAATGCTCCGCTGTTCAGCCCGGACACCGACCTTTCGGCGACGCAGCGCCTGGTGCCCTTCTTCTCGTCGTTGGTGGCGGGCTTCATGCTGCTCTTCATCTTCGCGGGCATCGCCTATGGCCGCGCCGCGGGGACGATCAACAACCACCGCGACATCGTCGACATGATGGCCGGTGCCATGAAGGATATGGGCTATTACCTCGTCCTCGCCTTCTTCGCCGCCTATTTCGTCGAACTGTTCAACCAGTCGCAGCTCGGGCTGATCTTCGCGGTCAACGGGGCGAACGGGATCGAGAATTCCGGCCTGCCCCTGCCGATCGTGCTGGGTCTGATCGTGCTGTTCGCGGCGATCCTGAACCTGTTCGTCGGGTCGGCGAGCGCGAAATGGGCGCTTCTGGCCCCCGTCCTCGTGCCGATGCTGATGCTGCTCGGCGTCAGCCCGGAAATGGCGACGGCGGCCTATCGTGTCGGCGACAGCGGAACGAACATCATCACGCCGCTGATGGTGTATTTCCCGCTGATCCTCGTCTTCGCGCAGCGCTGGGTGCCGAGCTTCGGCCTCGGATCGCTGACGGCGTCGATGATCCCGTACTCAATCTGGCTGTTGATCACCGGCATCGCCATGACGGTGCTGTGGGTCTTCCTGAACCTGCCGCTGGGGCCGGGCGCGACGGTGCAATACGTCCTGCCCGGGGCTGGCTGACGGGTCAGCCAGACGTGACATGCGAGCGGCCGCCCTTCGGGGCGGCCGTATTGCTTTGCGGATCTCCCGCACCGATTTTCCGATATCCCTACCGGATGGTAATATCGGCAAAACGGGAGGGGACGCCATGAAGCTCATGCTTGTGAACATCGCCGCGGGAATTCTGGCCTGGCTCGCGATTGCGCCGCAGGCCACGGCCCAGGCCGACAGGCAATCCCCGATCGGGGGCGGGGGCACGACCGCATTCACCTGTGAAGCCGATCATATCGGCATCACGTCGTGCACCTGCTCGGGCGTGTCCGACTGCGCAACGATGCGAAGGTCTGCGCAGTGCGAACCTTATGGCGACCGGAACGGGTCGCGCTGGTCGTGCAATGATGCTGCGAACACCTGCACCTGCGAACTGGTCAATCTCGGCAGCCCGCTCAACGGCATCAATCCGAACCAGCCGCCGACCGTACCGGGTTATGGCATCAACCCGCCGACGACCGGTACGAATTCCCCCGGCGGAACGACCGGCACGAATGAGCCGCGCCCCGGCCGCACCGGCAGCGGCGGCGACGGCGGGCGCACGAATGGCGACTTCGATCCGGTGGGTGTGGAATTCGCGGGCCAGGGGCAGATTTGCTGCCGCGGATTCTATGGCGGGGCCGAATGGTCTGCGCGCGACACCTGCATCAATTCCGGGGGAGATGTCGCACCCGACAATCTCTGCGAACCGGCAGAGACCGAGGATGACCGGCTGCCCACATTCGATGGATACGAGATGACGCCGCTCGATCAGGGCGACCCCGACACTCGGTCCGGCGAAACGGTGGATGGTGAGCCGGTGCGGCGCGCCCCGGACCAGCGCCGAGGCGACTGACGGACCGCACCTGACCACCAAAGCTACCAATGGCCGCCCTTCGGGGCGGCCGCTTCGCTTCTACTCGGCAGGCAGTCCGAAAATCACGACAGCCAGCGCCAGCAGGGTCGCGGCGGCGAAGACCGTGCCGCGCATCGGTGCCTTGGCATGCCGGAAGGCGACCCAGGCCGCACTGGCCGATTGCAGCGCGTAGTACGCTGCGAACGCCCGCGACGCGTGGGAGATGATCTCGAAAATGTCCGAGAACAGCGTGACACCGATCGCCGCGCCCGCAGTCAGCGCGTAGCCCAGCTTCACGCCCAGCTTGCCGCGCGTTTCATGCTCGATCAGGCCGCTCGATCCATTCATGTCCGCCACCGAGGCCGACAGCTGGGACATCAGCGCCGCGACGATCAGCAGCGGGCCGACCACAGTGGCGAGCGGGCGCAGCATGTCGATCACGGCGGTCTCGCCGGCATTGTCCAGCGTCACGCCGTGGAACCATGGCAGGGCCAGCGCAATGAAGGCGATATAGATGCCGGTCGAAATGAGCTGCGCCCACCGCATCGTGCGGATGCGCTCGGTCTTGGAATAGGTCGAGCCGAGATAGCGCGAGGTCTCGAAACCCTGCACCAGGATGATCAGGCCCAGAAGCACGCGCGCCTGATGCTCGAGCGTATGTCCGGTCGCCTGTGACGCCTCGGGCGCGGGTGGTGCGCCGCCGAGACTGAAGGCCATCGACAGCGCCAGTCCGGCCAGCACTGCTGCGATCACGCCCAGCTTCACTCCGACCGCAGCAACCTCGATCCCCTCGAGCCATTTCAGGCCGCGCATGAGGCCGATACCGCCCAGGACGGCGAGGATGCCGAGCGCGGTGAAGCGGATGATTTGCGGATCGGTGATCGACAGGCCGCGCAGCGCGAAAGCCGAGAGCAGGTTCACGTAATAGGCGACCGAGATGAAGTAGGCGAAGGCGAGCGCCAGGGCGGACAGCCGGTCGAGCCCGTTGATCACCCGGTTGCTCGATTTGCCCACACGGTCCTCGGTCTCGGCGATGTTGAAACGCATCGCCATGCCGAACAGCCAGGCGGCGGCACACAGGCCCGCCATGCCGAAGACCGCCATCTGCCCGAGCGTTTCCGACAGGATGGGCGCGGCGACGAGGAAACCCGATCCGATGATCGAAGCGAGCGGCGTGACGGTGGCGCGCCACAAGTCGTTCTTCCGGACCACGGGAAGCAACAGGGCACCGCCGGTCAGAACCGCGATACCGACGATGATGATTTCGAACGGCATGTGACTCCCGAATGCGTAGAACCAATGCCCCGTGGGGCCAAGGGTTCCGCGAACGCGGCAGATCGCCGCTTGTCGAATTCAACAGCGTCGCGCCCGACCGGTTTCCGCGTTAGGCTGGCCGCCTGTCAGGTGCAAGAGGTGATCCATGAAGCCGACCCGCCGTCAATTCGCCGCCGCGTTCGCCGTCACGGCCCTCGTCCCCTCTGCGCTCGCACCGTCCGCCTTCGCGCAGTTCGACAATGCCTCCGGCATCCGCCAGATGCTGATCGCGGGCACGCGCGCCGCGACGACGCGGCTCGGGCGGCGCGACGGTTTCTTCGGCGACTCGCTGGTGCGCATCCCCCTGCCCGGCATTCTCCGCACCACGCAGCAGCGCCTGCGCCCGATCGGACTGTCCGGCCCGCTCGACGATGTCGAGCTACGGATGAACCGCGCTGCGGAAAGCGTGATGCCGCAGGCGCGCGACCTCGTCGTGAGCGCGATCAACACTCTTTCCCTGTCCGACGGGCTCGGCATTCTGACCGGCGGCGATACGGCGGCGACGGATTATCTCGAGCGCGAGACGTCCGCGCCGCTCGCGCGCGTCCTGCGTCCGCCGATGCAGCAGACGCTGACCCAGTCCGGGGCCTATTCCGCACTCGACAGCGCCGCCTCGGCGATCGACCGCTCGGGATCGGGCTCCGCCCTCGGGCAATTCCTCGGGCGCGGCCGGTCGAGCACGGCCGCCGGCAGCCTGCGCGACGAAGTCACCGATTTCGCCGTCACCAAGGCGCTCGATGGCGTCTTCCACTATGTCGGCGAGGAAGAACGCAGCTTTCGCCGCGATCCGTTCAATCGCGGTGGCGACGTGTTGCGCGGCATTCTCGGCGGACGCCGGAATGGCGGGTGACAATCCGGATTATCTGGAAAAGTGAATGGCGCGAGTGACGGGACTTGAACCCGCGGCCTCCGGCGTGACAGGCCGGCGCTCTAACCAACTGAGCTACACCCGCTAGGGCCATTCGTGGTCCGTTCTTCGAACGGAGCACGGTGTCTAAGGGAGGCGGCGGGGCCGGTCAAGCGGGTTTGCACCGCTTTGCAGCGCCTCTTGCACTTCGCGGGCAGGCGTTACCCAATAGGCGTAGGGAGGCCGCCGCCATGATCCGTATCCTGAGCCTTGGTGCCGCGCTCATTCTCGCCGGCTGCGCCGGGGAATCGCCCGAGCGCACCGTCACAGCCGTGATCACCACCGAGGCGGGTGACATCACGGTGGAGCTCTACCCGGACCGGGCGCCGCTGACGGTGGCGAACTTCATCGCCCATGCCGAGGCCGGGCATTTCGACGGCGGGCGCTTCTACCGCACCGTAAGGGCGGACAATGATCGGCCCGAGGCGCGGATCGACGTGATCCAGGGCGGCGTCGATTTCGACGGCCTGCCCGGTGCGGAGCCGATCGCGCATGAGCGCACGGACGAAACCGGCCTCACCCACCGGCGCGGGGCGATCTCGATGGCGCGCGACGAGCCGGGCACGGCCTCGACCGAATTCTTCATCGTCATCAATGACAGCCTCATCCTCGACGCCGGCCCCGATGGCCGCCATCCGGACGGGGAAGGCTTTGCGGTCTTCGGCTATGTCGTGGACGGGATGGATGTCGCCGAGGCCATCTGGTCCGCCCCTACCGGCGGCGCGGATGCACCCGAAGGCTTCACCGCGCAATGGCTCGACCCGGCGGTGGGGATACTGAACATTTCGGTTGAAAATGGTGGGCGGTGAGGGGTTCGAACCCCCGACCCTCTCGGTGTAAACGAGATGCTCTCCCAGCTGAGCTAACCGCCCTTTCCGCCTCGTTTAGCGCGCGCCCTCCGCTTCGTGAAGCACGGATGTCGGCGCCAGCCGGTCCGCGCCATAGCAGCCCAGCACACGCAGGCGCCTGGCATGGCCCTCGACCGCGGCGAGCGCACGAGCGCAGGCCGGATCGCTCTGGTGGCCTTCGAGATCAAGGAAGAACATCTCCTCCCACGGCGCGCCGCGCACCGGGCGGCTTTCAAGCCGGGCGAGATTGACCCCCTCGTCCCGAAAGGCGGCGAGCACGTCGACCAGCGCGCCCGGCCGGTGGGCGGTCGCGAACACGATGGACGTCTTGCACGGCAGGTTCGGCGCCGGCGGCACGGCCTCCCGCGCGAGCGCCACGAAGCGGGTGTAGTTCTCCGCACTGTCGGCGACGTCCTCCTCGGCAATCACGTTGAGGCCGAACAGGCGCGCGGCATCCGCCCCGGCGATGGCGGCGACGGACGGTCCCTCCTCCATCGCGTGCTCCAGCGCACGGGTCGAGGACGAAGCGAAGCGCTGGGTCACGCCCGGCATCTTCGCGAGGAAGCGTCGGCACTGGGCGAGCGCCTGCGGGTGGCCGTAGACGGTCGTCACCGTGTCGGGATTGGTGGCCCGCCCAACGAGGCAGTGGCGCACACGGTAGTGATGCTCGCCCACCAAAGTCAGCGAGGTGTCGAGGAGGAGGTCGTAGACCTCGTTGATGCTGCCCGTCGTGGTGTTCTCGATCGGCAGGAAGGCATAGTCGGCCTCGCCCTCCTCCACCGCCTTCACGATGGAGCCGAAGTCGCGCTTCACAACCGGGGCGACGGCGGAATGACGGCCGGCGAAATGGGTCTGCGCGGCGAAGTGGGAATAGCTGCCCGGCCCGCCGAGATAGGCGACGCTCGCCTCCCCGCCCGTCCCCGCGGCGCGGGCATCGAGCTCGGCGCGCTGGCCTTTCAGCGAGAGATCGATCAGCGTCTGGTAGAGCCGCTCGACCGCTGCGCCGTCGAGCCCGATTGCCTTGCCGGCCTCGATCGCGGCTTTCAGCACCTGGCGTTCGCGAGCCGGGTCCCGCACCGGTTCACCAGCCGCGGCCTTCGCTCGCGCGATCTGGCTGCCAAGCGCGGCGCGATGGGCGCCAAGCCGCAGGATTTCGCGGTCCGTCTCGTCGATATCGGCGCGCAGCGCCTCGATGCTCTGCCTGTCCATGTCCGTCCCCTTTCAGGCAATAAAAAACCCCCGGGGCTTCCGGGGGCTTTCAGTCGTCGTTGGCGGTTTTCCTAGCGCAACGCGAATGAGCCGCCCCCGTCAGGGACGCCAAAAAACGCGTAATAGAAAAAGGCCGCCGAAGTGATCATGCGGTGCAGCATGAGGTTCGGCGGCCCTGGGGTCAATCGGCGAATGCCGCGGTCAGTGCGCGACCGGCTGGCCCTCGCCGGCGGGACGTTCGGAAATCGCGGCGAGCGCGGCTTCGTCGGCCTCGGTCCATTCGATCGCCTCGACCGGATTGGCGAGCGCGTGCTTCAGCACGTCCTCGACGGTGGAGACGGGGATGATCTTCAGCCCCTCCTTCACATTGTCGGGGATTTCCTGAAGGTCCTTCTCGTTCTCCGACGGGATGAGGACGGTCTTCACGCCGCCGCGCAGGGCCGCGAGCAGCTTCTCCTTCAGCCCCCCGATCGGCAGGACGCGGCCGCGCAGCGTGATCTCGCCGGTCATGGCGACATCCTTGCGCACCGGGTTCTGCGTCAGCACCGACACTATGGCGGTCATCATGCCGACACCGGCGGACGGGCCGTCCTTCGGCGTCGCCCCTTCCGGCACGTGGACGTGGATGTCCGTGGCGCGGAAGACAGTCGGCTTCACGCCGAGCGAAGGCGCCCGGGCCTGAACGAAGCTGTTCGCCGCGGAGATGGATTCCTTCATCACGTCGCGCAGATTGCCGGTGACGGTCATCTTGCCGCGGCCGGCCATCTTCACGGCCTCGATGGTCAGCAGGTCGCCGCCAACCTCGGTCCAGGCCAGACCGGTGACGACACCGATCTTGTCCTCGCCCTCGGTCTCGCCGAAGCGGTACTTCTTCACGCCGGCGAAATCATTGAGATTGTCGCCATCGATGGTGACGGAGGTCGTCTCGCCGCTCTCGATCTTGCGGACCGATTTGCGGGCCAGATTGGCGATCTCGCGTTCCAGATTCCGTACGCCCGCCTCGCGGGTGTAGTAGCGGATCAGACCGCGGATGGCGCTTTCCTCGACCGTCCACTCCTCATCCTTCAGCACGTGGTCCTTGCGCTGTTTGGGGATCAGGTGGCGCTTGGCGATCTCGACCTTCTCGTCCTCGGTGTAGCCCGCGATCCGGATGATCTCCATCCGGTCGAGGAGCGGCTGAGGCATGTTGAGCGTGTTCGCCGTGGTGACGAACATGATCGAGGACAGGTCGTAATCCAGCTCCAGATAGTGGTCGGCAAAGGTGGAGTTCTGCTCCGGGTCGAGCACTTCCAGCAGCGCCGAGGACGGGTCGCCGCGATAGTCCGCGCCGAGCTTGTCGATCTCGTCGAGCAGGAAGAGCGGATTGGCCGACTTCGCCTTCTTCAGCGACTGGATGATGCGGCCCGGCATGGAGCCGATATAGGTCCGGCGGTGACCGCGGATCTCGGCCTCGTCGCGCACGCCGCCGAGCGACATGCGGACGAATTCACGGCCCGTGGAGCGCGCGATCGACCGGCCGAGCGAGGTCTTGCCGACGCCCGGCGGGCCGACGAGGCACAGGATCGGGCCTTTCAGCTTCTTGGAACGCGACTGGACCGCGAGATATTCGAGGATGCGTTCCTTGACCTTCTCGAGGCCGTAATGGTCCTCGTCGAGGACTTCCTCGGCGGCTTTGAGGTCGGACTTCAGGCGCTTCTTCTTGTTCCAGGGCAGCGCCAGGATCCAGTCGAGATAGTTCCGAACGACCGTGGCTTCGGCCGACATCGGGCTCATCTGCTTGAGCTTCTTGAACTCGGCGTCGACCTTGGCCTTCGCTTCCTTCGGCAGCTTGGCGTCATTGATGCGGCGTTCGAGTTCGGCGACTTCCTCGCGCGACTCCTCGCCCTCGCCCAGCTCGCGCTGGATCGCCTTCATCTGCTCGTTCAGATAATATTCGCGCTGGGTTTTCTCCATCTGGCGCTTTACGCGCGAGCGGATCTTGCGCTCGACCTGAAGGACGGAAATCTCGCCTTCCATCAGGCCCAGAATGCGCTCCAGACGGCGCGCGACGCTCAGCTCTTCCAGCAATTCCTGCTTTTCGCCGATCTTCACGGCGAGATGCGCGGAGATGGAGTCGGCCAGCTTGGCCGGTTCGGTGATCTGGCCGATCGCGGTCTGCGCCTCGGGCGGCACCTTCTTGTTCAGCTTGACGTAGTCGTCGAACTTCTCCGACGCGGCGCGCATCAGCGCCTCGGTCTCGGCGCTGTCGCCGGTGTCATCGGAGAGGATTTCGGCCTCGGCCTCGAAATAGGCTTCGGTATCCGTGAAGCGGACCAGCTTCACGCGCCGGCCACCTTCGACCAGCACCTTCACCGTGCCGTCCGGCAGCTTCAGCAGCTGCAGCACGGAGGCAATCACGCCGGTCTGGTGAATGGCGTCGGTCCTGGGGTCGTCATCCCCCGCATTCTTCTGGGTCGCGAGCAGGATCTGCTTGTCGCCCCGCATCACTTCTTCCAGCGCGCGCACGGATTTCTCGCGGCCCACGAAGAGCGGCACGATCATGTGCGGGAACACGACAATGTCGCGCAGCGGCAGGACAGGAAGCGTCATTGTTTCTGACATGGTCTCTTTCGTCTCCATGACCGCCGCGGTTCCGGCAAACGGCCGGATCGCCGGACATCACACTGACGCGATTCGACGCGCCGGGGCGGTCATCCATTGCAGGGCGGCAGGTCCGCCCGTCGCTGAGTCAGTTGGATACGCAAACGGCGCGCGTCAAGGCGCGCGCCGCTGCGAAATGCTGCCCTGGATCAGGCAGGAAGTCCGCGTCAGGCGCCCTTCTTGGCGCTGGCGGCCTCTTCGGTGTTCTTGCGCTCGGCATAGATGTAGAGCGGCTTGGCCTTGCCCTCGACGACCTCGGCGTTGACCACGACCTCTTCCACGCCCTCCATGCCCGGCAGGTCGAACATGGTGTCGAGCAGGATGCCCTCCATGATCGAGCGCAGGCCGCGCGCGCCGGTCTTGCGGGTGATCGCCTTGCGGGCGACGGCCGCCATGGCGTCATCGGTGAAGGTCAGGCCGACCCCTTCCATGTCGAACAGGCGCTGGTACTGCTTGACCAGAGCGTTCTTCGGCTCGGTCAGGATCTGGATCAGAGCCCCCTCGTCGAGGTCTTCCAGCGTGGCGATCACCGGCAGACGGCCGATGAATTCCGGGATCAGGCCGAAACGGACCAGATCGTCCGGCTCCACCTCGCGCAGGACGTCGCCCGTGCGGCGGTCGTCGATCTCGCGCACATCGGCACCGAAGCCCATGGCCGAGCCCTTGCCGCGCTGGGAGATGATCCGCTCGAGGCCGGCAAAGGCGCCGCCGACGATGAACAGGATGTTGGTCGTGTCCACCTGCAGGAATTCCTGCTGGGGATGCTTGCGGCCGCCCTGGGGCGGGACCGAAGCGACCGTGCCTTCCATGATCTTCAGAAGCGCCTGCTGGACGCCCTCGCCCGATACGTCACGGGTGATGGAGGGGTTGTCCGACTTGCGCGAAATCTTGTCGACCTCGTCGATATAGACGATGCCGCGCTGGGCGCGCTCGACATTGTAGTCGGCAGCCTGCAGCAGTTTGAGAATGATGTTCTCGACGTCCTCGCCCACATAACCGGCCTCGGTCAGCGTGGTGGCGTCGGCCATCGTGAAGGGCACGTCGATGATGCGCGCCAGCGTCTGGGCCAGCAGCGTCTTGCCGCAACCGGTCGGGCCGACGAGCAGGATGTTCGACTTCGACAGCTCGACATCGCCGTTCTGGTTGCCGTGGTTCAGGCGCTTGTAGTGGTTGTGCACCGCGACCGAGAGCACGCGCTTGGCCTGTTCCTGGCCGATCACGTAGTCGTTGAGGACGGTGAAGATTTCCTGCGGGGTCGGCACGCCTTCCTTGGACTTCACCAGCGAGGTCTTGTTCTCCTCGCGGATGATATCCATGCACAGCTCGACGCATTCATCGCAGATGAACACCGTCGGGCCCGCAATCAGCTTGCGCACCTCATGCTGGCTCTTGCCGCAAAACGAGCAATAGAGCGTGTTTTTCGCGTCGCCGCCGCCGCCGCTCGATGTCTTGCTCATGACCGCTCCCGTCCGTGCCCCTGAAGGTGGGCACCTGCTTCGCTGCTACCGTCCGATCTCGCAAGATCGGTGCCGAAGGTTGGCGAAAGGTTTCCGCAGCACACTTATTCGATCACATCGTGTCCGGGGCAATCAAGCACGCAGCACCGCTGGGTGCTGTTAGTCCTTGCTGTCCTCGGACGCGTCACGCCGCGTGAACACGTCGTCGATGAGACCCCACTCCTTGGCTTCCTCGGCCGACATGAAGGTATCCCGGTCGAGCTTGCGCTCCACCTCTTCATAGGTCTGGCCGGTGTGATGCACGTAGATTTCGTTCAGCCGGCGCTTGGTCTTGATGATGTCCTCGGCGTGGCGCTCGATGTCCGAGGCCTGGCCGCGGAAACCACCCGAGGGCTGGTGCACCATGATGCGCGCATTCGGCAGCGCGATGCGCCGGCCGGACGCACCGGCCGTGAGAATCACCGAACCCATCGACGCCGCCATGCCCATGCAGACCGTCGACACGGGGCTGCGGATGTATTGCATCGTGTCGTAGATCGCGAGGCCGGAATGGACGTGGCCGCCCGGCGAGTTGATGTACATCGAGATCTCTTTTTTCGGGTTCTCCGACTCCAGGAAAAGGAGCTGGGCGCAGATCAGCGACGCCATGCCGTCCTCGAACGGGCCGGTCAGGAAGATGATCCGCTCCTTCAGAAGGCGGGAGAAAATGTCGTAGGCACGCTCGCCGCGGCTCGACTGCTCGACCACCATCGGCACGAGGTTCATCATCACATCCTGAGGATCACGCATCGGAAGTCTCCCGGCTGAACGCTGGCGAATCTGCACGGCGGAGGCCCCGCCAGACCGATTCACTTGGAAAGGCGTCGCCAATATCGCGAGCGAGTCTCACCGGCGCAAGGCATGCGCCGCGCTGTTAACCAGTAAGGCAGACCCGCCAGCGGCAGCGGCCGGAATCGAAACGGGGCGGCCACTGGCCGCCCCGCTCGTGAATTCGCATTGTCCCGAAAGGGATCAGGACTTCTTCGCCGCCGCCTTCTTGGCCGGAGCCTTCTTCTTCGCGGCGGGCTTCTTGTCGCCATCGTCCTTCTTGGACGCGGCGGCCTTCTTCGCCGGAGCCTTCTTGGTGTCGGCCTTGGCGTCGTCCTTCTTGGCAGCCGCTTTCTTGGCCGGAGCCTTCTTCGCAGCAGCCTTCTTGGCCGGCTTGGCCGGAGCGTCGTCCTCGTCGTCGAACAGGGCCTCGCGGCTCACCTTCTTCTCGGACACGTCGGCCAGCTCCAGGATGTAGTCGACGACCTTCTCTTCATAGATCGGCGCGCGGATCTGGGCGACGGCGTTCGGGTTCTTCTGGAAGAACTCGACGACCTGGCGCTCCTGGCCCGGATATTTCTGGGCTTCCTGGTTGATCGCGCGGGAGACTTCTTCCTGCGTGACCTGGACGTTGGCGCCCTGGCCGATCTTGGCGAGGACGAGGCCGAGGCGGACGCGGCGTTCCGCGATCGCCATATACTCTTCCTTCAGCTGGTCTTCGGACTTGTCCTTGTCCTCGTCTTCCAGGTGACCGTGTTCGATCGCGTGGGAGACTTCCTGCCAGATGGTGGCGAATTCCTGCTCGACCATGGACGGCGGCAGGTCGAACTTGTGGGCCGCGTCGAGCTGGTCCAGCAGGTCGCGCTTGGCGCGCAGACGAGATTGGGCGCTGTGCTCGCGCTCGAAGCGCTTCTTCAGCGCGTCCTTGAGGGCGGCGAGGTCTTCCAGACCGAAATTCTTCGCCAGCTCGTCGTCGATCTTGGTGTCGGCCGGGGCCTCGATCGACTTCACGGTCGTTTCGAAGACGGCTTCCTTACCGGCGAGGTGCTTGGCGTTGTAATCCTCCGGGAAGGAGACTTTCAGCTCGCGCTCTTCGCCGGCCTTCGCACCCGTCAGCTGGTCTTCGAAGCCCGGGATGAAGGCACCATCGCCGATCACGACGCGGGCGTCGGTGGCCGAACCGCCTTCAAAGGCTTCGCCGTCGATCTTGCCGACGAAGTCGATGACGACGAGGTCGCCCTCTTCCGCCTTCGCGGTCTTGGCGGTCTTCGGCTTGAAGGACTTGTTCTGGGCGGCGAGCTCGGCGAGCGCGTCCTCGACCTGCGCGTCCTCGATCTCGGCGACCGGGCGCGTAACCTTCATCTTCTTCGGGTCTGCCGGTTCGAAAGCCGGCATCACCTCGACGGAGACTTCGAATTCGAAATCCTTGCCGCCCTTGCGCACTTCGGCCGGGTCGGACTTGACCTCGATCTTCGGCTGGGTGGCCAGCTCCAGGCCACGCTCTTCCATGGTGTCCTGAACCGCCTTCGGCATCATTTCCTCGAGCACGTCGCCGAGGATGGAATCGCCGAACACCTTCTTGATGTGGCTGGAGGGCACCTTGCCCGGGCGGAAGCCCTTCAGGCGGACCTGCGGGCGAATTTCTTCGATCTTGGCGTCCAGGCGAGCCTGCAGGTCCTTTGCGGGGACCACGATCTCGAACGTGCGGCTCAAGCCTTCGGAAGACGTCTCGGTAACGTTCATCAGTCGGTATCCGGTCAAGCGTTGTCGGGGGCGGCGCGCCGCCCCGGGCGTCAGGAAGCGCGCGTTATGTCACGCGTCCTGCCCGCGCGCAACGGCATCAGCAGGCGCGGCGCAGTGGGGAGCGCAAACTCAACTAATTAAAAGTCGAAGGTGGCACTTCGGCCGGTTCTGATTGTCGCTCAGGTGTCGTGCGCCGCTCCATCCAGTCGCAAGCCCGACCGAGAACTGCGCAGATAAATGGCCGATCTGCGAGACTCTCAACTGGTGCGCTCAAAAGCAACTCGCCTTCCGGAACTGACCGCAATCGGATCGCCCCGTCGGCGAAGGTAATAATCCCGGCGTCAATCCGCTCAAGAAACAACTCTCCGTTCGAGCAAAGCTCACCTTCACACGAAATTTCGCCCGCCTGAAACTGGCGCATCGACATCTTCTGAACGTCCGCAAACCCCCAAGACGCGAAGCCGATCAAGGTAGATCCGAGAATCCCGATAGTGAGCAAGAGAGCCTTATCGTCCGGCAATTCCTCCCGCTTAAAACCGGCATTCCCTGCAATCCAGAATAAAATTTCGTAAGTATTCCCGAAAACGAAAAATCCGAAAAAAAACATGCGGGTGAACGGATCTGCGAACGGCACGTATGCGAGCGAAATCCACGGCAGCAAGCCTAAGAACCGGTCTGTAAACCGGCCAAACGGTGTACCCCACCCGGTTCGCTTTTTGTGTTGATCTGCAGCTTCGCCCTTCTTCCGAAGAGGACGATTTTCGAGACTGATGATCAATCCAATAAAGATGAATAAAAGAACTCCCGGAAAAAACGAAACCCCTCGATCAAGAAAATCTGAAACAGTCAGAACCGCCAGCCATTCGATATTCTCCCAAAATAAGGACAGAAAATACAGTCCGCTGGATGCGAATATCGCGATTGGAAATATTGTTAAGACGGTTTGAATAGGTTTCATAATTCGCGCGCGTTCTTTTCAAAATTTTCCAAATATTGGTGCGGATGAGAGGACTCGAACCTCCACGGATTGCTCCACTGGAACCTAAATCCAGCGCGTCTACCAGTTCCGCCACATCCGCATCATGTGGGATGGCCGGGCGCTTGGCCGGGCCGGACCGGGGTGATAGCAGTCCTTTTCCCGCGCGCGAAGGGCGAAAGGACGCTGACCATGGCCGAACTGGAAGAAGAACGCAGCGCCTTCGATTGGGAAGCCCGCTTCGCCGATGACGACGCGCCGTGGGAGCGCGGCCAGATGCATCCGGCCTTCCTGCACTGGAAAGAGTCGGGTGCGTTCGACGACATCGAGAGCATCGTGGTGCCGGGCTGCGGCCGGGCGCCGGAAGTCGCCGGATTCGCGGAGATGGGCCTGAAAACCCATGCCGCCGACCTGTCGGAAACCGCAATCAACTGGCAGCGCAAGCATCTGGATGAGTGCAATCTGACCGCCGAGCTGTTCACCGGTGACATCCTCGACTGGACGCCCTCCGAACCCGTCGACGCGGTCTACGAGCAGACCTTCCTGTGCGCCATCCACCCGCGCCTTCGGGAGACGTATGAAGCCGCCCTCCTCCGCTGGCTTCGCCCCGGCGGGCAGCTGTTCGCGCTGTTCATGCAGAAGGAAGAGCGCGGCGGCCCGCCCTATGGCTGTCCGCCCGGCGTGATGCACACCCTGTTTCCCGAAAACCGCTGGATCTGGCCCGAGGGCGATCTGACGCCCTGGCCCCACCCCTCGCTGGGCGGCAAGGCGGAGCTCGGCGCTATTCTGACGCGGCGCTGACCGGGTCGGCGGGTGCCGGCGCGGCCCGGCGGGCCTTGCCGGCCTTGGCCGTCATCGGCGCGCGGGTCAGCGTATAGGCGGCCGTGCCAAGACCGGAGACGAGGTTGGCCAGCGCCATGCCGCCGATCACACCAAGCGGACCGTCGACGAGCCACGCCCCGGCAATCGCGAAGACGACGACCATCACCGCCCGGCTCGATGTGATCATCACGCCGTAGGACGGCCGGCCGAGCCCGTTGAACCCGGCGCTGGCGGCAATCGTGATGCCGTATCCGGCGACGGTCAGCGTCACCAGCATCCAGTAGAGGCGGGCGACGCCCTGCCCCGCCTCGCTCGGCAGGAAGGCCGCGGCCAGCGGTCCGGAGAAGACGTTCAGCACCAGCGCCACGCCCAGCCCCCAGGCGAGGCAGAAGGCGAAGCTGGTCAGGAAGGCGCGGCGCACGCGCTCGGTGATCTCCGCGCCGCCATTCTGGCCCGTCACCGCACCGATCGAGGCCGAGAGCGCAAAGAGCGGCACGATGCCGAAGGCTTCAAGACGGCCGCCGACGCCGACACCGGCCACCGCCGGGTCGCCGAATTGCGCCATGCCCAGACCGCCCATCACGACAACGAGCGAGAGCGGGTTGAAGGTGTTGGAGATGCAGGCCGGAATGCCGACGCGGGCGATCTCGCCCCAATGGTGCCAGACTTCGCCGAAGCCGGGCCAGGAGAAGTCGATCAGCTTTTCCCGGAAGGTGAGATACCAGCCGACGAGCAGGAAGGTGAAGGCGTTCGCCGCCACCGTCGCCAGCGCCGCGCCGGACACGCCCCAGTCAAGGCCCGGCAAGCCGAGAAACGGCACTTCCGCGAAGATGAAGAAGGGGTCGAGGATCATGTTCACGACCGCTGCGAGCACCATCATCAGGGCCGGGACGGTCGCGTTGCCGATCGCGCGCAACACATTGCTGGCGACCATCGGCCCGACGATCAGCACGATGCCGGCGAACCAGGTCGTCATGTAGTCGGTGACATGCGGCATCATCGTGTCGGTCGCGCCGATCAGGCGGAACATCGGCTCGACCAGCAGAATGCCGACGATCGACACCGCCCCGACCATCAGGATGGCGAGCGTCAGCGCGTCGGCGGCAATTCGCCGGACTTGCGAGAAATCCTTCTTGCCGGCGGCGCGCGAGACGGCGGACACCGCGCCTGCGCCGAGGCCGATCGCAACGCTCATCACCAGCATGGAGACGGGAAAGCTCATCTGCACCGCCGCCTGCTGCGCGGTGCCAAGCCGGCCGACCCAGTAGGCGTCGATAATGCCGGTCAGCATCATGGCGACGATGCCGAAGCTCATCGGGATGACCATGCGAAGGATGTGTCCGAAGACCGGGCCTTCGGTCATGTCCCGGCTTGAGCGTCCTGCCATTTTCATCCCTCGCGTATCAGACTCGACCATATAGGCCGGTTCGCTCACGCGCGCATCACGTTGCGGTCAGACGCTCGGGAATGGCGGGTATGCGGGGGGTTCTTCCTCGTCGGATTCTTTTCCCTCCCCTCGAAGGGGAGGGACGCGAGCGGCTTGCGTGAGCAAGGCGGGAGCGGGGTGGGGTGAGCGTCCCTTCAAGACACCCCCACCCCGGTCGGCTGGCTGTCGCGCAGCCTCCCGGCCCTCCCCTCAAGGGGGAGGGTGAATGTCGGCACTACAGCGCCGCAGCGCTCGGATCGAAGGCGGCGAGGCCCGCGAGGTTCACGATGTCGGAGACCGAGGACCCGAGGCGGGCGATCTGGACCGGCTTTTCGAGGCCCACGATGATCGGGCCGATCACGGTTGCGGCCCCGGCCGCCTTCAAAAGGCGCGTTGCGATCGAGGCGGAGTGCACCGCCGGCATAACGAGCACGTTGGCGGGCTCGGTCAGGCGCGAGAAGGGGTAGAGCTCGTGGTGGTCGGGGTTGAGCGCCACGTCGGCGGCCATCTCGCCCTCGTATTCGAAATCGACCCCGCGGGCGTCGAGGATTTTCACCGCACCCGACATCTTCTCCGTCCGCTCGCCCGGCGGGTTGCCGAAGGAGGAGTAGGACAGGAAGGCGACGCGCGGCGTCAGGCCGAAGCGGCGTGCCGTCGCGGCCATTTCCACCGCAATGTCGGCGAGTTCCGCCGAAGTCGGGAATTCCGCGCCGAGCACGTCGCCGATCAGCAGCGTCCGGCCGCGGGAAATCGCCGTGTTGATGCCGACCAGCCGGCCGCCCTCGACCGGGTCGATCACAAGGCGGATATCGGTCAGGGCGACATTGGTGTGGCGGGTGACACCGGTAATCATGCCGTCGGCGTGGCCGAGCTTGACCATGCAGGCGGAGAAGACATTCCGGTTGGTGTTCACCAGGCGCTGGACGTCGCGCTTGAGATAGCCCTTCCGCTGCAGCCGCTCATAGAGGAATTGGGCGTAGTCGTAATTGTGGTCCGACAGCCGCGCATTGACGATTTCGAGCTCGCCGGTCGGCAGACCGAGTTCGGTCATGTTGGCTTCGGCGATGTCCTCGCGCGCCACGAGGACCGCCTTGCCCAGCCCCTGGGTCTGGAAGGCGTGCGCAGCGCGGATCACCGACGGGGCCTCGCCCTCGGCGAAGACGATCGTCTTCTGCGCCCCGCGCAGCACCGAGGCGACCCGCTGTTGCAGGGCAGCCGTCGGGTCGACGCGGCGGGCCAGCGACTGGCGGTAGCTTTCGGTGTCCTGCGGCACGATGCGCGCAACGCCCGACTCCACCGCCGCCTTGGCGACATAGGGCGGCACGCGGGAGATCAGGCGCGGGTCGAAGGGCGTCGGGATGATGTATTCCGGGCCGAACTGAAGCCGCGACCCGGTATAGGCGTCGGACACCTCGTCGGGCACGTCCTCGCGGGCGAGATCGGCCAGCGCGCGGGCGCAGGCGATCTTCATCTCCTCGTTGATCGTACGGGCGCGCACGTCGAGCGCGCCCCGGAAGATGTAAGGAAAGCCGAGGACGTTGTTGACCTGGTTGGGATAATCCGACCGGCCGGTGGCGACGATGGCGTCGCCGCGTACTTCCTTGATCAGCTCGGGCAGGATTTCCGGGGTCGGGTTCGCCATGGCGAAGATGATCGGGTCCGGGGCCATGGACTGGACCATGGACTGGGAGACGATGCCGCCGGCCGACAGACCGATCAGGCAGTCCGCCCCCCTCACCGCTTCTTCCAGCGTGCGCATCTGCGTCTTCACCGCCTGATCGCGCAGGCGCGGGAAGAGATCGTTGCGGCCGGTATGGACCACGCCGTCCTTGTCGACGACGACGGTCTTGTCCTTGTCGACGCCCATCGACTGCAAGAGTTCGATCACCGACAGGCCCGCCGCGCCGGCACCGACGAGGACGACGTTGAGGTCGGACAGCTTCTTGCCGGAAATCTCGCAGGCATTGATCAGCCCCGCCGCGGCGATGATCGCGGTACCGTGCTGGTCGTCATGAAAGACCGGGATGTCGAGCATTTCGCGCAAGCGACGCTCGATCTCGAAGCATTCCGGGCTCTTGATGTCTTCGAGGTTGATGCCGCCGAAGGTCGCGCCGAACCCGGCGACGCATTCCACGAACTGGTCAGGATCGGTGTATTTCACCTCGACGTCGAAGGCGTCGATGTCGGCGAAGCGCTTGAACAGCACCGCCTTGCCTTCCATCACCGGCTTGGAGGCCATCGCGCCGAGATTGCCGAGACCGAGGATCGCCGTGCCGTTCGAGACGACGGCGACCATATTGCCCTTGGACGTGTAGTCGTAGGCCGCGTCCTCATTCTCCGCGATCGCCTTCACCGGCACCGCAACGCCCGGCGAGTAGGCCAGCGACAGGTCGCGCTGCGTCGCCATCGGCTTGGTCGGCGCGAGCGACAGCTTGCCCGGCGTCGGCAGGCGGTGGAAATCGAGCGCGTCCTGCTCAAAAGGCGTCAGTTTGGGGGGCTTGTCGCTCATCGGGCTTTCCGCGCTGTGGTCGGGAACCGGATTGGCACGCCCTCACCCGCCGATCAAGGCGGCACGCGCGGCGGCGATGCGGCGGCGGCGCGTCAGGTCCTGCATCACAGCGGGCATGGCATCGGCCAGCTCGCCCGCGATCAGTCCGGGTCCGAGCCGCAGCGCGGCCTCGCCGTGCAGCCAGACCGCCGCAGATGCTGCGTCGAAGGCGGGAGCCCCCTGGGCCAGCAGCCCGCCGATCAGGCCGGCGAGCGTGTCGCCCGTCCCGGCCGTCGCCAGTGCCGAGGATGCGTGGGTGTTTATCCTCGGGGTCCGGCCGGAGACAGCGATGACACTATCCGCCCCCTTGTACACGACAACGCACCCGGCCTTGTCGGCCGCCGCCCGGGCCGCCTCGATCTTGTTGAGGGCGGAGTCCGACAGGCCCGGAAACAGGCGCTCGAATTCTCCGGCATGGGGCGTGATGACATCATGATGACGAAGATGACCCAGAAGATGACCGGGATCGTCTTCGAACACCGACAGGGCATCACCGTCGAGCACGACCGGAAGCGGCCGCGATAGCGCCGCGATGACCAGCTCTCGAAGCGCGTCATTCTTGCCTGCAGCGGGGCCGAGCACCGCCGCCGTCGCCCGGATGTCGTCCAGCCCGGACAGAAAATCATCGCTCTCCCTGAACGACCGGATCATCACCTCGGTCAGGTGGCTGGCATTGACCAGGGCCGCGCCCGGCGGGGTCAGCATGGTCACGAGCCCGGCCCCGGCGCGCAGCCCGGCCTCCGCCGCCATGCGCGCTGCGCCGGTCGCCTTCGCCGGGCCGGACAGCACCGCCAGCCGGCCCTTGCGATGCTTGTGGGTGTCGGGGCTTCCGGAGTGCGGCCAGTCCGACCAGAGACCGGGATGATTCCAGCGCGCGACGATGTCGTCTTCGGGCGGTGTGTGTTCCGGGATGCCGATGTCGGCGCAGACGATCTCGCCGCAGAACTGTACTGACGGCTGAAGGAGATGCGCCGGTCGCAGGCGGTGGAAGGTCACCGTCAGGTCAGCCTCGACCGCCACGCCTTCGGGCTCAGCCCGGTCTCCGGACAGGCCGCTGGGAATGTCCACCGCGACGACCGGACGGCCACTCGCATTGATCGCTTTTATCAGTTCCGCTGCCAGACCCTCGGGCCGCCGGGAGAGCCCCGTGCCGAAGATCGCGTCGACGATCAGTTCTGCGCCGGTGAGCGAATCGGGGGTGGCGGGGGCGAGCGGCCCCGTCCAGTGCTGCGCCGCAACATCAGCGTCGCCGGTCCACTCCCTGCCGGGAAAAACGCGTTCGACGCGAACCAGCCATCCCGCCGCCGCAAGGCGTTCCGCGATCACGAGACCATCGCCGCCATTGTTGCCGGCACCCGCGAAAATCACGGTCTGACGCGGACTCCAGCGCGTCCGGATCTCGCTCGCAACCGCGGCACCCGCGGCCTGCATCAGCGCCCAGCCCGACCTTCCGTGTCCGGACGCATACCGATCCGCGCGGCGCACGCCTTCGATAGAAAAAATTTCTTCGGAGCCGGGTGTCATTCGTCAGGAAATCTGTATAAATGCTGCAACTGCGTCATGGCCCTTCGGATCGTGCGTCCGTTGATGCCCTGGCGTCAAACGCTGCCGCGCGGGGCCGATGAAAAAGATCGAAGCCATTATAAAGCCGTTCAAGCTGGATGACGTCAGAGACGCGCTCCAGGAGATCGGCGTCCAGGGCATGACGATCGTCGAGGCCAAGGGATTTGGCCGCCAGAAAGGTCATTCCGAGCTTTACCGCGGCGCCGAATACGTCATCGACTTCCTGCCCAAGATCAAGATCGAACTGGTCGCACCCGACGCGCGCGTCGACGCGATCGTGGAAGCGATCCAGACCGCTGCGCACACCGGCCGCATCGGCGATGGCAAGATCTTCGTATCGCCGGTTGAAACCGCCATTCGCATCCGGACGGGCGAGTCCGGCGAAAACGCGCTGTAGCAACCATGCTACCCGGCGCGCGTTTCCCTTTCACACGCCCGCCCATCCGACTGTCCACCCACCCTTAAACCCACCCGGAGCCCGTGAACCATGGCTGACGACATTCTCAAACGTATCAAGGACGAGGAAATCGAACTCGTCGATCTGCGCTTTACCGACACGCGCGGCAAGCTGCAGCACGTCACCTTCGACGCGACGATGATCGATGAAGACTTCCTTGAAGACGGCACCATGTTCGACGGCTCCTCGATCTCGGGCTGGAAGGCGATCAACGAGTCCGACATGACGCTGATGCCGGACACGTCCTACGCGCCGGTCGATCCCTTCTTCCAGAACAAGACGATGTTCATGTTCTGTGACGTGCTCGATCCGATGTCCGGCGAGAGTTACAACCGCGACCCGCGCACGACCGCCAAGAAGGCAGAAGCCTATCTGAAGGCGTCGGGCGCCGGCGACACGGTCTATATCGGTCCGGAAGCGGAATTCTTCGTGTTCGATGACGTGCGCTGGAAGACCGGCCAGAACACGACCGGGTACGAGATCGACTCCGAGGAAGGCCCGTGGAATTCGGGCGCGATGTTCGAAGGCGGCAATCTGGGCCACCGCCCGGGACCGAAGGGCGGCTACTTCCCGGTCCCGCCGATCGACAGCGGTCAGGACATGCGCTCCGAGATGCTGGCCGTGATGACCGAACTCGGTCTGCAGCCGGAAAAGCATCACCACGAGGTGGCTCCGGCGCAGCACGAGCTGGGCATGCGCTTCGCGACGCTGACGACGATGGCCGACCGCATGCAGGTCTATAAATACATCGTGCACCAGGTCGCCCATGCCTATGGCAAGACCGCGACCTTCATGGCCAAGCCGATGTGGAATGACAACGGCACCGGCATGCACGTTCACCAGTCGATCTGGAAGGACGGCGACAACACCTTCTCCGGCGACCGCTATGCCGGCCTGTCGGAGACCTGCCTCTACTATATCGGCGGCATCATCAAACACGCGCGCGCGATCAACGCGTTCGCGAACTCGACGACCAACAGCTACAAGCGTCTGGTCCCGGGTTTCGAAGCGCCGGTCCTGCTCGCCTACTCGGCGCGGAACCGCTCGGCCTCGATCCGCATCCCGTTCGGTGCAGGCCCCAAGGCCAAGCGCATCGAGACGCGCTTCCCGGACCCGGCGGGTAATCCGTACCTGACCTATGCTGCGCTGCTGATGGCCGGTCTCGACGGTATCGAAAACCGCATCCATCCGGGCGATGCGATGGACAAGGACCTCTACGATCTTCCGCCGGAAGAGCTGAAAGACATCCCGACGGTCTGCCGCTCGCTTCGCGAGGCCATGGAATCGCTCGACGCCGACCGCGCCTTCCTCAAGAAGGGCAACGTGATGGATGACGACCAGATCGACGCTTACATCGAGCTGAAGATGGAAGAGATCCAGCGCTACGAGATGCACCCGCACCCGGTCGAGTTCGACATGTATTACAAGAGCTGATCCGCGGATCAGCTGAGATCGGAAACGGCCCGGCTGCATGCCGGGCCGTTTTCATATGCGCCCAACCTCGACGCGAACGGCTCTGTCGGCTAGACAGCGGCTTCGTTATTGTGTGTTCTTCCGCCGATTTATGTTCAAGTGAGGCGTTATGCGGAATCGTTTGTTGCTGACCAGCGCGCTGGGCGCTTGCTTCCTGGCCGCCACCAGTGCCGCGTTCGCGGACACGACGGTTGACGACGAGCGTACGGATCCGATCCGCACTTCAACCGCGAACGGCGGCAATCCCGACAACATCGTGATCGGCACCAATGGCCGGGTCACACTCGCCGACGGCCAGGGCGGCCCGGCACTGATCCTCGATTCCGACAACACGATCACGAACAATGGCCGGATCAATATCAGCAATGCCGACAATGCGGTCGGCATCCTGGTGGAAGGCGGCCGCACGGGCACGCTGACCAATGCCGGCGGCATCAACCTGACCGAGGAGTCGGTTGCCGTTGACGTTGATGGTGACGGTGACATCGACGGGCCTCTGGCCTCGGGCACGAACCGTGTCGGCATTCTTGTCGACGGCAACTCGCCCTTCAATGGCGATGTGATCAACTCGTCCGCGGGTGGCATCACTGTCGTCGGCAACCAGTCCGCGGGTATCCGGAACCTGGCAGGCATCGACGGCGATCTGGTCAGCAATGGCCGGATCACGATGACGGGCGATTTCTCCTACGGCATCGAATCGCGAGCCCGCGTCACCGGAGACCTCCTGACCGACGGCAATATTGTCATCAATGGCGAAGGGTCGGTCGGGATTCATGTCGGCGAAGTCGTCGACGGCCTGTTCCTGATCCGCGGCAATATCAATTCGTCGGGCTATCGCGTCGCCAACCGTCCGGGCGAGAACGTCATCCTCGACGACGACGACACGCTGCAGGGCGGCTCGGCGATCCAGATCGGATCCAGCATTGCGGGCGGCGTTTATCTCGGTGGCGGCGACGTTCTGACCGGTGACGCCGAAGCGACGGTCACGACCCGCGGCGAAGCGCCGGCGATCTGGATTTCCGGACGCCATGGCGAAAACCCGGGCGACATCGTGCTCAGCCCCGTTACGGTCGCCGCCGGGCTGCTGAATGAAGACGACACCGACGATCTGTCCTTCAATTTCGGGATGGTGAATGACGGTACGATTTCCTCCTTCGGCCTGTTCGAAGGCGTGGACGCGCAGTCCGTTCGCATCGAAGGGTATGATGACGGAAACCAGCTGTTCACTACGACGCTTGAAGGCGGTCTGCTGAACACCGGGACGATCCGGTCCAGCGCCTATCGCGCGGTCGCCACGGCACTCGTGCTTGGAAATGGCTCGATCGTCGCCTTGGTCGAAAACCAGTCGCAGATGAACGCGAACGTCGACGGCCGGGACGCCACCGCCCGTATCGTGATGATCGAGGCGGGTGCCAATACGCCGACCTTGCGCAATTCCGGCACGATGCTGGCGCAGGCCACGGGCGGCGGCAGCTCAATCGCCATCACCGACCGATCCGATACGCTTCGCCTGATCGAGAACACGGGCGCGATTTCGGCTCTGCTCCGTTCGGTCGACGGCTCCGTCATTCCCAATGTCGACCGGAGCGATTCACCCGAAGAAGTCGTCCAGGCGATCGCGATCGACGTTTCCACGGCAACGCAATCTGTCACCTTCCGCCAGATGCTGGCCGAAGGCGAAACCGACGAGACCGATCTCGGCGTGCGGGGCGACATCCTTCTGGGATCGGCCGACGACCTGATCGACATTTCCGCCGGCTTCATTCGCGGCAACCTGTATTTCGGCACTGGCGCGGACGAACTTCGCATTTCCGGTACGGGTGCGGTCTCCGGCTCTCTGAACGATGCCGACGACGATCTCGTCATCAATGCGACCGGCGGCTCGCTCGAGGTTCTCAACCGTGAAACCGCAAACATCCGTGAGGCCACGTTCGCGGACGGTTCCCGCCTGATCTTCCGGGTCGATACGGCTCCTGCGAACCAGCCGCTGCTTGATGCGAGCGGCACGGTGACCTTCCAGTCCGGTTCGCGCGTGACGGCATCGCTGAGCAATCTGATCGGTGAAGGCGCGACCTATGTTGTCCTGCGCGCCAACAGCCTGGTGATCGACGAGGCGCTATCCTCACTCGAGAACACGGACGCCCCGTATCTCTACGCGTCGACGCTGACCCGCGACTCGAATGACCCGAACACGCTGGTCCTGACGATGCGCCGCAAGACGGCCGAGGAACTCGGCATGCACGGCAACCAGGCCGTCGCCTATAACACGGCGTTCGAAACCTGGACGGATCGTGCCGCTCTGGGTGCGGCCTTCGCGGCCCTCACCACGGCGACGGATTTCTACAACGCCTACAACCAGCTCATGCCGGAATACTCGGCCAGTGCGCTGCAGTTTGCGATGGCGAGCAATGACAGTGCGCTTGGCGCGGTGTCCGGCCGTCTCGATGCGGCCCGCCGCAGCCCGCGCAATACCGGCGGCATCTGGGCCCAGGAATTCGCCTACTTCGCCGATCGCGCGGCCAATGCCTTCGGTCCCGGCTATCGCGGCCACGGCTTCGGTCTGGCCATGGGTGTCGACCGCCCTGCGGGCCCGTTCTACGCGCTCGGCGTGAACATGGCCGGTGCGGCGAGCGACATTTCGGAATCCGACGGCTTCGACCAGCCGATGACTGCCCTCACCGCCCAACTGGGTGCCTATGGCGGTATCGACTTCGGTCCGTTCGGCGGCGAGTTCTACACGAGCGCCGGCGTGAACCGCTTCGAAGCGGAGCGCCGCGTTCTGATCGGCACGTTCGACGAAACCGCGACCGCGGAATGGACCGGCTGGCACTGGTCGGCCTCGGCCCGCTTCGGCCGCGACTACATGATGGGCAACTGGTATGCGCGCCCGGCCGTGTCGGTCGACTACCTGACCATCTTCGAAGAGGCCTATACCGAAACCGGTGGCGGCGCGGGCATCGACCTCGCGGTGCAGGACCGGACCAGCACGACGTTCGCCTCGACGGCCAGCTTCACGCTCGGACGCCGCTTTGGCGGCAGCGACAGCTGGTGGGAACCGCAGTTCCGCGTCGGCTATCGCAATGATTTCGGCGGGGTGGAGTCGGAAACGACGGCCTCCTTCGTCGGCTACAACAACCCCTTCACCTTCCGGGCGGCCGACCTGCCGGGCTCGGGTGCGGTGATCGGTTTCGCGCTCAACGCCGGATCGGACTACTCGACCTTCACGCTCGATTACGATGCCGATCTGCGCGACTCGTTCACGCGTCACACGATCCGCTTGCTGTTCCGCCTCGTCTTCTAGGGCGCTTACCAGCAATTAACCGTGTTGAGACTAGAGGCAGGACATGCGCAAAGCTGTCCTGCCTCTTCTCTTTGCGGCGACGCTCATATCCGCCTGCGGGCATTACCGGCCCGATCAGGTGACCGATGCCTGCCTCATCCTTGAAGACAACCGATCCTGGTGGCGCGATTTGCGTCGCAGCGAGCGGCGTTGGGGCATACCTCCAGCGGTTCAGCTCGCCATTCTGAAGCGCGAGTCGAGCTTCAACGCGCATGCCCGTCCTGCCCGGACCCGCCTTCTGGGGATCATTCCAGGCCCCCGCCCCAGCTCGGCCTACGGCTATGCGCAGGCGCTGGACGGCACGTGGGACTGGTACCGGGACGAGACGGGCAATCGCGGTGCGGACCGCGACAATTTCGGCGATGCGGTCGATTTTATCGGCTGGTACGGCCAGATGAGTGGCCGCCTGTCGAACATCCGGCATGACGACGCCCGGGAGCTGTATCTCGCCTATCACGAAGGTCATACGGGCTATAATCGCGGCACCTATCGCAGCAAGGCGTGGTTGATGCGCGCGGCTGACGAAGTGGCGCGTGATGCTGCGCGCTATCAGAGCCAGCTCAACGGCTGCGAACGCCGGCTCAATCGCGGCCGGTTCTGGCTGCTCTAAGGCTGCACAGACCCCTTCGATTCTGGCATGACTCGGGGCATGAGCCGCCCCGAATCGCAATCCGATCTGTTTTCCGCGCCCGCCGCCGCAAAGCCGCATGAGGACGCACCGAAACCCGCTTCGCCGAAACCCGCCGCGCCGGAACCGGTGAAACCGTCCACATCAGCGCCCGCCGCGCCATCAGGCGGAGGCGGCGGCTATGACGCGTCGCAGATCGAAGTGCTCGAGGGGCTTGAAGCCGTCCGCCGCCGTCCCGGCATGTATATCGGCGGCACCGATGAACGCGCCCTGCATCACCTCTTCGCCGAGATCCTCGACAATTCAATGGACGAGGCGGTCGCGGGCTGGGCGGACCGGATCGAGATCCGTCTGGATACCGATGGATCGGTCACGGTCGTCGATAACGGCCGGGGCATCCCGGTCGATCCGCATCCGAAATTCCCGGACAAATCAGCCCTTGAAGTCGTGCTGACGACGCTGCACGCGGGCGGCAAGTTCTCCGACAAGGCCTACAAGACGTCGGGCGGCCTGCACGGGGTCGGCATCTCGGTAGTGAACGCCCTCGCCTCGGAACTCGATGTTGAAGTGGCGCGCGAACGGACACTCTACGCCCAGAAATATTCGCGCGGTCTGCCGCTCGGTCCGCTCGAAACCGTCGGCCCGACACCGAACCGGCGCGGCACCTCGATCCGCTTTGTTCCGGATTCGCAGATCTTCGGCGACCGCGCGCATTTCCGGCCCGCGCGCCTGTTCCAGATGGCGCGGTCGAAGGCGTATCTGCGCCGCGGCGTCGAAATTCGCTGGAAGTGCGCGCCGGAGTTGGTCGAAGGCACGGAGACGCCGCCAGAAGCGGTCTTCTCCTTTCCCGGCGGCCTGGCTGACCGGCTGGCGGAGATCGTCGCCAAGAAGGCGCTCGTCACAACCGACAGCTTCACCGGCAAGATCGAACGCGAAGAAGGCCATGGCGGGGTCGAATGGGCGATCGCCTGGTCGGCGAACGGGTTCGGAGAGGCCGACGGCTTCGTCGATTCCTACTGCAATACCGTCCCGACCCCTCAGGGCGGCACGCATGAACAGGGCCTGCGCAATGCGTTGACCAAGGGCGTGCGCGCCTATGCCGAACTTTCCGGCGTCAAGAAGGGCGGGCTGATTACGCCGGATGACGTGATGGGAACGGCCGGCGCGCTGGTCTCCGTCTTCGTCCACGACCCGGAATTCCAGGGCCAGACGAAGGACCGGCTGGCGACACCGGAAGCGACCCGCATGGTCGAAACAGCGGTGCGCGACCGGTTCGACCACTGGCTCGCCGGATCGCCCAAAGAGGCCGAGCGCCTGCTCGCCTGGTGTATCGAACAGGCCGAAGACCGCCTCAAAAGGCGCAAGGAAAAGCAGGTCAAACGCCAGACGGCGTCGCGCAAGCTGCGCCTGCCCGGCAAGCTGGCGGACTGCAGCCGTGCCGGCTCGGACAATACCGAAATTTTCCTCGTCGAGGGTGACTCGGCGGGCGGTTCCGCGAAACAGGCCCGCGATCGCCAGACCCAGGCCATCCTGCCGCTGCGCGGCAAGATCCTGAACGTCGCGTCGGCCAGTCTCGACAAGATCGCCGCCAATCAGGAAATCCAGGACCTGACGCTGGCACTCGGCTGCGGAACCGGAGCGCGCTTCAATCTCGACGATCTGCGCTATGAGCGCGTCGTGATCATGACCGACGCCGACGTCGACGGGGCCCATATCGCCGCGCTTCTGATCACTTTCTTCTACCGGTCGATGCCGGACCTGATCCGGTCCGGCCGCCTGTTCATGGCGCAGCCGCCGCTCTACCGCCTCAGCCAGGGCGGCAAGACCGTCTACGCCAAGGACGACGCGCACCGCGAGCAGTTGATCCGGGAAGTCTTCAAGAGCGGGAAGGTCGAGATTGGCCGGTTCAAGGGCCTCGGCGAAATGACGCCGCCGCAGCTGAAGTCGACGACGATGGACCCGTCCACGCGCCAGCTTGCGCGGATCACCTTCGATGACGCGGCGCGCCCGTCCTTCGAAGCTCTGGTCGAAACACTGATGGGCCGCAAGCCCGAGTTGCGCTTTGAGTACATCCAGACCCACGCCCCGGATTTCGGCGCCTCGATCGACGTTTGACGTCGGCGCATCCCCGTGTGTTGAATGGCGCCGCGCCGCACACTCGGCGCGAACGCAATTCTTGGGGTGGGAGCCAACATGATTTCGGACATGACGCGATGGGTAGCCATTCTGGCTGCAACGGTCGCGCTGGCATCATGCGACCGGGGCGGAGACGCGCCATCGGGCGGTGATGACGGCGACGCGGCCGCGACCAACGGTGACAACGCGGACGACGGCGGCGATAGCGATATCGTGCGGATCGATCTCGATCCCTATCCGTCGACCTATGAACCGCTGCCGAGTGGCACGATGCTGATCACGAACGCCACGATCTTCGACGGCGTCGGCGGACGGATCGAAAACGGCAGCGTGCTGATCGTCGACGGGCGGATTTCCGCAATCGGGACCGATATCGAAGCACCGGAAGACGCGACCGTCATCGATGCGTCGGGCCGATACGTCACGCCGGGCGTCATCGATATTCACTCCCATCTCGGTGTCTATCCCTCGCCGAGCGTGTCCGCGCATTCGGACGGCAACGAGCTGACCCAGCCGAATACGGCCGAGGTCTGGGCCGAACACAGCGTCTGGCCGCAGGATCCGGGCTTTGCCCGCGCGCTGGCGGGCGGTGTGACGACGCTGCACGTCCTGCCCGGCTCGGGCAATCTGTTCGGCGGACGCGGCGTGACGCTGCGCAATGTGCCGTCGCGGACCGTCCAGGGCATGAAATTCCCGGACGCGCCCTACACGCTGAAGATGGCGTGCGGCGAGAACCCATCGCGCGTCTATGGCAATCGCGGCTCCTCGCCGGCGACCGACATGGGCAATATGGCCGGTTACCGGGCTTCCTGGATCCGCGCGCGCGACTATCGCGACAGCTGGCATGAATACTGGGAAGACGCCGAAGCCGGCGAAGACGCCAACCCGCCGACCCGCGACCTCGAACTCGACACGCTGATGGGTGTGCTGGACGGCGAAATTCTCGTGCAGATGCATTGCTACCGCGACGATCAGATGGCGCAGGTCATCGATATGATGCACGAGTTCGACTACCAGGTGACGACCTTCCACCATGCCGTGGAAGGCTATCAGGTGGCCGACCTGCTGCGCGACAACGACATCTGCGCCGCGGTCTGGGCCGACTGGGGCGGCTTCAAGATGGAAGCCTACGACCCGATCCGTGAAAACCTCGCCCTGATCCATTCCGCCGGGGCGTGCGCCATGATCCATTCCGATGACGGGCTCGGCATCCAGCGGCTGAATCAGGAGGTCGCCAAGGCGCTTTCAGACGGCCGGAGGCTGGGGCTCGACATCTCGGAGGCAGAGGCCTTCTCCTGGCTCACCTCCAATCCGGCCCGTGCGCTCGGCATTTTCGACGAGACCGGTTCGCTTGAAGCGGGCAAGCGCGGCGATGTCGTGATCTGGTCCGCCAATCCCTACTCGACCTATGCCGTCGCCGATCAGGTCTTCATCGACGGAGCCCTGATGTATGACCGCAGCGATCCGGACCACCAGCCGGTGAGCGATTTCGAACTCGGCCAGCCCGGTGAAGGAGACGACTGATGCAACGCCTTCTTTCTCTTCTCGCCCTTGGCCTCGCAGCCAGTGGCCCTGCCGTTGCGCAGGAAATCGCCGTCACCAATGGCCGTGTGATCACCAACACCGATCAGGGTGGGATCGAAAACGGCACCGTCCTGATCCGTGACGGCGTCGTCGTCGCGGTCGGCGGTGATGTGACCATCCCCGATGGGGCACGAACGGTCGATGCCGAAGGCGGCTGGATCACACCGGGCATTTTCGCGCCCTTCACCCAGCTTGGCCTGATCGAGGTTGCGCTGGAGGATTCGGCCAATGATGCCTCGGCTTCGAGCACCGGCTTCTCGGTGGCGATCGACGTGTCGGACGCCTTCAATCCGCGCAACTCCTACATCGCGTCCAACCGGATCGAGGGGCTGACGCGTTTCGCCCTCTTCCCGTCGACCGGTGAGGAGTTGTTCGCCGGACAGGGCGCGCTCGGCAACACATCGGGCAGGAATGATTCCCTGTTTGATTCCGGAAGCTTCGTCTTTGCCGATCTCAGCCAGTCCGGCGCGGCGACGGCCGGCGGGTCCCGCGAAGCGGCATGGTTGTTCCTTGAAGCGGCCTTTGATGACGCCCGAGCCTATCCCGGCCGGTACAGCAGCGGTTCCGAAGGCAATGTGCTCAGCCGTCTCGACGCGGCCGCACTGGTCGATGTTGCCCGCGGGCGCGTCCCGCTGGTGATGAATGTCGACCGGGCGTCGGACATTCTTCGGGCCATCCGTTTTGCCGAGGAGCACGCCCCGGTCCGCCTGATCATTCAGGGCGGCGCCGAAGCGTGGATGGTGGCGAGCGAACTGGCCGAGGCGGACATTCCGGTCCTGATCGACCCGCTGCGGAACCTGCCCTTCTCGTTCGACTCGCTCGGGTCGACCCTGGAAGCTCCGGCCCGGCTGAACGCAGCAGGCGTCACGGTCGCGTACACGACTGAAACAGCGGACGGGTATTTCAATGCCCGCCTGCTGCCGCAGCACGCCGGAAATGCCGTCGCGCACGGCGTTCCCTGGGATGACGCCTTCCGGGCTATCACCCTGACGCCGGCGGAGATCTATGGCGTGGGCGACCAGTATGGTGCGCTGGCACCGGGCTATGTTGCCGATGTCGTGGTTTGGGATGGGGATCCGCTCGAAGTGATGAGCGCACCGACCCATGTTTTCGTCGATGGCCAGGAGACCGAGATGGAGTCCCGGCAGACGCGTCTGGCGGAACGCTATCGCGACATCGAAGACACAACGCCCTTCGGCTATCGCCATTAGGCAGGCCGGTGCGTTGACTCAATAGGCGCGCCGCTTATGGTGCGCGCGACCTCGCGGGCGGCCGCTCCATTCTGGGGCGGCCGTTCCCGTTTGACGCATCAAGTCAGGTAGGAATGAGTTTCAAAGACCTGGGGCTAAGCCCCGCGCTTCTCAACGCGCTCGACGCGGCCGGATATACGGAACCCACGCCCATTCAGGCGGGAGCCATCCCGATTGCGCTGTCGGGACGGGACGTGCTGGGCATCGCCCAGACGGGAACGGGCAAGACCGCGTCCTTCACCCTGCCCCTCATCGAGCGCCTGTCGAAAGGCCGCGCCAAGGCGCGCATGCCGCGCTCGCTGATCATTACACCGACGCGCGAACTCGCGGCACAGGTCGCGGAGAATTTCGAAAAGTACGCCGCCAATACCAAGCTGACGATGGCGCTGCTGATCGGCGGCGTCGCCTTCGGTCCGCAGGAAGCGGTTCTCAATCGCGGCGCCGATGTCGTTGTTGCGACGCCGGGCCGTCTGCTCGACCAGTTCGAACGCGGCAAGATCCTGCTCGCCGACGTTCAGGTGATGGTGGTGGATGAAGCCGACCGCATGCTGGACATGGGCTTCATTCCGGATATCGAGCGCATCTTCTCGCTGGTTCCGCCGCGCCGTCAGACCCTGTTCTTCTCGGCCACGATGCCGAAGGAGATCCAGCGGCTCGTCGAACGCTTCCTGAACAATCCCGAACGCGTCGAAGTCTCGCGTCCGGCAACCACGGCGACGACCGTCCGGCAGACGCTGGTCAGAGTGAAGGACCGTACGCCCGGCGCGAAGCGCGATGCCCTGCGTACCGCGCTCGATCGGGACGGCGTGAAGAACGGCATCATCTTCTGCAACCGCAAGCGCGACGTCGATGTCGTGGCCCGGTCGCTTCAGAAGCACGGCTTCTCGGCTGCGCCGATTCACGGCGACCTCGATCAATCCACGCGTACGGCAACGCTCGACAAGTTCAAGACGGGCGAAGTCCGCTTCCTCGTCGCCAGTGATGTCGCCGCGCGCGGGCTCGACATCCCGGCCGTCAGCCACGTCTTCAACTACGACATTCCCCATCACGCCGACGATTATGTTCACCGGATCGGCCGCACCGGCCGGGCCGGACTTCAGGGCGAAGCGGTGTCACTCGCCGGGCCGGAGGACGGGAAGTCACTCGCGGCGATCGAAGCCCTGATCGGTTCGAAGATCGAACTGGCCGATTTCGGCAAAGCGAAGCCCAAGCCGGAGCCTGAACCGGAAGCCAAGAAGGCGGTCGACGCGCCGGAGGCGCCGAAGTCTGCGGACGCACCGCAATCCGAGTCGAAACCTGCAGACGACAAGGGGCGGCGCAAGCGGGGCGGCCGCAGCCGCAAGAAGCCGGACACGACGCCGGAAAGCCAAGAAAAATCGAGCCGCGAAGATAAATCTTCTCGGAACGACCGTGACAACGGGAAAATTCTTGGCTTCGGGAATGACGTTCCGGCGTTTTTCCACAATTCGTGATCGATTCCCGCTTCGCGTTTACCTGATCTTTTCTCTTCACCCGTAGCTTCTGCGATCAACGGGATCGGTCTGTGAAGGCCGAGGCGGAGAAGAGGGTATCGCCGTGAGCGGACGTTTGCAGAACCGGGCAGAAGGCTGGGCACTGGCACGTAAAGCGCTGGATTACATGGAGGAATTCAACATTCCCCCATCAGCGGAGAATTACGCGATCTGGTCCGCCTACGCTTGTGATCACAACAATGAACTGTGTGACGCAATCGACAAGCATATCGATGAAGGCCGGGCATTCGATCAGCCCCATCTCGATACCCTGTACGAAAAATATTTCAGCCTGAAGCGGCTGCAAGACGCGGTGATGGCCAGCTCCGGTCAGATGACGAAGGAGCTGGGTGAGGTGCGCGAATCCCTGCGCGCCGCACATCGCGATCAGATGGATTACGGCAAGACGCTGCAAGGTGCGACTGGCGATCTGAGCGCGGAAACCGATCCCGAAGCGCTGCGCCAGATGGTTCAGACCCTGATCGACGCGACCGCCAAGATGCAGGAACGCTCCCGCAATCTCGAACGCCGTCTGCATGAAACGTCCAGCGAAGTGACCCAGCTTCGCAGCAATCTGGAACGCGTCCGCGAAGAAGCGATGACCGACGCCCTCACCGGCATCGCAAACCGCAAGCGTTTCGACGAAATGCTGCGCAAGGGCCGCCGCGAGACGGAGGCCGATGGGCAGCCGATGTGCCTGCTGCTGTGCGACATCGACCACTTCAAGCGCTTCAACGAAACCTGGGGCCATCAGACGGGCGACCAGATTATCCGTTTTGTCGCCGGCTGCATGACGCGGCACGCCGATGAGCACCAGACCGTCGCCCGCTATGGCGGTGAGGAATTCGGCATCGTTCTGCCGAAGACGAAGCTGGCCGATGCGGCTGCGATTGCGGAGAAGATCCGCAAGACGGTCGAATCCAAGAAGCTGATGCGCAAGTCGACCAACGAGGATCTGGGCAATATCACGATTTCCATGGGGGTCGCCCAGTACCGCGCTGGCGAATCCGTCGAATCACTGATCGAACGCGCGGACAGCAATCTCTACAAGTCCAAGCAGAATGGCCGGAACCGGATCACCGTCGAAGATCCGTCGGACGTCGCCAACGCGGCCTGACGCTCTCTCGACCGGAATCGCAAAGACTGCTTCACTCCCCCGCAAGGGGGAGTGACTCGTTTTGGGCACCGATCACAAACTGAAACGCAGCTTGCGCGGCGAGCGCTTTTTCCGGTGGCGGGGCCGCGATGTCACGCGCCTCGAAAACCTCTCGGACATCGTCTTCGCATTATCCCTGACTCTGATCGTCGCCTCCGCCGTACCGGCCAGCTTTGCCGAGTTGCAGGCGCTGTGGCGCGAGGTGATCGCGGTCGCCATGTGTTTCGCGCTGGTTCTGTTGATCTGGACGAAGCATCACGCCTTTTTTCGCCGCTACGATCTTGAGGACGGGATCACACTCTTCTTGAACTCGGCCGTGCTCTTTCTGATCATGGTCTTTGCCTATCCGTTGAAATTCCTCGCGACGTTCCTCGTGACCTTCTTCACGTTCGGCTACGATTCGGGACAAGACGTCGCAGCGGTCCTGACGTTTGAACAGACCGGCATGATGGTGACGATTTACGCTGCCGGATATGCCGCCGTGTTCGGTGTGTTCGCGCTGCTCTACGCCCATGCGCTACGCCGCGCGGATGTGCTCGAGCTCTCGGAGGCGGAAAAGGAGATGACCCGGCTTGAAGTCCGGCAAGGCATTGCTTCGGTCGTCATTTCCCTGGGTGCAATCGCGCTGGCCTGGGCGCTACCGGCCCGGATCACACCGTTCGCCGGCGGCATCTTCTTCCTGATCGGTCCGGTAATGGCCTGGCTGTCGAGCCAGGCCCGCAAGCGCGCAGAGGCCTATGCCGCGGACGGCGGCGCGGTCTCCTGAAAGGACGGACGCTCCGACCAGCGATCGAATAGCGCGGTAAGACCGGGCCGGCCGGCACGCCAGTCACTCTCCGGATACCGGAAATCGAGATAGCCGAGCGCCACAGCGATGGCCACGGCACCGAGATCAACGGCACCGCCGAACTTGTCGGCTTCCGATTCCAGCTGGTCGAGCGCCCGGCGCACACCATTCTCCTGACGTTCGAGCCAGAATTTCGACGGGTCGGCATCCGGCTTGGTCAGCTCGACGCGGCGCGCGACCGTCAGGTCGATCACACCGTCGGCCAGCGCTTCGAAGCGCAGGACGCGCCAACGGGCCGGGCCGGATTTGGGGATCCAGCGCGGGTCGGACTGGGCATCGATGAAGTCGCAGATCAGCGGCGAGTTTACGAGCGTCGTCGCCCCTTCGCGGGTCAGCGCCGGCACCTTGCCAAGCGGATTGTTCTCCAGAAGCTCGGCACCATTGTCGAACGGGTGCGCAACCACTTCCTCGATCCGCGCGGACAATCCCTTTTCGCGCAGCAGCACACGGCATTTGCGGGCATAGGGCGAGGTTTCGGAGATGTAGAGTTTCATGGCCGGTCCCTTGAGACGCACGAAGCGCCTGACCGACCTAGATAGTCCTGCTCCCTTCGAAAGGGAATCCGGCCGTCAGCGAATAGCTGAGGAAAACTGTCAGCTATCGAGCTTTGCCGGGACCAGCGTGACGCTTTCGCCGCACCCGCAGGCATCCGTCTCGTTCGGATTGCGGAACACGAATTTCGAATGCAGCGTCGTGGTCTCGTAATCGATGATCGATCCGAGCAGGAAAAGCAGAGACTTGCCATCGACCACGATGGATACGCCCTTGTCGTCGACGCGCTCATCAAGCGCATCGGGTTCCGCCACATAGTCCATGACGTATTCCATGCCGGCGCAGCCGCCATTCTTCACGCCGACGCGGAGATAGCCGGCATCGCGGCCGGCCATGAGTTCCTTGACGCGCTCGGCGGCGGCATCGGTCAGGGAGAGAGCTTTGGGGCGTTCACGGGTCATGGATTTGCCTAGAGCATGTTGAGCTGGAGCCGGGCCTCGTCCGTCATGCGATCCGGCGTCCAGGGCGGATCGAAGACGAGGCTGACATCGGCGCGGGTCACGCCTTCCACCGTTTCGGCGGCGTCCTTGACCCAGCCGGGCATTTCGCCCGCGACCGGGCAGCCTGGCGCAGTGAGTGTCATCTCGATCTTCAGGGAATAATCGTCGTCGAGATCAACCTTGTAGATCAGACCGAGTTCGTAGATGTCGACCGGAATTTCCGGATCGAACACGGTTTTCAGCGCCGCGACGACTTCGGTGGTGATGCGTTCAATCTCTTCGGCCGGAATGGCCGAAACGCTGCCAACGGTCATTTCGTCGGCAGGCACCGGATCGCTGCCGCTGCTGGCGGGCGGAGAGGACAGGTCGATGACGTCGCGTTTCACGGAATCGGTCATGGCACTCATCTAGGTGAGAAACTCGCGCGCCTTGTTCAAGGCGCTGAGGAAGGCGTCAACATCTTCGGGCGTGTTGTAGACGGCGAAACTGGCGCGTGCGCTGGCACTGACGCCCATCCGCCGCATCAGTGGCTGGGCGCAGTGGTGCCCTGCCCGTACCGCCACGCCGTAGCGGTCGAGGATTTGCGCGATGTCGTGCGGGTGCGCCCAGTCGGCGGCGAAGGACAGGATGGCGCCCTTCTCCTGCGCCGTGCCGAGAATGCGGATACCTTCCATTTCGGACAGGCCTTGCGTGGCACGGTCGAGCAACGACTTCTCATGCTCCATTACGGCCGTCCGGTCGAGGCCGGTCATCCAGTCGATGGCCGCGCCCAGTCCGATGACGTCTGCGATGGAGGGCGTGCCCGCTTCGAATTTGTGCGGCACGTCGGCGAAGGTCACGCCATCCTCGAACACATCGGCGATCATCTCGCCACCGCCGAGGAAGGGCGGCAGGCGATCAAGCCAGTCGCCAGACGCGTAGAGCGCCCCGGCCCCGGTCGGGCCATAAAGCTTGTGACCGGTCAGGGCGAAGAAATCGCAACCGATCTCCGACACATCGACGGCCATGTGGACCGCTGATTGCGAGCCATCGATCAGAACCGCCGCGCCCGTGGCATGCGCCAGTTCCGTGATGCGCTTGGCGTCGGTCGCCGTGCCGAGCACGTTCGACATGTGAGTGATGGCGACAAGCTTCGTCTTCGGCCCGATCAGCGCCTCAAGCGCGGCGTAATCGAGTTCACCCGCATCGGTGACCGGAGCCCATTTCACTTCGACCCCCGCGCGCTCCTTGAGGAGGAGCCAGGGCACGATGTTGGAATGGTGTTCCATCTGGCTGAGGATAATCTCGTCCCCGGGCTTCAGCGTGCTGCCGAAGCTGTAGGCGACGAGGTTGATCGCCTCGGTCGTGCCGCGGGTCAGGACAATCTGTTCGGGCCGCTCCGAGCCGATGAAGCGCGCGATCTTTTCCCGGCCGCCTTCGAAGGCCGCCGTCGCCTCGTTGGCGAGCGTATGCAGGCCCCGGTGCACATTGGCGTAGCTGTTTTCGTAGACGCCGCTGACCGCATCGATCACGGCACGCGGCTTCTGGGCCGAGGCCGCGCTGTCGAGATAGACGAGCGGATTGCCGTTCACTTCGCGTTTCAGGATCGGGAACTGGTCCCGAATCGCGGCGACATCGAGCGTCGGGGGCTTCACGGGGGCGTTCATGACAGCACCTCCAGACCCGTCACCAGGTCTTCAAGCAGCGAGTCACGGATCTGCGGATCGCGAATCCGATCAAGCGGTTCGGCAAGGAAGCTGCGGATCAGAATCGCCCGCGCCTGCGCCTCGGGCAGGCCGCGCTGGCGCATGTAGAACAGCGCCGTTTCATCGATCGCACCGAGCGCATTGCCGTGCGCGCACTGCACGTCGTCGGCATAGATTTCGAGTTCGGGCTTGGCGTCGATCTCCGCCCGCTCGCCCAGCATCAGGGCACGGTGCGTCATGCGCGCGTCGGTGCGCTGCGCCTCGCGTTCGACATGAATCTTGCCCTGGAAGACGCCGTGACCGTGCGACGCAACCGCGCCCTTGGTCAATTGCGAAAGATTGCCATCCGGGCCGGAGATATTGGCGGTCGTCGTCAGATCGGCATGTCGGTTCGGCGCGAGCAGATAGACCGCATCCATCACCGCCTCGGCCTTCGCGCCGGGATGGGCGAGATGGGTTTCGAGACGGATCAGCTTGCCGCCGAAGGTCAGCGTCGTCTGGCGCAGGGTTGCGCCCTCGCCCAGATCGACCCCACCGGACAGCGCGAGGATGCCGGGGCAGTCGCCGGTCGAGACGATGCGGTCGAGCGAGGCGCCCTCGCCGATCCGGTAAAGCACCGCGATGTTCGCGAAACCGCCGTCCGCGACGCTCAGGCGCTCAAATACCTGCGCCGACACACCCGCCGGCACTTCGACCACATAGATGACGTGACCAACGCCGGCCGAGGCCGACAGGTCGAGCGAGAGGCTTTCGCCATCGCTGAGCGTATAGATGCGCGCTTCCCCGCCGAGCGCACCGGCGAGGCGTGGCAGCATATCGGTCGGGGCATGGGTGACGGGCAATTTCGCATCCGGCTCACGTGATCCGGCGATCGAGATCTTGCCGGTCTCGGTGATATTGCCGGTCAGACGGCGCAGATCGGTCCACTTCCAGGCTTCGTCACGCTTGTTCGGCAGGCCACGATTTTCCAACGCCGCGCGCGTGGCCGCGCGCCAGCCGGTCGCGCCGTCCAGCGCGTCGAGCAGAGCCGTCTCGGCGGGAGTGAGGGTCATCTGAACCGTCACGCCGCCCTCACATACTTGTCGTAGCCCTCGGCCTCGAGCTCCTTGGCGAGTTCCGGACCGCCGGACGCCACGATGCGGCCAGCGCTCATCACGTGGACCCTGTCCGGCGCGATATAGTCGAGCAGGCGCTGATAGTGCGTGATGACCAGCATGGCGCGGTCCGGCGAGCGGAGCGCGTTGACGCCCTCGGACACGACTTTCAGCGCGTCGATGTCGAGGCCGGAGTCGGTTTCGTCGAGAATGAGGAAGCGCGGTTCGAGCACGAGCGCCTGCAGGATTTCCATCCGCTTTTTTTCACCGCCGGAAAACCCGACATTCACGGGCCGCTTCAACATATCCATGGATACGTTGAGGATTGCAGCCTTTTCGCGGATCAGGCGCATGAAGTCCGGGGCCGAAACCTCGTCCTCACTGCGTGCCTTGCGCTGGGCGTTCAGCGCCTCGCGGATGAAGGTCAGGGTCGGCACGCCGGGAATCTCGACCGGATACTGGAAGGACAGGTAGAGGCCGCGTGCGGCGCGTTCTTCCGGTTCCAGTTCGCCGATGTCCTCGCCCTCGAAACTGACCTTGCCGTCGGTGAGGTCATAGCCATCGCGGCCGGTCAGGACGTAGGACAGGGTCGACTTGCCCGAGCCGTTCGGGCCCATGATGGCGTGCACCTCGCCCTTCGGGACGGACAGGTCCAGCCCCTTCAGGATCGGCTTCTCGCCATTGTCGACGGAGGCGTGGAGGTTTGAAATTTCAAGCATCGGCATGGGGAGGTCCTCTCGGGCGGTCGAGCCGCCTCTTGTTCTTCGGATCAGTCGTTGCTCAGAACCGCGGCGCAGTAGAAGTCTTCGCCGCGACCGATCTGGCCAGTTGCCAGCGTGCAGGTCGCGGTGTCTTCGTCTTCGAAAGTGATGGCCACGGTCGCTTCGTGATCAAGCGCCTCGCCGTTCCAGGTGTAGAAGCTGGCGAAATGCTCCACCGCGCTGGAACGCGCCTGGACGACGAACAGGCCGGGCAAGACGGGTTCGAAAGTGTGGCCGCTGAGCTCCCGGCTCGCGAGCGCGTAGCCGTCCTCACCGCCCATGATCAACAGCATTTCGGTGTTCACATTGCCGGTGATCAGCGGGACGAGAATGTCCTCGAAGCCGTTGCCGTCGAGGTCTTCAAGACGCGGATAGAAGAAGCTCTCGGTCTCGAACTCATCGGTCCACAGGCAATCGCCGTCGGCATTCGTGACGATCAGAATGCCTCGTTCGCCCCATTCGCCGGGTTCGAAAGAGAAGGAGGCGGTGTTGCCATTCGCGGTGGTCAGAACACAGTCCTGATGCGTGCCCTCGTATTCCAGCGCATCGCAGGACGGCAGCGACGCAGTTTGAAGCGCCAGTGCGGCAATCGCGGAAATCATGACCCTGCCCTTCCCTTGTAGTCCGCGAGCGAACGCTCCGGATCGACCTTGTCACGCACGCTCAGAATGAAGACGCCGATGCCCATCAGAACACCGGCAGCGATGCCGACGACTTGCATCAGCGGCGAGCCGCCCGCGTCGAGCACGACGGTCACGAAGACGGCGAGCGCCGCCGCCAGCGCGAACGTCACGAACCAGCCGACAGGCGAGACCGGCGCAAAGGCGCTGTTCTTCTTCGACGGGTCGAGGCGGGCGAACCAGTAAGCGCTCATTCCACCACCTCCGGCGACCAGGTGGTGTCACGGGTGTTCTGGTCAAAGACGAGCCGCCATTCGCCGGCCTCTTCCTCGAACACCAGCGTCAGCCAGTTCACGCGCGGTCCGGCCTCGTCGGTGTAGGTCGCGCGCAGCGAGGCGACGGCCATGTGGTGACTTTCCACAATCCGGTCGACCTCGAAGGTCATGGTCCAGCCCGGCGTGGCGAACCACTCGGTGTGGAAGGCGATCGCTTCATCCCGCGTACGCATGATCTCGCCACCCGGGAAGATGATCGTCAGATCCTCGCCCGTCGTGATCGTGTCGATATAGGCGTCGAGATCGCGGTTCGTGACCGCGTCCATGTGCGCCTGCAGCGTCGCCTCGAACGAGCGTTCGGTCTGGTGGTGGTCGGCAATGGCCAGACCCGTTGTCGCCAGCACGAAGGCGGTCGCAAACATGGTGATCCGGATGCTCATCACCCCACACTCCCTTCAAGACTGACGGCGAGGAGTTTCTGGGCCTCGACCGCGAACTCCATCGGCAGTTCCTGAAGCACTTCGCGCACGAAGCCATTCACCAGCAGTGCTGTCGCAGCCTCTTCGTCGAGGCCGCGCTGACGCGCATAGAAGAGCTGGTCTTCCGACAGTTTGGTTGTCGTCGCCTCGTGCTCCAGCACCGCTTTGGGCGTCTTGCACTCGACGTAAGGTACGGTGTGTGCGCCGCAGCGGTCGCCGATCAGCAGGGAGTCGCACTGGGTGAAGTTGCGCGCGCCTTCCGCCTTGGCGTGCACCGAAACGAGGCCGCGATAGGTGTTGTCCGACTTACCCGCCGAAATGCCCTTGGAGATGATGCGCGAACGCGTATTGCGCCCCAGATGGATCATCTTGGTGCCGGTATCGGCCTGCTGCGCGCCATTGGTGACGGCAATGGAGTAGAACTCGCCCACCGAATTGTCGCCGCGCAGGATGCAGGACGGGTATTTCCAGGTGATCGCCGAGCCGGTCTCGACCTGGGTCCAGGAGATCTTGGAGTTGCGGCCACGGCAGTCGCCGCGCTTGGTCACGAAATTGTAGACGCCGCCCTTGCCGTTCTCGTCGCCCGGCCACCAGTTCTGGACGGTGGAATATTTGATCTCGGCATCATCCAGCGCGACCAGTTCCACGATGGCAGCGTGCAGCTGGTTTTCGTCGCGCATCGGCGCGGTGCAGCCCTCGAGATAGGAGACGTAGCTGCCCTCGTCGGCGATGATCAGCGTGCGTTCGAACTGGCCCGTGCCTTCCGCATTCATGCGGAAATAGGTCGACAGCTCCATCGGGCAGCGGACGCCCTTGGGCACGTAAACGAAGGTGCCGTCGGAGAAGACGGCGCTGTTCAGCGTGGCGAAGAAGTTGTCGCTCTGCGGCACGACGCTGCCGAGATATTTCCGGACGAGTTCCGGGTGTTCCCGGATCGCCTCGGAGATCGACATGAAGATGACGCCGGCCTTGGCCAGTTCCTTCTTGAAGGTCGTGGCGACGGAGACGCTGTCGAACACGGCGTCGACGGCCACCTTCGGCGTCTCGCGCGCCTCGGCGGCGGTTTCCGCTGCCCCCTTCACGCCGAGCAGCACTTCCTGTTCCCGCAAGGGAATGCCGAGCTTTTCGAAGTCGGCCAGGATTTCCGGTGGCACGTCGTCGATCGACTCGTACTTCGTGCCGGATTTGGGCCCGGCATAGTAGTAGATGTCGTCGTAATCGACCGGCGTGTATCGGACCTTCGCCCAGGTCGGCTCTTCCATCTGGAGCCAGCGGCGATAGGCGGCGAGCCGCCAGTCCAGCATCCAGTCCGGCTCTTCCTTCTTGGCCGAAATGAAGCGGATCACCTCTTCGCTCAGCCCCTTGGGCGCGCGTTCCTGCTCGATGTCCGTTGTGAAACCGTATTTGTACTTCGAGGATTCGAGCGCCTCGACGTCGCGAACGGTTTCCCGGGCGATGGAGTCCTTGACCTGAACCATCAGGCAATCTCCTTCAGCCTGGGCGCGACCCGCGCGTATTCGCGCGTCCACGCCGCAATGAATGTGTCGATGTCGGCCTCGGTCGTGTTCCAACCGAGACTGACGCGAATGCCGCAGCGCGCGAGGTCTTCACCCACGATGGCGGTCCACGGGCGCGGCGCGGTCGATTTGCCGGACGAGCAGGCTGAACCGGCGCTGATACAGATGCCCGCGAGATCGAGCGCAATCACCTGCATGCCGCCATCCCAGCCCGGAATGGCAATCGCCAGACAATTGGGCGTGCGGGGCGCATCGCCGCCAATGACAACAGCATGGGGCGCGGCGGCGCGGATGGCAGTCTCCGCCTTGTCCCGCAACGCGGCCAGCCCGGTGTAATGTTCCTGATCGCGCACAGCGGCCTCAACCGCAGCGGCGAACCCGCAAGCGCCCGGAACATTCTCGGTTCCCGAGCGGCGGCCCTTTTCCTGACCCCCGCCGCGACGCGGCAGGTCGCACGGCGCGTCGCACGACACGATCAAAGCGCCGACACCCTGCGGGCCGCCGACCTTGTGCGCGGAGATCGAGGCATAGTGCGCGCCGGAGCGGCCGAAATGGAAACCGGTCTTGCCAAGCGTCTGGACGGCATCGACGAGCAGCAGGCCATCGGCGGCGCGGATCATCGCGCCCGCCTCGTCCACCGGCTGGATCACGCCGGTCTCGCTGGTCACCGCCTGCAGGCAGACAAAGGGCCGGCCATCGACGGCGCGATCCCAGTTCGCCAGCCGGGATTCGAGCCAGTGCAGGTCGATCTGGCCGCTGGGCAGGGCCGGAACGACTTCAACGGTATAGCCGGTGGCATGCGCGCCCATATAGGCTGCGTCGTGCTCCAGCACCGAAACGAGGATCTTCTTCACATCCGGGCAGGTCAGCGCCGCAGCGATGGCGAGATTGTTCGATTCCGTACCCCCGGACGTGAAGGTCAGGTCCTGCGACCGCGTGCCGATCGCCCGTGCCACGGTCGCGCGCGCATTCTCCAGCAAGGTGCGCGCACAGCGCCCCGCCCCGTGAACTGAGGACGGATTGCCGCCGACCGCCATGGCTTTCAGCATGGCGTCCCGTGCCTCGGGCCGGATAGGCGAGGTTGCGTTATGATCGAGATAAACGGGCAAAACCTACTCCGCAGCCAGACCCGCGGCATTGACCTTCGGGGCTTTCGAGACGCGGGGATCACTGAACGCCATGCTCGCCGCGCCCATGACGCGGTGTTCGACGACATCTTCCAGCGTGATCGAGTTGAAGAAGAGGAAGATGTGCCGGCCAAGCTCGTCCCACACGTCGTGCGTGATGCAGCGCATGCCGGTCTTCATGCAGCCCTTCGGGTTGCCCGCGCAGCGGCGCGGATCGATGTCTTCCTCGACAGCCTTGATCACGTCCGACAGGCGGATTTCGTTGGCCGGACGGGCCAGGCTGTAGCCGCCGCCCGGACCGCGCGCCGACGCCACGACATTGCCGCGGCGCAGCTTGGCGAACAATTGTTCGAGATAGGAGAGCGAGATCGCCTGCCGCGAGGCGATGTCGGCCAGCGTGACGGGACCTTCGCCGTCGCGCGAGGCCAGATCGGCCATCGCCATCACCGCATAGCGGCCCTTGGTGCTCAACTTCATGACATTCCTCCCCTTAAGGCTCGCATCGCCCGGGTCGCCTGTGCTATCAGGCCCGCCATCTCAACCAGCGTTCTGCTGGCTTCATCGCAGGAACTAATTATCTGACCATTGGAGTCAAGAATTAACGCGGCAGATTAGCGCACCTTGGCGCAGCGATACGCCGCTTACCTGACTGGAATGGTAGGGTATCACAGATCGGACCTTTTGCAGCATGCCTGACGTCATCATTCCCGGCCCGGCCGGCCGCATCGAAGGCAAGTACAGCCCCGGCAAGGGCGAGACCCCGCCGATTGCGCTGATTCTCCACGCTCACCCCCTGGGTGGCGGTCATATGGAGAATGTCTCCTCGCTGATGATGTACGACATCTTCCGCAAGCGCGGCTTCGCGACCCTGCGGTTCAATTTCCGCGGCGTGGGACGCAGCGAAGGCACCTATGATCAGGGCCTTGGCGAATTGTCCGACGCGGCGACCGCGCTCGACTGGATCCAGACCTACAACGGCAATGCGCCCTTCTCCTGGGTGGCGGGGCATTCCTTCGGCGCGTGGATCGGCATGCAGCTTCTGATGCGCCGCCCGGAAGTGGCCGGCTTCATCTCGGTCGCGCCGCCGACCAACATGTACGACTTCACATTCCTTGCGCCCTGCCCGGCCTCCGGCCTGATCGTCCATGGCAGCGACGACCGCATCGTCCCGGCCGACGACATGGAGCGGGTGATGAGCAAGGTGCGCGCCCAGAAGGGCATCGACATCCGCCGCCAGATCGAACCCGGCGCGGGTCACATGTTCACCAATCACATGGAACAGCTGGAAAAGCGGATCGAGGACTATCTCGACGAGCGCCTGCCCATCGTGTTCCGGGAACGCACGTCGGAATAGGTCAGGCCCGCGCGATCTCGCCGCCGGTCATCGGCTCGGGGACGCCGGTCGTCGTCGGGATGGAGAGCGGCACGCCGCGCACCGAGCGGACGGCAAGCCAGGCGAAGGCCTGTGCCTCCATCAGATCGCCATTCCATCCCGCGGCCTCGACCGGCTCGACCGGACAACCCGCCGCCTGAGCGATCGCATCCATCATCGACGGATTCTTGCGGCCGCCGCCTGTGGCCAGAATGCGTTGCGGCGCCCCCATGGAGCGGATCGCATCGCCGCCCGTCTTCGCGGTGAAGGCCGTCAGCGTCGCCGCGCCGTCCGCCGGGGACAGACCGTCGACCGGCTTCAGCGAGAAATCCCACCGGTCGAGCGATTTCGGCGGCGCCTTCGCGAAGAAGGGGTGCTCCATCAGCGCCGCGAGCGCCTTGGCATCGACCGCCCCCGCGCGCGCCAGCTGACCGTCGCGGTCAAAGTTCTCGGTCGTGTGCCGGGCGCACCAGGCATCGAGGAGGCCGCTCGCCGGTCCGGTGTCGAAGGCGACCGGAGGGCTGTCCGCAGTGAGCCAGGTGACGTTGGCGACACCCCCGAGATTGAGCACGGCAAGCGGCAGGTCCAGCCCGTCGCGTTCTGCCAGCGCGGCGTGATAGAGCGGCGCGAGGGGCGCGCCATGACCGCCCGCCTCCACATCCATCGTCCGGAAGTCATAGACCACGTCGATGCCGAGCCGGCGCGCCAGCGCCTCGCCATCGCCGAGCTGACGCGTCGCGCCGGGCAGGTCGCCAGCCGGCGCGCGATGCAGCACGGTCTGGCCGTGAAAGCCGATCAGGTCGATGTCGTCGGGGTGGAGGCCATTCTCGCGGATCAGCCGCTGCACGGCATGGGCGTGCGCGTCGATCAGGACATGGTCAGCGGCTTCGAATGCCTCGGGGTCTTCGCCGTCGAATTTCCACTTCAGCGCAGCGTCCACCGCTGCCTGCAATAGAGCGCGTTCCTTGGGAGCATAGGGCTGTTCCAGGCCGGGGCCGAACTCGATCAGGGACTCGCCGTCGGTCTCGATCAGGGCGGCATCCACCCCGTCGAGCGACGTCCCGCTCATCAATCCGATGACGCGGTACATATCTCCCCTTTCCGTTTCGGCGCGCACGCCGCTAAAAGACGCAACTCAACCGACCAGTCCGGGAAGCCCGAAGATGAGCCAGCACAGATCCGATCTCGTTCGTATCCTTGTCGAGCGCGGCTATCTTTATCAAGCCACCGATATCGATGGAATTGATGAAGCGGCCGCCAAGGGCGGACTGACCGGCTATATCGGCTTCGACGCGACGGCGGATTCCCTGCATGTCGGATCGCTGGTGCAGATCATGATGCTGCGCCGGATGCAGCAGGCCGGCTGCAAGCCGATCATCCTGATGGGCGGCGGCACGACCAAGATCGGCGACCCGTCCGGCAAGGACAAGTCGCGCTCCATGCTGACCAACGACCAGATCGCGGCGAACATAAGCGGGATTTTGAAGCCCTTTTCCAAGCTCGTCTCGATCGGTGACGGACCGACCGACGCCATCGTCGTGGACAATGACGAGTGGCTGTCCGGTTTCGGTTATCTTGAATTCCTGCGAGAATACGGGCCGCACTTCACCATCAACCGCATGCTGACCTTCGATTCCGTCAAGCTGCGTCTTGAGCGGGAACAGCCCCTCACCTTCCTCGAATTCAACTACATGCTCTTGCAGGCGGTCGACTTCCTGGAGCTGAAACGCCGCACGGGTTGCCGGCTGCAGCTGGGCGGCGCGGACCAGTGGGGCAATATCGTCAACGGTGTCGAACTTTGCCGCCGCGTGGATGGAACGGAAGTCTTCGGCTTCACCACACCGCTGATCACGACGGCGTCGGGTGCGAAAATGGGCAAGACGGCGGAAGGCGCGGTCTGGCTCAACGAAGACCAGCTTGCGCCCTATGGCTACTGGCAGTTCTGGCGCAACACCGAAGACGCAGATGTCGGCAAGTTCCTGAAGCTCTTCACCGACTTGCCGATGGACGAAATTGCCCGGCTCGAAGCGCTTCAGGGCGCGGAGATCAACGACGCCAAGATCGCACTGGCCAATGCCGCGACGTCGATGCTGCACGGCGAGGCCGCCGCGCGGGACGCTGAAGCGACCGCAAAGTCGACCTTCGGCAGCGGCGGCGTGGGCGATGCCCTGCCGACCTTCACGGTGCCGATGTCGGCGCTCAAGGACGGGTCGATGGTGATGCCGGCCGCGCTCGAGCTGGCACAGCTGACCGGGTCGCGCGGTGAAGCCCGCCGCAAGATCCAGGAAGGCGCTGTGAAGGTGAACGACGCCGCCGTGACCGACGTGCACCAAGCGCTCGGCGAAGCCGATCTGCGCGATGGCGCGATCAAGCTGTCGCTCGGCAAGAAGAAGCACGCGCTTCTGCGCGCGGAAGGCTAGCTAGTCCGGCTCGGCCGGAGGCGGTGCGCCGTCTCCGTCGGGGACCGGATCTGTCGGCGCCTCGGGTGCTTCCGGCTCTGCCGTCAGCGCCTCGCGTTCGGCTTGCTGCTCTGCGCGTGCCCGTGCCGCGCGTTCGGCCGCCGTGCCTTCGAACATGCGGCGCAGCACGCCCGGCACCAGTGCGGACAACGGATTGGCGAAGACGGTCGGCTGATCGAACGGGCCGGACACCGAGAAGGTGATGCCGATCACGCCTTCCCCTTCGCGCGAGACCAGCAGCCCCCCGACGAGCGGGAGATTCCCGAACAACGAGTTGAGCCCGTAGGACGGGGCGATCACGCCGTCGAGCCCCATGGTTTCCTCGTCGAGATCGACGCTGCCATCGACCGTCACACCGAGCGCCGGCCCCGCTGCCCGCGCATTGGCGATGCCGAGGACGCCGTCGCGCAGGGTCAGGTCGGCCTCCAGCGTCTCGAACGGAATCCCGCCGCCATTCAGCAAGGCGGAGAGCCCCTCGAGCGAGCCCGCGGCGAGAATGCGGGCGAGAACCGGCATACGCACGAGGGTGAAGTTGCCGGCTTCGACGCGAAGATTGGTGGTGCCCGTCTCGCCCGGAGGCGGCAGTGCACCTTCGAGCCGCAAAACGCCGCCATCGACATTCTCATAGAGTCCGAAAATCTGGAGCATCCGGCCGAAATTCGGGGCCTCGATCCAGAAGCGGCGCATTTCTCCCAGACCTGTCCCGGTCATCTGGGCCGTGAACTGTCCGTCCGGGGCTTCACCGGTCACGATCAGACTGTCATTGCCCGCGCCATCGGAGCGCCAGGCCAGGGTGACCTCCTCATAGACGCTGGTCTCGGTCGAGTTCACCCGGTCCAGGCGCACATCGATCGCCAGCGGCGGAGCCGCTCCGCCTTCGCCTGTCGAATCCAGAATATCGGTGAAAAGTCCCGTGGCGTTGAAGTACTGCCCTTCGGCGAGAAGGGTCAGCCGCTCGTCTTCGCCGGTTCGCGAAACCGACAGACCGGTCTCGATAAAGCCGTCCACGAACAGGCGCGGCACCTCCGCGGACAGTATCCGGCCATCGGCGGCAAAGCGTGCACTGGCCTCGACCTCAAGCCCGTTTCCTTCAAGGCGGAAGGCTTCGACAACGCGTTCTCCGGTATCGTCGATCAGGAAGGTCAATTCAGCGGCTGCAGGTTCGCCGGCCTCCTTGGTCCAGTAGTTTCCCGGGGCTTCGATCACGGCTTCGGTGAGGTCCGACGTCAGGCGGATTTCCGTAAACTCGAGGCCATTGCCGATTGTCTCGGCCACGACCGCCACGGGTCCATTGACGAAGCGGCGAAGCGGCAATCCGAAATCGTCGAAGCTGCGGGAATCCAGGGTCGAGGTCAGTTGAACGCGTGTCGAGGGCTCCCCGGCCTCCATCGTCAGATCTTCGGTCCAGACAATATGAGCCGGAGAGGCACCGATATTGGCGTCTCCTTCCGCGAAGAGCGTCGTGTTGTTGGCCGTCAGGCGCAGCCTGCCGCCACTCAAAGCGGTATTTCCGACACCGGTCGGCATCGAAATGTTTTCGAATTCGGCCTCGATGTCGAAGATCACGTCCTCGACCGGCACTTCGCTCAGCATCGGACGGCGGATTTCGAACCGGACCGTCCCCAGCCCGGACACACTTTCCGGGTCGAGGCCATAGTCGCTCGGGATGTGGAGCGGCTCCTCGTCGATCAGGGCCAGCACGTCGCTGGCCTCTGCCCGTCCCGCGCCGCCGAAGCGCGCCACCGCGCCTTTCGGATTGAGGCGCGGAATGTCGACAAAGCCTTCGGTCATGACCATGTCGCCGATCCGCCCTTCGGTCAGCGTCAGGTCGAACGCGTTGCCATAGAGCACTGCCGATCCGCTGGCATTCGTCATCGGCGTCATCGTCGTGATGTAGTGGAAGGAGGTATTGGCGAAATCGAAGGTCAGCGACAGGCTCTCATTCGGCAACATGCCCTGCGCGAGCGCCTCCGCGTTCACGTTCAGATCGAGCTGCGCATTGCGCAATTGACCGGAGATCACGTGCTCGTCGACCCAGACCCGTGCGCCATCGGCCAGCGCAACCGGCCAGTAGGCGAGGACTTCGCGCGGACCGATCCGCCCGCCGATCGGTCCTTCAAGACGGATGTCGGGCAGCCAGACACCGGCGTCCACCTCGCGGAGTGCCAAGCCCCCCGAAAGATCGGCGTCGATATTTCCGAGCTCCAGTTCAAAGGAGTCGAAATCCGTGGTCAGTGCTTCGGCATCGGCCGAGCCGGACAGCGCAATGCGTTGCCATTCGGGGGGCGCGTCGAAGACGCCCGGAATGTCGCTGCGGCCATCGGTCAGCGCAATCTCGTAGCGCCAGCGCCGCGGCAGGGCGTCGGTAAAGCCACGCATCTCGTAGACACGTCCGGAGAAATCGGTTGTCAGCGCTTCAGACGCGAGCGTGCCTTCGTTCAGGGATATCTCGCCGAGCTCCGGATCGTATCCGAGATGAAGGCGCGCGCCTTCAAAACCGATCGTTTGCTCGCCCAGGCGGATCGTGCCCGCACCGGCCTCGAGCGTCATGTCCGCCGCCCGCACCCCTTCTGACCGCGCGGCGCTGGCGAACAGGTCCACGGAAAGCGGCGCATCGAGCGCGCCAAGACCGGCATAAGGGCCGCTAAACGGGGCGACGGCGCGCGGGAAGAGGTTTCGCGCGCGCAATTCAAGCAGCAATGTCTCGAGATCGGCTCCCGCCTCGATCCGGGCCTCGACGGGCGCAAGGCCGGCGGTGGTCACAAATTCGCCGATGAGCCGGGCTGCGAGACGCGTGTCGCTGCGTTCGATGCGCAGACCGGCGTCCTGAATCAGCCAGGAGAAGCCATTCACTGCGTCCTGAACGTGGACAGATGTGTTCTCGATCGAGAGGTGCCGGAGACGCCCCAGCAGCGGCGACCGTGCCGGATCGCGCAGCAATTCCAGAACCGCATCCGTGTTGAGCGCCGAACCGGTCGGCCGAGCGGACGCCGCGACGACTTCCGGCGGTCCCAGACCCGCGCCGACCGCGCCATCGGCCCGGCGGACGAGCGAGACGACGCCGCCTTCGACATGAACGGTCACGGGCTGGACCCGCCCAAGGATGAGGGCATCGAGCGCCAGTCCGGCTTCGATCACCGGGGCGCGGGCAATCACGACACCGCCGGTCTCCGCGACCGTGATGTCCGTCGCGCGGATCAGGATCAGGCCTTCGTCCGCGTTGTAGCGCGCTTCGAGCCGCCCAAGGGAAACCAGATCCCCTTCGAACATCTCGGCGAGCGCCGTCTGGGCATCTTCGCGAAACACGTCGAGCGGCACCGGGCCACGAGACAACCGCCAGAGCGCTGCGCCGCCGGCAAAGATCGCGATCAGCAGCACCAGGGCGAGCGCCTCGGCGATGTAGATCAGCGTCCATCGGAGCGACCGGCGGATCATGTGCGCGCGTTCCTGTCACCCGCGAGACTTGCCCTGCAGCGTGATTGCGCCATGTTGGCGCGCAACGCGGATTGAGGGAGAGCAAGCGCAATGAGTGAACTGGCGACCGGACAGAAAGCCCCGGAATTCAACCTGCCGACCGATGCGGGCAGTGAGATCAGCCTGTCGGAGCTCAAGGGCAAGATCGTCGTTCTCTACTTCTATCCGAAGGATGACACGCCGGGATGCACGACCGAGGCCATCGATTTCTCGTCCCGCATCGCCGAATTCGAAGCTGCCGGTGCGGTTGTCGTCGGCGTCTCGAAGGATAGCGTCAAAAAACACCAGAATTTCAAGGCCAAGCATGACCTCAAAGTCATTCTCGCCTCCGATCCTGAAGGCGAGATGATCGAACGCTATGGCGTCTGGGTGGAAAAGGCCATGTATGGCCGCGCCTATATGGGAATCGAGCGCGCGACCTTCGTGATCGGGACCGATGGGACGATCCGTCGCATCTGGCGCAAAGTGAAGGTCAAGAACCATGCCGACGAGGTGCTCTCGGCGGTTCAAAGCCTGTAATCGCCGGGATTTACTCTCTCTAAAGCGAATCCGCTTGCGCTTTGCTCTTCGCCATGGTGCGAAGACGCGCTGCTATTCGGCACGCGGCATGCATAACGGAATGTTGATATTGTCACATTTTTTGTGTCACATCCCCGCGCGGGAGCACCAGGGGCAGGCGACGGACACGACCGTATGATCTCACGCGTATTTCAATCCGGCTGGGAAATTGCTCAGCGCTGGTTCCCGGATCGGCAGATCTACCATCGCAGTGATGGGCAGGTTCGCTATTTCGAGATCAAGACCGAGTACCAGCTGGGTGCGCTTCTCGCCGCCACGGTGCTGACGGGCTGGCTATGCTTTGCTACGGTCAGCGTCGCCTTCCAGGGCCACCGTATTGCCAGCCGTATGGCCGAAGTCGAGACGATCCGTCTCGAAGCCAACCGGATGGTCAATGAGGCCCGGGCCTCCGAGCTGGCTGCCACGAATTTCCTCGATGCCCAGATGCGCGAATTCGACCGGACCGCGGTCGAATTCCAGGCGCGCCACGAAACGCTTCGTCAGTTGATCGACCTTGCCGAACAGATGGAAGGCTCCAGCCTGTCCTCGTCTCCGGCGCTCGGCGAAGGCCGCATCCTGATGGCGGCGACACCGGCCGATCCGTCGCAGCGCGAAGCCCGCGATGCGATCACGCTTTCCGCCTACGACCCGGACGATCCCGAAGCCCGCATCGAAGCCCTCATCGCCCAACAGGACGCCGTTCTTTCGGAAGCCGAGGATGCGTCCGAGGCGCGTCTGGAAAACCTGCGTGCGGTTCTGCGCCTCACCGGTCTGCGTCTCGACGACGTGCTGGAAGAGGGCCGCGGATCTGAAACCGGCGGTCCCTTCCTCGCCATGGCCGAGGCCGGGCCGTTCGCCCGCGCTGCGATGAACCCGAACGACGCCTTCTCCTCGCGCATTGCCCGGATCGCGGCGCGTATGGTCGAAGCCGAAGAGCTTGAAGCCGCGGTTCTTTCGCTTCCGCTGGGCGAGCCGGTCGGCGTGGCGTTCCGTGAAACCAGCCCGTTCGGCTACCGGATCGACCCGTTCTCCGGGCGTCCCGCCTTCCATTCCGGTCAGGATTTCGTTGCCTATCCGCGTGCGCCGATCGTGGCGACCGGACCGGGACGCGTCATTTACGCCGGTTGGCGCTCCGGTTATGGTCGGACCGTGGAGATCGACCATGGCTATGGGTTCGTGACCCGCTATGGCCACATGACCTCGATCGATGTGCGGCGCGGCGACCAGGTCGAGCGCGGACAACGCGTCGGTGCCATGGGCTCAACTGGCCGCAGTACCGCCACACATCTGCATTACGAAGTCATCTTCCGTAATGATCAAACTGATCCCGAACGCTTCCTGAGAGCTGGACAATATGTTCAACAACAAGGGTAAAGACGCCCCCGCCTCCCCCGATTTTCCCGCAGCTCCGGCTGCGGCACCCGCGAAAAGGTCCGCCATGAAATCCAAAGCCCCCTCCATCCTCAGCAGCGATCTGGTGCTGAACGGTTCCATCTCTGCCGAAGGTGAAGTCCAGCTGGACGGTTCGGTCGAGGGTGATGTCCGCGCGGGGTCCCTGACCATTGGCGAGGAAGCTTCGGTTAATGGCGAGGTGATTGCCGACACCGTCGTGATCCGCGGCCGTGTGACCGGTTCGATCCGCGCCCGTCAGGTGCAGCTGGCGTCGACCGCACGCATCGAAGGCGACATCGTGCACTCCGCCCTGTCGGTGGAAAGCGGCGCTTTCTTTGACGGCCATTGCCGTCACGCTTCCGACCCGCTCAGCGACAAGTCGTCCTCGCCGGCCAAGTCATCGAGCGCACCGTCGCCGTCGTCCAGCGCAGCTCCGGCCCGTCCGGCGTCCTCGACGGGCTCGTCGTCGACAACCGGTTCGAGCACGGGTTCCAGCACGTCGCAGTCTCCGCTGGATATGCCGACGGCGAAGTCCGCCAGCTAAGGCGAACGCGCAACCGAATTGAAGACGCCGGCAGGATCACCTGCCGGCGTTTTTCTTTTGCGGATCAGTCGTCTGACACTTCCGCGCCGCCGTCGAGCCGCGCGGCGAGAGATGCCGCCATGAAGGCGTCCAGATCGCCGTCCAGCACGCCTTGCGTGTCGGACGTTTCCACGTTCGTGCGCAGATCCTTGACCATCTGGTAGGGCTGCAGAACGTAGGAGCGGATCTGGTGCCCCCAGCCGATATCGGTTTTGGAATCCGCCTCGGCCTGGGCCGCCTCTTCCCGCTTGCGCAGCTCCAGTTCGTAGAGTCGCGCCCGCAGCATGTTCCACGCCGTGGCGCGGTTCTTGTGCTGCGAACGGTCGGCCTGACAGGCCACCACAATGCCGGTCGGTTCGTGGGTCAGGCGGACGGCGGAGTCCGTCTTGTTCACGTGCTGACCTCCCGAACCCGACGCGCGGAAGGTGTCGGTCCGGACGTCCTTCTCGAGGATTTCCACCTCGATCCGGTCGTCGACCAGGGGATAGGGCCAGACGCTGGCGAAGCTGGTGTGGCGGCGCGCGGCGGAATCGTAGGGCGAGATGCGCACCAGCCTGTGCACCCCCGCCTCGGTCTTCAGCCAGCCATAGGCATTCTCGCCTTTCACCAGCAAGGTCACGGACTTGATGCCCGCTTCCTCGCCCGGCTGCTCCTCGATCACCTCGACCTTGTACCCGTGGGCATTGGCCCATCGCGAGTACATGCGCGCGAGCATCGACGCCCAGTCCTGGGACTCGGTCCCGCCCGCGCCGGGGTGAATTTCCAGATAGGAGTCGTTGCCGTCGGCCTCTCCCGAAAGAAGGGCTTCGAGTTCGGCCCGGGCCGCCTTTTCCTGCAGGCGTTTCAGGACGCCGGCGGCTTCGTCGGTGAGGTCGTCATCGCCGTCGGCCTCGGCCATCACGGCAAGCTCGAGCGTGTCGGCAAGTTCCTGTTCGATCTCGTGAATCGCCGTCATGGCGGCGTCGAGACGATTGCGTTCCCGCATCAGGGACTGGGCTTTCTGGGGGTCGTTCCAGAAATCCGGGTCTTCGGCCCGTGCGTTCAGCTCGTCGAGGCGTTTCTGGGCAGTATCCCAGTCAAAGACGCCTCCTCAGCAGTCCCACCGACCGCTTGATGTCTTCGGAAAGATTGATGAAATCGGCCCGCATGAGAGGCTTCGCGCTCCGCTTCGAATTGACGTTGATCCGGGGATAGCCGCGCCGGGACGCGGCATCAAGCCGGAGTGTTCAGAAGATCATCCGATGATCAGTAGAGGCCGCCGAGATCGTCTTCCTGATCATCCCGGTCATCATCGTCATCATCCGCGTCATCACCGGTGACTGCACCCTGCCCGAAGCTCAGTCCGCTGCCGCGCTGATCGCCGCTGCGGGTCGGTTCGGTGCCCGGCTGGAAGGCCTCGAGAATCGTACCGGGACGGCCGAGCACGGACGGCTCTCCGGTGCGGTAGTCGATCGGGACGAGGCGTACGCCCTCCGGCACCCGGAAGGGGGCGACGGGGTAGTTGTCGAGCGCGGTCGTCAGGAAGTCGCGGACGACCGGCGCAGCGACGCGGCCGCCGGCTTCGCCGGATCCCATTTCGCGCGGCGTGTCGAAGCCGACATAGACGCCGACGACGAGGTCGGGGCTGAAGCCCACGAACCAGGCGTCTCGGAAATCGTTGGTCGTGCCGGTCTTGCCGGCCAGCGGACGGCCAAGCGCGCGCAGCGCCGTACCGGTGCCGCGCTCGACCGCGCCTTCGAGGATGTGGACGATCTGGTAGGCGGTGACCGGGCTGATCACTTCCTCGCCGAGTTCGGCCAGTTCCGGTTCGGCCATGCCGGGCGTCCATTCTTCCGCATTGCAGCCGTCGCAGGGACGCGGATCGTGGACGTAGACGGTCTCGCCGCGGCGGTCCTGGATCCGGTCGAGAATGGTTGGCTCGACCCGGACGCCGCCATTGACCAGCGCGCCATAGGCCCCGACGAGGCGCCAGAGGGTGGTCTCGCCGGCGCCAAGCGACATGGCCAGCACCGGTTCGAGATCATCGTAGATGCCAAAGCGTTCGCCGATGTCGGAGACCGGCTCCATGCCCATCTCCTGGGCGAGGCGAACGGTCATGACGTTGCGCGAATATTCGAGGCCGAGGCGCAGGGTCGAGAGACCGTAGAATTGCTCGGAATAGTTCTGCGGCCGGTAGAAGCGCAGGTCCGGCCCCCCCGAGGCCACGAAGGGCGCGTCGAGGATCATCGACACCGGCGTATAGCCATTGTCGAGCGCGGCGGCATAGACGAAGGGCTTGAAGGACGAGCCCGGCTGACGACGCGCCTGGGTCGCGCGGTTGAACTGGCTCTGCGAGAAGCTGTAGCCGCCAACCATGGCGAGCACCCGGCCGGTATGCGGATCGAGCGCGAGGATCGCGCCGTTCACTTGCGGGATCTGGCGCAGGCCGAAAACATTGCCGCTGTCGGACTCGACGGCCTCGACATAGATCACATCGCCGGGCGACAGCACCTGATTGGCGCGCTCGACACGCGCACCGAGCGCGCCGTTGGACAGACCTTCACGCGCCCATTCCAGTTCCGACATCGGGATGACGCCCTCGCCAGTCTGGCGGGCCGCCTCTTCCTCGTCGCCGTCGGCGTCTTCGGGCAGGTCCTCTTCCGGCTGCAGATAGGCGATGCGGGCATTGTCGGCCCCGGCGGCGAGCACGACGGCAACCCGCCAGTCGTCATCGAGGTCGGACGGCGTGTTGATCGCTTCGAGTTGGGAAACGAGGTCGCCCTCGATGTCGATCGTGCCGATGCCGCCGCGCCAGCCATGTCGGCGGTCATACTCTTCAAGTCCGCCCCGCAGCGCGGCGCGCGCAGCGACCTGCATCGTCGTGTCGAGCGTGGTGCGGATCGACAGCCCGCCATCATAGAGTTCCTCATCGCCGTAGAGCTCGGCGACCTGACGGCGGACTTCCTCGTTGAAATACTCCGCGGCGTAGTCCTGATCGCCATAGAGGCGATCGGTGACGACGAGCGGTTCCTCCATCGCGGCGCGCGCGGCCTCCTCGGTCACATAGCCATTGGTGGCCATGCGCGAGAGCACCCAGTTGCGGCGCTCCAGCGCGGCTTCGGGATGGCGCGTCGGGTGAAACAGCGCCGGGCCGTTCACGACCGCCGCCAGGAAGGCCGTCTCCGCCAGAGTCAGCTCATCGAGCGACTTGCCGAAATAGTTCAGCGAGGCAGCCGCCACGCCATAGGAGCGGCGGCCGAAATAGATCTCGTTCAGGTAAAGCTCGAGGATCTGATCCTTGGTGAAGGCGCGCTCGATCCGGCGCGCCAGCACCATTTCCTGCACTTTGCGCGACAGGCGCTGCTCCGACGTCAGCAGGAAGTTCTTGGCGACCTGCTGCGTGATCGTCGAGGCGCCCTCGAGATTCTCGTCGCGCAGGATGTGGCCGATATTGGCGAAGGTCGCCCGGATGATACCGCGGAAGTCGAGCCCGCCATGATCGTAGAAATTCCGGTCCTCGGCGGCGAGGAAGGCGTGGATCAGCTCCGGCGGAATGGTCTCGATCGGCACGAAGATGCGCCGCTCGCGGGCATACTCGGCGATCAGACGGCCATCACCGGCGTGCACGCGGCTGGTGATCGGCGGCTCGTATTGCGCCAGCTGTTGATAGTCCGGCAGGTCTTCGGTGACGCGCACGACGTAAATCGCCGCAGCGATCATCGCCGCAATGCCAAGAACCACCGCAGCGATCGTGCCCCAGATCAGCACGCGCAGCGCGTTACCCCAGGTAAAAATACGCATAGCCATTCCCTGATACGCTGCCCCGGTCTGCCGATCGCGTCGGGCGGCATTATGGCGAGACTCGCGTCCCTTTAAAGGCATTTCACCGGTCGGGAGTCCTGCCTAGCGCGCGCGGGTCGTCAGAGAGGCCTGGCGGACCGGAGCCTCCGGCGCATCCTCGCGAGCGAAATAGGCGTCAATCGCGCGCAGGACCGACGTCATCTGGCGGGCCCGCGCGGTTTCTGAACGCATGTTGGCGAGGTCCGTCGCATTGGTCATGAAGCCCATTTCGAGCAGCACGGCCGGCACGCGCGGATCAAGCAGGACGAAAAGATTGGCTTCCCGGTGCGGGTTCTGCAGCAGCGGACCGGCTTCCGAGAGGTGTTCCAGCATCACTTCGGCGAAGGCCGCGGACTGGTTGCGCTTCTCGCGCAGTTCCAGTTCGACAAGGATGTTGTTCACGTCGGCGCGCGCCGTGTGATTGGCCCCCTGGCGCGCCCGCTGGCGGGCCCGGTTCTCGGCCCGGTCGTTGAGCGTATAGACGGCGGCTCCTCGCGTTCCCGGATTCGGCGAGGAATCCGCATGGATCGAGAGGAACAGGTCGGCACGCTGTTCGGCCATGACGCCCACGCGCTCTTCCCACGACGGGTAGGAGTCGCTGTTTCGGGTCATGTAGACGACATACCGGCCGGTCGCTTCGAGCTGACGCTGGAGTTCCCGCGCCGCGGCGAGCGTGACGTCGGCTTCTTCAGCGCCGCCTGCGCCGAGCGAACCGGGATCATGCCCGCCATGGCCGGCATCAAGCACGATGACGCGGCGTTCCCGCGGCGGCGGAACGTAGATCGCTTCCACCCGCTCCGCGATTAGGGCATCGAGACCGCTGGTCGGGAATTCGGCCGCAGCGGCGAGTTCTTCCTCCTCGGCGCGGCGAATGTCGATGACCATGCGGTGATTGCCGCTCTCATTGGGATCGAGCGCGAATTGCGACACGATGACGGCCGGGCCGCCGAGCGCGAAGACAAGGCGCGACGTATCCCCGGACGCATCGAAGAAGCGGAAGGTCGAAACGAGGCCGTGGCCCCGCCCCTCGCCCGTGTCCAGCCCGGCCACGGACCAGGCAGTCGCCGGAATCTCCAGCACCAGGCGCGCTGCCGGATCGGTCAGCGTGAAGGCGTCGAATTCCATCGGCTCGCTGGTTTCCACGACGATACGCGTCGTGTCGCCATTCTCGCCGAACCGGACCTGACGGATTTCGCTGTCACGCGCGTCGGCCGCGCCCGCCGTTACCAGCAGGCCCGCAGCAAGCATCAGCGCGCTGAAAGACCGGAGCATCACCATCGAACCACCATCGCAGAAACCGCGATTCCATTCACGGCTTTTGTCGATCAATAACAGCTGTGCCTTGACGTTTGGTTGATGACGCAAGCTTTTTTGAAAAGCGCGGTATCGGCTGCTTCCCATGGTCAAACTTATAGGGCATGGTGCATTCCGTTCCGAGAGGCGAAGCGCTTGAGCCGCCGCCACTTTCACGGAGCGCGCCGAGGTCGGCGGAAACGCCCGGCCGAATCGCAAATTCTCCGCCGCGCGCGCACTTATCCGCCGCCGGCGACCCGATCGCATCGGCCGGGGAATTCGGTTTCCGAACTCCGGCCATTTGGAAGAACAATGCGCCGCACGCCCCTCAACATCGCTGGAAACGAGCCCATGCTCTCCGCGTGCGTTGCGCCGCCGCGCCCTGATCGGGCGCGCGCAGGAGCCCTATTACATGCCCAAGAAAATGCTGATCGACGCGGGGCATCGCGAAGAGACCCGCGTCGTCGTGATCGAAGGAAACAAGGTCGAGGAGTTTGATTTCGAGGCCGCGGCCCGCAAACCGATCCGCGGCAACATCTATCTGGCGAAAGTGACCCGTGTGGAGCCGTCGCTCCAGGCGGCCTTCGTGGAGTATGGCGGCAACCGCCACGGCTTCCTCGCCTTCAACGAAATCCATCCCGACTACTACCAGATCCCGCACGAAGACCGCGTCGCTCTCCAGAAGGAAGAGGAAGAAGCCGCGCGCGCCGATGACTCCGACGAGGATGACGACGGCGACGACGAGGATTCCGGCGAAGGCCGCCGCCGCCGCAATGTCATGCGGCGCTACAAGATCCAGGAAGTGATCAAGCGCCGGCAGATCCTGCTGGTGCAGGTCGCCAAGGAAGAGCGCGGAAACAAGGGCGCGGCCCTGACCACCTATCTGTCGCTCGCCGGCCGCTATTGCGTGCTGATGCCGAACACGCCGCGCGGCGGCGGGATTTCCCGCAAGATCGCCAATGCGAAGGACCGCAAGCGCCTGAAGGACGTGGTCTCCGGCCTCGACCTGTCGAAGGGTATGGGCCTGATCATCCGCACCGCCGGCGCGGCACGGACCAAGGCGGAAATCCGCCGCGACTACGACTATCTGCGCCGCCTGTGGGACAGTATCCGCGAAAAGACACTGACCTCGTCGGCGCCGGCGCTGATCTACGAGGAAGGCGACCTGGTCAAACGTGCCATCCGCGATCTGTACGACAAGGACATCGAAACCGTCCTGGTTCAGGGCGACGAGGCCTACAAGGACGCAAAAGCCTTCATCCGCATGCTGATGCCCAGCCATGCGTCGAAGGTTCAGGCCTATCGCGGCGACATTCCGCTGTTCCAGGAGCATCGCGCGGAAAGTCAGCTGGAAGCGATCTATGACAGCCAGGTCCAGCTGAAGTCCGGCGGATACCTGGTGATCCACCAGACTGAAGCGCTCGTCGCGATCGACGTGAACTCGGGACGGTCGACGCGCGAGCGCAATATCGAAGCGACCGCCCTGAAGACGAATATCGAGGCCGCCGACGAAGCCGCGCGTCAGATGCGCCTGCGCGACCTCGCTGGTCTGATCGTCATCGACTTCATCGACATGGAAGAGTCGAAGAATGTTCGTGCGGTCGAGAAGCGGATGAAGGATGCGCTGAAGCGCGACCGTGCCCGCCTGCAGATGGGCAAGATCTCGCAGTTCGGCCTGATGGAGATCTCGCGCCAGCGCCGCCGCACCTCGCTGCTGGAAGGCTCGACCAAGGCCTGCCCGACCTGCAAGGGCGCGGGCTTCGTGCGATCCACCGAATCGGCCGCGCTGGTTGCCCTGCGCGCACTCGAAGAAGAAGGCGCGAAGGATCGCGCCGACCGCGTGCGCCTGACGGTGCCGACCGATGTGGCGCTCTACCTTCTCAACGAGAAGCGCGACAACGTGCTGGCCATCGAGGCCCGCTCGGCAATGCGCGTCGTGATCGGGGCCGACCCGGAAATGACGCCGCCCGAATGCAAGGTCGAGATGCTGGAAGCCAAGGGCGCGGACTCTCCGCGCCGTCCGGAACCGGCTGTCGTGACCCCCGATGCCGAGCCTGAAGAGGATTACGTCGACATCCCGGACGAGGATGAGGACGAGGAGCAGAACGAAGCGCCCGCGCGCGACGAAGGGGACAACGAAGGCGAAAGCGGCGGTGGACGCCGCCGTCGACGCCGCCGCCGGGGTGGCCGCGGCCAGGACCGGGATCGCGACCAAGCACCGCGCCAGGATGCCGAAACAGCCAGCGACAACGATGGCGATGATGACGGCGCAGATGGTGCGTCGTCCACCAGCGACCGCTCCGAAGGCGACGAGGACGGTCAGCCGAAGAAGCGCCGCCGCCGCGGACGCCGGGGCGGACGGGGACGCCGTCGCCGGGGTCAGGGTGGCGAAGCCGGCAATGAACAGGGTGACGCCGCGTCCGGTTCCGACGAGTCGGGCGAGGACGATCAGGCTGCAGCCGCGACGGCCGATGGCAATGGCGCGCTGAGCGTGGTCGAACCGACCGCCGAGGACCTGCCGAGCTCCGCCGCGGAGCCGAAGAAGCGGACGCGTCCGTCGCGCCGCAAGAAGGCCGAAGCTGAAGCTGACGCTCAGCCCGAGGCTCAGGCCGAAGCCGCTCCGGCGGAAGCCGAAGCCGCACCGGAAGCTCCGGTGGCTGACGACGCGGCTGCGGAAGACAAGCCCAAGCCGAAGCGAAGCCGCCGCAAGCCGGCCGCGAAGAAGGCCGAAGACGCTCCTGCGCCTGAGGCTGAAGCGCCCGCAGAAGCTCCGGCTGAAGCCGTCGAGGCCACCGAAGAGAAGCCGAAGCCCAAGCGGACCCGGAAGAAGCCGGCCGCGAAGAAGGCCGAGGAGGCCCCCGCCCCGGAAGAGGCTGCGCCCGAAGCCGAGGCCGAGGCCGAAACGACCGACACGAATGCGCCCGAAGCGCTGGAAGAAGCCGACAACGCGCCGAAGAAGCGCGGCTGGTGGCAGCGCGGCGCGAAGCTGTTCAACTGACCCGGCACGGCGGCGCGGACGGACCTCCGTTCGCGCCGCCGCTGTCTTCGCCGTTGTCAGCGCGTTCTGACTTGCTAATCTGTGCGTTCAGCGGGGGCTGACTGAACGGAGATTTCATGCGCGCCCTCATAGCCGCCATCAGCGCCGCAGCCCTTTCCATTGCCCTGCCGGCCACGGCCGCCGCCCAGACCCTGCTCCGCGATACGGAGATCGAGGTGATGCTGCGCGAGTATACCGATCCGCTGATCGTCGCGGCCGGTCTCGATCCCAATGACGTCGATATGTATCTGATCGGCGATCCTGAAATTAATGCCTTCGTGACCGGCGGACAGAATATCTTCGTCAACACCGGCACGATCATGGAAGCGGAAAACCCGCTGCAGCTGAAAGGCGTTCTGGCACACGAAACCGGGCATATCGCCGGTGCGCACCTGGTGCGGATGAGCGAGGCCGGGCGCGGCGCGATGGTGCCGATGTTCGTGTCAATCGGCCTGGGGCTGATCGCGGCGATGGCGGGCGAAGGCGGCGCGGCGAGCGCGCTGATCGCATCCGGTCCGCAATTCGGCGCACTGAATTTCTACACGCACACCCGGGCGCAGGAATCGGCGGCCGACCAGGCCGCGCTGCAATACCTGACCGCGACGGGTCAGTCGGGCGAAGGCCTCGTCGAATTCTTCGAGCGCTTCCGCTATCAGGAAGTCTTCACCCCGGCGCGGCGCTTCCGCTACTTCCTGACCCACCCGCTGTCGTCCGAGCGCATCACCGCCTTGCGGCACGGCGTGGACGAAAGCCCCTATGCAGACGTTCAGGCGACGCCGGAGGAACAGGCCGAGCTGGAGCGCATCCAGGCCAAGATTTTCGGCTTCATGGCGCCGCCCGGGCAGGTGTTCGCGCGCTATCCCGAAAGCGACACCTCCCTGCCCGCGCGGTATGCCCGGGCCGTGGCCTATTACCAGGACGCGCGGCTCGACCGGGCGCGCGGCGAGATCGAGAGCCTGATCGCGGAAGAGCCGGAAAACCCGTATTTCTACGAACTCTATGGCCAGATGCTGTTCGAGAGCGGGCATGCCGACGAGGCGATCCCCTATCACCAGACCTCTGTGGATCTGATGCCGACCGCGCCGCTTTTGCGGATCAACCTCGCCATGGCGATGATCGCGGCGGACGACGACCGGTATCTCGAGGCGGCGCGGGATCATCTGCGCGTCGCGCTCGACATCGAGCCGGGCAACGCCTTCGCTTGGTACAATCTCTCACTGATCCACGAGCGCATGGGCGACACCGCCCTCGCCCAGCTGGCGGTGGCGGAGCAGTCCTACTACACGGGCGATCGCATGCGGGCCTTCCAGTTCGCGCAGCGCGCCATGCAGGAGCTGGAGCCCGGCACGACCGCCCGTTTCCGCGCCGCGGAGCTGATCGCCGTGTCGCAACCCTCGGAAGAGGAAATCCGCGAGATGCAGCGCCAGCGCCGCCAGCAGGAGCGCCAGCGTCAGCAGCAGGGGCGTTAGGCCGCGAACAAGGCTCGCCTTTCCCGGCGTGATCCCGTAAACCCGCCTGAACACGATACTATCCGAGGGGATTGATGATGAAGCGCGTATTTGCGGCGCTGGCCGCCGCCCTGGCCCTTGCGGCCTGCAGCCAGGACGGAGCCGATGCCCGCCAGTCCAGCGACAGTGAATTCACCGAGGCCGAACGCGCGGAAATCCGCGAGCTGGCCCGGGACTACATCCTCGAAAACCCGGAAATCATCGAAGAGGCGCTGATCGAGTTGCAGCGCCGCGCCCGCGCCCGCGAGATGGAGGCCTATGTCGCCTCGATCGAGCGCAATGCGGACGCGATCTTCAACGATCCGCGCGACCCCGCAATCGGACCGGAAGACGCGGACGTCGTCGTCGTCGAGTTCATGGATTACAAGTGCGGCTATTGCCGGATCGCCAATCGCTGGGTCGATTCGATCCGCGACCAGTATGGCGACCGCGTGCGCTTCGTGTTCAAGGAATACCCGATCCTCGGCGAGGAATCGCGCGAAGCGGCCCGCGCCGCACTGGCCGCGCTGCGCCAGGGCGAAGAGCTCTATTTCGACTTCCACACCGCGATGATCCAGGCCTCCGGCCCGCTGCCGTCCGACCGGATCGACAGCTTCGCCGCCGCCTCCGGGATCGATGTCGCGCAAATGCGCGAGGACATGGAAGATCCGGCGATCGAGGCGCAGCTGGAAGACGTCTACCGGCTCGGCCGCATGCTCGGCGCGGACGGCACGCCCTTCTTCATCGTCGACGGCACGCCGATCCCGGGCGCGAACATGGAAGCGCTGAACACGGCGCTCCAGAACGCGCTCGAGGGGTAGCGTTCGTCCTATCCTCGTGCTTCGAGGCTGCCCCAGAACAAGTCTGGGGCAGCACCTCAGCATGAGGGTTATGTTTTCTCCTCATCCTGAGGTGCGGCCCTTAGGCCGCCTCGAAGGACGAGGAGAAAATCAGACATCCCCCATCCACACATTGCCGTCGTCGTCGATCGTCCAGTGCGGATTGTGGGCGACTTCCCAGGCATGGCCGTCGGGATCGGCGAAATAGCCCGAATAGCCGCCCCATTCGGTGTCGGCGGCCGGGCGCATGATCTCGCCGCCCGCCCTCACCGCTTCGTCCAGAACCGCATCAACCGCATCGCGGGCTGCGAAATTGATCGCCAGCGCCACGCCGTCGCTGCCGGACAGGGTGCGGCCGGTTTCCGCCTCGAACGCCGTGCGGCGGTAAAGGCCCAGCACGATGCCGTTCAGCTGGAAGAAGGCGATGTCCCGGCTGACGAAGCCGGCCTTCCAGCCGAGCGCCTCGTAGAAATCCTTCGACCGCGCCGGATCGGCGACGGCCAGCGTGATGAGCCATACGCGCTGATCCATGTCTCTCTCCCTTGTTGCGGGAGATTAGAACATTTCGGGAACATGGCAATTGCGAATCTTCGACGCCCTCGGTTTCGCGTGGCTGGCGTGTGTGGGGATATCAACGACCGCCCTTCGCGACGCGGACTTTCGTCCGCTCCTCAGGACAGGTCGTTGAATTCGAGCCTGTCCTGAGGAGGACGCGAAGCGGCGTCTCGAAGGGCGGCTTGAATTCTCGCTTCACCCCACCCCGGTCCCGTCTTGCTCTCGCAAGCCGCTCGCGTCCGTCCCCTTCGAGGGAAGGGAGTGGTGCATCCGCAAACGTAGAGCGAAACCTAAATCAAACCGCTCAGCGGGCTGGACGGATCGGCGTATTTCTTCTTCGCCATACGGCCGGCGAGATAGGCTTCGCGGCCGGCGATGACGGCATGCTTCATGGCCGTCGCCATGCGGATCGGGTCCTTCGCCTCGGCGATGGCGGTGTTCATCAGAACGCCGTCGCAGCCAAGCTCCATCGCCACGGCCGCGTCCGACGCTGTACCGACACCGGCGTCGACAATGACCGGCACCGAGGTCTGCTCAACGATCAGGCGGATATTCACCGGGTTCTGGATCCCGAGGCCCGAACCGATCGGCGCGCCCAGGGGCATGATGGCGCAGCACCCGGCATCTTCCAGCTTGCGGGCATAGACCGGATCATCGCTGCAATAGACCATCACGTCGAAGCCGTCGGCGATCAGCATCTTCGCCGCCCGCAGCGTCTCTTCCATGTCGGGATAGAGGTGTTTCGGGTCGGACAGGACTTCGAGCTTTACGAGATTCCAGCCGCCCGCCTCGCGCGCCAGGCGCAGCGTGCGAACCGCGTCCTCGCCGGTGAAACAGCCCGCCGTATTGGGCAGGAAGACGTATTTTTCCGGGTCGATGAAATCGACGAGGCGCGGCTTGTCCGGGTCGGACAGGTTCACGCGGCGCAGCGCGACCGTGATCATCTCCGCGCCGGAGGCTTCGAGCGCGCGGGCATTCTGCTCGTAGCTTTCATACTTGCCCGTGCCGATGATGAGGCGCGATTTCAGTTCGCGGCCGGCGACGACGAGGGGTTTGTCTTCGGCGGTGTTGGCGGTCATCATTCCATCCGTATTCGGGTGTAATTTTCCGGGTGTATTTTTCAGGGTGTTCTGGGGGGAGAGACTTAGATGAACAAGCCCGTCATGGCCATTCTGCTCGCACTGGCCGCCGCGAATATCGGCTATGCCGTATGGCGAACCGTCGAAGGGGTACCGCTGGACGATAGTCTTCCGCTTTTCATCGGAGGCCTGGTCTGCGCCACGATCGCCATGGCGATCAGCCGAACCAAGGCGAAAGCTGATCAGGGAAGCGATGGCGGAGATGTTTCACACAACCAGACCCGCGACGACGGGTATGACGGCTTCGACGGGGACGGCGGTGGCGGGGACTAACCCCCGCCAACGAAATGCACGATTTCGAGCCGGTCACCCGCGCTGAGTTCTGTTTCGCCGTAGAGTGATTTCGGCACGATTTCGAGATTGCGCTCGACCGCCACTTTCCGCGTGTCGAGGCCAAGTTCGGCCAAGAGGCCGGTCACGGTCGAACCGGGTGAAATCTCGCGGGTCTCGCCATTGAGTTCGATCTGGATCATGTCCGGAGAGATGGCGCGGACCACTCAAAAGCGCAACCGGCATGGCCGCAAGGCGGCCGACGTCTCTTGTGCGTCTAGGATTGCGCATCGTACAACGCCCGCCCGCCAACCAGCCCGCAAGGCCCCGTGAAAAAACCGGTCTTCATTCTCAACGGTCCGAATCTGAACCTTCTGGGTCGCCGCGAGCCGCACATCTACGGCACGCAGACGCTGAAGGATCTGGAATCGCTGTGCGAGGCCAAGGCGGTCACGCTCGGCGTGACGATCGACTTTCGGCAGACCAATCACGAAGGCGTTCTGATCGACTGGGTCCAGGAAGCGATGGATTCGGCCTCGGCGCTGATTCTCAATGCCGCGGGCTATACACACACCTCGATCGCGCTGCACGATGCGCTGAAGGCGCTGACCATCCCGGTCATCGAAGTGCATCTGAGCGATCCGGCGGAGCGCGAAAGTTTCCGCCATGTCTCCTATGTGGGCATGGCCGCGACGCAATCCATCGCCGGACTGGGTGCACGCGGATATGAACTGGCGCTAGAGAGTGCCGCCAGTCTGGTCTAGACAGGCTGATAACGAGATTCCGCCAAGAGCTTCTGACAGAAAGGGGCGCAAGGGACATGACCACGTCATCGAAATCCGGTTCGGCGCTGAACCCCAAGCTGGTGCGCGAACTGGCCGAGATCCTGCGCGAGACCGAGCTGACCGAAATCGAGGTTGAAAAGGGCGATCTGCGCCTGCGCGTCGCGCGCACGGTCCAGGCCGCGCCGGTCATGCATGCCGTCGCCGCTCCGGCCCCGGTGGCCGCGGCACCGGCTGCCGCGCCGGCCGCCCCGGCCTCGCAACCCTCCGATCCGGCCCAAGCGCCCGAAGGCGCCGATACGCCGGGCAGCGTGCCCTCGCCCATGGTCGGCACCGTCTATCTGCGTCCCAATCCGGAAGCCGATGCCTTCGCGAAGGCCGGCGACACGGTGAAGGAAGGCGACACGATCCTGCTGATCGAGGCGATGAAGACGTTCAACCCGATCACCGCGCCGCGGTCCGGCAAGCTGACCCACCTCTTCGTCACCGACGCTCAGCCGGTGGAATACGGCGAAGCCCTGTTCGCGATTTCCTGAGGCGCACGCGCGGGAGCCGTCCGAGATGTTCGATAAAGTCCTGATCGCCAATCGCGGCGAGATCGCCCTCCGGGTCCACCGGGCCTGCAAGGAAATGGGCATCCAGACCGTGGCGATCCATTCCGAAGCCGACGCGGACGCCATGCATGTCCGCCTGGCCGACGAAAGCGTCTGTGTCGGCCCGCCGCCGGCCGGCAAGAGCTATCTGAACATTCCCCAGATCATCGCCGCGTGCGAGATCACCGGGGCGCAGGCCGTCCATCCCGGCTATGGCTTCCTGTCGGAAAACGCGCGCTTCTCCGAAATCGTCGAGGCGCATGGCATCACCTTCATCGGACCGACGGCGGACCATATCCGCCTGATGGGCGACAAGATCACCGCGAAGAAGGCGGTGAAGGATGCCGGCATCCCGGTCGTTCCCGGCTCTGAGGGCGGCATTTCCGACATCGACGAGGCGGAGAAGATCGCCGCCGATATCGGCTATCCGGTCCTGATCAAGGCCGCGGCGGGCGGCGGCGGACGCGGCATGAAGGTCGCGGAGAACGCCAAGATGTTCCGCAGCGCCGTTCAGACTGCGTCTTCGGAAGCGGCGGCAGCCTTCGGCGACGGGTCGGTCTATCTCGAGAAATATCTCGGCAAGCCGCGCCACATCGAAATCCAGATCCTGGCCGACACCCACGGCAATTGCGTGCATCTGGGCGAGCGCGACTGCTCGCTGCAGCGACGCCACCAGAAAGTTCTGGAAGAAGCCACCTCGCCTGCGCTCGACGCCAAGGCGCGCGCCGAAATCGGCGCGATCACGCGCGATGCGGTGGCCGCCATCGGCTATCGCGGCGTCGGAACGGTCGAATACCTCTACGAGGACGGCCGCTTCTACTTCATCGAGATGAATACCCGCCTGCAGGTGGAACATCCGGTGACCGAGGCGATCACCGGGCTCGACCTGGTCCGTGAACAGATCCTCGTCGCGGCCGGCGAAAAGCTGTCGATGACGCAGGACGATATCGTCTTCAACGGGCATTCGATCGAATGCCGCATCAATGCCGAGGACCCGGCGACGTTCGCGCCCTCCCCCGGCAAGGTGACCGAGTTCCACGCGCCGGGCGGGCTCGGCGTGCGCCTCGATAGCGCGCTCTATGCCGGCTATTCCATCCCGCCCTATTACGACAGCCTGATCGGCAAGCTGATCGTGCACGGCCGCGACCGGCCGGAGGCTCTGCTGCGCCTGAAGCGCGCGCTGAACGAGCTGGTCGTGACCGGCGTGAAGACGACGAAGCCGCTCTTCCTCGACCTGCTGGAAGAACCCGCCTTCGTGTCGGGCGACTATCACATCCGCTGGCTGGAGAGCTGGCTCGCCGAACGCAAGGCGGCCGGCGAGGCCGCGTGAAGGGTTTCGGCCCGGCCGACCTGCTCGACTGCTATGCGCGGGGTGTGTTTCCCATGGCCGAAGGCCGGGACGACCCGCGCATCTACCTTCTCGAACCGGACGAGCGCGGCATCCTTCCGCTCGACCGATTCCATATCCCGCGCAGCCTGAAAAAGACCGTCCGGCGAGATCCGTTCGAAGTCTCGATCAATCGCGACTTTGCGGGCGTGATCGACGGATGTGCAGCCCCCGGCGCGGGCCGGGAGGAAACCTGGATCAATCCGGGGATCCGCTCGCTTTATCTGATGCTGCACGAAGCGGGATACGCCCACAGCGTGGAATGCCGCGATGCTGGCTATCTGGTGGGCGGGCTTTATGGCGTCGCGCTTGGCTCCGCCTTTTTCGGGGAAAGCATGTTTTCCCGCGCGACCGACGCGTCAAAGGTGGCGCTGGTGCATCTCGTCGCGCGGCTCAAGGCCGGTGGCTACACCCTGCTCGACACGCAATTCACGACCGCGCATCTGGAGCAATTCGGAGCGGAGGTGATCACCCGCGAGGCCTATCGCGAGCGTCTGGCCGAAGCGATCGCGGTCGATGCGGATTTCAATGCCCTGCCCGACGTGATCAGCGGCGATCAGGCCCTGCAGTCGATCACCCAGACGTCGTAGACGGGGTGTTCCAGCGGGTTGAGCGCCGGGTTCGATCCGAACATCCAGCCGGAAAACACGGTTTCGCTCTCGTCTTCCGAACCGAAGCCGTCGGTGCGGCGGTCGGCAATCTGCATGAATGCGAAGATTTCCGGGGTTTCTTCCGGCGGGCGGCGCCGGCAATAGCGCGCCGTGATTTCCAGCGAGCCGAAGACGTGGGTCTCGCCGATGCGAACCTCGAAGTCCTCGGTGCGGGCGGTGATCTTGTCGAGGCCGCGCAGAACCAGAACATTCCCGGGTCGGCTGGTCAGCTCCTGCGGGCCGGAGCGGTCGGTGCGCACGTCCGGCTGATCGCCGGTCTGCGGCTCGGACTCCTGCGCAACGGCCAGCGAGGCCGAAGCGGCGAACATCAACGCGGTGACAAGCGATCTGATCATTGGTCCACCATGACCCGGCTTTGCGGCATCGCCAAGGCGAAAGCGGTTCACGCGTCCGGCGACCAGGATTCGTAGTCGCCCGAGGCGCGCTGGCGCGGCCCCTGGACGGCGAGACTGCCCGTCGGGCGATAGGCGTGGAGCGTGCCGGTCAGGTTCGGCTTGTGATCCAGCTCCCACTTCTGGCGCGGCAGCGGGGCGTCGGTCGGCGGCTCGTCGAAGGTGTGGTGCAGCCAGCCATGCCAGTCCGCCGGCACGCGGCTGGCGTCGGCATAGCCCTTGTAGACCACCCAACGGCGCTCGCGGCCGCTGGCCCCGGAAGGCTTGCGCTCGCGGTAGTAGCGATTGCCGTACTCGTCCTCACCGATCTTCTCCGCGCGCTTGGCGAGTGTGAAGAAGGTGCCGGGCGTGGCGTCGTCCCACCATGCGAAGATCTTGGCGAAAAGTCCCATCGGGTGCAGCCGCTCCGGTCGGTTTCAGAGTTCAGAATCCGGGCGGAATATGCCGCCTTGAACCCGCCCGGTCCAGTGCGCGTCGCCGCTTTTGGTGCAGGGGCGCAAGCGCCTTATCCTGTTTGCGATTCGGCGCGCGTGCGCCGAGAGCTGAGGCGAGAGGGGCGATCATGGCGGGACGGCGCAAGACGGGATCCGATTTCTCGGACCTGGCAACCGAAGTGGTCCCGGTCGCCCTCGATCCGGATGCCGACCCGATCGATCTGGTCCTGCCCATGGGCTGGGACGAGGCTGCAGGCCTCGCCTTCGTCGACGCGTCGGGGCAAACGGATATCCGCGCCGCGCTGAGCACGCTCTGCACCGCGCTGAAGCTCGATGGCGAAACCGCCGAAAGCCTCGCCTCGGCGATCGCAAGGCGTGAGATCGCCCCGACGACCGCCCTTTGGGCCGGAACCCTTGCCTCCGCAGCCGAGCCCGCTCCTGTCGACGCGGCCGAAGGCCCGGCCCTGTTCGCGCGCATCGCCGACGACGCGCTGGAGGCCAGCCGCCGGGATGTCGGTACGCGCATCCTGACCGAACGGCTGGAGGCCGTACGGGCCGCGATCGGTACGGACGGCGAGACCGATCCGCGCCGCAATGCCGAGCTGGCCGCGGCGCTGCGCGATGCGCGGCGCGCGGGTGTGCCGGACGAGGCGCTGGAGCGGACGATCGATCTGGCGCGCGAAGGCATCGAAGAGCCGGTCCAGGCCGCCGAGCCTGCGCCCGCGCCTGTCTGGCCGGTGCTGACCCTCAATGAAGGCGATCTGGCCCGCACCGACCTGTGGCGCGGCGCGGCGCGGAGCCTGTGGTCGCACAGCGCACCTGCCCTGGCCTTTAGCGAGGTCCGTACGGCCGAAGGGCCGGGCTTCGCGGTGGATCTCGAAGCCTTTGCCGGACCGGACGGGTTCGACCGCATGCGGCTGTCCGGGCACCTTGCCCTGATCGGCGAGGCTCTGCGCGCGCGCGGCGGCAAGGGCGCGGCGGGGCATATCAATCTGTCCGGTTTCGCCGCGCTGTTCGCCGCGCTCGGCCACGCCTATGACAGCGACGAGGCGATGGCGCTGGTGCGCGAGATCGGCGAGACGGCGGAAGCCTCCGCCGGGGACCGTGTCGCGGTTTGCGCCTGCGCCCCGGAGCCGGCAACTGCCCGCCTTCTTGGCTGCGAGAGCGACGGAATCGCTCCGCTCGACGGGCTGACGACCGAGATCGACGGCGCGGTGCAATGGCGCCGCTGTGTCGCGGCGGGCCTGTCGCGCCTGCGCTTCGACCTGCCCGAGCCGCCGCGCGGCGTTCCGGCGGATGCCTTCGCGCCGCCGCGCCCGGAAGCGGTACTGATCCTGGCGGCCACGCTGGCGGCGCGCCTCGACGGCCCGGTCGCGGCCGACATCACCCTGCCCGCGGAAACCGAGCTTGAAACCGTCGCGACGCTGATCCGCGCGGCGGCGCAGATGAAACTGCCGCTGCTGACCGTCAGGCGGCACGGTTCGGGCTTCACGGCCCTCCTCGACACGCTGGAATCGGTCGCGGAGACGCCGGAACAGGCCCGCCTCGCCGAACGGGTCGTGGAACGGATCGTCGAGCGGTCGGCGGACCGGCGGAAACTGCCGGACCGGCGCAAGGGCTATATCCAGAAGGCCACGGTCGGCGGGCACAAGGTCTATCTCCACACCGGGGAGTTCGAGGACGGCGAACTCGGCGAAATCTTCATCGACATGCACAAGGAGGGCGCGGCCTTCCGGTCGCTGATGAACAATTTCGCCATCGCGATCTCGATCGCGCTGCAATACGGCGTGCCGCTGGAGGAATTCGTCGACGCCTTCGTGTTCACCCGCTTCGAACCGGCCGGGCCGGTCGAGGGCAATGACTCGATCCAGCACGCGACCTCGATCCTCGACTATCTGTTCCGGGAGCTCGCCGTCTCCTATCTCGGCCGGGAGGATCTGGCCGAAACCGAACCGGACAACACCGGCGGGATCGGGCGCGGCGTGGCCAAGGAGAAATTCATGGCCGAGACCGCGGCGCACTTCATCTCGAAGGGTTTCTCGCGCGGTCAGTTGCCGGACAATGTCGTGATGCTGGGTGCGGACCGGCGCAAGCCGAAGGACGACCCCGCCGAAGAGGCATCGAAGGCCCGCGGGCCGGACAATTACGACGGCGACCCCTGCCCCGAATGCGGGCATTTCACGCTTCTGGAAGCAACCGAAGGCGGGCAGGTCTGCGATGCCTGCGGCTGGCGGAATTAAGGAGTCTGCCCCGCATCCATCAGCGGAAAGCCGAGATCGGCGGGCGGCGGCCAGGCCAGTCCGCTCTCCTCGAGCCGGGCCGCGAAATTCGGTGTGGCTTCAAGGTCGAACGGCGCGCCGCAGCCACAGCCGATGATGACGTCGATCAGACTGATCGCACCAAGCGGACGCGCATCGATCCGGGCGGCAATCGCATTCGCCTCGGGCCGGCGCCCGGCAATCGCGCTGACGATCAACGCCGACCAGTCGTCATATCCAGCAAGTTCCTCATAAGCTTCGGTCAGCGCCTCGGCATTTCCGAGCCGCGCATCGAGCCGGTAATTCTCCCACAGCCAGCTCTCATCGAGCATGGCGCGCGCCTCGTCGTAGCGCTCCAGCCCCATCAGGGCGTCGAGGCGGAGCAGTTCGCTTTCCTCGATCCGGTCCATCTCGAGCAACCGGTCGGCGTCCAGCAGCGCCGCTTCGAAGTCATGGCGCGCGATCAGCGTGTCGGCATGCGCCAGCAGGGCATCGGGATTGAGCGGATCGCAGACCAGGAGACGCTCGGTGTAGGCCAGGCGCGCATCGAGATCGGGATAGAGGACGACGAGGGTCTGCAGCCAGTTGTCGTTGAGACAGTCTTCCGACGCCAGGGCGTCGAAAACGATCGTGAACGCATTCGTCCAATTGCCTTCGAACAGGATCTGGTTTGACGCCATGATCGAGCGCTGCGCCAGCGTTTCGGTTGTCCGCATCGCTTCGTTGAGCAAGCCGACCCGCTCGGTTTCCAGCGCGTTCCAGACCGTCTCGTCGATCGGCTCACCGCTCTCCGACATCTCGATCAGGCGATGCGAATGCCGGTCCGAGCGCAACAGATAGGCCTGGAAGAAATCGGGCGCCTGTTCGGTCGCCGATGCGAAGAAGGGGTCAGCCTCGTCCAGCAAGTCGAAATTCCCGCTGGCATGGGCCTCGTTCCAAAGCTCCAGCGCGCGCTGATAGGCGATGAAGGCCTCGAAACTGCGCGTGCCTGAATTTCGCATACGCCGGCGCGCATCCTCGTCGAGCACGATTTCGAGCACGGCCGCGACCGCCTCGGCGATTTCTTCCTGGATCGCGAACACATCATCCATCGACCGATCATAGGTCTGCGACCAGAGGTGCCGGTCGTCGGAAGCGCGGATCAGCTGCGCGGTGACGCGGACCTGATCACCGGAGCGCCGCACCGAGCCTTCCAGAACATGCGCGACATTGAGGCTGCGCGCGATCTCCGGGATGGGCGGCACATCCGGCCCCTTGAACTGGAAGGCCGAGGTGCGCGACGTCACGAGCAGGTCGGGAAGCGAGGCCAGGGAGTTGAGGATTTCCTCGGTCAGGCCGTCGGCAAAATAGCCATCGTTTTCGTTCGACGAGAAGGCCGAGAAGGGCAGAACCGCAACAGACAGTTCAGGCGGCGGCGCGACGGCGACTTCAGCGGGCGGCCCGGCGCCGGCCGGCGTGACCAGTGCGACGGTGTCACCGGGCCTTTGCCCCGAGAACAGGGCGGGCCGCGTCGCGAGTTGCCAGGCGATCAGACCGCAGAACACGGCGATGGCGGCGAACATGACATAATCAAGCGCACGCGTGGGCTCTGCCGAATTGCCCTCGACCACCGTCGGCTTCAGCCCCTCCGGCGTCAGATCGAACGACCAGGCCATGAAGACGATGATCGGAAAGCCGACAATCAGGACGATCAGAGCGAGGCCGTCAGACCAGACCGGCAGGCCCGCGGCGTTCTCGACCGCGGCAACGACCTGAAGGATCAGCCACGCCGCAACGAGATATCCCGCGATCGCGCGGATCACGCCTCTGCGCCGAAGCTCGTTGATAAACGATCCCATCTGCCCCCCTGTCGCGCCTTCGAGTCGCACGAAACCGGGCCGGGGGCAATGTCTCGCGAATCCCGTCGAACCACGCACAAACCGGCCCGGAGTTTGCAGGGCCGTAGGCCGACAAGAATGGAGCCGTGTCAGGATGAAACGTCTGCTTGCCGCCGCCGCGCTTCTCGCCCTTTCCGCCGCTCCGGCGCTCGCGCAGGACGCGTCGCAGATCGCCCGCGTTCAGGGCGGCGCGTCGTGCTCGGGATGCAATCTGTTTCAGGCCGACCTGGCCTATCGGGATCTGCCCAACGTGAACCTGTCGGGTTCGCGTCTGCGGCAAGCCGATCTCAGCCTGGCGACGATGAACGGCGCCAATCTTTCGGCCTGCGATTTGTCGGTGGCCAATCTGTTCGGTGCGCGCTTCACCGGAGTCAGTTTCCGCAACGCCAATCTGCGCGATGCCAATCTGGTCGGCGGCTATTTCGGCGGGGCGGATTTCTCCGGTGCTGATCTGACCGGCGCGATCCTGTCGGGTGCGGAAATGCGCCGGGCCCATGGCCTGACACAGTCGCAGCTCAATACGGCGTGCGGTGATGCCTCGACGGAATTGCCGGCAGGCTTGCGGGTGCCGAGCTGCCGTTAACGCCAGCCAACCGCGCGCTTACCGCAATTTAAGTCGATCCTGCAGCAGCTTTGGCGTATCGCAGAACTGACATGATGCGATCGCTTTCCATCCTCCTGCTTGGCAGCTGTGCCGCCGCCGCCCTCGCCGCTGCGGCCGACGCCGGTAACGGCGACCAGCATCCGCATCGCCGGGTGACGATTTCGGGCAGTTGCCAGGAATGCGATTTTGCCGGCCAGAATCTGTCGGACGCCCTGGTGATCGGCGCACAGTTCGAGGATTCCGATTTCTCGCACGCCACGCTGATCAATGCCGGCCTGCAGGAATGCCGGTTCAACGACACCAGTTTCAACGACGCCAATCTGACGAGTGTCCGGCTGTCAGGGGTGGCCTTCGTCGACAGCGATCTCAGCAATACGCACCTGATGAACATTCAGGGGGACCGCATCCGGTTCACGGATTCGGACCTGTCAGGAAGCGATCTGTCCGGTGCGCGGCTCGTCATGGTCAGCTTTCAGGGCGCCGACCTGTCGAACGCCGTCCTGGCGCGCGCGCAACTGCACCATGCCGAATTCACCGCGGCGACGCTCGACCGGGCCGTCTTCCGCGATTCCCGCATGCCGCGCGCGGACTTCAGCGAAGCCGAAGGCGTTCGGGTTGTCTTCGTGAATGCCGATTTGCGCGCCGCGAATTTCTCCGGCGCCCGTCTGGAACGCGCCGATTTCACCGGCGCGCGCCTTGATGGCGCCGTTCTGGCGGGCGCGCAGTTCAGCCGCGCGCGAGGCCTGACCGAAGCGCAGCTGGCACAAGCCTGCGGAGACGAGGACACCGATCTTCCCGGCGATCTGGTGGTCGCTCCCTGCCCGCCCATCTCGATGCGGACGAGCGGCTATGTGACCGTGTCGAGCAATGGCCGGACGGTGCAGGTGGTGGATACGGCGCGCATTCTGGAGGCGCAGGCCGCCGCCGTGAACGCGCTGCGCGATGTCGGTGCGCAGATTCCGAATGAAGTCATGCTGGAAGTGCGCCGGTCCGGCGATCTGTCGGAAGTGCGGCGCTCGATTGAAATGGCTCTGGAAGAGATCGAGCGCGAAGAAGAACGCGCCGCCGCCATGGCTGACATGGACGCTGCCGAGGCGGATCGCCGCGAAGCCGAACTGGCCGCAGCCCGGGCACGTCTGGAAGCGATGGAGCACATGATGCGCGATCACCGCTTCCCGCAGCAGGTCCGGGTGCCGGGCACGAGCTACAGCTTCGTCGTGTCGCCCGATGGCGACGTCGTCACCAGCGGCGAACAGCGCTATGGATTCCGTTGGGAATTCCGCAACGAAGATGGCGAGATCGAATTCGGATCCGAGCTGGAAGGCGAACCGCCCGCCCCGCCCATGCCGCCGAAACCCGCCGGCATGTCGCCGTGGGATGACGGCGAGCCGGAGCCCGAGCCCAACTAGTCCTTTTTCGGATCCGGCGCGACGACACGCAGGTGCAGTTCGCGCAGCTGCCGAAGATCGACATCCGCCGGGGCCTGCATCATCAGATCGCGTGCCTGCTGGTCCTTCGGGAACATCACCACTTCGCGCAGATTCTCCTCACCTGCGAGCAGCATGACGATCCGGTCGATGCCCGGTGCGATACCACCGTGCGGCGGCGCGCCGTAGCGGAAGGCGTTCAGCATGCCGCCGAACTTCTCCTCCACCACTTCCGGGCCGTAGCCGGCGAATTCGAAGGCTTTCAGCATCACATCCGGGCGGTGGTTCCGCACCGCACCCGACGACAGTTCCACGCCGTTGACGACGATGTCGTACTGGAAGGCCTTCATGCCCAGCAGGGCTTCATGATCGTTCTTGTCGAGCGCCATGAAGGCGTCGGCGTCCATCTGCGGCATGGAGAAGGGGTTGTGAGAGAAGTCGACCTTCTTCTCGTCCTCGTTCCACTCATACATCGGGAAATCGACGATCCAGCAGAATTTGAAGACATTCTTTTCGTAGAGGTCGAGTTCGCGGCCGACGACGTTCCGCGCGCGGCCGGCGAAGGCGGCAAAGTCCTTCGGCTGACCGGCAGCGAAGAAGACGGCGTCCCCATCCTTCAGGCCCAGCTTGTCGCGCAGCGCGGCGGTGCGTTCCTCGCCGATATTCTTGGCGATCGGGCCGGCGCCCTCGCCATCGCGGAAGAAGATGTAGCCGAGACCCGGCTGACCTTCCTTTTGCGCCCAGGCGTTCATGCGGTCGCAGAAGGCACGGCTGCCGCCGCCCGGCGCGGGAATCGCCCAGACCTCAACGGCCGGGTTCTTCTCGATCATGCCGGCGAAGACCTTGAAGCCCGATCCGGCAAAGGTGTCGGTGACCGCGCACATCTCGATCGGGTTGCGCAGGTCCGGCTTGTCGGAGCCGTATTTCTGCATCGCCTCGGCATAGGGAATGCGCGGGATCGGCGCCTTGGTGACGTCGTGGCCGTTTGCGAATTCCTCGAACGTGCCGAGCAGGACCGGCTCGATGGCAGCGAAGACATCGTCCTGGGTGACGAAGCTCATCTCCATGTCGAGCTGGTAGAATTCGCCCGGTGCGCGGTCGGCGCGGGCGTCCTCGTCGCGGAAGCAGGGCGCGATCTGGAAATACCGGTCGAAGCCGGAGACCATGATCAGCTGCTTGAACTGCTGCGGGGCCTGGGGCAGCGCGTAGAACTTGCCCGGATGCAGGCGGGACGGGACGAGATAGTCGCGCGCGCCTTCCGGCGAGGACGCCGTCAGGATCGGCGTCTGATATTCGGTGAAGCCCTCACCGATCATGCGCTGACGGATCGACTCGATGATTTTCGAGCGCAGGACGATGCGCTTGTGCAGGCTCTCGCGGCGCAGGTCGAGATAGCGGTGCTTCAGGCGCACTTCCTCGGACCATTCCGGCTCGCCGAACACCGGCAGCGGAAGTTCCTCGGCCTCGGACTGGACCGACATGTCCTCCACGCGCAGCTCGATCTCACCGGTCGGCAGGTTGGCGTTCTTCGTCTCTTCCGAGCGCGCAACGACCTTTCCGGTGATGGTGACGACGCTTTCCACGCGCAGGCGTTCCAGCTTGGCGAAGTGCGCGTTCTCCGGCTCCAGCACGCACTGGGTCAGGCCGTAATGGTCGCGCAGGTCGACGAAAAGCAGGCCGCCATGGTCGCGCTTGCGGTGGATCCAGCCGGACAGGCGGACGGTGGCGCCGACATCGGAGGCGCGGAGCTGGCCGCAAGTGTGCGAGCGATAGGCGTGCATGGCGAAAAACCCTTCGGGGGAAAGCATCGGTCAGAAGGGCGCGACATGCCCGCGAAGCGGCCTGCCTGTCAAGGAATCGAGGCGGTCAGGATGCCGAGAGTTTCAAGATTGTCCTGACCAGTTCCTCCGGCTTCGAGAAATAGACGGAATGGCTGGCGGCGATGTCCTCAACGCGGTCGACTGGCGTTGCGGCGATGATGCGGTCCTGAAGGGCTGGCGTCACCGCCCGGTCCTCGGTCAGGCGGATATAGGCGCGCGGGACGCGGCCATAGTTGGCCTCGGTCAGCTTCAGCCGCGTGATCGCGGGCCGGGCCGGCTCGCGGCAGAGCATAATTCGGCCCAGCATCCAGTCCTCTATTGGGCAGTCGTGATAGAGCGCGTCGCGGTAGACGTGCGGCTGCAGCCAGTCCCACAGGGCCAGCCGATTGACCTCGATCCCCGGCAGGAGTGCGCTCTTGCGGTCGGAGCGAAACCAGTCCGCGGCCCGGTCGCCCGGCGGCAACATGTAGGAGGCGAGATAGATGGTCCGCTCAACCCGGTCCGGCACGGCCTCGGCCAGCGCCGAGGCGAGGATGCCGTATCGGCTGTGCGCGACGGTGGTGAAGCGGACGTTGGGCGGCACTTGCTTCAGGACGGCGCGGATCATGTCCTTGAGGCCGACGAAAGCCGGCGCGGCGGGATGGCGTCCGCGGCCCGGCAGTTCCGCGCAGGTCACCGCATGACCTTCGGCCTGCAGCAAGGGCGCGGTCTTGTACCAGACCCAGGCGCCATGCCAGCTGCCGTGGATCAAAAGATAGTGGCTCATCAGCGATTTCCTCCCGTCAACCGTAATGCCCTGCCCCAATGCGGCGTCCCACCCGCTTCTTGCTTTGTAAGTAAGTATTCACTTGCAGGTTATCCACAGATCGGTTATTGCTCGTGTGAATGATCGCTCACATGGAGTGTTTGCGGATGTCGAAATACCTCAACAGGGCCCTGTTCATGCGGGAGGATCCCAAGCGCGGGGTCAGTGCGCCGGACGGGTCGACCAAGGCCCGGATCGAGCGCGCCTCGCTGCGCCTGTTCGCCGAACACGGCATCGACGGGGTGTCGATCAAGGACATCGCGAAAGCCTGCGACCTGTCCGACGGGGCGATGTACCGCCACTTCGAGAGCAAGGAAGCGCTCGCCCGCCAGCTGTTCGAGGCGATCCACAAGCGGCTGATGGGCCTGGTGAAGGAAACCCTCTCCGATGGCGCGTCCTTGGAGCAGACGGTCCGCGCCGTGGTCAGCGCGTTCTGCGAACTGGCGGAAACCGAGCCGTCGCAATTCGCCTATCACCTGACGCAGCGGAACGTCTTTCTCGCGCGCTCCGGCGATGGCGGGGCCGACCCGTCCTCGCTGATGGCGCGGCGCGTGGCGGCGGCCATGGCGGCGGGAGAGATCCCGAAGGACGATCCGGAACTGAAGAGCGCGATGGCGATGGGCGTCGTCATGCAGGCCGGCGAATACCGCCTGTTCGGACGGATCCGCTCTCCCCTCACCGGTCATGTCGACCAGTTCGTGCGCGCCGTGATGGCCGTGCTGAAGACGGGTTGAGGAGACACGCCATGCGCGCCTTCGTATTCAACGTCCTCTACTGGGGCATGTCCGGCGTCTACGCCATATTGTGCGCGACGATCGGGCTGATCCCCGGCCGCTTCTTCCTGATGCACGGCCTTCGGTCCTACACACGCTTCACCGTCTTTCTGATGCGCCATGTCGCGGGCATCAAGGTGGAGGTGCGCGGCACGCCGCCGAAGAACCAGAAAGTCATCATCGCCGCCAAGCACCAGTCCTGGGGCGACGGCATCGTGCTGATGGCCAAGACCGGCGACATCAATTTCGTGGTCGGGGACCACATGCTGAAATTTCCGCTGATCGGCTGGGTGCTGAAGCGCTGCGGCGCGATCGTGGTGAACAACCAGGGCGGCCGGCAGGCGCACAAATCGCTCAATGACGGGATTGCCCGCTCGGCCGCCGAGTCTCGCCCGATCCTGATCTACCCGGAAGGCCATCTGACACCGGTGGGCGAAACCAAGCCCTTCCGGTCGGGCGTCTATCGCCTTCACAAGCAGCTTGATCGGCCCGTCGTGCCGGTCGCGACCAATCTCGGACTGTTCTGGCCACAGCAGGATTGGGCCAAGCATCCCGGCACGGCGGTGATCGAGTTTCTCGACCCGATCGAGCCGGGCCTGTCGAAGGAGGATTTCATGAGAACGCTGGAAGACCGGGTCTCGGCCCGCACGCGTGAACTCGAAGCGGAGGGAAGGTCATGAGCGCCAGGATTGCCCTCAACCTCCTCGGCCAGCGCCGCTATCTGCCGCTGCTGGTCGCGCAGGCGCTCGGCGCCTTCAACGACAATTTCTTCCGCTATGCGCTCGTTACCCTCGTCGCCTATCAGGGCATGACGGTGATGGACCTTCCGAGCGCGGTCCTCGTACCCATCGCGGCCTCGCTCTTCACCCTGCCGATTTTCCTGTTCTCGGCGATGGCGGGGCGCGTCTCGGACGTGTTCGACCGCACCCGCGTGCTGCGCTTCACCAAGTTCGCGGAAATCTGGCTGATGCTGCTCGCCGGCACAGGGTTCCTTCTGGAGAACCCGTGGATTCTGATGGGCACGCTCTTCCTGATGGGGGTGCAGTCGGCCTTCTTCGCGCCGGCCAAGAATGCGGCCCTCCCCACCCTTCTCGAACCGCAGGAACTCGTGCCGGGCAATGCCCTGATCTCGGGCAGTCTCAACATGGCGGTTCTGCTCGGGGTCGGCTTCGGCACGGTCCTGATCGGCGGTGAAGGCGGCGCAGGTCTGGTCGCAGCCATTCTGGTCGCCGTCGCGGTCGTGGGCTGGCTTTCAATGCGCCAACTGCCTCCCGCACGGCCGCCGGAGGACGAAAGCCGTCTCGGCATATTCGAAACTTATTGGAGCTGGACCCGATATCCTTCCTTCATGGGACCGGAAAATGCCTCAGCGAAGACCGTCTGGGCTTTCGTCCTACGCCCTGTGATGATTCTGCTCTTCCCGCTGATCGTTCTGATCATTGAGCTCATTCTGGTTCTCTGGGTCGCGTTTGTACGGCCACTCGTCCTTCGCCCCCTGATCGGAGCGGCGTGGTTCTGGATGCTGGCGGCCTCCATCGTGACGCTGATGCCGAATTTCGCACGGGACGTGCTCGGCGCGGACGCGACGACGGTCCTGTTCTTCAGCGCCCTGTTCACGATCGGCGCGGCGATTGGCGCGGTGCTCTGCGGCACGCTGTCGGGCAAGGGCGATGCCCTGCCCTTCACCATCGCGGGCGCGATCGGCCTCGTGATCTTTCCGCTGGATGTCGCCTGGCAGACGATAGGCAACCCACCGGTTCCCGCCGATGCCGTCCTCGTCAGTTCGGCCGAATTCATCGCAGACAGCGGCAATTGGCGCCTGATCGCAGATCTTGGCCTTGCGGCCATCTCCGCCGGCCTGTTTGTCGTGCCCCTTCAAGCCATGGCACAGCGCCGCGCCCCGGCGCAGTTGCGCGGGCGACTGCTGGCGGCAGGCGGCATCCTGAACGCCGCGACGGCGACGCTCGGGCAGGCCACGCTGGCCATTCTGGCGATGTTCGGCCTGCCGATCCCGACCGCATTCGTCCTGATCGCGCTCGTCAGCGCCGCGTTCGCAGGCCTGACCTTCTGGCGCTGGTGGATCGGTCACCGGGGAAAGGATGCGATCGCCTGACACGCCGCCTCGCCAAAGCCGCAGCGCATCGCTAAACCCGGTCCCCATGAATGTGATCACAAAGACCGAGGCCTTGGCGGAAGCCTGCACTGCGCTGCGGCAGTGCGAATTCGTCGCCATCGACACCGAATTTATGCGGGAAAGCACCTACTGGCCGATCCTGTGCCTGATCCAGGCGGCGGGCGGCGAGACCGAGGTGCTGATCGACCCGATGGCCGACGGGATCGATCTGGAGCCCTTCTTCGAGCTTTTGCGCGACGAGAGCGTGGTGAAGGTTTTCCACGCCGCGCGGCAGGACCTCGAGATTTTCTATCACAAGGGCAAGGGGCTGATCCCCGCGCCGATGTTCGACAGCCAGGTCGCTGCCATGGCGCTCGGTCTCGGCGACAGCATCGCCTACGACAATCTCGTGCGCATGGTGCTGAAGCGCAATGTCGAGAAAGGCGCCCGCTTTACTGACTGGGCGCGCCGGCCTCTGTCCGACCACCAGCTGGGCTATGCCCTCGCCGACGTGACGCATCTTCGCGACATGTATCCGATCCTGCGCGACCGGCTGGCATCGAAGGACCGCCTGTCCTGGGTCGCCGAGGAAATGGGCATCCTCTCCAATCCGGACACGTATGCGCTCAATCCCGACGATCAGTGGAAGCGGTTGAAGCTGCGCAAGACGACGGCGAAATGGCTGGCGGGCCTGAAGGCCGCCGCTGCCTGGCGCGAACACGAGGCGCAGACCCGCGACATGCCGCGCCAGCGCGTGATCAAGGATGAAGGCCTCTACGAGATCGCGCACGCCGCGCCGACCTCGCCGGAGCAGCTGTCGCAGCTGCGCTCCATCCCGCGCGGCTTCGAACGTTCCAAGCCGGCCGAGCGTCTGCTCGAAGCGCTGAAGATCGCGCTGAGCGATCCGAAGAAGCACGCGCCGAGCGTAACGCCGCCGGAACCGCCGCCTGCGGGCGCCGGACCGACGACAGAGCTTCTGAAAGTGCTCCTGAAGCTGGTGGCCGACGATATCGGCGTGGCGCCCCGCCTGATCGCGACCGTGCCGGACCTGGAAGCCATTGCGGCGAAAGACGATGCGGACGTGGCGGCGATGCAGGGCTGGCGGCGCGAGGTGTTCGGCGAAACCGCGCTGAAGCTGAAGCGCGGCAAGATCGCGCTGCTACTGGAAAACGGGAAAGTCGTCGCGCGCGACGCCTGATTTCCGTTCGACGCAGAACAGCGTCAGCCCGCCTCGGCGATTTCGGGCTTTCGATCCACCGCTTCGGCGAATTGCTCAAAGCGGGAGGCCGCGCGTTCGATCACCAGTTCGCGCTCCCGCGCCGGGGTTTCGAGGCGCAGCGTGCCATTCTCCACGACCATGGAAAAGCGCGACAGCAAGTCCTCGGACCGGCCGGAAAGCGCCGCGCCCAGACGCATGCCGAGGCCAAGCGCCACGGCGGACGCGCGCTGGTTCTCGCTCAAGAGCGCATCGAAGATGCGCATGTCGACCGGGGATTTCTTGCCCGAATAGCGGTGATGGATCGCCAGCGCGATGAAGGCCCGCTCGGCGTGATCAACTCCGGCGAACGGGGCGTAAAGCACCAGCTCGCGTGAGAGGTCGGCCTTGTGGTCCGGGTGAAAGCGCGCCCCGAGATCGGCCAGACGGCAGGCCGCGGCACGAACCAGCGGTCCGCGCTCGCCGAGCGTCTCTTCCTTGGCGGCAAAAACCGGCTCCAGCCATTCCCCGAGCGCACGGCCGAAATCCGGTGCGGGCGCGGCAGGCGACGCCAGCGCGTCCGCACCGGCGATCAGCGGATCGTCGGCCTGAAGCTGTTTCGACAGGTGATCGAAAACCACGCCTTCGCGCAGGCCATAGGCGGAAAACACGACGCGTTTGAACTTGCCGAGCTTCATCAGCCGCTTCAGCAGCAAACCGGCATAGGCCAGCTGCTCGGCGCGCTTTCCGGACACGCCCTGCACGCCCGACATCGAGACCGAGGAGGTCGAGGCCGCGAAATCGGCGATCTTGGCGGCGTCCTTCTGGTTCAGCTCGTACTGGTGCAGGACACGCAGCGGGTGATCGAGCGTTTCCATCGCCAGATGCGCCAGCGCCCGCCACGCGCCGCCGACAGCGTAAAGCGTCTTGCCCTGCTCGCGGAGCATGGCGATGGATTCGTCGAGGCCGTCGTCGACGAAATTCTTCATCGTCTTGCGATCGGTATCGAGCCCGTCCGGGAGCGCCAGCGGCCCGAGCGGCAGGCTGATCCCGTCGGCTGTCCGGCGGTCGGCGATCGGCGTCAGTTCGACACTCGAACCGCCAAGGTCCCCGGCGACGCCGTCCGCGTCCGGGATGCCGGCCAGCACGCCGAGCGCCGACAGGCGGGCCTCTTCCTCGCCGGAGATCACCTCGATCGAGATGCCGCTCTCTTCGCGCACGCGCTCGACAAAGGCCGGGCCGTCTTCAGCAGCGCGAACCGCCGCGGTCGCCACGGCGTAGCGTTCCTTGACCTTGCGGGCATCAAGTAGCGCGGCAAAGCGTTTCAGAGCGCGGGCGGCGGTTTCGACGCCCTCCTCGCTCAGACGCCCGGTCTTGCTCATGCCGCGTCCGAGACCGGCGGAGACTTTCTCGTTGAAGATCGGCCACAACGCCCGCCCCTCAAGCCGGAAGAGCACCAGACGCACCGAGTTGGAGCCGACGTCGATGACGGCGATGTCGCGGTCGCTGCGGCTTCCGAAGAGGCTCAAAGGCGCGGTCCCGAGTATGGCAGGGTGGCGGGCTGGTCGTTCTTCAGCGCCTGGCCGCGGCCCGACAGGCTGGGATTGGTCATGAACCAGGCATGCGCATTGAACGGCTTGGCCCGGCGGGCGGTATCCACCCGCTCATACTCGCCGCTTGGCTGCATGTACCAGGACTGGGCCTCGTCATTGAGGTTGGCGACCATGATCTGGTCGAGGATCTGGCGGTGCACGGTCGGGTTCTGAATCGGGCAGAGCACTTCGACCCGACGGTCGAGATTGCGCGGCATCCAGTCCGCCGAGGAAATGAAGACCTTCGCCCGCTCGCTCGGCATCTCGCCGCCATTGGCGAAGCAGACAATGCGCGAATGTTCGAGGAAGCGGCCGACGATGCTTTTGACGCGGATATTGTCCGACAGGCCCGGCACGCCGGGACGCAGACAGCAGATGCCGCGGATCACCAACTCGATCCGCACGCCGGCCTGACTGGCTCGGTAGAGCGCATCGATGATCGCCGGGTGGACAAGCGAATTCATCTTCGCCCAGACCGCCGCAGGTTTTCCGGCCTTCGCGTTTTCGATCTCCTGCTCGATATGCCGCAGGATCAGTCCCTTCATGTCGCCGGGCGAGGTCGAGAGCCGCTCCATGTCCTCAGGCCGCGCATAGCCGGTGACATAGTTGAAGAAGCGTCCGGCATCGCGCCCGAAGGCCGGGTCGGCGGTGAACAGCGACAGGTCGGTGTATATCTTCGCGGTGATCGGGTGGTAGTTGCCGGTCCCGAAATGCGCATAGGTGCGCAGATCCCCGCCCTCGCGCCGGACGGCCAGCGAGACCTTCGCGTGGGTCTTGTACTCGATAAAGCCGTAGACGACCTGCACGCCCGCGCGTTCGAGGTCGCGTGCCCATTTCAGGTTCGCTTCCTCGTCGAAGCGCGCCTTCAGTTCGACCACGGCGGTGACGTTCTTGCCCGCCTCCGCCGCCTCGATCAGCGCCGCCACGATGGGAGAGTTCTTCGAGGTTCGGTAAAGCGTTTGCTTGATCGCAACCACGTCCGGGTCCGCTGCCGCCTGGCGCAGGAACTGAACGACGACATCGAAGCTCTCATAGGGGTGGTGGACGATGATGTCCTTGGCCCGGATCGCCGCGAAACAATCCCCGCCATGGTCGCGGATGCGTTCGGGGAATCGCGGCTCATAAGGTTCGAACAGCAGGTCGGGCCGGTCATCGGGGATGAGCTGGCTGAGCTGGGCGAGCCCCAGAATGCCTTCAACGACGAGCACGTCACTCGGCTCGGCCTTCAGGTGCTGGGCAATAAAGCGCCGCAGGTCAGGCGGCATTTCCTCGGACACCTTCAGGCGGACGAGAACACCGCGGCGGCGCTGTTTCAGCAATTGTTCGAATTCGCGGACGAGGTCTTCGGCCTCTTCCTCGATCTCGATATCGCTGTCGCGCAGGATCCGGAATGTCCCCTTGCCTTCCAGCGTGTAGCCGGGGAAGAGCGTGTCGAGGAACAGGATCAGCACGGTTTCCAGCGCCACGAAACGCTTGATCGGCCGGCCCGCCTTGTTGCGGCGGCGTACGGGCAGTTCCACAAATCTCCGCACACCCGACGGCAAGGGAATGAGCGCGGTCATCGGCTTGCGATCGGCATTGCGCCGGAGGCTGAGCGCCAGTGCGAAACCGAGATTGGGGATGAAGGGAAAGGGGTGCGCCGGGTCGATCGCCAGCGGCGTGATCACCGGCAGGATGTGCTCAAGGAAATTTTTGCGGAGCCAGTCCCGGTCGGTCTTCGAAATCTGTCCGGCGTCCAGCAGCTTCACGCCCGCCCGCGTCATCTCGCGGCGTATCTGGCGCCAGCGCGTCATCTGCTCGTCCATCAGTTCGCCGGCGAACTGATTGATGCGCGCCAGTTGTTCGGCCGGGGTCAGGCCATCGATGGACGGGGTGGTCACGCCGTTGCGCACCTGTGCGCGCAGGCCGGCAACGCGAACCATGTAGAACTCGTCGAGATTGCTCGCCGAAATCGACAGGAAGCGCAGGCGTTCGAGGATCGGGTGCTGCTTGTTCGACGCTTCTTCCAGCACCCGCATGTTGAACTGCAGCCAGCTGAGTTCCCGGTTCAGGAATCGGTCCGTCGAATTCATCAACGCCGCTCCGGCATCGCTGCCGGTTGCGGCGGCGCCCGGCGCTGTGTTCGCGGTCTGAGCGTCCATGCTTTCCATCACTCGTCCAGACTATCCGACTCGCCAGTTTCCGACAGGTCTTTCAGGACCTGGCGCACCACCGCCCGGGTGACGGGCGTACGCCGCCCAAGTGCGACGAGATCGAGCGTCGCCACCAGCCGCCGCGCGGAATCGATCGAGCGTTCCATGCGCGGCAGGAGGTAATCTATCAGACCGGGCGTGACAGGACTTTGCCGGTCACGGAAGAGTTTCTGCAGAACCTGCCGGAGCAGCGCATCGTCCGGTTCAGTCAGTTCCGCCACGGGCATCGCCGCGAGCCGCGATCGCAGGTCCGGCGTGTTCACGGGCCACGATGCGGGTGCGGCGCGCCCAGTGAGCAAGAGGCCCGGCAAGGTGTCCTGTCCGGCGCGGTTGATCAGGTGGAACAGACCATCCTCGTCGACGCCCCGGTCGGCATTCTCGACCACCACAGGCGTCTCGGCACTCAAGGCGTCCAGCGTCTCGCCGATCCGCCGCGCGTCGATCAGGGCCGCGCCGGTCCGGTCCTGCCAGATGCGCGCGAGATGGGTCTTGCCGCTGCCGGCCGGGCCGATCAGCGCCAGCGCATGGCCGGGCCAGGCCTGCCAGTTTTCCAGCGCGGCGCGCGCGTCGGCATTGCACGGACTCGCGACAAAGCCTGCAGCATTGAATTCGTCTCGCGGCCCGAAACCGAGCGCCAGCTGTTCACTCATGGCATTGGCCGTCCGGCAGGTGTCAGCGCGGGGTCACCGTCAGCCCCATGTCGGGGTCCTGACCGAGTACGGCACCGCGCGCATCCAGTTCGCGGCGCAGCTGTTCGGCGGTGCCGCGATAGGTCAGCGTCATCATCGCGCCGGTCGACGTCACCGCATCGAGGCGCGCATTGGAGATCAGGGAGGCCCCGGTCAGCGCGGTCTGCAAACGCGTCCACTGTTCAAGCGAATTGTAGAGCACGGTGACGCGAATCTCCGCTGCCGAACCGCCGCGCACGACGACCTGACGCTTCCAGGCGTCTTCCAGCTGGTCGACGACGCGCGCTGCCGCGCCATTGTATCCGCCCGACGAGCCGGAGACCGGCGTCGTGGCGACGACCTCGCCGCGCTCGAATTCGAAGATCGTGCCGTTGAAGCTGACACCGCCCTCACCGCCGCTGGCGATGATCACGGCGACGGACTGGACGCCGAAGGCCTGGGCGATGTCATGCATCGCCTGGGTGTCGTTATTCGCCGCGGTCTGGGCATCGATAAACATGCGGCCCGCATCGCCTTCCGGTGCCCGGATCGGCGTCAGGGCATGGGTGAAACCACCTTCACGCCAGGCATCCATCCAGGGATTGCCGCCCCACAGGAGGAGGCCGTCACCCGTGCGCAGGACCGGCAGAATCAGCGTTTCGCGCGCCTGCGCGTCCACGAAGGGCACGCCGGCGCCATTGAGGAAGCGGCGCACTTCGCGCGACGAGAAATTCACCGTCAGCTCACCGAGATAGCGCGTGGAACTGCGCTGTTCGTCGGTCACTTGCAGGCCAGTGATCAGGGAGGCCGCGGTTTCCGCGCCGATCGGCGGCAGATTGCCCCGGTCTTCCGGCAGGGTCAGGCGGTTGATCAGGACGCGGGTCGCCGCGACCTGACCTTCGCGCATCGCCACCGTCTGCGCTTCAAGCGCATTGGAGGCCGAGGCGTCGATCTCGACCCCGGTCACGGTAAAAGGCGTGTCCGCGCGCGCTGAACCGGCGAAGGCGGTGATGACAAGTGCCAGAACGGCGAGAAGGTTGCGCACGGAAAAGACTCCTGTCGGCAGGGCTGACTTGCGACTATACCCGCCCTGCGGCATGGGTGAAGCCCGTGCCTGACCTATTCGGTGCATACACGCAAGCCTGAGCCGGACCTGAAATGAGCGAATCGAAGAGCAATTCCCTGACCTATGCCGATGCCGGCGTCGATATCGATGCGGGCGACGCGCTGGTGGACCGGATCAAGCCGCTGGCCGCCTCGACCCGCCGCCCGGGCGCGGAGGCCGCGCTCGGGGGCTTTGGCGGCGCGTTCGACCTCAAGGCCGCGGGCTTCAAGGACCCGGTTCTGATCTCCGGCACGGACGGCGTGGGCACCAAGCTGCGCATCGCGATCGACACCGGCCGGCTCGACACGATCGGCATCGACCTGGTCGCCATGTGCGTCAATGACGTGCTGGCGCAGGGCGCAGAGCCGCTCTTCTTCCTCGACTATTTCGCGACCGGAAAGCTTGATCCCGCGCGCGGCGAACAGGTGGTTTCAGGCGTCGCCGAAGGCTGCCGCCAGTCCGGCTGCGCGCTGATCGGCGGGGAAACTGCGGAGATGCCGGGCATGTATTCCAGCGATGATTTCGACCTCGCCGGCTTCGTTGTCGGTGCGGCGGAGCGCGACGCCCTGCTTCCGAAGCACGACACGATGCAGGACGGCGATGTACTGATCGCCCTGCCCTCGTCGGGGCCGCACTCCAATGGCTATTCGCTGATCCGCAAGATCGTCGGCCTGTCGGGCCTTGGCTGGGACGCGCCCGCGCCCTTCGATCCGTCGCAGACGCTCGGCGACGCTCTGCTTGCGCCGACGCGGATTTATGTGAAGGCGCTGATGCCGGTCATCCGGTCGGGCCGCATCAAGGGCCTCGCCCACATCACGGGCGGCGGGCTCGTTGAAAATCCGCCGCGCATGACGCCGGATCACCTCAAGCCCGTCATCGACTATTCCAGCTGGAAACGTCCCGCCGTGTTCGACTGGCTAGCGAAGACCGGCGGCGTCGAGGACGGCGAAATGGCGCGCGCCTTCAATTGCGGCATCGGCATGGTGCTGGCGGTCGCAGCCGAAGACGCCGATGGCGTGATCGCCGATCTCGAGGCCGCGGGCGAAGCCGCCTTCGTGTGCGGGGCGTTGAAAACGGCATAGCCATGGCCAAAACGAAGCTCGCCATACTGATCTCCGGACGCGGCTCGAACATGCAGGCGCTCATTGACGCCTGCGAGCAGCCCGACTTTCCGGCCGAGATCGCGCTTGTCCTGTCGAACCGCCCCGATGCGGGGGGGCTCGACCGCGCCAAGGATGCGGGCCTCCCGACGGCCATTGTCGATCATGCCGGCTACGAAACGCGCGAAGCCTTCGAAGCGGTGATGAGCGATCTGATCGAGGCATCGGGCGCACAGCTGGTCTGCCTTGCCGGTTTCATGCGGCTGCTGACCGCAGACTTCGTCAATCACTGGCGCGACCGGCTGATCAATATCCACCCGTCCCTGCTGCCGTCCTTCCCGGGCCTGCACACACATGAGCGCGCGATCGAGGCGGGCGTGAAGCTGCACGGCTGTACGGTGCATTTCGTCCGCGCGGAAATGGACAATGGCCCGATCATCGGTCAGGCGGCGGTGCCGGTGCTGAGCGGCGATACGCCCGAGGATCTCGCGGCGCGTGTCCTCACCGCCGAGCACCAGCTCTACCCGGCCTGCGTGAAGCTGGTCGCGTCGGGCAAGGCGCGGGTGCGCGGCGATGTGGTCCGGACGGACGCGAAGGTCGACGGGCTGCTGATCAATCCGGCCTGAGGGCGGAAGAATGCGCGTCACCGACACCCTTTTCATCGACGAGAGCGAGCTGGAGGAGCGGCATATCCGCGCCTCGGGCCCGGGCGGGCAGCACGTCAACAAGGCCTCGACCGCGATCCAGCTGCGTTTCGACGCCATGGCGTCATCGGCCCTGCCCGATGTCGTGAAGTCGCGCCTGCGCCGTCTCGCCGGGTCGCGCATGACCAAGGACGGCGTCATCGTGATCGAGGCCGGCAATGCCCGCTCGCAGGAACGCAACCGGCAGGACGCCCGCGACCGGCTCGCGCGGCTGATCGAGCGCGCGACACATGCTCCCAAGCCGAGGAAGAAGACGCGGCCGTCGATCTCGTCGGTGCGCAAGCAGAAGGCCAAGAAGGCCGAGCATGCGCAGAAGAAATCGCTGCGGCAGACGCCGAAGGTCGAGGACTAGTCTGCTGCGTCACCGTCCAGCGGGATGGCAGGCAGGGAGGCCGTCGCCGGACCGAGAAAGACGAAACGGTCATAGGCGTCACCGTAGAATTGCATCTGTGGCGTATCGCCGTATTCGCCCTCTTCCAGCACGCGCGGCGGACCATCGAAGGTTCCGCCATGGCTTTCGTGCACGCGGCATTCCACCGCCTCGATCGAGGCGCCGCGGCAATTCCAGGACGTTCCGCCGTCGGTCAGCGTGTTGACCGACAGGAAGGTTTCGCGCGGGAGCAGGCTGCCGATCGTCTCGGCGTAATATTCACCATGCCGAAAGGCCGTGGCTCTGGCATGTACGCCCCCCGCCAGCACAATCACCCGGTCGGCGCGCTCCGCTGCCGCAAGGGTCCGGCGCGCCATGGCCGCGTCGCGCGTACTGTCCGCCTCGGCCAGATCGGCGTCGGCAATCGGATCGAAATCGAGCGCGAGCAACTCGATCTCCGCGCCGTCCGCCTGCATCCGTCGGATCGCATCCATCATTGCGAACATCGCCTCGCTCGACCGACCGTCGCGCATCGGGCTCAAGTCCCAGAAGGAGGATCCCTCCATCAAGGCAGAACGTGCCGCGGGTCCGCCGCCAGACTCCATGAAAGCATCGATCCGGTCTTGCTCGATGTGGCTTTGCTCAAGTCCCACGACGGTCGTCTCGCCGCGCTCCACCGTCAGACAAGCCAATGCCGTCACGAAGGCCGGCGCCTGTTCCGCTCCGTGGGATTCGCCTATCAGGAGGATGCGCTGACCCGCCGTGTCGAGCAGAGCGTCCGTTCCCGCCGGGGCGCCACAGCCCTCCTCCGACGGGGTCCCGGTCAGCAGAGCTGCCACAAGCATTGTTTGCAATGTTATCATGTACCACACGTTGCACGAGATACCGCTCTCACGTCAAGACGAAACCGATGACGACTAGCCGCCCTCGCCCGTCAGGTCCGCGAGCTCGGCGAGCGCGTCGGGCTGGACCGGGTCCCAGTACAGGACGCGGCGATACCAGCGTTCGGCCTCGCCGGGGCGGCCCGCTTCGCGGTGCGCGCGGGCGATATTCAGACCGGTTTCGGAATACCAGGGGCGAATGAGGACGGTCTGCTCGTCATAGACGCGCGTCATCGCCTCATACCCCTGCTCCATGTAGCGCAGCGAGAGCTCGTCTTCGCCGCGAATGCGGTGCAGGTCGGACAGGTTGATGAGTGCTTCCCACGCGTCCGGGTCGAGCGTCAGGGCCCGGTTATAGGCCGCGATCGCGCCCTCGAGATCGCCCTGCGCCGAAAGCGACAGGCCGAGCGCGCGATAGCCGAGCGGAAATTCCGGGTCGGCGGCAATGGCCGCGCGGGCGAAGTCCTCGGCCCGTTCCAGCGTCGCGCGGGCGTCCGGGTCATTGGCGAGATCGAGTTCCAGCGCCGCCGCGATCCGGGAACCGGAGAGGTTGGCGGCATCCGGCGCGTAGCGTACGACATCCTGTGTCAGCGTGTTGGCATAACCGGCATTGGCCGGTGCGCTGTCCGGGTCGATCTCAAGCGCGCGCAAATAAAGCTGCTGCGCAGCGTCGTTCGAGGCGGGCTCGAACTCATAATAGAAGGCGTCGGCGCGCTGGACGAGCGTCGCCGTGTCGTCGGATGGCGAAGGCTCGCCGCCGAAAATGAAGCTGGCCGCGAACAGGACAATGGCGGCAACTCCGGCGATTGCGGCGTAGGGCAGAGCCTGGGTCAGCCAGCTCGCTCCCGACGCCTCCGCGTCGAATTCCGGCACGACGAGCAGGCGATAGCCGCGCTTCGACAGTGTTTCGACATAACGCGGGCTCTTCGCATCATCGCCGAGCGCCTGGCGCAGCTTCCAGACCGTGCGGGCCAGCGCGTCGTCATTGACCGTCACGCCGGGCCAGAGCCGGTCGGCCATGTCCTCGCGCGTGACGACCTCGCCGTTCCGCTCCGCCAAGAGACAGAGCAGACCCATCACCTTGGGCTCGAGCTCGCGTTCGCCCTGCGCGCCGGCGATCCGGCCCGTCGCCGGCGTGACGCGCCACTCCCCGAGGGTGAAGGGACGATCTGAAGGCTCGGTTTTCACGTCAGGAATGCCCGGTCAGAAAAAGGTCAGACATTGAGGAAGCCCCGGTCATGGCGCTCACAAACGGGGCGGTCCAGTTCGATGCGCATTCGAACACCTTTCCCGGATGCCGGGACTATCGCAAGGAATGACACATGTTTCGATCCCTACTCCTCCCCCTCGCCGCGATGTCATTGACCGCGTCGGCCTGTGCCCAGGACGATCCGGCAACAGACCACTTGCCGCCCGAAGCCGTGCGCGAGGACTTCGCCGCGCTCTATTCCGGCCTGCGCGAGGCCAGCTATAATCTGTTCGCGGTAACGCCCGAAGCCATGTTCGAGCAGCGCTATCAGGAAATGCTGGCGGGGTTCGACCGGCCGATGACGCGGCTGGAGGCGCAGATCGCGTTTCAGCGCTTCGCCGCGCTCGCCCGGATCGCCCACACGCGGATCGACTTCCCGATGGCGGATTATGCGGCCTTCCGCGAAGCGGGCGGCCGGGCCTTCCCGGTCGGCATTCGTGTGCATGAAGGCGCGGTCTTCGTCGAAAGCGCCCCGGCTGGGCTCGGCCTCGAACCCGGGGACGAGATTCTCGCCTTCAACGGCGACCCCAATCCGATCTGGCTCGACCGCCTGGCTCAAAATGTCTCGGCCGACACGCCGCGTCTGACGCACACGCTCGTCGAACTCTACCTGCCGGGCCTCATCTGGATTGAATGGCCGGAGATGATCGAGGCCGAGCTGACCGTGCGCCGCGCGGGCGGCGAGACGGAAACGGTAACCGTGCCCTTCCTGAGCGCGGAGCAACGCGACGCGCGCGAATCCGTCACGGCCGAGACCTTCTCGCTCGACGGACAGGCGGCACGGATGGTTGGCGGCGACATCGCCTATTTGCGGCCCGGGCCCTTCTACAATACCGTGCCGGGTGCGGACATGTGGGACAATTCGGATTTCGTGGCGTTCGTCGATGCGAGCTTTGCGGATTTCATGGCGGCGGGCGCAACCGATCTGATCCTCGACCTGCGGGACAATCCGGGGGGCGACAATTCCTTTTCCGACCCGGTCGTGTCGTGGTTCGCGGACGAAGATTTCCGTTTCGCGTCAGACTTCCGGATCCGCGTCAGCGACCAGACGACTGCCGCCAATCAAGCGCGGCTGGAAGCGAGCGGTGACACGGCGGCCGGCAGCGTTTCGGCGTGTTTCGCCGACCTCTATGCCGGTCACGCGCCCGGCGATGTCGTGGAGTTCGAGATCGAGTACGCGTCGCCGCGCGAGGGCGAACGCTTCGACGGGCGCGTCTGGGTTCTGGTGAACCGCTATTCCTTCTCCAACGCCGTCACGACGGCAGCGCTGATCCAGGATTATGGCTTCGGCACGGTGCTTGGCGAGACCACGGCGGACATGGCCACGACCCACGGCGCGATGGAACATTTCACCCTGCCGAATACCGGGCTGACCGTCGGCTATCCCAAGGCGCTGATCATCCGCCCCAATGGCGACGAGACGGTCGGACCATTGGTGCCGGACCAGCGGATCGCCCTGCCCGCCATTCGCGGCGAAACCGACGCAATGCTGGAAGAAGCGGTCCGGCTGATCCGCTCGGCGGACTAGGCCGCCTCGTCGAGCCCTTCGGACTGGTCCTCGACCTTGTCCCATCGCGAGCCGATCGCCGCCAGCGTGGCGGCGATCAGGCTGGCATCGTCGATGAAACCGGCGACGGGAATCAGGTCCGCGACGGCGTCCGTCGGCAGGATGAGATAGCCAAGCGAGGACACGGCCATCAGCTTGACCCAACGCGGCGTGTCCGGGCTTTTCATCATGCGGTAGAGGCGCTGCGCCGAAGCAACGAGGTCGCTGACGCCGCGCATCTTGCCCATGCGGCCCATCTTTCCGCGATAGGCGTCGTCGGAATAGTGGCGCGAGTGGTCGGTCATCGGTCTTCCCTTCCCGAAATCCAATCTCGTGCGAGTCTATGGGTGATTGTGGCGGCTTTCAGCCCGCCACTGCGGCGTCGATTTCCTTGAGACGGCGCTCGATCTCGGCGGGTTCCAGGAAGCTGCCGCGGAAGCTGTTCCGCGCCAGTTCGACGATGTCGTCAGCGGTGAGGCCGACGGCCTCGGCGGTGCGGACATAATTGTCGTTCACATAGCCGCCGAAATAGGCCGGATCGTCGGAATTGCAGGTCGCGCGCAGGCCCAGATCGAGCATGCGCTTCATCGGATGGTCTTCCAGCCGCTCCACGCCGCACAGGCGCAGATTGGAGAGCGGGCAGACAGTCAGCGTCATCTTTTCGGCCACCAGCCGGTCGACCAGCGCAGTGTCCTCGAGCGACCGGTTGCCGTGGTCGAGCCGGTCGACCTTCAGGAGGTCGAGCGCCTCATAGACGTATTCCGGCGGGCCCTCCTCGCCAGCGTGGGCGACGCGCTTGAGGCCCAGTTCGCCCGCCTTCGCGAAGACGCGCGCGAATTTCGACGGCGGATGCCCCATCTCCGAGGAATCGAGGCCAACCCCGTCGATCCGGTCCAGATGCGGCATGGCCTGCTCAAGCGTTTCGAACGCGGCCTCTTCGGACAGGTGACGCAGGAAGCAGAGGATCAGCTTGTGCGTCATTCCCCATTCGGCCTCGGCGTCACCAAGGGCGCGGGTGATGCCGTCGATCACGGTCCTGAAGGCAATGCCCCGGTCTGTATGACCCTGCGGGTCGAAGAAGACCTCGACATGGCGGACATTGTCGGCATGGACGCGCTGCAGATAGGCGCGGGTCAGGTCGTAGAAGTCCTCAACGGTCTGCAGCACGTTCATCCCGACATAGTAGATGTCGAGGAAGTCCTGCAGGTTCGAGAATTCATAGGCCGCGCGAATTTCCTCGACCGAGGCATAGGGGATGGCGATCCCGTTGCGCTGGGCTAGGTCGAACATCAGTTCGGGTTCCAGCGACCCTTCGAGATGCAGGTGAAGCTCGGCCTTGGGCAGGCGGGCGACCAGCGCGGCGATGTCGGTCATGGGGTGCTCCGGGAATCCGGCGGACATGCGTCCACCAACCAAACGATGGTTAGACCCGACACGCCCCGGTTTCGCAAATCGAAAACCGGACTTCACTCCACCCGCGGTTCAAATCCTGCCATCTGCCAGATCTCGTCAGGTGAGCGTTCGGCCAGTTCGAGCAGGCTGAGGCCGGTGTTGGCCATCGCTTGGCGTACCAGCCAGGTGCCGGTGCGGTAGCCGATCGCCTCGCGCCCGTCGGGGTGGTCGAACATCCAATCCCAGTAATTGGCGCTCAGCGGCAGGTCGCGGATCTCGAGCGCCCAGGCCTCCGGATCGTCGGGCACGACACCGGATGCATCGGCCTGCCCGGTCATTTCCTCGGAGAAGACGACGGCGAGGCCTTCATTGATTGCGGCAATGTGGATGCCGGGACCGAAGGCGTTGTCCTCGATCGTCCAGCCGCGCGCGAGATGGTGAAGCTCGTGATAGAAATTGCGGGCGAGATTGGCCTCTACCGCTGCCAGCGCGCCATCGGGATAGGTGACCGAGACCTCGATCACGATCACGCCGGGGCGCTGCGCGCGGCCGGTGACGCCGCCGATCGCATCGACGGCGGGGCGGTCGATCGCCTGCACCTCGACCGTCACGGCCCCCAGGTCGGGATAAAGCGCGACGACGTCGGCATAGGTTGCGCCGAGAATGTTGGTGACGGCCGTCTGAACGTCTTCGTCCAGCGATCCGGCTTCGGTCGGAGCGAAGGTCACGTCGAGCCCGAAGGCGGTCACGGCTTCGACCTCGGCCTTAACGGCCGGAGCGGTCGCACCGGCGGGCGCGATGATCAGAATTGAAGCGGCCAGAAGAAGGGCGGCACGCATGGGCAGTCTCCCGTGTCGGACGCCCCCCGGCGTTCCTGCGTCACGGGACGCATGATGAGGCCTATGTAGCGACGGATCGCGTCCGCGTAAGCGGGAAAACCATGGCGCCTGTCCCCGTCCTGTGCTGAAAATCACCGCATGGATGATCTTCAACTCCTCATCGATTTGCATCTGGACGGCAGCCGCCAGGGACCGGGCAGCGCGGCCGTCACCCGTCAGGCGATCACCCTATCCGGGCTGGAGCCCTCGGCCGATCTGCGGATTGCCGATATCGGCTGCGGAACCGGTGCCTCCGCACTCGTGCTGGCGCACGATCTGGGTGCGCATGTGACGGCGGTCGACTTCCTGCCGGACTTCCTTGAGCGCTTGAACGCGGCCGCGAAGATTGCGGGCCTCGGCGATCGGCTCGAAACGCTCGAAGCCTCGATGGAGACCCTGCCCTTCGAGGCGGGGCAGTTCGATGCCCTCTGGGCCGAAGGCGCGATCTACAATATCGGCTTTGAAGCCGGAGCGGCCGCCTGGAAACGCTATCTGAAACCCGGCGGCATCCTTGCCGTGTCCGAGCTGACCTGGCTGACGCACGACCGTCCGGCCGAGCTGCAGGCGCACTGGGATGCGCAGTATCCCGAAGTCGATACCGCGTCAGCGAAGATGGCCGTGCTCGAACGGCTGGGCTATGCGCCGGTGGGGTATTTCGTTCTGCCGGACTCGGCCTGGCTGGACCACTACTACCGCCCGATGCAGCAGCGCTTTTCCGGGTTTCTCGAACGCCATGCGAACAGCGAGGCGGCGATGGCGATTGTCGCGGCGGAAGAGACGGAGATATCGCTCTATGAGCGCTATCGCGACTTCGTCAGCTACGGCTTCTACATCGCCCGCCGGGTGAACTGACCGCCCAAAGCAAAAGGCCCGGCATTGCTGCCGGGCCTTTCGAAATTCAGGACTGATCGGAAAATCAGCCGACGATTTCGAGGTCGGAGAAGAAGTATTTGATCTCCTGAGCCGCGGTTTCCGGGGCGTCGGAACCGTGGACCGAGTTCGCCTCGATGGATTCGGCGAAGGTCTTGCGGATCGTGCCTTCGTCGGCGTTTTCCGGGTTCGTCGCGCCCATGACTTCGCGGTATTTCGCGATGGCGTTCTCGCCTTCGAGGACCTGGACCACGACCGGGCCGGAGATCATGAAGGAGACGAGATCGTTGAAGAAGGGACGCTCGCTGTGCACGGCGTAGAAGCCTTCGGCGGCGGCCTTCGACAGGCGGACGCGCTTCTGGGCCACGATGCGCAGGCCGGCGGCCTCGATCATCGCGTTGATCTTGCCGGTCAGGTTACGCGCGGTCGCGTCGGGTTTGATGATCGAGAAGGTGCGTTCGAGCGCCATCTTTGAAAACTCCATTGGTGTCGGGGAGGACGGTTGAATTCGCGGCGGCTTATAGCGGCGCTTTTTCGCCCTGTGAAGCCGTGCTAGTCGGCGCCGGCTATGCTGCACGTCAACGACCTCACCTTCCGCATGGAAGGCCGCATCCTGATCGACCAGACCAGCTTCCACCTGCCCGCCAAGGGCAAGATGGGGCTGGTCGGGCGCAATGGCTGCGGCAAGTCCACGCTGTTCCGCCTTGTGAAAGGCGATCTGTCGCCGGAATCGGGCGATGTGCGCGTGCGCCCTGGCGCCAGTATCGGCAGCGTCGACCAGGAAGCGCCCGGCGGACCGGAGACGCTGATGCAGGTCGTGCTGGCCGCCGACAGGGAACGGACGGCCCTCCTCGCCGAAGCGGAGACCGCGACCGATCCTCACCGTATCGCCGAGATCCAGACGCGGCTCGCCGATATCGATGCGCACAGCGCCGAGGCGCGAGCAGGCTCGATCCTCAACGGTCTGGGCTTTACCGCCGCGGAACAACAGCGCCCGTGCAGCGAATTTTCCGGCGGCTGGCGGATGCGCGTGGCGCTGGCCGCCGTGCTGTTCGCACGGCCGGACCTCTTGCTGCTCGACGAGCCGACCAATTATCTCGACCTGGAAGGCGCGGTCTGGCTCGAGACCTATCTGAAGCACTATCCCGGCACGGTCTTCCTGATCAGTCACGACCGCGACCTCCTCAACGGCGCGGTCGACCGGATCGCGCATCTCAAGGGCGGGAAGGTCTCGATCTATGAAGGCGGGTATGACGATTTCGAGCGCCAGCTTGCCGAGCGCCAGCGCCTGCAGATGAAGCTGAAAGCCAAGCAGGATGACGAACGCCGTCACCTGCAGGCCTTCATCGACCGCTTCAAGGCCAAGGCGTCAAAGGCGAAACAGGCCCAGAGCCGCGTGAAGCGCCTCGAAAAGATGCAACCCGTCGCGACCATCATCGACGATCCGGTCGCGCCGTTCGACTTCCCGGAGCCGCAGCGCCAGATGGCCCCGCCGCTGATGCGGCTGGAAGGCACAGTCCTGGGCTATGGCGAGAAAATCGTCCTGCGCGATCTCAACCTACGGATCGATCCGGACGACCGAATCGGCATTCTGGGGCGCAACGGCTCGGGCAAGTCGACGCTGGCCAAGCTGTTGGCGGGCAAGCTGGAACCGCTCGACGGACATTTCCGCAAGCACAAGAAGACGCTCGTCGCCTATTTCGCGCAGCACCAGATGGATGCGCTGTCGCCGGACCATTCCGCCTACGACCATGTCGTGGAGCGCATGCCCGACGCGACCGAGGCGCAGCGCCGCGCAAGGTTGGCGACCTTCGGCCTGCCGATCCATTTGCAGGAAACCCCGGCGAAGAAGCTGTCGGGCGGGGAGAAGGCGCGGCTCCTTTTCAACCTGATCGTCTTTGACGGGCCGCATCTGATCCTGATGGACGAGCCGACCAACCACCTCGACATGGACAGCCGCGCCGCGCTGATCGACGCGATCAACGCCTATCCGGGCGCGGTCATCCTGATCAGCCACGACCGACATCTGATCGAGAGCTGCGCCGACCGGCTGTGGCTCTCCGAAGGCGGCACGGTCGAGCCCTATGACGGCGACATGGAGGAGTATCGCGCGCGCTTCTCCGGCAAGCCGGGCAAGGACGAGAACGGCAAGCGCAAGGCGGCCCCGGTCGACGCGAAGACCGAGAAGCGCCGAGACGCGGCGACGAAACGCGTCGCGCTGAAGCCGTTGCGCGCCGAAGCAGCGAAGTGGGAAAAGGAAATCGAGCGGCTGAAGGGCATCCTCGCCGTGATCGACAAGGGGCTGGCCGCGCCGGGCCTCTACCAGAAGGATCCGAAAACCGCGACGGAGCTTCAGATCAAGCGCGCCAGGGCCGAAGAATTGATCGAGGCGGCGGAGTTGAACTGGCTTGAGGCGGCAGAGGCGCTGGAAGTGGCCGAGTCGGAGGCCTAGCGATGTTCGGATTGAGCCGTATTGTCGACCGAAGTATCGAGGCCTGGCTTCTGGACAGGTTCACGATGCTGCACGAGACGCTCGGATCCCAGAGGCAGCTTTGTCACACGCCGATGGTCCTGCCGAAGCTTGGCACGTTTGTCGTCGAAGGTGAAACCGACCGCGAGATGGCGGAATCGATTTTCCGGACGGTGGCCGAATTCGCCGGGATGGCGGACTGGCATGTCGATCTGGAAGGGTTCGAAAGCGCGGGCACGCAGCAGGTCAGCGAGTATCACTTCCTGACCCCGCAAACCGCACAGGCGGCGGGCACATTCTCGATAGACGGCAATTCGGTCCTGATCCGGTACGATGTTGGTCTGGTGAAACAGCCGCAGAACCTGATCGCGACCTTCGCACACGAACTGTCGCACTATCTGCTGGCGGGATATCTGCCCGAGAGCTTTCAGGACGAAGATCACGAATTGCTGACCGATCTGACAGCGGTCTACATGGGCTTCGGCGTCTTTCTGGCGAATACGGCTTTCGAGTTCGAGGGGCGGCAAGGGTATTCGGGAACGGGCTGGACCTCGCGCCGGATGGGATATCTGTCCGAGGATACTCTGCTGGCTGCGCTGGCCCTGTTCGCCAGGACGAGCGGAAATGACCCTGACGACGTGCGCCAGCACCTCAAATCGGGCCTGGTGAAGCGCTTCGACAAGGGATTGAAGCAGATCGACCGTCTTGAGGCGGAACTCGACGCGTTCAGAAAGCGCGACGAAGTGTTCGCTGCGGGACGTTAGCCGCACACCACGCGTTCGACGCGGTCATTCGCATCCAGCCAGACAGTCGTGCGTTCCGCGCGAAACTCCATCGTCACGGCCATGCCGTGCGGCACGACGCGGTGCGGTTGCGGCAGGGTCGAGGTATCGACTTCGCCGATGCGCTGGCCGACGAGATATTGCAGCTGAGGTGCGGCACATTCCGTCATCATGGGATCAGGCTCCGGCGCCGGTCCGACCATGCCGGTTTCCTGCGCGGTCGAGCAGGCGGCGACGATTCCGATAATACCGACGGCGATAGCGCGCTGTTTCATGGTCGTTTCCCTTGCCCGATGTCTGGCGGCCTGTGTTCGGTGATTCAACACGTCGCGATGGAGGAGGTTCCGCCTGGCCGCCTGAACGGAGAATGAAACCGTTCGCCGGCAAGTTATCCCTGTTTCTCCCACCGGCCTTCGATCGACTGTTTCCAGTAGGCGATCGAGTGACCGTCCGCCTTGGCCTTCTTCCAGAGCGACCGGGCAGATTGCACCGCGCCTTCGTCGGCGGCGTCGAACACGACGCAGCAGCGCGCGAAGGCGTCCGGGCGTTCCGGCGCGACCCCGTCGAGCGCGAACAGGACGTCCGACTTGTTGGGATTGTCCTCGCTCAGCGAGAGCAGGATGGGCTGGCGATCCGGGTCCGGTTCGTCCCACCGTCCGTGCGGCAGGAATCCGTCATCCCTCGCCGTCCAGAGAAGACCGTCGATCTGGTCGATCCGGTCTTCTGAGGGCGCCCGGACAAGGGCACGCCAGCCCTTGTCGAGCGTCTTTTCGAGGAGTTCAGGCAGCGCGTCGGCGAGCGTGGTCCGCTCGAGATGATAGAACCACAGCTCGCCGGGCATCGCTGATTACTTCTCGTAATTGTCCCGCACGAAGCGGTCGAGCAGGCGCACGCCATAGCCGGTGCCGAAGGTCGGCAGGCGCGGATCCTTCGAGCCGGCCCACATGCCGGTGCCGGCGATGTCGATGTGGCACCACGGCTTGCCGTTGACATAGCGCTGGAGGAATTGCGCCGCGGTGATCGAGCCCGCAAGGCGGCCTTCGCCGATATTCTTCATGTCGGCGATCGGGCTGTCGATCTGGCGGTCATATTCCGGACCGACCGGCAGGCGCCACACCTTCTCGTCGGACGCCAGACCCGCCTTGGTCAGGCCGTCAGCGATGGTGTCGTCATTGGAGAAGATGCCGGCATGTTCGTGGCCGAGCGCGATCAGGATCGCACCGGTCAGCGTCGCCAGGTCGATGATGAATTCCGGATCGAATTCCTTCTGCGTGTGCCACAGCGCGTCGGCCAGAACGAGGCGGCCTTCGGCGTCGGTGTTGAGGATTTCGATCGTCTGGCCGGACATCGAGGTGACGATGTCGCCCGGACGCTGCGCATTGCCGTCCGGCATGTTCTCGACGAGGCCGATGACGCCGATGGCGTTGACCTTGGCCTTGCGGCCGGCGAGCGCACGCATCAGACCGACGACGGCGGCGGACCCGCCCATATCGCCCTTCATCTCGTCCATGCCGGCTCCCGGCTTGAGCGAGATGCCGCCGGAGTCGAAGCAGACACCCTTGCCGACGAAGGCGAGCGGCTTGTCGCCCTTCTTGCCACCATTCCACTTCATGATGACGAGCTGGGATTCGAGCACCGACCCCTGGCCGACGCCGAGCAGGGCGTTCATGCCCAGCTTCTTCATTTCCTTTTCGCCGAGCACTTCGATCTCGAGGCCGAGATCGGCGAGGCCCTGAACCTTCTTGGCGTAGGCCGGCGGGGTCAGGACATTGGGCGGTTCGTTGACCAGGTCGCGGGCCAGGTCGACACCGTCGGCGACCGCGCCCCAGGACTTCCAGGCGGCCTTGCCGGCCTTCTCGTCGTCGACGACGAGGGTCACATTCTTCAGCGTCGGCTTCTTCGAGTCGTCCAGCTTCGTGCGGTAAGCGTCGAAGCGATAAGCCGCCAGACGGCAGCCCAGACCGAAGCGCGCGGCCATCTCGGCGTCGGCAACGGTCGTCAGGACGACGGCGAGATCGGTCTCACCACCGGTCAGCAGCGACTTCACCAGCGACGCGCCGGCCTTTTCGAAACCATTGCCGTCGAGCTTGCCCTTGGCCCCGACGCCCATCGCAATGATGCGGTTCGCGTCGACACCGGCCGGGGCGTAGATTTCCAGAGTCTCGCCGGGCTTGCCGGAGAAACGCGAGGCCTTGATGGCGCGGGTGATCGCGCCGCCCGCGGCCTTGTCGACCGCCTTCGCGGCGTCGGACAGCGTCGACTTCTCGAACACCGGAACCGCGAGGGAGCCGGTCGAGGGGTTCGCCGATGCGAACTTGATCTTCATCATGGAGCCTTTCTGTCTGCGGTGCGGCCAGCGCGGATGCGCGGCGCGATAGGTTCAGCGCGTAGTGGTATCCGATTGGCATGTAGGTTAGAAGGCCGCGTTCGCACAAGGCAGCCGGCCCCGGAATGATTCTCGTACAGCGCTATATTTTCCGACAGCTGCTCGTGCCCTTCGTGACGGCCGCGGCGGCCTTCGCGGGCCTCGCCATCCTGACGCAGTCGCTGACGAATATCGATCTGATCTCGGATTATCGCGAGACGGCCTTCATCTTCATCAAGGTGACGCTGCTGGCCCTGCCCCAGCTGATCGCCCTGCTCTCACCTTTCGCGCTCTTCATCGCCGCGCTCGCCGGCCTCAACCGGATGACGACGGAGAGCGAAATCACGGTGGCGAGCGCGTCGGGACTGACGCGCTGGCGGCTGATCTCGCCGATGATGAAGCTGGCCGTGCTGGCGGTGATCGCGAACCTTCTGGTCAATCTCTTCGTCCAGCCGCTGGCCTACCGGGAGATGCGCCGCGCGATCCACGACCTGCGCACCGACGTCGCGGCGAGCCTGGTACGTCCTGGCGCTTTCTCCGATCTCGGCGCCGGTGTGACGATGTATGCGCGGGAGACGACCTCGACCGGGCGCATGCTCGATGTCTTCATCCATGATGCGCGCGACGGGGAATCCAGCCCGTCCTACGCGGCGCGCGAAGGCGTGATCGTGCGCGGCGAGGAACGCCCGGTCATGGTGCTGCTCGACGGCAATGTGCAGCAGCGCGAGCCCGACGGGTCGCTGTCGATCCTGACCTTCGAACGATACGAGTTCGACCTGTCGCAATTCGTCGATGCGGCGCAGGTGCTGTTCTTCAAGGACAGCGACAAATTCCTCTACGAGCTGTTCAACCCGGATGCCGCTTCAGTTGCGCGCTCGAACGGGGCTGAACGCCTCTATGCCGAGGCGCATTACCGGCTCTCCGCGCCGCTCTACAACATCACCGTGATGCTGATCGCGGCGGCGGTCTTCCTCGGCGGCCAGCATTCCCGGATGGGCTATGGCCGAAGGGTGCAGATCGGCGTGGCGGCTGCGCTGGCGATCCGCCTGCTCGGCTTCGCGGTGCAATCGGCGGCAGCCGACGATTCCGCGCTCAACGTGGTGCAATATCTCATCCCGATACTCGGTGCGGCGGGGGCGCTCGTCGTCCTCTACATGCCCCGGGTGCGGAGACCGCGCACGGCGGAGCAAGCCGGGGAGGCCGGAGCATGATTCCGTTCTCCTCCCGTCTCAGCCGTTATCTCGCAATCCAGATGCTGGCCGGTTTGGCGCTGTCGTTCGGCGTGATCGTGACCATCATTCTTCTGGTCGACTTCGTGGAACAGACGCGCGCCATCGGCACGCGGGTCGATATCCCGGCAACCGATCTGTTCGTTCTGACCCTGATGCGGGCGCCGCTGCTGATCGAGCAGACCCTGCCCTTCATCTTCCTGTTCGGCATCCTGACCGCACTCTTCCGCCTCAACCGCCGTAGCGAGCTGATCGTGATGCGCGCGTCGGGCTATTCGGCCTGGCGGATCGTGGCACCGGCCGTGTGGATCTCCCTGATTGGCGGACTTCTGGGGGCAATGGCGTTGAACCCGGTCGGATCGGCGCTGAATGCCCGCTACGAGGCGCAGGAAGCCTCGCTGACCCGATCCAGCGGAAACCGCGTTCAAAGCAACCCGATCTGGCTGCGCGAACTGACTGAGGACGGCTATGTCATCATTGCCGCCGCAGATGTCGATGGCGACGCTGGCGCAGTGACGAGCCCGCGCTTCCTCTACTACCGGCAGGTCGACGGCGGACGCCCGGTCTTTGATCGGCGAATCGATGCCGAGCGCGCCGTGCTGCGCGGCGGGTTCTGGGGTCTTGAAAACGCGATCGAGAGCACGCCCGGTCAGGAGCCCGAAACGCTCGCTGCCCTGTCCCTGCCGACGGGTATCGAGCGCCAGGCCCTGTTCGAGCGGTCCCGCTCGCCGCGCACGATCGCCTTTTGGGATCTGCCCGGCGTGATCACGGCGGCAAGCGAAGCAGGGCTGACGACGCACCGTTTCGAACTACGCTGGCAGACCCTGCTCGCCCTGCCCCTGACGCTGATTGCCGTGTCACTGCTCGCTGCCGCTGCCACGCTGCGGCTCTACCGCCTTGGCGGCGCGGCCAGTTTCGCGCTGGCCGGCGGCGCGGCCGGATTCGTCGTCTATTTTGTCCAGGAATTGCTCGCCTCGTTCGGCAATTCGGCGGCCTTGCCCCCGATAACCGCGGCCTGGGCCGCCCCGGCCATCACGGCGTTGCTTGCCCTCGCCTATCTGGCATCGACCGAAGACGGGTGATCATCCGGCGTGGACGCGCGCGGCCGCATCCGATAACCATTCGAACACGGTATTTCGTGCCCGACGGAAGGACAGATTTCATGGCGGTCAGAGCCGGACTTGCCTCTCTCGCCGCGCTTTTCCTTGCGGGCACCGCAGCCGTTCCGGCGTTTGCGCAGGAATCGGGCGACGACGAGCCGGTCTATATCGAAGCCGACACCATGTCGGAGGACCGTGGTTCCGGGGCCTATATCGCGCGCGGCAATGTCGAGGCGCGGCAAGGCGACCGCACCGTCACCGCCGACGAACTGGAATACCGCCCCGAGACCGGCCGCGTGATCGCACGCGGCAATGTCACGATCTATTCCGCCGACGCACCGCCGCAGTACGCCGACGAAGTCGAGCTGGACGACCAGATGGGGTCGGGGATCGCCACCGGCTTCTCCACGCTGATGGAAAACAATGGCCGCGCCGCCGCAGCGCATGCTGTGCGCCGCAGCAACGGCACGCTGGAACTGCGCGACGCCTATTACACGGCCTGCCAGCTGTGCTCGGAGACCGGACATGAGCCGACCTGGCGGCTGCGCGCGCAGCGCGTCGTGCAGGATACCGATGACCAGATGATCTATTACGAGAACGTCCGCTTCGAAGCGCTCGGCGTTCCCGTCTTCTACGCACCGGCCTTTGCACACCCCGATCCATCGTCCGCGCGGCGGTCCGGCTTCCTCTTCCCGACGGTCTCGGTCTCCTCGCGACTCGGTATCGGCTATCAGCAGCCCTATTACTGGGCGATCTCGCCCTATCAGGATTTCACCTTCTCTCCGAGAGTGATGACCAATGTGCGGCCGCTGCTGATTGGCGAGTACCGCAAGCGCTTCTATTCGGGCCGTCTCGGCTTCGAAGGCTCGATCACCTATGAGCGCGAGATCGACGGCGACGGAAACCGCTTCGGCGAGGATGCGCTGCGCTATCACCTGTTCGGCGGCGGCGAGTTCGAAATCTCGGATCAGTGGGACTGGGGGTTCGGCGTTCAGGTCGCGTCCGATGACCTGCATATCCGCCGCTATGATCTGAACGAGCTCTATCAGGATTATCCGGGGCTGGTGGAAACGAATGCGGGCCGTCTGACCAGCCAGCTCTTTCTGCAGGGCCAGGGGCAGAATTATTATGCGGAAGTCGCCGGGGCGGCCTTCCAGAGCCTGATCGTGGGAGAGAATGACGATCTGCTGCCGGTCGCCGCACCGATGGCGGACTATCGGACGACGACGCAACTCGGCGAGAATGGCGGCTTCCTGCGCACCCGTCTGAACACGATCTCGCTGACCCGCGATGCCGGGATCGACTATCGGCGCGCCAGTGCGCAAGCGGACTGGAGCGCGCGCTGGATTGCCCCGCAAGGCCTTGTGCTCGAACCCTTTGCCTTTGCCCGGGCCGATTATTACGCGCTTGAGGACATTCCCGGTGCCACGCCGGCGGACCCGCTGACGTCGGATTCCTTCGGCCGCTTCCTGGGCATGGCGGGAGCGGAATTGTCATGGCCGCTCTACCGGCCCGGACAATCGGTCGACTCGATCATCGAGCCGGTGATCCAGGTGGTTGCCGCAAGCGACGACGATCATGCCGGCCGCATCCCGAACGAAGACAGCCAGAATGTCGATCTGACCGAGTCCGTGATCTTCGCGTCCAACCGGTCGCCGGGCTACGATCTCTGGGAAGAAGGTGTTCGGGTCACATTTGGCGGCCGCTACAACGCCACATTCAGCAACGGGTATGAATTCTCCGCCTTTGTCGGACAGAGCCGCCGCCTCGACGGCGACCCGGTTTTCGACGCCGGATCGGGGCTGCGCGGAGACGATTCCGATATCGTTGCGGACTTCGGCGTCGATCTGAATTCGTTCATCGTCAACGCCAATTCGCGGATCGACCCGGAGAGCGGATCGATCAACCGTTTGAATCTGTCGACCTATGGCACGATCGGTCCGGTGACCACGATCCTCTCCTATTCCCGTTTCGACGACAGCCAGGTTCTGCCCGGTCCGCGCGAGGAAGCCTATCTGGCGCTGTCGACGCGGCTCACAGACAACTGGTCCTTTGGATACAGTGTGACGCGGGATCTCGAAGCTGGCGTATCGCGCCTTCAGACCGCCGGTTTCACCTACCGCGACTATTGTACCGAGTTGGGAATTCTCTACGCCCGCGAGAATTATTCATACGGCATTCTCGGACCCTCGGAATCGATCCAGATCCGCCTCACCCTGTTCACCCTCGGCAGCGTCGGATCGGAAGACTAAACGGGGTGCAGTCGCGGCGATTGCCTCCTGCCCGCCAATGGGTATTTTCTCGAACGCGTCTGAAGAACCGGAACGTCATGAAGCACCGCGCCCGCCTCCTTATGTCCTCGCTCGCCGCCGCTCTGGCGCTGGTCATCGCTCCGGCGGTGTCCGCCCAGCAGGTCGAGGGCATCGTCGCCCTGGTCAATGACCAGCCCATCACGACGGTCGACGTGCGCAATCGCATGCGGATGATCATCGCGTCTTCCGGTCAGCAACCTTCGCCCGAAGCGATCGAGCGCATCCAGGAACAGGCCGTGCGCGGTCTTATCGACGAAACGCTGCAGCTTCAGGCTGCCGCGGAATTCGATGTCGACGTCGACGCGGCCGAGGTCGATCAGGCGATCGATGACATTGCCGAGCGCAACGGCACGACCCGTGCCCAGATCCAGCAGGAGCTGGCCGCAGCGGGCGTCGACATCTCCACGCTGCGCCGTCAGCTGGAAGCGGAAATCGCCTGGCAGATCATCGTCAGCGGCCGCTATGGCAGCCGGATCCGCGTGTCGAACCAGCAGATCGAAGCCGCGCTGGAACGCATCGCCGCCAGCGCCTCGCAGCCGCAATACTACATCGCGGAAATCTTTCTCGAGCTGACGTCTGCCGGCGGCGAAGAGCGCCTGCAGCAGCAAGCCACCGCGGCGCTGAATGCGCTGCGCGAAGGCGCGCCCTTCCAGGTGGTTGCGCAGCAATTTTCCGCCGCTCCGTCCGCGGCCAATGGCGGTGAAGTCGGCTGGGTGCTTGGCGGCCAGCTGCGTCCGGAAGTCGAACAGGTCGCGCAGGTGCTGCAACCCGGTCAGCTGTCGCGTCCGATCCGCGTCCCCGGCGGCTACATGATCATCGCGATGATCCAGAAACGCGAAGGCACGACGACCGTCCAGTACGACCTGACGCAGGTCACCGTGCCGACGAGCGCGGTTACCGACACCACGGCCGACGAAATGCGCCGCGCCCTGGAGCAGGCGAGCTGCGAGAATGTCGACAGCGCGATTTCCGGCGTTCCGGGAGCCTTCGCGACGCCGCTCGGTGAAATCCCGGCGAGCTCCCTGCTGCCGAACATTCGCGATGCGCTGACCGGTCTCGATACGGGTGACCACACCCAGGTGCTCGAGACCGCTGCAGGCCGTCAGGCTTTCCTCGTCTGCGAGCGCTCGATCGGCGGCCCCGGCATGCCGACCCGCGACGATGTCGAGGAGCAGCTGCGCGGGCAGCAATTGTCCAACCAGTCGCGCCGCTGGCTGCGTGACCTGCGCCGCGAAGCGACGATCGAATACCGCTAGTCATGGGACGGCCCGTCGCCGTCACGCAGGGTGATCCGGCCGGGATCGGCCCGGAAATCACGCGTGCCGCCTGGTGGGCCCTGAAGGATAGCGGACCGGTCTTCTTCGTGATCGGCGATCCTTCGCTCTACGGACCCGATGCCGCCGAGATTGCCGCTCCGTCCGATGCCTCCGGCGTTTTTCAGCGCGCCCTGCCCGTCCTTCCGTCCCGGCTGGCCGTGCCTGCACATCCGGGAGAGCCGGACAGCCGGAATGCGCCGGCGACAATCTCCTCCATCGAGCGTGCCGTCGGCCTGACCATCGCAGGCGATGCCTGCGGGGTGGTGACCAATCCGATCGCGAAGTCGGTCCTGCGGGACGCGGGATTCACGCACCCCGGTCACACCGAGTTCGTCGCGGAACTGACCGCGGGCTTGCCCGTGGACGACGCGCGCGGCCCCGTGATGATGCTGGCTGGTCCGTCGCTGCGTGTGGCGCTGGTCTCGATCCACCTGCCACTGCGCGAGGCGATCTCTTCGCTCGATACGGATCGTATCCAGCGTGTCGCGCGGGTGACGAACGAAGCGCTGAAGCGTGACTTCGGGATTGAATCGCCCAGGCTGGCCCTGGCCGGGCTCAACCCGCATGCCGGCGAAAACGGCCATATCGGACGCGAAGAAATCGAAATTGTCGCGCCCGCGGCCGACGCCCTTCGCGCGGCGGGGGTCGACATTGCCGGGCCGCTTCCCCCTGATGCGATGTTCCACGCCGAAGCGCGCGCGGGATATGACGCCGCCATCTGTCTCTATCACGATCAGGGGCTTATCCCGCTGAAAGCGCTCGATTTCTGGAACGGGGTGAATGTCACGCTCGGCCTGCCGATCGTGCGCACCTCGCCCGATCACGGCACGGCCTTCGACATCGCCGGCAAGGGCGTCGCACGGGCGGACAGCCTGATCGCGGCGATCGAACTCGCCGCCGAGATGGGCCGGAGGCGCGGCGTATGAGCGAATTGCCTCCACTTCGCGAGGTGATCGCCTCGCACGGGCTCGATGCGAAAAAATCCTTCGGGCAGCACTTCCTGTTCGACCTCAATCTCACAGCCAAGATCGCGCGGCTCGCCGGGTCACTGGACGGCATGATCGCGGTCGAGATCGGACCCGGTCCGGGCGGGCTGACGCGCGCGCTTCTGGCGACCGAGGCCAGCCGCGTCATCGCGATCGAGAAGGATCCGCGCTTCCTGCCCGCGCTCGAAGAGGCCGGCGCGCATCATGGCAACCGGCTGACGCTGATCGAGGCGGATGCGCTGGAAGCCGACGAGGCGGCGCTCGTCGCCGGACAACCGGCCATCATCGCGTCGAACCTGCCCTACAATGTGGGCACGCCGCTGCTGATCAAGTGGCTGAAGGCGTCCCCGATCTGGTGGACTGCCGCGATCCTGATGTTCCAGCGCGAGGTGGCCGACCGGGTCGTCGCCAAGGCCGGAACGAAGGCCTATGGCCGGCTGGCCGTCCTCACGGCGGCCGTCGCGAGCGCGCGTATCGGCCTCAAAGTCCCGGCCCGGGCGTTCACGCCGCCGCCCAAGGTGGAATCGGCGGTCGTCGTGCTGCACCCCCTGCCCGCCGGGCAACGTTTCAACGATCACGGCGCCCTCGAAGCCGTCACCGAATCCGCCTTCGGGCAACGCCGCAAGATGCTGCGCTCCAGCCTGTCCTCGGCGGCGGCGAAGGCCGGAACGACGGCGGAGCATTTGCTGACCGAGGCCGGGATCGAACCGACGGCGCGTGCGGAGACGATCCCGCCGGAAGGCTTCTTCCGACTGGCCGAGGCCTGGCGACGGGCGAAGGGGTAGCTTTCCTCGTCCTTCGAGGCTGCCTGCGGCAGCACCTCAGGATGAGGGACGTATCGCAATCCTCCTCATGCTGAAGAGCCCCGAAGGGGCCTCGAAGCAGGAGAAGACTATTTCCGTTCCTTGAACAGTTCGGAAACGAAGCCGTCGAGCCAGGGGCGGCGCGTGCGGCGCAGGCGCTCGGCATGAAGGATCAGATCGATCTCATCGAGCGCACGGGCGAAGTCTTCGTTGACGATGACGTAGTCGTATTCGTTCCAGTGCGAAATTTCCGCTTCGGCCCGGTCCATCCGGCGGTTGATCACGTCCTCCGGATCCTGGCCCCGCTTCCTCAGCCGGTCTTCCAGAAGCCGCAGCGAGGGCGGCAGGATGAAGATTCGCACGGCGTCATTGGGGGCTGCTTCAGCCAGCAGGCGTGCGCCCTGCCAGTCAATGTCGAAGATCACGTCGCGGCCTTCGGCCAGCGCCTCTTCGACAGGCGCGCGCGGCGTCCCGTAATAGTGGTCGAAGACCTTGGCGTATTCGTAGAAACCGTTGGCGGCGATGTTCTTTTCGAACGCGTCCTCGCTGACGAAGACATAGTCGCGGCCATTCTCCTCGCCGGGGCGCGGAGCGCGGGTCGTCCAGCTGACCGAAATCAGGATGTCGGGATTCTTGTCCATCAAACGCTTCGACAGCGTCGTCTTGCCCGCCCCGGACGGGCTCGACAGGACAAACATCATCCCCCGGCGGCCACCGGGATAACGCGGGGAATGATAGGGATCACTCGACATTCTGGACCTGCTCCCGGAACTGGTCGATCACCGTCTTCAAGGCGAGGCCGATCCGGGTGAGGTCCGAATCGCCAGACTTCGAACATAGCGTGTTGGCTTCGCGGTTGAACTCCTGTGACAGGAAGTCGAGCTTGCGTCCCGCGGGCGAACCGGCTGCGATCAGATCCCGCGCTGTCGCGATATGCGCGCCCAGCCGGTCGAGTTCCTCTCGGACATCGGCCTTGAGCGCCAGAACCGCCACTTCCTGCGCCAGGCGTTCCTCGGGGAAGTCGCTGCCGACGAGATCAGCAATGCGGGTGGCCAGACGATCCCGGATGGTGTCGATCCGCGCACTCGCGGTCTGGGCGGCATCGGCGGCGAGCGTCTCGATCTCCCCGACCTGAGCGGTCAGGATCGCGGAGAGCGCCTTGCCCTCGTCCTCACGGGCCGATTTGAGCGCCTTCACCGCCGCCTCGAACGAAGTCAGCAGCGCGCCGTGAAGCGCTTCGCGATCCTCTTCCGCGATCTCATCCTCGGCCTTCAGGACGCCTTTCACATGCAGGAGACCGTCAAAGGCGGGCGGCGCGACCTTGCCGCTCTCGACCCAGGGGCGGCTCGCCTCGATCAGCGCGGCGAGACGCGCCTCGTCGATCGCTGCCGCGCCGCCAGCTTCGTCGCGCGCAATCGTCAGACCGGCCTGTATCGAGCCGCGGGTGAAGGCGGTGCGCGCAATGTCTCTCAGCGGACCTTCGATCGTGTCATAGCCGGGTGGCGTGCGCAGCCGCAGGTCGAGCCCCTTGCCGTTGACCGAACGCACTTCCCACGTCCAGTTCCAGCCCGCGTGCTGGCCTTCGGTACGGGCAAAACCCGTCATTCCGGACAATCTGGCCATCAGCGCCCTCCCCGTTCGCGTTCGATCCGCCTCCAGTTCGCGACATTACGCTGATGCTGGGCGTAGGTCTCGGCGAAGACATGGCCGCCGCTACCATCGGCCACGAAGAAGAGGTCGCGCGTGTCGGCCGGGTTCAGCACGGCGGCAATCGCGTCCGGTCCGGGATTGGCGATCGGCCCCGGCGGCAGGCCGGCGAAGTGATAGGTGTTGTAAGGGTTGTTCGTGTTGTCGAGCTCCGATCGGCGGATGCCCCGGCCAAGCGGCTCTCCGCCCGTGATGCCGTAGATAATGGTCGGGTCGCTGTCGAGACTCATTCCCCTGCGCAGACGATTGACGAAGACGGCCGCGACGCGTGGGCGTTCCTCGGCGATGCCGGTTTCCTTCTCGACGATGGAGGCGAGGATGATCGCTTCCTCTATGGTGTCGAAGGGCAGGTCGTCGGCCCGGTTCGGCCATAGCCGCGCGATCAGCGCGTCCTGGTCGGACTGCATGCGGACGATGATTTCGCTGCGCGGTGTGCCGCGCTGGACGAGATAGGTCTCGGGCAGAAGACTGCCTTCCGGCGGCGTCTCGGCAATCTCGCCGGTCAGCACCTCGCTCGCCTCTAGAATACGGACGATCATCGCGCTTGTGAGACCCTCGGCGAAGGTGATGGGGTATTGCACGACCACGCCTTCGCGCACCTGCTCAAGGATGTCGCGCATCGAGGCTTCCGGCGGGAAGGCATATTCCCCGGCCCGGAGGTCGCGGTCCGCTTCCTCCAGCGTGACCAGCAGGCGGAAGAGCCGAGCATCGGAGACGACGCCTTCCCGTTCGAAACGGTTGGCGATCTGGATCAGCCCCTCGCCGCGCGGGATGACCACAACGGTCTCTTCCACGGCCGGACCGGGGGCGTCGAACTGCGATTGAACCCATGACCAGGCGAAGAAGGCCGTCCCTGCCGCCGCGATGACGAGGAAAAGCAGGAAGCCCAGAAGGGCCACCAGAATCCGGCCTGCGCGCGGATCGGACTCAGACGGATGACGGACGCTCATCACGGGTGCGCCTCCCCCGCGCTCCGGTTCACGCGACGGACTTGAAAACGACCGATGCATTGGTGCCGCCGAACCCGAAGGAATTCGACAGCGCAGCGCGCACCGGCCGCTCCACGGCGACCTTGGGTGCGAGATTGATGGGTGTCTCGACCGACGGATTGTCGAGATTGAGCGTCGGCGGACAGATGCCGTCGCGGATGGCGAGGATCGAGAAGATCGCCTCGACCGCGCCGGCCGCGCCGAGCAGGTGGCCGATCGCCGACTTGGTCGACGACATGACGAGATTCTTCGAAGCCTCGCCGAACAGGCGTTCAACCGCCCTGAGTTCGATCTCGTCGCCCTTCGGCGTCGAAGTGCCGTGGGCGTTGACGTAATCGATATCGCCCGGCTCAAGTCCGGCGCGCTTCAGCGCGGCGCGCATGGAGCGGTAGCCGCCGCTGCCATCCTCCGCCGGAGCGGTGATGTGGAAGGCATCGCCTGACAGGCCATAGCCCGAGACTTCGGCGTAGATCTTCGCGCCACGTGCCTTGGCGTGTTCGTATTCCTCGAGCACGAGAATGCCCGCGCCTTCGCCCATGACGAAGCCATCGCGGTCCTTGTCGTAGGGCCGGGAGGCCTTCTCCGGCGTGTCGTTGAAGCCGGTCGACATCGCCCGGGCGGCCACGAAGCAACCGACACCGAGGCGGCAGATGGCGGCTTCCGCGCCGCCCGCGACCATGATGTCGGCATCGTCGTACTGGATCAGCCGCGCGGCATCGCCGATGGCGTGTGCGCCGGTCGAACAGGCCGTGACCACGGCATGGTTCGGACCTTTCAGCCCGTGACGGATCGAGACCTGACCGGAGGCCAGGTTGATGATCATGCCGGGAATCGCGAAGGGCGACAGGCGTCGCGGCCCCTCTTCCCTCAGCGTGATCGATGCGTTGTAGGTGGTTTCGAGACCGCCAGTTCCAGACCCGATGAGCACGCCGGCGCGCTCGCGGTCTTCCTCGGTCTCCGGCTGCCAGCCGGAATCGGCGATCGCGGCGTCAGCCGCCGCGATGCCGTAGAGCATGAAGTCGTCGATGCGCCGCTGCTCGCGCGGACTCATGATCGCGTCGGGGTCGAAACTCCCCTCCACGTCCGGGCCACCGCCGCCCCGCCCGTCATGGCGGGGGACGATGCCGGCGATCTTCGAGCCGAGATCCTCGACGTCGAAATGATCGATCCGGCGGATGCCCGACTGGCCCGCAAGAAGCCGTTTCCAGACCAGATCCACACCGCAACCGAGCGGTGTGACCAGACCCAGACCTGTGACGACGACGCGGCGCATCGAAAACCCGGTCTTAGTTGACCTTCTCGGAGATGAATTTCACGGCGTCGCCAACGGTCTGGATGTGTTCCGCAGCGTCGTCCGGGATTTCAATATCGAATTCTTCCTCGAACGCCATGACCAGCTCGACATTGTCGAGCGAGTCCGCGCCGAGATCATCAATGAAGCTGGCCTTTTCCGTGACCTTGTCCTCTTCGACGTCGAGGTGCTCGACAACGATCTTCTGGACCCGTTCAAAGACATCAGACATGGGGCAGTCCTTTTGTTCTAGCCGCTGAAACCTTACGCGGCGCCGATGCGAGCGGGAAGCGCCAAAGACACGCGCTTCCAACCTGATGATGCGGGGCTGGTAACACGAAGCCCCACGCAATGCCAGACGGTCCGGGCGGGCCCGGACACGTCCGAATTTCTTCCCTAGATCATCGCCATTCCGCCGTTGACGTGCAACGTCACACCGGTGACGTATCGCGCCTCGTCGCTGGCGAGATAGGCGACGGCCGCGGCGATATCCGCGCCGCTGCCAAGATCGCCGGAAGGAATCTTGTTGAGGATCGCCGCTTTCTGGTCGTCGGTCAGCGCGTCGGTCATCGGCGAAGCGATGAAGCCGGGCGCGACGCAATTCACCGTCACGCCGCGCGAAGCGACTTCCTGGGCGAGCGACTTGGAGAAGCCGATCATGCCGGCCTTGGTGGCCGAATAATTGGTCTGACCCGGATTGCCGGTCACGCCGACGACCGAGGTGATACCGATGATGCGGCCCCACCGGGACTTCATCATGCCGCGCAGGGCGGCGCGCGACAGGCGGAAATAGCTCTCCAGATTGACCTTCAGCACGTCGGACCAGTCCTCGTCCTTCATGCGCATCAGAAGCTGGTCCTTCGTGATGCCGGCATTGGCGACGAGAATGTCGAGCGAGCCCATCGCCTCGGCGGCCTGCTTCGGCAGCGCGTCGACGGCTTCACCGTCCGACAGATTGCACGGCAGGACATGGACACGATCGCCCAGCTCAGCGGCCAGCGCGTCGAGCTTCTCCTTGCGCGTGCCGGACAAGGCGACAGTCGCGCCCTGGGCATGCAGGGCGCGGGCGATGTCGCCGCCGATGCCGCCGGTCGCGCCGGTGACGAGCGCGTTCTTGCCTTCGAGTGAAAACATGGTCGCTATCCTTTCACGGAAGCTGCGAAATTCACGATGTCGTCTGCGCCGATCAGCGTCACGCCAGTGGCGTCCGGCGCGATGCGCTTCAGCATGCCGGTCAGAACCTTGCCGCCCGCCTCGGCGAAGGTGGCGATACCGCCCTCGCCCGCCATCCATTCAACGCTCTCGCGCCAGCGGACGCGGCCCGTGACCTGCTCGACAAGCAGAGTGCGGATCGCCTCGGGATCGCTCTCGGGACGCGCGCGGACGTTGACGACCACCGGAACGCATGGTGCGGAAATGCTGGCCGCGGCCAGGGCCTCGGCCATCGCGTCGGCGGCCGGCTGCATCAGCGCGCAATGGAAGGGCGCGGACACGGGCAGCGGCATGGCGCGCTTCACGCCCATTTCCTGAGCGGCGGCAATCGCGGCGTCTACCGCGGCTTTCGCGCCGGAAATCACAACCTGACCGGGGGCATTGTCATTGGCGACCTGACAAACGCCCTGCGCCGACCCGGCAGCAGCGGCTTTCTCGGCCTGGTCGAGATCCGCGCCGATCAGCGCGGCCATCGCGCCCTCACCGACCGGAACGGCTTTTTGCATCGCCTGCCCGCGCAGCTTCAGCAGCTTCGCGGCATCCGTCAGCGACAAGGCGCCAGCTGCAGCAAGCGCAGAATATTCCCCGAGCGAGTGGCCCGCGACGAAGGTCGCCGCGCCGGCTTTGACGCCGAATTCGCTTTCCAGGACGCGCATAACAGCGAGGCTGGTGGCCATGATGGCCGGCTGGGCATTCTCGGTCAGCGTCAGTTCGTCGGCCGGTCCGTCCCACATCAGCGCGGACAGTTTCTGTCCGAGCGCGGCATCGACCTCGTCGAACACGGCGCGCGCCTCGGGAAAGGATTCGGCCAGTCCCTTGCCCATGCCGACGGCCTGGCTTCCCTGCCCGGGAAACACGAATGCGAGTGTCATGGCGGGTTGTACCCCCGGTGTTTTCGTTCCTCGTTGCATCGTCGATAGACCGGGCAAGCGCGCGCTGGCAAGCCGCGAACGGCGCATGCTTGCCAGTGAACCGCGTTCAATTCATCGACGCGCGTTCATTTGATAAGCTCGCGGGATGAAACGCTCGCTCGCAAAACGATTCCTTTCAGCGATCCTCTTCCTGCTCGTCGGCGGGGCGATCATCGTCGCGATCGGCATCATCTTCGATCCGATCAAGGCCTGCGAGGAACGCGGCGGCACCTTCGTGATGGCCGGACGTTATTGCGAGGAGGCGGAATGATTGGCCATTTTGGCTAAATTGGCTAAAATAGCCAAAACCACTGAGGCTCGATCATGCGCACCTTTTCAGCAGCCGACGCCAAGAACCGCTTCGGAGAATTGCTCGACGCCGCACAACGCGGACCCGTCCGCATCGAAAAGCATGGCCGCGCCACGGCCGTGATGGTCTCGGAGGCGGAGTATGAAGAAATCGAGGCGCTGAAGCTCCTCAATCTTCGTCAGGTTCTCGCTGAAGGTGAAGCCGATATCGCGGCCGGACGAACCGTCACTCTGGAAGACGTCATGTTGCGACTGAACCGCCAAAAGCGCAGTCGTGCAGATTGAGTTCGCTGCGCGAGCGCTCAAAGCGCTCGAGGATATCTCCGATTTCACCGAGACCACTTGGGGGAAGGCGGTCTCCCAACGATATATCGGTTCGCTACTCGCCTCGTTGGAAAGACTGAAGGTGTTTCCAGACAATGGGCATGAAGTTGAAATCGGCCCGTTGCGATATCGACGTTTAATTCATGAAAGCCATTCCATTTACTATCGGATCGACGGCAGCCGGATTCTCGTTGTAGGCATCCTCCACGTTCGACAGGATCCGTTCAGACATCTCACCTGAGCGCCTGACCGCCCTTATCCCTTGCCCTTTGCGGCGCAATCGGCTACCTGCGCGCCTCTTGAGCGATTGCGGTCCTCATTCCACCGACATGTGACGGCGTGGTGCCGTCACGCGAATGGGGAGCCACCGCTGCGGAATCCGGCCCTTCGGTTCCAACGCGCCGCAGTCCGTAAGGAAGGGAGCCCAATGGCTTACTACGAGCACGTCTTCATCGCTCGTCCGGACCTCTCGCCTGCCCAGGCCGAGACGCTGGTCGAGGATGTGAAAACCATGATCGAGGAAAAGGGCGGCAAGGTTGCCAAGACCGAATACTGGGGTCTGCGCAATCTGGCTTACCGCATCGAAAAGAACCGCAAGGGCCACTACGGCCTGATCGACATCGATGCCCCGGCCGACGTCATCGCCGAACTGGACCGCCGTCAGCGCCTGTCTGAAGACATCATCCGTCACATGACGCTGCGCATCGACGAGCTGGACGAAAAGCCGTCCGCGATCCTGTCCAAGAAGGACGATCGCCGCCGCCGCGACGATCGCCGCTAGGAGTTCAGATCATGGCTGATACCACCATTTCGAACCTGCCTGTCCGCCGCGCGTTCACGCGCCGCCGGAAGGTTTGCCCGTTCTCCGGCGAAAACGCGCCGAAGATCGACTACAAGGACCCGAAGCTGCTGCAGCGCTACATGTCCGAGCGCGGCAAGATCGTCCCGGCCCGTATCACGGCCGTGTCGGCGAAGAAGCAGCGTGAACTGGCTCGCGCCATCAAGCGCGCCCGCCAGCTCGCCCTCCTGCCGTACGCCGTGAAGTAGGGAGGATCAGATGCAAGTCATTCTTCTCGAGCGCGTGGAAAACCTCGGCGGTATCGGTGACGTCGTCACCGTGAAGCCGGGCTTTGCCCGCAACTTCCTGCTGCCGCAGGACAAGGCGCTGCGTGCGACCGACGCCAACAAGGCCCGGTTCGAGCGCGAGCGTGAAATCATCGAAAAGCGCAATGCCGAACGCCGCGATGCGGCCTCGGACGATGCGAAGAAGATCGATGGCAACTCCTACGTGCTGATCCGCCAGGCCGGCGAAACCGGCCAGCTCTACGGTTCGGTCAATTCGCGTGACATCGCCGATGCGGTGTCGACCGAAAACCTGACCGTGGCGCGTTCGCAGGTCGACCTGAAAGAGATGATCAAGACGCTCGGCGTCCATGAAGTGCGCATCCGCCTTCACGCCGAAGTGTTCGTGACCGTCAACATCAACGTCGCCCGCAGCGAAGAAGAAGCGGAACGTCAGGCGAAGGGCGAAGACGTCATCGCCTCGCAGTACGATGAAGACCGCGCGATCGCCGAAGCCCAGGCGGCCGAACTGTTCGAAGCCGGCCAGGAGCCGGACGATCTGGAAGCCGTCGCGACCGAAAGCGAAGGCGAGGAAACCGAAGAGGACTAATCCTCTCCGGTTCATCCGCACACGATCAAGGCGGGCCCTCGCGGCCCGCCTTTTTCTTTGCCGCCGCGCGCCTGTTTCATTGGCGTTTCACGGCTTATCCACATCACGGAAAAATAGGTGTGGTTAACGGCAAAGCGAGGTTGGGGGGCGGCCAGTGCCCGGCTATACCCATCGCATGAATGCGCTGCCCGCCCTTGCCGAACCGCACGACCTCTCTGCCGACGCGCCGCCGCACAATCTCGATGCGGAGCAGGCGTTTCTCGGCGCGCTCCTCTATGACAACGAGCTCTATTACCGGGTCGGTGACTGGCTGAAGGCTTCGCATTTCTACGACCCCGTCCATGGCCGCATCTATCAGGCGGCCTCCGACCGCATCGTTCGCGGCTCGCTGGCCGACGCCGTCGTTCTGAAAACTGATTTCGAGCGCGATGGCGGGCTGAAGGAAATCGGCGGCTCGGCCTATCTCGCGGTGCTGCTGGAAAGCGCCGCCGACAGCGCTGCGGCGGTCGAATACGCGCAGCTGGTCTATGACCTCGCCCTCAGGCGCGCCCTGATCCGCGTCAGTGCGGAACTGGCCAAGGACGCGACGGATTCCTCGCCGGAAACGCACGGCCGCAAGCTGATCGAGACGGCCGAGAAGAAGCTGTTCGAGCTGGCCGAGACCGGCGGCGCGCAGAAGGGCTTTGTGTCGTTCAAGGATGCGCTCGCGGACTCCATCGAGATGGCCGCGGCGGCCTACGAACGCGAAGGCGGCCTGTCGGGTGTCTCGTCGGGCCTCAAGGCGATGGACGAGAAGCTTGGCGGGCTTCACCCGTCCGACCTGATCATCCTCGCGGGCCGTCCTTCCATGGGTAAAACCGCGCTGGCGACGAACATCGCGTTCGAGGTTGCCAAGAATTACCAGTACGAGACGCTCGCCGATGGCACGCGCAAGACCACCAAGGGCGGCGTGGTCGGCTTCTTCAGCCTCGAAATGTCGGCCGAACAGCTCGCGACGCGTCTGATCGCCGACTACACCGGCATTCCCGGCTACATGATCCGGCGCGGCGAGATCGATGCCGCGCAATATGAAGAGATCCGTGACGGCGTGCTCGAGATCCAGGGCCTGCCGCTCTACATCGACGACACCGGTGGTCTGCCCATCGGGGCACTGACCGCGCGGGCGCGCCGTCTCAAGCGCCTGCACGGGCTCGACCTGATCGTGGTCGACTATTTGCAGCTGGTGACGGGGTCCTCGGGCAAGTCCGACAGCCGGGTTCAGGAGGTTTCCGAAGTCACGCAGGCCCTCAAGGCCATGGCAAAGGAATTGTCGGTTCCGGTGATCGCGCTTTCCCAGCTCTCGCGTCAGGTCGAGCAGCGCGACGACAAGAAGCCCCAGCTTTCCGACCTGCGCGAGTCCGGCTCGATCGAGCAGGACGCCGACGTCGTGATGTTCGTCTACCGCGAGGCCTACTACAAGGAACGCGAGAAGCCGCGCGAGGGCACGCCGGAATACCTCGCCTGGGAAGAGGAATTCCGCGCCATCGAGCGCCATGCCGAAGTGATCATCGGCAAGCAGCGTCACGGCCCGATCGGCACGGTGAAGCTCGCCTTCGACGCGGCGCGCACGAAGTTCTCCGACCTCGTCATGACGGACCGGTATGACGACTCCATCCGGTGAGGCGGCCCCCTATCCGCGCCTGATCGTCGATCTCGGCGCGATCCGCCGGAACTACGCCCGTCTGCAGGACATGACCGCCGGAGCCGAAGTTGCCGCCGTGGTGAAGGCCGACGCCTATGGGCTCGGGGCCGCGGCGATCGCGCCGGTCCTGCTGCATGCCGGCGCGAAGACCTTCTTTGTCGCCAATGCGCATGAGGGCGAGATCGTGCGGGCCGCCGTCGACGCACAGGCCCGCATTTTCGTGCTGCACGGTTTCTGGTCCGCCGACGTGCAGGCCATTGCCCGGTCCGCCCTGATCCCGATCATCAATTCGCCCGAGCAGCTGCGCGACTGGCTGGCTGGGCCGGCCGGCCCCTACGCCCTGCATTTCGATACCGGGATGAACCGGCTCGGCATTCCGATGTCCGAGGTCCAGGCCGTCGCGGATCTGGCCGGACTTCGGGGCCCGGAGCTCGTCATGAGCCATTTCGCCTGTGCCGACGAACCGGACCACACTCTCAATGCCAGGCAGATCGAACGCTTCGCCGCGGTACGCAACGCTTTCCCGGGCGTGCGCACCTCGCTGGCGAACTCGGCCGGCTGCCTGCTCGACGCACCGGCGCATGGGGACCTCGTCCGGCCGGGCATCGCGCTCTACGGCGGGGCGCCGCGCGCGACGGAGGCGAATCCGTTTGAATCCGCTGTCACGGTCGAAACCCCGATCCTGCAAGTCCGCTCGGCCCAGCCCGGCGAGACGGCCGGCTACGGCGCGACCTGGACGAGCGATGCCGACCGCAGGTTGGCCGTCGTGGCGCTCGGCTATGCCGACGGCATGTTCCGCGCGGCGCAAAAGGGCGGGTATGGCCGTATCGGGGGCGTGAAACTCCCCATCGCGGGCCGCGTCTCGATGGATCTGATCACGCTCGATGTGACCGAAGCGGGCGATGCCGCGAAGCCGGGCGAGATCGTCCGCTTCCTCGGCCCCGATCTCGACGTCTTCGCCGCCGCTTCCGGCACGCTGGCCTATGAGGTTCTGACGCGTCTGGGGCCGCGTCTTGAACGGGTTTACGTCTAGTCCTGCCGTCACCCCGCGAAGGCGGGGGTCCAGTCTCGCGCCGGTTCTGGATTCCCGCCTGCGCGGGAATGACGACTGAGGGAGTTCTTGCCCTCTCCCGCCCCTGTCCCGAAACTGAAGCCCCGTCGCCGCTGACCGATTCGAATCCATGGCCCGTTCCGACACCGTTTTCGTTTGCCAGAGCTGTGGCGGCTTCCAGCCGAAATGGTCGGGCCGCTGCGATTCCTGCGGCGAATGGAATACGCTGATGGAAGAAGCGGCGGGTGCGTCTGCGCCGCTCGGTTCCTCGGCTAGTGCGCCCAAGAAGACGCGGCGCGGCAAGATCGATTTCGTCGATCTCGGCGGCGACAGCCCGGATCCCACGCGCCTGCAATCGGGGATCGCCGAGTTCGACCGGGTCTGCGGCGGCGGTCTCGTTCCCGCGTCCGCGCTGCTGGTCGGGGGGGATCCCGGCATCGGCAAATCCACGCTGCTGCTGCAGGCCGTCGCCGGGCTGGCGCGCAAGGGCGTGACGACCGCCTATGTCTCGGGCGAGGAATCCGCCGGACAGGTGCGCCGCCGCGCCAAACGGCTCGGCCTCGCCGATGCGCCGGTCCAGCTGGCGGCGGAAACCGCCCTCACCGCCATCCTCGACGGGCTGAAGGCGGAAAAGCCCGACATCGTCATCATCGACTCCATCCAGACGATGTGGACCGACCAGCTCGCCGCCGCGCCCGGAACCGTCGCCCAGGTGCGAGCCTGCGCGCAGGAACTGACGCGGTTCGCCAAGAAGACGGGCGCGTGCGTCCTCCTCGTCGGTCACGTCACCAAGGACGGGCAGATCGCAGGCCCCCGGGTCGTGGAGCACATGGTCGATGCCGTGCTCTATTTCGAAGGCGAGCGCAGCCACCAGTTCCGCATCCTGCGCGCGGTGAAGAACCGCTTCGGCCCGACCGACGAGATCGGCGTCTTCGAGATGGGCGATGGCGGGCTACAGGAAGTCGCCAACCCGTCCGCCCTGTTTCTCGACGGTCGCGGTGAGCCGGCCTCCGGCGCGGCGGTCTTTGCCGGCATGGAAGGCACGCGCCCGGTCCTGACCGAGATCCAGGCGCTGGTCGCACAATCCCCGCTCGGCACGCCCCGGCGGACGGTCGTCGGCTGGGATTCGGGGCGGCTCGCCATGGTGCTGGCCGTGCTCGAGGCGCGCTGCGGTCTCGCCTTCGGCGGACGCGACGTCTACCTCAACGTTGCCGGCGGTCTGAAGATCGCCGAGCCCGCCGCCGACCTTGCCGTCGCCGCGGCGCTGGTCTCCTCCGCGCTCGATGTGCCCCTGCCCGCTGATTCGGTCGTGTTCGGCGAAATCAGCCTCTCGGGCGATGTGCGTCCGGTCGGCCGCGCTGAAGCCCGCCTCAAGGAGGCCGCAAAGCTGGGGTTTTCGAAAGCGCTGGCACCTTCGAATGCGACGGAACTTGCAGCCGGTGTTACAGTCAGCGGCGTATCGAGTGTGATCGATCTGGTGCGCCGGATCGAGGCACTCAGCGTAAAGGAGTAAGCCATGGAAGGGCTCAGCGCGTTCGACGGCATCGCCCTGGCGATTCTCATCGGGTCCGGCCTCATGGCGCTGATGCGCGGATTCGTCAGGGAAGCCCTCTCGGTGACCGGCTTCGTCGCGGCGGCGCTTGCGTCGCTCTGGGCCCGCCCGGTCTTCATCGGCCTCGCCCGCGAATTCATCCCGAGCGCCCTGATCGCCAACATCGTCACGCTCGGCGTGATCTTCCTCATGGTCTTTCTCGCGGTGAGCTTCGTGACCGGCGGGCTCGTGAAGAATGTGAAGGAGGGCGAGGACGTCGGCGTGATCGACCGTGCGCTCGGCTTCATCTTCGGCCTGATTCGCGGCCTCGTGATCCTCGGCCTGATCCTGATCGTCTTCGCGTCTGCGACGCCCGGCAGTGCCGCCCCTAGCTGGATGGCAGAGTCGCGCATATATCCGCTGGTGAACGCATCAGCCCGTGTGCTGCAAGCGCTCGCCCCGGAGGACTCGCGTGTCGGACAGAGTCCGGTTATTGAGGCGCCGTCCGGAGACGAGACCCGAGACGACGAAACGCCGCGCTCGATCGAGGACCTGATCCGTGAGCGGACGAATGAGGATGATGGCGCATGACGCCTCGCTTTCCGACCGTCACCTATGATGAAGTTGCCGACAAGCTGCGCGAGGAGTGCGGCGTCGTCGGCGTGTCCGGCGTGCCGGAAGCCTCGCTCGTTGCTGCGCTCGGCCTGCATGCCCTGCAGCACCGCGGCCAGGAAAGCTGCGGCATCGTCAGCCATGACGGATCGCGCTTCTATACCGAACGCCAGCTGGGCCTCGTCGGCGAGAACTTCGCCGGCCCCGATACCGCGCAGCGCCTCGCAGGCGATGCCGCGATCGGCCATGTCCGCTATTCGACGCAGGGCGCGACCGTCCTGCGCAACGTCCAGCCGCTCTATGCCGATGTCCGCGGCGGCGGGATTGCGGTCGCGCACAACGGCAATCTGACGAATGCCCGCACGCTGCGCGAGGAACTCGTCTCCGGCGGATCGATCTTTCAGTCCACCAGCGACACCGAAGTCATCCTGCAACTCGCCGCGCGGTCGCCGCGCGCGAAGTCGGCGAACCGCTTCCTCGACGCGCTGAAGCAGATCGAGGGCGCGTTCGCGCTCGTCGCCCTGGTGAACAACCGGGTGATCGGCGCGCGCGACCCGTACGGCATCCGCCCGCTCGTGCTCGGCCGTCTCGACGGCGGCTATATCCTCGCCTCGGAAACCTGCGCACTCGACATCGTTGGCGCGAAATTCGAGCGCGAGATCGAGCCCGGCGAAGTCGTGATCATCTCCGAAAACGGACTGGAATCGCGCCGCTTCGCTCCGGCTCGCGCGGCACGGCCCTGCGCCTTCGAATACATCTATTTCGCCCGCCCGGACTCGGTGATCGGCGGCATCAGCGTCTACCAGGCCCGCAAGGCCATGGGTCGCCGCCTCTATCAGGATGCGCCGGCCGATGTGGACGTGATCGTGCCGGTTCCGGACAGCGGCGTGCCCTCCGCGCTCGGCTATGCCGAAGCCGCAGGCAAGCCGTTCGAGATGGGCATCATCCGCGGCCACTTCGCGGGGCGCACCTTCATCCAGCCGACCCAGGCCAAGCGCGATCTCGGCGTGCGGCGCAAGCACTCCGCCAATGCCGCCGTGCTGCGCGGAAAGCGCGTGCTTCTGGTCGACGATTCCATCGTGCGCGGCACGACCTCGCGCAAGATCGTGCAGATGGTGCGCGAAGCCGGCGCGACAGAGGTGCATTTCCGTTCCGCCTGCCCGCCGATCATCAATCCGGACTTCTATGGCATCGACATGCCGCAGCGAAGCGAACTGATGGCGGCACGCATGGAAGCCACCGAAATGACCGAAGCGCTCGGGGCGGACAGCCTCGGCTTCCTGTCGGTCGACGGCATGTATGAGGCGATCCTCGGCGAAGCGCGCAATCCGCGTCAGCCGCAGCTCGCCGACCATTATTTCACCGGCGATTATCCCACTCGCCTGATCGATAACGAACGCGCGGTCTCCGACAAGGACCGCCAGCTCTCCTTCCTGGTCGACGCATGACAGACAAAACGCTTGAAGGCCGCGTGGCACTGGTAACCGGTGCCTCGCGGGGGATTGGCCGCGCCGTGGCGCTGGATCTCGCCGCGAAGGGCGCGCACGTCATTGCGACCGCCCGGACGCAGGGCGGCCTCGAGGAACTGGACGACGCGATCCGCGAGGCCGGCGGACAGTCGACTCTGGTGCCGCTCGATCTGATGCAGAGCGACGGCATCGAAAAGCTGGCCGGGATCGTGAAGGATCGCTGGAGCAAGCTCGATATTCTCGTCGCCAATGCCGGCGTGCTGGGCGAGCTGACGCCGGCCAGCCATGTCAGCGCCAAGACGTGGAATTCGGTGTTCGGGATCAATGTGATCGCGCCGGCGCGCCTGATCCGCGCCTTCGAGCATCTGCTGATGGCCTCAGACGCCGGCCGCGCTGTCTTCCTGACTTCGGGCGCCGCGAAGAACCGCAAGCCCTACTGGGCGCCCTATGCCGCCTCGAAGGCGGCGCTCGATGCGCTGGTGGAGAGCTGGGCGAAGGAACACATGTCCTCGGCCCTCCGGGTCAATCTGTTCAATCCGGGACCGACGCGCACCGCGATGCGCGCCAAGGCCTTCCCGGGCGAAGACCCGATGAGCCTGCCCGCGCCGGAAGAGGTCGCGCCCGCAATCTCCGCGCTCTGCCTGCCCGCTTCCAAGCGGCATGCGGAATGGGTGAGCTTCCCGGACGAGAAATAGCTTCGCTTTCCTTGTGCTTCGAGGCCCCTTCGGGGCACCTCAGCATGAGGGGGAAATGCTGGAGATAATAAATCCCTCATCCTGAGGTGCTCGCGCAGCGAGCCTCGAAGGACGAGGGATCGCGGCCCGTCAATCCTTGTCGACGTAGGGGTTCTTGCCGCCCTTCACGATCAGGCGGATCGGGACGCCGGGCAGGTCGAAGGCCTCGCGCAAACCGCCGATCAGATAGCGCTTGTAGGCGTCGGGCATGGCCGCAGCGCGCGAGCACATCAGAACGAAGGTCGGCGGGCGCGACTTGGTCTGCGCCATGTATTTCGGCTTCATCCGGCGGCCATTGACCGCGGGAGGCGGGTGCCGGGCGATCATGTCCTGCAGCCAGTCATTGAGGTCGCGCGTCTTCACCTTGGCATTCCAGTCATGGTGCAGTTTCGCAACCGCCGGCATGATCTTGTCGAGCCCCTTGCCTTTCAGCGCGGAGACCGGGATCAGCGGCGATCCCTTGGCCTGCGGCAGAAGGCGTTCGAACTCGATCTGCAATTCTTTCATCACCGCTTCGCGGGCGACGACCTTGTCCATCTTCGCGACGACGACGGCGAGGGCCCGGCCTTCGCGCAGCACCATGTCGGCAAGGTGGAGATCCTGCTTTTCGAGCGGGTGTTCGACGTCGATCACGAGCAGCACGACTTCGGCGAATTTCACCGCGCGCAGCGTGTCGGCGGCGCTCATCCGCTCGAGGCGGTCGGCGACCTTGCCGCGCTTTCGAAGCCCGGCCGTATCGTGGAAGCGAACCCGTTTTCCGTCCCACAGGAAGTCGACGGCGATCGCGTCACGCGTGATGCCGGCCTCGGGGCCGGTGATCAGGCGCTTTTCGCCCAGCAGGGCGTTGATGAGGGTCGACTTGCCGGCATTCGGACGGCCGATCACGGCGATACGCAGCGGCGCATTCTCGTCTTCGTCCTCGTCGGAATAATCGAAGTCGCCAAGCCCCTGGATGATGGCGATCTGGAGATCGGCCATGCCTTCGCCATGGGAAGCGGAAATCGGGATCGGCTCGCCGAGGCCAAGGCCGTAGCTTTCCGCGATCCCGACCTCACCGGCCTTGCCTTCGGCCTTGTTGGCGAGCAGCACGACCGGCTTGCCGGAGCGGCGCACGATGTCTGCGAAATCCCGGTCCAGCGCGGTGATGCCTTCGCGCGCATCGATCACGAAGAGGCAGATGTCAGCGCGCTGAACCGCGCTCTCCGACTGGTCGCGCATCTCCGTTTCCATCTGGCCAACACCTTCGGTGTCCCAGCCGGCGGTGTCGACGAGCAGCATTTCCAGATCGCCCAGCCGGCCGCGCGCCTCGCGCCGGTCGCGCGTGACGCCGGGACGGTCATCGACAATGGCCAGCGGTTTGCCGGCCAGCCGATTGAACAGGGTCGACTTGCCGACATTCGGCCGGCCGATCACCGCGATCTTCGGGATGGCCATATCTGTGCGCCTGTCTAGCGGAGGGCGATCAGTCGCCCTTCATCGGTGACGACATAGATCGTCTCGTTCGCGATGATGGGGGCGACATAAACGTCGTCATTGAGGTCGAAGCTGCGGAGGATGGAACCATCCGTGGCGTCGATGATGACGGACGAGCCGTTGGAGGACGTCAGGAAGAGACGGCCGCCAGCCATGACCGGACCGACCCAGGCGATCCGGTTGCGGCGGCGGTCCTCGTTCTCGAACACGCGCAGACGGGTGATCCACTCCACCTCGCCCGCGATGCGGTCGACGCAGATCACTTCGCCGTCGACTGTGACGAGGAAGAGATAATTGCCCGCGATCCACGGCGCGTTCAGACCACCGGCCGGAAGCGTCCACTGGCGCTCGCCGGAGCGCATGTCGAGCGAGACCAGCGTACCGGAATGGCTGAGCGCGTAGACGTGATCCTCGGTCATCACCGGGCTGCCGGCGACGTCATTGATCGCGGAAATCGGCGTCAAACCACCGGCGCGCGTCAGCGAATCCGACCAGATCGGCGTGCCGTTCTGAACGCGGATCGCGACCACCTCGCCCGACGAATACGGCGCGACGACGACGTCGCCGAGAACCGCCGGGCTGGCACCGGTCAGCAGGCGCGCGGATTCGATGATGCCCTGGTGGGCCCAGATGTATTCGCCATTGTCGCTATCGAAGGCGTAGAGCTGGTTGTCATCGGTCGCGACATAGACGCGGCCGCCATTGATCGTCGGGGCCGACTGGAAGGGCGTGTCCGCCTCGGTCCGCCAGATCTCGTTGCCGGTCGCGGCATCAAGCGCGACGAGGAAGCGGTATCCCGAATGGGCGTAAATACGTCCGGAATCGAAGCCGATCCCGCCGCCGAAGGACATGCGATCACGCCGGCTTTCAGAGCGCAGTTCGCGGCGCCACACGACATCGCCGGTTTCGGCGTCCATCGCGACGACCGTCCCGCTGGCGTCAACCGCGTAGACGCGGCCATCGGCGACAACCGGACGGGCATTGATACGACGGCTGCGGGCCGAGCCTTCGCCGAAATTGCGGCGCCAGAGCACGGACAGGCTGCCCGTGGCCTGGGTGTGCTGCAGATTGTGCGTCGGATATCCGTCCGCCTGCGGCCAGACCGTGTTCACATAAGCGGTCGGGAGCGACACGGGCAAGCTGTCTTCGGCGACTTCCAGCTGCTGCTCGAACTGGAGGATGGAAATCCGGTCCTCTTCGGGCGGCGCGGTCGGGTCGCGGTCGTCGCGGGGGCCGAACGGGTTGATGTTCGACACCGTCGAACAGCCCGTCAGCAAGATGGCAGCCGCCGTGGCAGCGAAAAGCGAACGCATCGCGATCATGAATCCTATTCCTCGTCTTCGCCGCTGCCGGCCGTGTCGTCTTCACTGCCCGGGGTCACATTGTCAGCATTGCCGAGCGTGGCTTCCGGCAGGGTGATGTCCAGAGCGTCTTCGTCCGCGGCGGGTTCGGTTCCGTCGCCGAGCGTGAAATCGCCGGCTTCCGACCCCGGTTCTTCGCCCGTCATGGTCTCGTCAAGCGTGATTTCGCCTGCGAATTCCTCGTCATCGGCGGCACCTTGCGGGTCGAGACGATTCAGAAGCGCCAGCGCCGCCGACGCACGAACGCGCACACCGTCGGGCGCATCGAGCGCGAAGACGATGCTGTCGTATTCGCGGCGGGCCCGGTCGTAGTCGCCTTCACTCAGTGCTTTCGATGCGATCAGCTCGGTCGCCAGATGGCGCATGGCATTGTCGCCCGAGGCGATACGCCCCAGGCGGTTCGCGAGATCGTCGGTCGAGTAGGTCTCGAATCCGGCGAGCGCCGCTTTCAGCGTCGCAAGATCGCGCACCAGCGGTTCGGGCGAACGCGCAGCGGCCTGTTCGAACAGGCGGCGGGCCGCATCATTGTCGCCCTGCTCCAGCGCGATGGCGCCCTGCTGCATCAGAGCCAGCGTGGCATACCCGTCCGGACCGTTCTCGGCGATCTGTTCGAGTTCGACGCCGGCCTCTTCGAAGCGGTCGTTTTCCACGAGCCGGGCCGCGGCAACATAGGTGTCGGATGCCGCATCGCGTTGGCTCTTCGACCAGCTTTCCCAAGCCTGCCAGCCGCCAACACCGACGATGATGACGATGGCAACCCCCAGAACCCAGGGACCGTATCGGCGCAGGAGGGCATTATACCGGTCCTTGCGCAGTTCCTCGTCGACTTCCTGTTCGAAAATGTCCGCCACGCGGCCCTCGTCACGCTATTCCAAATATGGGCGCGGACCCTAGCCGCAGCGGGGAATGGCGGCAACCGGCGTTAGCGGTCGTTCGGCTTTATCCGATAGGTCTGTTCAGCGGCCGGAAATTCCCGTGAGCGGACATCGGCGGCCCACCGGCTGACGGCGTCGGAGACCGTCTCGCCCAGCGAGGCGTAGCGTTTGACGAATTTCGGGGCCCAATCGAACAGGCCGAGCAGGTCCTGAGTGACCAGAATCTGGCCGTCGCACGCGGGTGACGCACCGATTCCGATTGTCGGAACAGAGACTTGCTCGGTGACCTCACGGGCAAGCTCTTCGTCGACACCCTCGATCACGATGGCAAAAGCCCCCGCTTCGTCCGCCGCCCGGGCCTCGGCGATGACGCGGTCCCATTCGGCCTGAGAGCGTCCGCGGGCCTTGAATCCGCCCTCGTTGAGCGCCGCCTGCGGTTTCAGGCCGATATGGCCCATCACCGGAATGCCGCGATCGGTCAGGAAGCGGATCGTCTCGCCGGCATAAACGCCGCTCTCGATCTTCACCGCCTGCGCGCCGGTTTCGGCCAGGGCGCGCGAGGCGCTGGCGAACGCTTGTTCGGGTGACGCTTCATACGTGCCGAAAGGCAGATCGATGACGACGAGCGCCTGTTTCGCGGCGCGCATCACGGCCTTGCCGTGAAGGATCATCATGTCGAGCGTGACACCGATCGTGGTGTCGAGCCCGTGCACGACCATGCCCAGCGAATCTCCGACCAGCAGGACGTCGCAGTGCGGGTCGAGCAGGCGCGCCATCGGGAAGTCGTAGGCGGTAAGGCAGACCAGCGGTTCGCCGCCCTTCCGGGCGCGAATGTCCGGGACGCCGATGCGCTTGATACGGTTCTGGGCTGACATGGAAACGCCGCTCCGTTGCTGAGCCGGAGCGGCGGACACTAGGGCAGATGCTGCACTGCGAAAAGGGGCAGAGGGTGATGCGCCTCAGATGCGCTTGGGCAGGATGAAGGCAAAGCCCGAGATCATGATGGCCAGGACGCCGGCGGCCATCGTCTCCGGCGTTGCGAACCCGGCCACGGAGGCAAGAATGCCGTCGGCGGGGATGTCGACGCCGGAGAAGAAGGTTTCCAGCTGCGTGCCCGCGATAGCGGATCCCGTCGAGCCGGCAGCCCCGAGGATCAGGATGCGGCGGCGATCCGGGCGGGCGATCCGGTTCTGCACACGCTTCATGAAAGCGTCGGCGGACTCGGTGTCCTGCTCGTAATCGTCCTGCGCGTCGGCGAAGGCCGCCTTCAGACGCGCGTCGAATGCATCTTCGATGGTCATGATACCAATGCCTCCGACTTCTCGAACCAGGCCTTCAGCTTTTCGCGGCCCCGGTTCACATGCGATTTCACAGTACCCAGCGGCATGTTCAACATCTCCGCCGCTTCCGAATGCGACAGGCCGGAAGCGTAACACAACACCACGGCCGCCCGTTCGTCTTCCTTCAGCGTCGCCAGCGCCCGGTCCAGGTCGACGACGGAACCCATGTCGCGGGGCGCCTCGATGTCGTCGACATCCTGCTTGAACCGGTCCATCGCCTTCTCCGTCGCCTTGCGCTTGCGCGCCGACATCAGGAATTCGTTGTAGGCGATGCGGCAGAGCCAGGACTTGAAACTCCCGGCCCCGGTGAAGCTTCCGATCTTGCGGAAAGCCCGGATAAAGGCCTCCTGCGCCAGATCTTCGGCAAGCGCCCGGTTGCCGCACATGCGGGCGAGCATCGATCGGACAAGGCCCTGGTGGCGCCGGACGAGTTCGCCGAAGGCGACTGTGTCCCTGGCGGCCACGACCAGCGCGACCAGTTCTTCATCCGAAGCTTTCACCCGTCCCTCCTGAAAGGTGAATGCGTTTAGTCTTCGTCGTTCTTCGGCTTCATGAGCGTGCCCATCGCAATCAGGGCGATACCCACAAGGCCGGGGAAAGACGCAACGCCCAGCATGATCTGGAATGCTTCCGGCTCATCCGACGCCATGTTGATCGTCCAGCCGAGGATCGAGAATGCGACCGCAATCGCGAGCAAGATGATGCCCCAGCGGACATCGCCGCCCTTGTTCCGGCGTGGCATGCCGAGCGCACGGATCGTTTCCGGGCTCAGTTGCTGACCGGCCTGCGCCGCGGCGCGAACCGTTTCCAGCACGGCAGCGCGATTGCGGCTGCCGAAATACATCACGATGCCGACGATGAAGACCGGCATCAGAAAAAGGGTGATCGGGATAAGCGTTTCATCCATGACGTGTTCCTTTCAGGTCTCGACCGGCCACCCCCAAGGTGCCGTTCACAGACTAGATGCTGCGACTGCTCAAATCGGATGCAGCAGTTTCAGCCGATGACGGCAACGCCGAACAGATAAAGGTGGAAACGGGCCAGCGCCGCGGCGATCAGCCCGCCGATCACGACAGCTGTGACATCCCCGCCCCAGCCCGGCGGCGTCGAAGGTGCCCCGCCCCGGATGAAGGCCGGGATCAGGACGAGGAAGGACCAGACGAAGAAACTGCCAAACAGGACGACCGAGGCCAGCTCGCCATTGGCGAGCAGGTGCGCGCCCGACCAGATGAAGACCGCCAGCATCATCGGGTGACGGACGGTATGGCGGATATGGCCGGGCGTGTAGGTCGAGATCAGCAGGATCAGCGACAGCGGCACGGCGATCAGCGCCACCGTGCGCGACCAGACCGGCGGGTCCCAGATCATCTCCGACGGGTGTGCCTGGATCTTGCCCCAGATAATCAGGGCGAAGCCCGCAATCGACAGCAGGGAATAGAGCAGCTTGTAGCCGCCCTCCCCGAAGCCTTTCACCATGCCCGCCCTGAGGCCGGGCACGATCCGCACCGAGTGAATTCCAAGAAACAGAATCAGTCCGACGATCAGAAGTGTCATGCGCGCCTCCCCCTGCCCGGCCCCCTACCGGCCGGCTCAGACACGATTATGACCGAGTCGGCGCAAGCCTTGTAATTCCGCGCAGGATCTGCGGTCCGAAGGCCCCCAGCACGACGACCAAAGCCGCGACCGGCAGGCCGGGTGTCGTGAGCACGCCGCCGAGATCATCCATGGCCGGAGCGATGGCCCAGGTCACAGCGCCGAGGGCGACGGCCAACGCGCCAGACAGGGCGAGCCCGACGCGCAGCCGGCGCCTAGCAACGGCTTCGGCCACGCCGCTGACGAATGCCGGATCGTTCGCCGGAGCGTCGTCGGCGGCAAAGAAGGCTGTGAGCCTGTCGTCATTCGTCATGGGGTCTCTCCCAGCGCTTCGAGCAGTTTCGCACGTCCGCGTGTCACATGCGACTTCACTGTGCCGATGGGCAGGCCGAGCGCCTCTGCCGCTTCAGTATGCGAGAACCCGCCTGACAGGCAAAGCGCCACGGCGGCGCGCTGATCGGGCGGCAATTGCGACATCGCCGATTCCAGGGCCACCCGGTCTTCCGGTGATAACCCCGGGGCTCCAACCTGCTCCGCGAAATAGGCTTCTTCACGCGCCTTGCGGCGATCTTCGGACCGGAACCGGCTCGCCGCGAGCCGCCAGCCGAGGCCGTAGAGCCAGCTTCGGAAGCGGGCCGGGTCCCTCAGTCCATCGATCGAGGTCCAGGCCGCCACGAAGGTCTCCTGCGCCAGATCGTCCGCGAGGGCGTGGTTGCGGCACAGCCGGCGCAAAAAGCCGCGCAGGCCCTGTTGATGCCGCGTCACCAAGGCGGTGAAGGCGGCGTCCGACCCCTTGCGGGCGGCCGCCACCAGCACTGCGTCCGGACGTCCGGACGTCATGGTCACTTCCGGCGGCGGAAGATCGCGCTGGCGAAAAAGGCCAGTGCCAGCACGCCGAGGATCATGGCGATGAAGTAGAATTCCTCGCGCACACCGCTGATCAGGCCCGACCAGCCGGCGTAGGCAAAGACGCCCGCCAGGCCCGAAAACAGGATGACGAGGAAGGCGTTGCCGCCGCCGCTTCCGCTGGAGGCACTCTCGCCGCCGCCCGTCCAGTCATGTTCGTCGTCGCGATCGGAATCGCGCTCGAGGCTGGCGATGAGATCGGCGGGCGGTTCCTTGCCTGCGGCGGCATAGGTTTTCAGAAGGTCGATCTTCGCCTTGGTACGCTGGTAGCGCATGAAGCTCGACCACCCCGCCGCGATGAAGAAAGCGAGCGGGAAGAGAAGCCACCAATAGGAGACAAAGAGTTCGCTGGCAGACATATCCGGATCCCCCGAATGTTTGGCGTCCGGACGTTCCGCACGCGCTTTCCGGACCCTAGTTGCCGCCGCACCACTGAATGGATGCAGCGGCGCAATATTTATTCACTCGGCTCTTCCAGCGTTTCGAGACGGCAGCACCCCTCATAGAGGACGTGGCCGCCTTCATCGTGCCCGACGATCAGAACCGACCAGGCGTAGGGAATGTCGCTCATGCCGTCCGAGCACTGCTCCGGAGTCACAAGCGCGAGGCCGAAGCCGCGCATGGCGAACATCCACGGGTAAGGACGGCTGGCGGCGGATTCGGATTCGGTGATCTCGTAGGTCTCGCCCTCGGTCTCGAAGCTCGACCATGTCGCCTCGGTCGGGCTGAACGCCAAATTCCAGAAGGGTTCGGTGCCCGCGCAGAAGGTTCCGAGCGGAACGGGGCTGTCCGCGATCATGACCATGTCGGTCGCTTCGGCATAGGCGAGATTGATCCAGCCCCCCTGCTCGCCGGTCGAAACGAGACCCCAGGTCTGACCACCGACGGACCGGGTCTCGACCACCTCGATCCGGCCCTCGGTTGCAAGGAATGTCCCGACGATGTCCGACGACGCATCGGGTTCGGACCGGATGTTGAGGACATCGCCTTCCTCAACTCCGACGACCCGGATCCAGGCCGGGGCGTGGATCGGCGAACGTATCTCGTCGCCGCTGCCGGTCTGGGCGTCGGACGTCTCCGGCGCGGAGCAAGCGGCCAAAGCAATAACGGCGATGGTGGCGATGAGGCGCATGGTGAATCTCCCGGTTTCGACGGGCGACTCTAGCAGTTGCGCCAAAAGAATGGGACCGCTCGCCTTCGCGGCAAGCGGCCCCGGATACGACTGGCGTTGTGGACTACTGCCCCTGACCGAGGGAATAGCCGCGTTCGCCATCAAACTCGTAGAGGTGTTCGGTCTTCACGAAATCGACCCCGTCGAGCGTCATATTGCGCAGGATTTCGACGATCATCGCCTTGTTGAATGCCTTGTCCGCCTTCGCCTCGATCCGGCAGCGCCAGTGATCGGTGCAAAAGGTCTCCGGCATCGGGTTCGGCCACACCTTCACGCCGCGATTGGTGATCATCTTCAATTCGGTCAGCGGGTTCAGGCAGGCCTGCAGGCGTTCGGCAACTTCGTCGGGCGTCTCGGTCGAGTGCACGAAGACATCGATACCGACCAGGCGCTTGTTCGCTTTCGGCCGGGGCTGCGGTGCCCAGACCTCGATCGGCCGGGCGTCTGCATCATAGCTGACCGGCGCGAGTTTCTTCGGGCGCTGGCCGAGCCGAGCGATCACTTCACGGGCAAATTGCTGCGTGCCGATCGCAGCATCTTCCGCCGCAATGTCCGGCGTACCGACCCCGTCTTCCAGCGCGCAGAGCCAGGCATTGTGGATGCGCTCGGCTGCTTCGGTCTGACCCAGGTGGACCAGCATCATCACACCGGCCATGAGAAGACCTGACGGATTGGCGATGTCCTGACCGGCAATATCCGGCGCGGAGCCGTGGATCGCTTCGAACATGGCGCACTGTGCGCCGATATTCGCCGAGGCCCCCAGACCGACCGAGCCGGCCACTTCGGCGGCGATATCGCTGACGATGTCGCCATAGAGGTTCGGCGTGACGATCACGTCGAAGCGCTCCGGCTTCGCGGCCAGGCGCGCCGCACCGATGTCGATGATGGCGTGGTCGGCCTCGATATCGGGATAGTCGGCGGCCACTTCGTCGAAGACCTGACGGAACAGGCCGTCCGTCAGCTTCATGATGTTGTCCTTCACGAAGCAGGTGACCTTCTGGCGGCCATAGGCGCGCGCATAGTCGAAGGCATAGCGCACGATCTTCTCGCAGCCCGGGCGCGAGACCAGCTTCAGGCACTGATAGACCTCGTCGGTCTGGCGATGCTCGATCCCGGCGTACAGGTCTTCCTCATTCTCGCGGACGATGACCACATCCATGCCCGGGTGGTCGGTCTTCACGAAGGGCGCGTAGGCGACGCAGGGACGCACGTTCGCGAACAGGCCGAGCGATTTGCGGATGGTGACGTTGAGGCTCTTGTAGCCGCCGCCCTGCGGTGTGGTGATCGGCGCCTTGTAGAAGACCCGTGTGCGGCGAAGGCTGTCCCAGGCCTCCGGCGTGATGCCCGCCGAATGACCGGACTTGTAGACCCGCTCGCCGATATCGATCGGCTCGATCTCGATCTGTGCGCCGCCGGCAATCAGCACCGACAGGCTGGCCTTCATGATCTCCGGACCGATGCCGTCACCGAAGGCAACGGTAACGGGGGCCGGGCCGCCGACGCGGCGGGTCTGGTTCAGGCTCTCGGGCTTCACTCGGACATTCATGATGCGCTCCCTGGCTGGTTGGCCCTGACCTAGGAGCGGTTTCCTGATTTTGGAAATTGATTGTCATTGAGACTGTCATTGCGTTTTGCAATAGTAGACCCATGCCTGCGTCTCTGAGCCCCGACCTGCTTCGCGCCTTCGTCACCGTCGTTGAATGCGGCGGGTTTTCCGCCGCGGCCGAACGGCTGCACCGAGGGCAGTCGGCGATCTCGCTGCAAATCCAGAGACTGGAGGACCGGCTGGGCGTGAAGCTGCTCAACCGCTCGCCGCGGTTTGTCACATTGACCAATGACGGAGAGGCCCTGCTCGATCAGGCACGCAAGATCCTGTCGCTGCATGATGCGCTCGCGGCGCGGTTCGATCGCAAGGAGGTCAGCGGCACGGTTCGTCTCGGCGCGCCGGAGGACTTCGCCACCACGCACCTGCCGGGCGTGCTGGCCCGCTTCGCCCGTGAATACCCCCATGTCACGCTGGAAGTGACCTGCGAACTGACCCTGAAACTGGTGGAGTTGTTCAATGCGGGCGGGCTCGACCTCGCCCTGGTGAAGCGCGAACCGGGAACGGGCGTCGAAGGCCTGCGCGTGTGGCGCGAACCCCTGGTTTGGGCGGGCCTTGAGTCGACCCACGACATACCCTCGCCGCTGCCGCTGGTCGTCTCGCCCTCACCGTGCGTTTATCGCGCGCGCGCCACTCATGCGCTCGATGCGGCGGGCCGCACCTGGCGCGTGGCCTACAGCTGCACCTCGCTGGCCGGGACGCATGCCGCGGTCCGCGCCGGACTCGGTATTACCGTCCTCCCGAAAGACATGGTGCCTGCCGATCTTTCAGTCCTGAACGACGAAGCGCTCGGCCTGCCCGATCTCCACGACACCGAGATGGCGTTGATCGAGGCGCCGCAGATTCCCGCTGCTGCGCAGAGGCTACGAGAGGCGATCGTGCGGGAACTGGAACACGGTGTCGCGTAGCGCAATCAGGTCTGGCAGCCCTCATTGGTCGCGGTCTTCATCGCCTCGAGGATTTCGGCCTCGCTCAGATCCTTCAGCGGCGTGGCAAAGGCCCAGTTGTGGCCCCATGGATCCTTCACCATGCCGTAGCGGTCACCCCAGAACATGTCCTCGACCGGCATGGTTTCGGTCGCGCCCGCCTCGATCGCCCGCTTTTGCCAGGCGTCGGCATCATCGACGATCAAATGCAGCGAAACCGGCGTGCCGCCGAGCCCGTCCGGGCCGAGCATGCCGAATTCCGGATTGGCATCGACCAGCATAATCGTGCCGCCATTGATCTGCATGCAGCCATGCATTATCCCGCCATTCGGGCCTTTCATCCGCGCCAGCTCCTTCGCGTCCAGCGCTTTGGCGTAGAAATCCATCGCGTCAGCAGCGCCCTTGCAGACAAGGTGCGGGGTCAGCGTGCTGACGCCCATTTCCGCGGCTTTCCGGTGTGCTTCGTTCATGTCGCTCATCCTATTTCGCGCATTGATAGACCGTCTGGAAGCCGCCGAAGATCATCCGCTTGCCGTCGAACGGCACCGGGTTCTTTTCCGGATTGAAGCGGTCGTCGGTGTGCATCATCGACTCCATCTTCTTGAAGCCGGCATCACGGGTGGCCTTGTCGGGCCATTCGACGAAGGCGAAGACGACCGTCTCGTCCTTCGTCGCCTGAACGGCGCGGCGAAAATCGGTCACCTTGCCGTCGGGCACGTCATCGCCCCAGCATTCGTGCACGCGCAGTGCACCGAGCTCGAGAAACATCGGGTCGATGGTTTCCGCATGGCGGACGAACTCATCCTTCTTGTCGCTCGGCACAGCGATCACGAAGCCGTCGAAATAGGTCATGGTCTTTCCTCCCTGATTGTTCTGATTATTCGCCAGCGACAGCCAGCACTGCCGCGATGTCGATCCTGCGCATCGTCATCATCGCTTCGAAGGCGCGCTTCGCCTTCGCCTTGTCGGCGTGGGTCGTCAGGTCGAGCAGCTGACGCGGCGTGATCTGCCAGGAATGGCCCCAGCGGTCCTTGCACCAGCCGCAGGCACTCTCCGCGCCGCCATTCGAGACGATGGCATCCCAGTAGCGGTCCGTCTCGTCCTGGTTTTCGGTGATCACCATGAAGCTGACCGCTTCGTTCGGCGTGAAGACCGGACCGCCATTCAAACCGACGAATTTGCGGCCCAGCACGGTGAACTCGACCGTCAGCTCGGCTCCCGCTTCGCCGCCAGGGAAGTCCGCAGGCGAGGTGTTCACGCGGTCAACATGGCTGTCGGGGAACGTCGCTGCGTAGAATTCGGCGGCCTTGCGGGCTTCACCGTGGTCGAACCACAGGCAGTTGATCACTTCGGTCATTTTCAATTTTCCCAAGGGCTGATCGGCAGCGGCTATTGGTTGATGTCCGGTTCGACGAGGCTGGCGAGTTTCTGCAGCGATTGCTGCCAACCGAGGACGCAGGCCTCGACCGGGATCACGTCCGGTATCCCGCTCTGCTCGATGGTCAGTTCGGTGCCAACGGCCACCGCCTTGAATCCGACCGTGACCTTCATTTCACCGGGCAGGCCGGGATCATCGAAACGGTCGGTGTAGACAAGGCGTTCGCCGGGAACGATTTCGAGGTATTCACCGCCGAAAGAATGGCTTTGACCGGTCGTGAAGTTCCGGAACGAGGCATGATGCTTTCCGCCGGGCCGGGCATCCAGTTCGTGAACCGTACACACGAAGCCATGCGGCGGGATCCAGCTCGCCAACGCATCGGCTTCCGTGAAAGCGCGATAGACTTTTTCCGGGGAGGTCGCGAGTACGCGGTGAAAGCGGGCAGTGCCTGGCATGTGGTTTCTCCAAATGATTGAGCGGGCTAGTCCGCGGCGTCCGCGAAACTGCCGGTCCGCATCGGACCGGCCGGCTTGTAGCGGTTGATGATCACGCCCGATCCCGCGGCTTTCACATCGATCAGAGCCAGTTCGCTCGGCGCGGCGACATCGGAAAAGATGCGTTTGCCGCGACCGATCATCACCGGAAAGACGAGCAGCACGACTTCGTCGGCCAGACCTTCGGCGATCAGAAGCGGGGTCAGGGTCGAACTGCCCCAGACAATGAGGTCCGGGCCGGCGCCGGATTTCACGCGGCGGATGCCGTCGGCCACATCGGCACCCAACGCTTCGACCGGACCCCATTCGAGGCTTTCCGGACGATGCGTCGCGACATATTTCCGCGCGCCGTTAAGGCTTTCGGCCATCGGGCCTTCCTGATGCGGCCAGTAGCCCGCGAAGATATCGTAGGTGCTTCGCCCAAGCAGAAGGTCATAGCCCTCGCCCTGCGCGGCAACGATTGCCTCTCCGACTTCCGGATCGTGGAAGGGAAAGGCCCAACCGCCCCATTCGAACCCCGATGCGGCATCCTCGTCCGGGCCGCCCGGCGCCTGAATCACGCCATCGAGCGAGATGTGTTCAATGATCCTGACCTGTCTCATGCGGTTTCCCCTGGTGAATCGGAACGCCCGAACAGAAGCTCGACGTAGCGTCTGAGGTGGTTGATGCTTTCGCGGACGGGGCCGTCATTGCCGGCGGCCTTGGACAGGATGAAGCCGCCCTGCAGAACGGCCTGGGTGTGGCGGGCGAGGCTGGGCGCATCGACCTCGACGCCATAGCGCTCCGCGGCCTCGGCAATGTCGGCTTCCAGCGTCTTCGCGTGTTCGAAGATGGCCGAGGCGCAGGCATCGCGGATATCGACCGACGCGCCATAGGCCTCCTGCACGAGTGTGCCGGCATAGCAGGTGTATTCGGGGATTTCGCCGGCGATCAGGTCGCGGCGGAAGTCGATATAGGCCAGCACCCGGTCGAGCGGGTCTGCCGGGTCGTGATAGGGCGCGGAAGCAAACAGACCGGACGTGGTGTCGCCCCAGTGACGCGCCGCCGCCGCGCCCAGCGCATCCTTGCTCTCGAAATGGTGGAAGAAGGCGCCCTTCGTGACGCCCGCCGCCTTGCACAAATCATCCACGCTCGTCGCGGCAAAGCCGCTCTGCCGGATCAGGATGATCGCGGCATCGAGCAGTTTTTCGCGCGCGGACGGCTTTCGAGCGGTGGACGGTGATTGAGCCAAGACGGCCTCCCTTGAGTGCTACATACCGACCGGTTGGTATGTTTGTCAAGGAAGACCGTCTCGAGGTCAGAACGGCAGTGCCGTGAAGTCCGGCAGGTCGACCGTGATCGTGTCGCTGGCGGCGGCTTCACCGCGCATGAAACGCGCCATCGCCTCCCCGACTTCGGGCGAGGTCATGAACAAATTGTGCCCGGCATTCACGACCGTGATGTGCGTGACATTCGACAGGCCGGAGACGGCCTCTGCCTGTGCGCCGGGATAGGTCCGGCCATCGAGCGTGCCGGTCAGGACCAGGACGGGAATGTCCGATACGGGCGGCTGGCGGAACGCGTCGCCCAGATCGAATCCCTCCCACACGCCGCGGATCTGCGGCATCGGCGAATTGAGGTAGCGCCCGACCAGGCCGTTTTCCGCTTCCGCCTCGAACCGGGCAAGTCGTTCATCGGAAATGCCGGAAGACAGGTCCATCGCCGTCGACATCGCCGACAGGGTGATCGTCTCGTTCGGCGTGTGGATGCGCTGAAGCAGGGCCAGAGTCAGCGAATAGTCGCCCTGATCAACGCCGGAATAGAGGGCGAGGAGGAAGGCGGCGCTGCCCGGATCGGCGATCAGCATGGAGCCCGCCTGCTGCATCAGCCTCCGCTGCAGAAGGAAAGGCGCCGTCGAGCCGTCTTCCAGAGGAAATTCTAGCAGGACCGGCTCGGCGTCGAGCCGCGCCTGGACCCGGCGCATCATGCCGGCGATGTCGGGATAGGCGGCCGCGGCTTCAGGCTGGGTGTTCACGGCCTCCTGAAGGCGCGCGAAATAGGCGTCGGTGCGCGAGGGCAGTTTCACCGTCTGGTCGAGCCCCTCGACGCTGGCGAGGATGGCGCGATCGATCTCGCCCGGCAGCTCGCGGATCGCTGCGAGCGCCAGATGCGTGCCATAGGAAATGCCCCAGAGCGTCACCTGATCGGCCCCCAGATGGCGGCGGAGATCGGACAGGTCGCGCGCGCTTTCCACCGTCGTGTAGCCACGCAGATCGACGCCCTGGCTTTCCCAGATCGCGCGGCATTCCTCGGCGGCGGCGCGATAAAGGGCGGCATATTCGGCATCATCGATCGCCTCGGCATCGGGGACGGCCTGCGCGGAGACGCAGCGTTCGATGTCGTTCGACGCGCCGGTGCCGCGCTGGTCGAAGGCGATCACATCGCCGAATTCGCGCATTGCCATGAAGAGCGGAAATCTTCGGCCGCGCGCCGTTCCGATCCCCGACCCGCCGGGCCCGCCGGACAGGTAGACGATCGGGGCGCCGGGATGCTCGCCGGTGGCCGGGAAGCGGACATAGGCGAGCGACAGCATGCGGCTGTCCGGATCGGCGCGGTTTTCAGGCACGTCGAACCGGCCTTCATAGGCGGTGACGGTCTCGCCGCTCTGCGCGGTGAAGGTAATCTCGGTTTCCTGCGCCATTGCTGACGGCAGAAGGAACAGGCTGGCAATCAGGACAAGGATCAGTCGGGACATGGGTGGACTCCATTGGATGTCGGTCCCCGAACCTCGTCCCGCGTGTCCGTCATTTCGCGCGGCAATCGGTGAACGGCAGACTCCGGTCGTTCAGCGGCAGGACAGAAGCGGCCAGCGGCGTTAGAAATCCGGTATGCGGTGTCTTCTCCTCCTCCTCCTTCTCCTGTTCGCAGCCGGCGATGCCGGGGCGCAGGGGATTGCCTACGACCAGTTGGTGGAGACGTGTCCGGTCGAACCTCGCGATACCGCACCGCCGGATTTCAGCCGTCCGAATTGCGTGACCGTGCCGCTGCAGTCGCTCGACCCGCAGGGCAGCGCGATGTGGGTCAGGCTGACCGCCACCGTACCGCCGGAGCAGCTATCGGCCGGAGAGCCGCTCGGCCTGTTCATTTCCGGCAAGGCATCGTCGGAGGCGTGGATCAACGGGCGGAGGATCGGTGCGAACGGCATTCCGGCGACCACGCCGGAAGCGGAAGTGCCGGGCCGGATCGATGCGGTGATCTTCATCCCGGACGGCCTGTTGCAGGCCGGGGACAATGACATCGTCCTGCGCCTGTCGGCGCAGCGCGGCGTATTGCACCTGAATTATCCGCTGCAGCATGTCGGCCTCTACGCCTATCGCAACCCGACCGATTTCATCCTGGCCGCCTATTGGCCGGCGCTGATCACGCTCGGCCTGCTCGGTGCCGGGTTCGTCGTCTTCGGCGTGCTGGCGATCCGCGGCGAGGACCGCGAGGGGTCGACGCTGCTCTCGCTCCTGTCCCTGACGGCGGCGGCGCAGCTCGTCGCCGAAACCCTGCGCGGTTTCTGGAACTATCCCTACCCGGTTCATGACCTACGCCTGCTGACATTGACGGCACTGGCCGTCGTGTTCGGCTCGCTGCTGGTGGCATTGGTGACGTTACGCGCCACACCCCTGCCCCGCGCCGGACGGATGGCGGCAGTCGGGATCAGCCTTCTCGTCAGCCTTATCGCGATCGGGTTCGCCGACGCCTTCGATCTGAAGACCGCGCTCGCGCTTGTCATTCCCGCTATCGGCTGTGTGTGCCTGGCGGTCTGGGGCGCGCTGAACGGCAGTCGTGCTGCGTGGATCTGGGCGGCGGCCCTGTCGGTGTTCGTCCTGGCGTTCCGCTTCTCCGACGGCCTGTTTCTCGACCGGTATTTCTATTTCGTCGTGGCGGGCCTGCTTGTCGTCCTGTTCTTCCTGCAGGCGGTCAGCCTGGTGCGCGAGCGCCGCCAGCGCGTCGCAGAGGAAGCGCGGGCACGAAAGCTCGAAACCGCGCTCGACCTCGCACAGGAACGCGCCAGTCCCAGCGACATCGCCATCACCGCGCCGGGACGGATGGAGAAAGTCTCCACCGCGCGGATCAGCCATCTGTCAGGAGCGGGCGATTATGTCGAGATCCACACCGATGACGGCCGGACCCTGTTGCATGGCGGCAGTCTGGGGGCGCTGGAGGAGGAATTGCCCGCGACCTTTCTGCGGGTCCACCGCAGCCATATCGTCAACACGCTGTTCGTCACCGCGCTGGAGCGCGAGGCGAGCGGCACGGGCCTCCTCACCCTGTCCACCGGCGCGGTGATCCCGGTCAGCCGCCGCATCCTGCCCGCCGTGCGACAGGCGCTCGGCGTGGTGGCAGGCGCCCCCTGACGGCGGGGTGCCAAGCGTTGAACCCGTCCATCCAGCCTTCCCCCGCGCCGCCAATCATGGCACGCCAACGGACATGACTGCCGACGACCGCAGAGACGCCCTGATCGACCGCCTCGCCGACCACATGCTGGCGAAGGGGATCGGCGCGTCCAGCTTGCGCGCACTGGCCAAGGCGGCCGGGACCAGCGACCGCATGCTGCTCTACTATTTCCGGGACAAGGACGAACTCGTCGCCGCAACGCTGGAGCGGGTCGCGGCGCGGTTTTCCGGCGCACTGGATGCGTTTGCTCCCGCTAAGCCCCTGCCCTTCGATGCCCTGCTGGCGCATCTCGCGCCGGTCCTGCTCGACGAGGCGGGCTGGCCCTATATGCGGGTGTGGCTGGAAATCGCGAGCCGGTCGGCCAATGGCGACACGGCCTGCCGCGTCGCCGGCGAAGCCATCGGACGCGGCTTTCACGCCTGGGGCGCAGCGCATCTAGACAGCGCACCGGACCGTCGCGCGCGCGACGCCGCGCGCCTGTTCGCAACGCTGGAAGGCATGGTGCTGTTGAAAGCGCTCGGCCTTGAGGACGTCAGCCGGATTGCGGCCGGTTGAGAAGCGCGCCAAGCGCGATCGCCACCGCACCGCCCCACAGGATGACCGCGCCGGCATCGGCGAGCGTCGCGCCGCCATAGACGCCGGGGAAATACGGAATGGCGAGCCCGTCGAGCGCGATGGCGGCGCCGGTCGCCACGGCGGCGCCCGCGAAGACCTGGTCGTCGCGCAAGCCCGCCAGGATCTTCACGAGAAGCACGAAGGGCAAAGTCCCGGGGATGAGGAGCGCATAGGTCAGCACCCGCCCGAACCCGTCGAACGCCCCGAGCGGGGCGATCCAGCCGATGATCAGCGCGCCGAGGAACCACAGCGCGGCCCCCATGGCGATGGCGATCAGGGACTGGCGGAGATTGAGGCCTGGACCCCGGCGGACGGCAGCGGACATGACGCGGCTCCTGTAGCAACTGCTACAGGGCACGCTAACGGAGTGTAGCGCTCGCTACAAGCGCGATCGTCCCGATGGCTCGACATGACGGAATGCGGTATACTCGCTGCGGCGTTCGCGCCGGAACCCGCGGCGGTCCTGCATGGCAACACGACACATGATACTGCTCGCCCTGGCCGGAATGGTGTTGGTAGGCGCGGTTGCCGTCTGGCGGGCATTTGATCGCGACATGCACGGCATTCGGACGGCCCTCGACGGTCGCAGCGCGGTCATTCCAACATCTTCGGGACCCGTCGAACGCGCGACCGGCGGGACGGGCTTGCCGGTACTTGTGTTGCATGGTGCGGGCGGCGGCCACGATCAGGGCGCCTTGTTTGCAGAAGCTTTCCTGCCCTCCGGCTATCGCTGGATTGCGCCATCGCGCTTCGGATATCTTCGTTCGCCGCTACCGGTGGACGCGTCTACGGCGGCGCAGGCCGATACCCTCGCGGCCCTGCTCGATGCCGAAGGGCTGGACCGGGTTGCCGTCTTGGCGGTTTCGGGCGGTGTTCCCCCCGCCCTGCAACTCGCCGAGCGCCATCCTGACCGCGTGAGTGCCTTGATCCTGGTCTCGTCGGCCCCTTTCTCGCCCTACGAGGTCGACGACCAGGGCCTGCCTGTTCCGGCCTGGGTCTATTCGGTGCTGTTCAGTTCCGATTTCCCGATCTGGCTCGTCCGGCAGCTTGCGCCGCACGCCCTCGAAGGCCTGTTCGACATACGCGCGGATCTCAAACAGGACCTCTCACCGGCCGACCGGGCGTTTGCCGACGCGATGGTGTCGGCATTTCTGCCGGTCACGCAAAGGCTGGAAGGGGTCAGAAATGAAGCTGCCGCGATCGACCCCGGCGCGCGCTATGCGCTTTCAGAAATCAATGCCCCGGCGCTGATCATCCACACGCGGGATGACGGTCTGAACCCGTTCGAAATTGCCGAACGGCTTGACCGGGAATTGCCCGACTCCCGGCTGGTCTCCCTCGAAACGGGGGGACATCTTCTGCTCGGACGGCATGACCGGATCCGCGAAGAGGTCCGGATATTTCTGGAAGAACAGGCCGAATAGGCCCGCCCGGTTACCAATGCGGCGGTTTTTCGCTCGCGGGCGGGGCGGGCATGTTGTCCTCGAGCGCGCCGAGGCGGGCGTGGGAATGTTCCAGCGCCCGGGTCAGCCGGTCGATCTCGCGCTGCTGACGGGTGACGACGTCGCTGAGATCGTCGATCACGCGCTGCTGTTCCGCGAGGTGAGCCTCAAGGGCGTCGAGACGGGTCGGTTTGTCGCTCATGAACAGGTCCGGGCGGGTCGCAGGTCAGGTCGGAAACCGGCCATGCCCTGCCCCCGCCTGCCGGTCAAGAGCCGGCGGAGACAGCCTTCTTGCGCGAGGCGCGCGGCTTCTTCGTCTTCGGCGCGTCGGGCACGATGACGGTCTCGGCATCGCGGGCGAGACGCGCCGCGCGTTGCTGGCGCATCAGCGACTGGCGCTTGGCGGATTCCTCTTCGAGGATCGTCTTCACCGCAATGTCGGTGGCCTGGGCGCGCGAATGGGCGCTCGGACGCGGCGTTTTGAAGGCGCCGGCTGTGTTGTGCTTGGTCATGTCTCAATCTCCCTGAATTCGAAAACAGAAAGGGCCGGACTTTCGTCCGGCCCTTCCCGATCTCATCCGGCGCGGCGGGCGACCGCGCGCCAGACCGTGAAGCCTTTAGAGCTTCTGGAGATTGTCAGCGGCGTTCTTGCCCGACTTGCGGTCGGCCACGACGTCGAAGGAGACCTTGTCGCCTTCGTTCAGCGCGCGGATGCCCGCACGCTCGAGCGCGGTGGCGTGGACGAAAACGTCCGTCGAGCCGTCTTCCGGCTGGATGAAGCCGAAGCCCTTGGTCGAATTGAAGAATTTAACGGTACCAGTAGCCATGACGATTTCCTTTCAATCGGTCACGCAGTGACAGGCCCGGGCCGGCCGTGTGCCGGAGGGTCCTGAAGAGACGAAATTGGAAGGAAGTCAGTCAGGGGCGCAGACTGCGCGCGCCGGAATCGTTCGGCAAACAAGTTCGTGGGGCAGCGTATGGACCGGAATTGTGGCGGAAACAAGGGGGTGCAGCGCACCTACTCCCACTCGATGGTCCCGGGCGGCTTGGACGTCACGTCATAAACGACGCGATTCACGCCGCGGACCTCGTTGATGATGCGCGTGGCGGTGCGCCCGAGGAAGTCGTGGTCGAAGGGGAAATAGTCCGCCGTCATGCCGTCGACCGAGGTGACGGCGCGAAGGCCGAGGACGTGGTCATAGGTGCGCTCGTCGCCCATCACGCCAACGGTGCGCACGGGCAGCAAAACCGCGAAGGCCTGCCAGATCTCGTCATAGAGCCCGGCCTTGCGGATTTCCTCGATATAGATAGCGTCGGCCTTCCTGAGGATGTCGGCCTTCTCCTTCGAGACGGCGCCCGGTATCCGGATGGCGAGGCCCGGCCCCGGGAAGGGGTGGCGGCCGACGAAGGCGTCCGGCAGGCCGAGCTCGCGGCCGAGCGCGCGCACCTCGTCCTTGAAGAGTTCGCGAAGCGGCTCGACGAGCTTCATATTCATCCGCTCGGGCAGGCCGCCGACATTGTGGTGGCTCTTGATCGTCACCGAGGGGCCGCCATCGAAGCTGACGCTCTCGATCACATCGGGATAGAGCGTGCCCTGGGCCAGGAAGTCGGCGCCGCCGGCCTCTTTCGCGTGCTTCTCGAACACGTCGATGAACAGCTTGCCGATCGTCTTGCGCTTCTTTTCCGGGTCGTCGATGCCGTCGAGCGCAGTGAGGAAAAGCTCACCTTCATCAGCATGTACCAGCGGAATGTTGAAGCTGTCCCTGAACAGGGTGACGACTTCGTGCGCCTCGTTCATACGCATCAGGCCGGTATCGACGAAGACGCAGGTCAGCTGCTCGCCGATCGCCTCGTGGATCAGGACGGCGGCGACGGCGGAGTCCACGCCGCCCGACAGGCCGCAGATCACCTTGCCCTTGCCCACCTGCTCACGGATCTTGGCGATCGCCTCGTCCTTGAAGGCGGCCATCGTCCAGTCACCCTTCAGCCCAGCAATGCGGTGGGTGAAGTTCTTCAGGATCTCGCTGCCGCGCGGCGTGTTCGTCACTTCCGGGTGGAATTGCACGGCGTAGAAGCGCTTCTCCTCGTTCGCGATGGCGGCGAAGGGCGCGCTGTTCGTCCTGGCGATCACGTGGAAGCCCTCGGGCAGCGCCGTGACGCGGTCGCCGTGGCTCATCCACACGCGTTCCTCATGGCCGATCGTGCCGAGCCCCTCGAAGAGCGGGCTGTCCGCCACGAAGGTGATGTCGGCGCGGCCGAATTCGCGCTCGTCGCTGGCCTCGACCCGGCCGCCCAGCTGGGCGCACATCGTCTGCTCGCCGTAGCAGATGCCGAGGACCGGGACGCCAAGCTCGAACACGACCCCATCGGCGCGCGGGGAATTCTCCCAATGCGTCGAATGCGGCGAGCCGGACAGGATGACGGCCTGGGGGTTATAGTCCCGGATGAAGGCTTCGTTGGCACGGTTGAAGGGGTGGACTTCGCAGTACACACCGCTCTCGCGCAGGCGGCGCGCGATCAGCTGCGTCACCTGGCTGCCGAAGTCGATAACGAGGACTTTTTCGTGGGTTTCGGAGGCGTTGATCTCGGTCATGCCGCCCGATAGCGCGAGTCAGCGCGAAAGGCGAGTCGGGGGTGCGCTTCAGGTGCCCGAAGCCACGACCGGAAAAATAATCGCTGCTGCCAAACCAACCAGCCAGGTTGGCAGAATCCAAAAGAAGGTCGAGGCGCGCAGGTCGAACAGGCCCAGTCGCGAACGGACGCGGAAGACGATGTCCATTGCGGTCATTAAAAGCGCGGGGATGGTCAAATACACCAGAGCGAATGTCAGACCATCGACCGACGCGTTCCGATCGACGAACGGCAGGCTGAGCAACAGCATCCCAATACCGACAAGCATCGATATTACCAGAAAAGTTGCCGCGGGTGCGCGCCAGACGACCATAAGATTCCCCCTCGTCCCTGCCACCGGGATATCCATGAATTGTATCAGTTGGATAACAGCGGTCCGGTCACCACGCGTTTTCACGGCGCCTCTGATCTTCGCTGGTTCGAGGTCCCGGATCGCGCAGCCGCGCGTCCGGGAATTCAGCTTTGGAAAAAGGTTCCGGGGTTCCTGCGAAGGCAGGAACCCAGACAGCAGTGGAACTGGATCCCTGCCTCCGCAGGGATCCCGGATCAGCGCACCTCACCCACCCGGTATCGCTCAAGCAGCTCCGCGAGTGCGGCTGGTGCCATGCCGTAATTGGCACGGAGTTTGGTCAGGCCTGCATCGGTGCGCACCGCGACGAGGCTGCGGAACCGCTCCTTCAGCACGACAAAGCCTTGAATGTCAGCCCAGTCGAAGTGGCGGGAGCCGGACCAGCCGGTTTCCGTCATGGCGTGCTGGGTCAGGTGCAGCGACATGCGTCCGGCGAGGATGGCGACGACGTCCAGCGCGCATTTGAGCGTCCACACACCGAGAATGCCGGCCATGACGAGGAAGAAGACGGCGCGAGGCTCTGTGCCCCCTGCCGTGCCCGTCAAATCACCGCGCGCAAACAGGAACATAGCGACGGACAGCGCCGCGATCAGCGCCGACCCGATTGTGCGGACACTCGCCGCCAGCAGAGATGCCCTGATCTCCCGCGCCGGGAGGAGGGTCACAGGGTTGCTCCGTCCGCGCCGAGCGCCGCGTCGCGATAGCGGTTCATGAGGTCGGCGAGGTCTTGGGCGGGCATCCCGTAGCCGGGGCCGGGAGTCAAGCAGCCAGCCACTCGCGGCGTGAGCACGCGCGCGACTGAATCCATGAAGCCAACCGGTCTGTTCTCGCGCAGGTCCCGGCAAATCACGAAACTCGCCGCGACCAAAAGACCGAACTGAATTTTCTGCTCATAAACTCCAAAGCGCGAGCCTTCGGTCCACCTATAGCGTTGCCGCCGGGAGAAGATGCCCTTTGTCTCCCACCCGGACCGGTCGAGTTCCAGGTAGTCAGGATCGCGCGCAGTGACGATCAGGTGAACGATCGAAACCAAAAGCCCGCCGCCGAAAAAGACGAGCGTGGCGGTGCTCAGCCAGAACTTATCTTCCAATAAAAATATGGCGAGCAATACAAAGACGAGATAGATGACGATCAGCGAAATGTCTCTGCGTGCCGGTTGAGTGATCCGCATCGTCTCCGGCAGTTCGTCCACTACCGCCGCTCCATCACCGAGATGAAGAAGCCGTCCGTGTCGGAGCGGCGCGGGGAGAGGAGGATGGCGCCGGCGTCGTCCTCGCATTTCGCGAGCACGTCTTCCGCGCCCGGCGCGAGGCCGCCGGAGGCTTTGAGGGCCGCAAGGGTCGAGCCCTGCTCGAAGCCGCCATCGCGCGTCAGGAAGGCCTCGACGCGGTCGGAGTTTTCTTCCGGCAGGAAGGAGCAGGTCACATAGACGAGCCGCCCGCCGGGCCGCACATAGCGGCTGGCGCGGTCGAGTACCTCGTCCTGCTGTTCGATGCGGCGGGCGAGCGCTTCGGGCTTCAGCCGCCATTTCGAGTCCGGCCGCCGCCGCCACGTGCCCGCCCCGGTGCAGGGCGCGTCAATGAAGACGACGTCCATCTTGCCTTCAAGGTCGGCGAGCGCTTCGGCTTCCGGCCCGTCCTTGACCTGGACATTGCGCGCACCCGCCCGCTTCAGACGCGGCCAGATGGCGCGCAGACGCCGCCAGTCATGGTCCCAGGCATAGACCTGGCCGGTATTGCCCGTCATCGCGGCCAGCTCGAGCGTCTTGCCGCCCGCTCCGGCACAGAAATCCAGCACTTGCGCACCCGGATCGACCGCCGCAGCGAGGCCGGCGATCTGGCTGCCGGCGTCCTGCACCTCGACCCAGCCCTTGCCATAGGCCGGGATGGATTCGGCGGGCGCATTCTTGCCGCGCGGGTCGGTCTGCGGGATGCGGATGGCGTGCGCGACAAGCGCGCTCGGCTCGGCGGTGGGGATTTTCGACTGAACGGCGGCGAGCGCCTTGTCGGTCTCGGCCTTGAGCGCATTGACGCGCAGATCGACCGGCGCGCGGGCGGCGAGCGCCGCGCCCTCCTCTGCCGCGTCAGGCCCGAAGGCGCGTTCCAGCGACTTGGCCAGCCAGTCCGGATAGTCGCCCTGGATGTGCGCCGGCGCGCCCGACAGGCTGCGGGCGAAACCGGCCCGTTCGGCGTCGCTCGGCAGGTCAGGGGCGTGTTCATCCCCGTCGAACAGGGATGTCATCTCCTCGCCCGTCATGCCCCAGGCATGGACGAGCGTGCCGAGCACGAGCGCGCGCGGGCTGTCTTCCTGCATCAGGTGGGCGACCGAGGCGCGCCGCCTCAGCGTGTCGAGCACCAGCCCGCCGATCCAGGCGCGGTCGCCGGAACCGGCGAAGCGGTGCGCCGCACCCCATTCCTTGACCGCCGTCTTGGCCGGGCGGTGGTGCGCCTCGATCGAGGTCAGCACCTCGATCGCCGCAGCGATACGTCCGCCTTCCCGCATCTAGATCGCCGGGATCGTGAGAAGGTGGATGAGGATCATCGCCCACATCACCAGCACGGTCAGCGCCCCGACCACGAAGGCCAGGAAGCGATGCAGGATGGTGTTCGTCGTCACGAAGATGACGGCATGAAGCGCACGGAACGCCACGAAGACCCAGGCGAGGATCGCGAAGACCGGCCCCGCCGCGCCGACCTGCAGCGCCAGCAGCGCCGCCACGAAGAAGAGCGAGGGCACCTGGAACTGGTTGTTCACGCAGTCGGACAGCTGGACCAACTTTTCCGGGAAGACGAGCTTGCCGTCCGGCCCGCGCTTCGCCCGGCCCTTGGAGGCGGCCAGGTAGCGGCCGATCCCGAGGGAAAACAGCAGGATGATGACGATCGCGGCTTGCGCGATCATCGCGTAGAAGAGGCTCAGATGCGCGGCGGGAAAGACCATCAGTTGGCGCTCGGATAGTTGGGGGCCTCACGCGTGATCGTCACGTCATGGACGTGGCTCTCCTTCAGGCCCGCATTGGTGATGCGCACGAAAGTCGCCTTTTCGCGGAAATCGCGCAAGGTCGCCGCGCCGGTATAGCCCATGGCGGCGCGCAGCCCGCCGACCATCTGGTGCAGGATCGGCCCGGCCGGACCCTTGTAGGCGATCTGGCCCTCGACGCCTTCGGGGACCAGCTTCATACGGTCGGTGACTTCCTTCTGGAAGTAGCGGTCGGCCGAGCCGCGCGCCATCGCGCCGACGCTGCCCATGCCGCGATAGGCCTTGTAGGAGCGGCCCTGGAAAAGGAAGACCTCGCCCGGGCTTTCCTCGGTACCGGCCAGGATCGAGCCCAGCATCACGGCATCGGCCCCGGCGGCGAGCGCCTTGGCCATGTCGCCGGAATACTTGATGCCGCCGTCGGCGATGATGCTGGCGCCGGTGCCGTCGGCGGCGCGGCGCGCCTCCATGATGGCGGTCAGCTGCGGCACGCCGACGCCCGCGACGATGCGCGTGGTGCAGATCGAGCCCGGCCCGATCCCCACCTTGACGCAGTCCGCCCCGGCATCGATCAGCGAACGCGTCGCGTCATAGGTCGCGACATTGCCGGCCACGATGCGGGCCGTGTTCGACAGGCGCTTGATGCGCTCCACCTGTTCGGGCACCGAGACGGAATGGCCGTGCGCGGTGTCGATCACGATCACGTCGCAGCCCGCGTCGATCAGCGCCTCGGCGCGTTCGAAGCCGCTATCGCCGACCGTGGTGGCCGCCGCGACGCGCAGGCGCCCCTGGGCGTCCTTGGCCGCCATCGGGTGCGACTGGGCCTTCTCCATGTCCTTCACGGTGATGAGTCCGAGGCAGCGATTCTCGCCGTCGACGACCAGCAGGCGCTCGATCCGGTGCTTGTGGAGGAGGCGGCGGGCGGCGTCCTCGCCCTCGCCTTCCAGAACCGTGACGACCTCGCGGGTCATCAGGTTGGCGACCTTCTCGTTCGGGTCGTCGGCAAAGCGCACATCGCGGTTGGTGATGATGCCGACCAGCTTGCCCGGCGCGCCATCGCCCCCGCCTTCCACGACGGGAATGCCGGAGACCTTGTGGTGCGCCATCAGATCCTTCAGCTCGGCCAGGGTCGCGCCGGGATTGATGGTCACGGGATTGACCACCATGCCGCTCTCGAAGCGCTTCACGCGGCGCACTTCCTCGGCCTGCTGCTCGATCGTCAGGTTGCGGTGGATGACACCCAGCCCGCCCGCCTGCGCCATGGCGATGGCCAGCGGCGCTTCGGTGACGGTGTCCATCGCCGCCGACAGGATCGGAATGTTCAGGTCGATTTCGCCTGCGATGCGCGTGCGCACATCGGCATCGGCCGGCAGGACGCTCGATTGTCCGGGCTGCAAGAGCACGTCATCGAAGGTCAGCCCTTCGCGAATCTCCATCGAGATCCTCCACTGCTGCTTGCGGGCGCGCTTTAGAGGGGAAAGCCCTCAAGGGCAAGGGGGCGGGGTGAATGGCGGGTCTGCGATTCAAGCAAATCCGCCAAGCCTCTGATCCGTGATTCAAATTCGCGGCGGTTGAGACGGTGATTCAAGTCGCGCGGCGAGTTCAGAGATTGATTCAAGTTCGGGGCGGCTGGCTCGCGCCGGCCGCCTCAGAAACTGATTCAAGTGAGTCAGAATTTGAGTCCGGGAATGGGTGTAAGGGGGTTGAAACGCTTACATTTTGACGTTTCACGGACAGCGGAGCCGGTCCGGGATCCAGTTTTCTGATTGATGGGCCCCGATCTTCGCTTCGCGAAACCGGGGAGCGTCGTGAAGACCCCTCACCCTCCCCATCCTCGCTATCGCTTCGGACGGGTCCCCTCCCTCTCCCTTGAGGGAGAGGGAAAGAAGGGCGGCTCCGAAGGAGGCGCGCTTCAGGGTGAGGGGGTTAGCCCTTGAACCCCATCGCCAGCAGGAAGGTTTCCGAGCTGTCAGAGCGGCTGGAGGGCGGCTTGGCGTGGCGGACTTTCTCGAAGCGGGGTTTCAGCTCGGCGAGGAGGCTGTCCTCCGTGCCGCCCTGGAAGACCTTGGCGACGAAATGCCCGCCGGGTTTCAGGGTTTCGAGGGCAAAGTGCGCGGCGAGTTCGACGAGCGCCACGATGCGGATGTGGTCTGTCGATTTGTGTCCCGTCGTCCACGGCGCGAGGTCCGAGAACACTGCGTCGGCCGGGCCGCCGAGGCGCTGCTTCACGATGTCCGGGGCGCCCGGCTCGGTGAAGTCCAGCACGAAGAGATCGGCGCCGGGGATCTGCTCCATTTCGAGGAGGTCGATGCCGATGACGTGCGCCGCGCCGCGCCGCAGCGCGACCTGGACCCAGCCGCCGGGCGCGGCGCCGAGATCGACGATCTTGCCGCCCTTCGGGATGAGGTGGAAGCGGTCGTCGAGCTCGGACAGCTTGTAGGCCGCGCGCGAGCGATACCCCTCCTGCTTGGCCTTGTTCACATAGGGGTCGTTCAGCTGGCGCTGAAGCCAGAGCGTGGAGGAGGTCGAGCGCTTGCGCGCCGTCTTCACCCGCGTGTGGAACTGCTTGCTGGCGCGCGGATCGCCGCCCTTGGCGGCGCCCTTCTTCCAGCGGCGCTTGGGCTGGTTGACCGGGTCGTCGCTGCCGTTTCCGTCTTCGGGCCCGCCCTCGGGATTCTCGGTCTCGTCACTCATTCGGCGGCATCCTTCCTGGCACGGCGCGGTTTGCGCCGGCGGCGGCGCGGCTTGCGCATCAGGTTGAGGAGGAGGCCTTCCCTGAGGCCTCTGTCCCCCACCCGCAAACGCTCCGCTGGCCAGGCATCCATCACGGCTTCGAGGATGGCGCAACCGGCAAGCACCAGTTCTGCGCGCTCCCGCCCGATCGAGGGTTCGCCCGCGCGGCCGTCGAGATCCATGCCCGACAGGCGATCGCAGGCGGCGCGGGTCTCGTCATGGCTCATCCACAGCCCGTCGACCTTGGCGCGCTCGTATCGCGGCAGGCGCAGATGCACGCTGGCGACCGAGGTAATCGTGCCCGACGTGCCGACAAGGTGGGCCTTGCCGCTGTCGAACAGGTGGCGGAGGCGCTTGGCGCCCTTCGGCACTTTCATCATGTCGGCGGCATAGGCCTTCATGTCCTGATACCATTCGGCGCGGTTTTCGCCGGGTTCGGGGAAGCGTTCCGACAATGTCACCACGCCGACCGGGGCCGAGGACCAGGTGCGCACCGGCGGGCGGCCGCCGCTGGCATAGCCGCCGCGGGCGCGCCATTCGGCGAGATCGACCCAGCAGAGCTCTGTCGACCCACCGCCAATGTCGACGACCAGGGCGGCATCGAAGCTCTCGTCCATCAGGTCGAGGCAGCCGAGCACGGCGAGGCGGGCCTCTTCCTCGGCGGTGATGATGTCGAAATCGAGATTCAGCTCGTCCTTGATCCGCGCCATCAGCTGCGGGCCATTGGTGGCGGTGCGGCAGGCCTGGGTGGCGATGCAGCGCGCCTTGACGACGTCGCGGCGCTCCATCTTTTCCGCGCAGACCTTCAGCGCTTCCATGACGCGCTCGCTGGCCGCGTCGGACAGGGCGCCGGAATCGTTGAGCCCCTCACCGAGGCGGACGATGCGCGAGAAGGCGTCGATGATGCGGAAACCGCCCGGCGTCTTGCGCGCGATCAGCATGCGGCAATTGTTGGTGCCGAGGTCGATGGCCGCATAAGCCGGTCCGGGACCACGGCCCCGTCCGGTATTCTTCTTTTGCCCGTCGGGCGCACCTCCGTCCTGATGTGGACGGCGTGGCCGTTCGGCGCGGAGCGGCTCCTGCGCCATGGTTTTTCCTTCCGCCGAAGCGCGGCGGCGCCACGATTGTGGCGCGCCCAGCGCAATCCGGCCCGAACTTTGCCTTGAGTGTCAGGATAGTGCGCATCCAGCGATCATCAAGCTGCGTATGCGTGAGCGAGGGACACGCTCCCAGCGTAACGGTGGGCAAGATGACCGAAAAAGAAGCAAAATTCGCCATTGGCGCGGTGGTCCGTCACCGGCTGTTTCCGTTCCGCGGCGTCATTTTCGACGTCGATCCGGTGTTCGCGAACAGCGAGGACTGGTGGCTGGCGATTCCGGAGGAAATCCGTCCGCGCAAGGACCAGCCCTTCTATCACGTCTATGCCGAGAACGAGGACAGCTACTACACGGCCTATGTCTCGGAGCAGAATCTGCTGCCCGACGCCGAGCACGGCCCGGTCGGCCACCCCGATGCCAAGGCCGCGTTCGACCGGTTCGACGGGGAACGCTATCTGCCCAAGGCCGGACCGAAGGGGCATTAGGCATATGACGTCACCCCCGTGCACGCGGGGGTCCAGACCATCCGTCGTTCTGGATTCCCGCCTGCGCGGGAATGACGCCTAGCCCTCGTACTTCTGCACCGTCTGTTCGATGGCGCCGAAGACGGAATGGCCGGTGTCATCCAACATCTCGATACGGATCGTGTCGCCGAAGCGCATGAAATTCGTCTTCGGCTTGCCGTCCTGGATCGTCTCGATCATGCGGATTTCCGCGATGCAGGAATAGCCGACGCCGCCTTCGGAGACCGGCTTGCCCGGGCCGCCGTCCATCTTGTTGGAGACCGTACCGGAGCCGATGATCGACCCGGCGGTGATCGGGCGGGTCTTGGCGACATGCTCGATCAGGCGCGGGAAGTCGAACGTCATGTCGATTTCGCAGCGCGGCTCGCCGAATTTCTCGCCATTGAGCCAGGAATGCAGCGGCAGGTGCACCTTGCCGCCATCCCAGGCCTCGCCCAGCTCGTCCGGCGTCACGGCGACCGGCGAAAAGGCGCTCGGCGGCTTCGACTGGAAGAAGCCGAAGCCCTTGCCGAGCTCGGCCGGGATCAGGCCGCGCAGGGAGACATCGTTGACGATCATGATCAGGCGGATGGCGTCTTTCGCCTGATCCGCCTTCACACCCATCGGCGCGTCGCCGGTGACAACGGCGACCTCGCCCTCGAAATCGCAGCCCCAGGCCTCGTCGCCCAGCGGAATCGGATCGCGCGGATTGAGGAAGGCGTCGGACCCGCCCTGGTAGATCAGCGGATCGGTCCAGAAGCTGTCCGGCATTTCCGCGCCGCGGGCCTTGCGCACCAGTTCCACGTGATTGACGTAGGCCGAGCCGTCCGCCCACTGATAGGCGCGCGGCAGGGGCGACATCGCCTCGCGCTCGTGAAACCGCTCGACCGGCACATTGCCCTCGGTCAGCTGCCAGGACAGGTCCTGCAGTGCGCCTTCGCAATTCTCCCAGTCGTCGAGCGCGGCCTGCAGCGTCGGCGCCACGGTCGAGGCGTCGACACAGGTCGCGAGATCCTTCGAGACGACGACGAGGCGTCCATCGCGGGTGCCATTCTTGAGCGTGGCGAGTTTCATGAGGCGGTTCCTGCTGGTTTGCTTCTACGTGTCCGCACGGCGTGTGCGGCGGAAATGCTCGTCGCGGACGACCTGGACGTCGCTGACCGAGACGATGCCGATCTGGCGTGAAAGGACGGCATAGACGGCGGCGAGCATGTCGTCGAGTTCGGACGGGTCGACGATGGCGAAAAGCACCATCATCCGCCCGGTATCGCTGATCTCGCCCTCGCGGTTCCAGCGGCCGTGCTTGCCGCGTCCCGCGACGGCGGGGACGATGGTGTAACCGCTCACCCCCTTGTCATCGAGCACGCGCCGGAGGCGGTCGATCACCGGAGCTTCGATCACGATCTCGATGCGTTTCTTGAGCGTGGTCTGCATGGCGGCCTCCTAGCCGAGCGCCCATTGCGCAGCGGCGAAATAGAGCGGGATGCCGAAAACAAGATTGAAGGGGAAGGTGATCCCCAGCGACAGGGTCAGCGAGACGGACGGGTCGGCCTCCGGCAGGGCCAGACGCATGGCCGCCGGCACGGCGATATAGGACGCGCTGGCCGCGAGCGTCATCAGGAGCGCCGCACTGCCCGGTTCAAGACCGATCAGCGCCGCGAGACCGAGAGCGATCGCCGCGCCGATCAGCGGCATGTAGAGGCCGTGGACCAGGACGCGCCATTCCAGCTTGCCGGCGCTGCGGCGGAGGCCACGCCCCGCGACCAGGCCCATATCCAGAAGGAAGAGGCAGAGCACGCCGCGGAAGATGTCGCCGAAGAAGGGCTGCACCATCGTCATGCCGCGCTCGCCCGTCGCCCAGCCGATGGCAAAGGCGCCGATGAGGAGGACGATCGAGTCATTGAAGGCGATCTCGCGGATCATGGTCCCGCCGCCGCCCTCGCCTTCGCGCCGGCCGGCGAGCGCCAGGCCGGAGAAGATGGCAGGCGCTTCCATGGCCGCAGCGACCGCGACCATGAATCCGGCGGCAGCCAGACCCATCGCCATGCCGGCATCCGACGCAGCGATGAAGGTGACGATCGAGATCGAGCCATAGTGCGCGGCAATCGCCGCGGCATCGACGCGCGGCAGGCGGCTGGTCAGGCGCAGGGCGTTGAAACTGATGAAGGGCAAGGCGGCCGACAGGACAATACCGGCGACGATGGCCATTGCCGCGGCGACCAGCGGGCTGGCGGCCATTTCCGCCCCGCCCTTGAAGCCGATCGCCATGACCAGATAGATCGAGATGCCCTTGGCCACGGCTTCGGGGATGGCGAGGTCGGAGCGCACGAGCGCCGCCACCAGACCCAAGAGGAAGAACAGGATGGGCGGCGAGATCAGATTGGCCGCCGCCAGGTCGAACAAGTCCACGCCGCAGCCCCTTTTCTAGTCCTCGAAGACGCTGAAAGAGCCGTCGTCTTCCATCCATTCAAGGCGGCCATCGGCGACGCCGAAACGCGCGCCGTGCAGCTTCAAGCGTCCGTCCTCGACCGCCTTGGTGACGAAGGGATAGGTCTTCAGCCGCTCGATGGAATGGCGGATGGCGCGCAGTTCGAGGTCGTCCGCGATCGCCTCGACCGGGGCGTGCGTGCCAAGCTCAGCGCGGCTTTCGGCCAGGGCGGGTTCCAGCGCACTGACCCAGTGGCCGACGAACAGGCTGCCGTCCTTCGGCGAACCGGCCGCGCAGGCGTGAACGCCGCCGCACTGGCGATGGCCCATGACGAGGATGTTGGCGACTTCAAGCGACGTGACCGCAAACTCGACCGCTGCAGAGACGCCATGAAACCCGCCATCGGTCTCGAAGGGCGGAACGAGGTTGGCGACATTGCGCACCACGAACAGCTCGCCCGGCCCGGCATCGAAGATCGCGGCGGGATCGACCCGGCTGTCGCTGCACCCGATCACCAGCGTGTGCGGGCTCTGTCCCTTGTCGGCCAGCTGCTCGAATGTACGGCGATGGCGCGGATAGAGCTCCTCGCGGAAACGGCGGAAACCGGTTTCGAGCTTTTCAGGGATCACGAGCGGGGGACCTCGTCTGTCTGCCTTCGGCAAGCGGCATACGACCGTCAGGCGCGGGTTTCAATCCGCACTGCCATGATCGGATATTGACCGCGAAGTCCGTCCTTACTCCGCTGCGACCTTCGGCTTCCATGAATTGACGTAATCGTGGTTCTCGACCGCCGCGGCGCCCTCGCCCACGTCGAGCGGGTCGCGGGTGTCGATCATCACGGCGTATTCGTCGGTCGCTTCCTTGGACTGTTTCAGCATGTTCTTCAGCGCCTTGGGGTGCGGCCCGTGGGTGAAGCCCGACGGGTGGAAGGTCATCATCCCCGCATCGATATTGTCGCGGCTGAAGAAGTCGCCGGCGTGGTAGAACAGCACTTCGTCATAGTCGTCATTGTTGTGGAAGAAGGGCACTTTCAGCGCGCCGGGATCGGTCTCGAACGGGCGCGGCGCGAAGGTGCAGACGACGAAGCGATCCGACAGGAAGGTCGTGTGCGCGCTCGGCGGCAGGTGGTAGCGGTGGCTCATCAGCGGCCGGATATGGCGCACGTTGAGGCGCACCGGCGAAAGCTCGCCATGCCAGCCCACCGCGTCGAGCGGGTTGAACGGATAGGTGATGCGGCTGACCTGGCCGCGCTTCTTCACCTCGACCGTCCATTCGTGGTTTTCGTCAGATTGCTGGGCGCGGAAGGCGTCGTCCATCTCCGGCGCATCGAGCATGGCCGGGTCGAAGATGGCGTGCGGTCCGACCAGACCCTTGTCCGGCAGGGTGTAGTGGGTGTTCGTCGCCTCGATCATCAGCACGGCGAGCGGCTCCGACGGCACGAAGCGCCACATCGTGCCGCGCGGCAGGTAGACATAGTCGCCCGGCTCCACGGCGAGATGACCGAAGTCGCAATAGAGGTCGGCGCGGCCGGCATGGATGAAGAGCAGCTGGTCGCCATCGCCGTTGCGGGCGAGCGCCGTCATCGGCTCGGCCAGCTTCCAGAAGCGGACATCCGTCGCCTTGTTGTAGAGCACCGGGTGCGAAGCCCACGGGCTGGTCTCGGCGGCGTTCAGCTTCGTCAGGTCGAAGGCGCGCGGCTTCAGCGGGCCATCGAAATCGACCCAGCCGGTCGGCGGATTCTTGTGGTGCAGGAAGGCGGCCGGGCCGAAGAAGCCTTCCTTGGACATTTCGCGTTCATAGGTGCCTTCCGGCATGTCGGCATGCGCCTGACGCGAGGCATTGCCCTCGATCCGGGAGGCGGAAATCCACTTGCGATTGCCCATGACGCGACTCCTTCGGCTGATTGGCAGCGAATATAGTTACATTTGTAACTAATTGGAAGCGGGGCGCTGCCGGACCATCGGGAAAACGGCAAAGGCCACCTGACCGGCGAGGCCAAGAAGTCCGGGCGCAGAGGTCAGGCCCGCAAGCCAGGCGGCGACCGATGGCGCTCCAAGCGCAAGCGACAGGGCCAGTTCAGCCGCCATCAGAAGTGCGAAGGCCACGAACCCCATGACGGCATGTGCCGCCATCCCCTGCCCCGGCCTGATCCAGCGCAACACCGCACCGCAGGCGATCCACGCCACAGCCAGCATGATCGGAAGCTCGATTGCGACCGCCGCGAAATCGCCCACGCGAGGCGCGAGCAGCAGCGTCCGGATTGCGCCGAGCACGAAGCCTGCCGCGAAGACGATCGCGAAATAGAGGGCGCCGGCCCTTACCGGTGCCAGAAGATCAGCCTTCATCCCCATAGATCGCGATCACCGGATCTTCGCCCGCCACCTGGCTGGCGCGGTACATGCCCGCCGTGTTGAAGCTCCAGCCCGGACGGCCATCGCTGGTCAGCACGATGACGCCGCCATCGCCGCCCATGTCGGTCAGAGCGCCATGGATGACGAGATCGGCGGCCTGCTGACCGGCATTCTCGATCTCCTCCGCGCCGCGATCGCCCATCTCCACTTCCATGCAGATGCGGGCGGCGACCGACAGGCGGATGAAGTATTCGCCCGTGCCCGTCGCGGAAACGCCGCATCGCTCATCGGCGTAGGTACCCGCGCCGATCACCGGAGAATCGCCGACCCGGCCCCAGCGCTTGGCGGTCGTCCCGCCGGTCGAGGTGCCCGCTGCGATATGGCCGTTCATGTCCATCGCCACGACGCCGACCGTGCCGAAGCGATGCTCCAGTGCGTCGCGCTCCAGCAGGGTGTGATCGACTTCCTCGGGCTCCGGCGCGCCCTCGGGGCGGTCCGGGATCGGCAGGCCGAGGCCTTCGAGCGCGCGTTCCAGCGCCTGCCAGCGGCGCTCGGTGAAGAAATACGCCGGTTCGACGCGTTCCAGCCCCTGCTCTTCTGCGAAGGTCTCCGCCCCAGCGCCCTGCAGCATGACGTGACGGGAATTCTCCATCACGGCGCGGGCGAGCGAAATCGGGTGGCGGACATTGGTGACGCCGGCGACCGCGCCGGCATTCATCGTCTCGCCGTCCATGATCGAGGCATCGAGTTCGTTCCGGCCTGCCGCGGTAAAGACCGCGCCGCGCCCGGAATTGAACATGGCGTCGTCCTCAAGCCCCTGGATGACGGCCTCGACCGCATCGAGTGACGATCCGCCGGCTTCCAGCACGTCGCGTCCCCGCGTGACGGCCGCCTCCATCGCGGCGCGATAGGCGGCCTCGGTCTCGGGCGTCATCGATTCGCGTTCGATCACCCCGGCCCCGCCGTGAATGACGATGGCCCAGTCGGGGCGGTCCTGTGCAAAAGCCGGAGCCGACAATCCGAATGCGAGCGCGAGTGCAAGAAACCGCATGAGACACCTCTCCATCTGTTGCGCGGCATCCTGCGGTCGCTGCGGGGGAGTGGCAAGCGGAAGCAGAGCCGCTTTGTGCGACCAAGCCCCTCATCCTGAGGTGCCGCCGTCAGGCGGCCTCGAAGGGCGAGGGGCGGCGGGAATGTCCCTCGCCCTTCGAGGCTCGCCCGGACTACATCCGGGCTCGCACCTCAGGATGAGGGACATCGAACCCGAACAAGGAATTCGCGCGATGCGCGTTCCGCCTGTGTCCTGCCATGTTCGCGTGTTAACCTTCCTTCAGTCGGGAGGAGACAAGCGTGTTCAAGGCGTTACTACGGATGTTGGGACGGGGTGGCCACAAGGCCGCCATGGGGGGCCGCCGGGTGACCGGCGCGGCCGCGACTCGGGCCGCGGGCGGTCGCGGGCAACCGGTCGATCCGGCGATCGTGCCGGACGATGATGCGGAAGCCGCCGACCTCCTGACCGACGAAACCGGCGCCTTTGCCGAGATCGCGGCGGGCGAGCATTCCGACGACGAGCGCACGCTGTTCTTCAAGCTCTTCCCGCGCCCGCGAATCCTGTCGCTGCGCCCGACCGAGGTCGATCTCGATGTCGCGAAGCTCTATGCCGACAAGGCGCGGCGCTTCTTCGCCTATCCGATCAACCTGTCGGGTCAGAACTCGGTCTTCTACGAGGAGAGCGAGGGCGACTATATCGAGGGTATCTACGGCAATAACGAGCACATGCCGGGCGTGGCGGCCGACGGCGATCCGAAGACGCCGAAGGAGAAGCTCGTCGCCGCCGAGGACCGCTACTATGTCGGCACGCTGACGCGGATGCGCCGGACCAGCAACCAGAACACGGCGATCCTGTTCCTGCGGGTCGCGCCCTTCTTCCTGACGCTGAGCTTCCTGCCGCTGCTCTTCGTCTATTTGCGGACCGCCAACGCGGTCGAGGCGTCCGGCGCACCCGGCATCGCCGTGTCGAGCCTGATCGACGATCCGCTGATCCTGGCCTCGTCAGCCTTCCTTCTGGTCGGGCTGGCGGTGACGGTGTTTTCCTACTTCGTCAGCTACAAGAACCAGCAGATCCGCAACACGCTGAACTTCAACGGTTATGTCGAGACGCGGCTCAACCGGATCAACACAATCCGCACCGAGGCGCTGAAAGAGGCGGCCAATGCGGAGAAGGACAAGGTCAACGAGACCGAGGCCATCGCCGCTGCGGTGAACTGGACGCTGTGCTATCATTGGATGATCTGGCGCATGTTCCTGAACGAACAGGGGATCAGGAACATCCTGTTCCAGATCCGGCGCAACTCCGATCTTTACAAATGGGGCGGGTTCGGCCTGATGCTGCTCGCGGGCGGAGCCATTCTCGGCCTGTCCTGGGCCTTTGCCGGCCTGTCCTGGCCCGACTTCACGATTCTCGTCGCCGCGGTCGGCACCTGGTTCGTGCTCGTCGCCTGGCTGGTCCTGTTCCAGGTCTTCTCGGACCCGGCAGGCCTGGTTGAAGGCCGGATGTATTCCGGCGAATGGGCGCGCTTCCATACGTCGGGGATCGACAAGGGTCTGGAAGACCAGATCCGGCGCGACAAGCGCGAAATCCTGTTGTACCGCAACCGGTTCAAGAGCGACGCGGCGTTGTGAATATCTGACGTTTCCCGGACGGCGAAGCCGATCCGGGATCCAAACTGGACCCCGGTCTTCGTCTTCCCCGCGAATGCGGGGACCCCGAAACCGGGGAGCGTCTTACTGACTACCCCGTCACCAGAACGGCCTTGCCCTTCACCTCGCGGTTCATCAGCGCGTCGAACGCCTTGGTTACGTCTTCGAGCGAGAATTTGTGCGAGACCATCGGCTTGATCTTGCCCTGTTCGTAGAGCGAGAAGAGCTCGGCCATGTTGGCGCCATTGCCCTTGGGGTCGCGCGCCGCCCAGGCACCCCAGAAGACGCCGCGAATATCGCGACTGTTCAGAAGCGCGAGGTTGAGCGGCATTTTCGGGATGTCGCCCGCGGCAAAGCCGATCACCAGGAAGCGCCCGCCCCAGCCCATGGCCCGCATCGCCGGTTCGGAATAGGCCCCGCCGACGGCGTCATAGACCACGTCTATCCCCTTGCCTTCTGTCAGCTCCTTGCAACGGGCCTTAAGGTCTTCGGCATCGTAATCGATCGTCATGTCCGCGCCGGCTTCCTTGGCCGCCGCCAGCTTGTCCGCGCCGCGCGCAGCGGCGATCACGGTTGCGCCCATCGCCTTGCCCAGCTGCACGGCGGCCGTGCCGACACCGCCGCCCGCGCCGAGCACGAGCAGGGTTTCCCCGGCTTTCAGCTCGCCGCGCTGTTTCAGGGCGTGGATCGTGGTCGCATAGGTGGTGATCAGGGCCGCGCCTTCCTCGAACGGCATGGAAGCCGGCATCGGCGCGATGGCCGACACGTGTGCTGCAGCCTTCTCGGCAAAGGCGCTGAGCATGGTCGCAGCGATCACGCGGTCGCCCGCCTTGAAGCCCTTCACGCCCGGACCAACCTCGGAAATCACGCCCGCGCATTCGCCGCCCGGAATGAAGGGAAGCGGCGGCTTCATCTGGTACTTGCCTTCGACGAGCAGGATGTCGGGAAAGTTCACCCCGGCCGCCTTCACATCGACGATGACCATGCCCTCGCCCGCAACGGGATCGTCGACCTCCTCGACCTTGAGACCGGAGTAAGGCGCGAAGTCGCGGCAGAGAACGGCTTTCATCGGTGAATCCCTTGAGTGCTTCGAATGTCGGGTATGACGATAGCGGGGCGAGCAGGCAAAAGAAAAGGGCCGGAGGGCTACCACTCCGGCCCTTCAGTTGTAGTCCCATCGGGAAACCGTTTGAAACGGCCCGCCGGGACCGGGAGCTTATTGAGCGGTCAGCGCGAGATTGGCCTGAACGACATCCTCGTTCGGCGCGATCTGACCGGCATAGGCGAAGGCCGCGGCGGCTTCTGCCGGGCGGCCGGCATTGAAGAGCGCCGCGCCGTAATTGGTCTGGGCTTCCCAGCTGACGCGGTAGCCGTTTGCGGCTTCGCAGGCCTCGATGGCGGCGTCGTGATTGCCCAGCATGGACTGCGCGGCGCACAGATTGGCGTAGGCGGCCGAGCGGCGCGACGGGGAGATCGGGCGCGCAGCTCGTTGGCCTGCCAGTTCGGCGGCGCGGTCATAATCGCCTTCGGCGAAGGCGCGGGCCGAAAGGGCGATCACGCCATCCGTCGTGGTCTGCAGCGCGAATTGCGGGGCGGCGTCCTGGGCCGATGCGGTGCCGGCGAGGGCGAGAACGGCGAGAGCGGAAATCGAGAAGATGCGGGACATGGGGAGGTCCTCCATTGGTTCCAACCGAGGCTCACATCTTGGGTGGTTCATCGATGAATGGAATTGACAGTTCCGCACCATATTCATACAAAAACGCATGATTGAATGGTCAGACCTTCCTGTCGTGATCGGCATCGCCGAAGCCGGCAGTTACACGCAGGCCGCGCGATCGCTCGGCATCAGCCAACCCACGGTCGGACGCCGCATCCAGGCGCTCGAAGCCCGGCTTGGCGCGGCGATCTTCGAACGCGAGGATGGCAATCTGCACCCGACAGCCTTCGGCCTCGTCGTGCTGGAACACGCACGGCGGATGCAGGACGAGGCCGCCGCCATCGCCCGCGCCGCGATCAGTCAGGACAATTCCCTGTCCGGTCCGATCGTCGTCACGGCCTCGGAAGGCGCCGGGGCCGACTGGCTGCCGAAGGCGCTGAAGCCCTTCTCCGACGATCACCCGAACATCCAGGTCGTGATCAATATCGACAATGCCTCGGCGAACCTCGCCCAGCGGCAAGCCGACATCGCGCTTCGCTGGGGCGGGCCGGGCAATCAGCAGAGTCTGATCGGGCGCCGCGTGGCGACAGTGAAGGCGGGGTTCTACGCCGAGCGGAAATATCTCGACGTCCACGGCCGTCCGAAACGTCCCGAGGATCTCGCCGGGCACGCCGCGATCATGTGGAACATCAATGCGCCCTTCGCCTGGCCCGAGATGATCGGCGATCTGCCCGTCAAGCCCGACCGGGTGGCGCTGGAAGCCAACAGTCCGAATGCGGTGATCGCGGGCATTGCCGCCGGTTACGGCATCGGCGTGGCCACCCACCGCATGGCGCGCGTCCGTCCGGGTATCGAGCGTGTGCTGCCCGACTGGGACACGGAGCTCGATCTCTGGCTGGTCGTGCACGAGGACGTGCGGCGCAGCGCGCGCATCCGCGCCGCCTACGATCACCTCGTCACGATGGTCGAGATGGATCGCGGCTATTTCGAGCATGGCGGCGCGAGCTGCGTGCTGGAAAACCTGCCCATGCGGCAACGCGAAACGGTCGTCGCCTGAAGCTAGCCGCCGTGGCGGCGCACATCGCGCTCCAGCTGGTTCCAGTTGTCGCGATTGAGATAATGCCGGGCGTCACGTTCGGGCGGCGGCGGGTTCTCGTCGAGCGCATCGAATTCGCCCGAGACGTAGTCCATCCACTCGTCGCCCGAGGCGAGCCAGGCCTCGCGCCGCGCTTCGCGGGCAGCCAGAACGTCGTCCAGCGTGTCCGGCGTCAGCCGATAACCGAACATGTTGGCGCTGACCGGTGCCTCGCGGTCGCGGCGGCGCAGGCGGTCGAGCACGGCCTGCCCCAGCGTCGGGCGGTAGTGCGCAGGCACGTAATACCAGGGGTTCGGCCCCTGCCCGTCCCAGTCCGGCGGCGCGGTCAGCGAGACGGGCTGATAGCCGCCGAAATCCCACACCTGAAGCGCCGGGCCTTCGAAGCAGGGGCGTTCGGCCTCCGTCTGCGGACGGGCCGCCAGCTGGGCCATTGCGTCCCGGCGCAGCGCGTATTCCTCCGCGTTCACGCCGGCGCGATAGCCGGCCTCTTCCTGCCAGACATGGACAGGATGGATCACGAAAACGACCTGCTTGCCCTCGGCCAGCAGCGCGTCCACACCGCGAAACAGGAAGCGCATCCGCTCCGGGTCGTACTCGTAGGTCGAGTATCCGCGATAGCGCTTGGAGATTTCCTCCTCGAAGCGTTCGCGCAAAATGTCCTCGTCATAGGCATGCTCCCAGCGCGTGTCGGACCCGCCCGTCATGTTGTCGGTCAGGGTCTGCATCGCCCGGGCGAAAGCGCTCGGAGACAGCAGCATGCGGATGTCCGCGAACAGGCGCGGGCCGCCCGCCAGCGGCGTCAGCCAGTAGGTCGCGTGGGCGTTCGGCTCGGTCCCGAATTCACGCAGATCCATTCCGATGATGACGCAGCGGATGTCCGGGTTTCCGGCCGCCAGCGTCGAGGCGCGCGCCAGTTCGAACGCCGTGGTGCCGGCCATGCCGAGATTTTCGAATCCGCCGTCCCAGTCCGGGATGTCGCGCGGATAGCCGTCGGCGACACGCGAGGATCCCATGATGATCGTGCCGGCCTGGGTATCGATCAGGCGATGGCCGGTGCGGACCCGGTAGCCATCCTCGTGCGCGCGGGTGCGGCGCTCGTTGACGCCGGGGATCTGCACGCCCGGCATCAGGCCATAGGGGTCAACAAGGAAGGTGAATCCGCCAAAGCCGACGAGCCAGACCGCAAACGCGATCAGCAGCGTGCGCGCATAGCGCCCCATCCGGTTCCCCGGAGGCGTGGAGCGGTCAGAAGTTGTAATAGATGAACTCCGCGGCGGTCCACGAATTGACGATGGCGAGGAAGAGGATCGAGGCGATCAGGACCGCGGTCCACACGCCCGGCTTCCAGCGCCAGCCCTTCTGCAGGCTGCCTTCCGACCCGTCGAGCGTGCGCTCGTCGAGATAGTTGGAAAAGTAGGACATCGTGTCGGGCATCAGCCAGACGATGCCGAGACCGATCACGATGGCGATCCAGGGATCGTCGCCGACGCCCGCGCCAATCCCGTTCATCCCCGCCATGCCGGACAGGATTTCCCAGGCCGCGTCGAAGCTGGTCGCGCGGAAGAAGACCCAGGCCACGGTCACGAAGAGGAAGGTGAAGAGAATGGCCAGCCATTTCGCCTTCGGGAACAGGCCCTGCGGGCGGATGCGGTTGATCATGTGGCACCAGGTGAGCCCGAGGCCGTGCAACCCGCCCCAGACCACGAAGGTCCAGGCCGCACCGTGCCAGAGCCCGCCCAGCAGCATGACAAGCATGAGATTGATCGCGCGGCGCTGCGGGCCTTTCCGGTTCCCGCCCAGCGGGATGTAGAGATAGTCCCGCAGGAAGCGCGACAGCGTGATGTGCCAGCGCCGCCAGAAATCGACCACGGACGTCGCCCGATAGGGCGCGTTGAAGTTGGCTGGCAGGCGGTAGCCGAACATGCGGGCCAGCCCGATCGCCATGTCGGAATAGCCGGAGAAGTCGAAGAAGATCTGCAACGAATAGGCGAGCGCGCCGGACCACGCCTCGAGCAGGCCCAGATCGTCACCGCGCGCTGCCGCGCCGAAGGCCGAGGCCGCGAATGGTTCGATATTGTCCGCAATCAGGACCTTCTTCGCGAGGCCCATCGCAAAGATCGACAGGCCGACGCCGATATTCTCGGCGAGGTCATCCTTGCGGTCCTTGTCGGCATACTGGTCGGCGATCTGGTCGTGGCGGACGATCGGACCGGCGATCAGCTGCGGGAAGAAGGACACGAAGAGGGTGTGATCGAGGAAGGGGCCGGGCCGCGTGTGCTTCCGCGCCACGTCCACGAGGAAGCTGATCTGCTGGAAGGTGAAGAAGGAAATCGCCAGCGGCAGCGGGAAGCCGGGCAGCGGTAGGTCCGTGCCGGCGACCGCGTTGACGTTCCCGACAAAGAAATCGGCATATTTGAACAGGCCGAGCGCGCCGAGATTGAGGATGATGCCGATCCCCAGCCAGGGCTGCGCCTTCCGCCCGATCGCCAGTCCCAGGAAGTGGTTGATGACCACCGAGCCCAGCAGCAGCGGCAGGTAGCGGATATCCCACCAGGAATAGAAGATCAGCGAGGCCAGCGTCAGCGCGACCAGCGCGGCATGGTGTGCCACCCAGCGGCGCAGCACGTAGTAGGCGACGATCGTCGCGGGCAGGAAAAGAAACAGAAACTCGAAGGAGTTGAATAGCATGCCTGCCCCTCGCCCGGCATGGCGCCTTCGCCATGTCCGTCCCCGGATCAAGGGCTAGCAGCGGGTGCCGGATGCGGCAAGCGGACGGTGCGGTGACGGCTTGTGCGGTGTCCCGGCCCTGCCTAGGTTCGCGAGCACAAACGGGGGGCGACATGCCGGGGCAGCTGAAACAGCACGAGATGGGATTCTGGCAGCTCGCCGACATACCGAGCGAAGCCGAACTCGCCGAGTATTACAGCCAAAAATACTTCACCAAGGAAGACGCCTCCTCGCACTACGCCTACGCGTACGAGGACCGCGATCTGCGGCACAAGCTGATCCAGCCGACCGAGACCGAACGCGTCGTTGGCAGCGAACCGCGGAGCTTGCTCGAGGTGGGGGCCGGAGAAGGCTTCACCCTCGCCTATTTCAACCGCAAGGGCTGGGACGTCAAAGGCGTCGACTTCACCGCCGACGCGGCCCGCGAATTCAATCCCGACATCGCCGACAAGGTGATCGCGACCGATGCCTTTGCCTGGCTCGATGCCGAGATCGACGGGCCGAACCGGTATGACGTGGTGATCTGCAATCACGTGCTGGAGCACGTTCCGGACCCGTGCGCGCTGCTGTCACGGCTGCGCGGCGTGGTCGCGCCCGGCGGTTATGTACGGATCTCGACGCCGAACGACATGTCCTGGCTGCAGGACTATATCGTTGCGACAGGCCGGGCAGATCCGGAGTATTTCGTCTGCGTTCCCGACCACATCAACTATTTCAACGCACAGACGCTGCGCCATGTCGTCGAGGCACACGGGTTCGAGATCGCGGAATTCCTGACCGAGTTTCCCGTCGATCTCTTCCTGCTCAATGACGCCGCGAACTACATGACGGACCGGACCAGGGGCCGCGGCGCGCATTGGGCGCGGACCGAATTCGAACTGGCGCTGATGGAACGCTCGATCGACGATCTGATCGCCTTCCGGCGGACCTGCGCCGATATCGGGATCGGCCGCGCGCTGACCGTCTATGCCCGGCCCTCGGGCGGCTGAGTTCGCCATTCACCGGGATTGAAGGCGCACATGATCAGGCGGTCGACCGGCGTCCGGTCGCGCAGCAATTCGTCGCGCTGAAGCGCATCAAGCCGCCACCCGGCCCGCTCGAGCATTTTCCGCGAGCCGTGATTGTCGGCATAGAGACCTGACCGGATCTTGCGGATGCCCAGCTCGGCGAAGGCCTTTTCCGTGGCCAGCTGCATCGTCCGGGTCGCCGCCCCCCTGCCCCAGTAATCCTTGTCGCCGATCACGAGCGACAACTCGCCCGCCGAATGCTTCCAGTTCACGTCGATCTTGACGTTGCCGATATGCAGACCGGTTTCGGCGTCACAGATCGCCCAGATGAAGCGGCGCTTGCCACGGCTGTCATTGATGAAGCGAAGGACGTCGTCGCGCGTCAGGTCCCGCGACTCGAGAAACTTCGTGACCTCCGGATCGCGGAACCATGCCAGGTAGCGATCGGTCACGTCGGCATCTTCCAGCTCGCGAAGAGAAATCTCGGCTCGCTCTTTCATCGTTCGGTCTCCAGTCGCGCCCGGTTGATGGCCTGCGCCAGGACGCTTTCGCGGCCATCGGGGTCACAGTGCATCATGGACGGAAAGATCGTGTCCCGCATCCCGTCATCACGCCGCCAGGCATTCGCCCAGGGCCAGCCGAAGGAGATCGAGTAGACGTTGGCGCCCGCAGCCGCACAAATCTCGCGCGTTGAAACCCCTGTACTCATGACGAGATCGCAGGCCCGCGCCAGCGCGGCGACGCCTTCAATGTCACCACGCAAATCGAGATCGGGATGGACGAGGAAGTTCACGCCGGACCGGGCTTCGATGTCGGCGATCTCGCCCGCATCCCAGTCGTATTGCATCAACACCCAGGCCGCTTGTGCCGAGCCGGTCAAACGCGCGATCTCGGCATTGCCGAAGAAGGAGGAAGACCGGGCCGCCCCGGCGAGACCCGAGCGCCAGCACAGACCGATCGTTGTCCGGCCGCCTGCGGCCTTGGCCAACCAGTCCTGCATCGCTTGAACGCGTGCCGGGTCGGGTTCGAGGACCGGCGTGCCAGAGACGTCCGCAGCGATACCCTTCCGGGCCGCGTGCATAGCCTGCAGGTCCTCCTGGACCAAGACCGCGCCATGCCGGCCGACCGCTTCAAGCGCGCAGGCCGGAACGCGAAGCGGGTCGATGGCTTCGGGCACGCCGCGCCGCTGGTTCCAGAACTCGGCGGGCCCCACTTCCGCGACGCGTGTATGCGCGAGGAAATGCCAGTCCGGCCGCGCGCGCCGCGCCATTTCAACGAGCCGCGCGTCGAGCATCATGGTGTAGTCGCCGCCACCGAGATGGCGGTGCAAGAGGCCGAGACGGAAGATGTCATCGCCGAGCCCCCACCCGCTGAGCACAACCGCCGACCCCGGCCCGCGGGCCGGATCGGACGTGTCGTAGTCCGGCTGGCCGGGCGTCAATCCGCCATAGGCGGCCCGGATCCCCGCCGCGTCACCCTCGAACAATCGGTAGACGGCGTCCCAGTCTCCGGCTCTGGCGAAAATGTCGGCGAGGATGTGCGGCGCGAAGGGCGAGCGGGGCGGGTTTTCCGCGGCGAGATAGTCGCGCGCCAACTCTACGGACGCGTTCAGGTCCGCCTGCCCTCCGAGCAGGATATCCGGAAGCGCGAACACGCCCGACCATTCCCTGCCGGCAAAGCGGGATCGTGCGTCCACGAGCCGGTTCCGCGCGGCGTCCAGATCGCCGGCATCGAGCGCGTCGCGGATTGCATACAGATCAAGCGTCGCGCGCGCACACTCGGCTTCCGACTCCCGAGCGACGGCGTCCTCGGGAGCGGTGTCCTCGGGAACCGGTTCATCGAGGTGCGCTTCGAGCGCAGAGCGGAAAGCGGAATACCGCTCGGATATCCCCGCTTCGAACGCGATGGCGAGCGCAAGCACGAGACGGTCGGTCTCCGCGCTGCCGTCGCAGTCAATCGTATCAAGAAGGTCCAGACCCGCTGCCGCACCGCCATGCCAGCCGAAGAAGGTCGCGACGATCGAGAGGATGTCAGCGGGGCCCGGTTTCACGAGCCGGACATAGGCCAGGGCCAGACGCTGCGCGGACGGAAACTGGAGCGAGGCGTGCTGCATCCAGATGCGCTTCCACAGCGCCTCCAGCGCGATGCCGTGAATGCCTTCGGCGGGAATGTCATCAAGGCCGGAATGACCGGCCTCGATATTGGCCAGCAGCCGGATGCCGTCGAGCGCGGAGCGAACCATGCCCTTGTGGAAATCGTCGCCCTGGAACGCAAATTCGATCGTTTCGAGCGCCAGCGTCATGTCGGTCGCGACGACCGCAACGAGATTGGCGTCGCCGGTGCCATACCAAAAGGGAATGAGGGCGCGCGCCGCGTCATAGGGATCACTCCCCGCCTCGAACGCCCGGCGGAGGAGACGCGACGCTTCGATGTAATAGCGATGGGCTGAGAGCAGCGCGGCAGCGGCGGCGTATCCGCCGGTCCAGTTTCCCGCCGCGACACGGCTCTCGATCCAGCCGGTAATGGCCGCCTCATCGCGCTCGGCCACAAACCGCTGCAGCTCCGTCGTCTCCCACGGATCCGGAGCGGGCGCGATGCCCGCCTCAGTTTCGTCTGTCGGTTCCGCGTCGCTCACAATGCCCTGCCCCCGCGCTCGCAACAGGCCATAGGAGATTGGCGGCAGGTTGGAAAGCCGGAGCCTGGTCCGAGATCTTTCCGGACAGCTTCTCTCAGGCCGCGCCGACAGCGCGAACCCAAAGTTCGTAGCGCCGGTCCGCTTCGCCGATCTCACCGGCGAATCCGGGCGTCTTCGCCAGCGCACGTTTCGCCTCGGACGGAGTCATGCCGAATTCGGCCTTGAAGGCCCGGCTGAACTGGGCGTCGGATTCGAAGCCCCGCCGCATGGCCAGTTCGCCCAGCGTTACTGCAATCTCGCCGCGCGCCAGGCGCGCAATATCCATGAGGCAAGCGCGCAGCCGTTCCGCCCGGATGTAGGCGGCCACTCCGCCAATCGGCTCGAAGGCCCGGTAGAGCGTGGCGCGCGACACATCGAGGGCGCGCGAGACGATCGCGACATCCACCGGTTCACCGGCGTGAATCCGCGAGCGGATGAAGGACTTTGCCCGCGTGACCGTGGCGATGCGATGGCTCTCTGTCCCGTCGAGACGCCGGGTCTGGCCGCGATAGCATTCCGCGATGAGGTCCGCGGCCGCATCGACGGCGGCAGCGGCCTCTCCGGTATCCATTCGTCCCAACGTGCGCTGCAGGCTGACGAGGAAGCCGGCCGTGAGCTGGGCCAATCCGCTGTCGGAACCAATCGCCTGAAGATGCAAGTCCGACACTTTGCCCAGTCGGCTCTCGATGGCATCGCGGGGGAAAATGATCGAGACCAGATCGAACTCGGAATTGACGGTCTGCATGTCCCGCGTGAGGTCGAATCCGATCAGGGCGTTTTCAGCCGCGATCGGGATTGTGTCGCCACGGCGGCAGACATTTCCTCGGGTGAAGACCTGAAACATGACGCCTTCAATGCCGTCGCGGTAGCTGCGCAGGGTGCTGCGCGAGAAGGCCTGGGCGCCGGCCTGCACCCGCGTGACCATCGCCTCCCCGGCCATGGCGCTGTCCAGCCGCGCCCGGTACCCGGTCCGGCCCGCATCCGGCCCGGCATCGATATCGAACAGAACGCCGATGCTGTCGCGCCACAGGCCGAACTGTTCGTCCGGTGCGGCGATACGCGTGTCGAACACTGCGATATCGACAGGCGCGGCGAGCGCGCGTGCGTTTTCGGAATTGTCCGCCACGCTCCCCCCGTCGACGGCCGATTATTGAGACGGATACGCAAGAACGACCGCCCTCGTGAGACGGTCTGAATAACACATCCTGACATAGCATTCCTACACTCCGGCCCGGAAATCAATCGGGGAGTTGCGGGCAAGCTTCTGATTTGCTGGAAGAATTTCTAATTCAACGGCAGGTTCGGAAATTTTTTGCCCCAACTGCGTCCGCGCTGGAGAGTCGATCATGTCGTTTTCGAAATTTGCCGGTCTGATCACGGCCGTTATGCTGTTGGCTTCCGGTCACGCCATTGCCGACGCGCCGGTCGAAGTGTCGGCCGAACAGGCTGCCGCGCTCGATACAGGCGCACGCGTCCGGGTCATCGTGATGATGTCGGATCCCGGAATTCCGGTCGACGCTGCGGCCGTTTCTCCATCCGCACGGGCGGAACGAAGCGCGGCGATCCGAGCCACTCAGGACGCAGCCGTCAACGACGCCCTCGGCCTTTCGCTTGAAGCTCTTGAAGAGCGCCGGGACCGGGCGATCACGGCGTTCGCCGAAGATCGGGCCGAAGGCGAGTTGCGTGAGGCTCCGCGTCTTGTCCAGTCGTATCGCCATACGCCGGCGCTCGCGATGTCACTCAACCGCGCCGAGATCGAGGCGATGGCCCGTGCCCCCGGTGTCGAGCGGATCGTCGAGGATCTGATCACGGAAGCCATGATGGACGAGTCGCTACCCCTGATTGGCGCGACCCTGATGCATGACCTCGGTTTCACCGGCGAGGGGTATGCCGTCGCCATCGTCGATACCGGCACCGATCATGATCACCCGATGCTGGCGAACGGTATCGTATCGTCGGCCTGCTTCTCCACGACCGACCCGACGATCAATGCCGTCTCCAGATGCCCGGGCGGTCTGTCGGTCGAAATCGGCGGCCGTGCCGGCGACGATTGCGACCGCTGCCGCATTCCCGCAACGCACGGCACGCATGTCGGCGGCACAGCCGCGGGCCGTCCGGTGACCACGGATTTCGACGGCACGAACCGTCAGCTCATGGGTGTTGCCCCGGGGGCCGGGATCGTCGCAGTCAACGTCTTCTATACGGACACGCAGGAGAATGACGCCTATTCGCAGACCAGCGACCAGCTCGCCGCGCTCGAATGGCTGTTCGACAACCGGGAAATCCCGAACCCCGAGGGCGGGGACCCGATCCAGCTCGCCGCGATCAATATGAGCCTTGGCGGCGGCTATACCGAGAATTTCTGCCCCACCAATCCGCTGACCCCCATCATCTCGATGCTGCGGACGGCTGGCGTGGCCACGGTCATCGCATCCGGGAATGAATCGCGGAATTACGGCCTGGCCGAGCCGGCCTGTATCGAACAGGCGATCACGGTCGGTGCGACCGACCGCGATGATCGCGTCGCGTCCTTCTCCAACTCGTTCTTCGTTGTTGATCTTCTGGCCCCCGGCGTCGGCATTCGTTCGTCGACCGACATGGAGGGGACGACCCCGCTCTATGACGCCTACAACGGCACCTCGATGGCGACGCCGCACGTCGCTGGCGCGATCGCGCTGCTGCGTTCGGCGGTGCCGAATGCCAGCCTCGACGAGATCGAGCTGGCGCTGAAGGCTACCGGCCGTCCCATCACCGATACCGACAACAATCTGACGCGCCCGCGCATTCAGCTGAATGCCGCCTATGCGGCGCTGGTTGAGTTGACGCAAGGCATGGGTCCGCTCGCCGTCAGCCCAACCACCGACTATTACGCCACGGTCGATCTGAACCGTCCCGAACAGCCCGATGCGGTGATCTACACGATCCGGAACACCGGCGCGGCCGACATGAATGTGACCGTGACGGCAAACAACAATGACGCCATCACTTTCGGCGGCGGGCTGCGCCGCTTCACGACCACGGTTGCGGCCGGAGGCAGCATTGATTTCGGCGTCGAAGTCGACCCGGCGGCGGTGACGCTTGGCCGGACCAATGGAGAAATCGAAATCTCTGCTCCATGGCAGGGAGGGCGTCAGGTCCTGACCATCACGGCGACGACGATCGGCTACACCGGTGCGCCGCCCACACAGCGCCCCTTGAACGACAACTTCGCCAACGCCTTCCCGATCACCGATGCCGTCGCAAGTTTCCCGGCGTCCACCTATGGCGCCACGACGCAGATCGGTGAGCCCGACCACGCCGATCAGGATAATGGCGGATCGATCTGGTATGTCATGGAAGCCGAGCGTGGCGGGACGATCCGTTTCACCGCTCAGGGCCGTCTGGGGCAGACCTCGATCGGCGTTTATCGCGGCGACTCACTGGTCGCGCTCCAGTCCGTCGCGTCGGCCAGCAATACCGGTGGCGACGCCAGCGTCGACATCCCCGCCAACGAGGGCGACCGGTTCCGCATTGCGGTCGACTACAATCCGGTGCCGAACACAGCCGGCGAAGGAGAGCGCGACCCGATCACGATCTCCGTCCTTCCGCAGGCAGCCAGCTATGACGCGTTCGCGTCGGCGCTCGAACTCACCGGCGATAGCGGTCTGGAACAGATGAGTTTCGCCGGTTCGACCGTGGAGGCCGGAGAACCCTTCCCGCCGATGCAGGACGGCCGCGGGACGTTGTGGATGCATGTCGCAGGACCGGCCGGCTCTCAGTTTAGCCTGTCTGTCGTGCAAGCGACCGAAGGCGTCGTCTTCGAGCTCTTCTCCGGCAATTCGCTCGCCTCCCTCACGGAAGTCGAAGGCTGGGTCTATACGTCGCTGACCTTCGGAACGGTCAATTCCGTCACCATTCCGGACGGCGGACTTTATATCCGGGCAGTACCGCTGTCCTTCGGCAGCCCGGTGCCAAACAATGCGGAATTTGTCTTCAACTGGGCCGTTTCCAGCGAAGCCAATCCCGCCCGTGTCGCGACGGCCGTCGCTCCGCAGATCCGGACCGTCCAGCCGAACCGGTTCGTTTCCGCATTGGTTGCGGCGTCGGCGGCGGCGTCCGGTGCCGATGGCAGCGAGTGCGGTGTCCTGGCACCACTCGGCTATCCCGGCGTCTTCCGCTTCATGCCCCTGACGCCGGAGACCGGCGGATCGGGCGACGCGGTCGACATTCCCGCCGGTCAGTCGCAGATCTTCGCCTTCGGCGCCCAGCGTGGCCCGAACACGACGACGCCGAATGCATTCAGCGGACTGACGCTCACCCCCGTGACGGTGAGCTGCGAGAACGGTTCCGCCGCCCGCCAGACTTCGCTGAACACGCTCTATCTGACCGTGTCGGAAACGCCGTTGCTCGACGTCATCACGTCGATGACCCCCGCCAGCGGAAACGCCGCCGAGGTGCCGCTGAACGGTGTCACACGAGTGGCCGCCGCGGCGGTGAATATCGGGTCCGTGGAAGGCGACGTGCTGGTCGTGCCGATCGCGCTTGCGGACTCCTTCTCCGGTGCCCTGTCCGCAGGCGCGAGCGAGGCCTTCTTCAACATCATTGCCGGGGCCGAGCCCTTCCCGGCGCTGCCGCTGGGCCTCAGCATCTGTCCGACCGATCCGTCGACGGGGGTGTGCTACTCGGATTTCGCACCGCACCTGTCGATCAACGGTCTTAATGCCAGCGAGTCGCGCACCTTTGCGGTCCGGCTTGAAGGTCAGGGCGAGGAAATCGCCTTCTCACCAGCGCAGAACCGGATCGGGCTGATCTTCATCCAGGTGACGCGCAGCGAGGGGCAGATCGTGTTCGACTCGGCACGACTCGTCGGTGGCACGACGATCGCGGTGCGGACGGCAGCGCAGAACTGAGGCGTTCTTTCAGGGGGAACGTCTCACTCCGGCCGCACGAGATAATCGTGCGGCCGGAGATTTATTGTTCGACGAATTCCTCGGCGCACTTGATGAAAACGACACCGTCACCTTCGATGACCTGACCGCCGAGAGAGACCGGATCGCCGTCCGCCGGCAGCACCGCCAGCGATTCCGCCCGGCGCGCCTGCAGCGGAAATTCGCGCAGCGGCTGGTCGAAGATAAAGGCCGGTTCGTCGCCCAGCCGGACATAACCCGTGCGCGGCGCGCCATCGAGCGAGGTCTCGACGACCTGCCCGCCGGCATTGTTCGAGGTGACGTCGAAATCCGGCCGGGAACAGTCGCCGCCGCGGTGCGTCCAGGCCCCCAGCACGTAGTTGCGATCGATCGCATTCGGTTCAGGCGTCTCGGGCGTTTCGAAGTCCTCGGTCACCGTGGAAACGCTGATCGCAACGTCCCCATCGACGCACACCGACTCCTCGACGCGCAGACCACTGATCTCGTAGCGGTGATCCACCGACACCCCCTGGGCGCCTGCGAGGGAGTAGACCGTGCCATCATCGGCGGTCAGCAACAGGCAACGCTGGCCTTGCGAAATGACGCCCGTCACGGAGATCTGATCGGACGGGCCGGTCGTCTCTCCGTCGTCGATATAGGGATCACCGCCGCCGCAGGCGGCAAGCGCAAGGACACTCGCCCCCGTCAGGGCAATTCGCGTCAGTTGCAATCGGGTCATGTGCGGCCTCCTGAAACAGCCGGGTTTCTGCCGTCAAAACGTCCGGGCGGGCCCTCATGTTCCGGGAAGCGCTTGCACGCGATTGCGGCGGGGCGCGAATTGTGGTGTGCCGAAAACGGACGAAGGATTGTTACTTCCGATGGCTGAAACCCCGACCGAATTCTACCGCGAGCGGCGCCTGCCGCCCTATGTCTTCGCCGAGATCAACCGGCTGAAGCTCGCCTTCCGCAAGGCCGGGCGCGACGTGATCGATTTCGGCATGGGCAATCCGGACCAGCCGCCCGCCCCGCACATCGTCGCGAAGCTGGCCGAGGTCGCCGGGGATCCGCGCGCGCACCGCTATTCGGCGAGCCAGGGCGTGCCGGCGCTGCGCAAGGCGCTGGCTCGGTATTACGACCGGCGTTTCGACGTGTCGCTCGACGCCGATAAGGAAGTCTGCGTCACGCTCGGGTCGAAGGAAGGCCTCGCCAACCTCGCCCAGGCGATCACCGCGCCGGGCGATGTGATCCTGGTGCCGGACCCGTCCTATCCGATCCACATGTTCGGCTTCCTGATTGCCGGGGCGGTGGTCCGGTCCGTCCCCTTCGCATCGGAAGAGGATTTCCTGCGTATCGCCGATACGGCCTGCCGCCGCTCGGTGCCCGCGCCCAGCGCCATCGTCCTGAACTTCCCCAGCAACCCCACCGCCCGCGTGGTCAGCCGGGATTTCTACGCCGAGGCCGTCGCGCTGGCGAAACGGCATGGCCTCTACATCATCTCGGATCTCGCCTATTCGGAGATCTATTTCGAGGGCGATCCGCCGCCCTCCATCCTCGAAGTACCGGGCGCGAAGGATATCGCGGTGGAATTCACCTCGATGTCGAAGACCTATTCCATGGCGGGCTGGAGGATCGGGTTCGCGGCCGGGTCGGCACGCCTGATCGACGCGCTGAAACGGGTGAAATCCTATCTCGACTATGGCGCCTTCACGCCGGTCCAGATCGCCGCTGTCGCCGCGCTCGACGGGCCGCAGGATCATGTCGATGCGCTGCGCGATCTCTACCGCGACCGCCGCGACGTGCTGGTGGAAAGTTTCGGCCGGGCCGGGTTCGACGTGCCCTCTCCGCCCGCGACCATGTTCGCCTGGGCCCCGATCCCGGAGCGGTTCGCGCATCTGGGATCGATGGAGTTCGCCAAGCGCCTGCTGGAGGAGACCAGCGTTGCCGTCGCCCCGGGTCTGGGCTTCGGGGAACAGGGCGACGGCCATGTCCGCCTCGCCCTTGTGGAGAACACCCAGCGCATCCGCCAGGCCGCCCGCGCCATCAAACCGTTTTTCGAGGCCTAGACCGTCCGAGTTTGCTTGACCTTTTCCGCCGGGGCGACTCCACTCGCAACCTACGGAAATCGCTCAAGGGGATGGCGGATGGCGGATGTGAGCAGCGATGGCACGCGCGAGCGCGGATTCCGGATCCCTCACACGCTGGTGCTGATGGTCATGATGATGATCGCGGCGCTGATCCTGACCTGGATCCTGCCCGCCGGCAGTTTCGAGATGCGCCCGAACGAGGCCGGGCGGATGATGGTCGTTCCGGGCACGTATGAGGTCGCGGACGACGCCCCGACCCTCATGCCCTGGCACCTGCTGACCGTCATCCCGCGCGCCATGGCGTCGGCTGCGGACGTGATCTTCTTCGTCTTCCTGATCGGCGGCGTGCTCGGCGTGGTTCGCTCGACCGGTGCGATCGAGGCGGCGATCGGCGGCATGCTGGTGCATTTTCGAGAGCGGCTGGCCCTCCTCGTCCTCGCCGCGATGTTCGTGTTCGGCACCTTCTCCGCCGCCTTTGGCATGGCCGCGGAATACATCGCCTTCGTCGGCATCCTCGTGGCGCTGTGCGCCGCGCTGCGGCTCGACGCGATGACCGCCGTCGGGATGATGGTGGTCGGCTACGGGGTCGGTTACGGCGTGTCCTTCATGAACCCCTTCACCGTGATGATCGCGCAGGACGTGGCGGAGCTGACCCCGCTGTCGGGCTGGTGGTACCGGCTCGCCATCGCGGTGCCGATCTTCGCGATCGGTTTTCACCACGTCTACAGCTACGCCAGGAAGGTGCGGAACGATCCGTCGAAGAGCCTCGTGGCAGACGTCCCCACGGCGCAAGCCCCGCCGCCGGAGGAATACCCGCCGATGACCTGGGCCCGGCGTCTGGTCCTCCTCTCGCTCGGCGCGACCATTGTCGGCCTCATCCTCGGCGTGACGCTGCAAGGCTGGTGGCTGACCGAACTCGCCGCCGTCTTCCTCGCCCTCGCCGTCGCCTCCATCGTCTTTGCCCGGCTCCGGCTCGACGACGCGGCGGAAAGCTTCATCGCGGGCGCGGCGCAGCTGACCGCGACGGCGCTGCTCGTCGGCTTCGCGCGCTCGATCTCGCTCATCCTCGAGGATGGTCAGGTGCTGCACACCGTGGTCTATGCGCTGGCCACGCCGCTGGAACAGGTGCGCGCGGAATTCTCCGCCGTCGGCATGCTGTTCATCCAGACGCTGTTCAACCTCTTCGTCCCGTCGGGCAGCGGCCAGGCCTTCGCGACAGTGCCGATCATGGCGCCGATCGGCGACCTTGTTGGCGTCAGCCGCCAGGTGACGGTGCTCGCCTACCAGTTCGGCGACGGCTTCTCGAACATGATCGTGCCGACCAATGCGGTGCTGATGGGGATTCTCGGCCTCGCTGGAATCCCTTATGCGCGCTGGTTCCGCTTCGTCTTCCCGCTGATGATCAAGCTGACGCTCGCCGCGTCGATCGCGCTGATCGTGGCGGTGTGGATCGGGTATTCGTGAGGGAGTGTACGGAGCGGGAAATGGTGCCCAACGCGACTGGGTCGACGAGAGAATAAATCACACTGGATAGAAAATGGCCGGACGACGCAAAGCAAGCAATCTGGAGCGATGGGAAGTCGCGATAGTAAAGGGGCTGCTCAAAACCAAAAAGTATAATGATCAGGAAATCTTAGCCTATTTTACTCGGCCGAATCGTACAATTAACCATAGAGCGATCGGAGAAATTCGTGCCGAAAAAAAACATGCGTCTATCCGCGCCGCATCCGATGAAGACGTGGAGGATTTTCTTGCGAGCTGGCCGAATATTACCGATCAAGCTGGCCTTCGTATACCGGACGACGAACTCTTAATTAAAGCTCGCGAGGCTATGATTGCCGCCGTACATACATTTAATGGTGCCGGTCTATATTTTCGCGCTGAAATTTTCATAGTCACGGTAATTATTGCATGGACATACATTTCTCACGCATGGTTCAAGCGCGCGGGCATTAATTACATTTATGCCAACGCTAGAACCCCACAAGGTGGTGATATGTATTGGGATCTATCGAAATGCCTTAGGCATAACGAAATTCCAATTCCTACTGCCGCAAAAACCAATCTCGAATTTCTGATCGCAATTAGACATGAAATTGAACATCGAATGACAAGTCGCATCGACGACACACTCGGGAGCCATTTTCAAGCCTGCTGCATGAACTTCAACGAGTTTCTGAAGAGTGAGTTTGGCACCCACCACTCTTTGGAAAAGCGACTTCCGATTGCCCTCCAATTTGTATCTTTCGGGGCTGCGCAACGGCGCAATCTCAAACGGCTGTCTGAGCCTCCAGAGAATCTCACTGCGTCCATCGCTGCATTTGAAGAAAACTTAACTGATGCCCAGAAGGCTGACCCTGCTTATCGAATGCGAACAGCATTTGTTCAGCTCCTCGGCAATAGCTCTGCCGGGTCAGATCAGACGGTCCAATTTATTAAGGCAGATACAGAAGAGGGAAAGGCCATTAATCAGATATTCTTTAAAGAAATTCAGAAGAACCGTCATACTGCTACCGCCGTGGTCGATAAAATCCACGAAGCAGGATTTCCGCGCTTTACCACGCACAATCATACGCAGCTCTGGCAACGTCTCGACGGCAAAAACCCCGGCAAAGGTTATGGCTGTAGGGGCGACTATAAGGGCACGTGGGTGTGGTTCGACAATTGGATTCAGAGAGTTCTGGAACATTGCGAAGCGAATAGAGAGCGCTACTCTTAGAATCTAAGCTGACTTACGCAATACTACCTTCGCTCCCACACTTTTCGTGAAAAAGCAGATGGTGCCCAGGGCCGGAATCGAACCAGCGACACGCGGATTTTCAATCCGCTGCTCTACCAACTGAGCTACCTGGGCATCCGGTGCATGCGGAGGGGGCGCGAGGCGTCCCGCCGTCAGTTGGAGCGCGGTTTATAGAGAGGCTCGGCGCGCCTGTCCACGGGCCAAAATCACTTGTTTTCACCGCCCTCATCCGGCGTGCCATCCGCGGGCGGCAGGTCGGCGGGATCGACCGGATCGCCGGGGATGGCGTAGTCGCCCTTGAACCAGTGGCCAAGGTCGATATCGGCGCAGCGCTTCGAGCAGAAGGGGCGGTAATCCTGCACCGTCGGCTTCTTGCAGATCGGGCAGCGGGCGGTTCGGGTCTTCGTGTCACTCATTTCGAGGACACGTCGAAGCGTTCGCGCGGCCAGGTGTCAACCGTCTCGACCGCGAAGCGCGGGCCGATGCGTTCGGTCAGCGCCTCGCGCCAGGCGATGTGTTCAGCCTCGAGCCAGGCGGCAATGGGCGGGCTGACGCGAAGCTTCAGCTGGCGGCGGCGATCCGACCGGCCTTCCGATTCGAGGCGATGGATTGCATTGAGGGCCAGCGTCTCGTCACTCGGCTGGCCGTCCGGCCCATTGAGCCGTTCCGCGAGCGACCGTCCGGTGCGCTGACGCGCCAGTTCGACGATGCCGAAGGGCGAGATCGGCGCAATGTCGATCCGCGCCGGGTCGTGCTTCACGGCGGCCTTCAGCACCTGCTCGACGCCAACGCGGAGCTTGCGGTCGCGCATGTGGACGAAGTCAATGGCGATGACGCCGCCCAGCCCGCGCAGGCGGATCTGACGGGCGGCCTCCTTGGCAGCGGAGCGGTTGAGGTCTGCGGCGATCTTCTCCGCCCCGCCCTGGCCCTGGCGTCCCGCCATGTCGACATCGATCGCGGTCAGGGCCGCGGTCGGTTCGATGATCAGGCGGCCACCGCCCGGAATGGCGGCGTCGCGGGACAGGGCCTCGTCGATCGCTTCGGCAATATCGATGCGGACCTCGTCGGCCCAGCGGGCTTCGGCGTCCTGAAAGCGCGCCGCAACCCGTTCGGCGAGCGGCGCAGCGTCTTCGAGGAGGCGCGGCGCATCGCCGGAAAACTCGCCCTCCTCGCGCGCCAGAGTCGGCCCCTTGCCGGCATGGGCTTCACGGGTGACGCGCACCGGGATGGCCGCACCCTCATGCAGGCCCGCAGGACGCCCGGCCTTGCCGAAGGGCAGAAATCCCGGTTCGCCGACGCCGAGATCGACAAAGGCCGCATTCAGGCGGGCGTCGATGGTGCGTATCCGCCCGAGATAGAGCGCACCGGCGCGGGCGCGCAGCCCGGCCTCGCTCCAGCGCTCGATGTGCAATTCGACGACGCGGCCATTGTCGGCCAGCGCTACGCGGGTTTCCCCGATGGCCTCCTCGACGGCGACGATGCGGCTCATTTCGTTGATCCGAAGACTGGAAAGCCGGCCCCGGTCAGGAGCGCGGCGGTTTCATGGAGCGGCAGGCCGATAATGCCCGAGGGCGAACCGATAATCTGGATGATGAAAGCTTCGGCCATGCCCTGCAGCGCATAGCCGCCGGCCTTGCCCTGCCACTCGCCGCTGGCGAGGTAGGCGCGGATCTCGGTCTCGGACAGGCGCTTGAACCTGACCCGGGATTCGCTGACGCGCGTCGTGATCTGACCGTCCGGCGAGCGCAGCGCGATGCCGGTCCAGACCCGGTGATTGCCGCCGGAGAGGCGGCGCATGCACGCCTCGGCCTGTTCGACTGTCTCGGCTTTCGGAAGTGTCCGGCGCCCCTGCGCGACGACCGTGTCGGCGGCCAGCACGTAGGCGTCCCGGTCCGGACACGCCTCGGCCTTGCCGTGCGCCAGGCGCAGGGCAATCTGCCGCGGCGTTTCGCCGGGGATTTCGGTTTCATCGATGTCGCTGGGCAGGACTGCGTCCGGCACGATGCCGATACGGTCCAGAAGCTGAAGGCGGCGCGGCGAGGCGCTGGCCAGAATCAGGCGCGGCTTCGTCATGACGCGCAGGCGCCCCAATCCGGCAGAGTCTTACTTGAAGCGATAGGTGATGCGGCCCTTCGTCAGGTCGTAGGGCGTCATTTCCACGAGCACCTTGTCACCGGCGAGGACGCGGATGCGGTTCTTGCGCATCTTGCCCGCCGTGTGGGCAATGATCTCGTGATCGTTTTCAAGCTTCACCCGGAAGGTGGCATTCGGCAACAGCTCGGTCACCTCACCGGGAAACTCCAGAAGTTCTTCCTTCGCCATGCGGCTCCTCTTTAGACAACGCAAACGACGCGGAATCGCTCGGGCGCGTCCGCGGTGGCGGCTATATAGTGATTAAAGGGGAAAACGTCGAGTGCGCATGACCGGTTCCGGCCGCGCTCCTTCATGCCACGGCGCGGCGGTGCAGCGCCCCGATCAGGGTGAAGAGCCGGCGGGCGGTCTCGAAATCGACGTCGATCTTGCCCTTCAGGCGCTCCCGGAGCAGTTCGGAGCCCTCGTTGTGGACACCCCGGCGGCCCATGTCGATCGCCTCGATCTGCGCCAGCGAGGCGTCACGGACGGCCTCGTGATAGCTGTCGCAGATCATGAAGTAGTCCTTGTAGACGCCCCGGAACGGACCCATCGAGAAGACGTGCGCCTTCAGGCTCTCACCGTCGAGATTGCGCACATCGATGATCAGGCGGCCGTCCTCGATCGCCATGCGCACGTCATACGGCCCCTCCGGCGCGTCCTCGGGAGCGAAGTAATTGCTGTCCAGGAGGTCGCTGACCGCGACGCGGCGTTCGTGATCGGCCTGGCCCTCGCCGGCGGCATTGAAGCCCGCCAGCTCGATCGACGCGATGCAGTGCGTCTCGCTCATGCGTCCGGCCCTCCGTGTTCCGGGCGGCCCACTGCGCGCCAAGGTTCAGATATGTCCGCCAGAAGCAGATCGACACATTCGACCTCGATCCGGATGCGCCCGCCACCGGACAGATCGACGCGCAGGGCGCCGCCGGGCGCCTCGCCCGTCTCGAACACCAGGGCAAGGATGGACACGACCGCGCCGGGCGCATCCTGTTTGACCCGCGAGGCCTTCACCGACGTGACGCTGCCGATATCCAGGGCGGAACGTACGCGCCAGCCGGGACCGCGCTTGCCGTCCTCCCAGCGATAGCGATTGACCACCAGCGTGAACCGGCGCGCGCGGCGGTCCCACTTCAGGTCGCCCAGCTGCGCCACGGCGTCCTGCAATGCCGCCGAGATGATCTCCACCTCGTCCGGTTCACTGGCAATCAGTCTCAGGGGTTTGCGCACCCGGTTCCCTCTTGGTCTTCCTACGCTTCCGGCTTGCGCTCGATCTGCGCGCCGCACGCCTTCAGCTTTTCTTCCAGCCGTTCGAAGCCGCGATCAAGATGGTAGACCCGCCCGATGATGGTTTCACCCTCGGCCATCAGCCCGGCGATGACGAGGCTGACCGAGGCGCGCAGGTCCGTCGCCATGACCGGCGCACCGCGCAGCGACTTCACGCCGCGAACGACCGCCTCGTTTCCGCGCACCGTGATGTTGGCGCCCATGCGGGAGAGTTCCGGCGCGTGCATGAAGCGGTTCTCGAAGATGGTTTCGCGAATGATCGACGTGCCGTCCGCCCGCGTCATCAGCGCCATGAACTGCGCCTGCAGATCGGTCGGGAAGCCCGGATAGGGGCGTGTCTCGGCATCGACGGCGGTGACCGGGTGACCGTTGCGGTCGATCCGGATGCCGCCCTCTTCCGGCGTCACCTTGACCCCGGCCGCGCGCATCAGCTTCCACAGCGCTTCATTGTGCTCGGGGATCGCCTCTTCCAGCACGACCGTGCCGCCAGCCGCGGCGGCGGCGAGCGCATAGGTGCCGGTCTCGATCCGGTCGGGGACGACGGCGTGTTCCGCGCCGGTCAGGCGCTCCACACCGGTAATGTGGATGGTCGACTGGCCGGCATTTTCCACCTTGGCGCCCATGGCGTTCAGGCAATTGGCCAGATCGGCGATCTCCGGTTCGCGCGCGGCGTTTTCCAGCACGGTCTCGCCTTTCGCCAGGACGGCGGCGAGCATGGCGTGTTCCGTCGCGCCGACCGAGACGAAGGGGAAGGCAATCCGCGCGCCCTTGAGTCCCGATTTCGCCGAGGCGACGACATAGCCCTCCTCCAGCTCGATCGCGGCGCCAAGCTCGGTCAGCGCCTGCAGGTGCAGGTCCACGGGCCGCGCACCGATGGCGCAGCCGCCGGGCAGCGAAACGCGCGCCTGGCCTTCGCGGGCGAGAATCGGACCGAGCACGTTGAAACTCGCGCGCATCTTACGGACGAGGTCGTAGGGCGCCTCCGTCCGCGCCAGCGTTCCGGCCTCGATAGTCATGAACCCCGGACCGGCCTCGACCGACGCGCCGAGATGGGTCAGCAGCACGGTCAGGAAACGGGTGTCCGCCAGGTCGGGCATACGTGTCAGCTTGAGGGGCTGATCAGTCAGCAGCGCCGCCGCCATCAGCTTCAATGCCGAATTCTTCGCCCCGGAGATCGGGATCCGCCCGTTCAGCCGCGCGCCGCCTTCGATATGTATCCGGTCCATGCAATATCCTGTTCGCTGCCGCCCTTGCCCGGCAGACACTCAAACGCGGGAAAGCGGCGTCAGTTCGACGGTTTTTCGGGTTTCGCGGCAGCTTTGCGGCGGCGGAGGTTTGCGCGTAATGCTTCGGCCAACCGGTCCTCGCGGCTCGGTTCGCCCTTCCTGCCCTTCGGCGGGGTCTTGCCAGTCTTCATGTCAGCGTGATGGGGGCGTGTGCAGTTGCAGTCAAGCCGCTCTTGGCGAGCGGCGGGGGTTGCGTTATACGCCCGTCTCCCGAACGGGTATGCCGCAGTAGCTCAGTGGTAGAGCGCGTCATTGGTAATGACGAGGTCGAGAGTTCAATTCTCTCTTGCGGCACCATTCTTTTGCTGGTCCTCAAGCCCATCCGGGCTTTCGGGCGCGCCGTCGTCCCCCTCACCCAGCTTCACCGCTCGAAACCGGCGCTGAATTTTCAGCATCCGGCTGGCGAGGGTTTCGCAGCTGTGGTTAGCATTCGGGATGACCTTCTTCCCCCCGATCGACCCTTATGAAACCGGCCGCCTCGCCGTCTCCGGCGGGCATGAGATCTATTACGAGCGCAGCGGCAAGCGCGGCGGCGTGCCTGCGCTGATGCTGCATGGCGGGCCGGGGTCGGGCTGTACCGCCGATCACCGCCGGCTGTTCGATCCGGAGATTTTCGACACGTTGCTGCTCGACCAGCGCGGGTCCGGGCGATCGACGCCGCTGGCCAGTCTCGAGCACAACACGGCGCAGGATCTCGTCGGCGATATTGAGACGCTTAGGACGCATCTCGGCATCGACCGTTTCGTGGTGTTCGGTCCGTCCTGGGGTTCGACGCTGGCGCTGCTCTACGCCGAGACGCACCAGGAATCGGTCCGCGGCGTCGTCGTGGAAGGCATTTTCACCGGCACGCCCGGCGAACTCGACTGGTGGCTGTCGCCGAACGGTGTGGCACGGCTTTTCCCGGATGTTCGCGCCGATTTGCTGACCCATGTGCCCGAGCGGGTTCATGACGCCCCATCCGCCGACGTGATGGCCTGGTATATGGACGCGATGGCGCAGGAATGGGCCGAGGGTGCGCCCGTGCTCGACCGGCTGAATGATTCGTCGGCGACGATCGCCGATCTGCGCGCCTCACCGCTCTATCGCTGGACGGAGTATGAGGAGCGGCTCTCCTACCTCGAAAAGTCCCCGCAGGAGGCGCGCGACGCGATGGCGGTCCGCGGGCGCGGCTATGTTGCCACGCACTCGCTGATCGAGGCGCACTATTTCACGCACGACTGTTTCCTCGAGCCGGACCAGATCCTGCGCGATGCCGGACGGCTGAAGGATGTACCACTGCACATCGTCCAGAGCCGCTACGACATGGTCTGTCCCGCCGGAACCGCGCTGGCGCTCGCCAAGGCGTGTCCACATGCCGAGCTGTCGATCATCCCGGTGAACGGCCACGCCATGACCGATGCGGTGCGCCCGACAGTGATCGCGGCGATCCGGGCGATGGCGGGGAAGTAACGCCCTCGCCGTTCGAGGCTCGCTACGCGAGCACCTCAGGATGAGGGCGGTAATTACTCGACTTGTCTCCCTCATGCTGAGGTGCCCCGAAGGGGCCTCGAAGCACGAGGGAGACCCTATCGTCGCCAGCCGGGGGGCGGGGCGCGGTCGCCGAACCACCACAGCGTGGCCGCGGTCGCGGCAAAGGCGATGTTGGCGATGAAGTAGCCGATGAAATCGCCCTGCGCCTCCGGGGTCAGGTAGCGCTCGGCCTGCCCCTCCATCACCGCGAAGAAAACGATCAGGTAGAGCAGCCAGAGAAGCGGCGTCAGGATTGGCCGGACCAGCGCCCGAACCGCCTCGACCCAGGGATAGCTGGCGCGGATGGCGGTTTCGGCTTCGAGGCTGGCTTGCAGTCCGGCGTATGACGCCTGCCGCCGGTCCGTTTCGGCGTCCCGCTCGGCGGCGTGGTCCGCGCGGGCGGCCTCGGCCTCCGCCATTGCGCGTTCATGCGTCCAGCGCTCGCGTTCCTGTGCATGGTCCTGCCGCCGCTCGAAGAAGCCGGCGACACGCCCGATGGCCGTTCCGATCACACCCAGCGCGCCGCCGGTGACGGCTGAAGCGCCGAAGTCGATGAGTTCGCTCATGGCTCAGGCCTCCGGCGTGAGCGGCCAGACAATGCTGGCGGGATCGGGAGATTGGGCCGGCAGGTCGCGTAGCGCCTGCCGGTAGGCGGCAAAGGCCGCCGACTGCGACGCGCCCAGCGGCGCATCGGATAGCTGCGTCCAGTCCGTCGCCTTGAGACGCGCATTGCGTTCCGCGCGGATGGAAGACCAGGTCGCTGACGGCGGCGCGAAGGGCGCGATCTCGAGACTGGAGGCCATCAGACGGGCGAAATCCGTATTCGCCGGGTCGGCCGGGATGTGAAGCGTGCCGCCTTCCGCACACTCGGCGACGAGACGCGTGTGTTCGGCGTCGGCCCAACGGGCGGTGACGAGTTCGGTCATGATCAAAGCTCCGCGCTGAAGGAGACATGCGAGTCCGCACTGAGCGCGCGCATCATCAGCGCGCCGGCGGCGATCGGATCGGTCGAGCCGGTCTGCAGGACGACCAGATTGCGATTCGCGGTGAAGAATTCGAGCGTATCGACGGCGGCATCCGCCGGGGTGATCTGCAGCGATCCCGACCATTCCAGTGTTGGCGCCGCGCGCATGGCCGGCGACAGCGCCATGACGATACGGGTGATGTTGTAGCCGAGATTGATCGCGATGCCGGGGAAGGCGTTGAACGCACCGGGCTGCAGGCGACGGAAATAGCGCTGACAGCGGCGCATCTCCGCGTCCTCGCTGCCGCGCGCCGAAAGCGGTTCGAAGGGCGTGACGACCGATCCCGATTCAAGCTGAACACCGGTCAGGTCAATCTGGGGCGTGCCGGTTACGGGCAGATCGAAGGCGATCGCCAGATGTTCGTTCGTGCCAATCGTCTTGCCGGTGATGTCCGGCAATTCGAATGACCAGCAGAAGCGCTGCCAGGAGGTCGACAAGGTGACACCGGACCCGGTCAGAATGACGGGCGCCGAACCGGAAACGCCGAAATTCTGCGTGAGCCCGGCCCCGACCAAAACCGGCGCATCCGCTTTCATCCAGACCGAGAGCGTGACGGTCCTGCCCGCCGTCTCCCGCAGGACTTCCGTGCGCTGAACCAGTGCGCACTGGCCACTGCCTGCGCCTCCGGCAGGCGACAGGCGCAGAGCGTGGCGCAAACCGGCGGGCAGTTCTCCAGCCGGCAAGTCCGTGCGCTCGGCGTCGACAGAGGAGGCTCCTCCGCCCGACACCGCGAGACACCAACGGTCGAGCGTGAAGCCGCCGTCGCCGAGGCCGGTGAGGTCGGTTCCGCGCTGCGCGATATCCATTCCGCCATTGATCAGGAGGTTCCGGATGCCGCCGAGCGTGCCGCCATTCAGCGAGGCTGCGCTGACATCGGCAATGCAGGCGAGGTCCCCGGTACCGTTGGCGATGCGCAGCGCCTCGATCCAGCTTGCCCCATCCGGGCTGACCTTGGCGACCAGATCGTCGTCACCGACGAGTCCGACTTCCGCCCGGCCCGACCAGTTCGACTGGAAGAGCAGCGACAGCACATTGGCCGGGGCTTCCTTGTTCAGCGTGTAGCGCAGATCCCCCGTCCCGCCCTCGCCCGCGAACAAAGCGGTCCAGAGCGCCGCGTTCAGCTTGGCGGAGAAGGGGTTGGCAGCGTCCGCTGCCGTGCCCACGCCGAGACGTTCCAGATTGGCGAGGCGGGAGATGGTCTCGCCGGTTTCGATCCAGTCCGTGCCGTTGAACACGACGAGCACGTCTTCATCCTCGATCCAGCACCGCCATCCGGCGCGCGGCGGGATCGAGACCCAGGACGTGTCGCGAAACACCGCGATCTCGGTCTCCCCGAAGGTGGACCAGATCCCGCCCGTTGCGGCGGCCGGCATGATCCAGATCGTTCCGTCATCGGGATCGGCGGGCTCGTCGCTGACTGTGCGGCTGGCCGCGCTCATCTGCACGAGCGCGTCGAGCCGCCGGAAGCTCTCATTCACCGTCACATGCTTTTGCGCCTGGGCGGGCATCAGATAATCGAGCCCGAGGCGCGGGGAGTTTTCCTGGCTCATTCCGCCGTCCTTTCGAAATCGGCCAAAAGCGTAGAGGCCTCTCAAGGGCTGGCGGACAGGCGCAGCGCGTCTCCCCGCGCTTGAGGGTTGACGCAAAGCCCCCCCGCGCCTTTTCTCGCGCCGCAACATGGCTTCAGGGAAAGATCACGGATGAGCGAGGATATCCGCGAACTGGCACGGGGATTTCCGGCCCAGTCGCCCGGGGACTGGCGCGAGCTGGCGCTTGGCGCTCTCAAGGGCGCCGACTTCGACCGGACGCTGGTGCGGACGACCGCGGACGGAATCGCGCGGGGACCGGTTTTCTTTGATCGTCCGTCGGGCAGCGCCCCGCTTTACCCGCCTCGCAATACGTATCTGCCCTGGGCGATCCGTCAGAGCCATGGCGAAGCCGACCCGGCCAAGGCGAATGCCAACATCCTTGCCGACCTCGCCGGCGGCGTGTCCGAGATTTCGCTGCGGCTGGACGAGGACGGCACGAACGGGATCGCCACGGCTTCCGCCGATGAGATTCGCCGGGCACTGGACGGCGTGGATCTGTCGATTGCTCCGGTCCACATCGAATCCGGCGGTCTCGACGGTGCGCATTTGCTCGCTGAAGTCCTGAAGCGCGCGCCGGATATCAGGGGCGGATTCGGCTTGCCGCCGGCCACGCCGCATGCGGCTAAATTCGCAAAGCACTTCCCGAACATGCGGCTCATCGCCGTCGACGCGCGGTCGGTGTTCGATGCAGGCGGCAGCGAGGTACAGGAAATTGCCTTCATGGCGTGCGGCCTCGCCGAAGCGATGCGAGGACTGATCGATCACGGCGTTGACGCCGAGCGCGCAGCGCGCGGCGTCGAGGTCCGGTTGGCCGCCGACGCGGACATCCATCTGACGATCGCGAAGCTGCGCGCCGCGCGGATTGTCTCGGCGCGGATTCTGGACGCCTTCGGCGTGACTGGCGTTTCCACGCCGATCCACGCGGTCACCGCCTATCGCATGATGACGCGGCGTGATCCGTGGACGAACCTCATCCGCGTGACCGCCGCCGGTTTCGCCGCCGCGGCGGGCGGGGCCGACGTGATCACGATCCGTCCGGTCACGGCGGCGCTCGGACGGCCGACCCCGTTTGCCCAGCGCGTCGCGCGCAATCTTCAGATCATGCTGCAGGAGGAATCGCATCTCGGGCGCGTCGCCGATCCGGCGGCCGGATCCTTCCTGCACGAGACCCTGACCCGCGAGCTGGCGCAACAGGCCTGGTCTTTGTTTCAGACGCTCGAAAGCGAAGGCGGCTATGAGGCCGCGGTCGACGGTGATGCCTTCCGCAAGCGCATCGCCGAGGCGCGCGCCGGGCATGAAAAGGCCTACCGTTCCGGCAAAGAGTCCCTGATCGGGATCAATGCCTTCCCGGAGCTGCATTCGCGACCGGTCGAGGCGCTGCCCGGTCACGATATCGGCCATGACGCCCCGTTCGAACCGATCCGCTTCGCCGCCCCCTTTGAAGCCTTCCGCGATGCGGCGGAGAAGCACGAAAAGAAGGCCGGGCATCGCCCGAAAGCCTTCCTTGCGACGCTCGGTTCGCTCGCGGAGTTCAATGCGCGCGCGACCTTCGCGCAAAACCATCTCGCCGTCGGCGGGGTCGAGGTGACAGGCGCGTCCGAGTTTGCGGATGCCAAGGCTTGTGCTGCGGCCTTCAAGGACAGCGGCACCGCGCTCGCCGTGATCTGCGGCACGGATGCCGCCTATCAGGCGCAGGCGAGCGATTTGGCCGCCGCGTTGAAACAGGCGGGCGCGAAAGCGGTCTGGCTGGCCGGACGGCCGATCGAAGGGATCGGCGGCATCGACCGCTTTATCCACCTGCGCAGCGACCGTCTCGACGACCTTCAGGACGCCCACGCCATTCTGGGAGTGAAGGCATGAGCCATCCCGATTTCACGACGCTCGACCTCGGCGACATCACCGCCGCTTCTCCGTCCGACGCCGATGCCTGGATCCCGGCGGAAGAAATTCCGGTCTCGCCGGCCTTTGGCGCGGATGACGTCAGTGGTCTCGATTTCACCGGCAGCGTGCCCGGCGCGGCGCCCTTCGTGCGCGGCCCCTACCCGACCATGTATGTCCAGCGGCCGTGGACGATCCGCCAGTATGCCGGCTTCTCGACCGCGAAGGATTCAAACGCCTTCTACCGCCGCAATCTGGCCGCCGGTCAGAAGGGTTTGTCGGTCGCCTTCGATCTCGCCACGCACCGCGGCTATGACAGCGATCATCCGCGTGTGACCGGCGATGTCGGCATGGCCGGTGTGGCGATCGATTCCATCCTCGACATGCGCGAATTGTTCGACGGTATCCCGCTCGACCAGATGAGCGTGTCGATGACGATGAATGGCGCGGTGCTGCCGATCATGGCGCTCTACATCGTCGCGGCCGAGGAACAGGGCGTTTCGACGGAGCAGCTGTCCGGCACGATCCAGAACGACATCCTCAAAGAGTTCATGGTGCGGAACACCTATATTTATCCGCCCGAGGGCTCGATGCGGATCATCTCCGACATCTTCGCCTACACGGCGGAAAAGATGCCGCGCTTCAACTCGATCTCGATCTCCGGCTATCACATGCAGGAAGCGGGAGCGCCGGCCGATCTGGAGCTCGCCTACACGATCGCCGACGGGCTGGATTACATCCGCGCGGGCATCGAAGCCGGGCTTGATGTCGACCGTTTCGCGCCGCGCCTCTCCTTCTTCTTCGGCATCGGCATGAATGTCTTCATGGAGGTGGCGAAGCTGCGCGCGGCCCGCCTGCTCTGGGCGCGGCTGGTGAAGGACCGGTTCGCTCCTAAGTCCGACAAGTCGCTGTCGCTGCGTACGCACTGCCAGACATCGGGCTGGTCGCTGACGGCGCAGGACGTGTTCAACAATGTCGGCCGCACGGCGCTCGAAGCCATCGCGGCGGTCGACGGACACACCCAGTCGCTGCACACCAATTCGCTCGACGAGGCGCTCGCCCTGCCGACGGATTTCTCCGCCCGGATCGCGCGCAACACGCAGCTATTGCTGGCCAGCGAAGCGCATCTGACCGATGCGATCGACCCCTGGGGCGGCAGCTTCTATATCGAGCGCCTGACCCACGACCTCGCCGCCAAGGCGCTGAAACATATCGAGGAAGTCGATGCGCTCGGCGGCATGGCAAAGGCCATCGCCGAAGGCACGCCCAAGCTGCGGATCGAGGAAGCCGCCGCGAAGACGCAGGCGAAGATCGACAGCGCGCAGCAGACCATTGTCGGGGTGAACAAGTTCCGCCTCGACGAGGAAGAAGACGTGCCGGTCCTCAAGGTCGACAATTACAAGGTCCGCACCGAACAGCTCGCCAAGCTGGAGGAGCTGAAGCGAGACCGCGACGAAGCAGCAACCGAAGCGGCGCTCGGCGCGCTGACCCAGGCCGCCGAGAGCGGCAGCGGCAACCTCCTCGCGCTTGCGGTCGATGCCGCGCGCGCCCGCGCCACGGTCGGCGAGATCAGCTTTGCTCTGGAGAAGGTCTGGGGTCGGCACAAGGCCGAGATCCGCACGCTGAAAGGAGTCTATCTGACCGCCGCGGGTGCGGACAAGACGGTCGATCGCGCACGCGCAGCTGCCGCTGAATTCGAGAAGGCCACGGGCCGCCGCCCGCGTATCATGATCGCGAAGATGGGCCAGGACGGGCACGATCGCGGCCAGAAGGTCGTGGCAACCGCCTTCGCCGATCTCGGCTGGGATGTGGAGGTCGGACCGCTGTTCCAGACGCCGGAGGAGGCCGCGCAGCAGGCGGTCGACACCAAGGTCGATTTCGTCGCGGCATCCTCGCTCGCCGCCGGCCATCTGACGCTCGTCCCGGCGCTGCGCGAAGCCCTTCAGAAGCTGGAGGCCAGCGATATCCGCATCGTCGTCGGCGGTGTGGTGCCGCCGGAAGACGTGATGGTGCTGAAACAGATGGGCGCGGTCGAGGTTTTCGGCCCGGGCTCGGTGATCGCGCAGAGCGCGCTCGCCCTGCTCGGCCGGCTCGGGGTGGAAAGCTAGTCCGGCTTTCCCCCTACCGGTCAGTGATCGGGAGGCGCATCCTTTTCAGACAGAAAAGGAGACCTCCCCATGATCGTCACCACGACCCCGACTATCGAAGGCAAGATTATCCGCGAGTACAAGGGCGTCGTCACCGGCGAAGCCATTCTCGGCGCGCACCTCTTCCGTGACCTGTTCGCAGGCATACGCGACATCGTTGGCGGCCGCTCCGGCTCCTATGAGAAATCCCTCCGCGAAGCGCGCGAGATCGCCCTGCAGGAACTACAGGAAGAGGCCCAGAAGCGCGGCGCGAACGCCGTCGTCGGCGTCGACCTCGACTATGAAGTGATCGGCGAACAAGGCTCAATGCTGATGGTGTCGGCCAGCGGGACGGCGGTCACGATCTAGCGAGCCGGAACGCATTGCCGCGAAATGGCGTATAATGGGCTGAGGGACTCAAATCCGGGAGCCTGACCATGCGCCGTTTCGCCATTCTCGCAGCGACTGCCCTGCTGGCCGCCTGCGCCAGTCCCAGCGTCTATGCCCCGGCGGACAACGCGCGCGATCTCGGCTACCGCGAGACCCGTATCGAGAACAATCGCTGGCGCGTCAGCTTCACGGGCGGGTCCGACCTGCCCTCGCCGCGCGTTGCGGACCTGGCGCTGCGGCGCGCCGCCGAACTGACCCTCGACAATGGCTATACGTGGTTCCGGGTCGTCGGCGACAGCCGCGACCAGCGCGGTTCGGGCGACGGCCCTGTGCGTGGCGGCGTCAGCGTCGGGCAGAGTTTCGGATCCGGCGGATTCCGCGCCTCGGGTGTCGGCGTCGGCCTCAGCTTTTCGCCGGGCAGCGAACGCCGCGAAACGGTGACGCTGGAAGTGCTCGGCGGAGCCGGTCCGCGGCCGCGCCAGCCGAATGTCTATGATTCCCGGGACGTTCTGGACAATGTTCCGCCGCTCTAGGCGCTAGCGGACAGACAGGGTTTTCGCCTGTCCCACCCAGTCGTCGCGAACAATGCGTCCGCGCGAACCGAGATCGGTATCCCACTGGGCGATGTCTTCGTCGGTCCATGCAGCAATCTGGGAGTAGCGCACCACGCCGCCGGCCTTGAGCGCCTTGGCCGCCTTGGGGCCAAGCCCCTTGATGGCCTGCAGGTCGTCTTCCTCTTCGCCCAGGACCGGTTCGACGACCGGCTCTGCTGCCTTCGGCGCATCGCTGACGGAGACCGGTTCGACCACGTCGTCATCGCGGTCGCGGCGGGCCATGGCGAGCGAGCGGTGCAGATCGTCATTCTCGCGGCGTAGACGTTCGACCTCGTCGCGCGCAGCGGTCAGGGACCGGCCGTCCGCGTCCGGCGAAGCGCCCCAGATGCGCCAGCCGATGACGACGCCAATCCCGAGCGCAAGCGCGAGCAGGAACCACATCTGCCAGATCAGCCAGAGCATTCTATTCTCCTTCCGCCGGAACGATTTCGAACCGGATGATTTCCGCCTGCGACTCGGATGCGTTCCAGGCCAGTCGTTCAGGCGACAGTCCCACATCGGCGAGGATATCCATCGCCTCCTGCGCGCGGGCTTCCGTCAGGGCGATCGATGCCTCGCCCGGATCACCGGTGACGCGGACCGATACGGTGACATTGGCCGGCGGACACCCGGTCAGGATTTCGCCAATACGGCGTACCGCCGCGCGCGATCCCGTCGTCAACCCGGCCTGGCCCGGTGTGAAGCGGATCGATTCGTCGGCGCGTGCGGCGCGAACGACCGCGTCACAGCCGGAAACGCTGGTGATACCGTCATGGGTACGGCCATTGCGGTCCACGAGATAGGCCGACGCCGTGAAACCGGGCGGCAGATCCGCGGACATGTTCAGAACTGAACGCGCCGTCTGGTCGCTACCGGCATGACCAAAGAGCCCGATCTCGTGATCGGTCAGCACACCGGTTCCGCGTTCGAGACGGGCCAGCTCGGCGATGATGCGCTTGGCGGCGGTTTCCCAGTCATTGGCCGGCGCGGCTCCGTCTTCGGTCACGGTCAGCGAGACTTCCTGTCCCGCCGGGAAAAGCTGGCGGGCATAGTCGCTGATGGACCGGACGGCGCGCTCACTGGCGGCGTCGCCCAGAATGGTGATGCGTCCGTTGGAGGCCGTCGCGCGGAAGGCAAAGACCGCTTCGAAGTCTGTCCGCGTCGTCAGATCGATCACGCGGGTAACCCCACCCGCGACTTCGCCGCCTGACCAGGTCGAGCGCAAGGCTGCGGACACGGCATCGAGGCGGGCGGCCTCGCTCGGCGCGCGGCCTTCAAGGATGGCGCGCTGACCGTCCATGCGCACATGCGCCCAGGCGTGTTCGCGCCCGGCCAGGGCATCGTCGGCATTGTCGAGCAGCTGGCGTTCGAGACGGCCCGCGGACACGCCCGAGAAATGGATGCCGATCACCCCCACGAGCGCGAACGCAACCAGTCCGGCGCCAAGGATGCGCCAGACACGTTCGCTGAAGATGGGCATTTGCTTTGCCATAGACCGCCCTGCCGGTTCAGGCCCCGAAATAGGAAGTTTCACCGTCGGTATCCAGTGATTGTGGAAAAGAAAAGGCCGGGGCGTTGCCGCCCCGGCCTTTCCATGCCGTTTGGCGTCCCCCCGCCTAGCGGCGTGCCCGAAGCGTCACGCCCCAGGTGCGCGGTGCACCGAGGAAGGCGTTGAACGAACCCGGCTGGAACGGACCGTCGAAGCCGACCTGGATGTAATCCTCGTCGGTGAGGTTCCGCGCCCACAGTTCCAGAGCCCAGCTTTCGTCCTGCGCGCCGATGCCGAGGCGGGCGTTGAGGACGGTGTAGCCTTCCTGGATCTTCTCCGGGTCAAGGTCCGAACCGGTGTTCTGCTCGGAAACGTAGCGGCCATCGAGGTGTGCCAGCCACTCCATGTTGCCGCCCAGCGGCGCACGGTAGGTGATCGCACCCGAGGTGTACCATTCCGGAGCCAGCGACATCGTGGCGCCCGACAGGCGGTCCACGTCCGGCGTGCCGGTCGCCGCGAAGTCATTGTACTGCGCGTCGGCATAGGTCACGCCGCCCTGAAGGGTCAGGTTGTCGGTCGGCAGCCAGAGCAGTTCCAGTTCCGCACCGCGGGTCGTCGCGCCTTCGTTGAGCGAGGTCACGAAGAAGGCGATGCCGTTGAAGGTGTTGAGCTGGAAGGTCTCGAAGTCGGAGTAGAACAGGTAGAGGTTGGCCAGCAGCGTGTCGTTGAAGGCTTCGGTCTTGAAGCCGATTTCGAAGCTGTCGACCAGTTCCGGCTCGAACTGCGCCGGATACTGCGCCGTACCGTTCAGAATGGCCTGGAAGTCCACCTGCTGCGCACCCGACTGGGTGAAGCGGTCGAGGTTGAAACCGCCCGCCTTGTAGCCGCGGGAGTACGTACCGTACATCAGAAAGTCGTCGTTGAAGCGGTGCGACAGCGACAGGATGCCGGTCAGTTCGCTTTCCGAACGCGACTGGTCGAAGTTGATGTTCGAGAACACGTCACGCGCGCCCGGCAGACAGGTGAAGGTACCGAACTGGATCAGGCTCGCGACCGGCACCTGCGAGGCTTGCGAGAAGCCGGCAAGGATGGCCTGGTTCTGAGCCGTGGTGAAGTCGAGCGCTTCGCCGAAGACCGCTTCCCACACATCGCAGGCCGGGACGTTGGACGGCGAGAAGTTCGCCTGAGCGTCCTTCGTGGTGTCGGTCCAGCGGGCACCGAAGGTCAGGTCGGTGTTCTCGCCAATCGCCCAGGTGTTGTGCGTGAAGATGGCGAAGGTGTTGGCTTCCTGTTCGTAGGTGTCACCCAGATTGTTGCCGCCGCCATTCGGGGCGCCCTGGCCCGGAAGAAGCGGGGTGTAGCCCGGAATGAAGGCGCCGCCGAGACCGTTGGCCAGCGTCGTCACGAGAGTCGGCGAACCGCCCAGAAGGCCGAGATAGGGCTCGAAATGCGCGCCGTACTGGATCGCGTCGCGGCGGGTCAGGTCTTCCTGGCTGTAGAAGCCGCCGACCATCCAGTCGAAATTGCCGGCCGTACCCTGCAGGCGCAGTTCGGCGGTGGCGTTGCCGAAGTCGAAGGAGTTGAGGGCCGGGTCGCGGTAGACGACGTCGGCGCCGGTGAAGTCGGTGTCCTGACCGGTGATCAGGGAGTAATCGCGGACCGAGCCGATCGCCACGAGTTCGAAATTGTCGAAGTCGTAGGTGAATTCCGCCTGGAAGCCGCCGTCGCTCACGTCCTGCATGGTGCCGCGATTGGCCTGGATCACACGCGAGAACGGACGCTCATTGCCCGGTGTCGGGCGCGAACCCGGCACCAGCGCATTCAGCGCGAGAGACGTCGGGCCGGACACGATGCTCGGCGCGCCGCAGCAGTTCTCGTCCCGGTTGGTGACGTCGACCGTCAGTTCGAACTCGCCGCGCGTGCCGAGGTTGAACAGCGCCTGACCGCGGAAGGTAAAGAAGTCCTGGTCGTTGTCTTCCGTATAGGTGCGCGGGCCGCCGAAGGTCTGGACATCGAGGAAGCCGTCGCGATTACCGCGCGCCGCATAAAGGCGGACGGCGAGGAAATCGTCGACAATCGGACCGGTGACGCTGCCCGCCAGACGATAGCCGTCGGCGCCGCCGGTGATGTAGCCGGCTTCGAGATTGTAGCCGTATTCGAATTCCGGATCGGCGGTGACGATGTTGATGAGACCCGCGGAGGTGTTCGCACCGAACAGCGTGCCCTGCGGACCGCGCAGCACTTCGATGCGCTCGATCTCGCCGAGATCGCCGAAGCTGACGCCGTTACGAGCGCGCGGCACGCCGTCGATCACGATGCCGACGGAGCTTTCCAGACCCGGGTTGTCACCGACCGTACCGACGCCGCGGATACGCGCGGTGGTCGAATACTCGTTCGAGGTCGAGGTGACGTTCAGGCCCGGCGCGAGAACCGTGAGGTCCTTGATGTCGCGGACGCCGGAGTTCTGAAGCAGTTCGGCGGTGAAGGCCGTGACGGCGATCGGAACGTCCTGGATGCCCTGCTCACGCTTCTGGGCGGTGACGACGATCGTGTCGATGGTACGGCCTGCGGTCTGTTCTTCTTCCTGCGCGAAAGCGCTCGGAGCCATAAGAACGACAGACGAGGCGGCAGCCAGCAGCGCTGCGCGCGTAACGCGGATGTTCATCTTAACTGTTCTCCCGGTTCCCGGCCCGTGGCCGAGTTCTAAAACGGCCCTTTTCCGGACCTTGGATGCGAACATGCCGCAAAGCGGCGATTCAAAGAAGGGGTATCCCCGGTTCAAACCCCCTCGGAAACGCCCGTTTCCCGGCCTGTCACATGGTTTTCCGAAATTTGTTGCGAGAACGACACACTTTTGCCGGGGGTCAGGCCGAGGCGCTCGGCCTTGCCCTGATAGCCTGATGCCATTCGCGCAGTGCCGACATGTCCGATTCCGGGCGGATTTTCACCCAGGCTGCGAACTCGACGAAGATGAAGGCGGTGATATCGGCGTTGGAAAAGGCGTCACCGGCCAGCCAGGGCACGTCCTGCAATCGAGTATCGAGTACGGACATGAAAACCGCCATGCGCTTCAGGCCCCGTTCGGCGAGCGCCGGGATCTGTTCATAGCCTTCCGGCCCGGGCAGCGCGCGGCCCTTCAGCGCCGGGCTGGAATTGCGCAGCGCGTCGGCGGCGGACCACAGGCCTTCCATTTCGGCGCGTGCATTCCATTCCGCCACAAGGGCCTTTTCCACCGGCGTGCGCCCCATCAGCGGCGGTTCGGGGCAGACCTCTTCGAGATAGCGCGCGATGGAGGACGTGTCGCCGAGCACGGTCCCGTCCGGCAGCTTCAGGGCCGGCACGGTGCAGCGCGGATTGAGTTTCCGGTATGGTGGCTGGAGGTGCTCGCCAGTCTTCAGTTCGACCTGGACGGTTTCGACGTCGATCCCCTTCTCCGCAATGAAGATGCGCGAGCGGCGCGGGCTCGGCGCGGTGGCGCAGTCATAAAAGACGTGACCGTCGAGCTTCATGCGAAGGCCTCCGGGCGCTCGTCAGCGACGCCGAGTCGCTCCTCGATGGCGCGGCCGAGCGCGACGAGATTGCCCTCCTCGAACAGCGGACCCCACAGGGTGGAGGCATAGGGCACGCGGTATTCGGTCGCGTCCTCATTCGCCGTGCTGCCAAAGATGGTGCGCGTGCGCTGGCTGATGAAGCCGGACCTGAAGGCGAGACAGGGATGGCCGGTGAAGTTGGTGATCACCAGCATCGCGCCCGCGAAGTTCGGCCCGATCACCGCGTCCACATTCGAGAACATGTCGTGCGCCGCGGTCATGACCTGGCGGCGCAGCCGGTCGACATTGACCATGTCCACCGCCGAGATAAAGCGCGCGCGGCGCCAGGTGTTCGGCCAGGCCTGCGGGGCCTGCCAGACGAGGCTGTCGTCCTCATTCGTCAGGGTCAGTTGTTCGAAGGCCGCGGCGGACTCCGCCTCGACGACGGCGAAGAGCGCGTCATAGGGCAGATCCGGCATGGCGACCTCGACCAGTTCGGCGCCGGCATCCCGGGCGGCCTGAAGCGCGGCCCGGTCCGGGTCGGCGGCGTTTTCGAACCATTCGGGATTGTAGCCGACGCGCATGCCGCGCACGTCGCGCCCGGCATGGCAGTCGAAGCCATGTCCGAGAGAGCCGGGCTCGGTGGGATTGTGGCCGTTGATCGCGCCGAGGACGAAGGCGGTATCTTCCGCCGAACGGCAGAGCGGGCCGACCTTGTCGAGCGACCAGCACAGCGCCATGGCCCCTTCGCGCGGGACCCGGCCGAAGGTGGGCCTGAGGCCCGTCGTGCCGCAGCGGTGAGAGGGCGAGACGATGGAACCGAGCGTTTCGGTCCCGATGCCGAAGCCGACGAGCCCGGCCGCCGTCGCCGAGGCCGACCCGGCGCTGGAGCCCGACGAGCCTTCATCGGTGTTGAACGGGTTGCGGGTGATGCCGCCGAACCAGCGGTCGCCATACGCAATGGCGCCGTTCGTGGTCTTGCCGAGGAGGACCGCACCGGCTTCGCGCAGGCGCGTCGTCACCACGGCGTCATGCTCGGCGATGCGGTCGCGCCAGGGGGTCGCGCCCCAGGTACCGCGTACGCCGGCGACGTCGATAATGTCCTTCATGCCGTAGGGGATGCCGTGCAGCGGGCCGCGATAGCGCCCGGCCGCGATCTCGGCGTCGGCGGCATCGGCTTCGCGTCTTGCGATGTCGGCGGTGACGGTGACGAAGCATTCGAGGCGCGGGCCGTGCTGGGCGACGCGCGCCAGATAGATGTCGGTCAGGCGGCGGCTGGTCAGCTGGCCGGTGCGGATCCATTCGGCCTGTTTCCAGACCGGGGCAAAGGCGATGCCGATGTCATTGCCCGGCAGAGATCCCGCGGCGCGGCCGGATAGGGTCACCGTATTGCCCTGCTCGCGGTAGGCGATGCCCGGCAGGCGCGGATCGAAGATCGAGGCGGGGGCGAGCGTGTTCGGCTTGTCGACCTGCCTGAGGCGCACCATCCGGTCGATCCACTGGTCGATCTCCTCGACCATCATCGCGCGTTCTTCGTCCGTATAACGCACGGCGAACAGGCGTTCGGCGTTGGCGATCGTATCCGGCGAGATCGCGGCGGCTTCGGCGGCTGGCGATTCGGCGCCCAGCACTCCGGGGACGGATTGCGGCGCGGATTGTTCCTGCGCTCCGGCGCGTCCGGCGGCGAGCCCCGCCGCCCCCACAGCCAGCCCCTGCAGCATTCTGCGCCGCGTCGTGTGGCGATCGGACATGTCTCCCCTCCCCGTTCAGGTGTCGTTCAAGCGTGAAGCAGGAGATGAAACATGAATGCTTCCTGTCAATCTCCATCCCGAAATGGTCCGGGATGATCCAGAAATGGACTCATGTACCGCCCCAATTCGCCACAATTGCTTCTTAACCATGAATGGCTGCGAAAGCGGCGGGGCTGACTGACCTTTTGAAAAGCGAGGGGCAAAATGGCTGCAAACATCGAAGATTTCGGGAGCCGGCAATATCTCCGTGAAGGAGAGCCGCAGCAGGAAAACCGCTCGCGTTTTTCCGTCTCCCGCGGCACCAAGGGCCAACAGCGCGACTATGATCTGCAATTCGCGATCGCCCGCGCCAACCGCGCGTTCGCCAATCTGAAGCTGTTCCGGGCGACGCATGGCTGGGCCTTCGACGCCCCGGCGGCGAACGCCGATCCGGCGAAGACGCCGAAAGGGATCGAGCGCGCGGCCATCTATCCGGAAAGCCACGTCCTCCACTTCTCCATCCTCGCGGGCCTTGTCCTGTTCGAGGGTCTGGCGAATGCCTACTTCTTCTCGACCGGCTCGGACCTCGGCCTCCTCGGCGGCTGGCTGCAGGCGATCACGGTGTCCTTCACCAATGTCATCGCCAGCTTCTTCCTGATCGGCTTCCTGTGCCTTCGTCATCTGATGAACCCGAAGAAGCTGTGGTTCTTCGTGCCGGCCGCCATCGGCCTGCCGATCGCCATTGCTTTCATCGTGGTCCTGAACCTGGCCGCGGCGCACTACCGCGACCTGCTGGAACTGAACGCCGCAACGCTGGCGCTCGGCGGGGCGGACATTACGGGCGCCATCCTGGCCCCGCTGCCGCACATGTTCGAGAACCCGTTCGGCCTGCAGACGCTGGAAGCCTATCTCCTGCTCACGCTCGGCCTGACCTTCGCGGCGATCGCCGCCTTCAAGGGCCGCACCTTCGACGACGCCCTGCCGGGCTATGGCGTGGTCCAGCGCAATGCCGAGAAGTCGGCGCGCGAGCTGAACCGCACGCTGAAGAAGGCCGCATCGGGCCGTCTGGCGACGCCGGAACAGGTCGCAGAGGCCGAAGATCTCCTGATGGAGATGGCCAACGACCTCAGCGAACGGGAGCGGATCGGCCGCTGACGCGGCCATCCCAACCGTCTAGGCTGACGCCGCAGCGACCAAGGGGGGCCTGCCATGTCGGGACGTGACGCACTCGGTATCTTCAACATCATCATCGTGCTCGGCATCCTGGGCGGGATCAGCTATCTCGCCATGTCGCTGCAGCCGGAAGAATACGATCGCGACACGCTGTGCGTCGTGGGCGTCACCCCGCCCCACCGCGTGGTGATCATCGACAAGACCGACCTCTATTCGATGGATCAGGCTGAGGCGATTGCCGGCGTGATCCTGAACGAGCGCGACCGGCTGGGCGTCGGTGAACGTCTGTCGCTGTTCGAGCTGAACGAGAACGGCAATCTCTCCGACACGAACAATTTCTCGCTGTGCAATCCCGGCAGCGGCGAGCAGGTAAACCCGCTCTACCGCAATCCGGAGCGCATCCAGGCGCGCTATGAGGCGCTGTTCGCCGGGCCGCTGCAGACCGCTCTCTCCGACCTCGTCACGCCCAAGGACGCGCCGCAAAGCCCGATCCTCGAGGCGCTGGCCGGGCTGACGCACGAAGACAGCTTCGACCGGTCCGTGCCGGGGCGTCACATCGTCCTCGTCTCGGACATGCTGCAGAATTCGGAGATCTTCACCGTCTATGGCCGCGGCCGCGGCTCGATTGAGGAGCGGCTGCCCGACCCCGTCGAGGTCGCCCAGGCGCTCGAGGCGCAGCATGGCGACGGTCTGATGGGCGTGACGCTCGAAATCCGCCTCATCCCCCGCGCCGGGTGGGAGGCCGACCAGGCCGGCCCGCTGCGCGACTACTGGGACCTCGTCTTCCGCCAACTCGGCGTCCGGGCCTACTGGAGCGAGCTGCCGGGCGGTGGCGGGGCGGTGGGTTAGTCGCCCAACTGGCGGCTGCGGCGGTATTCACGCTTTTCGTTCCGGATAAATTCCTTCGTCTGCCTTGAGTAGGCGCGAATGTACCGGTCAAGTATTTGCCGAAACGTTCGCCGATCGAACGTTTCCTGGCCCTTCCTGATGCGCAAGACATAAGCGTGGAGCTGTCCGCGCTCCTCGGCGGGCTCGGCCAGCAGTTCTGCGTCCGCTGCATTAATCGCCAATCGAGCCAGGCCCGCCGAGTAGCCATGTTCTGCGAAGTTCGCTCTTGCCGCCGTCAGTGACAGTTGGCCATTGGGACCACCCATCACCACATCAGCATCGGCATCCGTCTGGCCGTCATCTTCCCAATCGCACACCGGGCATATCTCGTATTGACCATGCGCTCCCAGTGTCGGGAAGCCGCAGCACGGACAATCGAGCAACCGTCGAGATCTGAACCAGCGAAGCATGTCCGGAGGTTAGCCCGGAACGTCACCCCTAAAAACTCCATACCACCCGGCCGATGACGGCGTCGTCGCCGTCGCCGGCGAGGCTTTCGCGGTATTCCAGCTCGAAATCGACGCGCTGGCGCGGGGCGGTATAGCGATCCTCGTCGAACCAGTAGCTGAACGACACGCCCGGCCCAGCCTCGAACCGCTCGCGCGTGGTGAAGCTGTCATCGGTCGCCTGCGCCACTGCGACGACATAGGGCGTCACCGCCCAGCGGTCGGCGATGCGGAAGCGGCGGCCCTGGCGGGCCGAGGCATAGGCGGAGAGGATTTCCGGGCTGTCGGGAATGTAGCTGACATCGGCGTAGAGCGCCGTGTAGTTCCAGCTGTCCCGCGACGGGTTCCAGTCATAGCCGTCCGTCCATCCGTATGAGGCGCGCAGGAGCCAGGCGTCGCGGGCGAGGTCGCCCCCGGCGATCAGGCGTTCGGCGCTGACATTGAAGTCGTGGTCCCGGAAGGGCCGCCAGCGCGCGCCCGCGCCGAATTGCAGCGTGTCCTCGTTGAGGTCGAACGTGCCCGGCTCGGTCGAGACATAGCCCCGCCCGTAGATGGTGACGCCACCGCCGAGATCGCGCAGCGCATCCGGCCGCCAGCCCGCTTCCGCGCCGATCTGGGTTTCCGACGCCCCCTGCTGCAGCGGGTTCGGGATGGCTTGTTCCGAGCGGTAGCCGGCAAAGGCATAGCCATAGGTCGAGCGTTCCAGCTGCTCGATCTCGCGGCGCAGGCGGTAGAGATGGGTTTCGTCCGCCTCACCCTGCCCCGCCCCATTGTCGATGGCGGCGCGGAAGGCCCCGGCGGCGCCCTGGCGGTCGCCCGCGGCGATCAGCGCATAGCCCAGATCCTCGCGGACCTCGTTGCGGCTCGGGTCCAGGCGAAGCGCGCGGCGGAAGAGCTCCGCGGCACGGGCGTCCTGCCCGCCCCGGCGCGCGGCATAGGCGGCGGAGAGGACGATGGTCACATTGTCCGGATCGCCGGCCAGCGCGGCATCGAAGGCGCGGCGCGCCTCGACCGGGCGGTCGAGGCGGTCATAGAGCAGGCCGAGCTCGTACTGGCGGTAGGGCGCGTCCTCGATTGCGACGGCGCGCTCCCAGTAGAGGGCGGCGGCATCGGGCTGGGCCTCGGCCATCGAGCGCGCCTTCTCCTCGAAATAGAGGGCAAGCGGCGCGTCGTTGAGGTCGTTCGGATCGATCGCGTTGAGGCGGGCCATCGCCTGACCGGGGCGGTTGTCGAGACGCGCAGCGCGGGCGGCCATCAACCGGTCGCTGGCGAGACCGGACAGGCGCGCGGCCGCTTCCCAGCCAATGAGGGCGCGGGTCGTCTGCCCGGCGGCCTCTGACTGGTAGCCGAGCCCGCGCATGGCATTCAGCGCCTGCGCCTCGGGCAGCTGGTCGCGGTAGGTGACGGCCTGCCAGTAGGCGTCGGCGGCGCGTTCGGATTGTCCTTCCTGGACCGCGCACTCGGCAGCGACCATCCAGTCGATTGCACTGCGGCTGGAATTGGCGACCGATTCCAGCATCGGCAGGGCTTCGCCGCACCGGTTCGAATTCGCCAGTTCCACGGCGCGGATGCGCAGGGCTTCCAACTCCGCCGGGTCGAGCTCCGCCCCGGCCGGCCAGGCGGCGAGGCCGAAGATCAACGCGGAGGTCGCGAGCAACAGACGGCGGTGACGGCGGGGTTTCAGCGTCTTGGACATCACGCGTCCTCCAGGATTTCCGGCTGCTTCGCGGCCACCTCGGCGAGATCGGCATCCTTAAGATAGCCGAGACGCGTGGCGACATGAACAAAGCCGAAGGGTGTTTTCGGTTGGGCGGCGTCGAGCGCGGCGATATCGACCGGACGCACGATGCGGTTCTGGCGCAGATAGTCGCCGAGGCGTTCGCCGGTTGTGTAGATCCGGTCGAGGGCGGCCATCAGCTGGTCGTGGCTGAGCGCGCCGCGCCGGACGAGGAGATCGCCCGCACGCGTCCACTGGCGGCGGATGTGCTTCCACACATTCGCGCTTTCCTCGCCCGCCAGCATCGTCATCTGCGACAGAACGCGGTCGGCGCGCAGATCGCTGTCCAGCTCGGCGCGGTTCCAGCCGAAGCGGATGCCGAAGGCGACGTCGCTCAAGGGCGCGAAGGCGAGCTTGATCGGCTTGCCGGCCGCCTTTTCCAGCATGGCGCGCTGGTCTTCGGTGATCGGCTCGGCGATGGCGACATGGATGGAGCCATTCTCCTTGCCATAGGGATAGGCCGTCAGCCGCGCGGCGAGCGCCTGCGGGATGCGCTTCAACAGGGCCGGCTCGGTCTTCAGCGGGTCGAGATCGATCCGCGGCAGGCCGGTCAGGTCGGAGAAGGCCGTCGCCAGCTCGTCCTCGGTCACGAGGGTATTGTCCAGAAGGGCGAGGCCCAGCGGGCGGTATTGACGGCGCTGCTCGGCCACGACGGCTTCCAGCTCCGCATCACCGACCATGCCCCAGGAGAGGAGGATGTCGCCCAGACGGCGGGCTTTGGCGGCGTTCGCCGCGCCGGCGGCCTGAAGTTCCTCCATCGAGGGATAGGCGTGGGCCGTCTTGTCCCAGGTCAGGCGCGTGCCGCTCATCGCGTGCCACACCCAGCGGCGCCCGGCCCGCCAGCAGGCCATGAAGCCGATATAGTTCGCGATCACCATCCGGACGGGCGCCAGGATGGCGTATTTCACGCCGTGCGCCGCGCCGGTGAAGATGACCCGGTGCAGGACGCGGTTCACCAGGAAGATGAAATTGATCTGCACGATCGTCCAAAGCCAGGAATTCGGGTCGATCAGCGGCGGCAATCCGCCCGTCGACGGCACCAGCGAGACCAGCGCGGCATAGAGCAGCCATTGGAAGACGATGGCATAGGCCAGCATGCCCGTCGGCGCGGTCCAGATCGCCTTGCGGTCGCGGTAGAGGAAGTAGCGGTGGGCGGCGGGACCGACCCAGCCGAGCTGCTTCCAGCCCATGAAGGAAATGCCCAGCATCCAGCGCGATTTCTGGCGGATCGAGAACTTGGCCTTGTCGGGGAAGAATTCCCGGGTCGCGATCAGCTGGCGCTTGTATTTCGTGACCATGCCCGGGCGGAAGCGCGCCTTGCGCTCGGCGACCGCCGTCTTCGCGCGGTAGCGCACGAATTCAGACTTGAAGCCGGCCTCATAGAGGCGCTGGCCGATATCATAGTCCTCGGTCAGGGAGTCCGTGTTGAAGGGCTGGTTGTCGCGCTCGTCGCACAGAAGCTGGATCGCGCGGCGGGAGAAGGCGCTCGCCACGCCGGCGGAGGGCACCTGGCCGGTCATGCTGGCACGCACGGGCAGGTCCTTGGTGTGCCATTCGGCAAACTCGTCCATGTAGTGGCAGGCCACGAGCGCGGTCCATTTGCGCGGCATGGACAGGACCGGCAGCTGCAGCATGTCGGCGCGGTCGAGATACGCATTCACCAGCTTGAAGGAGAGCGGATGGATCACGTCCTCCGAGTCCTGCATCAGGATGGCGTCATACTTCTGGCCGCGCTCTTCCTCGACCTTGGTGATGTTGGCGATCACCCAATTGAGGCAGTCCGCCTTCGAGGTCGGGCCGGCATGGCCGACACTGGCGCGGATCACCTGGGGATACTGGCGCGCGACACGGTCGACCTCGGCAATCGTGTCCGGGTCATTCGGATAGGTGCCGACGAAGATGTCGTATTGCGCATAGTCCATCGTCTTCAGCGTGTGGACGAGCATGCGCGCGATGACGTCGCTTTCCTGCCAGGCCGGGACCATGACGGCGAAGCGCTTCTGCGGCAGGGCGTGCAGCTTCTTCAGGCTGGGCACCTTGCGGAAGGGACGCGTGACCAGGCGCTGGGCACGGTAGATCCAGTAGTAGAGGTCGATGAAGGCGTCATCGATCGACGACAGGAAGATGGCGATGGCGGAATAGGCCGTCAGGCCCGACAGGATGGCCCAGTACAGGCGCACAGCCGCCCCCGCATCGGTGCGGAAATCGTCAGAACCGAGCCAGTCGCCGAACTGTCCGAGTTCAGCGAGGACCGGAGCCGCCGCGGATATGAGCTGGGCCGTCATGATCGGGCCTCATGCCTTTGCCGGCGCGCCAACGCCAACAGGGTTAACAGCGGCAGCTGCATTTGCCGGATCGGCCAGCGAGACGCGGCAGAATTTCGCGATCTCGCGGACGATGCGCTCGGAAGATTTCCCGTCGCCGAACGGATTGCCGGCCCGCATCATCGCGCGGCGGCGCGTCTCGTCGCCGAGAAGGCGGGACGCCTCCTGGACGATTTTCTCGCGGTCGGTGCCGACGAGTTTCGCGGTTCCTGCCTTCACGGCTTCCATGCGTTCGGTCCTTTCACGAAGAACGAGGACGGGAACCCGGAAGCTGGGCGCTTCTTCCTGAACGCCACCTGAGTCAGACAGGACCAGGGTGCAATTCTTCAGCACGGCGATGAAATCGGGATAGGCGAGCGGTTCGATCACCTCGATCCGGTCTTCACCCGCCAGTTCCGCGGCCACCGTATCGCGCACGCGCGGATTGAGGTGGGCCGGCAGGATGAAGCGGGTATCGGGATAGGCGCTGCGCAGGGTGCGGATCGCCGAGCAGACATTGGCGACGCCCTCGCCCCAGTTCTCACGGCGGTGCGTGGTGACGAGCACGAGGCGTTCGCCGGGCTTCGCGCGGTTCAGGACGTCGGGAACCCGGTCCTGTTTCGCGATCTCGAGAACGGCATCAATGACCGTATTGCCGGTGACGAAGATCTTGCCGCGCGGAATGCCTTCATTGCGGAGATTCTTCGCCGCATCGCGCGTCGGCGCGAAATTGAGGTCGGCGATCGGCGTGATCAGGCGGCGGAAGCCTTCTTCCGGGAAGGGGTTGGCGAAGTCGCCGCTGCGCAGCCCCGCCTCGACATGCGCCACCGGAACGCGGCTGAGATGCGCGGCGGCGGCCCCGGAAAAGGCGGAGGCCGTGTCGCCCTGCACAACCACCATGTCGGGTTTTGCGTCCGCGATCGCCGTGCCCAGCTCGCTGACGAGCGCGCCGGTGAGGCTGGTCAGGCTGGATCCATCCCAGTCGAGCGCCAGACGGCGGTCCGGGCGCAGCGCGAACATGTCCATGGCCTGGTCGGCCAGCGAGGTGTGCTGGCCGGTGGCAATCCACTCGACACAAACGTTCGGATGGGAAAGGGCGGCGGCGCGAACCGGCGCAAGCTTGATAACTTCCGGGCGGGTGCCCGCAACGAGAACGATCTTCATAACTGCCCCCAGCAGCTGGTCCCTCTGGACCGTTGACGGGGTCAGTTCTCGTCAGCCGATGTGGAGGCAATGACGCCGCGGCATGGCAAATGAAAGATTAATATGGACAAGCCCGCCCCGATTGGGGCGGGCCTGCCTTAAAGCCGCTTGATTTCGGCCTAATCGCGACCGTCCTGTTCATCTGCCGTTCGGAATTCGACATCGAGCTCCGCGGCGAGATAGGTCGTGGCCGCCCAGACGGCGACGTTCTGAGCCAGGGCATCAGGGTCGACCTTGTCCAGCGTGTCGTCCGGCGTGTGGTGCAGATCGAAATAGTCCGTGCCGTCCTGCTCGAGGCGGAACGTCGGCACGCCGCCAGCCATCGCCATCGGCGTGATGTCGGGACCACCGCCACCGCCGGCGCGTTCACCACGGATCACGCCATAAGGCGCGATCAGCCTGCCGATGGCGTCCATCGCTGCGGTGCCTTCTTCACTGACATTTGAGGAGAAACGCCAGACACGGCCCGCGCCGAAGTCGGATTCGGAGGCGACGACGTGGTCGCCAAGGCTGTCGGCATAGAGCTGGGCGTAGGCGAAGCCGCCCAGGAGACCGACTTCTTCCGCACCGAACATCACGACGCGGATGGTGCGGCGCGGATTTTCCGGCAGGTCGGCTATCAGGCGCGCCGCCGCGACGGTGATCGCGACACCGGCCCCGTCGTCGATGGCGCCCGTGCCTTCATCCCAGCTGTCGAGGTGGCCGCCGATGACGACGATCTCTTCCGGATTCTCGCGGCCGACAATCTCGCCGATCACGTTTCCGGACATGGTCATTTCCTGCCAGCCACCGGAGGTCGTGACATGCATCTGCATCGTCTCGCCCATACGGTGGATGCGTTCGATCTGGTCGGCATCGGGGCCGGAGACCGCCACCGCCGGGATCTGCGCGCGCGCGGCCTGATCATCGATATCGGGATAGTGCGCGAGGAGGTAGTCCGCGGCGACCTGCGACATGCCGCCCTGATCAATCGTGCGCTGGGTGGGACGGGACATCATGCCGGTGTGCGGGAAGCGGTGACTGTCGGTGCCGACCGAACGGATCACGAGCGCCACCGCACCCCGCGACTGCGCCTCGAGCCAGCCGAGACCGCGCTTGCGGTTCGCCGGGCCATAGCCCGAGCCGTTCATCGCGCGGACCATCCGGTCGTTGACAAAGGCGATCCGGCCATCGAGCGAATCCGCCGGTGCGGCCTGCAGATCGTCAAACGAGTCGAAGAAGATGATCTCGGCCGTCACGCCGCCTTCCGGCGAGGCCGCCGACCCGCCAAGCTCCGTCGCATAGACGGCCTGAGGGAAGGGCGCGGTCAGCATGGTTTCGATCTCGCCGCGCTCCCAGTACGGCATTTCGAATTCTTCGATGCGGACGTTTTCGAAGCCCAGCTCCGTCAGGGTGCGCACGCCCCAGTCGCGGGCGCGGGCTTCGGCCTCGCTGCCCCCGAGACGCGGACCGATCTCGGTGGTCAGGCTTTCGAGCACCTGCCAGGCCAGATCGCTTTCGAGCCCCGCATCGGCGAGGCCGGTTGCCGTTTCGGCAAGATCGGCCGGAATCTCGTATCCGTCCTGGCCAAAGGACGGCGCTGCCAGCAAGGCGGCCGCCACGATGGCGGTCATCGGCGTGTTGAAACCCATGCTACCCACTCCCCGAATTGAAAAATCGCGGCGACGCTAGCCGAGCCCGCGCGGCGGCTCAACGCCGGGGCTGCGCGTATCTGTTCCAAACCGGAATGACGTTTTCGCGAGGTGGCGGGTTTCTGTGTCGCCAAGCGGGGCTAGATTGCCTCCCGACAAGAGAGGGAGATGCAGAATGATCGAGCGCATGATCGAGGGCCGCGAACGCGATATCGGCGGGTTTTCCGTGCGCCGCGTCCTGCCCGCGGGCGGCCGCCGTACGGTCGGGCCCTTCATCTTCTTCGACCAGATGGGTCCGGCGACCTTTGCGCCGGGCAAGGGGATCGATGTGCGCCCTCACCCGCATATCGGGCTGGCGACCGTCACCTATCTGATCGAAGGAGAGATGGACCACAATGACAGCCTCGGCTGCTTCCAGACGATCCGACCCGGTGACGTGAACTGGATGACGGCCGGACGCGGCATCGTCCATTCCGAGCGGACGGGCGCCGAAGCGCGTGCGCGCGGTTTCACGATGAGCGGTATCCAGACCTGGATCGCCCTGCCCGAAGACAAGGAAGAGATCGAACCGTCCTTCCACCACCATCCCGGTTCCAGCCTGCCGGAGTGGAGCGAGGGCGGCGCGACGCTGCGGCTCATCCTGGGTACGTCTCATGGACGCACCTCGCCGGTCGAGGTGTTCTCGCCGACGCTCTATGTCCATGCGCGCATGCCCGAGGGCAGCGCCTTCACCGTGCCCGCGGAACACAAGGACCGGGCCGTCTATGCCGCGACGGGCGACATCACGATTGATGGCGAAACCTTGCCGGTCGGGTCGATGGCCGTGCTCGATCCCGGCCATGAACCCGAGATCCGCGCCCTGACGGAGGGGCATGTTTTCCTGTGCGGCGGCGCGCCGCTGGCCGGAAAGCGCCAGATTTTCTGGAATCTCGTCTCCAGCCGCCCGGAGCGCATAGAACAAGCCAAACGCGACTGGTCCGCCTCGGCCGAAGCCGGGTTTGTGGATAGCGTCTTCAGCCTGCCCCCCGGAGAATCCGAACATATTCCGTTACCGGATGGCAGCTAGCTGAACCGGACAGACTGGCAGGCGGCTTGCTCTTCCTTTATAGCGGCCCGCACGCGGCGTCCCGGAACGACCCAGACGGGGGTGATTCCGGCGTTCGCTCGGGGTAAGGTGAAGTGGATCGGGTAAGGCGTGCCGGCAACAGGCACGCGGCCCGCTGAGACGGGGGACAACATGTCTTCAGTGGCGACGAACGGCCAAGCGACCGGCCTGGAACATCTGGGCGTCGAAGGCGCTGCAGCGGTTTACCGTAATCTCAACGAGGCCGCGCTCTATCAGGAAGCCGTTTCGCGCGGCGAAGGCGAGATTGCCGAAGGCGGTCCGCTGGTCGTGAAGACCGGCGCGCACACCGGCCGATCCGCCAACGACAAGTTCACCGTCCGCGACGAAACCACCGAAGACACGGTCTGGTGGGAAAAGAACGCCTCCATGACGTCCGACCAGTTCGCGGCGCTGTGGGAAGACTTCAAGGCCCACATGAAGGGCAAGGAGCTCTTCGTTCAGGACCTGTTCGGCGGCGCGGACCTTGACCACCGCCTGCCGGTGACCATCGTCAACGAGCTGGCCTGGCACAACCTGTTCATCCGCCACCTGCTGCGCCGTCCGGAAGCGCATGAGCTGAATGATTTCGAAGCCCAGTTCACCATCGTGAACCTGCCGAGCTTCAAGGCCGATCCGGCGCGCCATGGCTGCCGCAGCGAAACCATCATCGCGGTCGATTTCAATCGCCGCATGGTTCTGATTGGCGGCACGTCCTACGCCGGTGAGACCAAGAAGTCGGTCTTCACCATCCTCAACTACCTCCTGCCCGCGAAGGGCGTCATGCCGATGCATTGCTCGGTCAACACGACCGAAAACGACAATGCCGCGATCTTCTTCGGCCTGTCAGGCACCGGCAAGACGACGCTGTCGGCCGACGCCAGCCGCACCCTCGTCGGCGATGACGAGCATGGCTGGTCGGAAAACGGCCTCTTCAACTTCGAAGGCGGCTGCTACGCCAAGATGATCCGCCTGTCGGCCGAGGCCGAGCCGGAAATCTTCGCCACCACGAAACAGTGGGGCACGGTGCTGGAAAACGTCGTGATGGATCCGGTCAGCCGGAAGCTCGATCTCGACGATGCGACGCTCGCGGAAAACAGCCGCGGCGCCTATCCGATCCACGCCATTCCGAACGCGAGCGCCACGGGCCGCTGCGGTCAGCCGAAGAACCTCGTCATGCTGACCTGCGATGCGTACGGCGTGATGCCGCCGATCGCCAAGCTGACGCCGGCGCAGGCCATGTACCACTTCCTGTCGGGCTACACCGCCAAGGTGGCCGGCACGGAAAAAGGCGTGAAGGAACCCACGGCGACCTTCTCGGCCTGCTTCGGCGGGCCCTTCATGCCGCGTCACCCGGCCGAATACGGCGCGCTGCTGCGCGAACTGATCGCCGAACACGGCGTCGATTGCTGGCTCGTCAACACAGGCTGGACCTCGGGCGCCTACGGCACTGGTCACCGCATGCCGATCAAGGTCACCCGCACGCTTCTGAATGCGGCGCTCGACGGCACGCTGAAGAACGTCACCTATCGCGAAGATCCGAATTTCGGCTTCATGGTGCCGACCTCGGTTCCGGGCGTGGACGATCAGATCCTGAACCCGCGCGCGACCTGGGCCGATGGCGATGCCTATGACGTTCAGGCCGCCCGCCTCGCCGCGATGTTCATCGAGAACTTCGCCAAGTACGAGGACCATGTCGCGCCCTACGTCATCGCGGCCGCGCCGCGCGTGAACGAGGCCGCCCTGTCGCGGGTCGCCGCGGAGTAGGCCCGGCCCAAATAGACACGAAAAAGGCGCCCCAAGGGGCGCCTTTTTCTATTCTGCCGGAAGGGCAATCCGCCTCAATCGAATTGAAGCCCGGACGTCCCGAGGGTGAAGCTGGGCGGCAGCGGTGCTTGCCGCTGTCGACGGGCTGTCACCACTTTGCGCAAGGCCTGCGCCAGCGGCGCCTTCCAGGCCCATTCCAGCGACGGCTGCCACTCGAGACCGGCCCGCGTGCCGAAACGCTCGCGCAGCCAGCCATTGGCGTAAAGCGCATTGGCGCGCATCAGCGCCAGCGGCGTCATGAATTCGACCGAGAGCGAGACGTTCAGATCGTCGCCATTGTCGATCCGGTGCGGCGCGTTCTGCGGCCAGTGCACCATCTCTCCCGGTTCGAGATCGAAGACCTGCGCACCGGCGTCGAGGCCGGCGACGTAGGGGATTTCCTCCTCAGTCAGACCGCGCGCGACATTTTCCAGATCGGACGGCTGGATATAGCCCGCCTCCCGCGGATAGACGTAGAAGCGCTTGAGTCCGCGCAGGTGGAACAGCATCACGCGCGGAATGTCGAGATGATAGAAAACCCGCGCATTCGGCGACGAGATCAGTAGCCCGGCATCGGAACGGAACGGATGGAAGCCGGGGACATTCGCCCGGGTCTCGCCGAAGATGGCGTCGCGGATCGCTGACATGTCCGCGTCGTGTTCGCTTGCCCCGCGCAGATTGAGCCACAGGCGGCCGTCGCGCACGCGCTCGAGCAGTTCCGCGCCGCCGATCTGGCCCAGTCGCCCGCGCCGCCACGTGTCGGGCGCATCGCCCATCGTGAAGACGCCGATATGCTCGCGCGGATAGCGATCGAGCAATTCGGTCAGGCCGTCATCGGTGAACACCGGGTGTTGGTGCAGACAGTGACGGAAACGCTGAACCTCGCGACCGAACTGAGATGACCGGCCTTCGAACGCGCCGGATTCATAAACCCGGATATCCTGCCCGTCAGACATGGACGGCCTCCAGGCGGGTTGTGCCGCGCTGATCCCTGACGACCGAAAGCAGGAAGAGGACAGCGGCCGCACCCAGCAGGAATTCCGCATACTCCTCGAACAATTCGTGCTGAAGCAGAACCGCGGCCGACAGGGTCAGGACTGCGCCGGCATGGCTGCGGCGCAGCCAACGGGATGCCGTCGCGATCATGCGCGAGAGAAAGCCGTCGCCGGACCACACACGGTCGCCGAAGAAGTAGATCCCCGCCGCGGCGAACAGGATCGCAAACCCGGCAATGCCATAGACGACGTCATACAGGCGCGGATCGACGAGATTATGCAGATTGGTTTCCTGCTGCAGATTGACCGCTGCAATCGGCTCCGGCGTCGACCAGTGAAAGATCCATTGCCCCCAGCTGAGTTCCTCGCCCGCGATGACAAAGGCGGCAAGACCCGCCAGTGCCAGCAGCCATCGCCCCCAGTTGTCCTCGCGGATCGCGAGCCACCCCAGCATGGCCGCCGTGGCGCACAGTGTGAACACGACGCCGAACTCGGACACGCCGAAGTCGACGGTTTCGGACCCGAACAGCCAGACAAGCGGTTCGCCGGACCGGTTGTGCCAGGCGCTGAGCAGAGCGCCCGCGAGCACAACCGCGGCAAGGCCAGCGGGAAGGAGCAGTGATACCCAGCCCGTCTTCAGGCGATCGCGCGCAAAATCAAAAGCGATCGGGGCGGCGATCAGGCCCGCAGCAAGAAGGGCAATCGCGGGACCGGCATGTTCGACACTCAAATTCATCACGTCCTCCTATCGGCGGATCAGAGAGATTGCGGCCGTTGCCGCGCCGGAAATCAGGCCGGCCGCGTCGGTTTCCGCGAGACAGATCTGCTCCCACCGGCGCGAGATCTGTCCGGCCAGTCCCGGAAGCTTGAAAGTGGCTTCCCGCGCTCCATCGGTCCGCCAGGCGCCAGCCGTCAAAGCGACGGATGCATTGGCGAACATCGCCTTGTAGGGCGCGTCGTCATGGCCGAGATCGTAGCGGTCGAGGCCGGCGTCGCGCATCCCTTCAAGAAGCCCCGCGACGAGCAGATGGCCGGGTGAATACTCGGCGAATGCCGGGTCGTAGGCCGCGATCCAGGGATGGAAGGCCCCGCGCCAGCGCGGTCCGAATTCAGCGGCAATCGGCGCGCCATTCACATTGAGGGAGGCGACAAACCCGCTCACCTCACCGCGACCGCCTTCGTGCAGACGGTTCATCAACTCAACGGCCCAGAGCGGGCGCAGCACGTTGTGACGCCCGGTCTCCTGAAACTGGCTTTCCTTCCACGCCCACAGCCGGTCGAACGTTTCCGGGCGGGTATCGCCCAGGATGAGTTCGACCGTGCCTTGTTCCCGTTCCAGCTTGCGGCGCAAGCGGCGAAGCTGTTTCGCCTTCTTCGCGTGTTGCATCTCGAACTGTTCGAATGGCGTAGGCTGGCCCTCGAGGCAGTCGGCACGGAGCCCGCGCCCCGCCGGCTTCAAACCCGGCCCGATACGCCCGAAATACTTGTATCGACGTATGCCCGCCGCCCGCAGCAGCGCTTCTGGTTCGATGTCGAATCCCGGCTCGCGAATGGCACCGTGGTAGTCACTGAAGGCGGCGGCGATCGGCCGCGAGAAGCCGAAATGCCGCCGATGCAGCGGCAGGAAGCCCAGCCGCCCCCTGCGGTCTTCGGCCCGGATGATCTGAACGTCCCGCCGCGTCTGGGAGACCAGTCCAACGAAGTCGGGATGAAAGAGCGGGGAGTATTTGTCGCCATGAGCGATGGCGCCGGACCACCGGACGTGATCGTCCGCACTCAGTTCAACTGGCCGTATTGTATTGATCTGAAACGGCATGGCCCCACTCCGAGATGACCCGGTCAGGGCGCGCCGCAAGGACGGGGCCAGTTATGAGCAAGATGTTAACGCCGCGACGCGGTTTCGACGGTTCTTAAGCTCTTTCTTACGAATCGAGTGATTTATTGATCTCTGAATTAGACGTTTTTCCCAAAGGGAGGACGCTATGCGACATTTCCTTCGTCGCTTTCTGGGGCACACGCATGCCAATGTCGCGGTGGTCGCGACCTTGGCGATTCCCGTGCTGATCGGGCTGGGCGGAGGCGCTGTGGAATTCGGCGCCCGCCTGAATTCCGAACGCGAGCTTCAGGCCATCATGGACGGCGCGGTTCTGGCCGGTGTCGCCTTCGATGGTGAAGACGATGAACGTATGGAAGCCGCGCAGGAGTTTTACGAAGCCACGCGCTTCCGGCTGAATTTCGAACCCAGTGTTGAATGGGCATGGGACTACAGCAGTGATAACGCCGTGCTGACGGCACATGCACAAGCCACCATCCCGACAATGCTGGTCGGTCTTCTGGGCATCGAAGACCTGCGTCTGGATGTGCGATCGGCGGGCACCACGGCGCGGACCTGGGGCGATGCGTGCTGGATGTCGATGGATGAGCACGAGAAGCACACGATCGAGCTGCACGACGAAGTCCGGATCGAGGCTCCGAACTGCCTGTTCTACGGCAACTCCGACGATTTCGACGACGTCGTCGACCTGCACTCCTGCGACAACTATCTCAACGCCCGCATGGTCCAGACCGTCGGCGGCGGCCATCATGCCGGCGTTGATCCCGACCACTGCCCGGGGGCTCTGACCGACTACATCCCGTCGGGCACCTTCCTGAACGCCTATGTCATTCCGGACCCGATCGGGCATTCACGGGTCACGAACGCCCTGCGCGGCGCCGCGGATTGCGGCGATCCCGGTTCCGATGCGGTTCATGAACGCGTGCGGATCCGGACCGGGACGGGCCGTCTCGAACCCGGCACCTATTGCGAGGACGTCTCGGTCGAACGCACGACGCATCTGGAGCCCGGCACCTATTATTTCTTCGGCGATTTCACGATCGATGGCGCACGGGTCACCGGCGAGGACGTGACACTGATCTTCGGCGACGACGTCAATTTCGAATGGGAGGACGCCACCGTCATCCTGTCCGCGCCGGACACCGGCACCTATGCCGGCATGGCGATCATGGGCCTCAATGACAGCGACCGGAACGCGTTCGATGGCAGCCTGATCGACATCGAGGGCGTCATCTACATGCCGCTTGCGAAGCTGATCTGGGTCAATGACCGGCGCAATTCCTACCAGCACATGCACCAGGTGCAGCATGAATGGACGGTCTGGATCGTCGAAGGCGTCAGCTGGGAAGGCGACGGCACGGTGTTCATCAACTTCCCGGAGGGCGATGTGAACACCCGCGATCGCCGCTATGCCGGATATCCTGACGAGCTGCGCAACATCGTTCCGGAATCCAATTCCCTGTCGGCGCGACTGGTGCGCTAACGCCCTACCCCGCTGAAGCCGAAATCGCTGCGCTGGTAACGGAGCGGAGTGTGCCGGTGGCGTCGGTGAAGCGGAGGTAGACGCGGGCATTGGCCGGGTCGAAGGGCACAAAAGCCCCCTCGTTCGCACGAACGAAGACGGCAAAGGTCCTGGCCGACGAGCCGGAGAACACCGTCGACAGCGAAGCTTGACCGCGCGGCGTGAGGCAGGAACCGCTGGCGTTGGTCTCGCAGACCTCCAGCATTACCGGAAGCGCCGCTTCGCCGGTATCGACGCTGACGGTGACGGTGGCGTCGTTCGCTCCAGCCGAGCCGTCGCCGGCGCCGATATTCATCGCCGCCGCCGACATGAAGCCGATCCGGTTGCCGCTGGACGGGATGCGCACCACGCCGTCGCCCGAAACCGTTACGCCGATCGAGAGGATGTCGGGCACCGGCGCATTGCTGATCGAGACTAGGACCGTATTCACGCCCGGTATGGTGGCGAGATCGGCATTGTCGCAGGCGACCTGCGGCTGGAAGGCATAGCCAGACGCGCCGGTGGCGGTCTGCGGGGCCATCACCAGGACGAAGCTCATCGACTGGCCATTGCCGAGATCGAATCGCGGATCCGCCGGGCCGGTTGGCTGGTTGCTGGCGTCGAGGGCCTGGTATCCGAAGCTGAAGGGGGCCCCGGCTGCTGCGGAGATGCGGCAATCCTGGGCCGGCGTCGTCGCCCTGCTGACCACTGTCATGTAGGCGGTCAGGGCCGGTCCGCCGACATAGCCCGAACGCGCGCCGGGCAGTGTCGCGGCCACGATGCGGCCGGCAGGCGGGGTGTCGATCTCGAACCGGGCCGTCACCGATTGCGCCATCGTCATCGGTACAAGGCATTGCCCGGTCCCGGTGCAGGCCCCCGACCAGCCATCGAAACGCGAACCGTTGGCCGGCGTCGCGAACAGCTCGACATTGGTATTCTGCTCGAAGGTGTGCAAGCAGGCCGAACCGCCATCGCCGCAGTTGATCGAGAGGTTGAGGTTGGAGATCGTACCCGATCCCAATCCATCAACCGCCGTGGTCAGCGTGTAGCCCTCAAAGCCGTTGATTGTGACGGTCACCGTGGCAGTCGATGTCAGACCACCCGGATCGGTGATCGTGTAGGTGAAGCTGTCGGTCGCGGTCTGGCCCTCGGTCAGGGTGTTGAACGCGCCGTTCGGGATGTAGTGGACCTGACCATTGGTCAGATCGACCACGCCCTGTGTGCCGGTGGTGTCCACCGCGGTGATCGCCAGCTGTGCCGTCTCGCCGGTATCGACATCGCTGTCATTCAGGAGCAGAGCAAAGGTGATGTTCCGCGCGCCGTCCTCCTCGGAGAAGATCACGGCGTCATCCGCCGCGACGGGCGCATCGTTCGCACCGTTGATGGTGACGTTCACCGTCGCGGTATCGGTCAGGCCAGCGGGATCGGCGGCAGTGTAGCCGAAGCTGTCGCTGCCGGTCTGGCCGGCCGGCAAGGCGTCGAAGGCTCCGCCCGGGGCATAGGTCACCGAGGTCGGAGAGTAGACGACCTGCCCCTGGGTGCCCGCCGTGTTCACCGCCGACACGGTCAGTTGGGCGGTCTCGCCCGCGTCCGGATCCGTGTCGTTGGCCAGCAGCGTCGCGCGCACATCCCGCGCGGCCTCGTCCTCGCCAAATATGACAATGTCGTCGATCGCAGTCGGGGGATCGCCGACGCCGACAAGCGTGATGCTCACCGTGGCGGTGTCCGTGGCCGTGCCGTCGCTGATTGTATAGGAGAAGGAATCCATCCCCGCCTCGCCGTTGGCGAGTGCGGTGGCAAAGGCGGCCGAGGTCGCCGTGTAGACGAGCGTGTTGTTCGACAGGAACACGACCCCGCCGGAGGGCAGAGTCACGCCGCCGACGGGCGCCTGACCGGCGATCTGCGTGATGGTCAGCGCATTGCCATCGCCATCGCGGTCATTGACCGCCACGTTCAGCGTGTGCACCTCCTCGGCCGATAGCAGACGCGGTTCGTACAAAAGGGCCAGATCGTAGAAGACAGCGCCGGTTCCTGCCGGGCCGACGACGATGAACCGGCCGTCTTCCAGCGCAATCGCGTCAGGATTGTGCGGCCGGAACCGGTTGCCCCACCCGGTCGGTGCCGTTGCGATCACCACTCCCCGTTCGTCGACAATGCCGACAATCATGTCGGCATATCCGAATATGCCGGGCCGGTACCAGGCCGCCCCAAGGACCACGCCGCCATCGTCGAGGGCGTCCAGCGTGACGTGATTGAATTCGGTGGGATAGCTCTGGTGTGGACCGAAAATGGAAAGCGGCACGGTCTGAACGCCCCGAGCGTCGAACATTTCGATGCGCAGGTCCCGGTTCGTGCCGACGTCGTAGCGCGACACGAAGGCGACGCCGCCGCCATCCAGCAGCGCCATGTCGACGGGCGTTGCCGCTGAAGTGAAGCTTCGTTCCGGCGTCAGGAAAGCCCCCGAAGCCGAGTAGGCGCGCGTTAGCATCTGCGTACCCGACGCCCAGGCAAACACTACACCGCCATCGTCGAGTGCGCGCGTGTCGAAGAAGCTGGTTCCGGTAATGGCGCTCGTATTGAGAATGACCTCACCGGTGACCGCCAATCCCGACGCGTCATAGAAGCGGGCCAGGTATTCTGCGGCGGTCGTCCACGCCATCGCAAACCCGCCTCCGGTCAGGCCGGTGACAAAAGGCGAAGTCTGGTCGCCGGCTGTCGAGTTGTTGACCCGGAAAGCCGGGCCTGCCGCATTCAGCGCGGCGTCATAGCGGCGCGCGACAATGTCCGGTGCCGTCCCGATCCCGGACGGATCGGTGCCCGCCCACGCCACGACGAAGCCGCCGCCGGTCAGCCCGGCAATCGACGGGCTGCCGCTCGACGTGGAACTGACGACAAACTCCGGGGCGGTCTGGTTGCCGAGACGGTCACGCGTCAGAACGCGGATCTCACCCGCCGAGGTCCGCCACGCAAAGGCGACGCCGCCGCCCGTGAGGCTGGCAGTATCGCGCGGCGAAGCCTCGTAGAAGTCCTGACTCCAGCCGCCTGTTGCCGCAGGGCTGCGGCGCGCATCTCGCGAATAACTGTCATCCACGGCGATGGGCGGATCGGCCTCGGCAGATGCCGCGATCTGGGTCAGTAGGAAGGCCGAGAGGAATACTGCTGCGAGGCGCTTCATGGTTCAACCTCTCCTTGAGGTGTTCCATGATCATACGCCCGATCACCCCACAAAACGATGGCCCAAGGGTGCGGCAAAAAAGGAAAAAGCCCCGCCGGTTGGCGGGGCTTTCAGTTTGGGTGCGGGGACAGGATTTGAACCTGTGACCTTCAGGTTATGAGCCTGACGAGCTACCGGGCTGCTCCACCCCGCGTCAGATGCGGACTTGCCGCGCCCCCGTTGTCCGGGGGAGCGGCGTATCTAGAGCATGGCGGCGGGGGATGCAAGGGCGGGTCCGTGTGCGGAACAGCTTGGCGTGCAGTGCGAAGCCAAGCTAAGTCTCAGTGCCATGACACAGAGCGCCGAAACCGCCCCCGCCCCTTGGGGTGATCATGCCCCGACGGGCTTCAGGAAATCCCTGATCGATGCGTCCCGCGGCGGGCTGGGGCTGGCCGTACGGCCCGTCGCCTGGCTCAATCCCGGACCGGTGGACATCGAGGTCAACGGCTTCCGCGCGCGCCTGCATCCGCGCGACAATCTGTCGGAGAAGCGTGCCCTCGCCCGGCCGGACAAGCTGGAACGGCGCGAGCTCGACTATCTGATCGACGCGCTGACGCCGGACAGCAGCTTCATCGATATCGGCGCGAATTTCGGCCTTTATTCGCTGACGCTGGCGGCCGCCGCAAACGGGCCGCGCCGGATCCTGGCCATCGAGCCGCAGCCGGAAATGCTGCGGCGGCTCCGGTTCAATATCTCCGCCTCGGGCTTTGCCGAACGCATCGAGGTTCGAGCCGTCGCGGTGGCGGGACAGGCCGGCACGCTGTCCTTCACCGAGAACACGCACAATCGCGGCGAGAGCGGGCTGATCGGCGAAGGCGGGCTGACGGTCGAGGCCATCACCCTTCTCCAGCTGCTCGATGCCGCCGGGATCGACCAGGCCGACGCGATCAAGATCGACGTCGAGGGGGCGGAGCCGGAAATCCTCGAAGCCTTCTTCGCAGAAGCGCCGAAGGCGCGCTGGCCCAAGCGTCTGGTCCTGGAGCGTCTGCCGCACCTGTCCGGGCGCGATCCGGTCGTCATGGCTGAAGCCGCCGGTTACCGGGTGGTGATGGACACCGGCCGAAACACCGCGCTGGAGTTCTGACACAGCGTTGAACCGTGCCAGCAATCTGGCATCTTGCGCGCCAATCGACTGCCCCCGGGGAGAGGCGATGAGCCGCCATTCGTCCAGCTTGCGCGTTTTCGGTCTGGCCCTGACGCTGTGCGTCCTGGTATCGGCTTGCGCGTCCAATCCCGCCCGGCTGCCGCTTGTCACGCCCGATCCCTCGCTCGGTCAGACCGAGCCTCTGCTGATCGCGACGACGCGTGCGCGCGACGAGACGGACAATCGACCGTTCAGCGATGCCCGGTCGATGGATCTCGATTTTGCGGATGCCGGCATCTGGGTGCCGCGCGAGAGAGAGCCCGGGCATATCGACTATCCCGGAACAGATGCCCATCCTGCCTCGGAATTCGCGCTGTCGTCCTACGAAGGACTGAGCGGCGAAGCGGAATTCGTCGAGCGACTGAATGCCCGCCTCGCGGCCCTGCCGGACGAGGATCGCCAGGTTGTCGTCTTCGTTCACGGCTTCAATACACCCTTCTCGAACGGGCTCTACTTCAATGCCCAGATCGTCACCGATTTCCAGATCGAGGGCGTGGGGGTGCACTTTGCCTGGCCGTCGGCGGGACGTCTCTCGGCCTATCTCTATGATCGCGAGAGCGTCCAGTTCAGCCGCGACGGGCTTGTCCACACGCTCGAACTGCTGTCGCAAAGCGATGCGAAGTCGATCACGGTGATCGCCCATTCGATGGGGGCGCTGCTGACGATGGAATCACTGCGGCAGTTGAGCCTGACCGGCCGGACGGGCGTGATCGAGCGCCTCAATGCGGTGATCCTCGCCTCACCCGATATCGACTCCGATGTCTTTCGCGAGCAGGTCGCGTCGATGGATGTCTTGCCCGAGCATCTGGTTGTCTTCGTCTCGCATCGCGACCGTCTTCTGGCCTTGTCGAGTTTCGTGCGGGGCGAGCGGGCGGCGCGCGTCGGCTCCGGCAGTCATGTCGACGAACTTACCCGGATGGGCGTGGCGGTGATCGATCTGACGCGGTTCAGCGATGCGGGATCGTTCAATCACACGACCTTTGCCAGTTCGCCCGTATTGATGAGCATGGTGACCAGCGGAGCCTTGCAGGCCGCACTGCTGGGCGAGCAGGACCGCGAACCGGCCGGACCGGCGGGAAGGCTCGCCGCGCTTGCGTCCAGCATCATTTCGCTGCCCGCGCGCGCACTCGGCAGGAAATAGCACCAAACACTATTCGCGGCGCATCTCGTATTCCCGGCGCATGGCGTACTCGCCGTCCCCGCCCCGGACTTCGACACGGAAGACGACATGATGGTCCTCCAGCGCGGTCCAGCCGATCCGCGCCGGCGCATCGGTCAGGTCGCCGCCCGCATTACCAATGAACGGCGTGGTTTCGTCGGTGATCGCCGCGCCCGGCAGGGCGCCGAACCATGCGCCCTCCTCCGCCAAACTGCCGGCATAGTAGCGATGCCCCTCGCCCGGCTGGTTGTTGAGATAGAGCGCGAACCAGCGCTGGAAAAGCGGCGCATAGCTCCAGAAGGTGAAGCTGCGATAGCCGCTGTCCGGGCGCTCGAAGACGACGAGTACAGCGCAGCCGTCGAGCATGCGCGTGCCCGTCAGCCGGGCCGGCTCGCTCGATCCGTCTGGCGACAGGGCGGTGCCGGACCAGACCCCTTCGAGGGTATCGAGCGCGCCATGGGGCGCGCTGGTGCAGAGGAGATCCTCCTCCTGTCCCGGGAAGGCCTCTGACGTGCCTGGCAGGTCCGGCTGCGTTCCGGTGCGGTCGAAATCGACCACCATCCAGGTTGTCCAGCTATTGCCATTGTCAGTCGTGTTGGCCCCATCCCACCGGAAGCGATCGGCGGTAATATCGGAAAACTGGTAGCGGCGGATGTTGGGGTTTCCCGCGTCCGAGGTCTGCTGCAGCGCCGAGGAATAGACCATGATCCGGCCATGGTCGGACCGGCCGGTCAGCTGGTCGAGGAAGGCGACGCCGTCGAATTGCGGGTTCGGCCAGTGCTGGGCCATCACCCAGTGTTCTCGGGCCTCGTCATAGTAGCGGATCGAGAAGCCCCGACCCCGTGCCTCGCCGGACGGCTGCTCCATCGGCTGGGCCAGCTCGATGATCGCCTTGCCGCCAAGCACGGGAAAGACGCGATGGCGCTGGTGATTACCGTTGGCGACATGATGCAGCCCGTCTTCTTCGCGGCCGCGCCAGTTCGCATCCCACTCGCCGATCCAGAAATCGTATTCGCGGTGCGGGCCGGTCCATTCGCTACCAATTTCAGTATCGAGGACGTCGTCCCAGTCGCGGACCTCTGACACGGCCTCCGACTGGATGATAAGCGCGAGCGCGGCAGCGGTCACAAGCATGGCAATCCTCCCTCACCCGTCAGACTGACAGGCGCATCCGGACTGGCCAAGGCACGAAGGTGTGAGGCCCGACAAATATCCGGACCGCCCTGCGTCAGTTTGTCCGTATTGCATTTTGGTTTGCGTTACAGACTTAATGAATGTAGAAGGAGACCTGCCATGACAACCCTGCCTCTCGAACATGCACTGCTCCGCCGCAGCTTTGACGATGGGTGGCTCGACATCCTTGTCGGCACCGGACTGATTGCGATCGGCACCGCATGGTTGCTCGACGCCGTTATTGCCGGCGCAGCGATTCCCGCCATTCTCGTTCCGGTCTGGCTCGCCGGCCGGAAGTCGATCGTCGAGCCGCGCCTCGCGCAACCGCGCTTCCGGGAGGCCCAACTCCAGGCGAAGCGACGAGATCTGACGGGCTGGTTCATCCTTGGCGCTGCCGTTCTGCTCGCCGAGATCGCGGTCGTATTCTCAGCGCACAGGGCTGGAGGCGCAGACATTTCGCTCCTGTCGGAATTCGCGGTTGGCATTCCCGCCGCACTGGTCGCCGTCGGGCTTCTCGCAGGTCTGGTGGCGGGCGCTCGGCGTTTCATACTCTACTCGCTCGCTGCATTCGGGATCGCTGCAAGCGGCGCTCTTCTTCAAAGCGAGGCGCCAGGACTGCTGATCGCGCTTTGCGGCGTGCTGCCGCTGGTCTCTGGCGGAGTTCTGATGCTCCGCTTTCTGAGCCGGCATCCGCTGACGGAGCGTGCGGGCGATGAGTAGAGGGTCTGTCATTCCACAGATCCAGGGCGTCCTCGCGCTCGACCGGACAATCCACGAGCCTGCGCGCTACGCCATACTGGCGATCCTGATGTCGGTCGAGTACGCGGAGTTCACCTATTTGCGCGCGCAAACCGGCCTGACCCAGGGCAATCTTTCTGCCCATCTGACGAAGCTCGAAGCGGCCGGGCTCGTGAAGGTCGACAAGTCGTTCGAAGGCAAGCGGCCGAAAACCACGCTGTCGATCACGCCACACGGAATCGAGCGGGTCATTGCGCACTCAAAAGAGCTGGCCCGCTTTCTCGATCTGATCGGTGTGAAGGCCAGCGCCATTCAGAAATACCAGAACAGAAAGGCTCGTCGATGAAACGGTTTGCATGGATGGCCTTCTCTTCCGCAGGCCTGATTGTCTCGGTCGCGATGTGCTTTCTCTATCAAGCGCGCATCGGAACGGATGCCGAAAAGGCCAGCGATCCGATCGTCCTTGCGGTCTGGGCGGCCTTCGCGGTCATTTACTCGATCTCCCTGGCCATTCTTCTCGTCCGGATGGCTCATTCCGGACGTCAGTCAGGACAGAGCTGATGAGCAGAACCCCCATGACGGCCGCCTACCAGGGCTTCTGGCCCTATCTTCGGCTCGCAATCTTCTGGATTGCAGGTGCGCGATCGACGATCTTCGCATCCCCCGATCAGCCTCAGTGGGAAGTCTGGATCGGATGGGTACTACTCGCGCTGGCAGTTCTCGATACGGCCTTGCTGATCCGCCAGCTTCTGACCCGGCGCCCGGCCTGATACCGCCCGCCGAGTTCAGCACACTCTTCCAGAGCCTGAGCGGTCCCGCAGAGAGCGGAAGACCTCAACCCGCAGCGCGCGTGCAGACGAAGATCGCGTGAAGCCGGCCGTCGACCGGACGGACATCGAGCGTGATTTCGCCGCCCTCCCCGGTTCCGGCGATCGGCGCGCCTTCATTGTCCCACGCATCGCCGGCTTCGACCGCGGCGGCAGCGGCCGCCAACGACGCATCGTGTGCCGCCCAGTCGTTCGTCGTGCATCCGGCAATGATATCAAGCCGGCCCATCAGCTGGCCCAGTCGCATCTGGTTTTGCGCATCGAGCGGGGCATCGACCGTCATCGTGATCACTGGATCCGTGCAATAGGCCGCGGACACCGTGACAACCGTTCCATCGGGGAAACGTCCCGTTTCGCTGCGGCCGGCCGGCTCGCTTCGGATGATCTCGACCTCGCGCAGACGCGCACCGGCAAGATCGAAGTCGTATGCGGAATGGTCGACGCAGCCGTCCTGGGCGGCGGCGAGAAGCAGGGCGCTGGCGAAGGCAGAAAGCATGGAAACCTCGGGGGATTGAAGTGAACCGTCTCGCCCTCCCGGTATCAGACCCGGCATCCGGGTCCAGCGATCGCAGGTAGAAGCCGGACAGTGGCTGGAAGCCTTGGGTGGAAATCAGTCGGCAGCCCGCTTCAGAGCTTCGGGCTTCAGAATCTCGATTTCGCCTCGATGCAGCGCAACCCAACCCCGGCGCGCAAACTCGCCGAGTGTGCGGCTGATCACGGCGCGCCCCGAGGCCACCTCGACCGCGAGCGCTTCGTGCGTGATGGTCACATGCCCTTGTGGGTCAGAGAGCCGCAACAACGCCCTCGCAAGCCTCGCCTCGAGACCGGATAGCGCGACATCCTCGACCAGCTGCTCAAAGTCGGAAAACCGGTGCGCAACGGCTCTTAGAATTGCATCCCTGAATACGTGATCGGACGCAAGGCGCTGACGGAATACCTCCGGCGGTATGATCTCCGCGATGAGATCCGTCTCCACCACCCCTTCGGCGGCATACCGCCGCCCCTCGACGAGACAGCTGAAGGTTTGAAGGCAGATATCACCGGGCCCGACCCGGTAGAGCGTGACCTCGCGCCCGGACCGCGATGTCAACGAGACACGGATACGTCCGGAGCGAACGACCACGAATCCCTTGCAGGCATCGTCGGCCCGGAAAAGGACCGTTCCTTGCGGACATTCGATCGGATGTGCTGCGAACTCTGCGGGCATGCCCCCTCCTCTGCCAATCCCCCGAGACTGGCAGAGGCTGGGGAAGGCACAAGTCCGAAGCGCTGGGATCTAGCTTCGAACCGGGCAGGTTCGAAAGCCGATAAGGGCATAGAGCGGGCAGAAGCCGACGAGGCCCGTCAGCAAAGGCACGACACCCATCCAGCCCCAGACGGTTTGGGGGCCGATGAAAACGAGCGAGATCAGCACCAAGCCCAGTACGATCCGCAGGATGCGATCCAGTGATCCCTCATTGCGCGGCATGTCGAAGCCTCCGTTTGTCGACCGCCCGATGCGGTCATGAGCGAAGGATGCAGCCTGCGCGTCGAAGGCGTCTGTGACGAAGTCACAATCCACAGCCTCGAAACGCAAAAAGCCCCGCGGCGGGTGCCAGCGGAGCTTCTTGTGCGTGATATCGCATGAGGAGGGTTTTTGGATCGAACGTGCAGACCGGGCGGCGACCTACTCTCCCAAGTCTTAGGACTTAGTACCATCGGCGCTGGGGGTCTTAACGGCCGTGTTCGGAATGGGAACGGGTGGGGTCCCCCCGCAATAACCACCCGGTCGGCACGTGCGATCCAAATAAATCTGAAGAGACAAAACCTGACCGAGGCACATGGACGTGCGAACGAAACGATCGCCGTGCATGAGCATCGGGAAATCAAGCCTATCGAGCAATTAGTACCAGTCAGCTTCACGTATCACTACGCTTCCACACCTGGCCTATCGACGTGGTCGTCTTCCACGGCTCTCAAGGGAAACCTGGTCTTGAGGTGGGCTTCCTGCTTAGATGCATTCAGCAGTTATCCCTTCCACACATAGCTACCCTGCAGTGCGGCTGGCGCCACAGCCGGTCCACCAGAGGTGTGTCCATCCCGGTCCTCTCGTACTAGGGACAGCTCCTCTCAAGTTTCCGACACCCACGGCAGATAGGGACCGAACTGTCTCACGACGTTCTGAACCCAGCTCACGTACCGCTTTAATTGGCGAACAGCCAAACCCTTGGGACCTGCTCCAGCCCCAGGATGCGATGAGCCGACATCGAGGTGCCAA
>WGOD01000009.1 GCA_016124205.1 Alphaproteobacteria bacterium
CCCCGCAGCCCTCGTTGACGAACACGTTCGATGTGACGGCCAGCGGCGGCGATCTGTCCAACCTGAATGGCACCGTTGCGCTGAGTGCGCTGACGACGGGCGGGATCACCGACAATGCGGGCAATGCGCTCGCCAGTGCCGCGCCCACGGGCACGAACGACAACAGCTATTCGGTGATCAATGACGCGGTCGCTCCGACCGTCGTCTCGATCACGCGTCTCGATCCCGCAGGGGCCGTGACGAACCAGGATTATCTGCGCTGGCAGGTCGTGTTCTCGGAAGGGGTCTCAAACCTGTCGCCGGACGATTTCGATCCGGCGGGGACGACGGCGGGGGTCAATTCGATCATTGCGCTTGCGGCTTCGGCACCGGTTCAGGCCGCGGCTTCGGATGACGGTCCTTTCCGGCCCTTCGCGGTGTCGGACACCATCTTCTACATCACCATCGCGGGCGGCGATCTGGCCGATCTGAACGGGGATGTGACGCTGGCCTTCGCGGCGGGCCAGAACGTCACCGACCAGGCCGGAAACGCGCTGGCGAACACCGCGCCAACCGGGGCGAATGAGGGCTATACGCTCGACAACGCGGCACCCACGGTCAGCCTTTCCAGTTCGGCTTCTGCGCCTGTCTCCGGACCCTTCCCGATCACGATCACCTTCTCCGAAGACGTGACCGGCTTTGATCTACCCGACCTGACGGTCGGCAACGGGACGGCCTCGAACCTCGTCCCGGCCGACGCACGGACCTACACCGCCACGATCACACCTTTGGTGACCGGCACTGTCTCCGTCGACGTCCCGGCCGGCGCTGCGCAGGACGCGGCGGGCAACGGCAATGGGGCAGCGACGCAGTTCTCGCTGGCCTATAACGGTCTGCGGTCGCTGGCGGTGGATTTCTCCGGCCTTGGTGGTGGACAGATCGTCAGCACCCCCGCCGGTCTCGACTGCACCGCCGATTGCAGCGTCTCGATCGAGGGCGGACGGAGTTATGCGCTCAGCGTCACGCCCAATCCGGACTCGGTCTTCGTCCTGTGGACGGACGGGCCCTGCGCTGGCCGCGCTGATGCGGAGTGCACGGTCGATCTGACCACCGACGCTTCCGTCGGTGCTCTGTTCCAGCTGGCCGCGCCGCCGCAGGCGCGCATCATGACGGCGACCTTGCCGGGCGCGCGGTCGGGCTATGTGGGCGGTTCGGAATTGTCGGCCTTCCTGTCGGTGTCGAACGGGCAGCAGGCTGCGGCGCAGAACTGCTATGTGTCGAACCCGTCGGATTCGCCGGTCTCGCTGACCTCGGCGCGTCTCGACGGGGCGGGCAATCCGACCGGTCCGCTCAATCCGTATTTCGACCTGCTGCCCGGCGAGTCGGCCAGTTTCGTGCTCGGCATGACGCCCAATGCCGAGACGGGACCGTCCGGCTATCTGCTCTTCCCGCTGGTGACGTGCCAGAATGCCGGCTTCATCGCCCTGCCCGGGATCAATTCGGTCCTGTTGTCGATCGGAAGCGCGCCAGCGCCTGACGTGCTCAGCACCAGTGCCACGCCGTCGGGTGACGGGGTGATCCGCATCGCGGAGCCGGGACGGGCGCAGGTGATGACGGCGGCGGCGGTGAATATCGGCGCCGGCGACGGTTCCGCCGGCCTCAATGAGGTCACGCTGACCGCGACGGTGGATACGGGCAGTGCCGTGCTGCCGGTGACGCTGGAAATCTGCCAGATCAACGCGTCCGCCCTTTGCATCACGCCGCGCGGCCCGAGCGTGACCACTGTCGTCCAGCAGAATGCCGCGGTCTTCTACGCGGTCTTCGTCCGCGATGCGAGCGGCGGGGCGGGCATCCCGTTCGATCCGGCCAACGCGCGGGTCTATCTGCACTTCACCGATGCAGGCGGGACGGTGCGGTCGATGACCAGCGCGGCGGTCACCGCGCCGGCGGCGGCCGATCTTCCGGTGGCATCGGTGTTGCCCGCGGGCCGCTGGAGTGTCGTGATGCGCCGTCATGACGGCGGCTGGCCGGACCATGTGCCGGCCGCGGTTCACGTCGCCGGGAATGGTGTCGCCATCATCGACGACGGGACCACACCGCGTCTTGCCGTGTTCGATCCGACGCTCGACGCATCCACCGGTTCAGTTGCGCCGGGCCAGTTCCGCCTGGCCGGGACGGAGGGCCGCTGGACGAGCACCGGGCTGATCCGCCTCGGCGCAGTCTGGGCCGATCACCCGGGTGAGTTCTGGGGCGTGCGCGACGCACGAAGCGACAGCGGCGTGCAGTGGCGTGATCTCGCCGGGTCCTATGGCGGCAGCGTCCATATCCTGGAGAGCGGGGAGATCCGCGGGGTTGCGGGTGGCTGTGCGGTCTATGGCCAGGCCGATGGCGCGGCGTCATCCGTGACGCTGCTGTCGCTGACCGGGTGTGCGATGTCGGGCAGTTATGCCGCCGTCATCGACCTGCCGGCCAATGACAATGAGGACCCGGTTCTGGTGATCGCCGGACAATCTGCTGGTTGGCGGCTCGCCCAGTAGCGTCGGGCGCAATAGCGTCAGGCCGTCTCCCGCGCCTCGCCATCGCCTTCGCGCAGCCGTCCTTGCGGCTGGCGGGAGGCGATGACGCAGAGCGAGTTGATGTCCGTGCCCCGGTCACGCCGCATCACGCCTTCGGTCAGGGACACGCCCGCGAATCCCGCGGCGGCGAGCAGGTCGCGGAGATAGTCCGGGGCGTGGGCGAAGCGGCGGCTGTCGCGCAGCGTCACGCCGGTCTCGCCCTTTTCGACGGTGAAGGCGAGCCAGCCCGTGTCCGACAGCGAGGCCGCGCACCAGGCGATGATTTCCTCCAGCGCACCCACATAGGTGAAGACGTCGGCCGCCACGATCAGGTCGTAACGCTCCGCGCCGACTTCGAGACGGGCGATGTCGGCCTTGTCGAGCCGGTCATAGACGCCCTTGCGGCGGGCTTCGGCCAGCATGCGGGCGGAGAGGTCATTGCCGTCGAGGCGGCCGCAGACCGGGCGGAGATGCTGCCCCATCAGGCCGGTGCCGCAGCCAAGGTCGAGCGCGTGCCCGGCGCGGGTGAAGCCGGCAGCGTGGAGGGCGTCCATGATCAGTTCCGGCCCGCGATAGCCGAGCTTGCCGACAAGGGATTGCTCGAAGCGCGGCGCATACTGGTCGAACAGAAGCTCGACGAAGGCGGGCGGCAGGGATTCCGCCAGCGGGGCCGGGCGCAGGAGGTCGCGTTTCGGCCCCGCGCCGAGCGGGTCGGCGGGCTCGATCTCCACACAGCGTGCCCAGGCGGCCTCGGCCGCGTCTGCGCGCCCGGCCTGTTCCTGCCACTCGCCAAGCCGGTACCAGCCGGCCACCCATTTCGGGGCGAGGTCCAGCGCGCTGGTCATCACTTCGCAGGCGCCGTCGAGATCGCCGGACGCGGCGAGGCTCTCGGCGAATTCGGCGCGGCGGTCCGCGGCGGGATCGCCCGAGAGAAAGACAGGTCCGGCCATGGCGGCGGCTTTCGAAAGTCCGCTCATTGACCGCTCGGGCCACGCGGCGGAGAGGCGCTGCATCCGGCGTGCCGGTGCATCGCGCGGCGAATTAGGGCGAGGCCCGTTTGCTGTCAATCGGAATCGGATCGCCTGCCCTGGCGGCGGCTTCCGGGCATTGACTCTTCGTTCCGCTTGAGGATTCATGGAAGGAACAAAAGCGGAACAAACTCGTGAAGGATGCGCGCCCGAAACCCCCGGACCTGACCCTCGTCTCGCCCTTCCTGCGCTCCGGCGACACGCTGGATCGGCCGGAACAGGTGGAGACGCGCGAGGGGGCGGATTTTCCGGCCGGGCGGGCGGAGCTGACCGAGGTGTTCGCCAGCGGCGGGGATGCCGGCGCGATCGGCTTCGCGCTGGCCCAGCTGCCGGCCGGAAAGCCGCTTTTGTGGGTTCAGGACCGGCTCTCGGCGCTGGAAGCCGGCCGGCCGCATGGCGGCGGGCTCAAACGCTTCGGCGCGGACCCGGACCGGCTGGTTCTCGTATGTGCCCGGGATGCGGGCGATGTGCTCTGGACGATGGAGGAAGGCCTGAAATGCGCGGCGCTCGGCGGTGTGATCGGAGAGGTGTGGGGCGCCACCCGTGCGCTCGACTTCACCGCGTCGAAGCGGCTGGCGCTGCGGGCGGACCGCACCGGGATTCCGGTCACGCTCCTGCGCTTCTCCGCGCCGGAGGATTTGTCCGCGGCCCGGCGGCGCTGGCGGGTGACCTCGCTGCCGTCCGCGCCGCATCCGGGCGATCCGAAAGCGCCCGGCGCGCCGCGCTGGCGGGCGGAACTGTTCCGCGCACGCGACCGGACGCCGGGCGTGTGGGAGGCGGAATATGACGGCGCGGCGCATCGTCTCCGTCTGGCTCCTGCGTTTCCCGATCCAGCGCTGGCGCCGGCGCAACTTCGGGCCGCAAGCGGGTGAGGAGGACGATCCGCTCGTCCTGTCCTTCCAGGGGCCGCACGGGCCGGTCATCCACGATCTCAACGCCGCGGCGGTCCGCGAAGGGCTGAGCCGGGGCGGCCGGGTGACGGACGCGAAGACGCGCGTGCCCGGTCTTCTTGTCGCCGAGGCCGACCCCGAGGCCGATGCGAGCGACCTCAAACGCCTCGCGGCGTGGTCGCGGCGCTGGTGCCCGTGGACGCGGGCCGACGGGACGGACGGCCTCCTCCTCGACACGACCGGGTCGGATCATCTCAAAGGCGGTGAGGCGGCGATGCTCGCCGACATGCTGCAGGCCTTTGCGGCCTCGGGCCTGACCGCGCGGCTGGCCGTCGCGCCCACGACCGGGGCGGCCTGGGCGCTGGCGCGCCGGGCGCCGGGCGTAATGACGGTGTGTGGTGAGGGCGAGACGGCGGAGCGGCTTGCCCGCCTGCCGGTCGAGGCGCTGCGGCTAGATGGCGAAACGGCGCTGCTCCTGAACCGGCTGGGCCTGAAGACGATCGGCGAGGTGGCGGCGGTGCCGCGCGAGGCATTGATGCGCCGCTTCCGCAGCCGCAAGGAGGCGTGGCGCAATCCGGTGATCCGGCTCGACCAGGCCTTCGGGCGGCTCGCCGAACCTCTGAAGCCCGGCCTGCCGGAGACGCCGATGCGGGCGATGAAGCGCCTCGTCGAACCGGTCGGGGGCGTGGAGAATGTCACCGTCATCCTGAAGGCACTGCTCGATGACCTGTGCCCGGAAATGGAAAAGCGCGGCGCGGGCGCGCGGCGGCTGAAGCTGACCGGCTACCGGACCGATGGCGGCACGTCTTCCGTATACGTTGCGGTCAGCCGGGCGAGCCGCGAGGCGGCGCATCTGGCCAAGCTGTTCGCGCACCGGATCGACCGGCTCGATTGCGGCTATGGCTTCGACGCGATGACGCTCGACGTCATGGCCTTCGATCCGATGGACAGCGAGGCCCAGGACCTCGAAGGCAAGAGCGCGGCTTCGGTCGATGTGACGCGCCTGATCGACCGGCTGACGGCGCGGCTGGGTCCCGAAGCGGTGATGCGCCCCGTCGCGCAGGGCAGCCATTTGCCGGAGCGGGCGGAAATCTACACCCACGCCGGAAAACCGGGCGGCGGTGCGGTGCGCACGGAGCGCGCCCGGCCGCTGCGGCTCTTGCAGTACCCGCAGGAGGCGCAGGTGCTCTATGCCGTGCCGGAAGGCCCGCCCGCGCGCCTCGTCTGGCAAAGGCGGACGCGGCGGCTGGTGCGCAGCGAAGGGCCGGAGCGGGTCGCGCCGGAGTGGTGGCGCGAGAAGTCGACGACGCGCCTTAGAGACTATTACCGCGTCGAGGACGAGGCCGGGCGGCGCTACTGGATCTACCGGGAGGGCCTGCCCGATGACGGGCGGGGCGGGTCGCCGCGCTGGTTCGTGCACGGGCTGGATGCGTGATGCCCGATACGCCGCTGACCCCCGACAAGCGCACGCTGGCCGATCCGGACCAGTTCACGCCCAATCCGCGTGCGGACTATGTCGAGCTGGGCGTGACGTCCTGCTTCTCCTTCCTGCGCGGCGCGTCGGATGCGACGGACCTGGTGCTGGCGGCCTGGGCGCTCGGCTATGACGCGATCGGGATTGCCGACCGCAACACGATGGCCGGCGTCGTCCGCCTCCACACGGAAGCGAAGACGGCGAAGCTGCGCCCCGTCATCGGGGTGCGGCTCGACCTGCTCGACGCGCCGTCCGTCTATGCGTGGGCGAAGACGCGGGCGGGCTATGGCGCGCTGTGCCGGCTGCTCTCCGCCGGGAAGATGCAGACCGCCGACGGGCAATGGCAGGCCAAGGGCGCGTGCGACATCACGCTTGAAATGGCGGGGGACATTCTCGGGGCGGAGGACGGTGTCGTGCTGGCCGCCATACCGGGCGAGGACCTCGACGGTTTCGCCGCCGAACTGCCGCGTCTGACCGCGGCGCTGCCCACGCTCAGCCATGTCACGGCGAGCTGGCTCTACCGGGGCGACGACCGCGCGCGGATCAACCGGCTCGACCGGCTGGCGCGGAGCCATCGCCTGAAACTGCTGGCGACGAATGACGTCCATTATCACGCGCCGGAGCGCCGACCGCTGCAGGACGTGATGACCTGCATCCGCGAGAAGACGACGATCTTCGAGGCGGGCACACGGCTGGAGGCCAATGCCGAACGCTATCTGAAAAGCCCGCGCGAAATGGCGCGGCTGTTTTCCGACTGGCCGGAGGCGATCGCCGAGACGCGCCGCATCGCCGACGCCTGCACCTTCTCGCTGTCGGAGCTGCGCTACGAATATCCCAAGGAGACGGTGCCGGAGGGCAAGACGCCGGATGAATGGCTGCGCGAACTGACCTGGCGCGGCGTGGCGGAACGCTATCCCGACGGGCTCAGCGAGAAGGTCAGCGGGCTTCTGGAGAAGGAGCTGGCGCTGATCGCGAAGCTCGATATCGCACGCTATTTCCTGACCATTCACGACATCGTCGCTCATGCGCGCTCGGTCGGCATTCTCTGCCAGGGGCGCGGATCGGCGGCGAACAGCGCGGTCTGCTATTGCCTGAAGATCACCTCGGTCGATCCGGCCCAGCACGAATTGCTGTTCGAGCGCTTCATCTCCGAGGAGCGGGTCGAGCCGCCCGATATCGATGTCGATTTCGAGCATGAGCGGCGCGAGGAGGTGATCCAGCACATCTACGCGAAATATGGCCGCGCTCGCGCCGGCCTGTGCGCCACCGTCATCCATTACCGCCCGCGCATGGCGATCCGCGAGGTCGGCAAGGTGATGGGCCTGTCGGAAGACGTGACGAGCGCGCTGGCGAAGACGGTGTGGGGCAGCTGGGGCGGGTCGGCGGACGAGCTGAAGACCGAGCAGGCGGGGCTCGACATGTCGGATCCGCATCTGCGCCGGACGATCCAGCTGGCCGACCAGCTGATCGGCATGCCGCGACACCTGTCGCAGCATGTCGGCGGCTTCATCCTGACCGAGAACCCGTTGGTCGAGACCGTGCCGATCGGCAATGGCGCGATGGCGGACCGCAGCTTCATCGAGTGGGACAAGGACGACATTGAGGCGCTGGGCATCTTCAAGATGGATGTGCTGGCGCTGGGGATGCTGACCTGTATCCGCAAATGCTTCGATATGATCGCGGCGCACTATGGCGAGCGCTGGACGCTGGCGAGCGTCCCGCAGGAGGACAAGGCCGTCTACGACATGCTGTGCGAAGGGGATTCGCTCGGCGTCTTCCAGGTCGAAAGCCGGGCACAGATGAACATGCTGCCACGGCTGCGTCCGCGCACTTTCTACGACCTCGTCATCGAGGTGGCGATCGTGCGGCCCGGCCCGATCCAAGGCGACATGGTGCATCCCTATCTGCGCCGCCGGCAGAAGAAGGAGGCGACCCTCTATCCCTCGCCCGGGCCGGGGCATGATCCCGACGAGCTGAAGAAGATTCTCGGGCGGACGCTGGGTGTGCCGATTTTCCAGGAACAGGCGATGAAGATCGCCCTCGTGGCGGCGCAATTCTCCACTGCCGAGGCGAACCAGCTCAGGAAGGCGATGGCGACCTTCCGGTCCAAGGGCATGGTCAGCGCCCATAAGGAGAAGATGGTCGGGCGCATGGTGGCGCGCGGCTATGATCCGGACTTCGCGGCGCGCTGCTTTTCCCAGATCGAGGGGTTCGGCGAATACGGCTTCCCGGAGAGCCACGCCGCCAGCTTCGCCCATCTCGTCTATATTTCGAGCTGGCTGAAGCACCATTACCCGGCGGCGTTTGCCGCGGCTTTGCTCAACTCCCAGCCGATGGGGTTCTACGCTCCGGCGCAGATCGTGCGCGATGCCCGCGAACACGGCGTCACCGTGCTGGCGGCCGATGTGAACTATTCGGACTGGGACAATGTGCTGGAGCCGCGGACAGGCGCGAGCAGCGGCAAGGAGGCGGGCTTCGCCCTGCGGCTCGGCCTCCGGCAGATCGACGGGCTCGCCAGCGAGGACGGGGCGCGGCTGATGGACGGGCGCGGGCGGCCTTACGAGACGGTCGAGGCGTTGCGCAGCCGGGCAAGGGTGTCGGCGCGCGGGATCGAGCTTCTGGCCTCGGCCGATGCCTTCCGGTCGATCGGGCTCGACCGGCGGGCGGCGCTGTGGGATGCGCGGGCGATCAAGAATGCGCCCGACCTGCCGCTCTTCACCCATGGCGAGACGGCGGACGAGGGCGCGGATACGCCGGTGCCGCTTCCCGCCATGCCACTGAGCGAGCATGTCATCGCCGACTATCAGACGCTGTCGCTGTCGCTGAAGGCGCACCCGATGCGTTTCCTGCGCGCGGACTATGCCGGGCGCGGTTTCACGCCGGCGGCGGATCTGAAATCGCTGCGCTCCGGGCGGCGGGTTTCGGTCTCGGGCCTCGTCCTGATCCGCCAGCGGCCGGGCAGCGCGAAAGGCGTCGTCTTTGTCACGATCGAGGACGAGACGGGCGTCGCCAATCTCGTCGTCTGGCCGGACACGCTGAAACGCTTCCGGTCCACCGTGATGGGCGCACGGCTGATGGCGGTCGAAGGGACCATCCAGTCGGAGGACAATGTCATCCACGTCGTCGCGCGGACCATCATGGACGAGACGGCGCTGCTCTCTTCGCTGTCGGACGATCTCCTGAAGACGCGTCTGGCTTATGCCGACCACGGGGTTGCGCCGCTGCCAAGCCATACCCAGCGCCATCCGAGGAATGTGCGGGTGATCCCGAAAAGCCGGGACTTCCACTAGTCCTCGGTGTCGTCTTCCTTCTTCGGGAGCTTGTCGGGATCGGCGGCATCGAGGCGGCGCAGGAAGAGCAGGCTGATCAGATTGATCAGCGCCAGGACGAGCGCGATGTTGAACCGGCCCATGCCGGTCGCGAGGCCGATGGCGCCGGCATTCCAGATGCTGGCCGCGGTGGCGAGGCCGTAGACGCTGGTGCCGTTCTTCAGGATGGCTCCGCCGCCGATGAAGCCGATGCCGGTGATCACGCCCTGGATGACGCGCGCATCGGCGTCCGGATGACCCTCGGTGATCGGGCGCAGGATCAGCGCGATGCCGCAGGCGGCCATCGCCACAATGGGCAGGGTACGGAAGCCGTTGTGCCGCTTGCCATAGCCGCGCTCCCACGCGATCGGCAGGGCGAGGATGAAAGCCGCGACGATGGCGACGCCGTCGCGGAGCAATATGTCGAGGTCGAGATTAAGGGATTCCATCGGGTTGAAGAACGGTTCCAACGCCGGAGGGGTTCCAGCGGCGGGATTCGAGGCGTTCTCCGGTCAGCGAAAAAAAATCGCAAAACCTTCGCAGGACCGATGAACCAATTCCCCAACGGCGCGTTAACCATTCTGGAAATTCGCGCAAAAGGGGAGCTATGCGCGCATCTATTTCATCCCGTCCGCAGCCTTTCAGGGTGGCGGCCCTTCACATGTTCCGGTGGGTCCTGCTGCTGCCGGTTTCGGCCCTGATTCTTTCAGCCTGCGAGGTCAATTCCAGCCCCGGCGAACGTGTGCTGTCCGCGTGTCTGGACGACGAATACCCGTCCCCGGCCTGCCGCTGCTATGTCGGCGAGGTCCGCGACAATCTCACCTGGAGCCAGCTGACCCGCTATGACCGCATGGCGGGCGAGGGCTATTATTCCGACCGCAACCGCCTGCGTTCCGTGTTTGAAGAGGACGGCGACTTCTTCGAGCGGGCGGCGCGCACCTGCGATCTCAATCTCTGGGCCGTGTCGGTCTCACAGCCCGACCAGACCAGCGTCTCTCTGCCGAGCAATGAGACGGCTGTTCCCCCCGCCAATCCACCCCTCACCAATACAGTGACCGGCGGGCCGTCCTTCCTGACGGGGAGCGGACCGCGCGGCCGGCCGGGCTACGAACCGCTCTACGAGTTTCCGCGCGAGCCCTGGCCCTATCGCCTTGGCGAGGACGACCACGCGCCGATCTGCATTCGCGGCTTCGGCTATGGCGAGGCGGGCTGCATGTCCCGCGAGCAGGCCGCCCGGCTCTACAATGATGGCGCGCGCTACTGGCTGCTTCGCGGTGATGCCGAGCTGTCGACCGTCGATCTGCAGCGTCTGACGGATCGCGACTACCGCTATGATCCCGGCAGCCCGGACTATCGTGATCGTCCCTATTTCGAGCATGATCGCGGCTCGATGCGCCGGGTGATGCGGTTCTGGAACCGCTCGGTCGACTGGGGCCGGCCGTTCGGCGCGCAATCGGCCCTGATGGCCCAGCGCCGCCTGCAGGCGCACATGGTGCAGTGCGAATCCTCGCCTGGCAGCCTGGCGCGTGTCGCGCGGCGGGGGCCGGACCAGATCGGTGACGTGATCAGCCTGGAATTGCGGCAGGCCGCGCTCGCCTCGCTCGGCTATTACGCGGGCGATATCGACGGGCATTACGGACCCACGACGCGTGATGCGGTGCGCGGTTTCCAGCGCGAGCTCGGCTATGACGAGACCGGCACACTGACGCCGCGCCAGACGACGCTGCTGATCTGTCACGCCGCGCAGACGGCGCGCGAACCGCATCTGCAGAACGCGCTCGGCATCATGTACGCGACCGGGCTCGGGGTGGAATACAATCCCGACCTGTCGCTCGAATGGTTCGAAACCGCGGCGCGCCGCGATGATCCCGACGCCTATTTCAACCTCGCCATCGTGTTCGGGACCGGTGCCGTTCTGGGCAGCTATCGCCTGTGCGGCATCATCGAGAACCCGGAGCGCGCCGATGCCTATCTGCGCGACGCCGCGCGGCTCGGGCACAACACGGCGCAGCGCTGGCGCGCCTCGCGCGAGTTCAACGCGCAGCCGAACGCGACCGACCGCTGGCAGCTGATTTCCACAAGGCTGGAATCCGCCGCGATCTCCCGCGGCAGCCTCTTCTATCTCGACTGGCGCAACCGGATCGATCTCGACCGGCTGGAATCGGCGCCCCTGCAATGCCTCGAGGCCCAGTGATGGCCTGGCCGACAACGAATGGAGTCCCCGTGATGAAACGCTTCGTCCTGATTGCCGCGCTGGCCCTCGGGGGCTGCGCTTCGACCGGCTATTACGACGGCTATGACCGTTATGGCCGGCATGACGGTTATTACGACCCCTATCCGCAATACCAACCAGCCCGTCATACCGGGCGCGGCGGGGATTCCGCGGCCACGGCCGAGCGGGTGTGCTCCATCGACCCGCTGACGGCGGCGCGGGAGGAGTGGACAACCGAGATCCGCGAAGGCGGTTACCGTTCCGGCTCAAGCCGGACCGAGAGCCGGCTGACGACGACCGAACGGCCCTGGGGGCCGCAGACCGAAACGGTCGAGCTGGTGCGGGCATTCGAGACCGATCTCGATGCGGCCTACCGGTTCGCGACCGCGTCCTGCCAGTCCTATGCGATCTGCATGGAAGAGCGCGGCTATGACGAATATGCCTGCCAGGGTGCGGCCGATCAGTGGCGCGAAGCCCGGACCGAATTCAATGCCATGTCCGGACGGCTCGCCGAGATTCGTCTGGAAATCGCCGAGCGTTGCCGCGACTGTCATGGCGACTGGCGCCGGCGTGACGGCTACCGCGAGCATTACCGCTACCGGGACCGCGGCCGGTACGCCGACCGCCGCCACCGGAACCGGGATTGCGACGGCATTCTGGGCGAAGTGTTCACGACCGGGGAGTGCGAATACCGGCAGAACGAATACTATCGCGGCGACGAGCGCCGGCATCACCGAAGCTATCGCTACTGATCTGCGCGATCAGGTCTTTCGCGTGGTGTGAGCGTCGAGCAGGCCGATCAGATCCGACTGCTGGTGATCGGTCTGGCGCGGCACGACGCTGAAGCTCGCATCGCTTTCCAGCACGACCCACCGCACATCCGAGAGGCGGTTCAGGCCGTTCTCCCGAACAGCAGCGCTGATCTCGCTTTCCGTTATCCGTTCCTCGCGCATGGCGGAGCGTCGAAAGTCTCCGTCGAACAGAAGGGTCGGGCGCGACTTGATGATGCGCTCCACCCAGTCGAACCGCGCCGCCCCCAGGGTGAAGAGGTATTGCAGACCCATCAGCAGGCCGATCGCGAACACCGCCTCGGCGAGTGTGACGTCCTCGATGACCAGAAGCGAACCGACGAGCGAGCCCATCGCCACGGTGACGATCCAGTCGAAATTGTTCATCTGCGAGGTGGAGCGCTTACCGCTGAGGCGGATGAAGGCGATGATGGCGAGGTAGACCAGCGGGGCCGTCACGGCGATCGAGACGATATTGCCCCAACCGTCGAAAAAGATGTCCGGCATGGAAAAATCTCCTTCCTGAAACGGGCGTTCACGGAACGGTTGTGCGGGGCGCGTGTTCCCTATTCGTGGAAGATCTGTCCCAAGCCCTCGGCTTCGCCCGATCGGATCTGGGCGTCGCCGCCGCCCTGTCGCGGCTTTCCGCCGCGCTTGTATGCGGCGGGCTGATCGGGCTCGACCGGGAACTCCACCGGCGCCCGGCGGGGCTGCGCACGCACATGCTGGTCGCGCTCGCTTCCGCGCTTTTTACCATCCTCACCTTCGAGATCGTCGCTTCGGTCGACATGCAGGGCGATGCGCTGGGCATCGACCCTGTCCGTGTGGTGGAGGCGCTGACCGCCGGCGTCGCCTTCCTGGCCGCAGGCACGATCCTCGTGAACAAGGGCGATGTGAAGGGTCTGACGACCGGCGCCAGCCTCTGGCTCGCCGGGGCGGCAGGTCTGGCGACCGGCATGGGGCTCTACTGGCTCGCCTATGCGGTGACGATCGCCGCGCTCGTCGTCCTGATCGTCATGGAGCTTGCCAAGATCGCGATCAGCAAATGGACGAGCGACTGGCGCAAGAAGCTTGAGGACTGATTCCCGTCAGTCGCTTTTTCGAACCGCGAACCGGTTTCCGCTATTGCTGAGATTGCTCCTTGGCTACCCACCAATAATTTCCCCGCCATTGGGATGCAGGACCTGGCCGGTCATGTAGGACGAGTCCGCGCATGCGAGGAAGAGGTGGCAGGTCGCCACCTCGTTGGGCTGACCGGCGCGGCCGAGCGGCTGATCGGAGCCGAAGTCGGCCACCTTGTCCGCCGGGAAGGTCGCGGCGATCAGCGGGGTCCAGATCGGTCCCGGCGCGACCGCGTTCACGCGGATGCCCTTCTTCGTTCCGACCTGCGAGAGCGAGCGGGTGAAGGCGGTGATCGCCCCCTTTGTGGCCGAGTAATCGACCAGATGGTGACTGCCGCGGTAGGCGGTGATCGACGTTGTGTTGACGATCGCCGACCCTTTCTCCATCCGCTTCATGGCCGCCTGCGCCATGTAGAAATAGCCGAACATGTTGGTCTCGAACGTCTTCTTGAGCTGGCTCGGCGGGATGTCCTCGAAGTCGTCGGTCGGGTGCTGTTCGGCGGCATTGTTCACGAGCACGTCGAGCCGGCCGAAGCGATCGATGGTCTGCTTCACGGCGTCGGCGCAAAAATCCGGGTCGGCGACATCGCCGGCGATGAGCAGAGCTTCGGAGCCTTCGTCCTCGACGGCCTGCCTGGTCGTTTCGGCGTCCCGGTCCTCATCGAGATAGACGAGTGCGAGTTTCGCACCTTCCCGGGCGAACAGCACGGCGCAGGCCCTGCCGATCCCGCTGTCGCCGCCGGTTATGATCGCAACCTTGCCGTCAAGCCGGCCGGAGCCGGGATAACGCGGGGCGAAGTCGGGCTCGGGGTCGAGCCTGCTCTCAACCCCCGGCTGGCGGTTCTGGTGCTGTGCGGGACGTTCGGTCATGGCGCGCTCCTTTCGTTCAGAAGCAACGCCGCGGCGGGAGGTGCGTTCCCTAGCCGACCGCGTCGAGACGCGCCTTGGTCAGCGACTGGCGCACAGTGTCATAGCCCTCCCACGGGTCGGACTTCAGCCGCTTGAGCCGAGCGTCGATATTGTCGAGCGTGAACTGGTTCGCCGCCTTGATGCGAGACAGCTCGCCCCAGGAGACGGGCGTGGCGACCGGCGCATTCTCGCGGGCGCGGGGCGAATAGGGCGCGATGGCCGTCGCGCCGCGCTCATTGCGCAGCCAGTCGATGAAGATCTTGCCCTTGCGCTTGGCCTTGGAGGCTTGCGCGACATAGCGGTCCGGATCCGCCTCGGCCAGTTTCGTGGCGAGGCCCTTCGCGAACCCCTTCACCTCGTCCCAGGAATTGCGCCGCTCGATCGGCACGATGACATGGATGCCCTTGCCGCCGGTGAGGAGGGGGAAGCTTTCCAGTCCCATCGCGCCCAGCACGTCGCGCAATTCGCGGGCGGCGGTTTTCAGGTCGCCGAAGTCGTATCCCTCGTCCGGGTCGAGGTCGAAAACGATGCGCTCTGGTTCTTCGACCTTGTCGGCGAGGGCCCCCCAGACATGGAGTTCCAGCCCGCCGATCTGGGCTGCACCGACGAGGCCTGCCGCGTCGGTGATCTTCAGATAGCTGGCCTTGCCGCCGTCCTTCTCCCTGATCTCCACCGTCTTCAGCGCGTGGGGCGTCGAGGCGTTGTGATGCTTCTGGAAGAAGCATTCGCCGTCGCGCCCGGACGGGCAGCGGATGAGGCTCAGCGGCCGGTCCTTCACATGTTCGAGGATACGATCGGCATGGGCGGCATAGTATTCCGCGATGGCGCGCTTGGTCGCGCCCTGACCGGGATACATCACCCGGTCGGGGTGGGTGATCCTCACACCGCAAATCGTCGCCGTGCCGTCTCCGGACGCGGGCATTTTCACCTCCTTCGCCGGCTTGTCCTCGCGCAATCCCAGAAAGCTCGGATGCCGCAGCACGCCATCCGCCGTGCGCTCGGTATAGGCGATCTGGGCAACAAGATCGGGGGTCAGCCAGACCGCGCCGCGTTTCGCATCCGCGGGCAGATCCTCCACCGGCGGGGTCTTGCGCTCCAGTCGCTTCATTTTTTTCGACAGGCTGTCGAACAGGGCCTCGTCGAAGCCGGTGCCGACGCGGCCGCGGTATTTCAGCGTCTCACCCTCATATTCGCCCAGAAGAAGCGAGGCGAAGGGGCGTCCCTTCTTGTCGGACTTGCGGTAGCCGATGAGGACGAATTCGTCATTGCCGACGCATTTCGACTTGATCCAGCCGCTGCCGCGCCCGGACCGATAGGGCGCGTCCAGCTTCTTTGAGATGATGCCTTCCAGATGCATGTCGCAGGCCCGGGCGATCACCTCGTCGCCCTGGCCTTCGATGTGTTCGGAATAGCGGATCGGCCCGTCCGCCTTGCCGAGACAGGCCTTGAGCGCGGTCTTGCGGGCCTTCAGCGGTTCCTTCTTCAGATCGGTGCCGTTGAGGGAGAGAAGGTCGAAGGCGAAATAGGCGAGGGCGACATCGCCTTCTCCGGCGCGTTGCAGGGCGGAGAAATCCGAGCGCCCCGCTTCATCGACCGCGACCAGCTCGCCATCGATCGCGGCGCTGTCGACATCAAGGCTGGCGAGCGCGTCCGCGATGGGGCTGTATCTGTCGGTCCAGGCCTTGCCGTTGCGGGTAACGAGGCGGACCTTGCCGCCGCCGATCAGCGCCTGAAGGCGGTAGCCGTCATATTTCACCTCATGGAGCCAGTCGGCCCCCTCGGGCGGCTCGTCCCTCAGCGTGGCGAGTTGCGGTTCGGTGAAGTCGGGCGGCTTGCCGGTCGCTTTCGCGTCCTTGCGGGGTGGGGTGCGCTTGGCGGGCGGCTTGCCGGAATAATCCTTCCCCTTTTTGTAGCGCTCGCCTTCGTTGGAGATGGCCTCAAGGTCGCGGCCGGTCTCGACGCTTTCGGTCCAGGTCTCGACCGGGTCGGTGTCCTCGTCAGCGTGCTCGTCCTTTTCCTTGATCAGGAGCCAGTTTTCGCGCTTCTCACCCTTGTCCGACATGCGGATCAGCGCCCAGCCGCCCTTCAGGCGTTCGCCATGGAGGGTGAATTTGAGCTCGCCCTTCTCGAGGCCCTTTTTCGGGTCCTCCTTCGGTTCCCATTCGCCCTTGTCCCAAAGCATCACCGTGCCCGCGCCATAGCCTTTCGGGATGACGCCCTCGAAACCGGCATATTCGACCGGGTGGTCCTCGGTGCGCACGGCGAGCCGTTTGTCCGACGGCGTCAGGCTCGGCCCCTTGGTCACGGCCCAGCTTTTCAGAACCCCGTCGAGTTCAAGGCGGAAATCAAAGTGAAGGCGCGTCGCGTCGTGCTTCTGGATCAGATAGCGCTGGCCGCGTTCCTGTCCGGCCGCACCCTCGGGCTCGGGCGTGACCGCGAAATCGCGCTTCTTCTTGTAGTCTTTCAGGAGGGTGTCGATCTTGCCCATGGGTCAGCTCACCTTCTTCTTGCGGCTCCCGGACGATTTCGAGGATTTCGATTTCGACTTCGATGCGGACGTCTTGCGGCCGCCTTTCGCCACGCTCTTCTTCAGCGCGTCCATCAGGTCGATGACCTTGCCGCCGCCGGAGGGGCGGGCGTCGTCCTCGTCGATGTCCGAAACCGAGCCGGTCTTGCGCTTCTCCTCGATCAGATCGCGCAGCGCGTCGGTGTATTGCGACTGGAATTTGCCGGCCTCGAAGGGGGCGGTCTTCCGCTCGATCAGTTCGCCTGCGAGGTCGAGCATCTCCTTGTCCGGTTTGCTGTCGGGAATGGCGTCGAACATGGAATCGCTTTCGCGGATCTCTTCGGCATAGCGCAGCGTCTCGAGCAGAAGGCCGTCGCCACAGGGCCGGATGGCCACGACATAGTCGCGGCCGCGCACCGCCATTTGCCCGAGGGCCACGCGCTTCGCCTTGCGGAGCGATTCGCGGATCACAACAAAGCCCTGTTCGGCGACGTCATCGTCGACCGGCAGGACATAGTAGGGCTTCTCAAAGTAGCGCGGGTCGATCTCGCCCTGTTCGACAAACTGGACGAGGTCGATCGTGCTCTTCGTCTCCAGCTTGATCTCGTCGAGCTCGTCCGGGTCGATCAGAACGTATTCGTCCTTGCCGGTGGCATAGCCCTTCACGATGTCGTCGGTATCGACCGGGCCGACGCCGGGGGCGATCTTCTGATAGCGGACGCGCTTGCCAGACGGTTTGTGGATCTGGTGCAGGCGCAGGCGGGACGTGCTTTTCGTCGCCGAATAGAGTTCGACGCCGATGGTCACGAGCGAGAGGCGCAGATGGCCTTTCCAATAGGCGCGGGCGGGCATTGCGTGTTCTCCGGTCGGGTCGCGGATTCAACACGCTGAAGGCGGCCCGGTTCCGGATGTCAGTCCGGCTTGCGGTCTTCTTCCTCGTAGATCGCGCGGGAACCAAGGTCCTGCCGGATCTTCTCGTCCTCGGTCAGATTGCGCCGCGTCACCATGATGTAACCCACGGCGATGGCCAAGGCGATCGTGCCGCCGCCGACGGCGAGGAACCAGATGATGGAGAGGTCGAGCATGGGGAAACCCCGTGTTCTGCTGTCCTTTTGAAATGCGCGCCGGTGCAGCCCGTTCCGGAACAGGTTGGCCGCTGAACGGTTGGTTGTTCGAAAGCCGATCCGGGAGAATTGCCCATGACCGCCTCACTGCGCATCGCCGCCCTTTGCGGCAGCCTTCGCGAAGGGTCCTACAACCGGGCCATGCTGCAGGCCGCGTGCGACCTGTCGCCCGAAGACGTGACGGTTACGATCCACGATCTCGCCGGCATCCCCCTGTTCAACGAGGACGTCGAAGCGAAGGGCTGGCCGGAACCGGTCCAGGCGCTCCGCGACGCGATGGAGACCGCCGACGGCGTCATCATCGGCTCGCCGGAATACAATTTCTCGATCCCCGGTGTTCTGAAGAACGCCATTGACTGGCTGTTCCGGCCGGGCGGCAAGGGCCCGCTGTTCGGCAAGCCCGCCTGCCTGATGGGGGCGAGCCAGGGCGCGTTCGGCACGCTCCGGGCGCAGATGCATCTGCGCGAGGTTTGCCACTACAACGCCATGCCGGTCCTGCCGAAGCCGGAAATCCTGATCATGAAAGCGCAGGACAAGTTCAAGGACGGAAAACTGACCGACGAGACGACGCGCGACCTGATCTCCACGGCGATGGAGAAGTTCGCGGTTCTCGTTCGTCAACACCCGTCCACCTGAACCAGCAAGGGAGAGTCCCATGACGAAGGATATCGAAGCCAAGCAGGGCTCGAAGGGATTCCGCCAGGATGAGCTCGAAAGCCCGGAATCGCTCGGCGAGACCTCCGACGCGGCGAATTCGAAGTCCGGCGGTAATCTCGCACGCGACATCGGCACGAAGGATGAGCTGAAGCGGGCCAAGGAACGACCGGCCGGCATGACGCGCGTTCACAAGAGCGATGAGAAGGAAGGCAGCGAGCGTACCGAGGACAAGGACGCCGAGTGACCGACTTGACCCTCTATTGTGCGAAGCGGCAATTCATGCTGCACTGCAATAGGGAGGAGTTGCGTCACTGCTGAAATTCACCGACACGCGCCAGGCATATCCACCGAAACGCGACGCCGAGGACCGGCGGCGCGACTTTGCGGAGATTTATCAGGCATTCGGTGACAAGGCGGCTGCGCTGCAATCCTCACGCTGCTCGCAGTGCGGCATTCCCTTCTGCCAGAGCGGTTGTCCGCTGCAGAACAATATCCCCGACTGGCTGAAACTGGCGGCCGAAGGACGACTGGAAGAGGCCTATGCCGAATCCAGCGCGACCTCGACCATGCCGGAAATCTGCGGCCGGATCTGTCCGCAGGACCGGCTCTGCGAAGGCGCGTGCGTTATCGAACAGTCCGGCCACGGCACTGTGACGATCGGCGCGGTCGAGCAATACATCACCGATGCCGCCTGGGCCGAAGGCTGGGTCAAGCCGATCCGGCGCGGGCCGGACACCGGGCTGTCGGTCGGGATTGTCGGCGCGGGTCCCGCGGGCCTGTCGGCCGCGGAGAGACTGGCCGAGGCCGGGTGCAGCGTGACGATCTATGATCGCCACGACCGGGCGGGCGGCCTTCTCGTCTACGGCATTCCGAATTTCAAACTCGACAAGGCGGTGGTCGACCGCCGGGTAAAGCGTCTCGAAGAAGCCGGGATCGAATTCCGGCTCGGCTTCGAAGTCGGGCGCGATGCAAGGCTCGCCGACCTGACCGACCGGCATGACAGCGTTCTGATCGCCACCGGCGTCTACAAGGCGCGCGAACTGTCCTGTCCGGCCGGGGCGCCGGCTGTGCCGGCGCTCGACTATCTGACCGCCTCCAACCGGATGGGGTTCGGCGAGACGGTTGCGGAATTCGAGAGCGGCCGCCTCAACGCGTCCGGCAAGCGCGTCGTCGTGATCGGCGGCGGAGATACGGCGATGGACTGCGTGCGCACGGCAGTGCGTCAGGGGGCGACGAGCGTGACCTGCCTTTATCGCCGCGACCGCGCCAACATGCCGGGCTCGGCGCGCGAAGTGAAACATGCCGAGGAAGAGGGCGTGGTGTTCGAATGGCTCGCCGCGCCGGATGCGATCATGGGCTGCGAGACCGGACCGACGGCGGTGCGGGCGCACCGGATGCGGCTTGGCCTGCCCGGACCGGATGGCCGCCAGGCCCCGGACATCGTCCCCGGCTCCACGCATGAAATCCCCGCCGACATGGTCATCGCCGCGCTCGGCTTCGAGCCGGAAGACCTGCCCACCCTGTTCGGCCACCCCGATCTGACCGTCACCCGCTGGGGCACGGTGAAGGTCGAGGGGCCAAGCCTGATGACCAGCGTGCCGGGCGTGTTCGCCGCCGGCGATATCGTGCGCGGCGCGTCACTGGTGGTCTGGGGCATCCGTGACGGCATGGATGCGGCGGCTTCGATGATGAACTGGATGAGCGCGCAGCGCGCCAAGGTGGCTGCGGAATGACGCGCTGGACCCCCGAAACCTTCCGCGCCGGACAGGCGCGGCTCGCCGCCTCGGGTCTTTATTCGCCGGAGAGCGAGCGCGATGCCTGTGGGACGGGCCTCATCGCTGCGATCGACGGGGCACCGCGCCGCGAGGTGGTGACGCTGGCGATCAAGGCGCTGAAGGCGGTGTGGCACCGGGGCGCGGTCGATGCCGACGGCAAGACCGGCGACGGGGCCGGCCTCCGCATCGGGATCGCGCAGGACTTCTTCAAGGCGCAGGTCGTGCGCACCGGGCATGAGGCGCCGGTCAGCGAAGTCGGCGTTGGAATGATCTTCCTGCCGCGCACGGATTTTTCGGCGCAGGAAAAAGCCCGCACCATCGTCGAGGCGGAAATCCTGCATGCCGGCCTCGAACTGTTCGGTTGGCGGCAGACGCCGGTCAATCCGGGCGCGCTCGGGCAGAAGGCCAATGCGACGCGGCCGGAGATCGAGCAGATCCTGTTCACCGACCGGCATGGCCGCGACCGCGAGGCGCTGGACCGGGCGCTCTATCTGGCGCGTCGGCGGATCGAGCGGCGGGCCCGGCAGGAGGCGATCCCTTCCTTCTATGTCGCGTCGCTGTCGACCCATGACGTGGTCTACAAGGGGATGTTCCTCGCCGAGGCGATCGACCATTTCTACGCCGACCTGCGCGATGATCGCTTCGCGTCGCATTTCGCGATCTTCCATCAGCGCTACTCGACGAACACCTTCCCGGAATGGCGGCTGGCCCAGCCCTTCCGCATGCTCGCACACAATGGCGAGATCAATACGCTGAAGGGCAATATCAACTGGATGAAGAGCCACGAGATCCGCATGGCCGCCGAAGGCTTTGCGGGCTCGGAGAGCGACGTGAAGCCGGTGATCCAGCCGGGCTCGTCGGACAGTGCGGCGCTCGACCAGGTGTTCGAACTGCTGGTCCGGGCCGGGCGGTCCGCGCCGATGGCCAAGGCGCTGCTGATGCCGGAGGCGTGGTCGAAGCGGACCGATGTCGTGCCGCGCCGCTGGCAGGCGCTCTACGAATACTGCAACGCGGTGATGGAGCCGTGGGACGGTCCGGCGGCGGTGGTGGCGTGCGACGGCGACTGGGCACTCGCCGGGCTCGACCGCAACGGGCTCCGCCCGCTGCGCTACTCACTGACCGAGGACGGGCTTCTGGTGGTCGGCTCGGAAACCGGCATGACGCCGGTGCCCGAAGAACGGGTCGTCGAACGCGGCGCGGTGCCGACCGGGCGGATGATCGCCGTCAATTTCGCGGAAGGCCGCTTCTATTCCGCCGAAGACGTTCTGGAATTCCTGTCGTCGAAACACCCTTACGAGGAGTGGCTCGACAATATCCGCGACATCGAGGTCGAGGCCGGGCCGGGCGACGAACCCCTCCTGTGGGACACAGAGGAGCGCCTGCGCCGTCAGGCCGCCGCCGCGCTCAGCGAGGAAGAGGTGGAGCTGATCCTCGCCCCGATGGTGGCGGGCGGGAAGGAAGCCATCGGTTCGATGGGCGATGACAGCCCGCTCGCCGTCCTGTCGGCGCGCTACCGTCCGCTGACGCATTTCTTCCGGCAGAATTTCAGCCAGGTGACCAATCCGCCGATCGACCCGCTGCGCGAAGGCCGGGTGATGTCGCTGAAAACCCGGTTCAAGAATCTCGGCAATATCCTCGCGCAGGACAAGGCGCAGACCGACGTCTTCGTGCTCGACAGCCCGATCCTGACCAATGGCAGTTTCGCGCGACTGATGGCGATCTTCGGCGACACGGTCGCGGTGATCGACTGCACCTTCCCGGCCGCTGACGCGAAGGGTGACGGGCAGGGTCTGAAAGCCGCGCTCGACCGCATCCGGGCCGAGGCCGCCGAAGCGGTAAAGGCCGGAGCGGTTCATGTCGTGCTGACCGACGAGGCCCAGGGACCGGAGCGGATGGCGGTGCCGATGGCGCTGGCGATCGGGGCAACGCATCTGCACCTGACGCGGGCCGAACTGCGCACCTTCTGTTCGCTCAATGCGCGCGTCGCGGAATGCTCCGACGCGCATGCCTGCGCGGTGATGATCGGGCTCGGGGCGACGACGGTGAACCCCTATGTCGCCTTCGAGACGGCGCTGACGCTCCGGTCGAAGGACTGCGAGGGGATGGGCGCGGAAGAGCGGGCGTTCAACCTGAAGACCGCGCTCGATGCGGGCCTGATGAAGATCCTGTCGAAGATGGGCATCTCGGTCATCTCCTCCTATCGCGGCGGGTGCAATTTCGAGATTGTCGGCCTCTCGCGCGCGCTGGCCGACGACTATCTCGGCGGCGTGCCGAGCCGGATTTCCGGGCTCGGCCTCGCCGGGATCGAGGAAAAGGCGAAGGGCCTGCACCACTGGGCCTGGACCAGCGAGGCGCTGCGCCTACCGGTCGGCGGCTTCTACCGCCAGCGGGCCTCGGGCGAACGCCATGCCTTCGAGGCACAGATCGTCACCGACCTCCAGCGCGCCGTGCGCGAAGGCGACTACGCGGCCTACAAGGCCTTCTCCGATGCCACTCATTCTCGCGATCCGATCCAGCTGCGCGATCTCTTGGATGTGCGCCCGGCCGGGGATGCGGTCGGGATCGACGATGTGGAATCGGTCAACACGCTGCGCCGCCGTTTCGTGACGCCAGGCATGTCTCTGGGCGCGCTGTCGCCGGAGGCGCACGGGGCGCTCAATGTCGCGATGAACCGGATCGGCGCGAAGTCGGTCTCGGGCGAGGGCGGGGAAGACCCCGAGCGCTACAAGCCGCTGCCGAATGGCGACAACATGAATTCGGCGGTGAAGCAGATCGCGTCGGGACGGTTCGGCGTCACGGCGGAATATCTCAACCAGTGCCGCGAGATCGAGATCAAGGTCGCGCAAGGGGCCAAGCCCGGCGAGGGCGGTCAGCTCCCCGGCCACAAGGTCGATGCCGTCATTGCCAAGGTCCGCCATTCCACTCCCGGCGTCGGCCTGATCTCGCCGCCACCGCACCACGACATCTATTCGATCGAGGATCTCGCGCAGCTCATCTTCGACCTCAAGAACGTTGCCCCGCACGCGATGGTGTCGGTGAAGCTGGTCTCCGAGGTCGGTGTCGGCACGGTCG
>WGOD01000006.1 GCA_016124205.1 Alphaproteobacteria bacterium
ATCGACAACATCTACCGGTACACCCTGGCCGGCACCGAGGTATCGGCGCTGCTCGGCCGTATGCCTTCGGCGGTGGGTTACCAGCCGACGCTGGCGCTGGAAATTGGCGAGTTGCAGGAGCGCATCACCTCGACCAAGAAGGGTTCGATCACCTCGGTGCAGGCCGTTTACGTGCCGGCCGACGACCTGACCGACCCGGCCCCGGCCACGACCTTCTCCCACCTCGACGCCACGACCGTTCTGTCGCGCTCGATCTCGGAAAAGGGCATCTATCCGGCCGTGGACCCGCTCGACTCGACCTCGCGGATCCTCGATCCGCGCATCGTCGGCGAAGAGCACTACCAGACCGCCCGCCGCGTCCAGGAAATCCTCCAGCGCTACAAGGCGCTGCAGGACATCATCGCCATCCTGGGCATGGACGAGCTGTCGGAAGAGGACAAGCTGATCGTGGCGCGCGCCCGGAAGATCGAACGCTTCCTGTCGCAGCCCTTCGACGTGGCGCAGGTCTTCACCGGCTTCCCGGGCATCCAGGTGCCGGTGGCCGACACGGTCCGCAGCTTCAAGGCGCTGTGCGACGGTGAATACGACCACCTGCCGGAGCCGGCCTTCTACATGGTCGGCACGATCGAGGACGCGGTGAAGAAGGCCGAGGAACTGGCCGCCGAAGCCGCCTAAGACCTCGCATCTCCTGCGAAAGTTCAAGGCCGGTCCCGATGGGGCCGGCCTTTTTCGTTGTGTTTTCGTTTGATCCCTTGCTCCCCGATGCCTAGCCTTCATGGCCAGACAGGGGGAATTTCATGAAACGCATTCTGCTCGCCGCGAGCGCATTGGCTCTCGCACTGTCTGCCGTCGCTTCGGCCAGCGTGCCGCCGCCCCCGCCTCCGCCGCCCGACGGGCTGCCGGAAAGCTATGACGGCTATTCCACGGATCGGCTCTGGTATGCCTATCTCTACTGGGTGCGCGGCGAGACGGCGACGCGCCGTCAGGCGGCGTTCGATGCGCTGCGCCTGCCCGGCTACAGCGATGATCCGGAGGCCTGGCGCACGGATCTGGAAGGGCCGAGCTATGAAGCGATCAGCTGGTGGATACCCCACGGCACGCTGTTCGCCTTCGAAGAGGTCTGTCCGGTCAATGCCGGATATGGCGATGCGGAGGGCTGTCTCTGGCGCTACCGCTCGGCGCGCTTCACGACGCAGGCGAACGACATCCACGCCATCGCCTATGACACGTTCGACGGCGCGGCCTTTGCGGCCCGGCTACGCGAACAGGGCATTGCCCCCGACGCGGTGGACAACAGTTTCCGCAGTGATTTCGGACTGGAATCGCAAGTCCATGCCCGGCTCGACGCGATGATCCAGACACGCGCAATCCGCGAGGACGCCTGCCCCGGTGTGCGCGATGGGATCGAGTCGCTCGCCGCCATCTCGCTGCCGCTCTCGCCCTATGGTCCGCCGCCGGGCACACCGCCGCCTCCGCCGCCCGCCCCGCCCTCGGGGGACAGTCAGACGCTGACCATTCCGGTCGGCTTCTACCCCGACATGGACGTCACGGTAACGATCGAGAGCCATGGCGCGGGCTCGATGGGCACGCTCCTGTCCGGCCTCGTCGGGCCGGTCAATGCCTGCATCGAGGCGGCGCAGGACTGACTTGCACTTGAGGGTTTCACAAAGCCGCAATCACCTGCTAGAGAGCGGCCCGACACGAAAGGCAGGACAATGGCCGACAAGCTTCATTTCGATCTCGTTTCCCCGGAACAGCGCCTGTTCGAAGGCGAAGTCGACATGGTCGTCGTGCCCGGCGAAGAAGGCGAATTCGGCGTCCTTCCCGGCCACGCCCCGCTGATGAGCGCGATCCGCATGGGCGCCATCGCGGTGCATGACGGCGGGCAGGTGACGCGCACCTTCATCCGCGGCGGTTTCGCCGAAGTGACGCCGGACGGCCTGTCGGTGCTCGCCGAGGAAGCCATCGATCTGGCGACCTTCGACGCTTCGGGTCTCGACGCCGAAATTCAGAACGCCCGCGAAGACGTCTCCGCGGCCAAGGAAGACCATGAGCGCGAGCACGCCGAAGCGGCGCTCGCCCGCCTCGAAGCCCTGCGCGAAGCGGCCCGGGCGGCGTAGAGCGGCTTTTCAGCTTTTGCCGAAATGAAGCGGCGCGGTCATGATGGCCGCGCCGTTTTGCTTTGGAGGTCCGGGATGCGGGTGTTGATGATCGTACTTTTGAGCGCTGTGGTTCTCGCACCCGCCGGACATGCCCAAGGTGAGGACCCTTGGGCCGCCATTCCGGAGGAAACCCGTCGACATCTCGACGAACAGGCCGACCGGCTGCATGCGCTCGTCTTCGGCTGGTGTTTCGCAGAAGTCCGCGGGCAGGCATTACGCACTGATTACACTGACCCCTATGAGTCCGATTGGAACGAGGTCGTCGAATATCAATCGAGCAATGGTGGCCAGTTTGTACGTCCGATTTCCAGCCCGGACGGTGCGGTCTTCGTGGACCTGCTCCCCGACGGCCGCAGTTGCTACATCCAGTTCGAATCGCTCAGCACACCCTATGTGATGCAGTCGATTACCGCCGAACTCACGGAGATGGTGTTCGAGTTTGGAATTGAGTTGGTAGAGGCAGATCAAAGCGAAGTCGGCCGCAACTCGCGCTTGATGCGCATTCCAGCCAACGGTCATGACCATTCGTCTCTGATGCAGATCCATGCATTCTACTCACCTCAGCCCGAACTTGCGGTCGTCATTCTCCGCCGGGGCGACTAGGCGTGCGCTCGTACTCCAGGCCGCCTTCAATGCTCGCGGCCGTATTCACCTACCTCGGCGAGCTGGGCGATTGCGGGCTTCATGCGCTTGAGCGCTATTCAGTCGGGGATTGAGCGGCTAAACCGCGCCCATGACCCTCACCTTTCCCGATCTCGTCGGCTTTGTCGGCGTCGCCATGATCCTCGTCTGCTATTTCTGGCAGCAAACGGCGGGTGTGGAACGCACGGACTGGCGCCACCCGGCGATCAACGGGCTGGGGGCGATCCTCCTGCTCTATTCGCTGATCTACCGCCCGAACCCGGCCTCGATCGCGATTGAAGGCTTCTGGCTGCTGATCTCGATCATCGGCCTCGTCCGGGCGCTGCGGGCGCGGCGCAGCGGCTCTAAATAATCTTCACAAAAAAGCCGCTGCCCGGAAGCGAGCCAGCCGGTAATGTATGCTCAACGGGCAAAGCCTGTGGTTGCCTGGGGGCACCTCATCTGCTTTGTCCACGCGCTGCTTTCAGGGTGAGACGATGCGTTTTCCGGTCTGGTTCATTGCGGTTTTCACAGCGCTGGTCTGGATTTCCGGAGGAGCGGCAGCCGATCCGCTCGGCACTTCAGTGGTCGTCCGCGTTGTCGGGACGTCACCCAGCTGGGGACAGGAAGGCGTGCCTGCATGGCAGACCGCCGCGCCGGTAAAGCAGGAAACCCAGTACCGGCTGTACGACCTTCAGATCGGCCGCAATGCGAGCCTGCAGCCCATCTTTTTGGCCCTTTATGCGTTTTCGAACGAGACGCCCGGCAACTACACCTCCCAGCTTCCCGAGAATGAATGGATCGCCTACCGCGACGCCCATCTGGTGCGGAGGATCGAATTGTCGCCGCAAGGCGCAGGCGGAGCGGAGACCCTGGCGGGACTGGTCAGCCTGTTCGATGACGTCATTGATGCCGAGGACATTCGCCGTCTCATCGTCTCCTATGCCGGCCATGGCGGCCCCTCGGTCTTCTTCGAGAATGCGATCTCGCTCAACGAAGGCCGCGCCCTTTTGTGGCATCTCAGGGAGCGGATCGGCTTTCGTCCGCTCATCATGGATTTCTCGACCAATTGCGATGTCGGCTATTTCGATTTCATGGTCCAGTTCAACGATGTGGCCAATTTCGCGCTTGCGTCGGAACACCCCGTCGGCGGGTGGGGACCCGACACCGATCAGGTCGATCAGTGGATCGCACGGGGGCATGACGCCAACCTGCATCAGTTCTGGAGCCCGGCGAACTCCGAGGCGGAGGCCCTGAACGCATCGGTCGAGATGCGGCACGCCTATTGGGAGACCGGCAGCGAGAACCAGGAGAACCAGCGCGTCCGGCAATCACTGGCCGGCTACGACCTGCAACGCTTTCGCGCCTTCATGGAGGGCTTCGTCAACGCCGGTCTGGTCGACGACGCCGATGACCTGACGCCGCAATCCGATCTGGGCGCGCATGTCTATGCCGCCAGCAATACGGAACTCGTCAGCCGCTTCGAGGCGTTTCGCAGCCAGTACCGCAACAACAACGGTGCCGCGTTTGACTGGGATACGCCGTCCTACGGATTTCGCGTGTTCAATCGCCACGCATTTGTATCGCAGGCCGACACCCTGGCTCGGGGAGTATGGGACGGGCAGATGCAGGTGGCCGGTCTCGGTGCAGCCATCCTTCCGACCAGCCGCGCGGGTCAGGTGGGGTCGACCGTGACCGCCTTCGCGACCATGACCAACAACTCCTCCCGTACCTTTCAGAATTGCCGGCCCACACCGTCCAACCGGGTCGTCGCTCCGTTGGGTTTTGCCTTTCAGACGACTGATCCGGCCACCAACGCCCTGGTCGGAGAGCCGGGCGTCGCAGCGACCCTTCAGCCGGGCGGCTCGCAGAGCTTCATCTTCAGCATCGAGCTTTTTGATGAACAGGCGCCGGCCGAGCTGGATGTCAGTTTCCGCTGCGACGGGAGTGCGGTGTCCGGCGATAATGGATATGCGCGCCGGGTCGGCGGCATAAACACCTTCACCGTCTCATCATCGCTCGATCCGATTCCCGACATAATCGCGCTCGCGGCGACCGCCACATCGAACGGCGTTTTGGAGATCGCGGCCCCCGGCCAGGCCGGTGCGTTCGCTGTGGGGACTTTCAATCTCGGCGCGGGCGACACGATCACTGCGCGACCGGTTCTGTCGGATGCGGGCCTTCCGGCGACGCTGACAATCTGCCTGACCGGTGCGACCGGTGCCTGCACGAGCCCGCGTGCGGACTCGATCGACGCGATGATCCTGCAGAACCAGTCTCAATCCTATGCCGTATTCGCGCGGACCCAGGGGGCGATTCCGCTCCAGGCTGCGGTCAACCGGATCAATGTGGAGTTCAGAGATTCCACGGGTGCGCTGCGCGGATCGACGAGCGTGGCGATCAGAACCCGCTAGTTGACGGGATTTCCCCGATCAGCGCGCGAACCGTGCGAATTCCCGGGCCACCACGTCATAGACATGGCGTTTCCACGGGATGATGAGGGGCGGGACGGCGGCGAGGTCTTCCCATCGCCAGGCGTCGAATTCGACCTCGCCGTGAACCTCCAGATCGACGTCTGAATCCTCGCCGAGGAAGCGGTAGGCGAACCAGCGCTGCTTCTGGCCGAGATTGCCGCGTTTCGCATGCTTGTGGTGGTCTCGGACTTCTGGCGGGAAGTCATAGGTCAGCCAGTCAGTGATCGTGCCGAGCGGTTCGACCTTGTTCGCCGGGATGCCCGTTTCTTCGTAAAGCTCGCGCAGGCCGGCGGCCTCGGGTGTTTCACCCGGGTCAATGCCGCCTTGCGGGAATTGCCACTGCCAGGGCGGGGGCGTATCGGCGCGGCGGCCGATCCAGACCTTGCCCTCGGCATTGAACAGGACGGCCCCGGCATTGGGGCGATAGCGCGAAAGGTCCGGCTGGCCGGTCAATGATGCCCGCCCGCATCGGCGGTATGGGTCGCCGTCTCGCCGCCCTCTTCGGCGTTGCGCCGCGCCAGCACGGCGGAGGCCGGGGCGAGGACATAGCCGCGGGTTTCCAGCGAGCGGGCCCAGTCCGCGACCTGGTCGACGGTGGCGGGGTAGGCGAACCCGGCCCCGAGCGAAGACCCGTTCTGCAGCGCCAGGGCTTCGAGTGTCAGAAGGCGGTCGTCGATGGAGCGCGGCGAGGGATCTTCGTCGAGAATGCGGTCGGCGATGGTGAAGCGCGCCCCGGCATTGTGGCCGGCGGTCTCGATGGCGGCGCGGCGGCCATTGCCGTCATGGATGAAGGCAACGCCGCGATCCTCGATCCGGCGCAGCGTCGCTTCGAAGGGCGAGCCGGCGGTGGAGGAACGCGCGCCGAGATAGTTCATCACCGCGAAATAGCCGGTGGTCTGGCTCATCACCCAGGCGAGGCGGCGCGCATTCTCGGTCTCGGTCGCATCGGCCAGAAGGGTGTGCGGGCCCGGATCATTGTTCGGATAGTCATAGGGCTCCATCGGCATTTCGATGAGCACTTCGTGTCCGGCCGCGCGGGCGCGGTCGACCCAGGTCTGAAGATCACGGGAGTAAGGCGCGAAGCTCAAGGAGACTTCCGGCGGCAGCGTGTCGATCGCTTCCTCGGTGACCGCGCGGTTGAGGCCCATGCCGCCGATGATGACGGCGATGATCGGGGCTTCCGGGTCGGCGTGGAAGGGACGCGCATAGGCGCTGTCGGGGCGCTGGCCATCCGGGCCGATGACGGGGAGGGGGCCGGACGGGCCGTCCTCGGTCAGGCCGGAGATCGGGGCGGGCGTCAGGGCATAGGGATTGACCGCGGCGGCGTGGCGCGCCTCGGCGTCGGCCGGGTCGGAACCGTGTGAGGACTGCGGCGGATCGAAGCCGTCATTCACCCCGGCGAGCGAAACTTCGTCCTCGTGGCCGTCATCCTGCCCTGTGGTGTCCTCTCCCGCGAAGCGGACCGGCTGGGCGTGCGCGTCTTCGGGGGCGTGTTCGATCTCCGCGCGCAGTTCCGGCTGCGGCAGGGCGCCGAGTTCGCCGCGCGCCAGAGGCGGACGGCCGGCCGGGTCACCGAAGAGCGCAATCAGGCCGACCCCGGCGGCAAACAGCAATGCCGTACCACCCCCCGCGATCAGCGGGGCGCGGAGCGGTGCCAGCTCGTTTGTCTTGCGCGTTGTGGTCACCATGTCGCGTCAGTCGTCCGGTCATGACGGAAAACCGGCCCGAATCGCCGGTTCTCCGCTCATGCCGGACGCTGAAGCGTCGCGGGAAAGAAAGGGTTAATCGGACAGGCTTTTCGGCCCGCCTTGATCAGTTGAGCGAGGCCTGTTCGCGGCCCGTCATCGTGCGCAGGACTTCCAGTGCGCGATGCAGCTGATAATCCTCGCCTTCGGCCCAGTCTTCGGGCGGCTGTTCGACGGCCGAGAAATCGATCGTGGGACGTTCGTCGCCATTCTCGTTCTCCAGCGCGTTCGGCAGTGCGGCTTCGCTCATTTGCTCCTCTTCGGCCTCTTCGACATCGAAGCGGCGCGAGGAGATCAGCCAGTCCGGCTCGATGCCGGTGGCCTGGATGGAGCGGCCCGACGGGGTGTAGTAGCGGCCTGTCGTGAGGCGCAGCGCGCCGTCACGGCCGCCGCGCAGCGGGATGATGGTCTGGACCGACCCCTTGCCGAAGCTGGTCATGCCGACGAGCGTGGCGCGTTCACGGTCCTGCAGGGCGCCGGCGACGATTTCCGCCGCGCTGGCCGAGCCCTCATTGATCAGGACGACGATCGGCACGCCGCGCAGCATCTCGCCCGGGCGCGCATTGTAGCGCTGGTTCTCGCGCGGATTGCGATAGCGCGTGGAGACGACTTCGCCGCCATCGAGGAAGACGTCGCCGACCGAGACCGCCTGATCGAGCAGGCCGCCCGGATTGTAGCGCATGTCGAGGACGATGCCGGGAATCTCGCCGTCAAAGGCTTCCCGGATCTCGCCGATCGTGCGCACGAGGGTTTCGGTCGTGTGTTCGTTGAAGCCGGCGAGGCGGAGATAGGCAAAGCCCTCTTCCTCGCGCCAGGCGACGGTGCGTAGCGGAATCGTGTCGCGCACGATGGTGACGTCGAACGGGTCGTCATCGCCGCGCATGATGGAAATGGTGACGGGTTCGCCGACCGCGCCGCGCATCAGCGCGACCGCGTCGTCCAGCGACCAGCCAACGATGGATTCGCCGTCGACCGCGATGATGTGGTCGCCTGGCTCCATGCCGGCGCGCTCGGCCGGGGTGTCCATCATCGGGGAGATGACGGTGACCATCTCGTCGCGGATCGTGACCTCCATGCCGAGGCCGCCATATTCGCCGCGCGTGGTGACCTGCATGTCGCGGAAGCCGTCCGGCGACAGGTAGGAGGAGTGCGGGTCGAGGGATTCCAGCATGCCTTCGATCGCGGCCTCGATCAGGGCCGCGTCGTCGACCTCGGTGACATAGTCGGATTCAACCCGGCTGAGCACGTCGCCGAACAATTCAAGCTGACGGAAGGTGTCCGTCCGCGAATTGTCGAAGCCTTCAGCGGAAACGGCGATGGCCGCTGCGCCGAGCGCAAAGGCAAAAGCCGCGGAGATGAAATTCAGACGCATGTCACAGGCCTTCCTGTTGTTTCGCGGTCTCAGCCAGTGCCCGAAACCGGGCGCAGCCAGGGCTGCGGATCGATCGCTTCACCATTTCGCCGGATCTCTACATACAAATCCGGTGCCGGTTCGTCCTGGTCGGGCATGGTGCCGACCGGTTCTCCGGCAAGAACGCTTCGCCCCGCCTCGGTATATAGGGCTGAGAGCCCTGCGAGCACGATATAGTAGTCATCTCCGACATTCAGTATCAATAGACCGTGATAGCCGCCGAACGGGCCGGCGAATTCCACCGTCGCATCAAAAGGGGCCACGACCTGGGCGCGGCCTCGCGTGCGGATCAGAATGCCCTCACTTGCCGAACCGGTCTCGTCCGGCGCGCCGAAGCGGCGGCGGATGTTCCCGGCGGCGGGCGGGCGCAGCCGGCCGCGGGCATCGGCAAAGCGAAGCGTCTCCAGCGGCTGGTCGGGCGCCATGGCCGCGACCAGTGTTTCGCTGGGCCGGAGCGCGGGCAGGGGCGCGCCGTCATCGGTCTCGATCAGGCGGCGCGGGCTCAATCGCGGCATCACTTCGCGCATGGCGGCGAGGCGGGACAACAGCTCGCGGATCGACTGCGCCTCGCGACCGGCGGCCTCCGCCGCTGCGGTTTGTGTCTCGGCCTCGGACAGGTAGCGCGCCTCGACCTCGCGGCGCTGGGCGATGAGTTGTTCGATCTCGCGGCGCTGAACGGCGAGGGCGTCCTCGGCCTCGCTCAAACGGCCCTGCTCGGTTGCTGTTTCGCGGCGGACGCCGCGCAGCCGGTCGAGTTCCAGCATCAGGCTTTCCGCCCGGTCGCGCAGGGCAGGCGCAATCTGCGAAAACAGTCCCGCCGCGCGGGCAGCCTGAAGCGCGTCTTCCGGTGCCGCGGCCAGGGCGGGCGGCGTACCGCGTTCGATGCGTTGCAGTGCGGCGAGGATTTCGGCTGTGGTTTCCCGGTTGGCGGCCAGATTGGCGAGGATGGCCGATTCTTCTTCCGACAATTCGCCGATGCGCGACTGCGCGGCCAGAGCGGCGCGCTCGCTGGCGTCGGCGCGGCGGCCGGCCTCGACGAGACGCTGCTGCAGTTCGGCGATTTCCCGCGCCACGGCTTCAGCCTCGGCTCGCGCCGTCGCGGCCGCTGCCTCGGCCGCCTCACGCTCGGCTTCCAGCCGCTCGATCTCGGCGGGATCGGGCGGCGGCGTTTCTTCCGGCACGGGCTGGAGAAACAGGAAAAGGGCGGCGAGGGGCGTCATCTTGAAACGGGAGCCTAATGGCCTACGGATTAACGCTTAATCACGGTGATATGGCATTCCTGCAAGAATCGAGACGCCGCGATAGAGCTGTTCGGCCAGCATGACGCGGACCAGCTTGTGCGGCCAGACCGTCTTGCCATAGGCGAGAACGAGATCGGGCTGGGGCAGGACGCTGCGGTCGAGCCCGTCCGCGCCGCCGATCAGGAAGACGGTTTCGCGCAGGCCTTCATCCCGCCAGCCGCCGATCTTCGCTGCGAAGTCGCGCGCGGTCAGATCCTTGCCGCGCTCGTCGAGGAAGACGCATCTCGCGCCCGCCGGAATGGCGTCGGCGAGCGCTTTCGACTCCGCTGAGCGATCGGTCAGCGACCGGTTGTCGATTTCGTTTTCGCCGGCCGGCCCGAGGCCGATGGCCCGGCCCGCTGCCGTGGCGCGGGACAGGTAGTCATCGACGAGCTCGCGCTCGGGACCGGACCGGACCCGGCTGATCGCCGTGATCGTCAAGCGCAAACCGGCCGCCTAGTGCTTGGACTTGGCAGGTTCGGGTTCGACCGACCAGAGCTTTTCCAGATTGTAGAAGCTGCGGACTTCCGGCCGGAACAGGTGGACGACCACGTCGCCGGCATCGATCAGCACCCAGTCGCAGGCCGGCAGGCCCTCCACACGGGGGCTGCGCCCGGATTCCTTGAGCTTCGTCATCAGGTGGTCGGCGACGGCGCCGACATGGCGCGCCGAACGGCCCGACGCGATGACCATCGCATCGGTTACGGACGATTTTCCACGCAGATCGATGGCAATGATGTCCTCGGCCTTGTCGCCGTCCAGGACGTCCAGAACGAGCGCTTCCAGCGCTTCGCTCGATTCCGCATCACCGGTGACTTTCACGGGGGCGTTCTCTTCACCCTCGTTCCGGCGGCTCTGTTCCATGCTCAGCGTACCGACTCCTCTGTCGCCATAGGCAGAGGCAAGTCTATCACGCTTCGCCGCCACGTTCGAGCCAGTAGAGCGTGAAGTGTTCAGCGGGGTCCGACCAGGTGTCACGCACGCTCAGGCCCGCCTTCCGGGCCAGGGCCGTGAAGCTTTCGACGCTGAATTTGTGGGAGTTTTCGGTGTGGATGGTCTCCCCCTCACGCATCTCGAAGCGCTCTCCCGACACGGTGAAGGCGACATCGCGTTTCGCCTCGAGGTGCATTTCGATCCGCGCCTTGTCGTCATTCCAGATGGCCCGGTGGCGGAAATCCGCCGGATCGACATCGCTGTCCAGCTCGCGGGCGATGCGTTTGAGGAGGTTCAGATTGAAGGCGGCCGTGACGCCTTCGGCATCGTCATAGGCGGCTTTCAGGATCGCCGTGTCCTTGATCCGGTCGGCCCCGAGCAGCAGGGCATCGCCCGGGCGGAGCCAGGAGCGGATATTTTTCAGCACCTGAACCGCCTGCTCGGGTTCGAAATTGCCGATGGTCGAGCCGGGGAAGAAGACGAGGCGGTGCCCCTCCGGAATATCGAGCTCTGTCAGGTCGAGGGGGACGGTGAAGTCCGCGCAGACTGCGCCGACGAACAGGCCGGGGTGGTCGGCGGCGAGGTCGCGGCAGGCCGCGATCAGATGCTCTTTCGAGATGTCGGAGCCGATATAGGCCTTGGGCCGATCGAGCGCGCGCAGCAATGTCGAGATCTTCACCGAAGAGCCGGATCCCGGTTCGATCACGATCGCGCCCGGACCGGCGCGTTCGGCGATCTCCGGCGCGATCCGTTCGAGGATCGAGAGCTCGGTGCGGGTGACATAGTATTCCGGCGTCGCCGTGATGGCGTCGAACAGGGACGAACCGTCCTCGTCGTAGAAATATTTCGGCGGGATGGTGCGTGGCCGCGCCTTCAACCCGTTCAGGACATCGCTTCGGAAGTCCGCCACCGGCGGGTGAAGATCGACAAAGAAATCGAGCGGATCGTCCGGCGTGATCGCCGTCGCTGTATCGGTCATCAAAGTCTCGTTCAGGCGGAGGCTGCGGCCAGAAGGGCGGTCAGGCCTCGCCGCGCAGGCGAGACGATGACTCCTTATGTAGAGGCTCGACGAGATAGGTCCACCCCGGCGCGCCCCGAGCCATCAACGCGCTGGCGCGATTGTCGTTGCAGCGCGTGTGCGAAAAAGCGCGCGCGGTCAGCGACAGGCGGGCGCGGATCGGGTCCTGCGGTCGTGCGACGACAGCGACCGGGACAGTTCCCAGGATGTCGCGCCATCGGGCCCAGCGGTGGAAGCCCTTCAGATTGTCGGCGCCCATGATCCAGACGAAGTCCACCTGCGGGTAGCGATTCACAAGGGCTTCGATGACGTCCGCGGTCAGTCGGGCGCCCAGCCGCACCTCGATGTCGGTGACGACCATGCCGGGATCGCGTGCGAGCGACTTCACGCCCTCGAAGCGGCGCAGGAAATCTCCCGCGGTCCGGTTCTTCAGCGGGTTCTGCGGCGAGACGAGCCACCAGACCCGGTCGAGCCCGAGGCGGCGCATCGCGACGCGGGCGGCGTGCAGATGCCCCTCATGCGGCGGGTCGAAACTGCCCCCGAACAGGCCGACCCGCAGGCCGGGCGCGAGCGCCTCGCCATGCAGGGGCGGCGCTGCACGGCCGCGGCGCGTCAACGCGCCAAAGCGGACGGGAGCAGAGCGCCGCATCAGGGGGCCCAGTCGCCGTCCCCGGCGTCGAATTCGTCCTCCTCGCTGACCAGTTCGCCCCGGTCCCGGCGGATCGCGTCCCAGACCGCGAAGAGGGCTTCGCGTACGCCGGTATTGGTCGCGGCGGACAGGCGCATCGGTTTGCGGCCGCTGATCTCCTCCAGCGCGTCGGAGGCGGCTTCGAGCGTTTCCTCGTCGACCGTGTCGATCTTCGACAGGGCCAGGATTTCGGCCTTGTCCTCGATGCCCTGGCCATAGGCCTCCAGCTCGCCCCGGACGATGCGGTAGGCCTCGGCGACGTCTTCCTGTCCCGCGTCGATCAGATGCAGCAGGACGGCAGTGCGTTCGATATGTCCGAGGAAGCGGTCCCCGATCCCCGCGCCTTCGTGTGCGCCCTCGATCAGGCCGGGAATATCGGCCAGAACGAAGCGCGCGTCGGAGGCAAGGTCCACAACACCCAGATTGGGATGCAGCGTGGTGAAGGGGTAGGCGGCGATCTTCGGATTGGCCTTCGAGGCTGCCGCGAGGAAGGTCGACTTGCCCGCATTCGGGAGACCGATGAGGCCGGCATCGGCGATCAGCTTCAGGCGCAGCCAGATCCAGCGTTCCTGCCCGGGTTCGCCGGGCTGGGAATAGCGCGGAGCCTGGTTGGTCGAGGACTTGAAGTGGGCATTGCCCTTGCCGCCGCGTCCGCCCTCCATGAGGAGGATGCGCATGCCCGGCTTGTCGAGGTCGGCGAGAACCTCGTCATTGCCCTCGTCGAGGATCTGGGTGCCGACCGGGACTCTCAGCGTGATGTCATCGCCGTCCTTGCCGGTGCGGTTCGAGCCTTCGCCATGGCCGCCGGTCTTGGCCTTGAAATGCTGCTGGTAGCGGTAGTCGATCAGCGTGTTGAGGTTCTCGACCGACTCCACCCAGACGTCGCCGCCCTTGCCGCCGTCACCGCCATTCGGGCCGCCATACTCGACGTATTTCTCGCGCCGGAAGGAGACGGACCCCGCCCCGCCATTGCCGGAGCGGATGTAGATTTTCGCCTGATCGAGAAATTTCATGGGGACGGGCCAGTGCTGTTCTAAAACGCTCTATAGACGTTTGACGGGATTTTGACAGTGGTGAGCATAAGTCGCTCTGGCTCGGCTACAGCGCCATCGCCACCCGGCGGCAGGGCGCTTTCGCCATCCGGCCGAAGCTGAACAGGTCGATCGTCTCGCCGGTCGGTGCGAAGCCGAGCTTGTCGAGCACGCGCGCCGAGGCCGGATTGTCGAGGAAATTGCCCGCTGTCAGTCGCGCAACGCCCCGCGTGCGCGCCGCGGCGATCATGGCGCGAGCCGCCTCGGTCACATAGCCCTGTCCCCACGCGGAGGGGGCCATCCAGTAACCGAGGTCGAACACGCCGTCTCCCGCATCGTCGATGCCGATGATGCCATAGCGATCGCCGGTCTCGCGCGAGGTGATCAGCCGGACCACGCATCGTCCGGTGCGTTCACCGAGGATGGTGCGCGTGACGAAGATCTCGGCGGCCAGCACGGGAAAGCGCGCGGGGACACGTGCAATCATCCGGCAGATTTCCGGTTTCGACGCTGTCGCTGCCAGAAAGCCTGCATCGTCCTGCGTCAATTGCCGCAGGCTCAGCCGGTCCGTTTCTATGGGCGTGTGCCCGAGTGCTGTCGCCGTCGTCATGTCCGCCTCGCGAGGGACGGGGAAAGAAAAAGGGGAGGCGGGCGTCCCGTCTCCCCTTCGCTTTCCTGCTGCCGGGCCGCCCCCTTTGGAGCTGCCCGCAATGCGGACAGCCTATTTCTTGTCGCCAGCCGGAAGAATGGCGACGAAAGCCTTGCCGTTGGCCTTTTTCGAGAAGGCGACATGGCCTTCCACGAGCGCGAACAGGGTGTGGTCCTTGCCCATGCCGACATTGTCGCCCGGGTTGAACTTGGTGCCGCGCTGGCGAACGATGATGTTGCCCGGAATGACGTGCTCGCCACCGAACTTCTTGACGCCCAGGCGCCGGCCTTCCGAGTCGCGGCCGTTACGCGACGAGCCGCCTGCTTTTTTGTGAGCCATGGGTTAGTCCTCTTTCTTCGCGGCGGCCTTTTTCGGCGCTGCCTTCTTCGCTGCCGGCTTCTTGGCCGCAGCCTTCTTCTCGGCCGGCTTGTCGTCGGCTTTCGCTTCGGTCTTCGGTTCGGCCTTCTTCGCGGTCGCCTTCTTGGCGCCCGGCTCAAGGATCTCCGAGATACGGATCAGGCTCTGCCACTGACGGTGGCCAGCCTTGCGGCGGTAATTCTGGCGGCGGCGCTTCTTGAAGACGATGATCTTCTTGCCGCGATTGGTCTCGACCAGCTCACCGGTCACGGTGGCACCGTCGATCAGCGGCGCGCCGACGGTGACGCCCTTGTCGCCACCCATCATCAGCACCTGATCGAAAGTGAGGCTGTCGCCGGCTTCGCCGTCGAGCTTTTCAACGAGGATCTCGTCGCCGGGAGCGACCCGGTACTGCTTTCCGCCTGTCTGAATGACAGCGAACATGGTGTGTCCTTTCATCCGGCCAGTCCCGGCAAGCCTGCCGGAAGGGCCCTTTTTCTTCGGCGCATTCTTGTGATCGCGCCGTTGCAACAAAAATGCGAAGCCCGCCCCCGGTTAAGGGCGCGGGCCCCAGACGCGCGCACATACACGCGCGATACCTCTGGAGTCAACCGAAAGACCGCATTGCAGGCGGCTTCTAGCCGCCCCGGCCATCGGGGTTGATCCGCAGGTGACGGACCGATTCCTCGGCGAACATTTCGTCCGCTTCGCGTTCGAGGGCATCCCGCTCTGCACGGGTCATGCACACGCGGCGCGGAATCATCTGCCCCGTAATCCGCTCATTCCGGCAGATCAATTCGTCCGGACTCCCGGGCTCGACCGCGGCATTTCCCGCGACCCGGTCATTCATCGTCATACGATCCGGATCGGACGCACAGGCCGACACAATGGCGGCAAGGCCGGCCGCCACCAGAATTCGGGCTATAGGCATGTAGTAAACCTCCCTGTCGTGGTTTCTACGGTCCCTATTCTGGTGGCCGACGCATGACGCGTCCTGGGCCGAATGCCTTACTGGCCGCCCGACGGATTGATCCGCAGGTGGCGGGCCGACTCGTCGCGGAAGGTTTCGTCCGCACGGTCTTCCATTGCCTGACGCTCGGCGCGGGTCATGCAGACCCGGCGCGGAATCATCTGGCCGGTGACGCGCTCGTTGCGGCAGATCATCTCGTTGGGATCGCCATCTTCCAGATTGGCATTTTCCGCGACCATGTCGTTCTGGGTCGGCGTGCCGTCACCGGTGGTGGCGCAAGCAGAGAGCAGGGCCGCGAGGCCGGCTGCCGCGAGAAGTTTGGTAAGACGCATGATTTCCCCCTCTTGGGACAGTTGTGCGGCCGGGGCCCGGTCAGCCCCGGTCCTTCGGATTATTGTCCGCCCGTACCGGACGGGGTCGGGCCCTGATCCGGCATGATGCGATTCTGAGAATCCTGAGCGGCCTGGCGCGCATTCTCCTCGATCAATTCCCATTCGCGCTCGGTCCGGCAGACACGCTCGGTAAAGCGCGAACCGGTTTCGCGGATGCGCTCGCAGCGCACACGGTCGCCGTCCTCGTTGACGCCGGTCACCGTGCCTTCTTCACGGGCCTGTTGATAAGACGTGTCGCCGCCCTCGGTCGTTGCGCACGCCGCAACGAGCAGACCCGCCGCCAGAACCACAATACGCATATGCATTTCCCCTCAAGCCAGTGGCCAAATGGCACGATTGTGCAGTGCCGAAAGACGTAACTCTAATCGCACGCTGAGGGTGCCGTCACCCGGAAACGCAGACATGACGGGAAATTCACACTTCACGAAACCGTGAAGTGTGAATTTCGGCCTATGCGCGGCAGTCCGGCCGGGCGTCAGCAGTCGGGGACCGGGTTCTCGGGGGTCGGGCCACAATCGCGGGGATACCGGGCCTGAGAATCCTGAGCCGCCTGGCGCGCATTCTCCTCGATCAATTCCCATTCATGCTCGGTATGGCAAACGCGTTGGGTGAAGCGCGATCCGGTTTCGCGGACCCGCTCGCAGCGGACGCGTTCGCCGTCCTCGTTGATCCCGGTCACCCGGCCGGCGTCCTGTTCCGCCTGATAGGTGGTGTCCCCCGTGGTCGTTGCACACGCGGAAAGCGCAAACACCGCCATGATACCGAAACGTTTCATATCCAGCCCTTTCAGTTCAGCCCCTGACAGACCGGTCCCGAGAGGAAGGTTATGGGTCAGGGTGTGATGACGCCATACGGGCCGGGTTCACATCCATGTGATGACCACGGTAAAACCGCAGTCAGACAGGCTTGATCGGCGCAATTCGCTTCTATAGGTTCCGCCGAACCCCCGCGGAGAGGTGCCGGAGTGGTCGAACGGGGCGGTCTCGAAAACCGTTGAGCGCGCGAGCGTTCCGAGGGTTCGAATCCCTCCCTCTCCGCCATTGCTTTCCCGTAAAATCAGAGACTTTCCCAACGGGGATGTTCCGCCGCGTTTCCGGCGGTTAGCGACGCGCTGCGTCCGCAGAGACCTGCCAACTCAGCGAACATCGCCCAGAAAGGCACTGTCAGAGGACATGCGGCGTTAGCGGGTTCGCCGCCATTTTGAACGGATGACCCAAAACCCGTTTCGATATTCCGAGAGCCGCTGCTGTCGGTGTGCGGTGCACCCGAATTGTGGTCCGTCATCGTGAAGTGGGAGGATCGAATCCCGATCTCTCCCTGCGTCCGGTTCAGGGAGGGCCGGGAAGCCGCCCCAGCCAAGATGTCGACCGGTCAGCGAGAACAATCCGGATTCGCAATCACACCGACATTGATGAAGTAGGGCTCACCGGCGTCGCGGCGGCGTGCGACGAATGCGTTCTGAACCTCGAACATTCCGGAGATGGGGTCGCGTTCGGGCAGGGGGCTGCCGTTGAAACGCATGTAGCTTTCGTCCGCGCCATAGGGGGCCCATTCGGGCCGTCCCGGTGCAGCCGGGATGCCGGAGGTGGCAAAGCCGGCCCAGTAATCGACCATGGCGTCCGACAGCGCCTGCTCGCCTTCGCCCTCTGGAATCGGCCAGTTGGGCGAGTAGGCGTCATCGTCGCCGATCCGGCCGAAAACATAGGGCAGTTCGCTGGCATGGAAGGCGCACAGATCGCGCGCTTCGGCGGCCGGATAGCAATGGTCGAACACGTATTGCCAGGACCGAAGGCCCGCCTCTGTCTGTGCCCGGACCATGTACTCGACGGCCCAGCCGTAGATCGCATCGCGGAAGGTATCGAGGGTCGACTGTGCGAGATCGGACGCGGGGTAGACGTCGAGGAAGGCGTCGGCGAGGTCGCCATAGCCGCAGCGGATTGCTTCTTCATAGGCTCCTGCACTGTCCGGCAGGGGCGGCAGGAAGATGCGCTGGGATCGCAGCTCGCCGCTGTTGAAGCCCGCCAGCAGGGACACCTGCGCCTGTTCGCCGGCCTCGAATGTATCGACCACCTGTCGCGGCAGGGAAAAGCCATCGATCGTGCCTTGCGGCGCGAAACGCTGAAGTGTCGCGGCATCGGTCAGCGCCTGTGCGTCCATCGCACGGAGGGCCGCGAGGTCCGGCGCGCCGATGGCGTTGCCCAGCGTCGCCCCGGTCGTTTCCGCGGGTGTCAGGCCATAGACGGTTTCGGACAAGGCTGGGACGGCGCGGATGTTCGGGCTTTGCGCGATCGCGCGGTGGAACAGGCCTTCGGCGAGCGGGCTGGTCAGGAGATAGCTGACGCTGAGCGCCCCGGCGGACTCGCCCATGATCGTCACATTGTCCGGATTGCCGCCGAAGGCGGCGATGTTGCCGCGCACCCATTCCAGCGCGGCAATCTGGTCGAGAAGGCCGTAATTGCCCGATGCGCCGTGCGGACTTTCGGCGCTCAGTTCGGGATGCGCCAGCCAGCCCAGAACTCCGAGGCGATAATTGACCGAGACGAACACCACGCCGCGTTCGGCAAAGGCGCTGCCGTCATAGAAGGGTTGGGCGCTGCCGCCGATGCGAAGGGATCCGCCGTGAATCCAGACGATGACCGGCGCATTGTCCGCGCCGTCGGGCGCCCAGACATTGAGGCTGAGGCAATCCTCCGATGAGGCGTGCGGCGGGTCGTAATAGAGGCTCGCGGGCGGCACGGGGGGCTGGATGCAGCTGGGTCCGAATTCCACGGCCTGCCGCACGCCTTCCCAGGGCTCGGCCGGGTGCGGGGGTTGCCAGCGGCGCTCGCCGACCGGCGCTGCCGCATAGGGAATGCCGCGATAGACAGACGCGTTGGCTTCGATCCGGCCTTCCACCGTGCCGGATGCCAGCGTCACGCGCGGGCCGGTCCGGTCCTGTGCGGCCGGCGGCAGAACGGCGCACGCACCGAGCAGCGGAAAGAGCAGGGCGGCGGCAAGGGTCCGAAGACGAAAAGCATTCATACCGGCCTCACGAGATGGCGCGTTCCAGCAGACGGCGGAAAGCCGCCGTTGTCTCGGCGACCGCATCGGCCGAGACGCAGCGTTCGTCATCGTCTTCGACATGGTGGTAGCGGTGAACCCCGAAAATGCCGGCCACCGGTGCGTACCCGGCCTCGATCACATTGGTCAGTTCGCCGGCGGAAAGGGTCTCGCTGGAGTAGGCGCCTTCAAGGCCCGACAGGCCCGCAAACTCCTCCCGGGCCACGCCGACCAGCTCCGGGCTGACGACGAGATAGCGCTGGGAATCGGTGCCCGGCAGCGGACGGAGACCGCCCACGGAATCGTGCCAGTCGCGTGCCGCGAGATTGGCGCCGAGGTGGAGCCAGAAGGCGGTGTTCTCCGGTTCTGGCGCCACGCTGTGAAGAAGTTCTTCGGCGCCGAGATACTGGTATTCGTGGCCGCTGTTGCACACGAAGGCGAGATCGTGATCCGGGGCATTGCGGGCGGCCCAGCGCGCGATGTGAAGCCAGGCGGCTATGCCGCCGCCGCGCTCCCCCGCGCAGGTGAACCAGCCGGACCGGGGTGTCGAGACGACCAGCCAACGACCGCGGCTGCGGTCCAGCCGGCCGACCAGGTTGAAGGCCGGTCGGCGTCCGCCCTCACCGGTCACGGTGAGGGTGGCTTCCCGGCCTTCAATCGCAGCAGCCAGGAAGGGCGCGGCATCCTGCGGCGCGAGGAGCGCGACCGGGCGGTCGAAGAGCGGCTCGCGGCCATTGGTGTTCAGGGCGATCACCTTGCCGCTGGGACCGTTGGTGATGATGACCACCGCTGCCGCGCCGCCTTCCACCGCGGCGGCGACCGGCCGGGCCACACCAGGCCAGAACATGGAGGACCAACGTCCGAAGGGCAGGTCGACGAGAGCAATCGCTCCGTTCAGCGGCCGGGCCGCCAGACCTTGCGCGTCCACGCGGACGATCGGCGCGGTCAGGCCGCCCGCCGGTGTCGTCCGGACAATGGGTTCCGGCCAGACGGTTGCACGAGCCTCCCCGGTGACGATCTCCGCGGTCGCGGCTTCGAAAAAGGGTGCGTCGAAATACTGGCGTTCCGTCGCGAAGCCCGCGGCGGCCAGCTCCTCCTCGAGCCACGCGCCGCAGGCCTCGTCGCCCGCTCCCCCCGATGCCTTGATCCCGAACCCGACATAGCGTTCGAGATCGGCGGCGATCTGGCCGCTTTCCTGCCGCGCGAAGGCCGGCGCGGTTGCGCCGAGGGCGAGGGGGGCGGCCGCCGACGCAGCGAGGAAGCCGCGGCGGCTGGTGCCGAAGCCGCTACTCATCGATCTTCTTCCGGAAGGTTTCCGGCAGGAAGAGGATGCCGACCACCGCCGTCATCCCGGCGATCAGGACCGGGTACCAGAGGCCGTAATAGATATTGCCCGTGGCTGCGACCATGGCGAAGGCGACGGTTGGCAGGAAGCCGCCGAACCAGCCATTGCCGATATGGTAGGGCAGCGACATCGAGGTGTAGCGGATCCGGGCCGGAAAGAGCTCGACCAGCATCGCGGCCAGCGGCGCATAGGCGGCCGTGACCATCAGCATGATCGCGACGATGATCGCGATCACGAGCGGACGGTTGATACGGGCCGGATCGGCCTCGCTCGGATATCCCGCTTCGACCAGCGCCTCGCCGACCGTCGTGCGGAACTGCGCGACCGCCTCGCCTCGTTCACTGTCGGAAAGCCCGGCCGGGTCAGGAGCGGCGATGACCGTCTCGCCGATCTGCACCGAAGCGATCGTCCCCTCAGGGGCTGCCATATTGGAATAGTTGATGCCGTTCCGGGCGAGATAGGCCTTGGCAATGTCGCAGCTGGATTCGTCGAATGTGTTGCGCCCGATCGGGTCAAACTGAAGCGAGCACTCGTCGGCGTTCGCGACCACGGTGACGGGCGCATCGCGCACCGCGTCCGCCAGGTCGGGGTTGGCGGCGTGGGTGAGCGCCTTGAAGAGCGGGAAGAAGGTGAAGACCGCGAGAACGCAGGCCGTCATGATGATCGTCTTGCGGCCGATCTTGTCGCTGAGCCAGCCGAAGAAGACAAAGGTCGGTGTCGCGATGATCAGCGCGATCACCAGAAGAATGTTCGACGTGGCCGGATCGACGTCGGCGATCCGTTCCAGGAAGAAGAGCGTGTAGAACTGGCCCGTATAGCCGATGACGGCCTGACCGGCGACGCCGCCCAGAAGCGCGATCAACACGTATTTCAGGTTCGACCATCGGCCGAACGCTTCCTTCAGCGGGGCTTTCGAGGTCGTGCCCTCGTTTTTCATCTTCAGGAAGGTCGGGCTTTCCGACAGCTGGAAGCGGATCCAGAGCGAGATCGCCAGAAGCAGGATCGAAAGCAGGAAGGGGATGCGCCAGCCCCAGTCGGCGAAGTTTTCTTCGCCGATCAGGGCGCGCAGGCCGATCACCAGCAGCAGGGCAGCAAACAGGCCGATGGTTGCCGTGGTCTGGATGAAACTGGTGTAGAAGCCGCGCTTCCCGTGCGGGGCATGTTCGGCGACATAGGTCGCTGCGCCGCCATACTCACCGCCGACCGCGAGCCCCTGCAACAGGCGCAGCGTGACCAGAATGATCGGGGCGGCGATGCCGATGGTGTCGTAGTTCGGGAGAAATCCGACCGCGAAGGTGGACAGGCCCATCAGGCCCATCGTGATCAGGAAGGTGTATTTGCGGCCGACCAGATCGCCGATGCGGCCGAACACGATGGATCCGAGCGGACGGATCGCGAAACCTGCGGCGAAGGCGGCAAGGGCAAGAATGAAACCCGTCGTCTCGTTCACGCCGGAGAAGAACTGGGTCGAGATATACCCGGCCAGCAGTCCGTAGAGGTAGAAGTCGTACCATTCGAATGCCGTGCCGAGCGACGACGCGGCGACGACTTTCACATCATTCGATTTCAGACCATGCGCCGCGGGTGCGGCATCCTGTCCAGCGGCCATCGGCCTTCCTCCCCTGTTTCCCGGCGCGTGCCGAAAGCGTTTGCCGCTTCCCGCGAACCGGTTCCGGCGCTGGACATCTTGTGGTCCGGTCTGCCGGGCATTTCGATGCGAAGATATTCGCTACCGTGTGAGTTAATGCACAATCCGGCGAAAGAACCAAGCCCGTTGAAAGGGCGGTTTGCGAAAATCAGGCGTTCGCGCTTTTGCGGCTGGCGCAAATCTGTTCGAAGCCGGCGGCCATGAAGCGAGCCATGCGCGCCTTGACCGCAGCGTAGTCGTCGGACTTGCACAGGCCACCGGACAATTTGTCGATACGCCCGGTACGCGCGAGCGTCAGCATCAGCGCGCCCGTGGTGAAATGATAGCCCCAGAAAATGTCCTCTTCGGACGCATCGGGCAGGGAGCGCTTCAGCAGATCGATAAGCTTCAGCACGACCGGATCGAAATGCTGATCCATCATCTCCGCGCCCCATTCGGGCGTGTTGGCGACCTGGGCGCTCAAGGCGCCATAGTTGCGCCAGCCCTCTCCGCCGGAAATGTAGAGATCGAGGTCGGTATCGAGAAAGGCGTGCAGCGCCCCCTCGACGGTCGGCTTGCCGCCGCACTCTTCGTCATAGGCTTCCAGCACCTTCATGCGACGCTCGCTGGTCACGGCGGCGCGGCGCGCGAACACCTCGTTGAAGAGCTTCTGCTTGTCCTCGAAATAGTAGTTGAGCAGCGTGTGATGCACGCCGACCTGTTTCGCGACGTCCTTCAGTGTCACGCCGTGAAGGCCATGGCGGGAAAACAGATACTCGGCCACGTCGAGAATTTGCTGAGTGGTTTCGGCCCGCGCCTCGGCCTTGGTCTGCCGTTTTCGGCGCGGCTTCTTTTCTGCTGCTGCAGGCACCCCTCTCTCCAATGCGGGCTGTTTCGAAATCGGGACGTCAGGGTCAAGGCGATTCATAGCCGCTCGAACGCCGGATGCACAACCATGATTGCCTGCATGCGGGGTTGTAATTTAATTATCGAACGAGTGAATAACATTATAATTTATTTGAAATTTCAGCGTTTTCCGGTGGGTGGGCAGGAGGAAAATCGTCGAAAAAAGATATTCACATGCTTGCCAGTGAATGTTTTTTCGGCTTAGGGTCTCGCCATAACGCACAGGCTGGCATCAGACCGGCCAGGGGAGGACATCGCTATGAAAAACGTGCTGTGCGCGTCCGTTTCGGCGGTCGCACTTTTTGCTCTGACTGGCCCGGTTCTGGCCCAGGAGGAGACCGAACAGACCTATCAGACCGAAGAGCAGGCCGACGGTTCCGATACGATTATCGTGACCGCCACCCGCCGCGAGATGGATGTCCAGGACATCCCGATCGCCGTGACGGCCTTCACCCAGGACGAGCTGACGACGAAAGGGATTGTCGGCTATGAGGGTCTGGCGCTTGAGACGCCGGGTGCGGTGCTCAACCGGCCGACCACGAATTTCAACACCTTCTCCGTGCGCGGTATCGCGACGAATGGCTACGGCGCGAACCTTCAGAACTCGGTCGCGGTCTATATCGACGAACTGCCTATCTCCGCGAACGGCAACTCGACCCAGATCAACTCGACCCTGTTTGACGTGGAACGCGTGGAATTCCTGCGCGGTCCGCAAGGCACGCTGTTCGGTTCCGGCTCGCTGGCCGGCGCGGTGCGGATCATCACCCACAGCCCGGACATGGACGAGTTCGACTCCGAAGTGCTCGTCGACTACGGCTGGACCGATGGTGGCGGCTTGCGCCAGCGCTATAACGCCATGGTCAATTTCCCGATCGTGGAAGACCAGTTGGCACTTCGTCTCGTCGGTTTCTACCGGCATGAGGAAGGCTGGGTCGAGAATATCGGTACCGGAATCGACAATGCCAACACGGTCGAGAACTTCGGTGGCCGGGCCATCGTCCTGTTCGAGCCGCCGGGCAATACGTCCGTTCGTCTGATGGCACTCGTCGAGTCCTCCAACCCGGAAGACTCCCAGCTGATCAACCCGCTGCTCGACCCCGACCGGGATACGCGCCGGACGCGCCGTCCCGACATTTTCGGCGCCGATCTGCAATCCTACAACGCGACGATCGAGCACGACTTCGGGTGGGCGAACCTCACGAGTTCCTCGACCTATTCGCTCTACGATCAGGAATTCATCATCGACCTCGACGCCACGTTTGGCGGAGCCGTCCCGTTTGCGCTCGACGCGCTGGCTTATGATGACGCCTTCGTCCAGGAGACGCGGCTGGTTTCCGCGCCAGGCGGAAACTGGGACTGGATCATCGGCGGCTTCTATTACTGGAAGCGCCGGGATGTTGATTACAACTACCGTTCGGATCCCGCCTATCTTGCGGCGCGGGGCATGACGAATCTGCCGGACGAATACTATCAGCGCTTCGGCAGCTATTTCGTGTCGCACGAGACCGCTTTCTTCGGCGAGCTGACCTACCGCTTCAACGACAATTTCTGGCTGACGGGCGGTCTTCGTCTCGGTTCCCTCGATGTGCAGGGCTTCACCAAGGCCGGCGGCTACACCAGCGATTATCTCACGCGCGCCATCTTCGGCATTCCCGGGCCGCTGACGATAACGCCTGTCGTTGCCGCAACCGGTCTGCGCGGCGAGGAAGATGGGCCCTCCTACCGGTTCAGCGCCTCCTATCGGCCGATCGACAATGTGACGCTTTACGGCACCTATTCGACGGGTTTCCGGACGCCGGTGGTCAATGCCCGCGCGGGCAGTGTCAGCACCGTCAATCCGAACGACATCGTGATCCCCTTCGGTGCGGACTCGGATGAGATCGAGAATTTCGAAGTCGGCGTGAAGGGCAACTGGTTCAATCGCCGCCTGATCGCGAATGTCGCCGCCTATCACATCAACTGGAGCAATATCCAGGTTCAGGCGAACCGGACGTCGGACCAGATCCAGTTCGCAACGAATATCGGCGGGGCGATCAGCCAGGGTATCGAATTCGAAGTGAACATGACGCCGGTCGAAGGTCTGAATATCGGCGCGAACGCCTCGTTCAACCATACGGAAGTCAATGATCTGACCGCGAGCGAAGCGGCGATCTCGGGTGCGGTCGAGGGCATCCAGCTCGCCTTCCCCGAATTCCAGGGCGCGCTCTACATCAACTATTCGCGGCAACTCGCGGCGAATGTGACGGGCTTCGCTTCGGTCAATGCCCGCCATGTGGACGGCTTCCCGAACCAGTTCCCGTTCGTTCCGGGCCAGCCCGGCGTGCCGGCACCGACCTATGCGCCGACGGAGGCCTATGACGAGGTCAACGCGTCGATCGGGGCCTTCATCGGCGACAGCTGGACGACCACGCTCTATGTCGAGAACGCCTTCAATGACGACTCGCTGATCTACGCGCACCCGGAAGGGTTCGCAGACGCGCGGTTCTCGACCCTGCGTCCCCGTACGATCGGTATCCGCGTCAACTACCGCCACTGATCGATGACCGACCTCAAGTCGCCTCCCGGCGCGACTGGCCCGCTTGCTTCCTCCCCGGCCTCTGCACAGGCAGGGCCGGGCAAGCGGGCCTGGTGGGTCCTGGGTGTTCTGACCTTCGTCTACGTGCTGAACTTCCTCGATCGGCAGCTGCTGTCGATCCTGGCGGCACCGATCCAGAACGAACTGGGTTTGTCCGATGGTCAGCTCGGCCTGATCAGCGGGCTCTATTTCGCGCTCTTCTATTGCCTGATCGCCCTGCCCGTCGGGTGGCTGGCGGACAAGACCAACCGGGTCCGGGTGGTTGGCTTCGCCTGCATGCTCTGGAGTGCGGCGACGGTCGCCTGCGGACTCGCAAGAAACTACCCTCAGCTCGTGGTCGCGCGGATGACGGTCGGTATCGGCGAAGCGGGCGGTGTTCCCCCGTCCTATGCGATCATTTCCGACTATTTCCCGTCCGGCATGCGCGGACGGGCGCTCGGTCTCTACAATATGGGACCGCCGATCGGCGCTGCGCTAGGCGTGGCTTTCGGAGCCTCTGTCGCTGCGGCGTTCAGCTGGCGGGATGCGTTTATCTCGATCGGCATTGTCGGTGTAGTCACCGGCCTGATCGTCCTGTTTTTTGTTCGTGAGCCGAAGCGGGGCGCCATGGACGTTGTGTCCGCGCCTGAGGATTCCACCGTGCCTGCAGCGGATCCGGCAGTCCCGGTGCCGGTGGAAGGCTTCTTTTCAACCTTCCGCATGTTCTTCGCGCACAAGGCGCTCCGCCTGATTGCGCTGGCCAGCGGTGCGACCCAGTTCGTCACCTATGCGGTGATCAATTTCACCGTGCTTTTCCTGATGCGCGAGAAGGGGATGACGCTGACTGATGTCGCCCTGTGGTATGCGCTGCTTCTCGGCTTCGGCGTCAGCGGCGGCATGTATCTGTCGGGCCGTCTGATCGACTGGCTCGGAAAGAAATCCAAAACCGCCTACGCTCTGGTCCCAGCCGCCGGGCTGATCATTTCGCTGCCCTTCTTCATTGCCTTCGTCTGGGCGCCGACCTGGCCGATGGCGATGGCCTTCCTGACCGTCCCCACGATCTGCAACTATTTCTACCTGTCGCCGGCGGTCGCGCTGGTGCAGGAAGAAGTGAAGCCGAGCCAGCGCGTTCTTTCCGGTGCGATCCTGCTTCTGGTCATGAATCTCGTCGGTCTCGGCCTGGGGCCGACCTATCTCGGAGCCGCAAGCGATTTCTTCGCTGCCGGTAATCCCGAGAACTCGCTTCAGCTCGCCATGTACACGCTCATTCCCTTCTATTGTCTCGCAATCGCGCTGTTCTTCTGGCTCGCCAGTGTGATCCCGCGCGAACAGAAATCCGGAGGCCGCTCATGACGTCGTCCCCGTTCCGCTTCGCCGCGGTGTTGGCCGCTTCGATCCTCGTTTGCGGCGCCTCCGCCTGCGCGCAGACGCCGGAGGCCGGTACCGGCCCTCTGGCCGAGGCACCCGCTGGAAGCTTCCGGGGCGTGACAGAGGACGGGATCGATATCTATCGCGGCATTCCCTTCGCCAAGCCTCCTGTCGGAGATCTGCGCTGGCGCGCGCCCCAACCGCTCGATCCGATCGAAGGCGAGTTCGACGCGACCGGGTTCGGACCGGCCTGCATGCAGCCGACGCGGACTGGGGCCAGCATCTATGCCGATACGCTCCCGGCGGGCATCAGCGAGGACTGCCTGAACCTGAATGTCTGGGCTCCGGAAGACGCCGAGAACGCACCGGTCTTCGTCTGGATCCACGGCGGCTCGCTGATGCGCGGTGCGAACAGCCAGATCATGTATGACGGCTCGCAATATGCCGAGCGCGGCATTGTCTATGTGTCGATCAACTACCGCCTCGGTGTGCTCGGCTATATGGCCCACCCGCAGCTGAGCCATGAATCGCCGGATGGTGTGTCGGGCAATTACGGCCTGCTCGACCAGATCGCCGCGCTTGAATGGGTGCGCGACAACATCGCGGCCTTCGGCGGCAATCCGGACAATGTTACGATTGCGGGGGAATCCGCCGGGGCGCTGAGCGTGAACTATCTGATGGTCTCGCCGCGTGCGGAGGGCCTGTTCCACCGCGCCATCGCGCAGAGTGCCTATACCTTGTCGACGCCGCGCCTGCGCGAACCGGTCTTTGGCCTGCCGCCGGCCGAGGGCGTTGGCCTCTACATCGCCAACCAGCTCGGGATCAGCCGCTTCGCCAATCTGCGCGCGATGGATGCGACGGAACTCGTCGAGGCGGTCTCACAGACCGGATACATTCCCTGGGGCACGGTCGATGGCGTGATCATTCCGGATCAGCCGGTGAACATCTTCGATCGCGGCGAACAGGCGGCGGTACCGCTGATCGCCGGTTTCAATGAGGGTGAAATCCGCTCGCTTCGTATTCTGCTGGCACCGATTCCGGATGATGCGGATACCTACGAGGCCGCCATCCGCACGGGCTATGGCGACCTCGCCGAAGAGACGCTGGCCCGCTATCCATCGAACACTATCGAAGAGAGCATGCTCGCGACGACGCGGGACGCGATGTATGGCTGGACGTCGGAGCGCCTCGTCCGGCAGCAGGCCGCGACCGGTCAGCCTGGCTATCTCTACTATTTCGATCACAGTTATCCGGCGGCCGATGCGCTGGGGCTTCACGCTTTCCATGCCAGCGAGCTGCCCTTCATGTTCGGGAATATCGGCCGTCTCTCCGAGTACTGGCCCGCGCCGCCGGATACCCCGTCCGAACATGCCCTCGCCGATACGATGATCGGCTACTGGTCATCCTTTGCGCGCGACGGTGTGCCGAGCGCCGAGGGTGCTCCGGTCTGGGAAGCCTACGGCGAAGACCAGCACTTCATCGAGTTTGACGGCGAAGCCGTCGCCGGAACCGATCTGATGCCGGGCATGTTCGAGCTGCATGAAGCGGTCATGTGCCGCCGCCGCGCCGCCAATGTGGGCTGGCACTGGAATGTCGGGATCGCCTCTCCGCCGATGCCGCGCGATGTCGAGGACTGCCGATGACGGACGGCACGATCCAGACCTATGCGCTGACGCTCAACAAATTCCTCGACCATGCCGCCAAATGGCACGCCGACGCCGAGGTTGTGACCGGGCGTGACGGCAATGTGGTCGAGCGCGTCGGGTATGCCGGTCTTCGCGCCCGCTCCCTCAAAGTGTCCGCCGCGCTGGCCGCGCGCGGGGTCGGGCAGGGAGACCGTGTCGCCACGCTCGCCTGGAATACGCAGGCCCATGTTGAAGCCTGGTACGGCATCATGGGGATGGGGGCTGTCTGCCACACGCTGAATCCGCGACTGACCGCCGACCGGCTCGCGGCGATGCTCGACCAGTCGCAGGCGCGCATCCTTATCTGCAGTGCCGATCTGTCCGGACTGGCCCGGGAGATCGTCGATCTGACCCGGGCGCCCGACCGGGTGATGGTGATCGACGGCGCACCGCCGGACTGGAGCGCTGATCGTCCCGACCTGACGGTCGAGACGCTCAAGGAAGCGATGAACGCCGCGGGCGGCGAGGCTGTCTGGGGCGCGTTCGAGGAGACGGCGCCGTCCGGCCTCTGCTTTACGTCCGGAACGACGGGCCAGCCCAAGGGGGTGACCTACACCCATCGCGGCAGCTATCTGCACACACTCCGGCAGTTGCAGGCCGAGGTCATGGGCATCCGGATGACGGATTCAGTCCTCGTCGCCGTGCCCATGTTCCACGCCAATGCCTGGGGGCTGCCATTCGCAGCGCCCGCCGTGGGGGCCAAGCTGATCCTGCCCGGGCGCTATCTCGACGGGGCCAGTCTTGCGCGGCTGATCCGGTCGGAAGGGGCGACGATGGCGGTCGGCGTTCCGACTGTCTGGCTTGGTCTCGTCGATCATCTCGACGAGGTTGGCGGGCATGTGCCCACGCTGAAGCGGATCATGGTCGGCGGAGCGCCGATGGCGCCCGCCCTGATGAACCGGATCGAGTCCCGCCTCGGCGTGACCATCCAGACCACGTGGGGCATGACGGAATTGTCGCCGCTCGGAACCAGCGCGCCGCCTGACGAGCCCCACCGCGACCCGGCCAGTGCCGGCCGCCCGTCCATCGGGATCGACCTCCTTCTGACGGACGCCGAGGGGGTGCCGCTCGCGGAGCAGCGGGGCGAGGAAGGTCATCTCAAGGTGCGCGGGTCGTCGGTCGTGGAGCGCTATTTCGGCCAGAACGACAATGCCCTGGACGGGGAGGGCTGGTTCGATACCGGCGACCTCGCCCGGATCGACGACAGCGGCAATCTCTACATTACCGGGCGCTCGAAGGATCTGATCAAGTCCGGCGGAGAGTGGATCAATCCGAGCGAGATCGAGACGCTTGTCTCGGCCCTGCCGGAGATCGCTCAGGCGGCGGTGATCGGGCGTCAGGACCCCAAATGGGGCGAACGGCCGGTTCTCATCGTCGAGACGCAAGGGAATGCGGAGATCAGCGACGAGGACGTCCTCGCCAGCGTACGTGGCCATGTCGCGTCGTGGTGCGTCCCGGATGCCGTCATCCGGATAGACTCCATGCCGCTGGGACCGACGGGCAAGATCGACAAGATTGATCTGCGGGCGCGATATGCGGGCGAGAGCCCGACCGACGCACGGTCACCGCAAAGCCGCGCCGCTTCGTGAACCGGTTTGCTGCCATTCTGAGCGGATGAGGACGCACCTGTTCGGTCTCTCAAGACATCGCCCGCGGTGATCCGCCTCGCGGTGATGAGGTATGTCCGGTTCCGAGGTCGCTTCGGAATGTTGAGGATCTGCTCCACGCGGGCGGGATCGAGGTGAGCCACGAAGCGGTCCGGTACTGGTGGAACCGGTTCGGACCTATGTTCACGGCGGAGATACGCCGCAAGCAAGCGAGCCGGCTTGGCGCGTGACCCCAGTGCAGTGGCAATTCGACGAGGCCCCTGCCGGGGCCTTCCCTGATTGTGATCGGCTCGTCCCCTCTTTCCTCGCGACCGGGTCAAGGAGAACCGGCACGCCGTCCCTGACGGAGACCGGTTCGCTTTTGTCTGACCGCACCGAGCATTGTATTGAAGAGGCAGGAAAAATGCTTCTTATTCCCGCCCGAAGCCGCCAATCTGTCGGCTGCGGAGACAGGAGATGTCACAATGCAGGCCGTTTCAGCTTTGCTTCTGGCAATCAGTCTGTCGTCGACCGCTCTGGCTCAAATCCCGGAGGCTCCGGCGCAGGAGTGTCCGGAGGACATGCCCACTGCGGCTGACATCCTGAACCTGGAACTTGAAGACTCAGAGCTTGCGCCGACCCTGTTCGACCTCGCCGCGCTGGTACAGGCCTGTGACGGCGATGCGGCCGCGCAAGACGTCGACGCCGAAGCGCGCGACGTCCTGACCGTCGATGCCGTGCGTGCCGCGCATCTCGCCATCTACGACGCGGCCCTTTCGCGGCACGCCGCTCGCGGTGACCTCGACGGCATGCTGGACATTTTCTTTGTTCTCGACCGATGGGCCAATGATGGTGGCATGACTGCCGAAGAGTGGCTGCCAATCGTCGAGCGGGCCCGCGCGGCGGAAATCGCGCTTCTGGACGACCCGGCCGATTCCGAGATTGAAGCCAGCCTGAACCGGGCAAGGCGCAACGCCGAAGCCGAAGCCCAGGTGCGCGCATTGCCGTCCGGGGAACCCGATCACGTCATCGTCCCGGTCTTCTACGGCACCAATCGCGGGCGGACGGGCGAGGTCAATCCGCTGGAATTCTATGGCCATGAGCGCGCTCCGCTCGAACTTGGCGTCGTCGAGGTATCGGTTCCGCGAAATCGCGAGATCGGCGAAATCCGGAGAACGGACCGCTGGCAGGGTGATCTGTCGTCCCTGCGCGGGCGCTATTTCATCATCGACCGGGTTCGTCCGATCGATACCGAGAAGGAATTCACCCACCTGATCCGGGCGGAGATGGACCAGTCGAGCCGGCGCGAATTGCTGGTCTTCATTCATGGCTACAACACCGACTTCCGGTCCGCGGCGGAACGCGCTGCCCAGCTTGCCGTCGACCTCGAAATCGACGGAGCGCCCGCAATGTATTCCTGGCCATCTCGCGGAACGACGCTGGGCTATTTCGCGGATGCCAATCAGGTGATCCGCCCGGTCATCAACGACCTTCAGAGCTATCTCGAGCTTCTGGTCGCAGAATCCGGTGCCGACCGAATCCACGTCGTCGCCCATTCCATGGGCAACCGCTTCCTGCTGCGCGCGCTCGAAGAGATGGCGGAGGACAATCCCGCCCCGCTGGAAGCCCCCTTGTTTGACCATGTGGTCTGGGCCAGCCCCGACGTCGACCAGGAAGACTTTCTCTATTCCATTCCCGAAATGCTGCACCTGGCCAATGACATGACGCTTTACGCCTCGGCGTCGGACAGGGCTTTGCGCCTTTCCCGGCGGATCCAGGGGGGCTATCCGCGCGCGGGCGACGTGTCGCCGACTCCGGTTGTATTGAGCGGGCTGGCGACGGTCGATACGACCGCGGCGGGCGATAGCGGGATCGGTCACTCCGACTACGCCGGACCGGCGCTGGACGATTTCCGCGCCATCGTCTGGCACAGTCTCGCACCGGACCAGCGCTGCATTCTCGAGCCGGCCGAAAGCGAGACGGGGCGGTTCCACCGCGTTGACCCGGACGACGGCGGCGCGTGCGCCCCCGATGTGTTCAAGTATTCGATTACCGCGCTCAGACGCGCCGGTCCGGAACATGCCATTGACGCGGTGATGGCGTCACTCGATGAAGACGACGATCCGGACGTCAGCGACCGGGTCGAAGCGATCAGCCGCTACATCGCGTTGATCATCAGCACCCGGTTGCCGAACTGAGCCTAGCCGCCGACCGGGCGGTTCTGACCGACGAGAATGAAGGGCGCCCACATGGCGGGGTGAGCAAAGCGCTCATCCTGCATCAGGGACAATTGGGATTGGCGCAGCGCTTCCGCGCGACCGGCTTGCGGGTCCGCAGCCATCGCTTCGAGCGTCCCCGTGGTGAGCCGGCGTGCTGCGGTATCGTCGACAACCCAGTGCGAGACGAGCAAGGAACGCGCGCCGGCATAAAAGAAGGCGCTGGCCAGCCCGGAAAGGCTTTCCGCGCCCGCGCCGTCGGGCGCAGCGGTATTGCAGGCCGACAGAATGACCCAGTCGGCATCCAGCTGAATGTTCCTGGCGATTTCGGATGCGGTCAGAAGTCCGTCATCGCCCTCCCGTGACTGACCGGGCGGCGTGAGGACCAGCGCCGGTTCGACAAGCCCCGGCAGTTCGTCGGCGACAAGGCCGTGGGTCGCAAAGGCGATCACACGCGCCTCGCGCAACGATCCGTTTCCGAGCAAGGCCTGCTCGGTCGCATCGGCTCCGACGAGCAGGTCTGCATCCGGGTCGGCACCAAAGGCCCGGGCCAGGGCGATCAGCTCGGGGCGCGTATTGGGCAGGGCGGACAGGCCGCGGACGGTGTCGGCTTCGGCGTTGAACACGCCGCGGCTGACCGACGCCTGAAAGGCGGCGGGGGGCGCACCGCGAGTTCCTCCGGTCGCGGTGCTATTTCCGTCATCGCAATTTGTTCCGGCGCGCGTTCCGATACAGGGATCGCCGATTCCGAAAAAGGGCGATTCCGCACGGCTCTCGCCGAAACGGGCAATCGAGACCAGTGAGGCCGGTGTCGGCAGCACCGTCATGGCAAATTCCCGCACGAGCCAGCCGGTTTCGGCCAGTGCTTGAGGATCGTCATCGTCGCCTTCTGGCGGGGATGTCACCATGATGCCGAGCGGCAAGCTCGAGAGCGCACCTGATGGCACGGCATAAACATGCCGCTTTCCCTCCAGCCGGGCTTCAACAGGCGCCAACAGCGCCTGATAGAGGCGGTAGGCTTCCTGACGGTCGAACGGCTCAAGCCCGGATCCGCCACCGGGAGCAGGCTGCGCATTCCACGGGCCGCGGCCGAAATTCGGATCGAGACTCTCGCGGAGGCGATCGACCGATGCCGCAATGTCGTCCGCAGTGATGTCCAGCCGGGCCCAGTCGGATCCGCTGGAATCGATCGCGAAGACGAAGCTTGAGCGCGCCCCGGCCAGGATCAGGATCATGGCTTCATCATCGCGCAGCAGCGCTTGGGTCTCGGCGATGGATAACGGCACCGGATTGGTCAGCTGCGCATATTCGGGGAATTCGGCCGTCAGCCGGGCGTCGAGAACGGAAAGCTCTGCGGTCACCGTGTCGAGTCTGGCCCGCGCCGCGGCGGTTGCTGCCTCGCGGCTCTCCGGATCGGTCAACGCCAGTGCCTGATAAAGCGCGTCCTGCGCAGACGCCCGCTCGCGAACCGCGCGCTCGCGGTCGGAAACGACCCCGGCCAGCGCGTCATCGCCGCTCGCAAATCGGGCCGAGACCTGAGACAGCGCTTGTGCCGCCGATGTCAGCACGGCCCATTGGGCAGCCTGCCAGGCTTCATCCTTCAGGCATTCCGGTTCGGTCGAACCGGGCGGACAGGTGTGCTGGGCCGTAGCGAAGGCCGGTGTTGCCGCGCTCAAGAGCGCCATGGTGACGATGGCGGCAAGAGCGATCGGTCTCATGGTTGTTCTCCTTCGCTGAGCGCGAATGCGGTTGCGATATGTGTTTCGAGGATTGTGCGACGATGGCGCGCATCGAGGTCATCGCGCCCTTGCGCAATCCGATCGGCAACCGCTTGGGAGGCCGGGCGGACAAGGGCGAGCGCGGCATCCGGCTGACCGTCTTCAAGCAGTGCCCATGCTAGGTTGCCGCGCGCGCGCGCGGTCTCGGCATAGGATTCGCCATACTCGGTCAGGTAAATGTCCAGCGCCTGGCGGAATTGGCCGATCGCGGTCTCGTAATCTCCGAGATAAAGCGCCGCTTCGGCAACATTCTCGTGCGCCAGCCCGACGTCAGCATGAGTTTCGCCCAGGAAGGCTCGAGCCGCCTCGAGGTTTTCGCGGTGAATTGCCAGCGAGTCGGCCACCCGTCCCATCCGGAAAAGAATGGCAGCGAGGTTGTTCCGGGCCGCAACGACGGCCTGTGAATCCTCGCCGAAATTGTCGACCGCGAATGCCAGCCCTGACCTGGACGCGCGTTCGGCTTGCTCGAACCGGCCGAGATCAAGCTGGCATTCCGCGATCAGATCCAGCCGGTGATTGGTCGACAGGCGCTGAAGCTCCGCATCGCGTTCGAGCAGACGTCCGGCGCGCTCGGCAAGCTGCAGCGTGTTCTCGCATTCGCCCTGGCGCATGACCGCTCCTGCAAGGTGTAGCAGGGGAATGGCCGTCTGCGGCGAGTCCACACCGTAGTGGGCTTCGGTCACCGAGATGGATTCCAGCGCAAGCGCTTCGGCATCGGCAAAGTTGCCGGTCTGAAATTTTGCATCGGCGAGAGTGTTGAGCGCCCAGGTGAGCAGGAGGGGGTCCGGGTCATCGGCAGACCGGACGCGCGCCAGCAGCGTATCGCCATACTGTTCGGCCTCGTCGATGCGCCGCAAGGCGTAGAGCACGCTGAGCCGGTTGCTCATGGCGTGGATGACGGTTTCCGATGAGGGAGGAAAGCCCCGTTCCACCCATTCGAGAGTCGCATCGGAAACGCTCAGCGCCTCGGTCATCCGCCCCTGGGCTACCAGGATGCGGCTCCAGCCGGCCAGAGCGCGGCGCAACTCGTCCGGCTCGGCATAGTTGTTCTCGATCAGCAGACGCGAGATGCCGCTGTAGAACTGACCGGCCTGCTCCAGCCGGCCACCCTGCTCCAGGCTGATGGCGGCATTGATCAGCATGATGATGCGCCAGTGGTCGAGGTCTCCGCTCGCGCGCTGATAGAATTGCGCAGCGTCCGCATAATGCCGGGCGGCGGCGTCAAAATCCTCTGCGTCGTACGCGGCGATGCCCAGCTCAGCGGCCCGGTCGCCGAGTTCGAGCGATCCGGTCTCGCCCTTGGGCGGTGTCTGCGCCATGACCGACGCCGATGCCAGAAGCGCAACGACACATGCGGCCAGTGCGCTGAACCATGGGCTAGTGCGCTTCATGAGCGACCCTCCACGCGGCTTCGGCATGTACCCACCCCGGAGACGGTAAATCGAATTGTTCGCGGATGCGGCGCTGGTCCCGGGTTTCAGGACCCGCGTGCGCCGTGACGCCGCGTATGACCGTGAGGGCATCTGAGGGCGCATAGCGTTCAGGCGAGACCAGCAAATCTGCCAGCTGCAAGCGGGTCGTCAACGTATCGGGGTGGTCGCCGCCCAATCCGTCGGCCAGGAATTGTTGCGCCGCGGCGAGCAGCATTGCGGCGCTGCGTCCGTCACCGGCTTCGCGGGTCGCGGCGCCGATCGAGACATAGACCCGCGCGAGCTGTACGGACTCCTGAACAAGATTGCTTTGAGCAAGCGGCAGAACGTTCTGTGCCAATGCTCGCGCGGCGTCGATCTCGCCGCGGCGCGCGAGCAGGGCGGCCAGGTCGGCGCGGGCCAGGAGCACCTGGGGGTGATCCGCTCCCAAGGTCCGATCAAGGATCACTACCGTACTCTGCAAGGTCGCCAGCGCTGCCGCATCTGCACCGCGCGCCAGCTGCGCCGCCGCCCGGATGCGCAGCGCGTCCCCGGCGGCCCAATCCTCCGCTTCGCCATTGTCTTCAAGTGTCTCCAACGCCCGGTTCGCGATGGCTTCGGCGTCTTCGAACCGGCCAGCCTGCATGAGCGTGGCCGCCAGATTCGAGAGTCCTTCGACAATGACAGCCCCCGGAGTATCCGGATCGGCCTCGGGGATGGCCAGCGCCGTCATGAACACGCCGGCAGCCTGATCGTACTCGCCGCGGTCAGCCAGAGACTTGGCGAGCACGGCGCGCGCGGCGTTGGCCGTTCTTCCCGGTGTCGCGGGATCGTCTATCAGTCGCCGGAGGCGAGTTTCCGCTTCGTCGAACCGGAAGAGATCGACCAGCATCACAGCCTCCATCAGGCGGTAAACCGGCAACTGACCGGCGTATTCCTCAGGACGGCTCTCCGCGAAAGGCAACAGGATGGCATAGGTTTCGAGCGCCGACGCCGGGTCGCCCAGAACCCATTGCAGGCGGGCTTGTTGTTCAACGATCGCAATCGCCGCCGTGACATTCTCGGCGGCAAGCGCGTGCTGGCGGATCTGGCTCGCCATGTTCAGCGCATCGGCGAAGCGTTCCGCTTCCTCCAGCGCCCGGGTGTAGAGCAACAGGATCGCCAGGGATTCAGCCGTCTGCGCGCCCTGTTCGGCGACCATGACCCGTGCCGCTCGTTCCAGCGCGTCCGCGGCTTCGGCCCATTGTCCATCTTGCATGAGGGCATTTCCCCGCGCGGCGTCCTCACGCGCGGCTTCGAGCGGGGCGGCTGACTGCCCCAGCGCGCCGGCAGGCAGGAGCAGCGCCGCCGCCACGGCGAGAAGTGTCGGGCCGATCCGGCTCACCGCTCTCACTCCGCTGGCGGCATGAGCCGCCACTGATAGATCAAGGCTCCGGCGCGATCATCCAGCGCCGGCCCTGTCCGTGCCGATCGGGTCTGACCGAATCCGGCACCGGACATCAAGGTGCCGAGCGCGGACGCCTGTGCCGGGCTGCCGGCATCACGCACCAGGCTTTCCTGGGCAAGAAAGGCGAAGTCCCAGGGGAGCGCGGCATCTTCATCACGCTCGACAGCCAGCAGAACCATTCGCTCCAGGCCAGTCGAGCTCGGCTCGTCGGCGTCCCAGTCCCAGGTCCGCAATCCCGCCCAGACAATTCTCGGAGGCGCGCCGGGCTCAATCCGCGTCGAGGTGTCCGACCCCAGGAAAGGCATGCGGTAAACGCCCGCCAGGCTGTCGAGATAGAGCGGTGTTACATCGACCGGATTCTGGCCGGCATTGAAGATCTCCAGATAGACGATGTCGCAATGGGAAAGCTCGAGCACGCTGAGCGCGTCCGCCCCCATCTGCTGCAAACTGGTTGCGTTGGCGGGCACGCGCGAGGCATCGGGCAGGCTGCACACCCAGTCGTCAGGGGCGTCGCGGGTGTCGTCCGGCGCTGGCACGCTGGGACGCCAGACATATCCGCGGACCTGAAGATTCTGCACGCCCGGGCCGTTCACGAGGGCCTGGGCCGCGCGCAGCAGGTTTCGAACCCGGGCGATCTTCGTCAGTTCGCGTTCGATAGCCGTTGCCAGCTGGCCGGGACTCTCAAAGGCCTCCAGTTCCAGATGCGCGGGTGCGGTGCGTGGATCCCGTGTCACGGCTTCCCCGGACCGTAGAAACCAGACCGCGTCATCAGCGACCGTCAAGACGATATCGGCCGATACCCCGTCCGGACCGAATCGGATCGGAGCGGTCAATGTATCCGGGTCGGTATTCCGGAGCTGCTCGATCGCGGCGGCGGCTCGGCGCTCGCCGTCGTCAGGTTCGCGGGGCTGCGGCGCGATCCCGACCGTCAGCGTGAAACGGACCCCGGGATCAACCAGGCGCGCGGTCAGAAACCCGTAGGCCGGCAGGCGCGAAGCCGCCTCGTGGTCACCATACCCGCTCAGCACGGCGAGGGTGCGCGTTTCGCCGACCTCCACGGCTTCGGCAAAATAGGGGCCGGTGAAGTCGGGGTGGATGTCCTGCGTGTCGGGATCGAGCACGGTGAGTTCGAAAACGGCCCCTTCGCCAACGCCGTTCAGGGCGCCGGCCGCGATCTCCATCCGGTTGCGGGTTTCCCGCGAGACGGGCCAGGCGATGTCCGACAGGTCGCCGGAAGCGCCGAAGACCGGCCGGTCCAGCTCGCCGGCAAACAGCGGAGACGGCGCGCGGGCTCCCCAATCGTCGTAGCCATTGAGGACCCGGTAGGCGAGGTCCCGATAACTGGCGATACCGCCCCCCATGAGCGACGTGGCAATCTGGAAGGTCATCACGCCGTAGTTCCGGCGGTCACTGCCCGGACCCCTCGGCAGCAGGCCTTCCAGTGCCAGCTGACCCGAATGCGCGGCGAAGAATGCGACGAAGCCGCCTTCGCCCAGCTCCACCGCCGGGGCTGCCGCGCGCGGCGCGCCGCGAGTCCGGCTCACCGAGGCCTCCGCGTCCAGTATCGCGCCGGCGGGTATGCCCAACGTATCCATCTCGACCTGCCGCGTTCGGAATGTGTCCGGTCCGTGCGTGCCCGCACTGCGGTCTGCCGTTCCCGAATGACAGGTGTCGACGACGAGCCAGACAAAGACCTGCCGGGATCTGAGGGTTTCGATCAAATCGCCGAGTTCGTCGTCGACAAGGGCGTTCTCCACGCCGGCTTGCCTGTCACCCCGTGCTCCTTCCCAGGAGCCGATATCGAGCGGCAGGAATATTTCGTCGAATCCGTCGGTCTCGACCCGGTCCGGAGAGACGCCGATCTGCGGTTGGCGCGATCCGTGACCGGACATGTAGATCAGGACCTCATCGCCCGGGTTCGCCCGTTCCGACAGTCGGGCGAACGCCTCGCGGATGCGCGCCAGCTCCGGCAAACCATCGGCTTCCCGGTCGATTCCGGTTTCGTCGAGCCTGTCGGCCAACACGATCATGGCGGAATCGGCAACGCCATTGGCGCGCAAGGCGCGGATCATCAGCGCGACGTCATTCTTCGGCCCGTCGAGCGCAACCCCGTCGCCGATGCGGCTCTCGTCATAGCCAGATGCGCCAATCAAAAGGGCCAACCGGGCTGGTTCGCGGCCGGGCTCGTCCGCCCATGCGACCTGTCCCAGGACCAGCGCGGCAACGATCGATATCCAGACCCGCATGTCCGTGCCCCCAAGCGATGCTGAAAACTATCCTATACCGGCCGTGGCCAAGTCCATGGAATAAAACGCGGAAGCTGTCGGAAGACGCGGCGGGCCTCCTTCATCCGCCGCTGGCGCGAATGGCTCCAGCCCAGTACGGAGAGGGCAAGTTCACCAGGAAATCTGGGCGCTTGTTCAGTCGCTTCGGCTTGAGCCGCTAGCACCGCACTTCTAGGTTCACCGCATGGCACCGATGACCGCATCACACCGGATCGCACTGGTCGACGATCACCGCCTGTTCGCGGAGGGCTTCAAGGTCATGCTGTCGCAGGCCGGGCGTGCGTACGTGGTGACGGAATTCGACGACCCGGTGGCCTTTCTCGAAACCTTTTCCTCCGGCGCCCGGTTCGACCTGGTCATCGTCGATCTGGTGATGCGCGGCATGAACGGTCTTGCCCTGCTGTCCGCCCTACGCGGGCTGCGCGCGACGACGCGCGTTCTGATCCTGTCGGGGATCACGAGCGAGCCGCCGATCGCCGATATCAAACGGCTCGGGGCCAGTGGTTTCGTCCACAAGTCCGACAATATGGATATCCTCCTCGAAGCGATCGAGCAGATCGTCTCCGGCCGGTCGTACTTCCCGGATCTTACGACCGATTCCGATCCCGAAAGTGCGCCCGAAGATGACTGGACCGCGTTCGAGGAAGTCCCGAAGCTCGGTCCCCGCCAGCTCGAAGTCCTGCATCTGATGGGGCAGGGGGCGACGAACAAGGCGATCGCCGAGTCGCTCGACATCAGCGAGAACACGGTCAAATCCCACATGAGGGCGATCTTCGATGCGATGGGAGTCCGCACGCGCACGGCATGTGTGCGGAAGGGGCAATTGCTCGGATTTCTCTAGGACTGAGCCCTTGCCCTCAGGGCTTCGACGAGCGCGCCATGCAGCGCCTCTGCGTCAGCCGGTTTCGAGAGGACGGTGAGATCGGACGTGCCCCCGGCCCTTTCGAAGGAATGAATGTCTCCGGTCAACAGGATTGCGGGCACTTCGTCGGCCAACTCGCTTCGCAGGTCAGCGATCGTTTCCAGCCCGTCCTCGCCGTCAGCCAGGCGTTTGTCGGCGATGAGCAAGGCCGGCGTGCGATCGGACCAGGCAAGCAAGCGGATCGCTTCACGGCCCGATGCCGCAGCGATCACACTGCAGCCCCACATTGTGAGCAGCACGGACAGTCCGTCCCGCACGGCCGTTTCGTCGTCGACGAGCACGATGAGAGGCGCCCCGTCTAACTCGTCGAGTGTTGCAGGCTCTTCTTCCGGGGTGTCCTGGGGCGCGGCGGCGTCGAGCGTGAGGCGAAACGTTGTGCCCTGACCGGCCGCGCTGTCGAGCTCGAGCGTGATGTCGAGCCTGAGGGCCAGTTGCCGGACGATGTTCAGGCCCAGGCCGAGCCCGTGCTGCCCGTCGGAGTCCGGTGCGCCCAGCTGCACGTACTCATCGAAGACCCGCTCGTGTGCCTCGGCCGGAATCCCGGGGCCCGAGTCCGATATCTCGATCATGACGGAGTGGCCGTAGCCGCGGTATGTCATTTCCACGCGGCCGCCCTCCGGCGTGAATTTCAGAGCGTTCGAGAGGAGGTTGCGCAGGATCCGCGTCAGAAGCAGCGGATCGGTCCGCACAACCGGTCCCGCTTCGGGCAGACGCAGATCGATCGAGCGCGCGCGTGCGGATTGGGCGAATTCGGTCTTCAGAACGGCGATGACCGGGCCCAGCGGAACGGGGCGTGACTTGACGATGATCGCTCCGCTGTCGAGGCGCGCGGTTTCGACCAGGGACTGAAGCAGGGACTGCTGGCTGCGCCAGGCCGCCTCCACGCGATCAAGCAATTCGAGCTGGTCCGACCGGTCCAGAGTGGCGCGCAGTGCGCGCAGGAAAAACCCCTGGGCCTGCAGCGGCTGTGACATGTCGTGGCTGGTCGCGGCGAGAAAGCGCGACTTGTCGGCGCTGGCCTTCTCGATCTGGCGGCTTTTTTCGCGAAGCTTCTCACCGAGCACGCGGTTGCGTTCCGCGGCGAGCGTCGTCAGCGTCTGAACCTCCGCGCGCGCGCTGACCAGCAGGCCGAAGCCGTAAAGGATCAGCGTTCCGAGCCCGATCAGGCGCAGCGGACCGTCGATCATGACCAGCCAATAGGCCGAGAAGGGCACGAACATGCCGGTTGCCAGCGCAACGAAGGTGGGCCGGTATTCCGCGCTGGGCAGCATTCCGCCGAGCGAGATCGAGCAGACGATGTTGATGGCGATGAACAGATGCAGGACGGAGTCGGTGTCGATATAGGCGATCGCAAATCCCGACCAGACCAGTCCGGTGACGCCCGAGATGACGGTGTGGCCCGTGAGATACCGGCGGAAATTGCCAGCGGTCAGACCGTTCGGAATCACGACATGCGGGTAGATATAGACGACGCCGACCAGGGCGCTGGCTGCGGCGAACCAGGCGGCGGCAAACGCATAGTCCTCTGAGAACAGGATCAGCGCGGTGAAATAAAGGATCACCGCGCCGACGATCAGGCATGATGATCGTGTCCGCTGGAGGAGCAGGCGCGCCTGATCGAGCCGGATCGCGCTCAGGTCGCCGGACAGCGGGTCATTGTTCTCGAGTGTTCGTGCCCCGCCGGTCATAACGGCGCCTTTCTGTCGCGCCGCTCCGATGCGCGGCCCCATATTCCGACAGCTTGCTATGAAGCCGTCCCGGGCGGCAATCGCCTGAAAGGGTGAACGGTGTTCAACGCACCTGCTTCAGGGAGCCGAGGATTGATTCGTGCCGCTCCCGATCAATCGGATAGGTCCAGATTGCCAGCGAAACCAGCACCATGAATCCCGCCGGGAGCCACCCGGCCAGGACGGTGATGGCCGTCATTGCCGGTGCGGACGCTTCCATACCGGCCCGATAGCCGCCGGCCGAGAGGATCAAGCCTGCGGAAACGGCCGACAGGCCGGCCGCGCACTTCTGGACGAAAGTCGTCAGCCCGAATGTCCGGGCCTCGATCCGTTCGCCGGTTTCCGCCTCGCCGTGTTCGATGGCGTCCGGCAACATCGACCAGAGCATGACCGGGATGGCGCTGTTGCCGGCGCCAAGAATGGCGGATGCCAGCATCAGCAAGGCAACCGGGCCGCTTGCTCCGAGCGCCAGAAGGGCATAGCCCGCCGCGGCCAGACCCGCCCCGGCCGCCATGGCGGTCCGCTTCGAGGTCAGATTTCCCGTGACCGCCCAGACCGGGGCGAAGAGGATCGTCATCAGGGCGGACAGGCCGAGCACAGCAGGCAGGAGTTCCGGGCGTCCGACAACATCCTGCATGAAATAGACCGCGCTGGCCGTGAACAGGCCGAAACCGACCGTGCCGGCGGCCATCACTGCGAGCAGGCGCAGCACTGGGCCGTTCCGGCCCATCCCGGTCCCGAGCCGCCCGACATCGCGCAACAGATTTCCATCAGAAGGTGACGGCCGCACCGCCGATGGATCGCGGCAGGTCAGGGCGGTCACGACGAGCAGGCCGGCCGTCGCGCCGCCGGCCACGATCGCGGTCACCTGAAAGCCCGCGGTCTCGACCAGGACCGGGGCCGCGACTGCCGCCAGCAGTCCGCCGGTTGCTGCACCGGCCACGCGAACCGCGGACAAGGTACTGCGGGCATTGGTGTCCGTCGTCAGGCGCAGGGGCAGCGTGTTGTAGGGCATGCTGGCAAAGGTATAGGCCGTGCGGAAGACGAGCTGGGTCAACAAGGCCCAGGCCGCCGCGGCGGCGACGCCGCCGAAGGGGGCGGTGAAGCTCAATGCGAACCCGATCCCGACCGGTATCGCCGACCACAGGATGATCGGGGCGTAGCGTCCGGTCCGTGAAGCCCGGCGTTCGGCCCAGGCCGCGACGAGCGGATCGGAAACCGCATCCCACACCATGGCCGCCAGGATGATCGTCCCGGCCAGCCAGGGCGGCAGGCCGAGATAGTCCGTGTAGAAGAAGAGCAGAAAGAGCGCGCTCGTCTGCCAGACAATCAGGAAGCCCAGATCGCCCAGACCATATCCGGCACTGGCGATCAGCCCCGGGCGGGTGTCGACGCGTTTCGAATCCATTCCCGGACCCTAGCATTGTGGACAAGCAAATTGCGCGTCCCACCCACCCTTATGGGTGATTGTTCCGACCCGCTGCCTTCGGCTCACTTGTCTCCATCGTTTCTGGTCCGCTGCCTTCGGTGCGCGTTGCGGCGGGTGAAGCGTGATTTTGGGGCGCTGTCGCGACCCGTTTGGGGGAAGTCATGTTCAATTCGTTGAGGTTCGCGATTGTGGCTCGTCGGGGCGTAATAGTCATCGCGGCCGCAATCGGAATTGCGCTGGCTGCGACTTCAATGGCCTCGGCGCAAATCAGTTGTCCGGATATAGCTCCAAACGGCGAAATTTGGGGCAATGACGTCACCGGGGCGTGCTCAGCTGGTTCCGGGGGCGGCCTGGCACCAAGTGGCCTGACTTATGGCTTCTCTGTGATCAACCGCCTCAGCGGGCCTCCCATAGTCTCGTTTGTTGTTTACGAGGGGGGGCAGACGAGTTCGCCCTCCGCCACGGCCTGCTCGGGGGCGGGGTGCGGCGCGGATTTCGGTGGAGGTCAGTATCTATGCAACGCTCCATCCGGGGGCGGCTCATGCAGCCTCAACTGGCAGTTTACAAGTACAGCGCCTGGGGCCGCTCCCATCACGGTCACGGCTGAGGTGGCAAATAACACAACTACGATATCCAACATCCAGGCGTCCGGCGGAGCCTATGTTCCCGACACCACCGCCCCGCGCATCGCTTCGATCGAACGCCAGACACCGTCGACCTCTCCGACCAATGCCGACAGCGTCACCTGGCGCGTCACGTTCAGTGAAGCAGTCACCAATGTCGGCACGGCCGATTTCTCGGTGAGCGGTACGACAGGCACGGTTTCCAGCGTGACAAATCCGTCCGGAAACGCCTATGACGTCACGGTGTCCGGCGGCGACATGGCCGGCCTTGATGCGACAGTCATCTTGTCCCTCGCCGGTGGTCAGGATATCGCGGATGCCGCCGGGAACGCCTTGTCGAACACCACGCCAACAGGGGCGAACGACAACAACTTCTTGGTCGACAATACGGCGCCCGGCTTGACCTTCGTCACAGGAATGACGGGCGGGACCGACACGGGCGCCAGCGATTCCGACCGGATTACCAATGACACGACGCCGATCCTGATTGGGTCGGCGGAAGTGAATTCGACCGTGACGGTAACGCGGCTCGGAGCCGGCGCCCTTGGCTCCACGACGGCCGATGGAAGTGGCGCCTGGACATTCCAGGTCCCGTCCGCGTTGCCGGAGGGCTCGTTTCGTTTCTACGCGCGAGCGACGGACGAGGCCGGCAATGCCGGCAGTGATGGACCGGCTTCGCTCGAATTCACGTTCGACACGACCGCGCCCGGCGCACCCGGCGAGCCCGATCTGACGGCGGGTTCGGACCGCGGTATTTCCGACACCGACAACACCACGAATGACCGCACGCCGACCCTCGACATCGGCGGCGCGGAAGCCGGCGCGACGGTCACGCTGATCAGTTCGCTCGACGGCACGATCGCAAGCGGTACGGCGGACGGATCGGGCGCAGCAGCGGTGACGCCGGGCAGCAATGTCAGCCTTGGCAACCACATCTTCACGGCAACGCAGACCGATGTCGCGGGGAATACCGGGGCCGCATCCTCCGGCCTCGCGGTGGAAATGCTGGCCACCCTGCCGCCGGTCTTCTCGAAGGTCTTCGCACCGGATTCGATCTCGGTCGGCGGCACGGCGACGCTGACCTTCACGATCGACAATGCGTTCAACGGTGTGTCGGCCACCAGCCTCGACTTCACCGACACCTTCCCGGCCGGGATGACGGTCGCCTCGACGCCAAACGCTTCGACGACCTGCACCGGGGGCACGATCACGGGCGCCGCCGGCAGCGGCTCGGTGAGCTATTCCGGCGGCAGTGTCGCGGGTGGAGCGGCCTGCACCGTTTCGATCGATGTTACCAGTTCGACGCTGGGGGATTCCGTCAATACGTCGGGCAATCTCACCTCCTCGCTCGGCGGGTCGAATGCAGCGACGGATACGCTGTCCGTCGTCGACACCACCGCCCCGCGCATCGTCTCCATCCGGCGGCAGACGCCCGATTCCTCGCCGACCAATGCGGACAGCGTTGTCTGGCGTGTCACCTTTACCGAGGACGTCCGGAATGTCGGCGCGGCGGACTTTGCCGTTGCGGGAACCTCCGGGACGGTGGGTGATGTGAATGGCATCGACGCGGCGACCTATGACGTCACCATCTCCGGCGGCAACATGGCCGGGCTGACCGCCGAGATCACGCTGTCGCTCGCGGGTGGTCAGGATATCGAGGATCTGGCCTCCAACGCCCTGATCAATCCGAACCCGACCTCCGTCAATCAGAACACATATGACATCGACAATACCGCGCCGCTCGTTGCGTCGATCTCCTTCCATGATCCCGCCGAACAGGAAACTACCGCAGAGGTTCTGACCTGGGAGATCGTGTTCGACGAACTCGTGCGGAATATCAGCGCGAACGATTTCGCCATCACCGGCACGACCGCCACGATTTCAGGCTTTGCCCAACAGGGCGACGCCACAACCTACCGGGTGACGATCTCGGGCGGCAATCTGGCGACGGACACGGTAATCCCGACAATCGCCTTTGCCGGCGGCCAGGACATCACCGACCTCGCGGGAAATGCGCTGACCAACACCTACCCGCAGGGCACGAATGATAATTTCTACAGCGTCGACAACGACCCGCCGATCGTTACCGACATCTTCGCCGGCAACAATGCGACGGTCGGCTCTACGCTCGTCACCTGGTTCGTGTCGATCAATGAGGATCAGGACAATCTGACGATTGACGACTTCACGCTGGAGACGAGTGCAGGCGTGTCGGCCAGTGACCTCCAGATCTCGGTCGATAACGGCACCAACGTGCAGGTCACCGCCAACCTGACCGGTTCGGGTACGGCGCAACTGAAGTTCAATGCCGGCACCGACATCGTCGACGCGTTTGGCAATGGCAATGGCACCAATGGCTTCGCGCCGGCCTATGTCGACGCGAACATCTCGGTCGCGACGGTCGACACGGTGCCGCCGCGGCTGCAGAGCATTGAGCGTTTCAACGGTACGGTCGAAGACACGAATGCCGACACGCTTGTCTGGCTCGTGACGTTCGATACGCCCGTCCGGAATGTCGATGCGGCGGACTTCGCCGTGACCGGGACAACGGCCGGTCTGACCGTCGAGGCGTTCGAAAACTCCGATCAACCGGAATTTGCGGGAGCGCCCGCTCCAGCACCGGACCCGCTCTCCCAGACCTACCGGGTTACGGCGTCCGGAGGCGATCTGGCCGATCTTGATGCGACGGTGTCGCTCGGACTTGCGGGCGGGGCCTCGATCGCGGACGCGAACGGCAATGCGCTGACCGAAACGACTGCGACCGGGACGGTCCAGACCTATACGGTCGACAATACCGCGCCGCTGATAACCGGCCTCCAGCGTGACCGTGCCGAGCAGACCAGCCGGGATTCGGTGAGTTGGCGGATCGCCTTCGATTCCGAGATGCAAAATCTGTCGCCGGACGACTTCTCGGTCAGCGGGACGACGGCGACCGTGTCACTCACTGCGATCAATGCGCTTGAACACACCGTCACCATCTCCGGGGGCGATCTGGCCGATCTCGACGGGACGGTCACGCTGAGCATCGATCCCGGACACAATCTGACGGATGCGGCGGGCAATGCGCTGACCAATCTCGTACCGGTCTCCGATCCGAACGAACCGAGCTACACGATCGACAATACCGGTCCGCAACTTCAGAGCCTGTCGCGCTATTCGCCAGCGACCTCACCGACATCCGCCGACACCCTGATCTGGCGGCTCGTATTCAACGAACTCGTGGCCAATGTCAGTGAGACCGTCTTCTCCGTCGCGGGAACGACCGGCGTGATCACGATCGATCAGCCTGAAGACAACATCATCGATGTGAGGGTGTCGGGCGGCGATCTCGCCACGATCGACGGCACGGTGACGCTGACGCTGGAGGCGGTAAACAACATCACCGATGTGGCCGGCAACGCGCTGACAAATCTCACCGGTTCGTCCGAACACACGCCGAGCTATGTGGTTGACAATGCCGCGCCGCGGATCGCGACCATCTTCCGTTCCAGTCCGAACATGGAAAATACCAACTCCGACACACTGATCTGGCAGGTGACGTTCGACGAGATCGTTGGGAACGTCGATACGGGCGACTTCTCGGTGGCGGGTTCCACCGCGAGCGTGACGGCGGTCAATGCCGTGTCGCTGGGAGACCAGCCGGAGCAGGCTGGCAGCCCGGCTTCCCCCGCCCCGCTCACAACTGCAGCCACCTACAATGTGACGGTGTCGGGCGGGGATCTCGACAGCGTCAACGGGACGGTGACTCTCATCCCGTTGACGACGGGAGGAGTCACTGATGCGGCGGGGAACGCCTTCGCCAATGCCGCGCCTACGGGCACCAATCAGAACAGCTATAACCTCGACAATGCCGCGCCGACGCTGACCTCGATCCTGCGTCAGACGCCTTCGGATCAGGCGACCAACGCCGACAGCCTGACCTGGCTGGCGACCTTCTCCGAAGCGGTTTCGGCTGATGCCGCGGACTTCGCGGTCTACGGC
>WGOD01000004.1 GCA_016124205.1 Alphaproteobacteria bacterium
CCCCGCAGCCCTCGTTGACGAACACGTTCGATGTGACGGCCAGCGGCGGCGATCTGTCCAACCTGAATGGCACCGTTGCGCTGAGTGCGCTGACGACGGGCGGGATCACCGACAATGCGGGCAATGCGCTCGCCAGTGCCGTGCCCACGGGCACGAACGACAACAGCTACTCGGTGATCAATGACGCGGTCGCACCGACCGTCGTGTCTATCCGGCGCCACCAGCCGACCGATGCCGTCACCAACGCCAATTCCCTGCGTTGGCGGATCACGTTCGATGAGCCGGTCGAGAACGTCGATGTGGACGATTTCGCTCTGACCGGCACGACAGCCTCTATCGCCGCCGTTTCGAACCCCAGCTTCAATTCTTGGGAGATACTGGTCCTCGGCGGCGATCTCGCCGGGCTTGACGGGGACGTGACACTGGCCTTCGCGCCCGGGCAGGACATCGCCGATGCGGCGGGCAACGCTCTGGCCGAGACCACACCGACCGGCGTCAATCAGCCCAGCTTGACGCTCGACAATACCGCTCCTGTGTTGATCTCCATCCTTCTCCTCGACCCGGCGGCTGAACTCACCAATCAGGACTATCTGCGGTGGCAGGTCAGCTTCACGGAAGGGGCCGGCAATCTGACGCCGGACGACTTCCTGCCGACGGGCACGACGGCCGCCGTCAATTCGATCATTCCGATCGGTGTGCCGCTTCCCGCAGGTGCCGGACTGGACACAGCGTTCTCAGTGGAAGCCAGCACCTGGTATGTGACCATCGCAGGCGGAGACCTTGCCTCCGTCGAAGGACAGGTCGGGCTTGGCCTGTCGCCGTCGCATGACATAGCGGATGCCGCGGGCAATGCGCTCTCCAACACGGTGCCGAGCGGTGGAAATGAGAGCTATGTCCTCGACAACACCGCTCCGGTCCTGACCGCAGTCACGCGCCTCGACCCTGCCGGTTCGGTGACGAACCAGGACTATCTGCGCTGGCATGTCAGCTTCAACGAGCCGATGGACGCGCTTACGGTCGACGATTTCGACCCTTCGGGGACGACGGCCGGAGTCACGTCGATCGTGCCGGCGGCCTTTGCTCTGCCGGAAACCCTGGGCGATGGGCCGGTCCGGCCGTTTGCCGTGTCCTCGACCAGCTATTTCGTGACCATCGCCGGCGGGGATCTCGCCAGCGTGAACGGAGAAGTGGGTCTTGCCTTCGCGCCGGGTGCAGACTTTGGTGACGTTGCCGGCAACGCGCCTGTCAGCCTTGTCCCGACCGGCGCCAATCAGGGTTATACGCTCGACAACGCCGCCCCGACGGTCGCGGTCACGACCTCGGCGACCGCCCCCGTCAGCGGTCCGTTTGTGGCGACGATTGCCTTCTCGGAAGACGTGACCGGATTCGAAGCAGCCGACATTTCGGCCACGAATGGCACCGTGTCGAGTTTCGCCGCGAATGATGCGCGGACCTATACCGTCACGATTACTCCAAGCGGTGGATCATCCGTCACGGTCGCGGTGGAAGCCGACGCCGCTACCGATGCTGCCGGGAATGGAAATGCGGCTGCGGACGATCTTGTGATCACGCATGATCCCGATCGTACCCTCACCGTTCTTTTGCCCGGCGTTGGTTCTGGCACAGTCTCGAGTTCGCCTGCCGGAATCGATTGCGGGACTGCGTGCAGCAGCGACTTCACGGTCGGGGCGAATGTCACGCTGACAGCGTCTGCGGCGACCGGATCCGGCTTTGCAGGCTGGACCGAAGGCCCATGCACCGGGTCCACCGCGACAACCTGCGCTGTCTTGATGACGGCGGATACGACCGTCGCGGCGCGCTTCACGCTGGATGAACCCCCGGCAGGACGGATCGTGGCCGCGACGCTTCCCGCCGCGCGTTCGGGCTATCTAGGGGGACCGGTGATGACGGCCTTCCTGGCGGTGGTCAGCCAGTCGGCAAGTCCTGCGCAAAGCTGCACGATCGCCGCACCTGAAGGAGCGCCGGTCACGCTCGGCTATCAGCGCGTCGATGCTTCGGGTGCGCCCCAAGGTCCCGCCGAGCCGGTCTTCGACATCCAGGCCGGGGCAACACAGAGCTTTGTGTTGAGCATGACGCCGTCTGTCGAAACCGGTGCGAACGGTTACGAATTCCTGCCGGTGATCTCGTGCCAGAATGCCAGCCTCGACCCGATCGTGGGTGTAAGTTCCGTGCTTTTGAATATCGACTCCGCGCCGGTACCTGACATTCTCGCGATCGGTGTGACGCCGTCGCAGGACGGGGTGATCCGGATTGCGAATTCCGGTGGTGCCGGTGCGATGGCGGCATCCGCCGTGAATATCGGTGCCGGTGACGGATCGGCCGGCCCCGGCGAGGTCACCGTGACGGTTACAGCCGATACGGGTTCGACGGCGCTTCCCCTGTCTCTGGAGATGTGCCGGATCGATGCGGCGGCACAATGTATCTCGCCGCGGGGCTCCGGTGTCACGGCCGTGATGGCGCAGAACGATCCGCTCTTCATCGCCGTCTTCGCCCGCGACACGAGTGGCGGTACCGGCATTCCGTTCGATCCGGCGAATGCGCGTGTCTTCCTGCGCTTTGCCGATGCATCGGGCACGATCCGTTCGGCGACGAGTGTCGCCGTGACCGCGCCGGCCGCCGCCGACGCACCGGTGATCGCGAGCGCGATGCCCGAAGGCCGCTGGAGTGTTCTGTTACGACAAGCGGAAGGCGTGTGGCCGAGCCTGACCCGGGCGGCGCTGCATGTATCCCCGGACGGTCGTGCGATTGCCGACGATGGCGTGTCGCCTCGCCTTGTCCAACTTGACGGCGTTCCTGTCGCTGCCGATCAGCCTGCGAATGGCGAGATCCGCCGCTTTACCCGGGGCGGAACCGAAGGTTACTGGACGGTGGACGGCCATGTGCTTTCCGGCGGTGCGTGGATCGACAATGCCGGTGAATTCTATGGCATTCGGGATGCGCGCTCCGGTCATGACGCCTTGTGGGCCGACCATGCCGGCACATTCGGGGACGGCATGCGCATCACGCCTGGCGGAGAGATCCGGGGCGTGGTGGCGGGATGCTCCGTCTACGGGCAGTCGACCGGTGCGGCCTCCGCATTGGTATCGCTGACGCTGTCAGGGTGCGCTTCGTCCGGCCGCTATGCCGGGGTGATCGACCTGCCGGCAAACGATGGCGATGCGCCGGTCCTCGTGATCGCCGGTGAACATTCGGGATGGAGGCTGGCTGCGCAATAGCGCCGGTCAAATCGACAAGTCATGGCCGGCCGGGCGGGATCCGGCGGTGGAGCTGTGCCGGATTCCGATCCGGTCAGTCCACTTGTCCGGCACGGATGCCTGCCAGATACCGGTGCAGGGCGACCGCTCCTGCGGACGACAGGTCCGCGATGCGGTTGCGGTCGGTTTCGTCGCCGAACTCGACCGTCAGGGCCGGGGCGTTATAGGTCAGCGCAAACCAGCTCTTGGCGGTCGGCAGGCCGGGATTGTGGCTCGGATCACGCTCGAACGCCTCACCTTCACCGGTCCAGGCTTCGTTCAGAAGCGCGATCCAGTCGGCCGAGAAATTCGCCGGCGTGAGGCCCGCATTGTCGTGCGGTGTGTAGAGCACGTCGCGGCGGGTGCTGTGAAAGTCGAGCAGGAGGAAGGGCGTGTGACCCTCGCCCGCACGGGCCGCGATCGCGTCGCGGATGGCTGCGATCTCGGGCTGTCGGAAAGGTCCCCAATCCCGGTTGAGGTCGGTATCGCCGAGATTCTCCCGCCAATGACCTTCCGCGACCCCGTCGGGATTGAGGTCCGGTACGATCAGCCACTCGAACCGGTCGAAAACCTCGCTTGCCGACGGTTCGGCGAAGAGCGTGTCGAGAAAGGCCCGCAGGCCCAGAACGCCGGTGACTTCGGGCGGATGCTGGCCGCCGACGATGATGATCAGGGGGGCGTCAGGGGAGGGTGAGCGACGCGACAGCGCTTCGATCGCCCGGCCGTCAATGCTGTGCCCGATGGTCTCGATCGCGAGCGCATGCTGCGCAGCAAAGTCGCCGCGCCACGCCTCGCGCTCGTCCAGTCCGATCACTTCCTGGGCCGCCACCCGGTAGCGGCCGGCTTCCAGGGAGACGTGGAGCGTCGCCGAATGCCCGTCGTTCGAGAGCGTGACGGCCGAATCGGGAAAGGCGACCCACATGCCATTGCTGTTCTCGATCTTCGGGCGATAGCGGTGCCGGTAATCGCCATAGTCGAGTGCGACCGAAACCTCGGTGTCGCGTTCGGCCTCGAGATCGAAGGCGTACCAGGGGCTGGGATTGATGTCTGGACTTTCCGGAAGGACGGTGAGTTCGAAGGATGCCGGGCCGGTTCTGCGGCAGGCATAGTCCGGCGCGTTCGAGAATTCCTGGGTCAGGCGGACATCGCCGCTCGTGCAATCAGCGGGCTGGACCGTCGCGCAGGCCGACAGTGTGAAGAGCGCGGCGGGCAAGGCCAAAGCGAGACGGAGCACGGAGGGCCTCATTCGTTGGAGGGGTGAACCGGGTCCGAAGCCCGGGCGGCGAGGGCACTGGAAATGACCGCATCGACGAGTTCTCCGTCGAGGCCGAGATAGGTCGCCGGGTCGAGCAATTCGTCGAGCTGTCCCGGTTCGAAGAGCGCAAGCATTTCCGTATCGGCTTCGATCGCCTCGCGCAGCGACGCGCCGGTTACGCTCGCCTCGGCGGCGAGATCGCGCAGACGGTGTTCGGCGCCCTCGCGGCCCAGATCGTCCTGGATGGCGAAGACGATACGCTGGGTCAGGATCCAGCCTTCGCTACGGCCCAGATTCTCCGCCATGCGGTCTTCGTTGACACGGACACGCGAGATGAGTCGGCTGGCATCACCGAGCATGTCCTCGGTCGCCAGCGCCACGTCCTCGATCGCCTGGTTCGGCCGGGAGGTGTTGTCGCGCTCGAAGAAGTTGACCATGTCGTCCTGCACGATCTCTGCAAGACGCGGAATGACCCGCCCGTGCTGGATCAGGGCTTCCGAGAGCGACGGATTGACCTTGTGCGGCATCGTGCTGGACCCGACCGAGCCGCCAGGCAGCTGTTCGTAGACCGAGCCGATATCCGTCATCTGAAGCAGGAAGACTTCCTGACCGAAGCGGGCCCAGGTGTGGGCGATCATCGATTGGACGAGCGCGTATTCGGCGAAGACGTCGCGGCTCGCATGCCAGTCGTCCGCATACGGTTCGGGCAGGCCCAGCTCGGCCGCCATCTGGCGCTCGATGTCCTGTCCCTCGTCGCCGAGGCCGAGATAGCTTCCGACCGCGCCCTTCATGATGATGGAGCGCTCTATCCGGCCCAGCAGATCGGTCAGGCGTTCGATGTGCCGCCGGTTCTCGCCGATATAGCCGCTGAGTTTCTTGCCGAAGGTGATCGGCAGGGCGTGCTGGCCGAGCGTTCGGCCGATCATCGGCGTGTCGCGGTATTGCCGGGCCTGTTCGATCAGCTGAAGCTCGATCACGCGCAGGTCGTCGATCAGCGCGAAGACGCTGTCGCGCATCTGCAGCATCGCGGCGCTGTCATAGAGATCGACCGTCGTCGCGCCGTAGTGGAGATAATTCGCGCTGTCATCGTCGAGCGAGCGGCGCAGCACGTTCAGAAGCGCGACCATGCGATGCCGGACGACCGCATATTCCGCATCGAGGTCGGCCAGCGGCAGGTTTTCCGGAATCGCGGCCGCGGTGATCGCATCGGCGGCCGATTGCGGAATGACACCATGGGCCGCCTGCGCTCTGGCGAGGGCGGCTTCAAGGCGCAGAACCTGCGCATTCAGCGATGAAACCGAGAAGATCTCGGCAATCTCGCCGTTCGGTGACAGGGTGTCGGCCTGCGGGACGAAAGGGTCCGCCTGAGATTCTGCCGGCGCGGACTCCTGCGCGTGCCCGTCCGCCGGAAGCGCGAACGCCAGAGCAAGACCGGTCGCGATCGCCGCAGCGGTTCTCACTCTGCCACCGTCATCAGGCCGAAGAGCAGGACGTTGAGATAGTCATTGGTCGCCGATTGCGGGCTTTCCGACATGCGCCAGTCGTCGAGACTGTTCGCGGCGGCCAGTGTGTAGCCGCCGTTGAGGAACATGACGCTCGCCAGGATGGCCTCGACCACTTGTGTATCGTGTTCGCGCGCGCTCCCGTCCGCCATCGCCGCATCATGCGCATCGCCCAGGCGGCGCCAGATATTGCGCAGTCGCGCCTGATAGCGGTTGCGGCGCTTTGCGGGCAGGGCGGCCATGAGTTTCAGGCGGATAATCGGTGTCATGCCGCTGGCCTGCATGTAGATCAGGTCGAACAGGACGCGCTGGATCCAGTCGAGGCCCGAATGGTGTTCGTCGGCCGCATCGAGCGTCGCTTCCACGGCCTCGAGCGAGTGGTCGACGCACTGGTCGAGGAAGCTCTCCTTGTCCGGGATGTGGTAGTAGAACGCCCCGCGCGTGACGCCGAGTGACCCGGCGACATCGGCGAGGGACACGCCCTCAAACCCATAGAGGTTGAAGAAGCGGATACCGGCCTTCAGGAAGGCTTCGCGCTTCATTTCATTGCGGACGTCGCGATCGAAGATCTGCGGCACTTCCTTTTGGGTGCTGAACTGCACGGCGACCCGCGCCGAGACTTCGCCTGGCAAGGTCAGGCCTTCGCGCAGCACGTCGATCAGCACGCTGGCTGCGTTCCGGAAATCGGGGACCGACATCTCGTTCGCGCTGACCTTCAGCCAGTCGAGCAAGGCGAACATGCAGAAGGTCACCGGTTCGCTGCGGCCGAGCGAGCGGTCCGCCCGGTCGAGCCAGTCCTGAACCATCTCGTTCACCTGCGCGATCGGGGCGCTCAATCCGCTGATAATGCGTTCCTGCGCATCGTCGGGCAGGGCGTCGAGTTCCTGAATCTGAGGCGGGTGGGCGCGCCGGCCCTCAAGCGCGTCGAGCAGCTGGTCGGCATAGGTCCGGAACAGGAGAAGCAGCTTCTGATCCGGCGTGGTGGACGCTTTCGCAGCCGTCGACACCGCATCTTCGAGGAATTTCACGGCGGTCATGAAGACCGCCTCGGCGAGCTCGTCCTTGGAGGCGTAGTAATAGGCGATGCTGGTCTTGGTCAGGCCAAGATCAGCTGCGATATCCTCGAGCCGCGTTCCCCGGACCCCCTGAGCATCGAATCGTTTCGACGTCGCCGATCGGATGGCCGCGGTTTTCCGGACGCGCTCCTGCTTTCGCGAGAAGGGCGAGGTGTTGTCGGGGAATTTCGGTCTGAGAACGGCCATTTCTGATTTCACCAGAATCTGATCGTCGGTCGATTTTTCGCAAGGTCGAACGCGCACTTGGGTAGCCGCGAAGACGGGGGCTTGTCCACCAGCTGTACGAAATTTGAACCGAGTGTATAATTTTTGTTGACACTGTCCAGCGTCGTTGTTTTCGTCTCCCGCAAAACACCGAGGGGAGGACACAATGTCGTTTCGGGGATTCTTGAAGTCTGGAATTGCGCTTGGCGTGCTCGCGCTGGGCAGTGCGGCCTACGCGCAGGAAGCGCCGTCCGAAGCCGCGCCGCCGGCTGCTGAAGGCGATGTCATCATCGTTACCGGTACCAACATTCAGGGCGCGCGTATCAACGAGGCCCTGCCGGTGACGATCGTCGATCAGAACACGATCGACGCGATCGGCGGTGTGGATGGCGAAGACCTGATCCGCGCGCTGCCGTCACAGGGCGGTGTCCAGTTCCGGACCGACAACAACACGACCAACAACAATGCGCGCGGCGATGTGGCGTCGATCAACCTGCGTTCGATCGGGTCCAGCGGTACGCTGGTCCTGCTGAACGGCCGCCGGATCGTGAACCACCCGTCGACCCAGGCCGAACTCTCGACCCCTGTCACGACGACCAACGTCAACGCCCTGCCGGTTGCCGGCATCCGGCGCGTCGAAGTGCTGAATGACGGCGCTTCGGCCATCTATGGTTCGGACGCCGTCGCCGGCGTGTTCAACACGATCCTGATGGACGATGTCGACGGCCTGTATCTGCGCAGCCGCTATCTCTACGCGACGAATTCCGGTCTCGATGAATCGACCGTGACGCTGCGTACGGGCCGGGACTTCAACGACGGGCGCACCAACGTCTCGCTTTCCGCCGAGTACTCGCACCGGAACGGCATGTTCGCGAACGAGCACCCGCTTTCCAGAAGCGAAGACACGCGTCCCTTCCTGATCGGGACGAGCTTCGAGGGTGATGCGTCGTTCAACAACCGCGCGACGCAAACGCCCTGGGGTCAGTGGACGCTGCGTACGTCGACGGCCAACCGGGTTCGCCAGAATGGCACGACGCTGACCTCGACTTCGGGTGTGTTCCACCTGCAGCCGACCAGCTTCGCGGGCTGCCGCGCGGCCACGGCCGGCGCACTGTCGGTCGCGGACCTGTGTATCGACGACGGCTCGCTTGATGCCGATCTGCGCTATGACGGGGCGACCGAGCGTTCGATCATTTCCGATCGCGACCGGTTCAACATGTTCGCCTTCCTGAACCATGATCTGGCGAACGGCGTCCGGCTCTATGGTGAATTCGGTCTGTACTATGCCGAAACCCATTCGACGAACGAGCCGCGCAACGGTATCGGCGCGACCGAGATCTCGATCCCGGCGAATTATTACTGGAACCCGTTCGGCCCGGTGAATTTCTCGAACGGCGATCCGAACCCGAACCGTCTTCCGGGCTTGACCAATGTTCCGGTCGGCGGTCTTCCGGTCTTCACCGATGGCGGCCGCTACCGCTTCGTGGACGTCGGTTTCCGCGATGTCGATGTGGTGAACTCACAGTGGCGTATCCTGGGCGGTGCGCGCGGCGAGTTCGGTCAGTCGGGCTGGGACTGGGACAGCGCGATCCTCTACAACCGCTCCTATGCCGAAGACACGGCGAACAACTCGGTCTCGCGGACGCTGCTCCAGCAGGCACTGTCGCGTGAGACGGCGAATACCTACAACATCTTCAATGGCGGCGATCCGAACAATCCGACGATCGGCGACGCGACGCCGAACGCACGGGAGTTGATCGAGCCCTTCCTGATCGACGTGGTTCGCAAGAGCACCGCGGAACTGGCCCTCGCCGACTTCCGCGTGTCGAACGGCAACTTCTATTCCATTCCTGGCGGGGATATCGGCGTCGCAGCCGGCCTCGAGACCCGCTACGAAGCCTATGATGAAGATCGCGATGCGCGTCTCGACGGCACGATCACCTTCACCGACACGGTGACGGGCGAAGTCAGCCAGACGGACGTCTACGGCACCAGCCCGACCCCGGACTCCTCCGGCTCGCGCAATGTGACGTCGGGCTTCGTGGAATTCTCCGTGCCGCTGGTCAGCCCGGACATGAATATCCCGCTGATCCACACGCTCGATATGCAAATCGCGACCCGATACGAGCACTATTCCGACTTCGGCGGCAGCGGTCTCAACCCACGTATTGCGACGGCCTGGACCCCGGTCGAGGGGATCATGTTCCGCGGTGCGTATTCGGAAGGCTTCCGGGCGCCGAACCTGCTCGTGGTCAACGAGGGCGTCGATCGCTCGAACGGCCGCGAAGACAGCTATTTCTGTGAAGCGGGCGTGCGTAATGGCACCTTCGCCAACTTCGCAGCGTGTACCGGCTTCTCTGTCGGCCGGACGGAGCGCCGCTCCGTGGCCGACGATATCGGTCCGGAAGACGATGTCTCGATCACCTACGGTATCGTTCTGGAGCCGAACTGGTTCACTGGTCCGGCGAGCTTCCTGAACAATCTGACCATCACCGTCGACCGCTGGGAGATCCAGCGCCGCGGCGTGGTCGGCGTGTTCGGTGCGGAGAACCACATCAGCCTCGACTACCTCCTGCGCATGCAGGGGTCGTCGAACCCGAACGTGGTTCGCGCCAACCCGACCCAGGACCAGATCAACTACTTCACCGCGGCGGGTCTCGATCCGGCCGGTGACATCCTCTTCATCCGCGATACCTACGACAACAACGAGGATATCGACGTCGAGGGCATCGACTATGGCGTCTACTTCAGCTTCGAATCCGACCGCTTCGGCGAATTCGACATCAGCGCCAATGCCTCCTATCTCGACACCTACTTCATCGCCCTGTCACCGGGCGCCCAGCAGATCCGGGATGGCGTCAACAACGGCATCATCGCCAATGAGATCACGGTCTCGCAGGAAGGCGACATCATCCGTCAGGACGGTCAGCCGGAATGGAATGTCCAGACGACGCTCACTTGGCGTCATGACAGCGGCTGGGGTGCGGGTGGCCTGATCAGCCACATCAGCGACTTCATCGATACCGGTGCCGGTCTCGACCCGAACGGCGATCCGTTCATCGTCGAGGAATTCACCACAATGAATGCCTATGTCGAATACGAGTTCAATCGGGCCGGTGCGCTGAATGACCTGCGTGTCCGGGTCGGTTCGAACAACATCTTCGATCAGGATCCGCCGCTTGCCGACGAGACCAATGGCTATGATGCCGCTTACCACAGCATCCGCGGCCGCCAGATCTACGTCGATATCCGCAAGATCTTCTGATCAGTGGTTCAAGGGACGCCGGTGAAAGCCGGCGTCCCGATACCCTCATGTTCCGCTTCATCACAGTCATTCTGGCTGCCGCGCTCCTTCCCTGGGGGACGGCATTCGCCGATGGATTGCGTACCGGCCGCTTCGTGCTCTCGGACTGGTCCGGACCGCCCATCACAATTCACTTCGTCGAACCCGATTCCGATGCCTTGGCCGATGCGCCGGTCGTCATCGTCATGCACGGCGTCAATCGCAATGCCGACGACTACGCCGACAACTGGCGCGACCTTGTCGAAGAGCACGGCTTCCGTGTTTATGCGCCGGAATTCTCCGACGCCGATTTCCCGGGTGCCGCGATGTACAATCTCGGCGGGATCGGGACGGACGGCCCCTATGCCTACTCGGCGATCGAGCCGCTTTTCTCCGAGATCATGGAGCGCGGCGGATCAGCCGAGGGCTATTACCTGTTCAGCCATTCGGCGGGAGCGCAATTCGTGCATCGCGCCGTCCTGTTCGAAGATCTGCCGCGTCTGATCATGGCCTTCTCCGCCAATGCCGGCTGGTACACGCTTCCCGATGCCGAGACCGACTGGCCGTACGGGCTAAACGGCGCCTCCGTCGATGACGCGGCGGTCGGCCGATGGCTCGGGCAGCCACTCGTCGTCCTTCTGGGCGACCAGGACACCGACCGGCGTGATCCGAATCTCCGGCGCACCACCGAAGCCATGGCACAGGGCGAACACCGCTATGCACGGGGAGCCTTCTTCATGCGAACGGCGCGGGACCGGGCGGTCGAACTCGGCGTGCCCTTTGCCTGGACCGCCTATAACGTGCCGGGCGTCGCGCATGACAATGCTGGCATGGCGCAGGCGGCGGCCTTGCTGATCGCGCTCGATGCGGAAGCGGCCAATGGCGGCGAAGACTAACCTTCCGGCCTGCCTTCACGGGCTTTCATGAACCGACAGACACAGAACTGGCGAACGCAATGACCGCACGAGAGGAAACCGGACCCGCGCTCTATCAGCGGATTGGCCTCTTTCTTGGACCGGTGGCCGCCCTCATCATCGGTTTCGGATTTGCGCCGGAAGGCTTGCCGCGCGAGGCCATCATTGTGGCCGCCATCGGCGTGTGGATGGCGATCTGGTGGGCGACGGAAGCGATTCCCGTTGCCGTCACGGCCTTTCTGCCGCTGGTCGCTCTTCCCTTGCTCGATGTCGTATCGACACGCGACATCGCGGCGCCTTACGCCCACCCGATCGTCTGGCTCTTCTTCGGGGGATTCGTCGTCGCACTGGCGATCGAGCGATGCGGCCTGCATCGCCGTATCGCGCTCGGCGTCTTTGCCATGGCCGGTGCCGACGCACGCGCGCTGGTCGCCGGCTTCATGTTGGCGGCGGCCTTCGTCAGCATGTGGATTTCCAACACATCGACGACGCTGATGCTGCTGCCGATCGCGATGTCGGTGGTGACCGTGATCCGCGAAACCATGCCGACGCTGGCACCGCGCCAACATGCCAATTTCGGCGTCTCACTTCTGCTCGGCCTTGCCTATGGCGCGACGCTGGGCGGGCTGGCGACCCTCGTCGGTACGCCGCCCAATGCCTTCATGGCCGGGTTCATGTCGGACAATTATGGTGTCGAGATCGATTTCGCGCGCTGGATGCTGGTCGGCCTGCCGGTCTCGCTCGTTCTTCTGCCGATCGCGTGGCTCGTGCTGACCCGCTTCGTCTTTCCGATCAACTTCAAGGCTTCCGACGAGGCGATGAGCCATATCCACTCGATGCGGGCCGGCCTCGGCCGAATGAGCAAGGCGGAATTCCGCACGACGCTTCTCTTCGCCTTCCTCGTATTCGGCTGGCTCTCGCGCGGCTGGCTGGAATCGCGGCTGCCGTTCGGCGAGATCACCGATACCGGAGTTGCCATGGCCGCCGCGGTTGCGGCTTTCCTGATTCCGTCGGGCAAGAAAGGGCAGGCGTTGATGACCTGGGACGCCGTCACCAAACTGCCCTGGGGCGTGCTCGTCCTGTTCGGTGGCGGTCTGGCTCTGGCGGCGGCCGTTTCCTCGTCCGGCCTGGCGCTCTGGCTCGGGCAGCAGCTGGTCGCGGTCGGTGCCGTCAACGCCATCCTGCTCATCGTGGTGGCGACGGCCCTCGTGATCTTCATCACCGAACTGACCAGCAACCTGGCCACGACGGCGACCTTCCTGCCGGTGATCGCCGCGATCGGGGTGGAGACCGGGCAGGACCCGCTGGTCTACGTGATTCCGGTGACGCTGGCGGCGAGCTGCGCCTTCATGCTGCCGGTGGCGACGCCGCCGAATGCCGTCGTGTTCAGCTCCGGGCTCGTCGCGATCCCCGACATGGTGCGCGCCGGTCTGGCGCTCAACATCATCGCGGTTGTCGTGCTCAGCGTGATTGCCCTGTTCGTCGCCCCGCTCGTTTTCTGAAGGCTCACCGAAGACAACATTCGTGCGAGAATGCTGCGCCTTCTTAGAGTGCGGAGCGTGCAGCATTTTCGGTCACCGAAACGGGCGGCGTTGCAAGGAATCCTCAGTCTTCGATCCCTGAACTGAATGTCACTTGCATTGAAGAACCTACTTGCATAAGAATACTCGTTAAGGCGCAGCCCATATCAGATCGGGCCCATCGGGACCCGGCATCGCGCCGTAACGGGGAGAGACACTGTGAAAAAGCTTATGCAAGGGACCGCGCTTGCGCTCGTTATGTGCGCGGCGGGCAATTCAGGCGCGTTCGCGCAAGAGGATGATCCGGCTGCTCAGAGCCAGGGTGGCCTCGACGTCATCACCATCACGTCGCAACGCCGCGAGACCACGGTTCAGGATGCCGGTCTCGCCGTGACGGCGATCAGCGGCGAAAACCTCGAGAACGATCGCATCATGTCGTTCGAGGATCTCGCCGACAGTGTGACCTCCCTGTCGTTCACGGCGCTGTCGCCGCTCGACCAGGAATTCAACATTCGCGGCATCACCAATACGCGTCTCGACTCGCCCTCGGCTGACCAGTCGGTCGGCATCTTTGTCGATGATGTCTATGTCGGCCGGTCCGGCCTCTTCAACTTCGACATGTACGATATCGAACGTGTTGAAGTGGTACGCGGTCCGCAAGGCGTGCTGCTCGGCCGGAACGTTGTCGGCGGCGCGATCAGCATCTACACGGCTGCCCCCTCCTTCGACCAGGGCGGGTCGATGGCGATCTCGATCGGCAATTACGACGAGGTTGTTGCCCGGGGTCATATCACCGGCCAGCTTGGCAATTCTGATTTCGCCGGCCGTCTGTCCTTCCAGACGCATCACCGCGGCGGGTACAATCACGATATTCTGCACGACCGCGAACTCGACGATCTCCGTTCAATTCAGGCGCGTGCCCAACTGCTCTATGCGCCGGAGGACTCCAATCTTTCTGCCCGCTTCGTGCTCGATTACACGGACGATGAGTCGAACGGCTTCCACTCGGTTGCGATCAACGGTCCCGATCCGGCCACGCAAGGTCCGTGGAGCGCGGCGCGCGATGCGATCGGTGTCATTCGCGGGCGTCCGCTCGATATTCGGGAAAGCCTGCCGGAACATCCGCTCTATGCTGGCGATACCGCAGAAACCCCGCAGGGCCTTCAGCGTGAAGCCTGGGGCGCAATGCTGCGGATCGACTACGATTACGACTTCGCCACGCTGACGGCGATCACTGGCTACCGTCAGGGTCAGGCCTTCAACCTCTACGACCAGACCGGCATGGGTCCGAACAACGGCTATGGCGTGATCTCGCCGACGCTGTTCCGCTTCCCGGTCAACGAGATGGAAGACATCACCCAGTTCAGCCAGGAAATCCGGCTGGTCTCGACGGGAGATGGTCCGCTCGACTGGATCGTCGGTGGCTACTACCAGAGTGACGACGTCTCCAAGTTTGACCGCTTCTGGGCGGAAGTGCCGCTCCCGGTGCTGCGTACGCTCTCGGGTGAATCGCACTGGGACAACAATGCGGAAACGACGTCTTATGCGCTGTTCGCGCAGGCCGGTTACCAGTTCAATGAGATCTTCCGGCTGATCGGCGGTATCCGCTACACCAGCGACGACAAGAGCGGTGTGGTGACTGGTATCGCCGTCGAGGGCGGCGACCAGTTCAACCCGACCGACCTCGTTGCGCTGACGCCGCTGGCTGCGACCTATCTTGAAGGCGACAGCTTTACCACGGCCTATGGCCGCGACTGGAGCGAGGTCACCCCGCAGGTTACGCTGGAAATCACCCCGCGCGACAACCTGTTGTTCTACGCGACATGGTCGCGTGGCTACAAAGGCGGTGGCTTCGAGGACGACCCGGCCAATCCGGCCGCAGCCCAGGCCGGCTACGACCCGGAAACGGTCACCAATATCGAGATCGGTGCGAAGATCGACTTCTTCGACAACCGGGCGCGCCTGAACGTGGCGGCCTTCTCGATGGACTATCAGGATCTGCAGGTGACGCAGACCGATGATGGCTGCCTTTGTAACATCACCGACAACGCCGCCGACGCCGAGATCCGCGGTATCGAGGCCGAGTTCCAGTTCGCACCGACCGACCGCATTTTCGTGTGGGCCGGCGCGACCTTCCTCGACACCGAGTATATCGACTTCATCGACTCCACCGGTCTCGATGCCTCGGGCAACCAGCTGCAGCGGACGCCGGAGATGCAGTACAATATCGGCGGCGAGCTGACGCTCGATGCCTTCGGCTGGGCCAATGCGCTGGCGATCCGCGCGAACTACACCTACCAGGGCGAAATGTACTGGGCGCCTGACAACGCCCAGACCGAGGACGGCTACGGCCTTCTCTCCGGCCGCGTCTCGTTGACGCCACCGAACGCGCCCTGGAGCATTTCGGTGTGGGGCCGCAATCTGACCGACGAGGTCTACCGGACGAACATCATCGCCTTCTTCGGCGACGAAGTGTCCCGTCTCGGTGCGCCGCGGACGTTCGGGGTCGAACTCGCGACCGACTTCTGATCATGCGAAAGGGCCGCGGCGGGTTCCGCGGCCCCTTCAACCCTCCTGGTACTGGCCGGCCCGCCCATGGCGCGCCGGCCGATTTTTTGTCAGCTGCCGAGGCGCGCTGCCATCGATGCCTTGAGCCCGCCGGGATCGCGCGCCAGGGCCGCGCGCACGGCGATCGCATGGGGATCGGTGTCGTGCTCATCGACCTTGTTCGCCATCGCCCACAGTCCGGTCTTGCCGATGTCGCGCGGCTGAGATTTGCGGATATGCGTCACATGCGCGGCCATGCGTGTGTCCACCGAGCCGACGATCAGTGCCGTGACGTGAATGCCGAGCGGAGCGAGTTCGGCGCGCAGGCAGTCCGAAGCGGCGCGCGCAGCGAATTTCGACGGGCTGTAGCCGCCCATGTCCGGCACGCCGACAATTCCGCCCGCGGACAGGACATTGATCACGCCGCCCCCGCCATTCTTCTCCATGATCGGGCCAAAGGCGCGGACCATGTTGAGGACGCCGAAGAAATTGACCTCCATCTCGCGGCGGCAGGCGTCGGGGTCGTCGGTCTTGTAGAGGCGCTGCATCTCGAACGCGCCGGCATTGTTCACGACGAGCGTCACGTCGTCCGCCAGCGCAGCGGCGGCGTTGACCGTGTCCGGCTTCGTCACATCCAGTTCAACGCCGACCAACCGGTCCGGATCGCGCGTGGCGATCTCGTCTGCGTCAGATTTGTTGCGCGCGCCGACATAGACCCGGCGAGCGCCCTGATCGAGCAATTCCTCGACGAAGCCGAGGCCGATGCCCCGATTGCCGCCCGTAACGATGGCGGTACACCCTTCGATCTTCATGACCGTTCCCAGCCTCCCGTGTAGATGATGTCGTGCGGCTTCTTGGCGCCGCGAACCAGCTTCGACGGGTCGGGCGCGATGCCGCCCCGTCCCCAGGTTTCGCGCAACGGCATTTCGTGGTTCCACTCCCACGCTAGGCGACGTTGCGCGATGCCCCATCGACCGTCCCGCCGCTCGAAGCGATCGACGACGCGCGCCATGGTCAGGCTGTCGAAGGCGTCGCCATCCTCCGGTTCGCGGCGCGAGAAGGTGAGGATGTAGCTCTCGACCCGGGCCACATCGCCATCGAGCTCGATCAGGATGTTGGTCGTCGCATGGGTCATGCGCGGCGCATTCGGCAACACCTTTCGCAACATGGCGACATAGTCCGAGGCCGGGCCCAGGAAGGTGCCGCCATGGTCCTCGGTCGCATCGTCGTGATAGGCGGCGGCAATGAGGTCGGCATCGCCCCGATCCGCCCCACGGCAATAACGTACGAGAATTTCCGTGATCGCCTGCTTGTCGATCACGGCCTGAAGGGCTGCGGTATCGAGCGTGTCGGCCATGTCGGCCTCCTTGTTGTCGTTGTTCAGGACGCGCTGAGCACGGGTTTGCGGTCGAGCAGGGGCAGGGCGTAGTCGGGCAGCGCCTCACCTGTCGCGCCGCGGTCGGCGACGCCGCGATCGAAATAGTCGCGCCAGGCGGAAATCCTTTCGCCCTCGAACTCAAGGATGCCCATATAGGGGACCGAGACATGGTGCCCGTCGGCTGTGTCGAACGAGTCCACGCCTTCCACGAACAGGGCGTTGCCGGCTTCCGCCATCCGGAAGATGCGCCAGTTCGGATTGCGGACCTTGGCCTTGTAAGCGGTCAGGAATTCGCGTGCGCCGGCATGGCCGACTTTCGGCGGCTGCGTGATGGCGGAGTAGTGCCAGACCACGTCTTCGGTCAGATGCTCCAGCACGGCGTCGATATCCTGATCCTTGCACCAGACGTCGATCACGGATTGCAGGATTTCGGCTTTGCTTTTCATGACGGCCTCCGGGTCAGGCGCTGGCGCGCCAATGGGTGAAAGTGGGTGTCGAGGCGACACCGGGCGCGGCGGCCACAACATGCGGAATGGTGTTCAGCACGGCTCCGGCGACGCCCTGCATTTCCGGCGAGGCGCGCTCGCCGGACTGTTCGGTATCGACCAGGCCGAAGGTCATTTCCACGCCGGGGCGGCCTGCGATCTTCAGCGACCAGAGCCCGGCCTCGGTCTCCTCCGGAGCGGGAGGCTCCATCGTCCAGGACACGCCGAGATCGACGCGCGTCTCCCCGCTGGTTTCGCCGATCCAGCGCCAATCAACCCGGGCGGTTCCACCGGGCTCGATGCGGCCGGCGCGGATATCAAGCGCGTCCTTCGCCGGACGCAGCGCGTGTGCCGTTCGGATCGTATCGAATGTCCAGCCGAGCCGGTCGCCGATATTCGCGACGACTTCGGCAAACAGGGCGTTCATGGTCTGCGCCGGCAGGAAGTCGGGGGCGTTCGGATCGATCTTCCCGGCGGGCGTGCCGAAGCCGATCACGTCGAATACGTATTCGGGACTTTTCACTTCGCGGCAATCGACCAGTTCGTGGATCGTGATCCGGTCGACGCGCGTGCATACGCTGGTGGCCAGTACGGCCAACCGCTCGGCGCAAAATCCGGGATTGAGGCCGGCCCCCATGAAGGTCGTGCCGCCCTCGCGACCGGCGGCCTCGAAGGCAGCACGGCGGGCGTCGGGCCAGTGCGGCGGGTGGGTACCACCATTGATCGAGATGACATTCTTCCCCGATCGAAGCAGCCGGCAGATGTCCGCATCATGCCGCTCGAAAGGCGGATCGAGACGTGCCGCGTGGATGACCACGTCGGCGTCCAGCGCGAGGATTTCGTCGATGTCGCGGGTTGCCGTCACACCCACCGGATCGCGGCGCGCAATCTCGCCGGCATCACGGCCGGCCTTGCGGTCGCCATAGACGTAGAGCCCGGCCAATTCCATGTCCGGATGGTCGATGACCGCCTGAAGGCAGGTGCGGCCCATGGCGCCCGTGGCCCATTGGATAACGCGGTAGGTCATCTGGACTGGCTCTTCAGGTGATCCCGGAGATCACCGAACAGATCCGCGAAGGCCGCTTCGGCGCCGGAAAAGCCGCGCGCGGTTGCCAAGCCGGACTGTCCCGCTGCGAAGGCTTCGAAGTCATCGATTTGCTGCGGCATTGCTGCACCTCCGGTCTCGACGGTTTCGACCCGGCGCAGCCATCCGCCCCCCCCGATCCAGACCTCGCCCGTGCGGTCATGGTGCGGACTGACCAGCCAGGACGCGGCCGGTGCGATCCGGTCCGGTGCCAGGAGGGCGTCAGGATTGTCGGGATCGTCCGCGCCGGTCATGCGCGTCGCGGCATAGGGGCAAAGCACGTTGAAGGTGATGCCCTTGCCGCGCCATTCATCCGCCAAGGTGAAGGCAAAGGCGTTGAGCGCCCCCTTGGACGCGGCGTAGTGGGCGCGGCCCTTCACCCCGTAGAGCCCCGCCGAGGACGAGATGAAGAGCACACGTCCCGAGCCAGTGGCCGAAAGCCTTTCAAGGCACGACGCGACGATCTGGGCGTTGGCGAAGAAGTTGGTCTCCATCACCTGGCGGACTTCGGCGAGCGTTCCGCCCGAAAAGCGGACGGCCTCGCCGGCAGTGCCGGCGTTCAGAACCAGCGTGTCGACATGGCCGAAGGCATCGACGGCTGCCTCAGCCATCCGTGTGCCCGCCTCGGGGTCGGTTACGTCAGAGTGTTCCGCGATGGCCTGACCGCCGGACGTGCGGATGCTTTCGGCCACCGTTTCGGCCTCGTCGGATGCCCCCGGGCGAATGCGATTGTTGACGACAACGGCGGCGCCATGCTGTGCGAGCGATCTTGCGAAGGCAGCGCCCAGACCCTTGCCGGCCCCCGTGATGATGGCGACCCGGCCCTCAAGGGCTTTGTGACCGTGGGAGTTCTTGTCCATGGCCCGAAATTACGGGCCTTGGTTTCCTAATGCAAGCGACAACTCGGTGGCGCGCAAAGCCGCGTTCAGGCGTCCGCCGACTGTCGCTCGCCGGCCTGGGCCGGATCGGTCAGCCCGTGCACTTCGAACTGCACGTCTTCCGGCGACAACGGTTCATGGCAATGCGAACAGACGACCTCGGCCTTCAGGCTGTTGCCGCACGGCTTGTGCTCGAGAATGAGCGGCGGGCCCTCCGGCGCGACATAGTATTTGTCGCCCCACTGCAGCAGCATCAGCAGGATGGGATAGTAGTCGATCGCTTTTTCGGTGAGTCGGTAGTCATGCCGCGGCGGGCGGTCCGAATACTGGTGCAATTCCAGCATGTCGATCTCGCACAGCCAGGTCAGGCGTTCGGACAGGACATTGGTCGCAATCGCCGTGTCCTCGCAGATCTCGTCGAAACGGCGAAGCCCGGTAAAGATCGATCGCAGCACAAGGCTGGCCCACCGATCGCCGGTAATCTGGGCAACATGGTCGTGCAGGATGGATGTGCCCTGGCGATTGGTCGCGTTGTCGCGCTGGCGCCGGCGGCGGGAATAGGTCGGTGCCATCCAGCCGATGCCCGGTCCTTCGCTCCAGTTCATGTCCTTGGCGCGGATTTCCTCGCCACAGTCCGAACAGGCCGGCATGGGTTCGAAGGTATGACCGCACGTCGTATGACGCAGCGTGACGGTCAGCTTGTCCTTCTCGGGGGCCCAGCGCTGTTCCCAGCGCAGCATCATGAGGGCTGACCAGTAGAGATCCCGGCCCTTCTCGGTCAGCTGGTATTCGAAACGGCGCGGTGCTTCGCTGTAGGGCCGAAGTTCAAGCACGCCCGAGGCGACAAGCTTCTTGAGCCGGTTGCTCAGCAGGGGCTTCAGAAGCCCGGTCCGGGAGCGGATTTCCTCGAACCGCCGGGCGCCGAGCCAGCTGGCTTCGAGAATGAGCAGGGTCGATGTGTCGCCGACGACCTCAAGGGCGCGCCAGATCGAACATGTTCGAATGAATTTCTGTTCCGACATCGTTTGCCCGAGCCCGCTTGCGCCAGGGGAATGGCCCCCGCAGCACGCTCGCTTTCAAATGCGTACCAACTCCTAAGTACGTGGCATGGTGACCGGATTCAAGCGCAAGCGGGGCTGCGCGACGTTGTGACGCCGATCTAGTGAACCTGTTCGCGTGCTGCGTAACGTGCCGACAGGAAGAAGAGCAGGGCGGCAATCGCAAACGCGAAGGGCGAAACCCAGGCGATTGCATAGCGAATGCCGTCTCCTCCGGGGAAGAAGGTGTCGCCTACCAGGGCGGTGGCCGTCGGACCGGCGCCGAGACCGATCAGGTTCACGATGAAGAGGTAGATGGCGGAGACGGTGGCGCGCATACGGTTCGGCGTCAGCTGCTGCAGCGCGCTCGCTGCTGCGCCGATCGGCACGGCCGCCGAGGCAAAGAAGATGACAAAGGCGGCTGCGGCCATCCAGGGTGAAGAGACAAGCGGAAAGATCACAGCGAAGACGGTCCCGACGATTGCAGCAAATCCGCAGAACGCCAGACGGCCCTGAGGCAGTCCGCCGCCGATGCGGTCGGTGAGGGCACCCCCGCCGACAAGGCCTATCAGGCCGCCGAGGATCAGCGCGCCGCCCGCGAGATTGCCTGCCCCTGAAAGGTCGAAACCGTGCACACGGATCAGCAGGACCGGAAGCCAGGAGACCGCCGCAAAAACTGCGAAATTCACCATGGCGACAGCGAAGCAGAGGCCGAGAACCGATCCGGCCTTCCTGAAGGTGAACTCGATCACGGCGGAGATCGAAGCGATATCGCGGCCACCCGGTGCGGAAGCGCCGCGCCGGACGGGTTCAGGCATCAGCATGATCAGTCCGGCGACAAGAAGTCCCGGAAGGCCGACGATGAAGAAGGTTGCCTGCCACGCGCGCAATTCGCCGAGGATCGGCAGGGTGACGGATCCGGATTCGGAAATCAGACGGATAACGGCCGCACCGATCAGGAAGGCCAGGCCGGCCCCGGCCGCGGAGCCAAGACCGTAGATGCCCATGGCGAGGCCGAGACGGCGTTTCGGGAACAGGTCGGGAATGATCGAATAGGCGGCGGGAGACAGTGTGGCCTCGCCCACCCCGACACCCATCCGGGCCAGAAACAGATGCCAGTATTGCGTGGCCATGCCGCATACCGCGGTCATGAAGCTCCAGAGCGCCACACCGCCAGCGATGATCGGGAGGCGGGCCGACCGGTCGATCATCCGTCCGATGGGCAGGCCGACGATCGTGTAGAAGAGGGCGAAGGCGAAACCCTGAAGCAGGCTCACCTGTGTATCGGACAGGCCGAGATCGGCCTTCAAGGGTTCGACCAGAAGGCCGATGATCATCCGGTCGATGAAGGACAGGATGTAGGCCAGGAAAAGGACGGCCACCATGGCCCACGCCAAGGCAGGCGGCGGATAGGCTTCTTCCTCGGCAGGGTTTGCCGGGGCGCCGGCGGCCGTCGTCTCGCTCATCGGGCTTCGCTGTCGAAGTCCGAGGACAGGCCCATGGCCTCAAGCAGTTCGGCACGGTCGTAGTATTCGCGCCACTCGGTGATCAGGCCGTCGTCATTGACCTCGATGACGCCCACGACCGGAACGGAACCGGCGTGACCGTTGAACACGAATTCGTCGGTCCGTTCGATGAAGACGACGTCGTCGACGACACCGATGTGATGGATGTTCAGCGTGATCTCGGAAATGCCTTCGGCGATGTGGCCGATACGGTTTCCGATCGCTTCGCGGCCGATGATCGGCTCCACCATCATCGAATGGAGCGAGCCATCCTCGGCGAACAGGTTCGTGACGCGGTCCCAGTCCTGGGTGTTCCAGGCGTCGACCATGTCCATCACCACAGCAACCCGGGGATCGTCCGCGGCTTCGTGATGGTCGGCCAACGCGGCAGGCGCAAGCATTGCCGCGGTTGCGGCGGCCAGTATCAGTCGCATGTTACTCTCCCGTCAGTTTTGTTTTGCAAGTCATAAGAACCGGTCGCAAACCGCCCGTCAAGCGAAAGCGGACCGGAGCCATCTAGAGCAGGGGAAGCACCCAGTCAGGCGGTGGCTTGCCCTGCTGCGCGTCGGCAATTGCTGCGCTGTCGACATGGTCCCGCCAGCGCCAGATCAGACCGTCGCGAAACTCGAACACCCCGGCATAGGGAGTACGGATACGAACGCCGTCCGCGTTCACATAGTCGTCGACGCCTTCGACGAAAAGCAGGTCTCCGGACTCGGCCTGGCGGTGGATCCTCCAGGCGATCTCGGTCTGGCCTGATCCGAACTTCTCCAGAAATTTCCTGACTTTATCTCGCCCTTCAAGGGGGCGCGAGCCGACGTGATAGTGATACACGACATCGGGGTGGAGCTTGCCGAGAATGGTCTCCACATCGCCGCGCTTCCACGCTGCGATGATCGCACGGACGGTATCGATATGCGCCATGTTCCAGCTCCCGGCTTGCCAGGATGCCGAGTCTAGGCCGGGATGGTTCGTTTCAGCAAGCCACTCTTGGTGATGGCCGTCCCGGAGGGCGATTGCCATTGACTTTGCCAAAGCCCCGGCAATAGCTTTCAGAGAAAATTGCATAAGATTACCGAGGTACGATTTTATGGCCGCCTACCGCGAGGTTGCCTTTCCCCCTGTCGATCTGGAGGTCGAACACCGTCCGGACGGGACGCTGGTCCTGACGCCGCGCGACCCCTTGCGGATTATCCATCGTACGGTGCCGGAAGGCCTGGCACACCAGGCCGGCCAGCAGGGCGACAAGACTCATCTGGCCGAAAGACCCGCTCCGGGTGCGCCTTGGCGCAGCGTGACCTTTGCCGAGACCAAGGCGATGGCCGACGCGGTCTCTCAATTCCTGATCGATCAGGGCATCGCGCCCGGCCGGCCGGTGATGATCGTTTCAGGCAATTCCATCGCCCACGCCGTGATGCGCTACGGCGCGATGGGGGCGGGGGTGCCGGTCTGCCCGGTCAGCGCCAATTACGCGCTTCTGGGAGCCGGAGGCGGGTTCGAGCGGCTTCGCTATGTGGCCGAGATGGTCAATCCGGCGGTGATTTTCGCCGAGGACGCCGCCTATGCGCCGGCCGTGAAGGCCGTTGCCCCACCGGACGCCATCGTGATCACGCGGTCGCCGGACGCATTCGGCCGGTCCGCTCACAACTTCGATACCGTCGTGAAGACGCCTGCCGGAGCTGAAGTCGCGAAGCGGATCGCGGCGATCGATATCGACGCGCCGACCGCCTACATGCTGACCTCCGGTTCGACCGGGAAGCCGAAGGCCGTCATCCATACCCAGCGGATGATCTCCGCCAATCTGCATCAGGGCTGGCAGGTCCTGGGCAAGGCGGCAGGCTGGGACGACGTGTTGCTGGAATGGCTGCCGTGGAGCCATGTCTCCGGCGCGTTCTCGTCTATGGCGGCGGCGATTTTCGGTGGCACCTTCTACATCGACGGGGGCAAGCCGCTGCCGGGTCTGTTCGATCAGACGATCGAGAATCTTCGCGAAATTCCGCTGAAGTATTTCACGAACGTTCCGGCCGGTTACGCGATGCTGGCGGACGCGCTGGAGACGGATGCGGTTCTCCGCAAGACCTTCTTCGAGAAGCTTCAGTTGATGCTCTATGGCGGGGCGGGTCTGCCCCAGCCGGTTTTCGACCGGATCCAGTCGCTCGCCGAGGCTGAAACCGGCCACCACATCTTCATGACGACGGGCTATGGCGCGACCGAGACGACGTCGGGCTGCATGTCGATCTATTTCCACTCAGAGAAAGTCGGAATCGGCCTGCCCATGCCGGGCTTGTCGGTAAAGCTCATCCCGCTCGATGGCGACCGCTACGAAGTGCGGATGAAGGGCGAGATGGTCACGCCCGGCTATCTCGGCCGGCCAGATCTCGAGGACAAGATCCGCGACGAGGATGGCTTCTATCGTATTGGCGACACCGCGAGCTTCCACGATCCGGATGACATCAATCAGGGACTCGCCTTTGCCGGGCGGCTGGCCGAGGAATTCAAGCTCGATACCGGTACCTTCGTGCGCGGCGGAAACGTGCGCAACGAGCTGGTCCGCGTGTGCGCGCCCTGGCTGGCAGACGCCGTGATCTGCGGGGAAAACCTGCCCTACGTCGCCATCCTCGCCTGGCCGTCGCCCAAGGCGCTGGCTGACGGCCGGGACCCGGCGGCGCTGCTCGCCGAGAAGATCGCCGCATACAATGCCGGTTGCGCGGGTTCGAGTGAACGCGTGCGCCGGTTCGCCATCCTGACCGACCCACCGAATGCCGAACGGCATGAAGTGTCGGACAAGGGAAGCATCAACCAGGAAGCCGCAAGACGAAATCGCCGCGCCGATGTGGAACGGCTCTTTGCCGAACCGCCGGGTGAAGGCGTGGTCGTCTGCGCGCCGAACTGACCGGCGCGCCGGGGAGGGGAAGAGAAGATGCCTGAATTCGCGAGCGTTCTCGCCATCAATTTCGCGGTCCTCATGGCCTGCATGCTGACTCTCTGGCTGATCTCGATCGCCCTCAAGGATGTCAGCTTCATCGACAGCTTCTGGGCGGCGGGCTTCGTCATCGTCGCGGCGGTGACCTACGCGATCACGCCGGGCGGCGACGCGGAGCGGCGCATGCTGCTGTTGGCAATCACCGCGGTCTGGGGCGTGCGTCTGGCCGGCTACCTCTTGTGGCGCTGGCGCAAGGAGGGGGCGGACAAGCGCTATGTCGCCCTGCTGTCCAAGGCGAAAGGCAATGTGCATGTGCACAGCCTGACCAAGGTGTTCCTGCTGCAGGGCGTGCTGCTCTGGGTCGTCTCCCTGCCGGTTCAGCTGGGACAGATTCCGGCCACGCCCGCCGGGGTCGGTATCATCGGCTGGGTGGGTGCCGCGCTCTGCATCATCGGCATCTTCTTCGAATCCGTCGGCGACTGGCAGATGGCACGCTTCAAGGGCGACCCGGCCAATGCCGGAAAGGTCATGGACAAGGGGCTGTGGCGCTATACGCGGCACCCGAATTATTTCGGCGATGCCTGTGTCTGGTGGGGGCTCTACCTGATCGCGGCTGAGACCATGCTCGGCCTGTTCGCCCTGCCGGGACCCGTGGTGATCACCTTCCTCCTGCTGACCTGGAGCGGAGCCGGTTTGCTGGAGCGCCGCCTGAAGCGCTCGCGGCCCGAATACGAAGACTATATCCGCCGCACGAGCGGCTTCATCCCGATGCCGCCGCGCCAGTCGCGCCCGGCCAATGACGCCTGAACGGGGAGGGACACATCATGCCCATCGAAAAGGTGAATACGGTTCCGCACCTGCCACCCCTCAGCGACCATCCGTATACGACGGGTGCCTGGACGCCGGTGTTCGACGAATACAATGCCGATGACGGTCTGGACGTGATCGGCGAGATTCCGACCGACATTGACGGCGTCTATGTCCGCAACAGCGAAAATCCCGCCTTCGGGTCGATCGGGCTCTATCACCCCTTCGACGGGGACGGGATGATCCACATCATGTCTTTCCGTGACGGGAAGGCGAGCTATCGCAACCGTTTCGTGCGGACCAAGGGTCTGATGGCGGAGATCGAGGCGGGCCGTCCGCTGTGGGCCGGGATTGCCGGCAATCCCGCGGAGTCCACCCGTCCGGGCTGGGGCGCGCACGAACGGATCAAGGATGCATCCTCGACCGATGTCGTCGTGCATGCCGGGCAGATCCTGTCGACCTTCTACCAGTGCGGCGAAGGCTACCGGCTCGACCCGTACACGCTCGACCAGTTCGGGACGGAGGGTTGGGTGCCGCTCGACGGCATTTCCGCCCACCCGAAGGTGGACGAGGCGACGGGCGAGCTGTTGTTCTTCAACTACTCCACCCATGCGCCCTACATGCATTACGGCGTCGTCGGGCCGGACAACCGGCTGAAGCACTACATCCCGGTCGAGCTGCCGGGGCCACGCCTGCCGCACGACATGGCGTTCACGAAGAACTATTCGATCATTGCGGACCTGCCGCTGTTCTGGGACCCGAAAGTCCTGGCGATGGGGCGTCATGCGGCGCGCTTCTATCCCGACATTCCGACCCGGTTCGCGATCATCCCGCGCTATGGCTCGCCGGACGAGATCCGCTGGTTCGAGGCCGACCCGACCTATGTGCTGCACTGGATGAATGCATGGGAGGAGGGCGACGAGATCGTCCTCGACGGATATTTCCAGGAAGACCCGGCACCGCGTCCGCTCCAGAACCAGTACAACGATCCGCAGCTCGGTCAGTTGATGGCCTATCTCGACGAGGCGTCGTTCAAGCCGAAGCTGCACCGCTGGCGGTTCAACCTGAAGACCGGCGAGACGAAGGAAAGCCACCTCGACGACCGGCTGCTCGAATTCGGCAGCTTCAATCAGCAATATGCCGGTCAGAAGACGCGTTACCTCTATTCCACCTACACCGAGCCGGGCTGGTTCCTGTTCAACGGGCTGGTGAAGCACGATTTCGAGACCGGCAAATCGCAAAAGCTGGATCTCGGCGAAGGCCGCTATGGCAGCGAAACGCCGTTTGCGCCGCGTATCGGGGCGAAGGACGAGGATGACGGCTATCTCGTCAGCTTCGTGATCGACATGAAGGAGAACCGGTCCGAATGCGTCCTCATCGACGCGAAGGATATCGAGGCCGGACCGGTCTGCCGGATCATCCTGCCGCACCGGATTTCCAGCGGCACGCATGCCACCTGGGCCGATGGCCCGACCATCCGCGCAGCGCAGGCCGCCTGAAGGAGAGGATGATGACCGGAAACACGCTCGAAACCCTGATCGCTAAGCAGGACATCCGCGACATTCTTTCCCGATATGCGCGCGGGGTGGACCGTGCCGACGGACCGCTTCTGGCCTCCTGCTATCATGCTGACGCCATCGAGGAGCACGGCAACACGTATAACGGGCCGGCCATTGCGTATGCGCACGGCGCCGCCGAGCGGATGATGAAGATGAAGCATCCGATGGCGCACTATGTCTGCAACAGCCACTTCGAGTTCGAGGGCGAGACAACCTGTTTCGTCGAGAGCTATGTGCTGACCTTTGCCCGGTTCGAGAATGACAAAGGCGAGCCCTATGACACGCTGACCGGCGGACGCCTGTTCGACAAGTTCGAGAAGCGCGACGGGGTCTGGAAGATCGCGCACCGCAAGATGACGCTCGACTGGAACCGCGACATGCCGGCTAGCGAGACCTGGTGTCTGGGCCTGTTCAAGCCCGACGATCCCAAGCTGCATATCGGCACGCGCGGCACCGCCGACCTGACCTATTCCCGGTTCTGAGATGAATGCGGCGGCGCTCCTGAAGGTCGTGAATTTCTACGGCCGGTTCACGCCGTCCTTCACCGCGATCGGCTATCGCGCGCGGGGCCTGCCGGGACGGCCGCGCTATCCCGGCCTGGCCGGAAAGCGCATCGTGATCTCCGGTGCAAGTGCCGGGATCGGGGCCTCCATGGCACAGGCCGCGGCGGAGAATGGCGCCGAGGTCATTGCGATCGGCCGCAACCGGGAAGCGCTCGACGACCTGATCGCCCAGTGTACGGGGCCGGGGCGGATCGAGGCGGAGATCTGCGATCTGTCATTGGTGGCGGAGACGCGCGCGCTGGCCGAGCGGCTCTGCGCGCGCGGCAGTATCGATGCGCTGGTGAACAATGTCGGCATTCTCGACCACCGCTATTCGGAGACGAATGAGGGCGTCGCCCGCATGTATGCGGTCAACATTCTCAACCCCTTCATCCTGACCGAGGCGCTGATTGCCTGCGAAGCCCTCAAGCCCGGGTCGACGCTCGTCAACATGGCGTCGGGCGGGCTCTACAATGCGCCGCAGAACCTCCTCTACATGAAGCAGAAGCCGGAGGGCTTCAGCGGCGTGGCCGGCTATGCGACGCACAAGCGGGCGCAGATCGTCCTGACGAATGACTGGGCGGCGCGGGGGTTTGCCGCCTACACGATGCATCCCGGCTGGGTCGACACGCCGGGTGTCCAGCGCAGCCTGCCGAAGTTCCGGAAGATCCTGCACCCGATCCTCCGCAATGGCGCACAGGGCGCAGATACCGCCCTCTGGCTGATGGAAGGCCGGCCTGCCCCAGTGGACGGGGCGCTGTGGTTTGATCGCAAGCCGCGTTCGGCACATGCCTATGCCCGCACGCGCCAGCCAATGGCCAGCGACGCAGACGTCATCGCGATGCTGAAGGCAGACGCGGGGCTCTAGACCCGCTCGATCACGATCGCCGAGCCGACCCCCGAGCCGCCATGCGCGACGGCCAGACCGGTCGTGCCGCCCTGACGTTCGAGACCGGCGAGCAGGGTCGAGATCAGAATAGCCCCCGATGCGCCCATGGGGTGGCCCATCGCCAGATGTCCTCCCTCCGGATTCACCTTGTCGATATCCGGACTGTAGTCGCGCTCGAACTTCACGGGCGTGGCCGCAAAGGCCTCCATGAACTCGATACGGTCGAAATCGCCGAGCGCCATTCCGGCGCGGTCCAGCACTTTGTCGAGCGCAGCAAAGCCGGCGGTCAGCTGCAGCACCGGATCGGCGGTCGCTTCAGCCAGCGCCCTGACGCGCGCGCGGGGTTTCAGCCCGGCAGCCTCGCCTGCCGCTTTCGAACCCAGCAGGACGAGACTCGCCCCGTCGCAGGTGGGCGGACAGTTCGCGACCGAGTGCAGGTGCCGGATCTCTTTCAGCTCCGGGCGGGCGTTCAGCATCACCTTGTCGAACCCCTTGGCGCCGAGTTCGCCGAAGGCCGGCTCCATTGCGGCGAGAGCTTCCGCGGTCGTGCCCGGGCGGACGCACTCGTCACGGTCGAGCGCGATGCTGCCGTCTGCGCGTTTCGCGGCGACGATTTCGGTGCGCTCGTACTCCATCGCGGCCGCCGCGCGCTGGTGCGAGCGGGCGGTCACGGCGTCGAGATCAGCCTTGGTGAAACCTTCCATCGTGGCCATCAGGTCGGCGGAAAGGACGACGGGCACATAGCGCAGATTCCGCGCGGTTTCTGGGTCGTCATAATAAAAGGCGTGGTCGCCCATGAAGGCGACGCGCGACATCATCTCGACCCCGCCCGCGAGGCGCAGTCGATCGTCGCCGAAACCGGATGCTTCGTGCGCGGACAGGCCGACGGCAGTCATGCCGGAAACGCAGTAATTGTTGATCGTCAGGGTGCGGACGGCCTCGGGCAGACCGGCGTGAAGCCGGCTGACCAGGGCGAGGTGCCCGCCCTGCGCACCGATCTGACCGACGCAGCCGAGCGTCAAGGCTGCGGCGCGGTCGATGGCCTCAGGCGAGGTGCGGGATTTCAGCGCGTCGACAAGCTGGCGCACCAATTCGTGGGGCGTGAACTCGGCGAGCCCGCCGGTGTCCTTCGACTTGCCGCGGGGCGTGCGCACCGCGTCGTAGAGATAGATGTCCATGCGCAATCAGGTCCCGATCACGAGGCAGGCGCTGGCCGTGGTCGATCCGCCGACATTGTAGGTCGCGGCGGTCTTCGCACCCCCGACCTGATAGTCGCCCGCCTTGCCGGTGGTCTGACGTGCGGCATCGAGCGCCATGCGAACGCCCGTCGCGCCGACCGGATGGCCAAGCCCGATCAGCCCGCCGGATGGGTTGAACGGCAGCGACCCGTCCATGCCGATCACGCCTTCCTCGACCGGCTTCCAGGCTTCGCCCGGCGCCGCGAGGCCGAAATGTTCGATGGCCATGTATTCGGTGATCGAGAAACAGTCGTGGGTCTCGACGAGGTCGAGGTCCTGCGGCCCGGCAATCCCGGCGCGGGCATAGGCGTCGGTGATCGCTTTTCGCACCCACGGGAACATGTAGCCGTCCTTGCCTCGGCTCTCGGCCAGCTTGGCTTCGAACAGGAGGGGTGCCGTGGTGTGACCCCAGCCCTTGATGCGCGGAATGTCCGCGAGGTCGATCCCGCGCGCCGCAGCGTATTCGCGGGCGACGGTTTCCGAGGCGAGGAAGATCACGGCCGCACCATCCGTGACCTGGCCGCAATCGCTCTTGCGCATCCGGCCTTCGATCACCGGGTTGGTCTCATCGTCTTGCACGAAGCTGTTCTCGCCGAACTGCCAGCTGCGGGTCTGGGCATTGGGATTCCGCTTTGCGTTGGCGAAATTGGTACGGGAAATTTCGGCGAGATGTTCCGGATCGAGCCCGTAACGGCGGTCGTATTCCTCGGCGGTGTCGGAGAACATGCGCGGCCAGAGATAGCGCGCACCGAGCGCTTCCCGACCGGCCCACGCCGCACTGCCGAGATGTTCGGCAGCGGTCTGGCCTGGGACGTTGCGCATCATCTCCACACCGATCACGGCGGCGAGGCCGTAGCGGCCGGATTCGATGTCTGCCATGGCCGAGAAGATCGCCATGGATCCCGAGGCGCAGGCCGCTTCGTGGCGGCTGGTCGGCAGGCCGGCGAAGTCCGGATGGGCGTGAACCGCCATGCCGCCGAGCAGGCCCTGTCCGCAGAAAAGCTCCGCAGCAAAATTCCCGACATGGATGACGTCGACGTCGGAAGCCTCGATCCGCGCGTCGTCGAGCGCCGCGGCCGTCGTCTCCGAAATCATGTCGAAGAGGCCCTTGTCGTCGCGGGCCCAGTTGCGCGCGAAATCGCTTTGTGCGCCGCCCAGAATGAAGACGGGCTCAGCCGATGGTCGGGTGGTGCCGGAGCGCGAATTTCCTGACATGTTGACCCCTTCCCGAGCCGCGTCGTCGCCGCGGTGCGCGACAGCCATGCGCACTCACTTTCATTTCGAAACCTAAGCTAACCCCTTGATGCAGGCAGAACAAGAGGGGGCCAGCCGCTTGGTATCACCTGCGCGCAATCGCGCGCGGAAGGTCTTGCCGCGCCCCGACCGGGAAGGTAGCGTTATGAAAGTTTCTATCGGAGACCGGATATTTGACCGCCAGAGCCCAATTCGATGCCCTGAAATCGCGCATGCGGCTGCCTGTCGCTGTGGCGCCGATGTTCCTCGTTTCCGGGCCGGACATGGTCCAGAGCGCGCGGCGCGCCGGACTGATGGCGTCTTTTCCGTTTCCCAATGCGCGCACGATCGAAACGCTGGCGGAGTGGATGTCGCTGGTGTGCGCGCCACAGCCGGATCTGGCGCCCTTCGCAGCCAACATGGTCACGCATTCCAGCTATGCCCGTTTCGATGCGGAGCTCGATCTTGTTGCGCAGCACAAGCCGGATGTCGTGATCACGGCGCTGGGCGGTCCGCGCCGCGTGGTCGAGACCGTGCATACCTATGGCGGTCTGGTCTTCGCCGATGTGAACAGCGTGCCCTTCGCGCGTAAGGCGGTCGATCAGGGCGCCGATGGCCTGGTCCTCGTCGCGTCGGGGGCGGGCGGCCATACCGGACCGATGTCGCCCTTTGCCTTCGTCTCCGCCGTCCGCCGCTTCTTCGACGGGCCGGTCATTCTGGGGGGCGGGATCAGCGACGGTCGCGGAATCCGCGCGGCGGAAGTGCTGGGCGCGGACCTCGCCTATATGGGCACGCGCTTCATCGCCGCTGACGACAGCCTCGCCAGTGCCGACTACCGGCAGATGGTGGTGGCTGCCGAGTTCGAAGACCTGGTCATGTCGAACGAACTGACCGGAGCGAATGCCTATTATCTCAAGGCCAGCCTTGAGCGCATGGGCGTCGGCGGCAAGGGCCGGTCCGACGGCCCGGATTTCTCCGACAGCGAAAACCAGGTGAAAGCCTGGCGCGATGTCTGGTCGGCGGGGCATGGCGTCGGTTCGGTGACCGGTATCGAGCCAATGGACGCGATCGTGGCTGCGCTGGAAACCGAGTATCGTGCGGCCTGCGCGACGCCTGCTCACGCCGTGGCCGCGCAGCGGTCCGCTGCACAATAATCCGTATCAGAAAGGGTTCGCCGATGACGATCTTCCAGAGCGATTTCGAAAAAGGACTGGCCGAACTCAACCAGTTCAATCCCTATCTGAAAGGCGTCTATGCGCCGGTCCGGGATGAGGTCACCGCACTGGAACTCGAGGTCGAGGGCGAAATCCCGGACGATCTCTGGGGCAGCTATGTTCGCAACGGACCCAATCCGATGACGCCGCCGGAGGGAATGCATCACTGGTTCGACGGTGATGGCATGCTGCACGCCATCCATTTCGAGAACGGCAAGGCGGAGTACCGCAACCGCTATATCCGGACCGCCGACCACGAGGCGGAGAAGGCCGGCCGGCTCGATGCCGGCGGTATCCTTCTGCCCGCGCATCGGGGCCGGACGCCGACAACCTACAAGGACACGGCCAATACCGACGTGGTCTTCCACAACGGGTCCCTGCTGGCGCTCTGGTATGTGAGCGGCCAGCCGGTCCGCGTCGATACACGCACGCTGGAGACGGTACGCACCGAAACCTTCTCCGGCGCGCTGCCGAAGAATGTCTCGGCGCACTCCAAGACGGATGCGAAGACCGGCGAATTCCTGTTCTTCGACTATGACCTCTACAAGCCGGTGATGTCCGCGGGTGTCGTGTCGAAGGACAATGAGCTGAGCTGGTTCCGCGAAATCGACCTGCCCGGTCCGCGCCTGCCCCACGATATGGCGATCACCGAGAACTACATGATCCTGATGGACCTGCCGGTCGTGTTCACAGAGGCGGGACTGCGCAACGGCATGTGGCAGATCCACCAGCCGAAGGATCTTCCGGCCCGGTTCGCGGTGATCCGCCGCGACGGCACCGGTCCGGTGCGCTGGTTCGAAACCGATCCCTGCTACATCTATCACGGCATCAATGCCTGGGAGGAGGGCGACGAGATCGTCTTCTGCGCCTGCAAGATGGTGCCCAACGGCCTGCCGCCGAACCGCGAATTCGGTCCCTATGCGCCGATGGCGGCGGTGCTGGCGCTTCAGGCGGAGCTGCATCGCTGGCGCTTCAACCTCTCGACCGGCGAAACGAAGGTCGAGCATCTCGACGACCGGCGGACGGAGTTCCCCGTCGTCAATCTCGACGAGATAGGTTACCGCACCCGCTATTCCTACAATGTCACCATTCCGAACACGGACACTCAGGTGTTCGACGGCATGGTGAAATACGATCTCGAGACCGGGCAGGGCGTCGGTCATCGCTTCCCTGAGGGAGTCTTCGGATCGGAGCCGGCCTTTGCCCCGCGTATCGGAGCGAGCGGCGAGGACGATGGCTATGTCATCACTTTCGTGACGGACGCGCGGGAGGGCCGCTCGGAAGCGCTGATCCTCGACGCGAAGGATTTCGGCGGAAAGCCGCTCGCCCGGATCAAGCTGCCGCAGCGCGTCCCGGCAGGCTTCCACGGAACCTGGGCACCCGGCGGGGAGATCGCCGCCTGACATCGCGAGTATCCAGAACAAGCAACGAATAATCAGGCCGGACAGCCGGCGCAGGGGAGACAGGCATGGGCAAGGACAGCCGCGAGGAACGGCACAGGCGCTATCGCAAACTCGGCTGGTGGGACGACCGGACCTTTCACGCCGTCGTCGATGCGGCAGCGAAGCGCGCGCCGGACCGCGAAGCGGTAATCGATCCGCCCGATTGCGAAGCCCTGGTCGGGCGGGCGCAGTCGCGGCTCACCTATGCCGGTCTCGTCAATGCCTCGAACAATCTGGCTGCGCAGCTGTCGAAGGCCGGGATCGGCCATGGCGACAGTGTTCTGGTACAGCTGCCGAACACGGCCGAACTGCCCGTCGTCTATCTTGCCCTGTCGCGTCTGGGGGCCATCATCAGCCCCGTACCGATGCAGTATGGCCGTCACGAGATCCGCCACACCTCGCACGAATTGCCGGCCAAGGCCTTCATCGGAGTCAGCGAATTCAAGGGCGCGGATGCCGCCCCGAGCGTTGCCGGGTCTTTGCCCGAAAACTGTCTGCGGTTTGCCTATGGCCGTGCGAAGTCGGGCTTCACCGCGCTGGGGATCAATCCCGGCCGGCCTGAGCGCACCGTCAAGGCAAAAGGGAAGGCTGAGGATCTGTTCACGATCTGCTGGACGTCGGGAACGACGGGAACGCCGAAGGGCGTGCCGCGGACCCACCAGCATTGGTTCGCCCAGGTTCTGGCGGTTCAGGACGCCGTGCCGCTTCCTGAGGGCGCGGTGATGCTCAACCCCTTCCCGATGACCAACATGGCGTCGCTGTCGGGCTTCATGTTCTACTGGCCGCAGATTGCGTCGACCCTGGTGCTGCACCACCCGTTCGACCTGCCGGTCTTCCTGAAACAGATGAGCGAGGAGAAGGTCGCCTACACGATCGCGCCGCCTGCGGTTCTGAACATCTTCCTGAAGACCGAGGCACTGCACGCGGCCACGGATTTGTCGGCAGCGAAATACATCGCCTCGGGCAGTGCGCCGCTCGACCCGTGGATGGTGAAGGGTTTCAAGGACAAGTTCGGTATCGAGATCATCAATTTCTTCGGTTCGAACGAGGGGATCGGCCTGTGCGGCGGGCCAAACGAAGTCCCGGATTCCGAACAGCGCGCGACGCTGTTTCCGCGGTTCGGTCGGCCGGAGTTCAAGTGGAACAACCGCTTCGCCGAACGCTTCGAGACCAAGCTCGTCGACTGGGAAAAGGATGACGAGGAAATCCTCGAACCGGGCCGGACGGGCGAGGTGCTGATCCGCGGACCGAACGTGTTCGAGGGCTATCTGAACGATGCCGGAACCGATGTGTTCGACGCCGACGGCTATTTCCGGACCGGCGATCTGTTCGAAATTGCGGGTGAGGGCGATCTGAAGGCCTTCTACCGCTTCAAGGGCCGCCGAAAGGAACTGATCATCCGGGGCGGGATGAACATTTCCCCGGAGGAACTCGACGGCATTCTCACCGCTCATCCGGCTATCGCGGAAGCGGCGGTCTGCGGCTATCCCGACGAGACAATGGGCGAGAAGGTCTGCCTCTTCGCCGTATTGAAGCCCGGCGCGTCGCTGACGCTCGACGATGTGAAAGCCTTCCTCGAGGCGGAAGGCGTGGCGAAATTCAAATGGCCGGAGCGGCTGGAGATCATTGATGCCCTGCCGCGCAATCCGCTGAACAAGGTGGTTCGCGACGACCTGAAGAAACGCCTGGAGGCCTGATGACCCGCCTCGCGATCGCCGGAATCTCGATGACGGCGATGGGCAAGCAGCCCGCCCGCAGCGTCGCCGAGATGACCGCCGAGGCGGTGACCGGCGCGCTGCGCGATGCGGGTGTCGGCGCGGACCGGATCGAAGCGGCCTGGTTCGCCAATACGCGTCAGCCGATCCTTGAAGGGCAGAACACGATCAGGGGCCAGATCGCGCTGAAGGCTGCGGGCATCCACTCTATCCCGATCGCCAATGTCGAGAATGCCTGTGCCAGTGGCTCGACAGCGCTGTGGCAGGCGGCAGCGCATATCCGGGCCGGACTGGCGAGCTGTGTCCTGGTCGCCGGGGCGGAGAAGATGTTCTTCCCAGACCGGCCGGAGGCGGTTGCGAAGGCTTTTCTCGGTGGCACCGACATTTCACGGATCGACGAGATCGAGGCGGCCATCGGCGGTCTGGCGGCCGACATCATCCCCGCGGGCTGCGAGACGCCGGCGGACACGCGTAGCTTCTTCATGGACAGCTATGCCGCGCTCGCCCGGCTGCACATGAAAACCTTCGGTACGACGCAGCGCCAGATCGCGATGGCGGCGGCGAAGAATCACGACCACTCGGTCCACAATCCGCTGGCGCAATACCGCACGCCGATGAGTGTCGAGGCGGTGCTGGCCGACAAGCCGATCGTGTGGCCGTTTACCCGGTCCATGTGTGCGCCAATCAGCGACGGGGCGGCGGCACTGGTGCTGATGGCGGAAAACGCCCTGCCTTCGGAGGCAAGGGCGCGGGCGGTCGGCCTGCGCGGCATTGCGCTGGTCAGCACGGGCCCGCGCGCGCCGGACGACTACGCCAACCATATCGGAGCGCGCGCGGCCCGGGCGGCGTACGAGATGGCCGGCATATCCCCAGGCGATATCGATCTGGCCGAAGTGCATGACGCCACGGCCTGGGCGGAGATTCAGCAGATCGAGAATCTAGGCCTCTGCGGAATCGGCGAGGGCGGGGCGTGGACCGAGAGGGGCGAGACCCGGATCGGCGGCCGCACCCCGGTCAACCCGTCGGGCGGGCTCGTGTCCAAGGGGCATCCGGTCGGGGCCACGGGAATCGCGCAGCTTTACGAGCTGTGTCTGCATCTGCGCGGCGAGGCCGGGACGCGCCAGGTCGAGGGCGCGCGGATCGCGGCCGCGGAGAATGGCGGGGGCTTTCTCGATATCGAGGAGGCGGCGACCACGGTGACCGTGCTGGAGCGGCCGGCCTGATGCTGCCCATCAACCGGTTTCTGCGCCGCGCCGATGCCGAACCGGAGCGGCCCGCCCTGCGCGATGATCTCGGGATTGAACTGACCCATGGCGAACTGGCCGCGCGGGCCCGCGCGGTCGCGGCCGCACTGATCGAAACGCTCGGCGAAGAGCCGCGTCTCGTCGCGCTCGCCGCGCGCAATCACGCCGCCCATGTCATCGCCATGTTCGGCATCTTCATCGCGGGACATGCCTGGCTTCCGGTCAATCCGCGCGCCGCGCGAACACTCAATGATCGCGTCAATGAGCGGCTCAGGCCGGACCTTCTCATCCTCGACGAGGCGGTGGGCGATTGCGTCACGCCGCTCGACCTGACCTGGCGTTTCGACGGGCGCGATCCGGACCCCCTACCGGCGGGCACCTTGCCACAGGACGGGTTTCCGGAGCGGTCGCTCGACGACACGATGTCCGTGAAGCTCACCGGCGGGACGACGGGCGAACCCAAGGCGGTGGCTCAGACCCACCAGGTCATTGCGACCGTGATGGATGATCTGACATCGGTTTTCGGGATCGGGCGGACGGATGTGAACCTCGCCGTCGCCCCGCTGTCGCACGGGGCCTTTCATTTCCTTCTGCCGGTGCTCGCGGCGGGCGGGCGGCACGAAATCGTGTCGCGGTCCGATCCGGACAGCTTGCTCGATCTGATGGCGGAGCGGGGCGTCAGCCTCGCCTTCATGCCGCCGACCCTGATCGTCAAGCTGATGGAGCGCGATGGTGCCCGGCCCGAACGCTTTCCGCGTCTGCGGCAGCTCATCTACAGCGCCGCCCCGATGCCGCCGGCGCAGATCGCGCGGGCGCAAGCCGCCTTCGGTCCTCGGATCGGCGTGATGTACGGACAGGTCGAGGCCCCCATGGCCATCGCGGCGATGTCGGCGGAGGACCTCGCCGAGAGCGGTCACGCCGAAAGCTGCGGCCGTCCCTGTCCCTCGACCGAGGTGAGGATCGACAAGCCCGATGCCGACGGGATCGGGGAAATCCTCGCGCGGGGGCCGTTGACGATCCGCGCCTATCTGACTGGCGAACCCTCACCGCTGGACGAGGAGGGATGGCTGCATACGGGTGATCTCGGGCGGCTTGGCGAAGATGGCCATCTCTTCATCCGGGGCCGCGCGCGGGACGTGCTGATCACGGGCGGGTTCAACGTCTATCCGGCGCAGGTCGAACAGGCACTTCTGCAGGTCGCGGGGATCAGCGAAGCCTGCGTCTTCGGCGTATCCGATCCCTATTGGGGTGACCGGATCGAAGCCGCCGTCGTGACATCGGGCGAGGTGGCTGACGACGCGATGGCCCGCGCCGTGCGCGAGGCGATCGGCGTGGCCGCCGTGCCGAAGCGGTTTCACCGCGCCGAGGCCCTGCCGCGCAATGCGGTCGGCAAAGTCGTTCGCCGGGATGTCGCGGCGCTGTTCAGCGGGCCGGGCGGGGCGTGAGCATCATCGAGGCCGTGCCGCGGGCGTGGACCGTGCCGTCGGGCGACCGGATCACGCATTCCGCGACACCCATCTTGCGGCCGCGATGGACGATTTCAGCTTCCGCGATCAGGCGATCAATCCCCGCGGGCGCGGCGCGGACATAGCGCACCTGGATATCGGTCGTCGCGAACTGCTCGTCGGCTCCGATCATCGTCATCATCGCGCAGCCGGTGACCGCATCGACAAGCCCGGCCATCGCGCCGCCATGCACCCCGCCCATCAGATTGGCGTGCTCCGGCGTGATGGCGCATTCCAGTTCGGCGCGGCCTTCGGAGAAGGACAGGATGCGGAAGCCGAGCAGCTTGGCGAAACCGGGCGCGTGGCCCTGATCGCGCCAGCGGGTGAGGATGTCGGTTCCGCTGCCCTCCAGTTCGCCGCTCATGCCGCGTCTCCCGCCGGCACAGGCTCGCGGAATTGGACAATGCGGAATCGGTTCGCAACGAAGGCCAGGTCGGCAAGACAGGCATTCCCGGCCGGGTTCAGCCCCGTGACGTGATAGTCGCTGTAGGCTGCCGCGAAATTGATCGGCATGCGGCCGTCCATGTTGATCCAGAGCGAAGCCCCGGCATCGGTGAAGGCGTCCTGCGCCCGGTCGATGAAGTCCGGGTCGGCGGAATAGAGGTAGGACGAGATCGCCCCCCGCGTGGCTGCAAGCTGTGCCGCGCGTTCCAGCGCCGTGTCGCGGTCCGGTTCCCGGATCAGGAAGCAGACCGGTGCGAAGACTTCCTCGCCATAGAGATCGATTGCCTCGGCCGGCACTTCGACGACCAGCGGTGTCGCCGTCCGGGCTTCGGGAAAGTCGGGGTGGTCGTAAGGGTGGCTGTCGAGCCAGACGCGCCCGCCCGCCTTCGTCACTGCCTCCCGCACGCGGTCGATATGTCTGAGGGATTCCTCGGCCTGGATGGCGGCGCACAGCCCCGCCGCGACCTTCGGATTGCTGCCGCGCGACCGGATGGCCTCGACCAGTTGAGTGGCGACCTCGTCGAACTTCATATCCCCATCAGGACCGCTGATTCCGCTTTCCGGGATGTGAAGATTTTGCGGGCTGGTACACATCTGGGCCGAGAAGCCGCACAGCCCGTTTGCAAGGCCGGCAATGGCGCCGTCGGTATCGCGGAAGCCGTCGATCACGACGCCGTTGCAGCCCGCGGTCTCGGTGTAGACGAGGCGGTCGGCGCAATTTTCCTCGATCCAGCGGCCGAAGCGCTGGCTGCCCGTATAGTCGATGATCGCGCAGTCGGGGTGTTTCAGCAGGTCGATCGTCACCGGCGCTTCGCGCGTGTCGGCGGCCATCAGGACCATGTTCGGGTCGAGACCTGCTTCGGTCAGCACCTCGCGCATGCGCTTCACCGCCATTGCCACGGGCAGGATGCCGTTGGGATGGGGTTTCACGATGGCCGGATTGCCGGTCATCAGATTGGCGAAGATGGCGGGATAGGCATTCCACATCGGGAAGGTCGCGCAGCACACGACCACGGCCACACCGCGGCCGCGCGTGCGGTAGGTCTTGTTTAGCCGGACATCGCCGCCGCGGCCGAAATTCTTCTCCCACTGCGCCTGGCCGGGCACGTCCTTCAGCGCCTTGTAGGCATAGGCGAGGGCCTCGATGCCGCGGTCGAGCGCGTTGGGTCCGCTTCCCGAGAACGCCATGAGATAGGCCTGCCCGGCGGTGTGCATGGTGGCGTGCGCGTTCGCAAAGGCCTGCTCTTCCATCGCGAAGGCGATCTCGAAACAGATCCCGGCGCGCTCTTCCGGTGTCAGGCGGGACCAGGACCGCATGGCCGCCTTCGCGGCGGCGAACAAGGCGTCGGGATCGCTTTTCGGGTAGTCGATGCCGAGGCGTTTTTGTGTGTAGGGCGAGACTTCGTGTCCGGTCCGGCCGATCGTGCCGGGCTGATCGAGTTCGAAGGGTTTGCCGAGCAAGGCGTCGAAACGGGCCTTGCCCTCGGCGGGCTTTTCCTCGCCATGAATCTTGCTGCTCGGTGATTCCCGGAACGGGCTCCACTGGTGGCGCGTAGCGCATGCCTCCAAAGCGGCGTCGAGATGTTTCCGGTGGCGTTCGTAGAGCGCAGCGGGCGTTGCCATGAAAGCGAGATTCCTCGTCGGTTTCCTATTGCAAGCAAGCTAGCGAACCCGTCCCTACAAAGGCAAGCCGCCGCGCGCGTTCGAGCCGGATTCGACCAATGTCGGGGTGACGCCATCCCGGCGCGCTTGGCATGGTGCGTCATCCGGCACTGACATTCGGGCCGGCAATGACAAACGGGGAGGCCAACATGGCGGAGGCACCGGAGAACGGGGAGGGGGGCGCCCAAGGCGCGCACGACATCTCCGAAACATCATTCAAGGCGTACTGGCGGGAGAATCTGACCCTGATGGGCGTTCTTCTGGCCATCTGGTTCCTGGTGTCGTTCGGCGCCGGAATCCTGTTCCGCGATTTTCTCGACCAGTTCTCGATCGGCAGCGCGCCGCTGGGATTCTGGTTCGCCCAGCAGGGCAGCATCTACGTCTTCGTCATTCTGATCTTCGTCTACTCCGCGCTGATGCACCGCATCGAGCGCAAGTATGACGTCGACGACGACCAGGGCTGAGGGAGGTTCCAATGGACATCATGGGTATTTCGCCGACCCTGTTCTGGACGGCACTTTTCGTCATCACGACCTTCGGGGTCTATATCGGCATCGCGGTCTGGGCGCGGGCCGCCTCGACCGATGACTTCTACGTGGCCGGGCACGACGTGCATCCGGTCTTTAACGGCATGGCCACCGCCGCGGACTGGATGAGTGCGGCGTCCTTCATGTCGATGGCCGGGATCATCGCGTTCTCCGGCTATGACGGCTCGGTCTATCTGATGGGCTGGACCGGCGGCTATGTGCTGCTGGCGCTCCTGCTCGCGCCCTATCTCCGGAAATTCGGCAAGTTCACCGTGCCGGACTTCGTGGGCGACCGCTATTACAGCCAGGCCGCGCGCATCGTCGCGGTGATCTGCGCGCTCTTCATCTCCTTCACCTATATCGCGGGGCAGATGCGGGGCGTCGGGATCGCCTTCTCGAACTTCCTGCACGTGCCGATCGAGGCGGGCGTCATCGTCGGGGCGATCATCGTCCTGTTCTATGCCGTGCTCGGCGGGATGAAGGGGATCACCTACACGCAGGTCGCGCAGTATTGCGTCCTGATCTTCGCCTTCATGGTTCCGGCCATCTTCCTGTCGCTGCAGATCACCGGTTCGCCGATCCCGCAGCTGGGTTTCATCGGCAATGCGCAGGACGGTACGCCGTTGTTGCAGTCGCTCGACACAACGCTCACCGAGCTCGGGTTCAGCGCCTATACCGACGGGTCCAAGGCGATGATCGACGTGTTCGCCATCGCGCTTGCGCTGATGGTCGGCACGGCGGGCCTGCCGCACGTCATCATCCGCTTCTTCACCGTTCCGAAGGCATCGGATGCGCGCAAATCGGCCGGATGGGCGCTGATCTTCATCGCCATTCTCTACACCACTGCCCCGGCGGTCGCGATCTTTGCCCGCTCGAACTTCATCGACACGGTCAATGAAAGCCGCTGGTCGGTGGAGGCCGCCAACGATCCGGCGGCCCGCGCGGATCTGGGCGAGGGCGATACGCCGGCCTGGTTCTACAACTGGCGGGATACCGGCCTTCTGAACGCCGAAGACCGCAATGGCGACGGCCTGATCCAGTACCGTGCCGATCCGGCCGAAAACGAGGTGACGCAGCTCGACCGCGACATCTTCGTGCTGGCCAATCCGGAAATCGGCGGCCTGCCGGCCTGGGTGATCGGTCTCGTCGTTGCGGGTGGTCTTGCCGCAGCGCTCTCGACTGCGGCCGGTCTCCTGATGGTGATCTCGTCCGCCGTCTCCCACGATCTGTGCCGCAAGGTGTTGTTCAAGGGGATGAGCGATACGCAGGAGCTGCTGGTGGCCCGGATCGCGGCGGTCGCCGCGGTGCTGGTCGCCATCTATGCGGGGATCAATCCGCCGGGCTTCGTGGCGGCAGTCGTGGCCTTCGCCTTCGGACTGGCCGCGGCGAGCTTCTTCCCGGCCATCTTCCTCGGTATCTTCTGGAAGCGGATGAACAAGCAGGGTGCGATCGCGGGCATGGCCACCGGCCTCGTCGTGACGGCACTCTACATCGTTCACTTCAAGATCGGCTTCTCGCCCGCGGTGATGGGTGTGTGTGCCCTCTTGGCCGCCATCGCCTTCGTCGTCCTGATCTTCGGAACGAAGGGCGAGGTCGGCGGGACCGGTCGTCTGCTGCTGACCGTCGTGGCCGCCGGCCTGGGCGTGACCGCTCTGCTCGGCCTGCTCGGTGTCCTGCCCGGCTTCGACATGGGGACCGCCGACCAGTGGTTCCTCGGCATCTCGCCGGAAGGCTTCGGGTCGGTCGGCATGGCCCTGTCCTTCGTGATCTCGATCGCCGTATCGGTGATGACACCGGCCCCGCCCCGCGAGGTCCAGGATATGGTCGAGGAAATCCGCATCCCTTCCGCCAAGGCCCATGTCGGTCACGCACCGGCCAATCCGGCACCGGCGGAATAAGCAGAACTCCTTCCGCAACCTGCACGGCGGAGCCTCCGGGCTCCGCCGTCCTTCTTTCAGGCTTCCCATGCGCGGCGGACCTGCCTAGCGTTCACCAGAGACGGAGCGGATTTCTCGCGTGCTGGCACCGATCTGGACCCTGTTCGCCCTGGCGGCCTATGTCGCACTTCTGTTCGCGATCGCCGCGCGCGGCGACCGTTTGCCGGCTGCGTCTGAGACACGGCGGCGGCTGATCTACGTGCTCGGGATCGGCGTCTATTGCACCAGCTGGACCTTTTTCGGGGCGGTCGGGGAAACTGCGCGAAATGGCTGGGATTATCTTCCGATCTATCTCGGCCCGGCGCTGGTCTTCATCGTCCTGTTTCCGGTCATCCGCCGCATGGTCCGGCTGGGCCGGTCGCAGGAAAGCGCCTCGATCGCCGACTTCCTCGCCGCCCGCTTCGGCAAGTCGCCGGGCATCGCAGCGCTGGCGGCCGGCATTCTCGTGCTCGCCGCCCTGCCCTATATGGCGCTGCAGCTCCGCTCGGCGGAAAGTGCGCTCTCGCTCATCACGACCGTGCCGGACGGGCTTGATGTCGCCGGTCTCGTGGCGCTCGCCTTCGCGGTGTTCGCCATCCTGTTCGGGGCGCGGAAGGCCGACAGCTCGGTTGCCAATCCCGGGCTCTCTCTCGCGATCGCGGTGGAATCGGTCGTCAAGCTGACCGCCATGGTCGCGATTGGTGTGATGGCGCTCATCGTCCTTGGAAACCCGGACACACCCGCGACAACCAGCGTGCCGCTGGCGCAGCAACCCCTCGATCTGCGCTTCCTCACCCTCACCGTCCTGGCCGGGCTCGCCGCGCTCTGCCTGCCGCGGCAATTCCACATGTTGGTGGTGGAGAACCGCAATCCTGGCGACGTCCGGGCGGCGCGGTTCGGATTTCCGCTCTACCTCGTCGGCGTGGCGCTCGCCGCCCCGCCGATCGCCATGGCCGGGGCCGCGCTCCTGCCTGGAACCAATCCCGACAATTACATTCTCGCCCTGCCGGTCGAGCTCGGTGCGGGACCACTGGCGCTGCTCGCCCTGTTCGGTGGGTTCTCCGCCGCTGCCGGCATGATCACGATCACGACGCTCGCCGTCTCGATCATGATCGTGAATGACTGGCTGGGTCCGTTCGTGTTGCGGCGGTCTGCGACGGCTTCCGGGGACGGTCTGGCGCAGCGCCTTCTGACATGGCGGCGTGCGGTCATCGTCGGGCTGCTGGCCGCGGCCTGGCTATTCGACCGGAGTTTCGCCGGACCCTCCGGACTGGCCTCGATCGGGCTTGTGTCATTCGCTGCGGCTGCACAGCTCGCGCCCAGCCTGTTGCTGGGTCTTTACTGGCGGCGTGCCAACCGGCACGGCGCCTATGCCGGGATGATCGCCGGGACGATCGGATGGCTCGTCCTGATCTTCCTGCCCTCCTATACGAATGTGCACCCGCTGCCCGAAACCGGGGCGGATCCGTTCTCGGTCTCGGTCCTCATCACGCTGGCGTTCAACACGCTGGCCTTCATCGTGGCGACGGCCTTTTCGCGCACCGGGCTGGTCGACCGGTTGCAGGCCGAAGTCTTCACGCGTCCCGCGGAGACTCGCACAAGCGACGGCGAGGGGGTCACCGGAGCGCGTGTCGCCGACATTCTGACCCTGTTCGATCGGGTGCTGGGCCGTGAAGCCGGAACGGACGCCGCGGACGAGCTGTCCCGGCAGCTGGGCCGAAAGCTCTCCCCGACGGAACCGGCAAGTGCCGCGATGACCGCGCTGGCCGAGACCCGCCTCGCGCGGGCCGTCGGGTCTGCTTCTGCGCGGCTTTTGATGCGGCGTGTGGTGAAAGGCGCGGTGGTCGCGCCCGGCGAGGTAATCGCGCTGATCGACGAAACGGCGGCAAAGATCCGGACGTCGGAGGACGCACGCGAGCAGACCGAGAAATCCGCCCGCTTCTACACCGATCACGTCCCTGCGCTCCTGTCCTATGCCGACAAGTCGCTTCGGCTGATCTTCGCCAACCAGCCCTATCTCGACTTCTTTGGTATCGACCGGTCGAATATCTCCAAGCCGATGTCCGACTACATGACCGCCGAGGAACTGGCGGCGCGGCGGCCCTATATGGACCGCGCGCTGGCCGGGCAGCGTCAGGAGTTCGACGTGATCCGGCGCGATCCGCGCGGGCGCAAGCGGGTCTGGCAGCTTGTCTACCAGCCGCGCGTGGAAGACGGCGAGGTGCTGGGCTTCTACGGCGTCTACCAGGACGTGACGGCCCGCCGGGAGGCTGAGGCCGGGTTGAAGCGGGCCTATGAGACGCTCGAGGAAAAGGTCGCCGAGCGCACCGCGGAACTTCAGGCCGCGCAGGCCCAGGCCGAGGCCGCGACCCAGTCGAAAACGCGCTTTCTTGCCGCCGCCAGCCACGACCTGTTGCAGCCCTTGTCTGCGGCGAGGCTTCTCGTGTCGTCACTCGACCAAGACCTTGCCGCCTCGCCGCAATCGACCCGCGACCTCGTCGCCCGGATCGACCGGTCGATCGAGAATGCCGACCAGCTTCTGCGCGCCCTTCTCGATATCTCCCGTCTTGATGCGAGCGGGGTCCAGCCGGACATCAGCGAGTTCTCGCTGCAGCCGCTGATCGAGGACCTGGTTTCGCAATTCCAGCCCAAGGCCGAGGCGAAGGGCATCATGGTGCGCTATGTCGCGACCCGCACCGCGACGCGCACCGATCGCGGCCTGCTGGCCAGCATGGTCCAGAATCTACTGGCCAATGCCGTGCGCTACACGGAGACGGGCCGGATCCTGATCGGAGTCCGACGGCGCGGCAGCCAGCTCTGTCTTCAGGTCCACGATACCGGTCCCGGCATGACGCAGGACCTTCAGGACAAGATGTTCAAAGAGTTCGAACGCGGTCCGCGCCGGGGAAATGCCGACCGGGGGCTGGGTCTTGGCCTCGCCATCGTCGACCGGATCGGCCGGCAGCTGGACATCGCGATCCGCGTCCGCTCGGAGCCCGGTAGCGGCAGCTGTTTCGAACTGATCCTGCCGCGTGCGAATGCCCGTACCGAACCGCGCCGCCGGCGACCGACCTCTTCGGCGGCGCTCGAAGGCCTCTACATCCTGCATGTCGACAACGAACCGGAACTGCTCGACGCGGGACTGTCCCTTCTGGGCCGCTGGGGCTGTCACGCCCTGGGGGCGCTCGACGAGGCACAGGCGCTTGCGGCCGATTTCGGACCGCAGGGGCCGGATATCGTCATTCTCGACTATCACCTGGAAGACGGTGCGCTTGGTCCAGATGTCTATCGTGCCCTGACCGCGCATTATGGCCGGCGCATTCCCGGCTTGCTGGTGACCGCCGACCGCAGCAGCGAGCCGGAAGAAGCGGCCCGTGAATTCGGGCTCACCCTTCTGCGCAAGCCGGTCGCGCCGGCCGCGTTGCGCGCAGCGCTCGCCGCGATGAAGCGGCAATTGCGCTAGGCGGACTTCGGCGGTTCGATTTCGAGCGCCTGCGCGACCAGCGAGGCCTGGGTGCGGTTGATCACGCCGAGCTTGCGGAAGACGGCGGTGATGTGCGCCTTCACCGTGGCCTCGGTGATGTCCATCTCAAAGGCGATCTGCTTGTTCAGCTGCCCGGCGGCGACGCCTCGCAGTACACGCATCTGCGCCGGAGTCAGGCTGGCCAGTCGCTGGGCCTGTTCGGCTGCTTCGTCGGTGATGTCGTCACCGGTTTCCGGAGCCCAGATTTCGCCGTCGCGGACCGCGCCGAGCGCCATGCAAAGCGTGTCGAGGGATGCGGTCTTCGGGATGAAGCCGGCGGCCCCGAACTCCAGCGCCCGTGCGGCCGCGCCGCCGCTCTGGCTTGCCGAGATGACGACCACCGGCATGCCGGGATGAGACTGGCGCAATTCGATCAGGCCGGAAAACCCGCTCGAGTCCGACATGTGCAGATCGAGGCAGACCAGATCAACCGATTGGTCCGCAAGCCGGTCGCGGGCTTCCGACAGGCTTTCCGCCTCGACGATCTCGGCGCCCGGCGCCACACGCCGTACGGCCTCGATCAGTGCCGCCCGGAACAGGGGGTGGTCATCGGCCAGGAGGATGGTTTCGCGCATTTGCCCTTCCTTCGGCGGAGACTTTAGCGCCTTCGGGCGATTCCGGTATCCGCCTAAAGTCTAATGCCAAACCGGCCTGTTTCCGACCAAAGCCGAATACCCCGGAACCCCGTCGCCCGGAATACTCCCTGCCGATAACCGACACATGCGACGGGGGAGGACATCCGATGGCAGGTGCGCAGACTTTCAGGACGTTTCTGATTTCCACGATTGCGGCGGGCGCGCTCTGCGCGCCGGCCTTTGCCGATGACGCGTCGACGGCCGCGCTTGAGGCGCGGATCGCCGAAATGGAGGCAATGCTCGCTGAATTGAGAGCCGAGATTGATGCCACCCGACAGGCCAATACCGCGATGACGGACCGGGTCAGCGAGCTGGAGGCACGTCCTGTTGCCGCTCCTGCTGCGGCTCTGCCTGAAGTGACGGCGGCCGCGAGCCCCGCCGGGAATGGCTTCATGGCCGGCGACACGCGGGTCAGCTATGGCGGTTTCATCGATATCGACGCCCATGTCACCGACCTGTCCGATGGCGATATCGCGCCGACCTCGATCGCGCGCGACTTCTACATTCCCGGGGCCATCCCCGTTGGAGGCACGGGCGATGGTGAGCCTGACACGGACTTCACCGCGCAGGGTTCGCGCTTCTTCTTCACCACCTCGACGCCGACCGATTTCGGCAATGTCACCAGCCGACTCGAGTTCGACTTCCTGGGGTCGCCGGGCGGCGACGAGCGGGTGTCCAACTCCTACAATCCGCGCCTGCGGGTGGGCTGGGTCCAGCTCGGCGACTGGCGCTTCGGACAGGACTGGTCGACCTTCCAGAACACCGCCGCCATTCCCGAGAGCGCCAGCTTCCTGGTCGCGTCCGACGGCATGATATTCGTGCGGCAGGCACAGGTCCGCTACACGCGCGGCGATTTCCAGTTCGCGCTGGAAAACGCCGACTCGACCGTCACGCCTGCAGCCGGCACGGGCCGGATCGATGCCGGCGACGGGGCGATGCCCGACGTGGTCGCGCGCTACAACTTCACCGGCGATTTCGGCAACATCTCGCTGTCCGCGGTGGGCCGCAATCTGGCGCTCGAAATGCCCGGCGTCGACGGCAATGCCTTCGGCTGGGGCCTCGCCGCACAGGGACGGATCAATGTCGGAGACAGCTCCGACATCCGCTTCAGCCTTGCCGGCGGCGAAGGGCTCGGGCGCTATATCGGGCTCAACGCCGTCAATGGCGCGATCGTCAACGCCTCGGGCGATCTTGAAGCCATCCCGGTGTGGGGCGGGCTCGTTGCCCTGCGTCACGACATCGGGGGCGGCCGCCGGTTCAATCTAGGCTATTCGCGCCTCGAGGCCGACAACGACATGACGCTCAGCGCACCGACCGCGACGCGCCGGGTCCACTCCGCCTTCGCCAACTACATGGTCACGATCGGGGGCGGCGTCACGCTGGGTGCCGAAATCCTGCTTGGTGAGCGCGTCCTGGAGAACGGCGAGAGCGGCTCAATCACGCGCGCCACCTTCTCGACCAAGTACAGCTTCTGACACATCCGATGAATGGAGATCCCGCCATGGACGGTTCGAACGCCATCCCAGCCGCTCCGGAACTGGTTCCGGTTCCGGAGAGCTATGCGCCGCATATCCGGACCAGCCGGGCGGAGTACGAAGCGCGCTACAAAAAGTCGATCGAGGACCCGGACGGGTTCTGGCGCGAGGAGTTGAAGCGGCTCGACTGGTTCAAGACGCCGACGAAAATCTCGGAGACGTCCTGGGATCCGGATGCGCTGAAGATCGAATGGTTCTCCGATGGCATCCTCAACGTCTCCTACAACTGCATCGACCGGCACCTGAAGGATCGCGGCGGCGACATCGCGATCATCTGGGAAGGCGACAATCCGGGCTTTCACCACTCGGTGACCTATCGCCAGCTGCACAACCATGTCTGCCGGATGGCCAACGAGCTCAAGGCGATCGGCGTTCGCAAGGGCGACCGGGTCACGCTCTACATGCCGATGATCCCCGAAGCGATGTACGCCATGCTGGCCTGCGCGCGGATCGGGGCGGTGCATTCCATCGTGTTCGGCGGTTTCTCGCCCGAAGCGCTGGCGGGGCGGATCACGGACTGCGAGTCCGAATTCGTCATCACCGCCGACCAGGGCGTGCGCGGCGGCAAGCCGATCCCGCTCAAGGCGAATGTCGACAAGGCTCTGGAAATGGCGGAGGGCGTGCGCGCGGTGCTCTGTGTGCGCCATACCGGGGCGAGCGTGCCGTGGACGGAAGGCCGCGACTACTGGCATCACGAGCTGGCACTCGATGTCGATGCCGACTGTCCGCCCGAGCCGATGAATGCGGAGGACCCGTTCTTCATCCTCTACACGTCGGGATCGACGGGGAAGCCGAAGGGCGTGCTTCACACCACGGGCGGCTATCTGTTGTGGACCGCGCTGACCTTCGACACAATCTTCGAGATGAAGCGCGGCGAGGTGTTCTGGTGCACGGCCGATATCGGCTGGGTCACCGGGCACACCTATCTGACCTACGGGCCGCTGGCGAACGGCGTCACGACGCTGATGTTCGGGGGCATCCCGACCTATCCCGCGCCGGACCGTTTCTGGCGGATCTGCGCCAAGCACCAGGTCAACGTCTTCTACACCGCGCCGACGGCGCTGCGTTCGCTGATGCGCGAGGGCGAGGCCCTGGTCGAGAAGCACGATCTGTCGAGCCTGCGCCTGCTCGGTTCGGTCGGCGAGCCTATCAATCCGGAGGCCTGGGCCTGGTATCACCGCGTGGTCGGAAAGGGCCGCTGCCCGATCGTCGATACCTGGTGGCAGACCGAGACCGGGGCGTGCCTGATCACGCCGCTGCCGGGCGCGCACGACCTCAAGCCCGGCGCGGCCAGCAAGCCGATGTACGGGATCGAGCCGGCACTGGTCGACAATGAGGGAAAATTCATTGACGGCGAGGGGGCGATCGAGGGCAATCTCGTTCTGCGCGGGTCCTGGCCCGGCCAGATGCGGACGGTCTATGGCGATCACAAGCGCTTCGCCGAGACCTATTTCACCGCCTATCGCGGTCTCTACTTCACCGGTGACGGGGCGCGGCGCGACGCCGACGGTTATTGGTGGATCACCGGCCGGGTCGATGACGTGCTCAACGTATCGGGGCACCGGCTCGGTACCGCCGAGATCGAAAGCGCACTCGTGTCCCACCCGCTCGTGGCGGAAGCGGCTGTGGTCGGATATCCGCACGAGATCAAGGGGCAGGGCGTCTACTGCTATGTCACGCTGATCGCCGGGCTGGAGCCGACCTCGCAGACCGAGGCCGAGCTGAAACAGCATGTCCGGCGGGAGATCGGTCCGGTCGCGACTCCGGACATGATCCAGTTCGCGCCGGCGCTGCCGAAAACCCGGTCGGGCAAGATCATGCGGCGTATCCTGCGCAAGATCGCCGAGAATGATTTCAGTACGCTGGGCGACATATCGACGCTGGCCGAGCCGTCCGTGGTCGACGATCTGATTGAAATGCGCGGCAGCCTCTAGCCTAGTCCCTCGGGCTAGTCCGCCTCCCTCCGTCCCGCCTTGCGAAGCGGCGCGATGGGGGGCGGGCCAGCCTGCAGAAGGCCCCGCCCCAGCCTTGCCGCCCCTGCCGACATGGCCTAATCGGAAGGCAGGGACGCCGGTCGCCTGTCGCGACCGGCCTGCAGGGGTTTTTCATGCGTATTGCAATCGTGTCGTTTCTGGTCGCGGTGTCGGCGGGCTGTGCGCTCGCGCAGGAACCGCAGAGTGAAGTTCTTGCGGGCGAGGTCACAGCCTCTCAGCCGCAGGTCGATTTTCCGTTCGAGCTTGAAGCCGGCGATGTCGTCACGCTGACGACGATGTCGGATGAGAATTTCGATACCATCCTGACCCTGACCGGTCCGAATGGGGCGCGTCTGGCGCAGAATGACGACATGCCGTCCGGCGAAAGCCTGCAGTCGCAGATCGTCTACGTCGCCACGGTTGGCGGGCGCTACACCGCCGCGGTCACCGGCTATGGCAACGGGATCGGTTCGTTCGAACTGGAAATCCTCTACGGCATCGATTTCGGCCTGTCCGACGACGCACGTACGATCATGGAAGATGTCGTGACGATCGACCCGTCGCGGCCGACCCGCAATTTCACGGTTGATCTGGCCGAGGACGACATCTTCGTCGCGTCGACCTTCGCGCTGACCGAAAATCTCGACACGACGCTGGCGCTGCTCGACGCCGGTGGCAACACGCTCGCTGAAAACGACGACCGCGGCGACGGCACGCTCAATTCGCACCTGATCTTCCAGGCGTCGGAAGCCGGCCGCTATCAGGTCGCGCTCAGCAGCTGGTCGGGTGAAGGCCAGGGCGACGCCATCCTGTCGCTGGCGATCGACCCGAATGCGGACGTCCCGTTCGACTTCAGCTCGATCGAGGGCGAACGGATCGCGGTCTATTCCGACTTTCTCGGCGCCGATCCGGAATCGCTCGAATATCCGGTGCAGCTCGCTGAGGGCCAGACGCTCTACGTCATGGCCGATACGGTCGATGGCGATCTCGACCCGGTGATCCGCCTTGTCGGTCCGGACGGTTTCCCGGTCGCACTCAATGACGACCGCGGCGATGGTTCGCTGAACTCCGCCTTTGCCTATACAGCCCCGCAAGCCGGCACCTACATGCTGGAAATCACCCGCTACCAGGGCGGTGAATCGAGCGGCACGTTCGAACTGGTGCTGATGTCGGTCGACGCTTCGGTCGTCGATACGCTGCAGGCCCTGCTCGACAATTCCATCCAGCTCAGCGGCGACGTCCAGTCGATCCGCACGGAAGACTTCATCGTCTACTACACGCTCGAGGGCGAGGACGCCTCGTCGCTGGAATATGCGGAATCGGTGGGTGTCGCGCTTCAGGAAATGCTCGATATCCAGGTCAGCCGTATGGGCTGGGCCGAGCCGATCCGCGACGACGAGGGCCTTTACCGGGCCTATATCGGCGATGCCGGTGGTTCGCTCGGTTTCACGCGCCCCGCGCAGATGGTGTTCGACAACCCGAACACGCCCGACGTTCGCGAAATGGCGGCGGCCCGGGCGATCTTCCTGATCGAGAACGACTTCGCCGGTCTGGGCAAGGCGGCGACCCCGCACAGCCTGATGCGGGCGACGGCGACCCACGAATTCGCGCACGTCATCCAGTATGCCTATGACGCCGAGGAAGCGCTCGACTGGCTCTACGAATCCACCGCCTCGTGGATCGAGGTTGCCACGGTCGGCGCCGACCAGGATGCGACCGACTACGTCTCCAGCGATTATGACTCGCCGGAGCGTTGCTGGACGACCAGCGAGAGCGGTCACAACTACTCGCAGTGGACGCTGCTGCAGTCGATGGCGGACGTCTATGGCGAAGACCTGATCGTCCGGATCTGGGAAAACACGGTCGAGATGGACGGGTTCGAAACCGTCGCCGCGGCGCTGCGCGAGGAAGGCACGACCATTCCGGAAGTCATCGGCCGCTGGCGGGCCCAGAACCTCGCGCTCGATTACGAGCTGGCTCCGCTGTTCAACTCCACCGTGGCGCTGCAGCGCACGTTGTCCGAGACCGGTCCCTGGCGTTCGAAGGGTGGTCTGGAACAGCTCGGCGCGAACTATTTCACGGTCGATCTCGATGGCCGCTTCACCGTCTCGCTCGATGCCGAGGCCGGAGTCGAAGTCGTCGCCCTCGGCTTGCGCGACGGCGAGATGCATGTCGTTCCGCTCGGCCAGTCCGGTGCGATCGATACGGCCGGCTGGGATTATCTCGGCCTGATGGTGTTCAACGCCAACATGCCGGAAGAACCCGGCGCGTGTTCGGGTGTCGGCTACACGCTCGACATCCAGCCGTCGAACGCGGCGATGGCCCGGGCGGCCTACCGCTTCGATGGCCGGCATTTCACCGCGCCGGGACAAGAGTAAACAGTCCGCAGGTTTCGGGGCCGGATCACGCGTCCGGCCCCGTCTCCTCCCCCGACCTGCGACATGCGCGGCGTATTGCCCCACTCTGTGTGGGGTCTCTTGAAAGCCGCACTAAAACTGTGGGATTGAACCTGCAGGACATTCGTCGGGGGACTCTATGACGAACATCGCATTTCCAGCACCGCGAAAGGGGGGCGCCGAAGGCTTCCTGATCGCGCTCATCCTGATCGGGGTCTTCTTCTGGTCGCTCTATGCGGTTGCCCGGGGCGGCGATCCGCTGATGGAGCAGCAGGGCTGGCTGATCATGGCCGGTTCGCTGATCGGCCTCATCATGCTCGTCGGGGCCTTTTCCAATGGCGGCCCGGTCAATGACGAGTCGCAATACGCCGAAGGCGTGATCAAGGCCGGTACGATCGCCACCATGTTCTGGGGCATCGCCGGTTTTCTGGTCGGCGTGATTATCGCGCTCCAGCTGGCGTTTCCGAACCTGTTCTACTTTGCCGATTTCGGCTTTCTGAACTTCGGGCGCCTGCGGCCGCTGCACACCTCGGCGGTGATCTTCGCCTTTGGCGGCAATGCGCTGATCGCGACGTCCTTCTATGTCGTGCAGCGGACCTGCCGGACGCGGATCGCCGGAGGCCTTTGGCCCTGGTTCGTGTTCTGGGGCTACCAGTTCTTCATCGTCATCGCGGCGACCGGCTATCTGCTCGGCATCACGCAGGGCAAGGAATACGCCGAGCCGGAATGGTATGCGGATATCTGGCTGACGCTGGTCTGGGTGGTCTATCTCCTGGTCTTCCTCGGCACGCTGTGGAAGCGGAAAGAGAAGCACATCTACGTCGCCAACTGGTTCTACCTCGCCTTCATCGTGACCATCGCGATGCTGCACGTGGTGAACAATCTGGCGGTGCCGGTGAACTTCTTCGGCGCCTGGTCCTACCCGGTGATGTCGGGCGTGCAGGGCGCGCTGACCCAGTGGTGGTATGGCCACAACGCGGTCGGCTTCTTCCTGACCGCCGGCTTCTTGGCGATCATGTACTACTTCATCCCGAAGCGCGCCGAACGGCCGGTCTATTCCTACCGCCTGTCGATCGTGCACTTCTGGTCGCTGATCTTCATCTACATCTGGGCCGGTCCGCACCACCTGCACTACACGGCGCTGCCGGAATGGGCGCAGACGCTGGGCATGACTTTCTCCGTCATGCTGTGGATGCCCAGCTGGGGCGGCATGATCAACGGCCTGATGACGCTGTCGGGCGCGTGGGACAAGCTGCGTACCGATCCGGTCATCCGCATGATGGTGCTGTCGGTCGCCTTCTACGGCATGTCGACCTTCGAAGGTCCGGTGATGAGCGTGCGCGCCGTCAACGCACTGTCGCACTACACCGACTGGACGATCGGCCACGTGCACTCCGGCGCGCTGGGCTGGGTCGGCTTCATCACCTTCGGTGCGGTCTACTGCCTCGTTCCCTGGCTGTGGAAGCGCAAGGGCATGTGGTCGAAGGCGCTGATCGAGTGGCATTTCTGGCTCGCGACGATCGGCATCCTTTTCTACATCGCGGCGATGTGGCCGTCGGGGATCACACAGGGCCTGATGTGGCGCGCCTACAATGATCTCGGCTTCCTCGAATACTCCTTCGTGGAAACGGTCGAGGCCATGCATCCCTACTACATCATCCGGGCGTTCGGCGGCTTACTCTTCCTCTTGGGTGCCTTGCTGATGGCCTACAATGTCTACCGCACCATCAGGGGCGGGGTCGAAGAGACGGAGGACCGGGTCAATCCGCAATCCTCCCTCATTGCAGCCGAATAGGAGGCCTGAGCCATGTCGCAGAAAAAAGGCTTCTTCCAGGGCATTCACGCCAAGTTCCTCGAGCGGAACAGCCTGATCCTTACCGTGGCCATCCTGGTCGTGGTGTCGATCGGGGGCGTGATCGAAATCGCGCCGCTCTTCTACCTCAACTCGACGATCGAAGAGGTCGAGGGCGTGCGCCCCTACACCCCGCTAGAACTGGCCGGCCGGCAGATCTATGTCCGCGAGGGCTGCTATAACTGCCACTCGCAGATGATCCGTCCGCTGCGCGACGAGGTGGAGCGCTACGGGCACTACTCGCTGGCGGCCGAGAGCATGTATGACCGGCCCTTCCAGTGGGGGTCCAAACGGACCGGTCCGGACCTGGCCCGCGTCGGCGGCAAGTATTCCGACGAGTGGCACCGCGACCACCTGATCAACCCGCAGTCGGTCGTGCCGGAATCGGTGATGCCGCCCTACGCATTCCTGGCGGATGCGGCACTCGATTACGGCCAGATTGAAGGGCATCTGCGCACGAACCGCCTGTTCGGCGTGCCCTATACCGACGAGATGATCGCCAATGCCGAGACCGATCTCGAGGCTCAGGTCGATCCCTTCTCATCCGGTTATGACGATCTGATCGCGCGCTATCCGGGGGCCCAGATCCGTGACTTCGACGGCAATCCCGACGAGCTCACGGAACTCGATGCCCTGATCGCCTACCTGCAGGTGCTTGGAACCATGGTCGATTTCTCGACCTATGAGGCCGAAGCGCCGGAAAACCAGCGATAGGAGGACGACATGTACGAAGCGCTTTCGCAATTCGCACAGACCTGGGGGCTTCTCCTCTTCGTTCTCCTGTTCGCCGGTGTGCTGGTCTACGCGCTGTGGCCCGGCAACCGCGAACGCTTCAACCAGGCGGCCCAGATGCCGCTCGACGATGCCGAAGGACCCGAAGGCTTCGATACCGGGAAGGGCCGGAACCATGGCTGAGCACAATCACAAGGACGAAGTGACCGGCGTCGACACGACGGGTCACGAATGGGACGGGATCCGCGAGCTGGACAATCCGCTTCCGCGCTGGTGGCTGTGGATCTTCTACGCCTGCGTGGCGTGGTCGGTGGTCTACATGATCTTCATGCCGGCCCTGCCGGCCCCGCCGGGCTTCGAAGGCTTCACGCGCGGCCTGACGGGCAATTCCGAACGGGCGAATGTGGCGCAGCAGATGGCCGACCTTCAGGCCTCGCGCAGCACCAATTTCGACCGGCTGCAGAATGCGGACTTCCAGGCGATCGAGAACGATCCGGAACTCTTCCGTTTCGCGATCGCCGCGGGCCGGTCGGCCTTTGGCGACAATTGCGCCACCTGCCACGGCAGTGGCGGCGGCGGTGCGGTCGGATATCCCAACCTCAATGACGATATCTGGCTGTGGGGCGGTACGTTCGACGATATCCGCTACACGCTGCATGTCGGCATCCGGTCGGACCATCCCGACACCCGCTTCTCGCAGATGCCCGCCTTCGGCCGCGACGAACTTCTGAGCCAGGCCGAGATCCGCGACGTGACGCAGTATGTGCTGCAACTTTCGGGGCAGAGCTTCGACGCGGCCGCGGCTGATCGCGGTGCGGCGACCTTCCAGAACCAGTGTGTGTCCTGTCACATGGAAGACGGCACCGGCGACCAGGCGCAGGGTGCGCCCGACCTGACCGACCGGGACTGGCTCTATGGTGGCAGCGCGGATCAGATCGAGGCCACGATCCACCGCGGTCCCTACGGCGTGATGCCGAGCTGGGAAGGCCGTCTGAGCGAGCCGATGATCACCGCGCTGGCGACCTATGTGTACTCGCTGGGCGGCGGTCAGGAAGCCGGCGGAGACGAGATGGGAGCTGGCGGGCAATAGCCCGCCAGCGGCCCTTTTGCCGCATCGACATTCGGGCTGAAAAAGCGTCCCTAGAGACCATGGTCCAGATCCTCCCCAAGGCGGCCGCACCGGGCATCGAGCAACACGATGCCGAGGCGGTGAACGATGCCGCCAACCGCAAGCTCTACAAGAAGCGCGAGCCGATCTATCCCAAGCTCGTGCACGGCAAATTCCGGCTCGCGAAATGGGTCTTCATGATCCTCGCGCTGGGCGCCTACTACCTCATCCCCTTCCTCCGGTGGGATCGGGGTGGCGGCGCGCCGGACCAGGCGGTGCTGGTCGATTTCGAGGGGCGGCGTTTCTACTTCTTCTGGATCGAGATCTGGCCGCAGGAGATCTATTTCGTCACCGGCCTGTTGATCCTCGGGGCGCTGGCGATGTTCCTCGTCACCGCGCTGTTTGGCCGGGTGTGGTGCGGCTATGCCTGCCCGCAGACCGTCTGGACCGACCTCTTCATCGCCGTGGAACGCCTGTTCGAGGGCGACCGGAATGCGCGGATCAAGCTCGACCGTTCGAAGTGGAGCTTCGACAAGGCCTGGCGGAAGATCGGCAAGCATGCGGTCTGGCTGGTCATCGCCGGGGCAACGGGCGGGGCGTGGATTCTCTATTTCCACGATGCGTTCGACGTGCTCAGCCACTTCTTCACCGGCGGCTCGCCGATCTCGGCCTATCTCTTCTTCGGCATCCTGACCTTCACGACCTATACGCTCGCCGGGACGATGCGCGAGCAGGTCTGCACCTATATGTGCCCGTGGCCGCGCATCCAGGCGGCGATGATCGACAATGACGCGCTGTCGGTCACCTATCGCTGGGACCGGGGCGAGCCGCGCGGGCCGCACAAGAAGAATGACAGCTGGGACGGGCGGGGCGACTGCATCGACTGCAAGGCCTGCGTCGCGGCGTGCCCGATGGGGATCGACATCCGCAACGGCTCGCAGCTGGAATGCATCAATTGCGCGCTGTGCATCGATGCCTGCGACGACATCATGAAGAAGGTCGGGCGTCCGACCGGGCTCATTGCCTACGACACCGACATCAATATCGAGAAGCGCCAGAAGGGTGAAAAGCCCAGCTTCCGCTTCGTGCGGCCGCGGACGATCGTCTATGCCGTGACGCTGGCGCTGGTCGCGGCGGTCATGCTGGTCGCGCTGGGGTCGCGCTCGACGATGGACCTCAACGTCCTGCGCGACCGGAATCCGAATTTCGTCACGTTGTCAGATGGTTCCGTGCGCAACAGCTATACGGTCAAGATCATCAACAAGACCCATGAGCCGCACCAGTACCGCATCTCGATCGAGGGCGACCCGGCGCTCCATGCCTGGCTTCTGGGGCAGGAAGACGGCGACCTCGTCGTCACCGTCGAGCCCGACCGGACAACGGATTTCCGCCTGTTCGCCTCCTTGCCGGAAGAGGCGATCGACCGGGCCAGCGAGCCGCTATTGTTCCGGGTCGAGGACCTTGTCTCGGGCGAGGTCCAGGTGACACGATCGGTCCTGCAGACCGGGTATGACCGATGATCAAGCGCGTCACAGGCTGGCATGTTCTTGCGGTGATCCTCGTCTTCTTCGGGGTCATCATCACGGTCAATGTCATCTTCATCATCCAGGCGACGCGCACCTTCCGCGGCGAGGACGAACCGCGCTCCTATGTCCAGGGTCTCGACTACAATTCGACCCTCGCCGCGCGCGCCGAACAGGCCGCCCTCGGCTGGACGGCGACCACGGAGGTCGAAGACGGCCAGGTCGTGATCCGGGTCCTCGATGCTGACGGTCATCCGATCGACGGGCTCGACATGAGCGGCACGCTGCGCCATCCCGCGGACACGTCGCGCGACCAGGAACTGGCGTTCGAACCCCGGGCAGAGGGGCGCTATGTCGCGGCCCTGCCGGAAGGGATTCGCGGCCGATGGCATCTGCGGGCATGGCGTGAGGGCGAGCCGCCCTTTACCCTGCAGTCCGAACTATGGCTGCAATAGACCCCACATACACCACCTCGACCGATGCCGATCCGACGGCCTTCGTGCGCGAGCGCGACGGGCATCGCGAGATCGACCTTCTGGTGAAGGGCGTACATTGCGCGGGCTGTATCGCGCGCGTCGAAGGCGGGATGACGGAGATGCCGGGCGTACGGCATGCGCGGCTGAACCTGTCGACCGGGCGGCTGGCGCTGAGCTGGGACGGCGAGAAATCGAAGGCGCGGGACTATGTCCGGCGCCTGGCCGAGATCGGCTATCCCGCCACGCCCTACGCGCCGGAAGACAGCACTTCGGCGCAGGACGAGGAAGAGAAGCGTCTTCTGAAATGCATGGCGGTGGCCGGATTCGCGACCGCGAATGTCATGCTGTTCTCCATCCCGGTCTGGTTCGGCCAGGGCGAGATGGACGAAGGCACGAAAGGGCTGATGCACTGGCTGTCGGCGCTGATCGTGCTGCCGGCCGTGGCCTATGCCGGCCGTCCCTTCTTCGAGTCCGCCTTCCGGGCCCTGCGGTCGCGCCGGACCAATATGGACGTGCCGATCACTCTTGGCGTGACGCTCGCCTGCGGGCTCAGCATCTACGAGACCGTATGGGGGTCCGGCCACGTCTATTTCGACGCGGCGGCGATGCTGCTCTTTTTCCTGCTGATCGGACGTTTCCTCGACAGCCGGCTGCGGGCCCGCGCCGGCGCGGCGGCGCGGCGTCTCGCCTCGATGCAGGCGGCGACCGCGAACCGGATGGATGCGAACGGTCATGTCGAAGCCATCCCGGCGCGCGATGTGAAGCCGGGCGACCGGCTCCTGATCGCGGCGGGCGAGAAAGTGCCCGTCGATGCCGTGGTGGCAGAGGGGGAAAGCGCGCTCGATACCGCGCTGGTCACCGGCGAGACCGTGCCCCGCGACGCCGCGCCCGGCGAGAAAATCTTCTCCGGCATGGTCAATCTTTCCGCGCCGCTGATCGCCGTGGCCGAGGCCCGGCGAGAGGACTCGCTGCTGGCGGAAATCACGCGTCTCGTCGAAGCGGGCGAACAGGGTCGGTCGCGTTATGTCCGCCTCGCGGACCGGGCCGCGAAGCTCTACGTCCCGATGGTCCATACGCTGGCGGCGTCATCGGCGATCGGCTGGCTGATTTTCGGGGCCGAGGCCTATACCGCCATCATCATCGCCGTATCGGTGTTGATCATCACCTGTCCCTGCGCACTCGCCCTCGCCGTTCCGGCGGTCCAGGTGGTGGCGACGGGCCGGCTCTACCGGTCCGGCGTGCTGGTGAAGTCGGGCGATGCGCTCGAACGCCTGTCGGAAGCCGATCTCGCCGTCTTCGACAAGACCGGCACGCTGACGATCGGCAAGCCGCAGCTGGTCAACCGGGACGCGGTCGGCGAAGCGAATTTCCAGCTCGCCGCCAAGCTCGCCCGGACCAGCCGTCATCCGCTGTCGCGCGCCGTCGCGGACCTCGCGGGCATGGGCGATGTCGCCTCGAACGTCAGCGAGACGCCGGGCGGCGGCCTTGAAGCCATGGTCGTGGGCAAGCGCGTGCGCTTCGGCTCTGCGGCCTGGCTCGGTCTCGAAACCGGCCCCGACGGCGCGTCGGAAGCCTGGCTCTCGGTCGAGGGCGAGGACCCGGTCCGCTTCGCCTTCGCAGATGCGCTGCGCCCCGATGCGGCGGAGACCGTCTCGCGACTGCGCGCGCTCGGGCTCGAACCGGTGCTTTTGTCGGGCGACCGCGAAGGCGCGGTGAGGGAGGTCGCCGAAACGCTCGGCATTGCGCACTGGCGCGCCGGTCTGAAGCCGCAGGAAAAGATCGACGATATCGAGGGTTTCAAGGCGCGCGGCCACAAGGCGATGATGGTCGGCGACGGGATCAATGACGCCCCGGCGCTGGCCTCGGCGCATGTCTCCGTCTCACCAGCCGCTGCTGCCGACATCTCGCAAGCTGCCGCCGATCTCGTGCTTCAGGGAGAGGGGCTGTCGGCGATCCCGGACGCCATCGTCGTGGCCCGCGCCGCGCGCCGTCGCGTGCTGGAGAATTTCGGCCTGACCATTCTTTACAACTGTATCGCCGTCCCACTCGCCGTCTTCGGTTTCGTGACGCCGCTGGTCGCAGCCATCGCGATGTCCGGTTCGTCGATGGTGGTGACGCTGAACGCGCTCAGACTGGCCCGCAAATGACCGTTATCCTGCTGCTGATCCCCGCTGCGCTGTTGCTGGCCCTGTTCGGGCTAGGCGCTTTTTTCTGGACCGTGAAGTCCGGTCAGTACGAGGACATGGACGGTGCGGCGCAACGCATCCTTCTGGACGACGACGCGCCGCTTCCCGACCGCACCGATGCCGATCAGGACGGGAAGAGGTCCCGATAGGCCCGGAAGCTGGCATGCCCCAGCCAGGGGAAGATGATCGCCAGCGGCAGGATGAAGAGGGCGATGCCGCCCGCTGTCATCAGCGCAATCGTGATCGCCCAGCTCAGCGCCAGTATCGGCATCCGCTTCACCGCATCGACACTGGCGATCAGTGCCGTCACGGCATCGACATCGCGGTCGATCAGCATCGGGAATGAAAAGGCGGAGATCGCGAAAGCCGCAAAGGCGAGCGCCCCGCCGATCACCGTTCCCACCGCGATCATGGTCAGCCCCGCCGGGTCGGCTAGGGCGAATTGCGTGAAATCCTGCACCGGCATGTAGTTGCCGATCGTGAAGGTGGCATAGAGCGCCCGCGCGATGAGGATCCAGAACAGGAAGATCACGACGAGGAGGACGCCGAGGAAGGCGACCTGTCCGAACCGGCCCTTCGGAATGTCGCGAACCGCGGTCCAGCTGACTTTCTGGCCGGCGTCTTCCAGCGCGGAAATCCGGTAGAAGCCCACGGCGAAGGCCGGGGCGACCAGCGCGAAGCCCGCAAGGGCAACCGGGGTGATCGAGCCCAGGCCGAGCGTCCAGAGACCGGCGGTGATCGCCAATCCTACCACCACGAAGATCAGTCCGTATCCGATGGAATAAAGCGGTGCGGACCAGAGATCGCCCCACCCGGCCTTGAGCCAGTCCCAGTGCGATGCCGCGTCCACACGCTGCGCTGTCATCGTCGTCATTTCCGCCTCCCCGCGTCGAAAGACCACATTCTATTTACGGATGATTTCGTGCAAGGTTCAAGAACCCAAAAGGCCGCAGGGGCAGGGGGCGATTTTTGGACCACGGCGCGACCGTTTCGATTCTGACCCATCCCGGTTTCATGGGCGGCGTGCTGGCGGGTTTCGCCAGCACGCTGCACTGCGCCGTGATGTGCGGCGGGATCGGGTCGGCGTTGATGTTTTCTCTCTCGCCGGGCGGCTCAATGAGGTCGCGCGCCGGCGCTCTGGCGACAGCTCAGGCGGGCAAGTGGGTGACCTATATCGCGCTCGGTGCGCTGGCCGGTTGGCTCGGCTCGGGCCTGTTGTCCTATCTCGAGCCCAGTGCCGCCCAACTGGTCACGCGCTGGCTGGCCGCCGTGACGCTTGTGTGGATCGGATTGTCGATCACCGGCCTGCTCCCCTCGTTTGCTGCAGCCGACCGGGTCTTCGCACCGGTGACGCGGCGGCTGGTTCAGTCCGCCGGGTTTCGTGCTGCGGGCCGTGCCGCTCCGGCGGTGGCCGGGCTGGTCTGGGGGCTGATCCCGTGCGGCCTCGTCTATGCCGTGCTGCTGCTGGCGATGAGTGCCGGATCAGCGATGGACGGGGCCGTCGTGATGGCCGGGTTCGGCCTCGGCGTCATGCCGGGCGTCACCGCGACAGCACTGGGTTTCGGCAGTCTCGCAAAGCTGGGCCAGGCCGCGAAAATCCGCGGCGCTGCGGGCGTCGCGATCGCGGCGCTCGGCATGGCCAGCGTGGCCTATGCCCCGGCCGTGGCGTGGATCTGCCGCTAGGCGGTGTTCAGACCGAGACGGAGTGTTTCGCGTTGCCGGCCATCAGCCGCTTGTCGAAGGCGGCGGCAACGATACGCGCCAGCGTGCGGTAGACCGGGTTGATCACGACGAGATCGCCGTCGCGCCGGACGATGCCGTCGGCTTCCAGTTCGGACAGGTCCGGGTTCGGAACGGGCTGTCCGTGCTTGCGGGCGAGCGTGCCGAGATCGGCTTCGAGATCGCACATCAGGCGCTCGATGATCTCCGACCGGAAGAGGTCGTCGCCCTCATAGGCGCAGCCGCGGGCCACCGGCAGATCGCCCGCCGCAACCGTCTTTTCCCAAGCGGCGATGTCGGCGGTGTTCTGGACGTGACCTTGGGGAAGGCGGCCGATGGCCGAAGCCCCGAAGCCGATCAGCGCATCGGCCGCGTCCGTCGTATAGCCCTGGAAATTGCGGTGAAGGTGACCGGTGCGCTGCCGTTCGGCGAGCGGGTCGCCGGGCCGCGCATAGTGATCGAAACCGATGGCGGCATAGCCCGCCGCGACGAGGCGTTCGGCGATCGCCTGGGCCTGCGCGATGCGGGCCTCGGTGCCGGGCAGGTCGCCGGTCTCGATCAGGCGCATATGCCCCTTCATGTGCGGGACATGGGCATAACCGAAGACGGACAGCCGGTCGGGTTCCAGCTCGAGCACGCGGTCGACGGTCTCGATGCAGCTTTCGAGCGACTGCTTCGGCAGGCCGTAGACCAGGTCGACATTGATCGCACTCACGCCATTGCCGCGCAGGCGGTCGGCGCAGGCTTTCGTCACCTCGAAGGACTGAATGCGGTTGATGGCGCGCCGCACGTCCGGGTCGAAGGTCTGCACGCCGATGCTGGCGCGGTTGAAGCCGGTATCGCCGAGAGCCGCCGCGCGGGCGTCGTCGAGCGTGCGGGGATCGACCTCGATGGCAATTTCGGCACCCGGCTGGAGGTCGAAGCGGTCGCGGACGAGGGCCATGATGCGGCGCATGCGGTCGGCCGGAACAAGTGTCGGACTGCCGCCGCCCCAGTGAAGGTGATCGACTTTCTGCCGGTGCGGGATGAGCGCGGCGGTGGTGTCGATCTCCATCTCGAGCCGGTCGAGATAGCGGTCGATCGGGCCGTCCTTCAGGCTCGCCCGCGTGTGGCAACCGCAATACCAGCACAGAACCCGGCAATAGGGCAGGTGGAAGTAGAGCGAGCCGCGATGATCCGGTGTCAGTTCACCCAGCCAGCCGGCATAGGTCGCGCCGTCCACGCCCGCATGGAAATGCGGCGCGGTCGGGTAGCTGGTGTAGCGCGGCGTGTTGCGCGCGGCGTATTTCAGGAGCACCGGATCCGTCATGCGATCTGCCTATACCCGTGAGAAAAGTACGGGAATGCGACAAATGCGACCGGGCTATTTCCAGATGGCGGTCATCCCCGCGACGCGCTGCGACGGGCTGGGCGTCGAACCCGGTTCGGTCGTGGGCGCCGTGCCATCGAGCGCGGCGGCGGCGCAGTCCGGGTCGAGATCGCGGATCGCCTCGAACTGGTGAAGATAGACCTTGCCGGTCAATTCGGCCGGGAAGTGCGAGCGCTTCAGCGCGTCCATCACCGGGCCTTTCACCTCGGTCAGGTGCAGTGTCGCGCCGGCATCGGCGAGGCGGCGATTGATCGCTTCGAGGCTTTCCAGGCCGCTGGCATCGATCCGGTTTACCGCTGGACACATCAGGATGAGGTGCTTGAGGTCGGGGCGGTTGGCGAGGATCTGCACCACGGTCTCCTCCAGGAAATTCGCCGAGGCGAAATAGAGGCTCTCATCGATGCGGATGGTCAGGATCCGGTCCGGCACGACGACCGGATGGCGATTGACGTTGCGGAAATGCTGCGTGCCTGGCACCTGGCCGACAATCGCGAAGTGCGGGCGGCTGGTGTTGTAGAGGTGCAGGAAGAGCGACAGGACGACGCCGGTCGTGATGCCCCATTCCACGCCGAAGCTGAGCGTGACCGCGATCGTGCCGCCCATCGCCGCGAAGTCGGTCTTCGAAAAGTGCCAGACTTTCACGACCTCTTTCAGGTTCACCAGCGACAGGACGGCGACGATGATGGTCGCGGCGAGAACGGCCTGCGGCAGGTTGAAGAGGAAGGGCGTCAGGAAAAGCGTGGCGAGCGCGATACCGATGGCGGTGAAGGCGCCGGCCGCTGGTGTCTCCGCGCCGGCATCGAGATTGACCGCCGAACGGGCAAGCCCGCCCGTCACGGGATAGCCGGAGGACAGGCCCGACGAAAGGCTGGCCGCGCCGAGCGCGACGAGTTCCTGGTTGGCGTCGATCCTCTGGCGCTTCTTCGCAGCGAGCGTGCGCCCGACCGAGACCGATTCCACGAAGCCGATGAGGGCGATCAGCGCCGCCGACCCGGCGAGCTGGGCCCAGACATCGGCATCGAAGCGGGGAATGCCGAGCGCGGGAAGCTCGCGCGGAACCTCACCAAGAATGCGCACGCCCTGGTCGGCGAGGCCGAGCGCAGTGACGGCCACGATGCTGGCAATCACGGCGAAGACCGGACCCGCGCGCGAAATCAGCGCGGCGGGGGTTTCGGGCAGGCCGAAACGGACGAGGAGCGGTTTCAGCCCGGACCGTGCCCAGGCAAGGAAGGCGAGCGAGGCAAGGCCGATGACCAGGGTCGGGATGTTGGTCTGGGGCAGGGCGCGGGCGAGCGAAAAGAGCTGGGCGAAGAGGTTATGCCCCTCTGCCGGAACGCCGAGAATATGCTTCAGCTGCGAGGCCGCGATGATCAGTCCCGAGGCGGTGATGAAGCCGGAAACGACCGGGTGGCTGAGGAAGTTGGCGAGGAAGCCCATCCGGAAGAGGCCGAAGACGAGCAGCATGCCGCCGGACAGGAAGGCGAGGATCAGCGCAGCCTCGACATAGGCCGGCGAGCCGGGCTCGGCGATGCGGCTGGCTGCGGCGGCGGTCATCAGCGACAGGATGGCGACCGGACCGACGGCGAGCTGTCGGCTGGTGCCGAACAGGGCGTAGACGATCAGCGGAAGGATGGAGGCGTAGAGCCCGACCTGCGGCGGCAATCCCGCCAGCATCGCATAGGCAAGCGATTGCGGGATGAGCATGATGGTGACGATCAGCGCGGCGTTGAGATCGCTGACCAGCGTCTGACCGGTATAGCGGCGGCCCCAGTCGAGGATGGGGAGGTAGCGCGAGAGTTTCACCGCTGGTCCATTCCCCTCATGCCCCCGACTCACGCGATCATAGCGCGTTGATCGGAAGTTTCATGTAGCGCTGGCCATTGTCCTCCGCGGGCGGCAATTCACCGGCGCGCATGTTGATCTGGACCGAGGGCAGGATCAGCTTCGGCATCGGTAGGGTGGCATCGCGCGCGGTGCGCATGGCGATGAATTCCTCGCGTGTCGTGCCGGTCTTCACATGCTTGTTCGAGCGCTTCTGCTCGCCCACCGTGGTTTCCCAGACGAATTCGTCGCGGCCCGGTGCCTTGTAGTCGTGGCACAGGAACATGCGGGTGTCGTCCGGCAGGTCGAACAGGCGCTGGATGGAGTCGTAGAGCGTGCCGGCATCGCCGCCGGGGAAGTCGCAGCGCGCAGTGCCGAAGTCCGGCATGAAGAGCGTGTCGCCGACAAAGACGGCGTCGCCGATCACATGGCTCATGCAGGCCGGCGTGTGGCCGGGCGTGAGGAGGGCGCGGCCTTCGAGATTGCCGATCCGGTAGGTCTCGCCATCGGCGAAGAGGTGGTCGAACTGGCTGCCGTCGGTGTGGAAGGACTGGCCTTCATTGAAGATCTTGCCGAACACGTTCTGGACGACCGGGATGCGGTCGCCGATCGCGGTCTTGCCGCCGAGCTGGCTGCGGATATAGGGCGCAGCGGTCAGGTGGTCGGCGTGGACATGGGTGTCGATGATCCACACGCAGGTGAAGCCCTGCTCGCGGACATAGGCGATCAGCATGTCGGCGGAGGCCGTATTGGTGCGGCCGGAGGCCTGATCGAAATCGAGCAGCGAGTCGATCACGGCGCACGCCTTCGTGTCCGGATCGGACACGACATAGCTGATCGTGTTCGTCGCCTCGTCGAAGAAGCCCTTGACGTCGGGTCGGTTCATGGCGGCCTCGCGTGGCTGCATGCAATGGGTCACAGGATGGCGGGCGGCGGTCCGGCGTTCAAGCCGCGTCAGACGCCTTCGCCGGCGAAGGCCTTCTCGATCACGAATTGCGCCGGGGCGGCGTTCGAGCCCTCGGTGAAGCCGCGTTCGATCATCATGGCCTTGAGATCACGCAGCATGGCATCGGAGCCGCAGATCATCACCCGGTCGGTCGCCGGGTCGAGCGCGGGCATGCCCGTCGCCCCGGCCAGTTCGCCATTGGCGATCAGGTCGGTGATGCGGCCGCGCTGGGTCTCGCTGTCGTCGCGCGTGGTCGAGGTGAAGTGGATCAGGCGGTCGCCGACCAGCTCCCCGACAAGCGGATCGTTGCGGATCGCGGCGACCAGTTCGCGGCCGTATTCCAGCTCCGCCCCGGTGCGGCAGGTATGGGTCAGAATGACCGTTCTGAACTTCTCATAGGTCTCCGGCTCGCGGATGACGCTCGCGAAGGGCGCGAGGCCGGTGCCGGTGGAGAAGAGGTAGAGGTGCTCGCCGGGAATGAGCGCGTCATGGACGAGCGTGCCGGTCGGCTTCTTGCCGAGCAGGACACCGTCGCCGGGCTGGATGTGCTGCAGCTCTGTGGTCAGCTGACCGCCGGGCGCCTTGATCGAGTAGAATTCCAGCTCCTCGTCCCAGGTCGGGCTGCAGATCGAATAGGCGCGCAGCACCGGCTTGCCGGCGATCATCAGGCCGATCATCACGAATTCGCCGGCGCGGAAGCGGAAGGACTGCGGCCGTGTGATGCGGAAGGAGAAGAGCGTGTCGGTCCAGTGCTTCACCGACAGGACGCGCTCGACCGTCGCGGTCTTCGGCGGGACGAAATCGTCATGGAGGATGTTGTCGAACATGGGCATTCCGGCGTTCTGGTCGCGGACGGAGCAGGCCGGGCCGCGAAGGGTCGGCTTTCACGTATTCGTTGCGCGCCGGGTTGGCCAGCCCGCACGGTGCGAAAGCGTCAACGGGTCGCATGACCGCTCGCGTGGCGGCAGACAACGGCACGCGCGCAAGCGCACCGGCACGTCCGGCGCGTGCGCGACGCAACAGGCCGGCGCTCACCGGTTTCAGTCGGCGCCTCTCAGGTGCGAAGGCTTTGTGAATATCGCCTTTGAAACGAAATTTGTTGCAGCGGCGGCGAAGTGTTACCAAACTCCTAACACGCGGGGGATGCACTGAACCGGCCGCTGGTCCGTTGATCGACCCCTCAAGGCTTGGATGATCCGTTCGGCCAGGACCGGACGCCCATACCCGGGGGGATACATCATGGACCGCATTGGAGCCCGACCGGCGCTGGGCCGCGCTATTCCCCGTTTATTGCGCCTCCTGGCTTCGGCCGGACTCACAGGGGCGCTGCTGGCGGCAAGCGCCCTGGCCGCGCCAGGCGCGTGGGGGCAGACCGTCAGGGCTGTTGATACAGAATTTGATGACGGAACAAGGCTGCTGGACGGTGTGTTTTCCGGAACGCCCGTGACGATTTCCGAAAACTCGTTTTTCTATGCCAATGCCTTTTCCGAGAATGGCATCAACATCTTCTCTGTCGCCAGCGACGGAACGCTAACGCAATCGGGGAGTGTTGCGGACGGTGGTTCGCTTCGCTTGCTGGGGGCGATTGCCTCGACATCGGTCGTTGTAAACGGCACGACCTATTTGATGGCCGGCGGTTTCAGCGACTCCGGCATCAGCATCTTTTCGGTCGCATCCGATGGCACGTTGACCAATGTCGATAACGTTGGCGATGACGTGACGTTACAACTTGGCGGATTCTATTCGGTCGATACAGCGGTCGTGAACGGCACAACCTATCTTTTTGCCGCCGGTTTCAGCGACAATGGCGTAAGCGTCTTCTCTGTTGCCAATGACGGCACGTTGACGAATGTCGACAATGTGACGGATTCAGCCAATGCGTCCTATGAGTTGAGCGGCGCCCGGTCTGTTATCGCCGTGGAATCAGGTGGCAATACGTTTATCGTTGTCGCGGGTAGCACGGACGCCGGCATCAGCGTCTTCTCGGTCGCAAATGACGGAACGCTGACAAATGTTGATAATGAAGCGGATGGCGGTGCGCTGGAGCTGGATGGTGTGCGTACGCTTGCCACGGCAGTCGTGGGCGGCACACCTTACGTTTTCACGGGCGCAGAGGCTGATGCCGGGATCAGCGTATTCTCGATCGCCAGCGATGGCATGCTGACGAATGTCGCCAATGTCGCAGACGACGGAACGTTCAATCTGGCCTCTGTTCTTTCTGTCGCAACGATTGTCGAAGGTGGTGTCACATACCTTGCCGCCAGTTCGATCGGAGAAGATGGCATCAGCGTGTTCAGCGTGGCGAGCAACGGTGCGCTGACCAATGTCGCGAATATTTCTGATACGGCAGGAACCGCACTGAACGATCCCTACAATGTGGTTGGCGCGGTCATTGACGGCTCGAGCCTGCTCTTTGTGAGTGGCAATGCCGACGACGGTGTTTCGGTTTTCAAGGTTGACGCTACCGCCCCTCGCATTTCCTCCATCGAACGCCACCGCCCTGATGGCAGCCCGGCGCTGAATGGCGGGCGGGTGACATGGCGCGTGACATTCGACGAGGATGTCCAGAACGTGACCTCGGACGATTTCGGCATTGCCGGGACCACCGGTACGCTGAGCGTCACAACGGTTTCGGCGAGCGTCTACGACGTGGCGGTCTCCGGCGGCGACATGGCCGGTCTGAACGGCACGATCACCCTGTCCGTTGCGGGCGGACAGAATATCGAAGATCTGGCCGGCAACGCCCTGACCAACACCGTGCCGACCGGCGCGAACGAGAATACGTTTGCGCTGCTGAGCGACGCCGAACCGGCGGGCAGCGAATTCCTGGTCAACACGACGACAGCAGCAGCACAGGACGATTCAGAAGTTGCTGCACTTACGGGCGGGGGCTTCGTCGTTGTCTGGCAGGACTTAAGCACGAGTGGCGGAGATACCAGCGGTTACGCGGTTCGGGGGCAGCGATACAATGCCGACGGAACCACAGCAGGCAGCGAGTTTCTCGTCAATACGACAACAACAGGGTCCCAATCTGACCCCAGTATTGCAGCGCTTTCTGACGGCGGATTTGTCGTCGTCTTCGATGATGATAGCGGAACCGGAGGTGACACTTCAAACACGGCCGTACGCGGCCAGAGGTTTGATGCGAGTGGAAACACTGTAGGAAGTGAATTTCTTGTCAATACAACCACGTCTAACAACCAGCTCGACCCTGATGTTGCCGGGCTCGTCGGCGGTGGGTTTGTGGTCGCTTTCGGTGATTTCAGTCGTTCCGGTGGTGATACGTCGGGCTATGCGGTGCGGGCGCAACGTTATGATTCAGATGGCAACGCTGCGGGGTCCGAATTCCTCGTCAATACAACCACCTCCAGCACTCAGGATGATGTCAGCGTTGCAGGCTTGACCGGTGGTGGCTTTGTCATCGTATTTGACGACAGCAGTGCGACAGGCGGCGATACATCGTTTGGTGCCGTTCGTGGCCAGCTCTACGATGCCGACGGAAATACGGTCGGCTCGGAATTTCTCGTAAACACGACCACTTCCAATGGTCAGTTGAAGCCGGACGTCGCCGCACTTCGGGATGGTGGCTTTATCGTGGTTTTCGAAGACTCCAGTGCATCGTCCGGCGACACGTCGGGGATAGCCGTGCGTGGTCAACGGTTTGACGCCGCAGGAAGTCCTCAGGGCGCGGAATTCCTCGTCAATTCAACAACAAGCGACAATCAGAATGTCGCTGCCGTCACCGGCCTGGCCGGTGGTGGCTTTGTGGTGGCTTACTCGGATGCGAGTGGGTCTGCTGGCGACACCTCAAGCATCGCCGTCCGTGCCCAGCGATTTGACGATGCTGGGGTGGCTTCTGGAAGTGAATTCCTTGTCAATACAACAACAGCGAGTGTCCAGCGGCGCGCAGGGCTTGCCGGACTGGCCGCAGGCGGATTCGTCATCTCGTTTGAGGACAATAGCGCGTCTAGTGGCGATACGGATAATTATGCTATTCGCGCCCAGCGTTACGACATCGACTCGACCGCCCCCCTCATCGCTTCGATCGAGCGGCAGACCCCGTCCTCCTCGCCGACGAACGCCGACAGCGTGACCTGGCGGATCCTGTTCACCGAGACGGTGGTGAATGTCGATACGACGGATTTCTCGGTTTCGGGCACCAGCGGAACGGTGACCAATGTCACCAATTCCTCGGGCAATTTCTGGGACGTCACCGTGTCCGGCGGGGACATGGCGAGCCTGGACGGTACCATCACCCTGTCCTTCGCAGGCGGTCAGGACATCACCGACAGCGCCGGAAATGCGCTGACCAACACGACGCCCTACGGCATTTTCCAGAACACCTATGTGATCGACAACACCGCGCCGCGCGTTACGCAGATCGAAAGGCGCACCGACGAACTCACCCGTTTCGCGCCGAGATGGACGGTTCGCTTCAACGAGGACGTGTCCAATCTGGGCATCGCCGACTTCACGGTCTCCGGCACGACGGGAACGCTCAGCCAGCTTATACTCGCGCCAAGCTTTCTCGACATGGACGTGTCCGGCGGCGATATCGCCAATCTGAACGGCACGGTCACACTCTCCTTCACCGGTGGACAGGACATCACCGATCTTGCCGGCAATGCGCTGACCAATCTTGCGCCCACCGGGGTCAATCAGCCTTCAACCATCATTGACACCATCGCGCCAACGGTCGTGGTCAATATTGTCGAAGACGATCTCGGTACCGGTGAAACCTCTCTGGTCACCTTCGAGTTTTCCGAGGGCGTGGTTGAACAAGGGCAAGGACTGTCCGGAACCGGAACCGGCGGAACCGTATCGAACTTCACACAGGTCGATGCAGACAGCTGGACGGCGAATTTCACCCTGGCCGACGGCGCGGCCGAGGGGAGGGTTGATATTGATGACACGGTTTATTGGGACTTGGCGGGGAACCTTGGCGTTCCCGGCGGCGATACGGTGCAGCGGGATGTCACCCCGCCTGTTCTGATGGCGTTTGCGCGCAACACGCCGTTCGGCGAGACCACGGATGCCGACACGCTGGTGTTTGACATCACCTTCAACGAAAACATGCTGAACGTGTCGGTGGATGATTTTCTTGTTACCGGCACGACGGCAGGCGGGAACCTTGAGGGGTCGGGTGCGGCCTACACGTTGACGCTGTTGGGCGGCAATCTGGCCGGCTTCAACGGCACGGTCGGTCTGGATCTTGCCCCGGATCATGACATCACCGACGTGGGGGGTATCGCGCTCGGCGCGGGCGAGCCTTCCCGGGACGAGACCTATACCGTTCTCAATACGGGCCCGCGCATCGCCTCGATCGAGCGGCAATCACCGGCCACGTCCCCGACCATCGCCGACAGTCTCACCTGGCGGGTGACGTTTGAAAACGACGTCACCTACACGCCCGCCGGGGCTGTCCTGACCAATACGGACAATGTCACGGACGACGCGACGCTCGCCCTGGACCTGGCGACCTGGGTCACGACCGCCGAGGTCAATGGCACGGACTATGTGTTCGTGATCGGCTATAACGACAGTGGCGTCAGCGTGTTCTCCGCCGCCAGTGACGGCACGCTGACCCATGTGGAAACCGTGGTCGATGACGGCACGCTGCTGCTGGACGGGGCGTCTTCCGCTGAAACGGCGGTGGTCGCCGGAACCACCTATCTGTTCGTTACGGGCATTACCGATAGCGGTGTGAGCGTGTTCTCCGTCGCCAATGACGGCACGCTGACCAATGTCGACAATGTCGCCGATGACGGGACGTTGCTGCTTGATGGCGCGTACAGGGTTCATACTGCTGTGGTCGACAGTACGACTTATCTCTTCGTCGCGTCGCTGTTTGACAGCGGCGTCAGCGTGTTCTCTGTCGCCAATGACGGCACGCTGGCCAATGTGGAAAATGTCGCCGACGACGCAACGCTGGAACTCTGGTATCCGCGTTCGCTCGATACCGAGGTTATCTCCGGAACGACCTATCTCTTCGTCGCCGGCACGACAGATGACGGGATCAGCGTGTTCTCGGTCGCCAATGACGGCACGCTGACCAATGTTTTCAATGTCGCCGACGGGCCGGGCATGGCGCTCGACGGTGCCCATGACGTCACGGCGATCACGATTGATGGCCGGACCTATCTCTACGTCGGTGTGATCAACGACGACCGGGTGCAAGTGTTCGAGGTGAATGCCGCCGGACAGCTCAACCTGATCCAGTCGGTCATTGACGATGGCTCGCTCGAACTCGAAGGCGTGATCGCCCTCACGCCGACCGTCATCAACAATCAGACCTACCTGATAGCGTCGGGGGCGCGCGATAGCGGGATCAGCCTGTTCTCCGTTGCCAATGACGGAACGCTGACCAGTGTCCAGAACATCGCCGACGACGCGACGCTTCAGCTTTATGGTGCTCGTAGCGGCGCAATGGCGGTGGTCGGCGATCAGACCTTCTTCATTGTTGTGGCCTATTCCGACAATGGCGTCAGCGTCTTCTCCATTGCGCCCGATGGTGCGGCCTCCAGCAATTTCGCGGTTGCCGGAACGACCGCCACGGCGACCGAGACACGTGTGTCGTCCAACGTCATTGACGTGACGGCCTCGGGCGGGGATCTGGCCGGGCTTGACGGAACCGTCACCCTGTCGCTCAGCGGCACGCAGGATTTCTCGGATCTTGCCGGAAACGCGCTCTTCAATACGACGCCGACCGGCACGAACAACAACACATTTGTACTCGACCGTACCGGGCCGCTTGTCGCTTCGATCGAGCGGGAAACACCCGCAACTATCCTGTTCCAGCCCCGCTGGACCGTCCGGTTCAACGAAAATGTTTCCAACCTGGATGCCAGTGACTTCACGGTGGACGGCATCCCCGGGTCGATGATGGAGATTGATTCCGGGGCGAACTTCATCGAGATGCAGTCGACCGTTGCCGCCTTCAACCAGTTGAGCGGTACGGCCACGCTCGCCTTTGCCGCCGGCCAGGACATCACGGATACGCTCGGCAATGCCCTGACGAATCTCACGCCGACGGGTACCAATCAGAATACGACAATCATCGACCGCACCGCGCCGACGGTTGTGGTCAATATCGTCGATTCCGCCCTGAGCGATGCGGACAATACGTCGATCGTGACGTTCGAATTTTCCGAGCCGGTGACGAGTTTCGTCATTAGTGATGCGACAGCCGCCGGGGGATCGCTTTCCCTTTTCAATGTCGTCGACCAGGACAGCTACTCAGCCACTTTCACCGCCGATGACAATTCCACCACGCAGGGCTCGGTCACGGTCGGTGCCAACAGCTATAATGATGCGGTTGGCAATCCGGGATCCTCAGGAACCGACACGGTGACGGTGGATACCGCCAATCCGACCGTAGCGATTACGGGGCCATCGGGTCCGGTGGGGGGAGCCTTCACCGCGACCATCACCTATTCCGAAAGCGTCACGGGTCTGGCGCTCGGGGAGATCACGGTCGGGAATGGCGCCGCATCGAACCTGTCGGGTTCGGGAACGACCTACACGGCCACCATCACCCCCGATGGCGAAGGCCCGGTGACGGTGGATGTCGGTGCGGGCGTGGCCATCGATGCCGCCGGCAACCTGAACATTGCGGCATCCCAGTTCTCGGTCACCGCCGATGCGACCGCGCCGCTTGTCGCGTCGATCTCGTTGCAGAATCCCGTCGAGCAGGAAACCTCTGCGGAAGTGCTGACCTGGGAGATCGTGTTCAACGAATTCGTCCAGAATATCAGCGCGGACGATTTCACCATCACCGGCACGACCGCGACGATTACCGGCTTCGCCCAACAGGGCGATGCGACGACCTATCGGGTCACGATCTCCGGCGGAAATCTGGCCACGGAATCGGTTTCCCCGGCGATCTCGTTCGCGGGCGACCAGGACATCACCGACCTCGCGGGAAATGCCCTGACGAACACCTCTTCTCAGGGTACGGATGACAACCTCTACAATGTCGACAACAGCCCGCCGATCGTCACCGACATCTTCGCCAGCAATAATGCAACCGTTGGTTCGACGCTGGTCAGCTGGACCGTTTCGATCAGTGAAGACACCGCCAATCTGACGATTGACGACTTCACGCTGGAGACGAGTGCAGGCGTGTCGGCCAGTGACCTCCAGATCTCGGTCGATAACGGCACCAACGTGCAGGTCACCGCCAACCTGACCGGGTCGGGTACGGCACAGCTGAAGTTCAATGCCGGCACCGACATCGTCGACGCGTTTGGCAATGGCAATGGTACGAACGGTTACGCCCCGGCCTATGACGACGATTCCATCTCGGTCGCGACGGTCGACACGGTGCCGCCGCTGGTTGCCTCGATCGAGCGGCAGGCACCCGCGAGTTCTCCGACCAATGCGAGCAGTGTGACCTGGCGCATCCTGTTCGCCGAGACGGTGGTGAATGTCGATGTGAGTGACTTCACAGTGTCCGGAACGACCGGCACGGTGACCAATGTCACCAATCCTTCCGGGAATTTCTGGGACGTCACCGTGTCCGGCGGCGACATGGGCGGTCTCGACGGCACGATCACGCTCAGTTTCGCCGGCGGGCAGGACATCACGGACGCCGAGGGCAATGCACTGACCAACACCGTGCCCTACGGCATTTTCCAGAATACCTATGTGCTGGATATCTCCGCCCCGATCCTCACGGCCTTCGCGCGCAATACGCCGGCAGGCGAGAAGACGAATGCCGACACGCTGGTCTTCGACATCAGTTTCAGTGAAGCCGTGACCAATGTCTCCGCTGATGATTTCGACATCACGGGCACAACGGCGACCGGCGTGCTGGCCGGATCGGGCTCGGCCTACACGCTGACGCTCTCAGGCGGCGATCTGGCGAGCTACAATGGCATTGTCGGCATCGATCTCGCTTCCGGTCAGGACATCACCGATCTGGCGGGCAATGCGCAGCCCGATGCCGAGCCGGCGACGGACGAGACGTATGACGTGCGCAATCTCGCGCCGGCCCTGGCCTCGATCACGCGCTCTTCCCCGGCCGGTTCGCCGACCAATGCCGACAGCCTTGTCTGGGATCTGAGCTTCTCGGCCATCGACAGCACCTTCACGCTGCCGGCCAACGCCTTCACCGTGTCGGGCACGACGGCGACGGTCACGGACGTGACGCGCTATTCAATCGGGCTCTATGTCACGGTCTCGGGCGGCGACCTTGCCGACCTCGACGGCGATGTGACGCTCGCACTGGCGAATACCGACTTCGCCGACGACTACGGCAATGTGATGGACCGGACGATCCCGGCCGGGGCCGAGCTGACCTACACGCTCGACAATGCCGCGCCGACGCTGACCTCGATCCTGCGTCAGACGCCTTCGGATCAGGCGACCAACGCCGACAGCCTGACCTGGCTGGCGACCTTCTCCGAAGCGGTTTCGGCTGATGCCGCGGACTTCGCGGTCTACGGC
>WGOD01000008.1 GCA_016124205.1 Alphaproteobacteria bacterium
CCGAGATGGTGATGCCGGGCGACAATGTGGAAATCCATGTCGAGCTGATCACCCCGATCGCCATGGACCAGGGCCTGCGCTTCGCCATCCGTGAAGGTGGCCGTACCGTCGGCGCCGGCGTCGTCGCGAAAATCATCGACTGATCTGATTTTTCAGACGGTTTTCGAAAGGCCGCTGGCACTCGCCGGCGGCCTTTTTCGTTTCCGGATTCCAGGCGGTTGTCATGGTGAGGAGCAGGGCGCCCGCCGCCCGCGTGCCCGGCGCGCAGATTCGAACCGGATCCGGGCGTTCCACTCGCGTTTCAGGCGCATCCGGGCAGGACAATCGTGCGGTGAGGGCGAATGGTGCGTCATTCGCGCAACACCGCTTTGCCAAATGTCCTGGATCGAGTGCTGTTACAGGACTGTCGCATTGACCCGAGACAGGCCGAGTCACTAGCCTCCGGCGCGCATGGTGTGATGCCCGTGGAACCCTATTGTCTGAAAGCGGCCATCACAAAGCCAATCACAGTGTGGTGAGGTTCGCCTCGTCATCGACCTACTCGGAGGGAATACAGAGTGAGACGCAACACCTTCAAGGCTTGCCTGATGGCGAGCACGCTCATCGGCGGTATCGGTCTTTCGACCGCGTCCGCGATGGCACAAGAGGAAGAAGGCGCCCAACCGGAAGATCGCGTTGTCGTTACCGGCACCCGCATCCCGGCGGCCAACCTTGTTTCGACCAGCCCGGTTACGCAGATCGACGCCGAAGAGTTCCAGGACCGCGGTGTCATCCGCGTTGAGGACATGGTCAACACCCTGCCGCAAGCGTTCGCGGGTCAGGGCTCGGCCATCTCCAACGGCGCGACCGGTACCGCCAACGTCAACCTTCGTGGTATCGGCGCGGCTCGTACGCTGGTCCTCGTCAACGGTCGCCGCCTGCCGTACGGCTCGCCGCGCTCTGTTGCCGCCGACCTCAACCAGATCCCGGGCGCTCTGATCGAGCGTGTGGAAGTTCTGACCGGTGGTGCTTCGGCCGTTTACGGTTCGGACGCGATCGCCGGCGTCGTCAACTTCTACCTCGACGACAATTTCGAAGGCGTGCGGTTCGACGCTCAGTACAGCTTCTACCAGCACACCAACGACAACTCGGTCCAGTCGCTGATCCGTGAGTTCAACGCGATCAACCCGGGTTCGTTCCGTCTTCCCGACGATCGCGTGATCGACGGTGCGGCGACCGAACTGTCGGGCGTCATGGGTGTGAACACGCCGGACGGCCGCGGTAACGCGACCCTCTACGTGACCTATCGCAACGTGGCTCCGGTCTATCAGGCCAACCGCGACTACTCTGCGTGCGCCTTCGGCACCCGCAACGCCGGTACGGAATTCACCTGCTCGGGTTCGTCGACGAACGAAGTCGCGAACTTCCTGAACGTGAACCCGGCCTACACCTATGGCTGGTTCCGGACCAATGGTTCGCAGTTCGTGGCGCGTGACTTCACGACGGACACGTTCAACTTCAACCCGTTCAACTTCTACCAGCGTCCGGACACCCGCTACGTGCTGGGTGCCAATGCGCACTATGAAGTGAACCGTCACTTTGACGTCTACACCGAACTGACGGCGATGGACACGCGCTCGCTGGCGCAGATCGCTCCGTCGGGTGTGTTCGGCGGCGGCGTTGCCGGTTCTTCGGGCGGCATCAACTGTAACAACCCGTTCCTGACGGCTCAGCAGGTCAACTTCCTCTGCACCAGCCAGGGTCTGGGTCCGAACGACATCGCGTCGGGCGTGCTCATCCTGCGCCGTAACGTGGAAGGCGGCCCGCGTCAGTCTGACATCCGTCACACCATGTATCGCGGTGTGTTCGGCACGCGCGGTGACTTCTTCAACACCGGCCTGTCCTACGACATGTACGGTTCGTTCGCGAACGTGCACATGGCGGAAAACTACCGGAACGAAATCTCGGTCCGGAAGTCGTCGCTGGCCCTGAACGCAGTGACGGACGGCGGTGGCAACATCGTCTGCGCCGTGAACGCCGACGCGGATCCGTCGAACGACGATCCGGCTTGCGTGCCCTACAACATCTTCTCGGGTACGCCTTCGGCTGCTGCCGTGAACTACATCCAGAACCCGCTCCTGCAGGATGGTCAGACCACCCAGCAGATCCTGTCGGGTTCGGTCTTCGGTGACCTGTTCGGTCTCCAGTCGCCGGCCGCCGATTCCCCGGTTGCGTTCGCGGTTGGTGCCGAATACCGCCGTGACCAGCTGGAGCTGCTGCCGGACGCCAACTACCAGGCCGGCGACGGCTTCGGTCAGGGTGGTCCGACGACGCCGGTCTCCGGTTCGCAGGACGTCTACGAACTCTTCACCGAGCTTCGTGTGCCGATCATCGAAGGCCGTCCGGGCTTCGAGTTCCTGAATGCGGAATTCGCTTACCGCTTCTCGAGCTACTCCTCGGGCGTTGAAACCGACACCTACAAGGCGGCTCTCGAGTGGAGCCCGGTTCCGGACCTGCGTGCCCGGGCCAGCCTGCAGCGTGCGGTTCGTGCCGCGAACGTCATCGAACTGTTCTCGACCCAGTCGATCGGTCTTTTCGACCTGTCCTCTGGCGCGAACGGTCTGTATGACCCCTGCTCGGGTCCGACGCCGGCCCGTACCGCTGCCGAGTGCGCCCGTACCGGCGTGACGGCTGCCCAGTACGGCAACATCGCCGACAACCCGGCCGGTCAGTTCAACCAGCTGACGGGTGGTAACCCGAACCTGAACCCGGAAACCGCCGACACGATCACCCTCGGTGTGATCTTCTCGCCGGAATTCATCCCGGGCCTGACGGTGTCGGTCGACTACTTCAACATCGAAGTTGAAGACCTCGTCGGCACGATCCCGCCGTCCCAGGCGCTCACCGAGTGTCTGAACACGGGCGATGCGGCGTTCTGCTCGCTGATCAACCGCGGTGCCGGTGGTACCCTCTGGGCCAACCAGACGGGCTACATTGTCGCCACGAACATCAACACCGGTTCGCTCTCGACCGATGGTTTCGACATCAATGCGATGTACAGCATGGATCTCGACTTCATCGGCCCGAACGCCGGCTCGATGGCGTTCGACCTGGTCGGTACCTACCTCAACTCGCTTGAGACGGTTTCCTTCCCGGGTGCGGCTCCGTTCGATTGCGTCGGCTTCTACGGCTCGTCGTGCGGTACGCCGAATCCGGAATGGCGCCACAAGCTGCGTGCCACCTGGACGTCCGCGTACAACTTCGACGCGGCTCTGACCTGGCGTCACTTCGCTTCTGTCAACCTGTTTGGCGGCGGCGCGGCGATCAACAACACCCTGGATGCCCAGAACTACTTCGACATCTCGGGTAACTGGTACATGAGCGACGACATGCGTCTGCGCCTCGGCGTGAACAACGTCCTCGACTCCGATCCGCCGCTCTCGTCGGCAGTCGGTGCGGGCTTCGGTAACGGTAACACGTTCCCGCAGGTCTATGACGCGATCGGCCGTTACGTCTTCGCGGGTATCACCGTCGACTTCTAAGTCGATCTTCCCAGGAAGATAAAAGCCAAAGGCGGCGGGCCCTTCGGGGCCCGCCGCTACTTTTTTCAACTGGACGGTTTTCAAGCGGGAAAGACCCGTGTAGAAGCCTGCGCTCCGATGTGGCGGATGCGGGATCGGCGTGCTAGGAGGCGCGTCCTTCTAGGGGTGTAGCTCAGCTGGTAGAGCAGCGGTCTCCAAAACCGCAGGTCGTGGGTTCGAGTCCCTCCGCCCCTGCCATTGCGTTTTTGGTAAAGGCTGCCTATTTGCACGGCCCAAAGTGATTTGAACGATGACGCGTAACGACAAGACCAAACCGGCTGCGAAGGGCGTCTCCGCCCCGGCGCCGAAAAAGAAACGGGCGAACCCGTTCCAGTTCCTGGCGCAAGTCCGTCAGGAAGCGCGGAAGGTTACCTGGACCACGTGGAAAGAAACGTGGGTGTCGACCATCATGGTTCTGATCATGGTCGCTTTCGCGACTCTCTTCTTTTTCCTTGTCGATCTCGCGATCTCGTTCGGGATCGAGGGCATCTTCAGCCTCGGCGCGTGACGGAGACCCGGATGTCGGCAAAGTGGTATATCGTTCACGCCTATTCGAACTTCGAGAAGAAGGTCGCTGAAGCGATTCGCGCGGAAGCGCGCGCGCAGGGCCTTGAAGAGCGGTTCGAGGAAATCCTCGTGCCGACCGAGGACGTGGTCGAGGTCCGCAAGGGCCGCAAGATCAATGCGGAACGCAAATATTTCCCGGGCTATGTCCTCGTGAAGATGGACATGACCGACGCGGCCTATCACCTCGTGAAGAACACGCCGAAGGTTACCGGCTTCCTCGGCTCGGCCAGCAAGCCGATTCCGGTGTCGGAAATCGAGGTGAAGCGCATTCTCGGCCAGATGGAAGAGGATGCGGAGCGTCCGCGCCCGACCGTGACCTACGATATCGGTGAGACGGTTCGCGTGATCGACGGCCACTTCCAGAGCTTCAACGGCGTTGTCGAGGAAGTGGACGACGAGAAGGGCCGCCTGAAGGTGGCGATCAACATTTTCGGCCGGGCGACCCCGGTCGAGCTGGAATACGCGCAGGTCGAGAAAACGGCCTGAGTGTGAAACGGGCGCGGGAGAGGCCGGGAAAGTCCATTCCGGCTTCGCACCGCGCCACCCTTTGAAATGGAGTAAGGGAAATGGCGAAGAAGATCAGCGGCTATATCAAGCTGCAAGTTCCGGCCGGGGCGGCCAATCCGTCCCCGCCGATCGGCCCGGCGCTGGGTCAGCGCGGCGTCAACATCATGGAGTTCTGCAAGGCGTTCAACGCCAAGACGCAAGAGATGGAAAAGGGAATGCCGATTCCCACCATCATCACCGTCTACCAGGACAAGTCCTTCACCTTCCAGACGAAGACGCCGCCGGCGAGCTTCTTCCTGAAGAAGGCTGCGAAGATCCAGAAGGGCTCCGGCACGACGGGCCAGTCCGGTCCGGTCGGCAAGGTGACCATGAAGCAGTGCCGCGAGATCGCAGAAGCCAAGATGGCCGATCTCAATGCGAACGATCTTGATCAGGCGACGAAGATCATCGCCGGCTCGGCCCGCTCGATGGGCCTGGAAGTGGTGGAGTAGGTCAGATGGCGAAGAACAAGCGACTGGCGACCGCCTATTCCGGGATCGACCGCGACAAGGCTTACGGCCTGACCGAAGCTGTTTCTCTCGTTAAGTCGAACGCGAAGGCGAAGTTCGACGAGACGATCGAAGTGGCGATCAACCTCAATGTCGACCCGCGTCACGCCGACCAGATGGTCCGCGGCGTGTGCAACCTGCCGAACGGCACCGGCCGTTCCGTGCGCGTGGCGGTGTTCGCCAAGGGTGCGAAGGCCGAGGAAGCCAAGAAGGCGGGTGCCGACGTGGTCGGTGCCGACGATCTGGCCGAAGAGATCCAGAACGGCCGCATGGACTTCGACAAGGTCATCGCGACGCCGGACATGATGCCGGTGGTTGGCCGTCTCGGTAAGGTGCTCGGCCCGCGCGGCATGATGCCGAACCCGAAGGTCGGCACGGTGACGATGGACGTCACCAAGGCCGTGGCCGATTCCAAGGGTGGTGCCGTGGAATTCCGCGTCGAGAAGGCGGGGATCATCCACGCCGGCGTCGGCAAGGCGAGCTTCACCGAGCAGGCGCTCGAGGAAAACCTCCGGGCCTTCCTCGACGCGATCGTCAAGGCGAAGCCGTCGGGTGCCAAGGGCACCTATCTGAAGAAGATCGCTCTCAGCTCGACCATGGGTCCGGGCGTGAAGATCGACACGGCCGAAGCGAGCGCGCCGTCCAGCGCGGCCGCGTAAGGCCAGACATAGGGTTTCCGGGGCTTTCGGGCCCCGGATCAGGCCGGCAACGAGGCATCTGCCAGACGAGCCGGCCAGCCTGTCCGAGACCGCAGGGGCGGGAAGGGGAGACCCGGACCGCTTAATCGACTGAGGCCCTGCGCAGACGGGAGTGAGAATTCGAAGACGTGTCCTTAGTGCAGGCTTCCTGTGCGGCGCGGCGACGGTTCAAACCCCGGGACAGGAAAGTTCCCGATCCGGCTTGCCGGTGAGGGGGCTTTTATAGAGCGGCCGGATGGGCCGGCCGCTTAAAACGGGAGACCGCAATGGAGCGAGCTCAAAAAGCTGAGGCGGTAGAAGCCCTGAAGGGCATCTTCGCCGAATCCGGTGCGGTGGTTGTCAGCCACTATACCGGCCTCACCGTTGCGGAAATGACGTCGCTGCGTGTCAAGCTTCGTGAAGCTGGCGGGCAGTTGAAGGTGGTGAAGAACCGTCTCGCCAAGATCGCCCTGCAGGGCAATGCGGCTGAAAGCGTCGGGGACCTGTTCACGGGTCCGGTTGCGATCGCTTACTCCGTCGACCCTGTCGCGGCGCCGAAGGCCGCCGTCGCGTTCGCCAAGGAAAACGACAAGTTCGTCGTCCTCGGCGGCATGATGGGAGAAACGGTTCTCAATGAAGGCGGGGTGAAGTCCCTCGCGAGCCTGCCGTCGCTCGACGAGCTGCGCGGCAAGCTGGTGGGTCTCATCCAGGCTCCGGCGACCAAGGTTGCCGGTGTGGTCCAGGCTCCGGCTGCCCAGCTGGCGCGTGTGATCAATGCCTACGCCCAGAAAGCCGCCTGACGTCGTCTCTGCATCGACCAACGCATCAAATCTGTTCAAGGACTAAAACACATGTCGAAGATCGAACAACTGGCCGAAGACCTCTCCGGTCTGACCGTCATGGAAGCCGCCGAACTGGCCAAGCTTCTGGAAGAAAAGTGGGGCGTCTCCGCCGCGGCTCCGGTCGCTGTCGCGGGTGTCGCTGCTGCGGGTGGTGACGCCGGTGGCGCCGCTGCTGAAGAAAAAGACGAGTTCGACGTGATCCTCACCGCCGCCGGCGACAAGAAGATCAACGTCATCAAGGAAGTCCGCGCCATCACCGGCCTGGGCCTCAAGGAAGCCAAGGACCTCGTCGAAGGCGCGCCGAAGCCTGTCAAGGAAGGCGTTGCCAAGGGCGAAGCCGAGGAAATGAAGAAGAAGCTCGAAGAGGCCGGCGCCTCCGTCGAGCTGAAGTAAGCGTCCCTTTCGGGACGTATCGGGACGTCGACGGGCGTGCGGAGCGATTCCGCGCGCCCGTCGAGCCGTCCCTGAAACCAGCCGGGTCTCGTCCGCTTCCTGCGGGGGCCGATCCGGATATCGCGGCCGGACCTGTCCGGCCATTCGCAGGGAAAGGACCGGGTTTCCGGTTCGCCACGGAATGAAACCGGCGCCTTTTCGGCGCTGTGAAGGGAGCGGACATGGGTCTGTCGTTCACCGGTAAGAAGCGCATCCGCAAGTCTTTCGGCCGTATTCCTGAAACGGTCGCGATGCCGAACCTGATCGAGGTTCAAAAGAGCTCCTATGACCAGTTTCTCCTGAAGGACATGACGGCGGGCGAGCGTCCCGACGACGGTCTTCAGGCTGTTTTCAAGTCGGTCTTCCCGATCAAGGACTTCTCCGAGCGCGCGGTTCTGGACTTCGTGTCCTACGAATTCGAAGCGCCGAAGTACGACACGGAAGAGTGCCAGCAGCGCGACATGACCTATGCCGCGCCGCTGAAGGTGAAGATGCGTCTCGTCGTGTTCGACGTGGACGAGGAAACCGGTGCGCGCTCCGTGAAGGACATCAAGGAGCAGGACGTCTACATGGGCGATATCCCGCTCATGACGGACAAGGGCACCTTCATCGTCAACGGTACCGAGCGTGTCATCGTTTCCCAGATGCACCGTTCGCCGGGCGTGTTCTTCGACCACGACAAGGGCAAGACCCACGCGTCGGGCAAATACCTGTTCGCGGCCCGCATCATTCCCTACCGCGGCTCCTGGCTGGACTTCGAGTTCGATGCCAAGGACGTGCTCCACATGCGTCTCGACCGCCGCCGGAAGCTGCCGGCGACGACGCTGCTCTATGCCCTGGGCATGGACAAGGAAGAGATCCTGGCGACCTTCTACGATCGCGTGTCCTACACGCGCGGCAAGAAGGGTTGGACGATCCCCTACGTGAAGGAACGCTGGCGCGGCGTGAAGCCGTCGACGGACCTGATCGACGCGAAGTCGGGTGAAGTGATCGCCCCGGCCGGCAAGAAGATCGCCGCCCGTACCGCCAACAAGCTGGCCGAAGACGGCGTGACCGAGCTGCTCGTCGGTGACGAGGCGCTCTATGGCCGCTTCGTCGCGGAAGACATCGTCAATGTGAAGACCGGTGAAATCTTCGCCGAGGCTGGTGACGAGATCACCGAGGAAAACCTCGCCGAGATGACCGAAGCCGGCATCGGCGACATCGACGTGCTCGACATCGACACCTACGGCAAGGGCCCGTACATGCGGACCACGCTGGCGGCCGACAAGAACGAGAACCGCGAGCAGGCGCTGGTCGACATCTACCGCGTCATGCGTCCGGGCGAGCCGCCGACCGCGGAAACCGCCGAAGCGCTGTTCAACGGCCTGTTCTTCGATTCCGAGCGTTATGACCTGTCTGCGGTCGGCCGCGTGAAGATGAACATGCGCCTCGACCTCGATGCTCCGGACGATGTCCGTGTGCTGCGCAAGGAAGACATCATCGCCGTCCTGCGGACGCTGGTGGATCTGCGTGACGGCAAGGGCGAGATCGACGACATCGACAATCTCGGCAACCGCCGCCTGCGTTCGGTCGGCGAGCTGATGGAAAACCAGTACCGCATCGGCCTCCTGCGCATGGAACGCGCGATCAAGGAGCGGATGAGCTCGGTCGATATCGAGACCGTGATGCCGCATGACCTGGTCAACGCGAAGCCGGCTGCCGCCGCGGTGCGCGAATTCTTCGGCTCCTCGCAGCTGTCGCAGTTCATGGACCAGACGAACCCGCTGTCGGAAGTCACCCACAAGCGCCGCCTGTCGGCGCTCGGACCGGGTGGTCTGACGCGCGAACGCGCCGGCTTCGAAGTCCGCGACGTGCACCCGACCCACTACGGCCGGATCTGCCCGATCGAGACGCCGGAAGGCCCGAATATCGGTCTGATCAACTCGCTGTCGACCTATGCCCGCGTGAACAAGTACGGCTTCATTGAAAGCCCGTACCGCAAGGTCGAGAACGGCAAGCTGACCGAAAAGGTCGAGTATCTCTCGGCGATGCAGGAAGCCAAGTTCGCGATCGCCCAGGCGAATGCGTCGGTGTCCGATAAGGGCGAGCTGGCGAACGAATTCGTCAACTGCCGCGTCGGCGGCGACGTGACGCTCGTTCCGAAGGAAGACGTGGACTATATCGACGTGTCGCCGAAGCAGGTTGTTTCGGTCGCCGCGGCGCTCATCCCCTTCCTGGAAAACGACGACGCCAACCGCGCCCTGATGGGTTCGAACATGCAGCGTCAGGCCGTGCCTCTTCTGCAGGCGGAAGCCCCGCTTGTCGGTACCGGCATGGAATCGGTCGTGGCCCGGGATTCCGGTGCGACGATCGTGGCGCGCCGCGACGGCGTGGTGGAGCAGGTGGATGCGACGCGTATCGTCATCCGCGCCACCAAGGATCTCGACCCGACCAAGTCGGGCGTCGACATCTACCGCCTGGCGAAGTTCCAGCGTTCCAACCAGTCGACCTGCATTAACCAGCGTCCGATCGTTCGGGTCGGCGACGAGGTGGTGTCCGGTGACATCATCGCGGACGGTCCCTCGACGGACCTCGGCGAACTGGCGCTCGGCCGGAACCCGCTCGTCGCGTTCATGCCGTGGAACGGTTACAACTTCGAGGACTCGATCCTGATCTCCGAACGCATCGTCCGCGACGACGTGTTCACCTCGATCCACATCGAGGAATTCGAGGTCATGGCCCGCGACACCAAGCTGGGTCCGGAAGAAATCACGCGCGACATCCCGAATGTCGGCGAGGAAGCCCTGCGCAATCTCGACGAGGCCGGCATCGTGTCGATCGGCGCCGAGGTCGAAGCGGGTGACATCCTGGTCGGCAAGGTGACGCCGAAGGGCGAAAGCCCGATGACGCCGGAAGAAAAGCTTCTGCGCGCCATCTTCGGCGAGAAGGCCTCCGACGTGCGCGACACGTCTCTGCGCCTGCCGCCCGGCACGACCGGTACGATCGTGGAAGTCCGCGTCTTCAACCGTCACGGTGTCGACAAGGACGAACGCGCGATCACCATCGAGCGTGAAGAGATCGAACGTCTCGGCAAGGACCGCGACGACGAGCTCACCATTCTCGAGCGCAACATCTTCGGCCGCCTGAAGGACCTGATGATCGGCAAGGAAGCCACGTCCGGCCCGCGCGGGTTCAAGAAGGGCAAGGTCACCGAGGAAACGCTTTCCGACGTACCGGCCAGCCAGTGGTGGAAGATCAGCCTCGATGACGAGAAGGTCATGGGCGAAGTCGAAGCGCTGAAGAAGCAGTACGACGACTCCAAGGCCCGCCTCGACCGCCGCTTCGAAGACAAGGTCGACAAGCTGCAGCGCGGTGACGAGCTGCCGCCGGGCGTGATGAAGATGGTCAAGGTGTTCGTCGCGGTGAAGCGCAAGCTTCAGCCGGGCGACAAGATGGCCGGCCGTCACGGCAACAAGGGCGTGATCTCGAAGATCGCTCCGGTCGAAGACATGCCGTACCTGGAAGACGGCACCCCGGTCGACGTGGTGCTCAATCCGCTCGGCGTGCCGTCGCGGATGAATGTCGGACAGATCCTCGAAACCCACCTCGGTTGGGCGTGCGTCGGTCTCGGCAAGCAGATCGGCCAGGCCTATGAGGCCTATCTGCGCGACGGGAAGATCGATCCGCTGAAGGCAGCCCTCGAAAATGCCTATGGCAAGGACGAGGAGATGCCGGAGACGGACGCGGAGCTCGCCGAGCTCGGCCGCAACCTGATGCCGGGTGTGCCGATCGCGACGCCGGTCTTCGACGGTGCCCGCGAACCGGACATTGTCGAGCATCTGCAGGCTGCGGGTCTCGAAAGCTCGGGTCAGGTGACGCTGCACGACGGCCAGACCGGCGAACAATTCCGCCGCAAGGTCACGGTCGGCATCATGCACATCCTGAAGCTCCACCACCTGGTGGACGACAAGATCCACGCCCGCTCGATCGGACCGTACAGCCTCGTGACCCAGCAGCCGCTGGGCGGCAAGGCGCAGTTCGGTGGTCAGCGCTTCGGCGAGATGGAGGTGTGGGCGCTTGAAGCCTATGGCGCCGCCTACACGCTGCAGGAAATGCTGACGGTGAAGTCGGACGACGTGGCCGGCCGTACGAAGGTCTACGAGGCCATCGTGCGCGGCGACGACACGTTCGAGGCGGGTGTTCCGGAGAGCTTCAACGTGCTCGTCAAGGAAATGCGCTCGCTCGGCCTCAACGTCGAACTGAAGAACAGCTAAGCCCGATCGGATTTTCGCGGAGCGGCCTGAATGCCGCTCCGCCTACTCCTTCAAGGAGACGGTAATGAACCAAGAGGTCATGAACATCTTCAATCCGGCGGCCGAAGGTCCGACCTTCGACCGGATCCGGATCTCGCTGGCCAGCCCGGAGAAAATCCTCTCCTGGTCGTTCGGCGAAGTGAAGAAGCCCGAGACCATCAACTACCGCACGTTCAAGCCGGAACGTGACGGCCTGTTCTGCGCCCGGATCTTCGGTCCGGTGAAGGACTATGAGTGCCTGTGCGGCAAGTACAAGCGCATCAAGTACAAAGGCATTGTCTGCGAGAAGTGCGGCGTGGAAGTCACCCTCGCACGCGTTCGTCGCGAGCGCATGGGCCACATCGAACTGGCCGCGCCTGTTGCGCACATCTGGTTCCTTAAGTCGCTGCCGAGCCGCATCGCGATGGTGCTCGACATGGCGCTGAAGGATGTCGAGCGCGTGCTCTATTTCGAGATGTATCTCGTCACCGAGCCGGGCCTGACCCCGCTGCAGCCCTTCCAGCTGCTGACCGAGGAAGAATATCTCGAAGCCCAGGACGAGTACGGCGAAGACGCCTTCACCGCCGGCATCGGCGCGGAATGCATCCGCGACGTCCTGATGGCAATGGATGTCGAGGCGGTGATCGAACAGATCCGCACCGACATCACCGAGACCGCTTCGGAACTGAAGCTGAAAAAGTACGCCAAGCGCCTGAAGACGCTGGAATCGCTGCTCGCCTCGGGCAACCGTCCGGAGTGGATGATCCTGACCGTCGTGCCGGTCATTCCGCCGGAACTGCGTCCGCTGGTGCCGCTCGATGGCGGCCGCTTCGCGACGTCGGACCTGAACGACCTGTACCGCCGCGTGATCAACCGGAACAACCGCCTGAAGCGCCTGATCGAGCTTCGCGCGCCGGACATCATCATCCGCAACGAAAAGCGGATGCTGCAGGAGGCCGTCGACGCCCTGTTCGACAACGGCCGCCGCGGCCGCGTCATCACCGGCGCCAACAAGCGTCCGCTGAAGTCGCTCGCCGACATGCTGAAGGGCAAGCAGGGCCGTTTCCGTCAGAACCTGCTCGGCAAGCGCGTCGACTATTCCGGCCGTTCCGTGATCGTTGTTGGTCCGGAGCTGAAGCTGCACGAGTGCGGCCTGCCGAAGAAGATGGCGCTCGAACTGTTCAAGCCCTTCATCTACGCGCGTCTCGACGCGAAGGGCCTGTCCGGTACGGTCAAGCAGTCCAAGAAGATGGTCGAGAAAGAACGCCCGGAAGTCTGGGACATTCTCGATGAGGTGATCCGCGAGCACCCGGTTCTTCTGAACCGTGCGCCGACGCTTCACCGTCTCGGCATCCAGGCGTTCGAGCCGAAGCTGATCGAGGGCAAGGCCATCCAGCTGCACCCGCTGGTCTGCGCCGCGTTCAACGCCGACTTCGACGGCGACCAGATGGCCGTGCACGTTCCGCTGTCGCTGGAAGCGCAGCTGGAAGCGCGCGTCCTGATGATGTCG
>WGOD01000003.1 GCA_016124205.1 Alphaproteobacteria bacterium
CACGGCCTGGTCCATGCGCAGGACCTCGCCCCATTCGCGGTGGGTTTCGGGGGGGAGCTTGTCGGTGGCGTCGAGGCCGATCTTGCCGCCGAGGCCGCTCTCCGGGCTGGCGAAATCCAGGTAGTCGATCGGCGTGCCCTCGATCACGGTGATGTCGCGGGCGGGGTCCATCTTGGTGGAGATGGCCCACATCACGTCCTTCCAGTCCCGGGCGTTGATGTCGTGGTCCACGACGATCACCCACTTGGTGTACATGAACTGCCGCAGGAAGGACCACACGCCCATCATCACGCGCTTGGCGTGGCCGGGATAGGCCTTCTTCATCGACACCACGGCGATGCGGTAGGAGCAGCCCTCCGGCGGCAGCCAGAAATCCACGATCTCCGGGAACTGCTGCTGGAGGAGCGGGATGAACACCTCGTTCAGCGCCTCGCCCAGCACGCTGGGCTCGTCCGGCGGGCGGCCGGTGAAGGTGGAGAGGTAGATCGGATCGCGGCGCATGGTGATGGCGCTGATCTCGAACACCGGGAAGCGTTCGACCGAATTGTAATAGCCGGTGTGGTCGCCATAGGGGCCTTCCGGGCCGTCCTCATCGAGGAGGACATGGCCTTCGAGCACGATTTCCGCCTCGGCGGGGACTTTCAGCGGCACGGTCTTGCAGTCGACCAGCTCGGCCTTCTTGCCGCGCAACAGGCCGGCGAACTGGTATTCGCTGAGCGTGTCAGGCACGGGGGTGACGGCAGCCAGGATGGTGCCCGGATCTGCGCCCAGCACGACGGCGGCGGGCAGGGGTTCGGGCTTGGCCTTCTTCCAGCGCTGATAATGCTGCGCCCCGCCGCGATGCTTCAGCCAGCGCATCAGCGTGCGGGTCTTCGACAGCTTCTGCATCCGGTAAATGCCGAGATTGAAATCGTCCTCACGATCCGCCGACGGCCCCTTGGTGACGACGAGCGGCCAGGTGATCAGCGGGGCGGGTTCGCCGGGCCAGCAGGTCTGGATCGGGATGCGGTCGAGGTCGATGTCGTCACCGGTCAGGACGATGTCCTGACACGGCGCCTTGTTCACCGTCTTCGGGCGCATCGCCAGCACGTCCTTTGCGACGGGCAGCATGGCGATGGCGTCTTTCAGGCCGCGCGGGGGTTCAGGCTGACGCAAGAAGGCGAGCAACTCGCCGACTTCGCGGAGTTCCTTGGCATTCGTGCGCGGCTTGCCGCCGAGCGTGACGGCGCGGGCGACGCGCTCCACCGTGCCGAAGAGGTTCACCAGCACGGGCATCTCGGCCTTCGTGCCGTCTTCCTTCACGGCGTTCTCGAAGATCACGGCCGGGCCGCCCTCGGCGAGGAGGCGGCGCTGAATCTCGGTCATTTCGAGCGCGGTCGAGACCGGTTCGGTCACGCGTTTGAGGAGGCCGTCGGCCTCCAGCATGTCGATGAAGTCGCGCAGCGATTTGTAGGCCATGCCTCGCCTCTTGATGGTGCGAGGGTCAATCTGCCCCTTTGTCTGCCCAAGTCCAGAGCAGAGGGCTGCGACGGAACCGCGCCCGGTCTTGCCGGTTAAGGACAGGAGCCACCCAGTCGCCTGCCATGTCCACGGTCTACAAGCTGATCGGAATCCTTCTGATACTCGGCGGCATCCCGCTGTTCTGGACCCCGATACCCGTCGGGCTGATCATGATTGCGGTCGGGCTGTCGCTGATCATCGCGAATTCGAACACGGCGCGCGGCGTCGTCCGCCGCGAGCGGGAAAGGCATCACGGCTTCAACGACTGGCTCCTGAAGGCGGAGAAGATCATTCCCCACCCGTTCGACCGGATCCTGAAGCGGACCGACGCGCCGCCGCAGACCTAGTCTTCGCCTGTCTCCGACGAGCGCATGGCGGCGACCACCGACACGGCGAGATCGCGTGCGCCCGTGCCGCCCTGGTTCGAGGCGCCCATGCGGATGACGACGAGGCCGCGTTCGGCAATCGCGTATCCGTACTGACCCTGGAAACCCTGCGCGTGGAAGCTGCCATCGGGCAGATAGTCGCCATCAAGCCAGACGCCGGAGCCATAATCGCCATTCGAGCCCGGCGTGGGGGTGGAGACATAATCGTCCCACCAGTTCGGAATCAGGCGCTGCCCGTCCGGGGCGAGCCCGTCATCGACATAGAGCTGCATCATCCGCGCCCAGTCGTGCGGCGTGGCGTAGAGGTAGGACGAGCCCTGGAAGGTGCCGCTCTCGTCCGGCTCCAGGATCGCTGAATGCATGCCGAGCGGCTCGAAGAAGGCATCGCGCAGTCCACTTGCCTGTTCAGCGAGCCCGTCACCCAGATGTTGTTGCATGGCGTGGGTGGCGAGGATCGTATTGCCACTCATGTACTGCCAGTGATCTCCCGGCGCATACAGGCGCTCGCGGGTTGCCGCGAAACGCGCCATGTCCGACTCGGTCATCAGCATGTCGGAGTTCGGATCGAAGCCATTGTTGATCTCGGCGATAGCCAGCCCACCCGTCATGCGGAGGAGTTGGTCGATCGTCGTCGCTTCAGCGTCGTCGCCGCGGCCCTGAAGTTCGGGGACCTGGCCGGGTTCGAAGGCGTCGATCTCGCCGCGCTCGGTCAGAATACCGGCCAGCGTCACCATTGCCGTCTTTGTCATCGACCAGCCATGCAGGCGGTTTTCGCGGGTCAGCCCGTCGGCGTAGCGCTCGGCGACGAGGCGGCCATCATGCAGCACGACGACGGCCAGCGTGTTTCGCGTGCCGTTCGGGTCGTTGAACGCGGCATCGACGGCAGCCTGAAGCGCATCGGCGTCGAAGGTCGCGTCACGATGCGTGGTGTCGAGATCGAAATAGACGGGCGCTTCGGTCTCGATGGTGAGGTCAGGATCGAAGTCGCCGGATCCGTGCACCAGGGTGCAGCCCAGCCCGTCGCGCCAGACGGCGCGCTGACGCCAGAACAGGCCGAGTACGCCGGCCGTGACTTCGCGCGCCTCCCGGTCGATGTCGTAATGGATCAGGCTGGCCGCATCGCCGAGGAGCGGGGTGATGTAGAGTGCGTTGGCGCGGTCTTCGTCCATTCCGGATACGAAGACGAGCGAGCAATTCTGCTTGGCGACCAGACCGGTTCCAGCCCAGAGATAGAGCCGTCCGAACGGCGACACGTTCAGCGCAATCAGCGCAATGACGAAAACCGCGACGAGTCCGCCGCCGATCCACGCGAATATCCGGCCCATCGATTTCCCCTGTCGCCGCCCTGACTCCGATCAGTGTGGAGCGGACCGGAACAGGGTCAAGTCAGCGCGGCAAATTCAGCAGCCTTCCCGGCGCGCCGGAGCGACGGTTCAGGCGATGAGGTCGGCTTCGTCGGGATGTTTGCGGAACCAGGCCGCCACATAGGGGCAGAGCGGAACGATCTTCACGCCCGCCGCGCGGGCTTCCCGCACCAAGGCCCGGGCCAGCTGCCCGGCGATGCCGCGCCCGGAATAGGCGTCAGGCACGCCGGTATGGTCTGCGATCCATTTGTCCGTACCGGCGCGGGAATAGGTCAGTTCGGCTTCCGCCCCGCCGTCCAGGTCGATGACGAAACGGCCTCGCGTTTCCTGTTGCTCGTGGCGTACCTGATGTTGCTCGGCTTCTGACATCGATCTGCAAATTCCTATCTGAAGTTGTGGTGGAGCGGCATCGCTCGTGGCTAGGCTCGAGGCTACAACCGAACTCGGTTTCCACCCAAGCAAAACCGCCGGAAGCGTTTCCGTTCCATGTTGCTTTGCCGTCTCATCTATTTCAGCCGCGCTGCCATACCGGCAGGACCGGGCGCCTTGAGCGGCGATCTCGGCCGCATTCTCAATGCCAGCCTGAAAAACAACACCCGCGACAGGATCACGGGGGCGCTGATCTATGACAGGGGCCGCTTCGTGCAGGTGCTCGAAGGTGGCCGGTCGGTCCTGAACCAGACCTATCAGCGCATCCGCTACGACATGCGCCACGAAAAAGTGACGCTGACAGACTTTTGCGAAATCCCCGGCCGCGAATTCGGGGCCTGGTCAATGGCCTATGCCGATGCCGCCAACGCCGGGGGCGTCGGACCTGCGCTGATCGACCTGGAAGTCGCACCGGCGGAAGTCCTGCTCGAAAAAATCAGGCGCGTCACTGCGAAGGGCGTCATCGCCGAAACCCAGGAAATCACCGACCGGGTGTAAGCTTCATCTCCCGCATCGCCTCATAGTGCGGGCGGCATTCGGCCACGACCGGAGCGAGTCTGTCCGGGAATTCATGCGGGCTGTCGCGCGGGGGTTCGAAGCCGGTGGAGGTTTCGACCCGCGAATACCACCACGGGGCCCAGGGTCCGTCGCTGTCGCGCTTGCCGGCCGGCCAGGACAGCATGTGTTCGTCGAACGGGACGTCGACCGCAGCGCAGATCTTTTGCAGCATGCCTTCGGGGTCGCGCAGCACGTCGATGCCTTCGACGACCGGCCAGGCATAGCCACTGAAACTGCAGGCGACGTCGTAAAGTTCTCGCTGCACCGCCATGCCCAGATCATCGGCCGTGACACTTCCGGCGGCGGCGTTGAAGCTGGCGGCAACCTCGGCCGGGTCACGGATCAGGAAGATGTGGCGGCACACCGCCATCCAGTCGCGCTGGAAGCCGGGCAGCATGTGCTGGGCCATGTGTTTCTGGAAGAAGATCGGGCTGCCGCCCGGCGCGTTGCCCGCGCACTCCGACGCGATGGTCAGCGCGTCGAGCGGGACCGATTGCAGGATGTGATCGCGGCCCGGATGGTCGAGGCCGGTCTGAAGCAGATAGGGGCCGTAGAAGGGTTCGTCCCACACCTCGCAATCGGGCCGGTTCTCCCACGACCGCATGGTTGCGGTGGAGATGTTGCGCGGACCCGACCACAGGCAGATGCGGATCGTCATCCCCGCGCCTCCCGCTCGATCCGCTCTCGATAGAGCGATTGAAGGCGCTCAACGACCGGGCCGCGCCTGTCGCTGATTGTGCGCCCATCGATCTCGGTCACAGGCACCACGCCTGCAAACGTCCCCGTGGTGAAGGCTTCGTCAGCGCCATAGACGTCGGTCAGCGAGAAATTCTTCTGGAAGACCGGAATACCGGCTGCTTCGCACAGTTCGATCACCACGCCGCGCGTGATCCCGCCGAGGCAGAAATCGCCGGTCGAGGTCCAGACCTCTCCCTTTCGCACGATGAAGAAGTGCGTCGAGTTGCAGGTCGCAACGAAGCCGTGCGGGTCGAGCATCAGGGCTTCGTCCGCCCCGGCCTTGGTCGCCTGGATGCAGGCCATGATGCAGTTCAGCTTCGAATGGGAATTGAGCTTCTGGTCCTGCACGTCGGGATAGCCTCGGCGGACATGGACGGTGAAGAGTTTCAGGCCGCGCTTCGCGACTTCGGGATCAGGCGTCTTCCATTCCGGCAGGATCACGATGGTCGCCGGGCCGATCGTGACCCGCGGATCCTGATAGGGTGTGGCTTTCACCCCGCGCGTCACCATCAGGCGGATATGCACGCCCTCGCCGGTCAGCATATCATTGGCGGCGAGCGTGTCGCGGATCGCGGATGTCAGCTCGTCCCCGCTGAGCCCGATGTCGAAGTCGAGCGTTTTCGCGCCCTCGAATAGCCGGTCGAGATGCCGGTCCAAAAAGGCGATGTGGCCGTGATGGACGCGCAGGCCCTCCCACACGCCGTCGCCCAGCACGAAGCCGGAATCGAGGACCGAGACCGTCGCTTCGGCGCGCGGCTTCAGCGTGCCGTTGATCCAGACCTTCACCGCCTCGTTGCGCGGATCGGGGAGGTAGGTGTGCGCCCCGGTGCCCATCAGCCGAACTTCGAGAAGTCAGGCTTGCGCCGCTCCATGAAGGCGGTGGCCGCTTCCGCGAATTCCGGCGATTGCAGCATTTCCGCGAAGAGCTGGCCTTCCTTCAGGATCCGGGCATCGACGGATTCCGGCTCGGCGTTGATCAGCGCCTTGGCCTGTCGCACTGCGCCGGGCGATTTGGCCGCGAGCGCGAGGGCGCGCTGGTGGACCTCGTCGGCCAGCGTGCCGGAGGGAAAGATGCCGGCGATCATGCCGGCCTGCAGCGCGCGTTCGCTGTCCCAGACCGAACCGAGAAGGAGCAGGTCCGAAGCGGGCGAACGGCCGAGCCGGGCCGGGAAGAGCAGGCTGGAGGCGTATTCGGGCGCCAGGGCGAGATCGACGAAGGGCGTCTTGAACTGCGCCCGCTCGGACGCGTAGGCGAGGTCGCAATGCATCAGCAGCGTCGTGCCGATCCCGACGGCGACCCCGTCGACCTCGGCGATGACCGGCTTTTGCGCGTTGAGGAGGGCGCGCATGAAGCGTTCGACCGGCGGGGTCTCGGCCGCGCCGATGTGCGGCGGGGCCTCCATGAAATCCATCAGGTCGTTGCCGGCCGTGAACACGCCCGGCTGACCGCCGAGGACAAAGACCCTCACCGACTTTTCCTGGTCGCCGGTCTCAAGCGCTTCCGCAGCCGCGGAGTACATGGCGCGAGTCAGCGCATTCTTCTTGTCGGGCCGGTTCCAGCGGATGGTCCGCACCCCGCCTGAATCCTCGACCGTCACCAGATCCGTCATCGTCATCCCTCGCATGGTTCCATGCGGAGACTAACGGCAGTTCCGTGGTACGAAAACGCCTATTGCGCTGTGCGGGTGACGATCGCGGTGAGGGCGTCGTGCAGGGCGTCAGCGGCGTCCTCGCCCAGCGCGTCTTCAAGTTCGGCGTTCAGCGATTTGAGCGATGCGTCCGCTTTTTCGCCCGCCTCGCGGCCCTTGGGGGTCAGCGTCACAAGGGCGCCCCGGCGGTCGGACGCGTCCGTGCGTTTGGCTACCAGCCCGGCCTTCTCCATGCGGTTGACGAGGCCCGTCACGGCGGGCGGATTGAGAGACAAGGTCTCGCCGATCGCGCCCATGCGCCGGTCGCCGCGGCGAAGCAGCAGGAACAGCACAGCGGCCTGAGAGGCGCTGACGCCAGCCTCGGCCTTGAGGCGCGTGTCGGCATCCCGACTCATCCGCCGGGCAGCGATTTCGATCAGCAGAAAGAGGCGCCGGTCGACGGCGCGTGCCTTGGCCATGGCGCGAGACTGCTCCGATTCCTTCGCCTGCGAAAGAGATGTCAGGCGATATAGCGCCAGACTTTGGCGTGCCGGACCTCGCGGTCTTCGAGGTCGCGTGTCACGGGCACTTCGTATTCGGCAAGCTTTTCGAGCCGATCCGCCGGCAGGAAGCTGCGGCCCGGATCGCCGATCAGCACGGTCGCGCCCTTCGCATGATGGGCCGAGAGCCAGCGGTCGATCCGTTCGGCTGGGCCTTTCTCGTAGAAGACATCCCCGGCGAGAATCACGTCCCACGACCGGTCCATCTCCGTGACATCGCCGAGAAGAGGTTCCACCGTGCAGCCGTTCAGCGCCGCGTTAAGCGTCACGGCTTCAATGGCGAAGGCGTCGATCTCACTGGCGGTCACTGCGGTTGCGCCCGCCCTTGCGGCAGCGATACCGGCCATGCTGCCGCCAGCGGCGAAATCGAGCACACGCTTTCCGCTCACGATGTCGGGCCGGTCGAGACAGTAGCGCCCGAGTGCCTGCCCACCTGCCCAGGCAAACGCCCAGAAGGGCGGCGGCAAACCCTGTTCTTCCAGCGCTTCCTCGGTCTGGCTCCAGAGCGCAACGGTTTCCTCGGCGAGGTGGAAGCGCAGTTCCGGCAGGAGTGGCGGCGCGATGACGCCGGTCACGCGCGTGATGAAATTCGCCGGGGACTCGCCATTCTTCAGGATCACGCCAAGGGCTCCGATATGAAACGGCCGGGCCCGTTTCCGGACCCGGCCGCGATCAGGGTTGCGAGAACGCTCAGTCCTCGATGAAGTCCGCGCCCGACAGGGCCGGCAGGAGGTGGATCTCGTCCGAGATCGATCCTTCATCGCCGACGACGACCAGGATGAGGTTGTCCGTGTCGAGATACTCGGTGGCGACGCGGGCGATGTCCTCGCGGGTCACTGCCATCACGCGCGGGACATAGGTCTCGAGATAGTCGTCGGGCAGGTCATAGAAATCGCGGAAGGCGATCTGGTTGATCAGCCCGCCGGTCGAGGCGTTCTGCAGGATGAAGATGCCGGAAATCCAGGTCTGCATCCCTTCCGCTTCGCTTTCCGGAACAAGGTCGATCTGCATCCGGTTGATCTCGCCGAAGGTCTCAGCCAGCGCCGGTGCGGTCTGGGCCGAAACGATGTCGGCGTTGAATGTCCAGTAGCCAGAGCCTGGCCGGTTGGTGATCCCGGAGCCCGGCGAATAGGTCCAGCCCTTGTCCTCACGCAGATTCTGCGTGAGGCGAGAGGTGAAGGACCCGCCGAGGATGGCGTTCATCACCGTCAGCGGAATGGCGTCCGGGTGATCGGCCCCGACCGTCGGGAAGCCGACGCGGATGGTCGATTGCGGCGCACCCGGACGGTCGATGATCCGAACGACGGGGCCGGCTTGCGGCGGGATGGGCCGGGCCGTTCGCGCCTGGCCTTCCTCCCAGTCGCCGAAGGCGTCCCGGATGGCGGCTTCCATCGCGGCCTCATCGAACCGGCCCGCGACATAGATCCGGGTGCGTGCGGCCCCGAAATTCTCTTCGTGGAAGCGGTTGATGTCGGCCATCGTGTAGCTGTTCAGCTGCTCGGTGGTCGGCAGGGTGTGACCGTAGGGATGATCGGTGCCGTAGAGGAGCTCTGCATAGGCCTCGTTAGCGATCGGTTGAGGGCGGGAACGCGCGTCGGTCACGTTGCGGATCAGGTTCTGGCGAACCCGGTCGAGCTCCGATTCCGGCATGTCCGGATGGCGGACGACGTCGGCGAGCAATGCGACAGCTTCCGGTCCGTTCTCGGCCAGCACGTTCAGCGCCAGGGTCGTCTCGTGGAGGCCGACGCCGACATTCAGATTGCCGCCCATGGCGGCAGCTGCCCGGGCGATCTCGTCGGAGGCGCGGCCACCGGCCCCTTCTTCCATCATCGCGCCGGTCAGATCGGCGAGCCAGGTCTGTTCGCCGTCATCGATATTCCCGGCATCGACGCGGACCTGGATGTTCACCATCGGCGCCAGGCCAAAGTTGATGAAGGTCATCTCCAGACCGTTCGACAGTTCGACGGTCCGCGTCTCCGGCAGTTCGAAGGGACGTGGTTCACCGATCTCCGGCCGCGGCGGACCGGACTGGGCGAAGGCGGGCAGGGCGACGCAGACGGCTGCCGTCAGCCCGGCAATCAGGATGGAGCGGTTCATTGCGCGTCCTCCTCTTCACCGGCCTCGTCTTCGGGGGCCGGGACGACTTCCAGTACGGTTCGGTTGGTCGGACGCAGATATTCCTGCGCGGTGGCCAGAACGAGTTCCGGCGTGACCTGGTCGAAACCTTCCTCGATGCGGTTGATCCGGGAGGGATCGTCATCGAACAGGGCGAAGGCGGCGAGCAGGTCGACGAGACCGAAACGCGTGCCGGAATCGACGATGCCGTAGAAGTCCGAGCGCAGCTTGGTCAGGGCCCGGTTCAGTTCCTCATCGGTGATCTCTTCGGTGCGGACACGTTCGATCACGGTGTCGACCGAGGTCATGATCTCTTCCCGGCTGTTCTCGCTGCCGTGGATCATGCCGACCGTCCAGAGCATCGGGCCGTTGTAATTGTAGATGTTGCCAAGAAGGTTGATGCCGCCGAACACGTCCGACGTGTAGCCTTCATCGACCACGAGTTCCTGGCGCAAGAGGCTGTCGTTGCCCTGAACCAGAAGCTGATCGAGCACGGCCATCGCATAGTATTCCGGCGTACCGCGATCCGGCATCTGATAGCCGAAGGCGAGCGCGGGTTGCGGCGCGAGCGGGTCCGGATTGACGCCGAACTTTTCTTCTTCCTGGCGCGGTTCCGACACGTCGATTTCCGGCAACGGATTGCCGGCCGGAATGTCCGCGAAATAGCTCTCGACCCACTCCAGCGTCGCGTCGGGGTCGATATCGCCCGCCACCACGACAACGGCGTTCGACGGGCTGTAATAGTTGTCGAAGAAGGTCTGCGCGTCCTCAAGCTCCGCGGCCTGCAGATCGCTGAGGTCGCCGTAGAAATTGTGGGCGTTGTGCCAGTTTTCGAAGGCGAGCATCGGCAGGTCGATCCAGATCCAGCCGCCATAGGGCTGGTTCAGGACGTTGACCAGCACCTCGTTGGTGACGACGTCGCGCTGGTTGTCGAGGCTTTCCTGATCGATGATCGGGCGGGCCATACGGTCGGCCTCGGCCCAGAGAATGGCCTGCAGCGCGTTTGAGGGGACGACTTCGTAGTAGTTCGTGAAGTCGAAACGGGTGGAGCCGTTGTTCACACCGCCTGAATTGTAGATGAGCTGGTCGAACTCGCCGCCCGGCAGGTTTTCCGAGCCCTGGAACATCAGGTGTTCGAACAGGTGCGCGAAACCGGTGCGGCCTTGCGGCTCGTTGCGGAAACCGACGCCATAGTAGACCGCGACAGTCGCCGTCGGGATGGTGTGGTCCTCCGACAGAACGACGCGCAGTCCGTTGTCGAGTGTGTGGTAGCTGACATCGATCTCGATGCCGCTCTCCATCGCGCCGCCCGTGTCGGTGCCCGAAGCCGTGCCGGTGTCCGTGGTGTTCGGATCGGCCGCCGGAGGGCCGTCAGTTCCATTGCCGCAGGCGGCGAGCGTCAGCGCGCCGAGTACGGCAAGAAGCCGGATTCGCATAGGTCAGTCTCCCCAGTGACCGCCGCCTCCCTCAAAGCGGCGGAGATGATGTCCCATCACGCCATGGGCGGCGGTCCGGGTCAAATGAAGGCTGCGACAGCCAGCGCCAGAATGAGCAACAGTCCGGTGAGCTGGTTTGCCTTGAAGACGGCGAGGCATTGATTGCCGAAAGCCGGATCGACGTGGCGGATCTGGTCGAACAGGTGCCAAGCGTAGAGCGCGAACGGTATCACGAACCAGGGCGAGGCTCCGGCAAGAAGCGCGGCCAGGCCGGCCAGTGCGGCTGAGACGCCGTAAAAGCCCCAGAGCCAGAGATGCAGGTTCGATTGCAGCGCCCGGGCGGTTGATCGTACGCCCACGAGCGCGTCGTCTTCCATGTCCTGGCAGGCGTAGATCGTGTCGTATCCGAGCGTCCAGAAGAAGCCCGACGCGTAGAGCGCAATCCCGGCGGCATCGATCCGGCCGGCCATCGCCGTGTAGGCGACAAGCGCGCCCCAGTTGAAGGTCAGGCCGAGCCAGGCCTGAGGCCACCAGGTGATGCGCTTCATGAAGGGATAGGCTGCGACCAGCACCAGCGACCCGAGCGCGATACCGATCGCAAGCGGTGGCAATTGCAGCAGGACGACGAAGCCCACCAGGCATTGCGCGAGAATGAAGAGCCAGGCGGCGCGCAGCGTCACCGTGCCCGCTGCAAGCGGGCGGTCGCGAGTGCGCGCCACCTGCCGGTCGAGGTCGCGGTCGACGATGTCGTTATAGGTGCAGCCCGCGCCGCGCATCGCGACCGCGCCGATCAGGAAGAGCAGCGCAAAGTACGCGTCGTTCCAGCCAAGACCATTGCCAATGGCGGCCAACGCAATCCCCTGAAAACAGGGGATCGCCAGCAGCCAGAACCCCGCCGGGCGATCGTAGCGCGCCAGACGCAGGAAGGGGCGGATGCGCGCCGGCATCCGGTCGACCCAGGTTTTCGGAACAGAATCCGCGACGCGGCGATCAGAGGCGAGAGTCATCGCTCGCAGTGTTAACCAATGCCCGGCGAGCCGAAAAGTTACTTAATCGCCACAGCCTTGCTGTTGGTGAATTCGAGCGCGCCGTCGCGGGCCAGTTCGCGGCCATAGCCGGAGGCCTTCACGCCGCCGAAGGGCAATTCCGGGGTCGAGGCGACTTTCTGGTTCACGGCGGTCGTTCCGGCATCGAGTCCGTTCACGGCGGTTTCGATCTCGTCCTCGTCCTGCGTGAAGATCGCCGAGCCGAGCCCGTAGCGGTGCGAATTGGCGAGATGGATCGCGTCGGCGAGCGATCGCACACGGCTGAACAGGGCGACCGGGCCGAACAGCTCGTCCACGGCACCCGGGCTTTGCGCCGGAATGTCCTCGATCACGCCGGGTTCGAAGAATGCGCCGGGGCGATCCATGGGCTTGGCGCCGGTCACTCTTACCCCGCCCATCGACACGGTTTTCTTCACCTGCGCGTCGAGACCGGAGCAGGCATCGGCCGAGACCAGCGGACCGACATCGGTTTCGTCCAGCGTCGGGTCGCCGACGCTCTGGCGCTCGAGCTCGGCGATGAAGGCGTCGCGGTAGGTGTCGTAGACATCGGCATGAACGAGGAAGCGTTTGGCCGCGATACAGGACTGCCCTGAATTGGTCAGCCGCGCGTCGACGCCGACCTTCGCGGCGGCCTCGATATCGGCCGAGGGCATGACGATGAAGGCGTCGGACCCGCCGAGTTCCAGCACGGTTTTCTTGATCACCTCTCCGGCGACGGCCGCCACGGCGGACCCGGCCTTCTCGGACCCGGTCAGTGTGACGGCGCGGATCCGGTCGTCGCGGATGACCTTTTCCATACGGCTGGAAGACAGTTTCAACGTTTCGAAGCTGCCGGGGGTGAACCCCGCCTCTTCGAACAGGTCCTGAATGGCCAGCGCGCAGCCTGTGACGTTGGACGCGTGCTTCAGAACGCCGGTATTCCCGGCCATCAGGTTCGGCGCGGCAAAGCGGATGACCTGCCAGAAGGGGAAGTTCCACGGCATGACCGCCAGAACCGGACCGATGGGCAGATGCCGGACATAGCGTTTCGGATCGTCTTCCACGCGTTCGTCGGCGAGAAAGCCTTCGGCCCGGTCGGCATAAAAGCGGCAGGCGAGGGCGCATTTCTCGACCTCGGCGCGGGCCTGCTTGATCGGCTTGCCCATCTCGGCCGTCATCAGGTGGGCGTACTTCTCCTTCCGGTCCTCCAGTACATCGGCGACAGCGCGCATCCGGTCGGCACGGTCCGCGAACGAGGTGAGCCGGTTGGATTCGAAGGCTTTCTGCGCACGGGTCAGTGCGGCTTCGACCTCCGCGTCGGTGTGCTGTTCGTGCTCCGACAGGGTTTCGCCATTGGCGGGGTTGATCGATTGCAGCATATCCATCGCACGTGTCTCCTGTCGGTTTGCCCCAATGTAACAGGACACAGCGTGGCTGCGTTCCGCTGCGCCTGTATCCGGGCTATTCATCGGGCATGAACATTCCGCGTCTCTATCTCGATCAGCCCTTGCAGGAAGGCGGCGAACTTCGCCTCGGCAAGGACGACACGCACTACCTCGTCACGGTGATGCGCCGGGCGGCGGGCGATCCGGTCCGCGTGTTCAATGCGCGCGACGGCGAGTGGCGGGCGGAGGTTGCCGAAGCCAGCCGCAAGGCAGCCCTGCTGACGCTCGGACCCCGGCTCCGCGCCGCCCAGGACGTCCCTGACCTCGACCTGCTGTTCGCACCCGTAAAGAAGGCGCGTACCGACTTCATCGTGGAGAAGGCGACCGAACTCGGTGTCCGGCGCATTCGGCCGGTCATGACCCGCTTCACCCAGGCCGAACGCGTTCGCACCGACCGCTTTCAGGCACTGGCCAAGGAAGCCGCGGAGCAGACCGAGCGGCTCGACATCCCCGAGATATTCGAGGCCGAGGCGCTTGATCGGGTGCTCGATGGCTGGGACGAAAGCCGCACGCTGATCTATTGCGACGAGGCGGGTGACGATCCCGATGCGCCCTGGGGAGGCGCGACCGGCCGGGCCGGGCCGGCGCTCGAGGTGTTCCGGTCGCTGCGTCAAGCTGCAGGCGACGAGATTGGCACTCCTCTCCCTCCCCCAACGGGGGAGGGCTGGGGTGGGGGGCCGAAGGCAGCGATCCTGATCGGGCCGGAAGGCGGGTTTTCGCCCGAGGAACGGGAAAGACTGCGCAGCCTGTCATTTGTTCGCGCGATCAGCCTGGGGCCGCGCATTCTGCGGGCCGATACAGCTGCTGTGGCGGCACTGACGCTGTGGCAGGCGGTGTGCGGTGATTGGGCGTAAGTCCGTGAACAGTGTTCAATCGGACGTGAACGGCCCTTGCCGAGGCGGCACGCTGCGCATAACTGACACGCGGGCAAGCGAGGGCAGGCTTTGAGCGGAACCTACGGACAAGGCGGCGAAGGCGCGCCGGTCACCAAGATCGAAGACCTCGCGGGCCATCTCGCGTCGGGTTGCAAGCCGCGCGAGGCTTGGCGCATCGGCACCGAGCACGAGAAGTTCGGCTTCACGCTCGAGGGCCATCGTCCGCTACCATACGAATCCGACGGCCCGAGCGTCCGAAAGATGCTGGAAGGCCTGACCCGCTTCGGCTGGGAGGAAGTCCTCGAGAACGGCAAGCCGATCGCGCTGAAGCGTGACGGGGCGAGCGTCAGTCTTGAGCCCGGCGGCCAGTTCGAACTGTCCGGTGCGCCGCTGGAGAACCTCCACCAGACCTGCGCCGAGGTGAACGGCCATCTGAAAGAGGTGAAGGCGGTCGCGGACGAGATCGGCGCGGGCTTCCTTGGCCTCGGCTTCTCGCCGAAATGGTCGCTCGAGGAAACGCCGCTGATGCCGAAGGCGCGCTACGGCATCATGAAGGCCTACATGCCGAAGGTCGGCACGCTGGGCCATCAGATGATGTTCCGCTCGTGTACCGTGCAGACCAATCTCGATTTCTCGAGCGAGGCGGACATGGTCAAGAAGCTGCGCGTCTCGCTGGCACTGCAGCCGATCGCGACGGCGCTGTTTGCCAACTCCCCCTTCGCCGACAGCAAGCCCAACGGATACCTGTCCTATCGCGGGCATATCTGGACCGACACGGACAACAACCGGACCGGCCTTCTTCCCTTCGCCTTCGAGGACGGGATGGGGTTCGAGCGCTATGCCGAGTGGGTGCTCGATGTGCCGATGTATTTCGTGAAGCGCGGCGGACAGTTCATCGACGCATCCGGCCAGAGCTTCCGCGACTTCATGGCCGGCAAACTGCCCGCCCTGCCGGGTGAGCGCCCGGTGATGAGCGACTGGGAAGACCACCTCTCCACCATTTTCCCGGAAGTGCGTCTGAAGACCTTCCTGGAAATGCGCGGTGCGGATGGCGGGCCGTGGAATCGCTTGTGCGCCCTGCCGGCCTTCTGGGTCGGTCTTCTCTATGACGATGCCGCGCTCGACGAGGCGTGGGAAATGGTCAAGGACTGGACGGCGGAAGAACGCGATGCCTTGCGCGAAGGCGTGACGAAGACCGCGCTGAAGACCCCGTTCCGCAATACGACGGTGCAGCAGATCGCCCGCGACGCGCTGGCGATCAGCCGCAAGGGGCTGCGCGCCCGCGGCAAGCAGAACATGCACGGCGAGTACGAAACCCTCTTCCTCGACGACCTCAACGAGATGGCCGCGACCGGCAACACCGCGGCCGACGATCTGCTGGAGCGCTACCACGGGCGCTGGGGCAGTTCGGTCGAACCGGCTTTCGAAGAGTGCGCCTACTGACGATCTGTTGAAGCAGAGCAGGCTTGAGCCTGCCTCCCCCGCGTGATCAAGTGCGCGCCAATTCGACCGATTGTTCGAATATAGGGGAGATCATCTTGACCGATACACCTGCGAACGCCTCGGGGGCATCGACCGACACCAGTTTTTTCGGCCACCCCAAGGGGCTGGCCATCCTGTTTCTGACCGAGATGTGGGAGCGCTTTTCCTATTACGGGATGCGCGGACTGCTGATCATTTATCTGACCCAGCATTTCCTGTTTTCCGATGAGCGCTCGAGCCTGATTTATGGGGCCTACACGGCGCTCGTCTACATCATGACCATAATCGGCGGAACGCTGGCCGACCGTTATCTGGGCCAGCGAAAAGCCGTGACATACGGCGCGATCTTGCTGGTTCTGGGGCACGGCTTGATGGCCTTCGAAGGGGCCGGTTCGCGGGAGGTCTTCGATTACAATGGTGCCGAGTACGAGATCACGCTCGATGGACGCGGCGGCGATGCCAACCAGATCGTTGTGTCTGAAATCGGACAGTCGGCCATCAGCTTCGGGGAGGGCGGGACCGTCATGGTGGTCGACAGCCCGGAAGCCGTCGGACTGCCTGCGGAGGTGCCGTTTTCAGAAGGCATGACCCGCATCGAGCAGGAGCCGCTCTACGTCAACATCCTCTATCTCGCGCTTGCGCTGATCATCGCCGGTGTGGGCTTCCTGAAGGCCAATATCTCGACGATTGTCGGGGCGCTCTACAATCTCGGAGACCCGAAACGGGATTCCGGTTTCACGCTGTTTTACATGGGCATCAATCTGGGGTCCTTCCTGGCCACGATGACCATTGGCTGGATCGGTATTGCCTATGGCTGGAAGTATGGATTCGGCCTCGCGGGGATCGGCATGTTGCTGGGTCTGGCCACGTTCTGGTTGTTCCAGGGCTGGCTTGAAGGCAAGGCGGATCCGCCCAACCCGGAGAAGCTGAAGAAGAGTTTCCTCGGTCCGATCAATGTCGAGATGGCGTGCTATCTCGCGGGACCGGCGATCATCGGCGTGGCCATGTTGTCGGTCATGAATCCGGGCGGGTTCGGCAGCGTATCGCTGATCCTCGGCATCATCATGCTGGCCGTGCTCATCGGATATGCCCTTTTCCTGACCAAGGGCGAAGAACGTGGCCAGATGCTCGCGGCCACATATTTCGTGCTCGCACAGATCCCGTTCTGGGCTCTGTTCGAGCAAGCCGGTTCGTCACTGAACCTGTTTACCGACCGTCTCGTCGATCGGTCGCTGTTCGGTGTCAGCGTGCCGGCACCGGTGTTCCAGTCGCTCAATGCCGGCTTCATCATCATCTTCGCGCCGATTATTGCGTGGCTGTGGGTGGCGCTGGCCAAGCGGAAAATGAATCCGTCCACGCCGGTGAAGTTCGCATTCGGCGTCTTCATGGCAGGCCTGGGCTTCTATGTGCTGGTGGCCGGTATCAACCTGACGGGTTCTGGCGCGCTGGTTCCGGTGTATTTCGTTTTCCTGATCTATCTGATCCACACGCTGGGTGAACTGACACTGTCACCAGTTGGCCTGTCGGCCGTCACCAAGCTCGCTCCGGCACGCGTCGTCGGCATGACGATGGGGGCCTGGTTCCTCTATTCGGGCCTGTCGAACTATCTGGCCAGCGTGATCGCGGCCCAGACGGGTGCGGAAACGCTGGGTGGGCAGCTTACCGACCCGGATGCCGCCATGGCCGGATATGCCAACGTCTACAGCCAGGTAGGGATGTGGGCGATGGCTATCGCGCTCGGCATGCTCCTCCTGTCGCCGGTCATAAAGTGGCTGATGGGATCGGCGGCCAAGGAATTGGTGCCGCACCCTGAAGATACCGAGGCGGGCGGACCTTCCATGGACCGCACGTCGGGCGCGCCATAGCCGGCGCTCCCACGGGAGACACGAAGAAGGGCCGCGGAGATGTCTCCGCGGCCCTTTTCATTCTGTCACCCGTCTCGCAGGGGGCCGATACCGGTCAGAATGTTCCGCGCATCTGGACGTAGAGCGTGGCGCCTTCGCTTGTGTTGCGGTCCTCGATGAAGTCCACGACACCGCCCTGACGCCCGCCCTGGTCGGGGTCGAAAATGTAGCGGCGCAGGTCCTGACCGTTGTCGAAGACGTAGTCGGCACCCAGACGCGTCGTCACGCCGAACCAGCGCGTCGTCTCGATGTAGATGTCGAAATCGCCGTCCGAAAAGCCCTGCTGTTGCAGCTCGTTGGCGCGGAAGACCTTGCCGTTCGACAGCCAGTAATAGTCCCAGCCCCAGGCCCACTGCTGTTCGGGGAAGGTCTGACGGAAGTCGAGCCGGGCCTCCCATTCCCGGATGCCCGTGAACACCCGGTCCCGCCCGGTGAGCGGGTCGGTGATGTTGGTGCCATACCATTCCAGGAAGGTGGTCAGGACGGCATTGGAGAGCCCGATCCGGTCGAGCGGTGTGGTCGCATTCAGTGTCACCCGGTCGATCGTCCCGTCGCCGATATTGCCGGGCACATCGAAATAGCGGCCGGTCACGAGGTTCAGGCGCGGCTCGAAATCGTCGAGACCTTCGATGAAGTCACGACCGACCTTGATTGACACCGAGGCATCGTCGCCGAACGTCCGCGTCCATTCCGCCTCCACCGTCCAGGTGCGCTGCGGTTCATAGTCCGGATTGCCGAAGGTCGAGTTGTTGTTGTCGAGATCGACCGAGCTCGCGAACTTGCCGAATTCCAGCTGCGCCACGTCGCGCTGGACCGCAAAGCGTAACCGGTTGGCGTCATCCAGCCGCCAGTTCAGCGTCACGGACGGTTTCGGATAGAAGAAGGTCCGCGATTGTTCGACATCGCCGGTCTGGCTGATCTCGGAGAATTCGAGACGGAGGCCGCTTTCGATGTTCACATCATCATTCAGCGTCCAGACATGCCGGCCGAAGAGTTCGGCGCGGCGCTCCTCGACCCGCGCATTGGCGACCGGCAGGTCGATCGCGGTCAGCGTGGTGCCGTCGTCATAGGTCAGGGCAACGAAGGAATCGCGGGCGTTGAAGGCGCCTTCGGCACCGAACTCGATCGTGTGCGCCTCGTTCGGCGTCCAGGTGAAGGCCTGACGCAGGGCCAGCTCGGTGTCGTTGCCCTCGGCTTCGTAGATCACGGCTTCGACGAAGGCGACGGGGTCGTAAACCTCGAAGGGTTCGGGACCATCTTCGAACTGTTCATAGGAGATGAACCCCGTGGACGTGGAGGACAGCGTGTCCGACCAGTCCCGGCTCCAGGTCACCGAACCGCGGCCGCCCAGGCCGTAATTGAGTGTTTCAGAGCGTTCGAACCGGATCGGCGCGAAGCCACCGCCCGGCTGGGTGCCATCCACGAAGCCGACATTCTGACGACGCCACTCCCAGATCCAGCCACGGCTGTCGAAGCGGAGCTCAGACCCGTCGCCGAGCGTCGTGTTCAGAGAGAAGGTCGGGTTGATTTCCCAGGATTCGCGCTGATCACTTTCGCTTCGCCGTTCCAGCCAGTTTCCGGCCCCGTCATAGAGCGCTTCGCGCCGGTTGAATCGCCGTGCGCTCAGACTGCCCTCGAGGCCCAGTGTGAGTTCAGTCACCTCACCCAGCCTGCGTGACATTGAGATCGACCCGGATGGTGTGACGCGGCCGGCGTCCCAATATCTCAGGCGGAGATCCCACGAGGTGGATTCTCCGGCGCCTTCGCGCAGGATCACGTTGGCGAGCCGGGGATGACCGCGCATCTCGAACTCGCCCGCGGAATCGCTGATCAGTTCGATCCGCTCCACATCCCCTGCCGGGATGCGTTGCAACACCGTGTCCAGCGAGATCGACTTGTTCGACGGCCGCCGCCCGTTGATCAGCAGGTTTCCGAAGGAATCGCCCAGCCCACGGCGCCCTGTATCCCCGCCATCGAGCGAATAACCCGGGAGACGCGTGATCATGTCCAGCGCCGTGACCGGTGAAAAGCCTATGAAAAAGTCAGCCGGATAGGTCTGCCTGCCGTCGGTGACGATCGCAGCATCCGGTTCGATCCGCCGGATCTCCGCCTCGCCCTCCTGGGCGTCAGCCAGATCAAAAAATGCAAAGATACTCGTGGCCGCACCTGCCAGTGCGGCGACCTTCATCCCTGTCACGCGCGTCTCCCTCGCGAACGCGCCCGTCCCGAGCCGTAACGGACATTAGTCCGCATTCGCAGTGTCGTGCGTTACATGTCCGTAAGGGGGTTCACGCCTGCGTCAGGCGGCCCCGCCAACCGTCAGTCCGGTGATCTTCAGTGTCGGCTGTCCGACGCCGACCGGCACGCCCTGACCGGCCTTGCCGCAGACCCCGATGCCGGGGTCGAGGGCGAAGTCCTTGCCGATCATGGAGATGCGGGTGAGGGCGGTCGGCCCGTCGCCGATCAGGGTTGCGCCCTTGACCGGGGCGACGATCTTCCCGTTCTCGACCTTGTAGGCCTCGGTGCACTGAAAGACGAATTTGCCCGAGGTGATATCGACCTGACCACCGCCGAAATTCACGGCATAGAGGCCGTCCTTCAGGCTGGCGACGATTTCGCCGGGTTCGTCCTGACCGCCGAGCATGTAGGTGTTCGTCATGCGCGGCATGGGCATGTGGGCATAGGATTCGCGGCGGCCATTGCCGGTCGGCGCCACACCCATCAGTCGGGCGTTGAGCCGGTCCTGCATATAGCCTTTGAGGATGCCGTCCTCGATGAGGACGGTGCGGTTCGTGGGCGTACCTTCGTCGTCAACCGTCAGCGAGCCGCGGCGCTTCTCGATCGTGCCGTCATCGACGACCGTCACGCCCGGCGACGCAACGCGTTCGCCCACGCGGCCGGAGAAGGCCGAGCTGCCCTTGCGATTGAAGTCGCCTTCGAGGCCATGCCCGACCGCTTCATGGAGCAGGACAGCTGGCCAGCCCGGTCCGAGCACCACGTCGGCCTGACCGGCGCGGGCATCGATCGCATCGAGATTGACGCGCGCAATGCGCAGCGCCTCGTCGGCGAGACCCTTCCAGCTTTCAGGCTGGATCCAGACATGAAAGGCGTCGCGCCCGCCGGCTCCGGCGGAGCCGGATTCGCGGCGGCCATCGCGCTCGACCGTGACCGACACGTTGATTCGGACCAGCGGCCGGTCATCGGTCTTCAGATCGCCGTCGGCGCGCAGGATACCAATGATGCGGCGCGAGCCGGCAATACTGGCCGAGACCTGAACGACGGAGGGATCTTTCGCGCGGACGTAGGCGTCGATCTCGGCGAGCAGATTCACCTTGGTCTCGAAGTCCGGTTCGCCGATCGGATCGATGGAATCGTAGAGGCGGCGATTGGTGCCGGCCGGCGGTTCGGCCAGCACGCCCGAGCGGCCGCGCTTGGCCGCGGAAGCGGCTTCGCCGGCGCGGTCAAGCGCGGCGAGCGTGGGGTCGGACGTGTGAGCGTAACCGGTCGATTCTCCGCTGACCACGCGCAGGCCGAAGCCGCGCAGGGCATCGAAGCTGGCCGACTTCAGCCGGCCATCGTCCCACACCAGGGATTCGCTGACGCCGTGTTCGAGGAAGAGTTCGCCGTCGTCGGCGCCGTCCAGAGGCCCGGCAATCCGGGCACGTGCGGAATCGGCGTCGAATTCAAACGGGGCGAAGGGGTCGCCGGTCATGGAGCCTCACTCGTTTCGTATGAGGCTCCATGGATAACCGACGCATGGCGCAGGCGCGAGGCCCGCGTGTCAGTCAGCTGTTGTTGACGACGTGAAACCGGTCGAGCTCACGGCGGACCGCCGTCCAGTCCGGATCGAGTTCGAGTGCGGTCAGATAGTCCTGATAGGCGGCCTGATTGTTTTCCATCATCTCGTAGGCGATGGCGCGGTTCACGTAGGCGCGCTCGGGATGGTCGATCCCGGCCTCGATCGCGGCGGTGGCCGCGTCGACCGCGTCCTGCGGACGGTTCAGGCGGACATAGGCGGCCGAGAAGTTCAGCTGGATTTCCGGCGCCTCGAAGCCGAGATCGACGGCATCTTCGAGGTCGCGCAGCGCCGACATCGGCTGGCCCATATTCATCAGAATGACGGCGCGGTTCACATAGGTCCGGGCCCGCGTGTCGCGATCCATCATGTTGTGGTCGAAGGCGGCATTGCAGTCGCGCAGCGCGGCCATGTCGAACTGATGCATGGCGGCGTTCTGGTAGCAGCCGGCAGCAGCGCTGCGCCCGACGACGACCATGGACTGGGAAAAGGCCGGGGCCGACAGGGCGGTCGCGGCGGCCAGGGATGCAATTGCGATTGCGAGTTTCGTTTTCATGGCGTTCCTCCCGAAAGCCGGTCCGGCAGCTTCAGGGCTTTTCGGCCGGACCTTGATAACTACCAAGCTAGCGCCGCGGCGAAGGAACGGAACTCGGGCAGGCCAACTCTCACGGCGAAGTGATTCCGATCACGCCGTCAGGATAGGGAGTGAACCTGGAAGCGGTCGAGGGCTTCACGGGGGCGCGACCAGTCCGGTGCGACCTCTGCGGCGTCGCGATAGCTTTCATAGGCCGAACGGATATCGCCGAGCAGTTCCAGGGCGACGCCCCGGTTGAACAGGGCATTCGCGCGGGAATTGGTGCCGGCGGAGACCGCATAGTCTGCGGCTTCGACCGCTTCGGCATACCGTTCGAGCAGAATCAGGGCCGCCGACCGGTTTGTTGCCGATTCGGCCATCAAGGTGGGATCGATCTCGTCAGCGCGGCGGAAATCGTCGAGCGCTTCGTCGGCGTGACCGATATTGATCAGGATGATTCCGCGATTGATGTGCGTCTTGGCGAGTTCGTTCTGGGTCAGATTGGCCCGGGCAATCGCACGATCGCACTCATAGAGGGCTTCGCGCTGGGCGTTTCTCTGCATCGCGCCTTCGAAGCAGTTCCGAGCAGGGCTGCCCGCCGCATAGGCGGTGTACACCTGAGCGTTCGCAGGTGCGGACAGCCCGATGACAGCTGCCAGAATGGCGAGTCTGATGCTCATGACTCCCTCCCTCGAAGCCATATTTCAGAACGCACAGTAGCAAATTCGAACCGCAGCAAAAAGCCGCCTGTTGCTTCACGCGGCCATCGACAAGCGCCGCCTGACGTCTTATTGCGACAAAACAACGCTGTTAGCGGCCTGACAGGACCGTCACACGGCTCTATATTCCGCCGCGCCTGGCGAGGGGGCTCGCTCCCGTTTAGCCGAATTGCACCTGGGGAAGACATGCGATTCTTGACCGCGATACTTGCCACCTGGGCCGCCGCCGCATCCGGTGCGCTGGCTCAGGCCGGACGGCCGCACGATGGCGGCATCGGGCTTCAACGTTCCGTCACGTCGATGATGGACGGGATTACCCATTTCCACACGTTCGTGCTGATCATCATCACGGCGATCGTGCTGATCGTTCTCGCGCTTCTGATCTATGTGATCGTCCGCTTCCGGGCGAAAGCCAATCCGGAGCCGAGCAAGTTCAGCCACAACACGCTGATCGAAGTGGTCTGGACCGGTATCCCGGTGCTGATCCTGTTCGTGATCGCGATCCCGTCCTTCCGGCTGCTCTACCACAATGACGTTATTCCCGAGGCGGAGATGACGATCAAGGTGACCGGCTACCAGTGGTATTGGGGCTATGAATATCCCGACCAGGAAATCGGCGAATACCTGTCGAACATGATCCCCGACGACGAGATCGACGAGGCGGCCGGCCAGATCCGCCTGCTCTCGGTCGACTATCCGATGGTCATTCCGGTCGACACGACGGTGCGCGTCCAGGTGACGGCCGCCGACGTGATCCACTCGTTCGCGATGCCGTCCTTCGGCAACAAGATCGACGCGATCCCGGGCCGACTGAACGAGACCTGGATCAATGCACGGGAAGTCGGCGTGTATCATGGCCAGTGCTCGGAACTGTGTGGCCAATTCCACGCCTTCATGCCGATCGAGATCCATGTCGTCCCGCAGGACGTATTCGAGCAATGGTCCGCCGCGGTCGCGGAAGACCCGGACTCGGGCAATGCCATTCTCGCCGAATTCCAATCCGAACAGCGCGATACGCGCATGGCCGCGCGCTGAGGAGCTGACCCATGACTGACGCTGTCGCTCATCACGAAGACCACGACCACAAGCCGGGCTTCTTCACTCGCTGGTTCTTCTCCACGAACCACAAGGACATCGGCACGCTCTACCTGATCTTCTCGATCGTGGCGGGCGTGATCGGGTTCACCATGTCGGGCGTGATCCGCTGGGAACTGGCGGAGCCGGGCATGCAATTGTTCGGCGGCCAGATCGGCAACGAGCACATGTACAATGTGTTCGTGACCGGCCACGGCCTGATCATGGTGTTCTTCGTCGTCATGCCGGCGCTCATCGGCGGATTCGGCAACTGGTTCGTTCCGATCATGATCGGCGCGCCGGACATGGCCTTCCCGCGGATGAACAACATCTCGTTCTGGCTCTTGCCCTTCGCCTTCACGCTCTTGCTGATCTCGATCTTCGTGCCGGGCGCGGCGGGCGGTAACGGCTTCGGCGGGGGCTGGGTGATCTATCCGCCGCTGTCGACCTCGGGCCACCCCGGACCCTCGATGGACTTCGCCATCCTGTCGCTGCACCTCGCCGGTGCGTCGTCGATCCTGGGTGCGATCAACTTCATCACCACGATCTTCAACATGCGCGCACCGGGCATGACACTGCACAAGATGCCGCTGTTCGCCTGGTCGATCCTGATCACCGCCTTCCTGCTGCTTCTGGCGCTGCCGGTTCTGGCGGGTGCGATCACCATGCTGCTGACCGACCGCAATTTCGGGACGACCTTCTTCGACCCGGCCGGCGGCGGCGACCCGGTGATGTTCCAGCACCTGTTCTGGTTCTTCGGTCACCCCGAAGTGTACATCATGATCCTGCCGGGCTTCGGCATCATCAGTCACATCGTGTCGACCTTCTCGAAGAAGCCGGTCTTCGGTTATCTGGGCATGGCCTACGCGATGGTCTCGATCGGCTTCATCGGTTTCATCGTCTGGGCGCACCACATGTACACGGTGGGCATGGACGTCGATCTGAAAGCCTATTTCGTGGCCGCGACGATGATCATCGCCGTGCCGACGGGCATCAAGATCTTCTCCTGGATCGCGACGATGTGGGGCGGCTCGATCGAGTTCAAGACCCCGATGGTCTGGGCGATCGGCTTCATCTTCCTGTTCACCGTTGGTGGTGTGACGGGCGTGATGCTGGCCAATGCGGGCGTCGATAACGCGCTGCACGACACCTATTACGTGGTGGCGCACTTCCACTACGTGCTGTCGCTGGGTGCGATCTTCACGATCTTCGCCGGCTTCTACTACTGGCTCGAGAAGATGAGCGGGTACAAATACTCCGAATTCCTGGGGCTGGCCCATTTCTGGGTGACCTTCATCGGCGTGAACCTGATCTTCTTCCCGCAGCACTTCCTCGGCCTGCAGGGCATGCCGCGGCGCTATGTCGACTATCCGGACGCCTACGCGCTCTGGAACCTGGTGTCGTCGATCGGCTACGCGGTCACGGCCGTCGGCACGATCATCTTCTTCGTGATGCTCGCGGACGTCTTCATCCGCCGCCGCAAGGGCGTCGCCAATCCCTGGGGTGCGGGTGCCACCACGCTGGAATGGACGCTGTCCTCTCCGCCGCCCTTCCACCAGTTCAACGAACTGCCGAAGATCGAGCCGGACCAGCACCACTAACCGAAAGCAAGCGAACCCCGGCCCGGTCCGGGGTTCGCCTCTTCCGGTCTTGAACAACAGGCCTGAAACGACATGACTGCGCCGCGTCATCCGTCCATCACCCAAGGGGTGCGGAGTCTGCCCGCCGACTGGCGGGACTATCTCGCGCTGATGAAGCCGCGGGTGATGACGCTGGTCGTGTTCACGGCGTTCGCGGGCTATGTCGCCGCGCCGTCGGGCATCCACCCGGTGATGGCGGCGATTGCGATCTTCGCCCTGGCGCTTGGCGCCGGGGCGGCCGGTGCGCTGAACATGGCGTATGATTCCGATATCGACGCGACCATGCGCCGGACGCGGAAACGCCCCGTGCCCGCGGGCAAGGTCAGCCGGTCTGACGCCTATGGCATGGGGCTTGTCGGTTCGGGGCTCGCCGTCATTCTGATGGCCTTGTCGGCGAATTATATCGCCGCCGGCCTCCTGGCCTTCTCGATCTTCTTCTACGCCGTCATCTACACGATGGGGCTGAAGCGCCGCACGCCGCAGAATATCGTGATCGGCGGCGCGGCCGGCGCCTTCCCGCCGATGATCGGCTGGGCCATCGCGACCGGCGGTGTATCGATGGAAGCGGTGATGCTGTTTGCCATCATCTTCCTCTGGACCCCGCCGCATTCCTGGGCGCTGGCGCTCTACAAGTCGGGCGACTATGCCGCCGCGGGCGTGCCGATGATGCCGGTGGCCAAGGGCCCCGCACGCACACGTCTTGAAATCCTGATCTATTCGCTGGTCCTCGTGCCGTTCGCGACGCTGCCGGTCTTCACGGGCCTCGGCGGCTGGGTCTATGCGGCTGCGGCCTTCGGCGGCGGCGCGCTGTTCCTGATCCTCGCCGTCCGCGTCTTCCGTTCGCGGGCGGGTGAAGCCGGTTCGGCCGAGGAGGGGGACCTCTATGCCGTCCGCTCCGGCGACAAGGCGGCCCGCGACCTTTTCGCCTATTCCATCGCCTATCTGGCGCTGCTTTTTGCTGCCCTCATCGCCGAGCACGGGCTCGGCGCCTATATGAGTGTGATGTGATGAGCGGCATTCCCACACCTCCCCACCAGAAGCCGACGATTTCCGAGGGCAAGACCCCCGGTCCGGACGAGCGCGGTGCGCCGCGCGAACTGACCCCGGACGAGCGCGAGGCTTTCATCAAGGCGCGCAAGGGCCGCAACCGGGCGATTGCGTTCGGCCTGATTGCGTTTGCTGTACTGGTTTTCGTGATCACCGCCCTGCGCCTGATGCAGAATATCGCAGCGGGGCAGGCAGGATGAACTGGCTTCCGAAGAACAAGAACACCCGCTTGATGGCGATCTGCGCGACGGTCGCGGTCTCGATGGTCGGCGCGGCCTATGCCGCGGTTCCGCTTTACAATCTGTTCTGCCGGGTCACCGGGTATGGCGGCACGCCGCAGGTCCGAGTCGCTGCTGCCGACCGGGTGATCGACCGCGAGGTCACGGTGCGTTTCGACGCCAGCCGCAATGGCGGCCTGCCGTGGGAATTCCAGCCGATCGACCGGGCGATCACCGTCAATGTGGGCGAGAGCGCGCTGGCCTATTTCCGCGCGACCAACAATTCCGACCGTCCGATCACCGGCGTGGCGACCTATAATGTGACGCCCTACAAGGCGGCCCCGTATTTCGTGAAGCTGGAATGTTTCTGCTTCACCGAACAAACGCTGCAGCCTGGCGAGTCGATCGACATGCCGGTGCTGTTTTTCGTCGACCCCGAGATCGAGACCGATCGCCGGGCCGATGACATCACCACAATCACTCTGTCCTACACGTTTTTCGAGGCTGAGGATTCAGAGCCGGGCGCGACCTCTGGCCGCGACGCGGCACCATGACGTTGATCCGGGGCTAGGCCACGGGTATCAGGAGCAACTGACCGCCTGACTGGTTGGGGAATCGCAGGAGACGCGCGATGGCTGGGCAAGCCGTAAAGCATGACTACCACCTTGTGAATCCGAGCCCGTGGCCGCTCGTCGGCTCGTTCTTCGGCTTCGTTCTCGCCATTGGCGCCATCGTCATGATGAAGGGCCTGTCGGACGATCCGGCGAATGTGTTCTTCGGCGCGGGCCAGCCCTGGCTTCTCGGCCTCGGCTTCCTGGGTGTGCTCTACACCATGTTCGGCTGGTGGTCGGACGTGGTGAAGGAAAGCCGCGAAGGCGATCATACACCGGTCGTCCAGATCGGCCTGCGCTACGGCATGATCCTGTTCATCGTGTCGGAAGTGATGTTCTTCGTCGCGTGGTTCTGGATCTTCTTCGAAGGCGCGCTGTTCCACGAAGTCCGCATGATCGAGGGCTGGGACAGCTGGCCGGTGACCGATCCGTCGACGGGCAGCGTGATCGAGACCTTCGATCCGTGGCACCTGCCGCTGATCAACACGCTGATCCTGCTTCTGTCTGGCACGACGGTGACGTGGGCGCACCATGCGCTGATCCACGGCGACCGCACTGGCGCGAAGATGGGCCTCCTCTTCACCGTGCTGCTGGGTCTCAGCTTCACGGCGGTTCAGGTCTACGAATATTCGCACGCCACCTTCGCCTTCTCGGGCAATCTCTATGGCGCCAGCTTCTTCATGGCGACGGGCTTCCACGGGGCGCACGTCATCATCGGGACGATCTTCCTGGCGGTCTGTCTCTTCCGCCTGCTGGCGGGGCAATTCACACCGCAGAAGCATTTCGGTCTCGAGGCGGCCGCCTGGTACTGGCACTTCGTCGACGTGGTGTGGCTGTTCCTGTTTGCCTTCGTCTACGTGACGTTCCAGTAGCGTATGTCCCGGATCTCGCCCTTCGCCGCAGGATTGAGCGGGCGCTGCCCGCGCTGCGGCGAAGGTGCGATGTTTTCCGGATTCCTGAAGATCGCGCCGTCCTGTGACGCTTGCGGTCAGGACTTCAGCAATGCCGATATCGGCGATGGCGCGGCGGTCTTCGTCATGTTCATCGCCGGCTTCGGGGCGGTAATCCCGGCGCTGTTGATCGACGTCGCCTACCGGCCCCCGATCTGGGTGCACTTCGCCTACGGCATCCCGATCATCATTTTCCTCAGCGTGTTTCTGCTGCGCCCGGTGAAGGGCCTGCTGTTCGCCTATCAGTTTCACCACAAGGCCGAAGAAGCGCGCTTCCCGCCCGGACGCGAGTAGGCGCCCGCGGTGTTTTTCCGCCCCTATCCCGTTCTGTCCATCCTGACCCTCCTGGGCCTCGCCGTGCTGATCTGGCTCGGTCAGTGGCAGTGGTCGCGCATGGGCGAGAAGGCCGACCAGATCGCAGCCTATGAGGCTGTGGCGGACGCGGCGCCCGTCGATCTCGGTGAGGCCCTGTGCGGCGCGCCTTTGCCTGGGGCCCCGGTCCGTTCCGAAGCTCCGGCGACCGGGCAGGCTGTCCGCTTCTGGGGCCGCAATTCAGACGACGAGGCAGGCTGGCGTGTCTTCCGGGCAGTCCCGGCTCCGGCGTGTGCCGGCGGTGGCCATATCCTTCGCGAATCGGCCTTCACCCTGTTCGGCGAAAGCGACCTGCGGGATTCCGGCCGCGACTTCCAGCTGATGCCGGTGCCGGCCCACGGCATGTTCGATGCGGTCAACACTCCCGACGCCAACGAGTTCTACCAGTATGACGCTGAGCAGATGGCCGCGGCCGCCGGCGTCGAATCGCTGAGTTCGGATTTCTGGATCGTGGCCGATCGCGGCCTGCCCGCGGAACTGGCTGCCGTTCCGCCCTCGCGGCACTTCGGATACGCCATGACCTGGTTCGGCCTGGCGCTGGTGCTGATTGCTGTATTTCTTGCGTTTCACGCTGCACAGGGGCGGCTCGGCTTCACCCGGCGTTAGGCGGTTCGTGCTAGTCTTCCTCTCCCTTGAGCGTCCATCGGACGCGCGACCCGTATTGAAGATCCGATGGCGCTCTGGCGAGACGATACCCCCGATACCGAACTGAGAGACCGCGCGATCGTGATGCGTCCGCCGCGGATCGACGATTACGATTCCTGGGCGAAGCTGCGCTCCGCGAGCCGCGATCACACCAGCCCGTGGGAGCCGCTGTGGGCGCCCGACGAGCTGACGCGCGCGGCCTACAAGCGGCGCATGCGCCATTACGAGTCCTGCTGGACCGATGGCAGCGGCTATCCTTTCTTCGTCTTCCGGAAGAAGGACAATGTTCTGATCGGGGCCTGCAATCTCAACAATGTCCGGCGCGGCGTGCTGCAGGCCGCCGATATCGGCTACTGGATCGGCCGGCCCTATATCCGCCGCGGCTATGCGCGCGCGGCCGTGAAACTGATCTGCAGCTTTGCCTTCGACACAGCCGGCCTGCATCGGATCGAGGCGGCTTGCCGGCTGGAGAATGACGCGTCGCGCTCGCTCCTCCTGTCTCTGGGCTTCAAGCCCGAGGGCATCGCCCGCCAGTATCTGCGCATCGCCGGGGAATGGCGCGACCACGACAAGTTCGCCTTGCTTGCGAGCGACCCGCGCCCATGACGCCAGAGGATTACGCCAAGAGCCTTGATGCTGCCCATGCGGTCATGTTCCGGGCGGACTTCGAATGCGTCTGCTTTGCGGGTGACCTCAACCGGTTCGGACTGGCAGAGGAAAAGTACGAACTGGATGCGTTCTTCGCGCGCATCGCACCGACCGATCGCAAGGCGGTGGAGCGCGGTTTCCTGGATGATGCCATTGATGTCCGTGTCCGTCTGATCGGCGACGACGGCGGGGTGCGATATGTCCGCCTGATCGGCCGCAGGCGCGAATCCGGCGCGTTTCGCGGCCTGATGTTTCCGGCCGGTGCGGCCAGCGCCGGAGCCATGGGGCGGATTGACGACGAAACCTCGCTGGCGCGCGGCGTCGACAAGGGTGAAGTGGTTGCGCACTACCAGCCGATCGTCGCGCTCGAAACCGGCCGGGTGGCCGGGTTCGAGGCACTGGCGCGCTGGGTGTGTCCCGGGCGAGGGGTGCTGAGCCCCGAAGACTTTCTCGATCTCGCCGAAGACATGAAGCTGATCGGGGTGATCGGCGATCAGGTGCGGGCGTTCGCGGCACGCGATCTCGCGGCCTGGCGCGCCGCCGCGCCGACCGCGCCGCTCTTCGTTGCGGCCAATGCCACGGTCAGCGAGCTGGTCTCGCCGGGCTTTGCGCAGCGCCTCGCCGACGAGGTCAGCGCGGCGGGCCTTCGCGCGGGCAGTTTCAAGCTGGAAATCAACGAGACCGAAATCATGCGCGACCCGGACCGGGCCGAAGGCGTGATCCGCGATCTGAAATCCGCCGGCATCGCCATGGCCCTCGACGATTTCGGCACGGGCTATTCCTCGCTGGCCCGGCTTGACCGGTTCAATTTCGACACGGTGAAGATCGACCGCTATTTCGTGCGCGCTCTGGCGATGGGCGAGAACGCCGCGAAAGTGGTGGAATCGGTGCTGCAGCTGGCCCGGCATTTCGGCATGACCGTCGTGGCCGAAGGCGTGGAGAGTGAGGACGTGGCCGAAAAGCTTTCCGAACTCGGTTGCGACTTCGTCCAGGGTTTCCGCTATTCCGGCGCGATGGAACCCGATACGGCGGCCGATGCGGCGCTCAACGGGGTGAAGGGCCGGTTTTTGCGGGCAGTTTAGGGTGTCGTTCGACCCTTACGCGTGCCCCGACTGACCCGTCAGGTGTTGCGGGTCTACGCCAAGGGATTTCAGCGCGCGTTCCCACTTGTCCGAAAAGCTTTGGTCGAACAGCAGCGTCTCGTCCGCGTCGGCGACCAGCCAGGCATTGGCCTGAAGCTCGTCATCGAGCTGACCCGCCCCCCAGCCGGCATAGCCGAGTGCGAGGACCGACCGGCGTGGCGGGTGTTCGGACGCCATGGCGTCGAGCACTTCCTTGGTGGCGGTCAGGGCGAAGCCGTCGCCGACTTTCAGCGTCGCGTCGTCATTGCCGAATTCGCCGGTGTGCAGGACGAAGCCGCGGTCGCGATCGACCGGACCGCCATCCAGAACCGCGCGGTCGGGGACGCGAATCGCCCCTTCGACGCCGAGCTGCTCCAGGAGGATCGGCAGGCGCAGATCGCGCATCGGCTTGTTCAGCGTGATCCCCATGGCGTGTTCGTCGCTGTGATCGACGACGTAGATCACAGCGCGATCAAAGCGCGGATCGCCGATCGCCGGCGAGGCGATGAGGATTTTTCCGGTCATATAGCCGTCGGCGGGCATGGGCGACTTCCGATCTTTGGGATATCAATCATGCCGCCAAGCATGGGGACGCGTCCAGATCGCTTCCCGCTTTCCTCACGCCCGGCTACAGGGTCTAATCCCTCCAACACATCGATAAACGGAGCCAATCCATGACGATTTCCACCGGCGACCGCCTTCCCGACGCCACCTTCACCGTGATGACGTCCGACGGTCCGGCCAAGATGACCACGAGCGACGTGTTCGCCGGCAAGAAGGTGGCGCTGTTCGCCGTGCCGGGCGCCTTTACGCCGACCTGCTCTGCGAAACACCTGCCGGGCTATGTCGAGAAGGCCGCCGAGCTTCGCGCCAAGGGCGTCGACGCCATCGCCTGCACCTCCGTGAACGACGTGTTCGTCATGGGCGCCTGGGGCAAGGACCAGGGCGTCGGCGAAGACGTGATCATGCTGGCCGACGGCAATGGCGATTTCGCCCAGGCCACGGGCCTGGTGATGGACGGCTCCGGCTTCGGCATGGGCAAGCGCTCGCAGCGCTATTCGATGATCGTCAAGGACGGTGTCGTCAGCGAGCTCAACATCGAGGAGCCGGGCGACTTCAAGGTCAGCTCGGCGGACTTCATGCTCGGCCAGCTCTAGGCCGGCAGACCAGAGGAGGGACAGGGTATGGGTGGCTTTATCGTCGTCGGGATCATTGTCGTCCTGGCATTCCTGATCGTCGCAGGGACGATCAAGGTCGTGCCCCAGGGCATGGAATACACGGTGGAACGGTTCGGCCGCTTCACCCGCCGGCTGACGCCGGGCCTTCATATCCTCGTCCCCTTCATGGATTCGGTGCGCTACCGCATCAACATGCGCGAACGCGTGCTCGACGTGCCGAAGCAGGAAGTCATCACGCGCGACAACGCGATGGTGTCGGTCGACGCGGTCGTCTTCATCCAGGTGATGGACGCCGCCCGCGCGGCCTATGAAGTCGACAATCTCGACTTCGCCATCATCAACCTCGCCATGACCAATGTGCGGACCGTGGTCGGCTCGATGGACCTCGACCAGGTGCTGTCGAACCGCGACGACATCAATGCCCGCCTCCTGTCCGTGATCGACGCGGCGACCAATCCCTGGGGCGTTAAGGTCACCCGGATCGAGATCCGCGACCTGTCGCCGCCGCCGGACATCACCGAGGCGATGGCCCGGCAGATGAAGGCCGAGCGCCTGAAGCGTGCGGAAATTCTCGAGGCGGAAGGCCAGAAGCAGTCGCAGATCCTGAAGGCCGAAGGCGAGAAGCAGTCCCAGATTCTCGAGGCCGAAGGCCGCCGCGAAGCTGCCTTCCGTGACGCCGAGGCCCGCGAGCGCGAAGCCGAAGCCGAAGCGAAGGCGACCGACATGGTGTCGAAGTCGATCGCCGAAGGCGACATGAACGCGATCAACTACTTCCTCGGCCTGAAATATGTCGAAGCCTTCGGCAAGCTGGCCGAGAGCGACCAGCAACGCACCGTCATCGTGCCGGCCGACTTTGCCAATCTGACCGGCATGGTCGCGGGCCTGAAAGCGCTCGTCGAAGAGACGGGCGGCAATGGTGGCGGCGGAGCCGCGCCGAGCGCTGGCGGTGGCCGCAAGCCGGCCCCGTGGGGCAAGGAGTAAACCGTCATGGACGCTGTCGTCGCCTTTCTCGAGGGCCTGAATCTCTGGTGGTGGCTGGGACTGGCCGGTCTGTTCCTGATCGGCGAGCTGGTCACCGGTACGACCTATCTCCTGTGGCCGGCGGCGGCCGCGCTCGTGGTCGGCCTGCTGACCATGATGTTCGCCTCGCTCGGCTGGCCCTGGCAGTTCGTGATCTTCGCGGTGGCGTCGCTGATCTTTCTGTGGGCCGGGGACCGCTGGGTCCGTCCGCGTCTCAAGGCCGGCAGCGACAGCGGGCTGAACACGCGTTCGACCTATCTGGTCGGGCAGCGCGTGACCGTGGTCTCGACCTCCGGCGCGACCGGCCGGGTTCGCGCCGGCGATACCGAATGGTCCGCGGAAAGCATTGACGGCAGTACGCTGGAGGTCGGTCAGGCGGTGACCGTGTCCGAGTTGCGCGGCACCACGCTGATCGTCCAGAGCGCCTGACCTCCCCCGAACCGGGGATGTTTCATGTCCCGAACGTGATCTACCCCTGAGGCCGAAGCCGGCTTCAGGGGTTTTTCATGCGGGTTCGCATTGGATATCCCAAACTCTGAAGCCGGTGATCTCGACGATCTGACGAGAGATTCCGGCGTCCGCCTCACTCCCCGCAGCACGACCGGAAATGACGGCGCGGATATCCTCCTAGAGGATGTCCGCGTCGCGCATCTGGGCGATCGCCAGGCGCGCAAGTTCGTCAGCGCGGTCATTCTCCGGGTGGCCGGAATGACCCTTCACCCATTCCCACGTAACGTCGTGGCGGCGCGCGGCCTCGTCCAGCTCTTTCCAGAGATCGTCATTCTTGACCGGCTTCTTCGCGGCGGTCTTCCAGCCATTGCGCTTCCAGCCATGGATCCACTTCGTCACGCCGTCGCGCACATAGGTGGAATCGGTCACGAGGCGGACCGGCTTGTCCTTGCCCTTGATCGCCTGCAGCGCACGGATCGCGGCCAGCAATTCCATCCGGTTGTTGGTGGTCTCGGGTTCCGCGCCGGACAACTCCTTGCGGTGGCCCTTCCATTCGAGGATCGCGCCCCAGCCGCCCGGTCCGGGATTGCCCGAGCAGGCCCCGTCGGTGTGAATCAGGATTTCGGAATTCAACTGGGCTTCACCGGGTAGATTTTCGACAGGTCGCGGATGCCCGCGGCGATCAACTCTCCCAGGACATCGAGATCGATATCCTCGAGCTTGTTGATGTAGAGACAGGACTTGCCGGTGGAGTGCTTGCCGAGGCGGGCGAGGATCTCGGAATAATCCTGATATCCGGGCAGGATGTAGATGGAGAGCTTGGCTTTCCGGGGCGAGAAGCCGGTCGCCATGAAGTCGCCCTCGCGGCCAGAGTCATACTTGTAGTGATATTCGCCGAAACCGACGATGGCCGGGCCCCACATGACCGGCTCCCAGCCGGTGACCTTGCGGAACAGCGCCAGCAGGACCTGCGCCTCGGTGCGGCGCTTGTCCGGCTCGACGGTCGCGATGAAATCCTCGGCAGACTGTTTCGTCGCCTGCGTCTTGTTCTCGGCCATGAATGCCTCCGTCAGGCGGCGTCTTCGTTCAGGATGCGCGGCAGTTTGAACACCACGTCCTCGTCGGTCACGCGCAATTCCTCGACTTCGAGGTCGAAACGCTGGCGGAAGGCCTCGATCAGGCCTTCGACGAGTTCTTCGGGCGCGGAGGCCCCGGCGGTGATGCCGACGGAACGCACGCCCTGAAGCGCCGGCCAGTCGACACCGCTTTCGTCATCGACGAGCCAGGCCTGCTTCGCGCCAGCGCGCAGCGCGACCTCGACGAGGCGACGCGAGTTGGACGAGGTGGGCGAACCGATCACCAGGACCGCGTCGCAATCGGCAGCCATTGCCTTGACCGCCGCCTGCCGGTTGGTGGTGGCGTAGCAGATGTCTTCCTTGTGCGGCGCGGCGATCTCCGGGAAGCGGCGCTGCAGCTCGGCAACGATCGCCGCCGTGTCGTCCACCGACAGAGTCGTCTGGGTCACGAAGGCGAGGCGGGACGGGTCGCGCGGCTGATAGGCCGCAGCGTCTTCGACCGTCTCGATCAGACTGATCGCGCCATCTGGCAACTGGCCAAGCGTGCCGACCACTTCCGGGTGACCGGCATGGCCGATCAGCACGATCTCCTTGCCGGCTTCGAAATGGCGCTGGGCTTCGACATGGACTTTCGAGACGAGGGGGCAGGTGGCGTCGACATAGAGAAGATTGCGCGCTGCTGCTTCGGCCGGGACCGACTTCGGCACGCCATGCGCGGAAAACACGACCGGGCGGTCGTCCGGGCATTCGGACAATTCCTCGACGAAGACGGCACCGAGGCGTTCGAGGCGCTCGACCACATGCCGGTTGTGCACGATCTCATGGCGCACATAGACCGGCGCTCCGAACTTGGCGAGCGCGCGTTCGACGATCTGGATGGCGCGGTCGACACCGGCGCAGAAGCCGCGCGGCGCGGCGAGGGTGAGGCGCAATTCGGGTTGCATGGTAGACACGAAAATTCCACTCCTGCGGGCCGACCGTTGCGGCCCGGCGATGTGCGTCGTATGACCCTTGCCTATCTAAGCCGATGGCGGGCGAAATGCACGCCGGGCACTCACCAGGTCAGGTCTTCGCCGATGTTCAAGCGTCTCGCCCTTCTTGCTCCCGTGATCGCCCTCGCCGGATGTTCCTCGCTGCGCGATGCGCCGGACAATCCGGGCCCGTGCCCGTCTGCTCTGACGCTGTATGACGCGTCGCGCGTCGTGAACCTGCATGGCGAGCCGGTGTACGAGAATGTCGGCTTCACGGGCGAGATCATGGCGGTGCGTTCGCTCTGCCGCTATTACGACGACCGTCCGATCGTCGCGAGCCTGGAGCTGGACATGGGCTTCGGCCGGGGTCCGGCGGCCACGGGTTCGACCCACACCTATCAATTCTTCGTCGCCGTCACGCGCCGTGACGTCGCGGTGATCGAGAAGCAGGTCTTCCCGATCGAGGTGACCTTCCGTCCGGGTGAAGACCGGATCTACCTGCAGGAAGAGATCGACGAGATCACCATTCCGCGCGCAACGGCGGAAACGGCGGGTGACAATTTCGAGATCATCGTCGGTTTCGAACTGACGCCGGAACAGCTGGCCTGGAACCGGACCGGTCAGCGCTTCCGCGTCGATGCGGGTCAGGACGACTAGGCTCGTGGCATCCATCGCGGACATTCTGACGCGCCGGGCCGGAGCGGCCTTTGCTGCGCAAGGCCTGCCGGAGTCGCTTGGCCGGGTGGTGGAATCCGGTCGTCCCGACCTCGCGCCCTATCAGTGCAATGGCGCAATGGCGGCGGCCAAGATTGCCGGCAAGCCACCGCGCGCGATCGCCGAGGCGGTGGCCGCGTCGCTTGAGGGCGACGAGTTGATCGAGACGATCGAGATTGCCGGACCGGGCTTCATCAATCTGACGCCGAAGACTCCGGTCTATGCGGCGCGCGCCGCCGAGATCGCCGCAGATGCGATGGCCGGTGCGGAGTCGGTCGAGACGCCGCGCGGCGTCGTCATCGATTTCGGCGGACCCAATGTGGCCAAGCCCATGCATGTCGGACACTTGCGGTCCTCGATCATCGGCGACAGCCTGCAGCGCCTGTTCCGCTTCCGCGGCGACACCGTGACCAGCGACGTCCACCTTGGCGATTGGGGCCTGCAGATGGGCCAGCTGATCACCGAGGTCGCGCGCGTAATGCCGGACCTGCCCTATTTCGACGAAAGCTTCACCGGGCCGTATCCGGACGAGTCGCCGGTCACGATGGACGACCTGCAACTGCTCTATCCGCGCGCGTCCGCGGCCTGCAAGGAAGACAAGGCGCGCCTCGAAGAAGCGCGTCAGGCGACCCGCGATTTGCAGGCCGGCCGGGCCGGCTATGTCGCGCTGTGGCGGCATTTCGCGGCCGTGTCCAAGGCCGCGCTCGAAGCCGATTTCGCGGCGCTCGGCGTGCATTTCGACCTGTGGAAGGGCGAGAGCGATGTCGACGCGCTCGTCCCCGGCATGGTCGAGGATCTGAAGTCGCGCGGCGTGACGCACGAAGACCAGGGTGCCTGGATCATTCCCGTCGCCCGCGAGGACGAGAAGCGCGAATTGCCGCCCTTCCTGCTCTTGAAGTCGGACGGAGCCGCGCTCTACGAGACGACCGATCTCGCGACCATTCTGGACCGCAAGAAGGAACAGAATCCGGACCTGATCCTCTACGTCGTCGATGCGCGTCAGGCCGACCATTTCGAGAAGGTTTTCCGCGCCGCGGACAAGGCGGGCTATTTCGACCGCGCCCAGCTGGAGCATATCGGCTTCGGCACGATGAACGGGCCGGACGGCAAGCCGTTCAAGACGCGCGAAGGCGGCGTGCTGAAACTTTCCGACCTCATCCGCATGGCGACGGACAAGGCGCGGGCGCGCCTCGAGGAAGCCGGGCTGGGGCAGGAGGGCAGCGCCGAGGAACGCGAAGCGGTCGCCAGGGCGGTCGGGATCGCGGCGATCAAGTTCGCAGACCTCTCGAACCTTCGGACCACCAATTACATCTTCGACCTCGACCGCTTCGTGGCGTTCGAGGGCAAGACCGGCCCCTACCTGCTCTACGCCGCAGTGCGCATCAAATCGATGATGCGCAAGGCGAAGGAGCAAGGTGTCGCGCCGGGCGAGATCTTCATTGGAGCGGACGAGGAAGCCGCGCTGGTGCGTGCGCTCGACGGGTTCGCGCTGGCGGCCTCGGAAGCCTATGACAAGCGCTCGCCCAACTATCTGTGCGACCACGCCTTCACGCTGGCGCAGGCGTTCTCGAAATTCTACGCGAACTGCCCGGTTCTGGGTGCCGAAGACGAGTCGGTGAAGGCCTCGCGCCTGGCACTGGCGGCGCTGACGCTGAAGCAGCTGGAGGCGGTCTTCTCGCTGATCGGGATCGACGCGCCGGAACGCATGTAGGGCGGGCAAATCCCGCGATTGACTCCTATGCGCCATGCCGTAAACGTGGCGCCACATCCGCACCCGCGGGAGAGACCGGCGAAAAAGGCCGGCGCCGAAGGCGCAACCGCCCCGGAAACGCTCAGGCCGAAGGACCGCGGGATGTGAAAACGCTGGAAAGCGGGTGCGGGCAACCGCATCCCACCGACGGAGCAAGCAGGCCCGGTGCCCGGGTTTCTGCGGAATCTCTCAGGTCCTGAAGACAGCGGGGGCGGCTTGGGCTAACCAAGCGCGCCGTAACCCGTCTGGAGACCTGAATGTCCGACGCCAACCTACATCACACGCCGCTCGATGCCCTGCATATCGAGCTGGGCGGCCGCATGGTGCCCTTCGCCGGCTATTCGATGCCGGTGCAGTACGAAGGCATCATGGCCGAGCACAATCACACGCGTGACGCTGCCGGCCTGTTCGACGTCTCCCACATGGGACAGGCGCGCTATGTCGGCGACGAAAGCGCACTGGAAAAGCTGATCACGGCGGACCTGACGGCGCTGCAGCCGGGCGAGCAGAAATACACGCTTCTGCCGAACGAACAGGGCGGCATCCTCGACGACCTGATGGTCTCCCGCCCCGATGCGGACGGCGTCTTCCTGGTGGTCAATGCCGCCACGAAGGAAGCCGACTTCGCGCGCATCGCCAAGGCGACGCAGGGTAAGGGCACGCTGGAAATCCTCGCCGACCGCGCGCTTCTGGCGCTTCAGGGGCCGAAGGCGAAGGACGTGATGGCGCGCCTCGCCCCGGACGCGGCGAAGATGGTGTTCATGCAGTGCGGCCATTTCGACCTTCTCGGCACGGACGCGATCATCTCGCGCTCCGGCTATACCGGCGAGGACGGGTTCGAGATTTCCATTCCCGCCGCCGAAGCGGACCGCATCGCCCGCGCGCTGCTGGCGGAAGCGGAAGTGAAGCCGATCGGTCTCGGCGCGCGCGACTCGCTGCGCCTTGAAGCCGGGCTCTGCCTTTATGGCCATGACATGGACGAGACCAAGACGCCGGTCGAAGCCACGCTGATGTGGGCGGTCGCCAAGCCGCGCCGCGAGCGCAAGGATTTTCCGGGCGCCGAGACCGTCATGGCGATGTTCGCCGACGGACCGCAGCGCAAGCGGGTCGGCTTTACGATGGCGGGCGCTCCCGCACGTGAAGGCGCGGAGATCGTCAAGGACGGCAACACGATCGGTGTCGTTACGTCCGGCGGTTTCGGCCCGACGGTGGGCGGACCGGTGGGCATGGCCTATGTCGACACCGAGTTCGCCGTGCCCGGCACCGAAATCGAGATCCTCGTGCGCGACAAGGCCCGCCCGGCCACGATCGCGAAAATGCCGTTTGTCGAACAACGCTACTATCGCGGCTGAGCGGCCGCATCAGGGAAGGGAAGATCATGAGCACCCATTTCACCAAGGACCATGAGTGGATCCGCGTCGAAGGCGATGAGGCCGTCGTGGGCATCACCGCCTATGCCGCGGAACAGCTGGGCGATGTCGTCTTCGTCGAACTGCCGGCGACCGGCAAATCCTTCAGCCAGGGCGACGAGATGGCCGTGGTCGAATCCGTGAAGGCCGCGTCTGAGGTCTATGCGCCAGTCTCCGGCGAGATCGTGGCGGTCAATGACGCGCTCGAAGACGCGCCGCAGACCGTCAACGAAGCGCCGGCCGGCGACGGCTGGTTTGTGCGCATCAAGCTGGCCGACAAGTCCCAGCTCGATGGCCTGATGGACGAAGCCGCCTACAACCAGCACATCGGCTGAGCCCGCGCGTGAGCTTCGACCTCTTTCTTCAGGACATGAACGATCATGTCAGCCAAGCTGACTGGATCGCTGCGCGCGACGCGGCTTTTTCCCGTCACAGTGTTCAGAAGGTGGACGACGCGGTCTTGCGTTTTGGCGACGGTGCCGAAATCGAATTCTTTCAAAGCAAAGACCATCCCGGCGGCACGTTCGCTCTCCGAGGTTGGTCAAACGAAGTAGGGAATTTCATTTTCGACCTCCTCGATTCGTCCAAACTGTTTCTCCTCTGCTCGGAGGGCGTCATACGGAGTGGTTTGACCCTGCGGCCCCCGTTTCCGGAAGAAGGTTACGAGGAGGCGCTCGCCTCGAGTGGGGAGGAACTCGAAACTCTGTTGCTCAAAGGCTTCGATGTCTGGAAGGAATTCCGCGATCGTAGGGCCGGAAAAATGAACAATTGAAGGTGACTGAATGCGCTATCTTCCCCTGACTGACGCCGACCGTGCAGAGATGCTTGCCAAGATCGGCGTGAAGTCGATCGACGATCTGTTCACCGACGTGCCGCAGGCGGCGCGTCTGGGCGGCACGGTCGACCTGCCGAACCACATGACCGAGCTTGAAGTCGAGCGGCATGTCTCGAAGCTGGCGTCGAAAAACACGCCGGCCTCGTCCGTGCCCTTCTTCGTCGGCGCCGGAGCCTACAAGCACCACGTCCCGTCGACCGTGGATCACCTGATCCAGCGCTCGGAATTCCTGACGGCCTACACGCCGTATCAGCCGGAGATCAGCCAGGGCACGCTGCAGACCCTGTTCGAATTCCAGACCCAGGTCGCGCTTCTGACCGGCATGGATGTGGCCAATGCCTCCATGTATGACGGCTCGACCGCCTGCGGCGAAGCCGTGGTCATGGCCAGCCGGGTGACGAAGCGGAAAAAGGCGGTGCTCGCCGGCTCGCTGCACCCGCACTATGCCGACACCACCAAGACGCTGTGCAAATATCTCGACATCGACGTCGTGTCCGAGCCGGCCCGACATGACGGGCTCGGCAAGCTGTCCGACCACATCACCGAGGAAACCGCCTGCGTCGTCGTCCAGACGCCGGACGTGTTCGGCCGCCTGCACGACCTGGAGCCGGTCGTGAAGGCCGCCCACGACAAGGGCGCGCTGGTCATCGCCGTCTTCACCGAGCCGGTCTCGCTGGGCCTCGTGAAGTCGCCGGGCGAAATGGGCGCGGATATCTGCGTCGGCGAAGGGCAGGGGATTGGTGTCGGCCTCAATTTCGGCGGACCCTATGTCGGCCTCTTTGCCTGCAAGAACGACCGCAACTTCATCCGCAACCTGCCAGGCCGTCTGGCCGGCGAGACCGTCGACGCCGATGGCCGACGCGGTTTCGTTCTGACCCTGTCGACGCGCGAGCAGCACATCCGCCGCGAGAAGGCGACGTCGAACATCTGCACCAATTCCGGTCTGTGTGCGCTGGCCTTCACCATCCACATGACGCTTCTGGGCGAGAAGGGTTTGCGCCAGCTCGCCCGTCTCAATCACGAGACGGCCTGCGATCTCGCCGACCGCCTGACCTCGGTCCCGGGTGTCGAACTTCTGACCGACAGCTTCTTCAACGAGTTCTCGCTGAAGCTGCCGAAGCCGGCCGCGGGCGTCGTCGATGCGCTGGTCGAGAAGGGCGTTCTGGGCGGGGTCCCCGCCAGCCGCCTTTTCCCGGGCGCGCTTGAAGACGTGCTGATCGTCGCTGCCACCGAAACCAACACCGAAGCCGACCTGTCGGCCTTCGCCGATGCGCTGAAAGAGGTGCTCTGATCATGGCGCTCAATTCCCAAGGACGCCCGACCCGCATGGCCGAGAATCTCTCGACCGGCGGCTATGCCGACACCTTCTCCGGTTCGCGCGGTCTCGATCAATCCGAACCGCTGATCTTCGAACGCGGCCGTAGCGACAACACCGGCGTCGACCTGCCGGAACCGAAGGGCAAGACGACCCGTCTCGGCGGTCTCGACCGCACGGCGGAGATCGGCTTGCCGGGCCTCGCCGAGCCGGAGGCGATGCGCCATTACGTGCGCCTGTCGCGCAAGAATTACGCGATCGACCTCGGCCTCTATCCGCTCGGATCGTGCACGATGAAGCACAATCCGCGTCTCAACGAGAAGATGGCCCGCCTGCCGGGTCTGGCGGACATTCACCCGATGCAACCGCAGCAGACGGTGGAAGGCGCGATCGAGCTGATGGGTGAGCTGGCCCACTGGCTGATGACGCTGACCAACACGCCCTGCGTCGCCCTGTCGCCCAAAGCCGGCGCGCATGGCGAATTGTGCGGCATGATGGCGATCCGCGCCGCGCTCGACGCGCGCGGGGAGACGAAGCGCCGCCGCGTGCTGGTGCCGGAATCGGCGCACGGGACGAACCCGGCGACGGCCGTGCAGTGCGGCTTCACCACCGACGAGATCCCGGCCGATGCGACGGGCCGGGTCGATCTGGAAGCGCTCAAGGCCAAGCTGGGTGACGATGTGGCCGGCATCATGCTGACCAATCCGAACACGTGCGGCCTGTTCGAGCGCGACATCAAGACCATCGCCGACCTGATCCACGAATCGGGCGGGTATTTCTATTGCGACGGGGCGAATTTCAACGCCATCGTCGGCCGCGTTCGCCCGGGCGATCTCGGCATCGACGCGATGCACATCAACCTGCACAAGACCTTCTCCACGCCGCATGGCGGCGGCGGCCCGGGTTCCGGCCCGACCGTCTTCTCCGAAGCGCTGGCGCCCTATGCGCCGGTGCCGCGAGTGGAGCAGACCAGCGAAGGCTGGCGCCTGATCGAGCAGGAAGCGGACGCCGATGGCGAGCCCTTCGGCCGCATGACGGCCTTCCATGGCCAGATGGGCATGTTCTCGCGCGCGCTGACCTACATGCTGTCGCATGGTGCCGACGGGCTGAAACAGGCGTCGGAAGATGCCGTGCTGAACGCCAACTACATCCTGGCGCGCCTGAAACACGTCATGACGCCGGCCTTCGACGGCACCTGCATGCACGAGGCGCTGTTCGACGATCGCTTCCTGAAGGACACGGGTGTGACCACGCTCGATTTCGCCAAGGCGATGATCGATGAGGGCTATCATCCGATGACGATGTATTTCCCGCTCGTCGTCCATGGCGCGATGCTGATCGAACCGACCGAGACCGAATCCAAATCGGGTCTCGACCGGTTCTGCGACGTTCTGGAAGCCCTGTCGGAAGCCGCAAAGGCGGGCGAAACCGACCGCTTCCGTGCGGCTCCGGTGCATGCACCGACCAAGCGTCTCGACGAGACGCAGGCCGCGCGCAACCCGGTGCTGCGCTGGACGCCGCCCGTCGCGGCTGCGGCCGAGTAGGGCTCAGGCGCAACCGAATCGGGCGCATCTCCGTTTCCCGACTGCGGGAGGGACGGCGATGCGCCCCATTCCCGTCTCTTTCCGGCGCGATGTTGCAGTATCGTCCTATTCGTGGACGGTCCGGCACCCTATTTCAGGGACCGGTTGGAAAGTTGAGACGATGAACGAGACGCTTCGGCGCATGAATGGCCATCCGATCGGCAGTGCGATCGTGACCGTGTTCCGGATGATCGGCGCGGCGATCGGTCTTGCCCTGGTCATCATCTCCATTCCGTTCGCGATCACGCCGATCCCGCTGGGCCTGCCGCTCTTCATCATCGGCGTGCTGCTGCTCGCCGGCAGTTCGAAGACGGCGCACCGCCACATCACCAACTTCCTGAAGCACCACCCGGTGATCTGGAACCGCGTGAAGGGCCTGTTCGGCGGCGACAAGGACGAAGCGGACGCCAACCGCCAGGCCGCGGAATAAGGCTTCGCCAATCCGGCAAAGAAAAAGGCGGCCCGTGGGGCCGCCTTTCGTGTTTCAGGACTGAGGCCTGCGCCTAGTTGAAGCGCTGTTCCAGCGTTTCGAGGTCAGCCTTGATCTGGTCGGAGATCTGCTTCTTCGTCAGCTTCTCACCGAGCAGTTTCGCCGCGGCATCGACCGCGAGGTCGGCGGCCAGGGCGCGGATCTCCTGGGTCGCATGGGCTTCGGCCTGCGCGATGCGCTGCTCGGCCATGGCCGTGCGGCGGTCGAGGCGTTCGGCAAGTTCCTTGCGGGCTTCCGCGCGCATGGACTTCGCGTCCTTCTTGGCCTGGGCGACGATGGCGTCGGCTTCCGCCTCGGCTTCACGCTGCTTGCGCTGGAAGGAGGCCAGCAATTCCTGCGCTTCCTCGCGCAGGCGGCGGGCTTCGTCGAGTTCCTTGCGGATCGTGTCGGCGCGGCCGTCCAGCATCTTGGCAATCGCGCCCGGCACCTTTTGCCAGACGAGGACGCCGACGAAAAGCAAGAGGCCGATAAAGGCCCAGAAGGTCGGATCGGAAAGAAGATAGCTCATGTCGATCCTCCTATCGGGCCGTGGTTTCGGGCAGGGCGGCTTCGGCGTCCGCGTCGGTCACCGACAGGCCGGACAGGCTTTCGGCGATCTGGGCGGCGGTCGAAGCGGCAATGCCGCGCACTTCGCCGAGTGCCTTCTTGCGGGCCTTTTCCAGCGTCTTTTCCGATTCTGCCGTCCGATCGGCGATCTCGGCTTCGAGCGCGGCGGTTTCCTCCGCAATCTCGGCAGAGACCTTGGCCTTGGTTTCCACGGCCAGGGCGTGAGCCTTGGCGCGGGCATCCGCCAGCGACTTCTCGTAAGCGTCCCGCGTCTCGTCGGCCTGGGCCTTGAGCTGCTGGGCGGTATCGAGATCGTCGGCCACGCGGTCGCGGCGTTCCTCAATGATCGAGCCGATCCGCGGAAGCATCCAGCGCGACATCAGGAGGTAGAAAAGCACGAAGAAAATCGCCAGCCAGAAAAGCTGGGAGGCGAAATAGGTCGGGTCGAACGGCGGGAAGGCGCCGGAAGCGCCGTGTTCCGCACCGTGCCCGGCTGCCTCGTCGGCACCCGGAGCGAGTTCGATGACCGTTTCGATGAGCGTCATGGGACGTCTCTTCTATGGCTCAAGGCCGGCGGAACGCGCGCGTCCCGCCGGCAAGACCGTCAGTTAAGCAATGCCGTCCTGATCAGACGACGAAGAGCAGCAGCAGGGCGATCAGCAGCGAGAAGATGCCCAGGGCTTCCGTCACGGCGAAGCCGAAGATCAGGTTGCCGAACTGCTGCTGGGCAGCGGCCGGATTGCGCATGGCGCCCTGAAGGAAGGACCCGAAGATGTTGCCCACGCCGATGGCGGCGCCCAGCATGCCCAGGCAGGCCAGACCGGCACCGATGAATTTCGCGGCTTCCGCTTCCATTTGATTGCTCCTCTTGGATGGATTGCGGTTGAAGAAGTAACGCCCCGTCCGGATCAGTGTCCCGGGTGCAGGGCGTCGTTGAGGTAGATGCAGGTCAGGATCGCGAAGACATAGGCCTGCAGGAAAGCGACAAGGAATTCGAGTGCGGTCAGCGCCACGACCATGAAGAGCGGCAGCGTGGCTCCGAGGAAGCCCAGCACGCCGGCCGTGCCCATCATGACGATGAAGCTGGCGAACACTTTCAGGAGGATGTGGCCCGCCAGCATGTTGGCGAACAGACGCACGGAAAGGCTGAGCGGACGCGAGAGGAAGGAGATGACCTCGATCGGCGTCACGATGATGTAGAGCGGCAGCGGCACACCCGACGGCACGAAGAGCTTCAGGAATTTGAAGCCGTTCTTCCACACGCCGTAGCCCACGACGATGGCCATGACGAGCATGGACAGGGCGAAGGTCACGATGATGTGGCTGGTCACGGTGAAGCCGTGCATTCCCGGTGCCGGGAAGTAGTGCATCATCCCGAGCATGTTCACCGTCAGGATGAACATGAAGAGGGTGAAGACGAAGGGGAAGAAGCGCAGGCCTTCGGTGCCTGCCGTCGACCGGATCATGCCCGCGACGAATTCGTAGAGCATCTCCGCAACCGACTGGCCGCGGCTCGGGACGAGGGCGCGCTTGGTCGTCGCCAGCCACATCAGCAGCGTCACGCCGACAACGGCGACGGCCATGAAGTAGCTGGAATTGGTGAAGGACAGATCGATCCCGTTCACTTCCATCGGAAGAATCGGGTGGATTTCGAACTGTCTGATCGGGTTGGTGTCTGCCACGCCCGGCCCCTTTTGACCTGCGAAGAACGCGTGCGTTCTTCCTAGTTTTTCGCGCCGGTGTCGCCACTGGCGTTGATGTCACGTGCGGCCCGGACAACGTTCAGCGTCCCCGCCGCAAAACCCAGTATCAGCCCGACGATCAGCCCCCAGGGCGTCCAGCCGAGCAGTCTGTCGATGACCAGACCGCCGCCCGCACCGACGAGAACCCCGGCGAAGAAGTCGCTGCCGTAGCGCAGTCCGATGGACCAGCCGCTGCGGCTCGGGTTCCGGCGCTCCTCCTCGACGCGTCTGGCTTCGATCTTGGCGTTGAGACGCCGCTCGAAATCAGAGGCCTTGTCGCGGGGATCGCTATGGTTCGATTCGTCTTGGTCAGACATGATTTTCCGTACCCGCCAGGCCCCCCGGCGAGCGCGCGCAAGCTAGACAAGGGGTCTGCCCAAGTCAAGCAATGCGCATGCATAGCTAAATTCTTGAAATGCCGTAGCTTTTATTACTCGGCGGCGATCAGCGTCTCGGCTTTCTGGAGATCGACCGAAACCAGCTGCGACACGCCGCGTTCGGCCATGGTCACGCCATAGAGGCGGTCCATGCGCGACATGGTCAACGGATTGTGGGTGATCACGAGGAAGCGCGTCTCGGTCAGGCGGCGCATTTCGTCGAGCATGCGGCAGTAGCGATCAACATTCGCATCATCGAGCGGGGCGTCGACTTCGTCGAGCACGCAGACCGGGGCGGGGTTCGACAGGAAGACGGCGAAGATCAGGGCCGAGGCGGTCAGCGCCTGCTCGCCGCCCGACAGAAGCGCCATGTTTTCCAGCTTCTTGCCCGGCGGGCAGGCGTAGATCTCAAGGCCGGCTTCCAGCGGATCGTCGCTCTCGGTCAGGCGGAGCTCCGCGCGGCCGCCCTCGAACAGCGTCTCGAACAGCTTGCGGAAATGCCCGTCGACCCGCTCGAAGGCTTCCAGCAAGCGCGCCCGGCCTTCGCGCGACAGTGCGTCGATCCCCTTGCGGAGCCGGTCGATCGCCGCGAGCAGGTCTTCGCGTTCCTTGGTCAGCTCCGTGCTCTGGGTCTGAAGCTCCTGGGCCTCTTCGTCGGCGCGCAGATTGACCGCGCCGAGGCGTTCCCGGCTCTGGCGCGCCGTATCGAGCCGGCGTTCGAGATCGTCGAGATCGAGTTCGAGGTGTTTTTCCTCGACCTGTTCCCGCAGAGCCTCGGGGCCGGCACCGCACGCATCGCGCAGACGGTCGGCGGTTTCCTCAAGGCGTTCGCGGGCTCCGGTCAGGCGGGCTTCGTCAGCGGCGCGGGCTTCACGCGCGGCGGAGGCTTCGCGCTCGGCGGCTCGGGCGGCGGCATCCGCTCCGCGAGCGCCGTCTTCCGCGCTCAGAACTGCTTCGCGGGCGTCGTTGGCCTTGCGTTCGGCGCGCTCGAGCGAGTCGGCCAGAGCGTCGAGCTTGGCCTCGATTTCGGCCGGGCGGCCTTCCAGCGCGGCGCGTGTCGCTTCCGCCTCGGTGACTTCCTTGCGCAGCGCCTCGATGCGGTCGCCGGCCGAGGTGGCGCGGCGGTTCCAGTCCTCGCGCTCGCGGCGCGAGGCGTCGAGCTTCTGCTTGCGGGCAGTCGCTTCGCGGTGGGCGACATCATAGGCGGTGCGGGCGTCGTCGGCGGCGCGGCGGGCGCGTTCGGCCTCATCGCGCGCCTTTGCCAGTTCGGCCTCGGCTTCGGTATTGCCTTCAGCCGCAGCGAGCTTGGCGTCCGCTTCCGCCAGCGCGGTTTCGGCTTCCTGTGTCTCGCCGGTCAGGCGGGTGATCTCGGCTTCGAGCGAGGCGCGGCGCTCGGCTTCGCGCGCGGCGGTTTCCCGGGCGCGTGACAGGGCCGACATCGCCTCGCGGGCCGCGCGGTCGGCCGGCCCGATCGCGGCGCGGGCGGTGCTTTCGCCTTCGCGGGCCGTGCGAAGCGTTTCGGTGGCGGCTTCAGCGATGCCCATCACTTCGGCGATGCGGGGCTGGAGCGTCTCCAGTTCGCCGCGGGCCTCGTCGAGCCGGTTGCGCTGTTCGAGACGCGCCGCGGCGGCGGACGGTGCATCGGCGCGCGCGGCATAGCCATCCCAGCGCCAGACATCGCCGTCCTTCGTGACGAGACGCTGTCCGGGTTTCAGCTGTTTCGCCAGCGCTTCGGCCTTGCCGGCGTCCACGACGCCAATCGCGTCGAGGCGGGCGGCGAGTTCCTTCGGCGCGGTCACGTGTTTCGACAGCGGGATCGCGCCGGCGGGCAGGGCATCGGCGCGGATATCCGAGGCCGTCCAGTGGCGTCCGGCAAAGGGATCGAGCGAGGCATCGAGATCCTCGCCGAGTGCTGCGCCCAACGCCTTTTCATAACCGGGGGCGGCGCGCATCGCGTCGAGTGCGCGATTCTCGACCGCCTCCTGCGCCAGCATGCGTTCGAGCGCGGCGATCTCACGTTCCAGCGCCGAACGTTCGCCCTCGGCTTCGCGGCGCGCGTCGATGGCGGTGCGTTCAGCCTCTTCCGCTTCGCGGCGCGCGGTTTCTGCCGATTCGAGCGCCTCGCGGGCGGCGGCGAGTTCGGCCTCGGCGGCTTTCAGGGCTGCTTCGGCAGTTTCGGGTGCTTCGCCGAACATTTCGCCGAGATCGGCGCGGGCGGCTTCTGCGGTCTCAAGCTGGCGCGTCAGTTTTTCGAGACGCTGTCGATGGCTGTCGACCTCGCGGCGCGCCGAATCGCGAGCGGCGTGCAGAGCGGCGACCGCACGGGACGCGGCGTCGAGCGCCTCGTCCTTCTTGCGGCGGCGAGCCTCCGCATCGCTGCGCACGGCTTCGGCACCGGCGAGTGCCTTCTCCTCGTGCGAGGCGGCGTCTTCGAGGGCCGTCACTTCGGCGGCGGCGCGTTCGGCTGCGGCCAGTGCGTCCTCATGCAGCGCGCCTTCGCGCTCGATGGAGGAAGCCAGATCCTTCAGGCGCGATTCGAGCGCCTCGATATTGCGGCTGATATCGGCGGCATCGCGCTGGAGCGTGTCGCGTTCGCGTTCCAGACGGCGCAGGGCCGCGCCGGCTTCCGCTTCGGCGGTGCGGGCGGGTTCGAGCGATGCGCCCGCGGCTTCGGCCGCCGACGAGGCGGCGGCGGCCTTGCGAATCGCTTCCTCGGCGGCGGACCGGGTTTCGGCCATGCGCACTTCGGCGGTGTTCACCGCGTCGCGGGCATCCTGCCAGCGTTTCAGCCACAGGGCGGCTTCGAGCGCGCGGATGTCGCCGGAGAGATTGCGATAGCGCGCGGCCTGGCGTGCCTGACGCTGGAGCGCTTCATGCCGCGCTTCGAGATCGTCGATCACGTCCTGCAGCCGGTCGAGATTCGATTCGGCACCTTTCAGGTGCAGTTCCGATTCGTGGCGGCGGGCGCGCAGGCCGGCGACGCCGGCGGCCTCCTCCAGAACGCGGCGGCGATTTTCCGGCTTGGCGGCGATCAGCTCGCTGATCTGGCCCTGACGGACGAGGGCCGGGGAGTTCGCACCGGTCGAGGCATCGGCGAAGAGAAGCTGGACGTCCTTGGCGCGGACTTCCTCGCCATTGACCTTGTAGAGCGAGCCCGCGCCGCGCGTGATGCGGCGGATGACTTCCAGCGAGGCGCTGTCATTGAAGCGGGCCGGGGCAGTCCGGTCGGAATTGTCGACATTCAGGACGACTTCGGCGCGGTCGCGCGACGGGCGGGCATCGGTGCCGGAGAAGATCACATCTTCCATGCCGGAGCCGCGCAGCGATTTGGCCGAGGTCGCACCCATCACCCAGCGCAGGGCTTCGAGCAGGTTCGACTTGCCGCACCCGTTGGGCCCGATAATCCCCGTCAGGCCCGGCTCGATGCGCAGCTCGGCCGGGTCCACGAAGGACTTGAATCCAATGAGTTTGAGTGCCGTGAACTTCACGGTGCCTCCGCCGGACCCCGGACGGATGTCACCATCCGTCCCTCACGCATCACTGCCCCTGGCGGATGTCATTCCCCCGCCTGATTCAGGTAATGAAGAATGATTCGGCGGAATGAGTCTGCACCGCCATTCGTCGGGATCACTTCGCCATCGATTCGCAGCGGCTCGCCGTCCGCGTACCAGACATATCCCTGACCGTCCGGTGCCGCGCCGGTATCCACCAGTACACCGTTGAAATAGAAGGACGGAGTGCCGTTCACGCCATCTTCTGCCGCCTGTTCGTGCTGGGCCAGGACAGCCTGCAAGACGTCCTGATTCTCCAGACAGGCATCGAAGGCCGCCTCGTCCATGCCGAGCGCCGCCGCGATCTGGAGATATTGCGGGCGCGGTCCGCCATCACGGGCGGCTTCGAAAATGGCGCGCTGCTCTTCGAAAAGCAGATGGATGGCGTCGAAATAAAGCTCCGGATCGGCGCAGCGGGCCGTCATGAAGCCGGCCATCGCCAGGCGCGGTTCGCCGGTCAGCATTTCACGAAGCACGAAGCGAACCTCACCGGTCGAGATGAACTCGTCCGTGAGCATCGCCCAGTTCTCTTCGTACCAGTGTGCGCAATGCGGACAGGCGACCGAGGCGTACTCGATCATCAGAAGCGGGGCGTCGGCCTCGCCGAGCGTCCAATCCCCTTCGCGTTCCGCACCGGGATTTCCGGCAGGCGCGGCGGCTTCGTCCTGGGCCAGGGCCGGGGCGGCGAAGACGACGGCCCCGGCGATCGCCGCAATCTTGAGAAGCTTATTCACCGGTTTCACCTTCGCCTTCTGCTTCGGTTTCCGCGGCTTCGGCCGGTGCAGCCGTCTCGGCGGGAGCCGAGCCGCGCGCTTCGGCGAGCATGTAGTTGAGGAGGGTGCGGAAAGTGTCCTCATCGACGCGGCCCGGAACCGGCTCGCCGTCGATCAGGATCAGTTCGTCACCCCAGAAATAGACATTCTGGCCGTTGGAGCGGCGCGCTTCGAGCAGCTCGCCATTGATCACGAAGAGCGGGGTGGAGTTGATGCCATCCTCGATCGCCTGGTCATGCGCATCGCGCACAGACTGACGGTGTTCCTCGTTGTTCAGGCAGGCGTCGAACTCCGCTTCGCTCATGCCGGCCGTCCGGGCAACGGACAGAAGCTCGGCGCGCGCACCACCCGGCTGGCGGGCGGACTGGAAGATCGCGATCTGCTGCTGGAACAGAAGGTCGATCATGCCGAAATACTCATCGTCCGGCACGCAGCGCGTCATCATGAAGCCGGCCATGGCGATCGGCGCGGATCCGGTCAGCATTTCGCGGAACACGAAGCGGACGTCGCCGTCCTCGATGAATTCCTCCTCGATCATCGGGAAGACTTCCTCGTGGAAGTCGCGGCAGTGCGGACAGGCGACGGACGCGTATTCGACAACAGTGAGCGGAGCATCGGCGCTGCCGAGGGCGTGATCGCCCGCGCGTTCGTACTGGGTGCGCGGACCGGACGTGCCTGACGAGTTGCCTGCGTCATTGCCTCCGCCGCAGGCGGCCAGAGCGGTGGTGGCGGCGAGCGCCGCGATCGTGAACAGCCGTCGATTGGCGAACATGGTCATGCTTCCTGTCCTGTCAGCTTTCGCGGGCGCGCACACCGCGCCCGAATTTTTCCAAGGCGGAGTTTAGCCGGGCTTCCGTGTCCGTCTCCACCCCTTCTCGCACGGTTTCCGCTTTCTGTGGCGGTGTTGCGGCAGGCGGTGCTGCCGGACGGTTCGGCCGGCCCTGCCGGATGCGGATTTTCACCGGTGCGGATTTGCCGGCGAATTGGGCGACGCGCTGCAGGATGCGGCGCGATTCCGCTTCGATCACCGCTGCGGCGGGACCGCGCGCAGTCACGAAAAGCGTGCCGCCCCGGATCGAGTCCGGTGAACACCATTGCGCAAGCGTCTCGCCGACGATTTCAGGCCAATGCCGGGCCAGAGCTTCGGCACCCGGGCCGAATTTCTCGGAGAGCGGTTTCAGGATCTTGCCCGCGGCCCGTCCCGCGCTCGGCGGGCCGGAAAAGGCCGCCTTGCCGCGGCGCTGCGCCAGATAGCGCGCGGCGGCGGATTCGACACTGACGGAACGGCGGGGCGGCTTCATGCGCGCCATCCTTGTCCGGGAGGGGGCATCCGCACAAGTTCTGCGGCAATGACAAAGCTGTCACGCGACACGATCACGCGCCTGCGCGGCGAATTGCTGGACTGGTATGACCGGTCCGGGCGGACATTGCCGTGGCGGATCCGGCCCGACGACCGGGAGGCAGGGCGCGTGGCCGACCCCTATTCGGTCTGGCTGTCCGAAATCATGTTGCAGCAAACGACCGTGCCGCATGCAACGCCTTACTGGCTTCGATTTCTGGATCGATGGCCGACGGTGGAGGCGCTCGCCGCCGCGCCCGACGATGACGTGCTGACCGAATGGGCCGGGCTTGGCTATTACGCGCGGGCCCGCAACCTCATCGCCTGCGCCCGTCAGGTGGCGGAGCAGGGCGGACGGTTTCCCGATACGCTCGAGGGGTTGAAGGCTCTCCCGGGGATCGGTGATTACACGGCCAATGCGATTCTGGCGGCGGCCTTCGACAAGCCGGCCAGCGTCGTCGACGGCAATGTCGAACGGGTGATGACGCGCGTTTTCCGGATCGAGACGCCGCTGCCAAAGGCGAAGAAGGAGATCACGACGATCGCGGCGGAGATCGCCGATCCGGACCGGCCCGGCGACTATGCGCAAGCCATCATGGATCTGGGCGCGACGATCTGCACGCCGCGCTCGCCGGCCTGCGGTATCTGCCCATGGCGGCCCGATTGCGCGGCGCAGAAGGCCGGGGTGCAGACGGATTATCCGAAGAAGCTGGCGAAGAAGGCGAAACCGGTCCGGCGCGGAATCGCCTGGCGGATCGAGCGCGGCGGACAGGTCTGGCTGCGCAAACGGCCCGAGACCGGCCTGCTTGGCGGCATGATGGAAGTGCCGGGCTCGGACTGGTCGATCGAATCGCCTGAGGCGGACCCGCCCTTCGAGGCCGAGTGGGAAGCCCTGCCGGAGGTTCGGCACGTCTTCACGCATTTCACGTTGATGCTGGAAGTGCGCCGCGCCGATGCTCCCACGGGCTGGGAACCGGGCGAGGGCATCTGGGCCGATCTCGACCGGCTCGAGGCCTACGCCCTGCCGAGCGTGTTCCGGAAAGTGCTGGTGCTTTGATTTTCAATTCGTCTGCTCTTCGAAACGGACGCATGCGCGTCCTCCTCAGGACAGGACGAATTGAAACCGACCTTGATTGCCTGTCCTGAGGAGCGTCGAAGACGCGTCTCGAAGGGCAGGGGTTCCAATCACACCGTCATCGTTTCGCGGATCTGGGCGCGGAGCGTGTCGAGCGGCTGGAAGCCGCCGCGCACGCGGATATGCCAGAAGGTCCAGCCATTGCAGGACGGGGCTTTCTGAATCTCTGCGCCAACCTTGTGGATCGAGCCGGTGGAGCGGCCCGAGATCAGCGTGCCGTCGGCGCGGACGCGGGCGGTACGTTCGCCGCGCGGGCAGTAGAGTGTGTCGCCCGGCTTGACCATGCCGCGCTCGACGAGATTGCCGAAGGGGATGCGCGGTTCGGCGCGCTTCGACTGAGTGACGGCCAGAACCTCGCGGGTCGCCGGCGAGATTGAGGCAATGCGCTCGCGGGCGATGGCGGCATAATCCTTGTCGCGCTCGATGCCGATGAAGTGGCGGCCGAGCCGCTTCGCGGCGGCACCCGTGGTTCCCGACCCGAAGAAGGGGTCGAGCACGAGGTCGCCCGGATTGGTCGTGGCGAGCAGGACGCGGTGCAGCAGGGATTCGGGCTTTTGCGTCGGGTGCGCCTTCTTGCCGTCGGCCAGCTTCAGGCGTTCGCCGCCGGAGCAGATCGGCAGCGTCCAGTCGGAACGCATCTGCACGCCGTCATTCAGCGCCTTCATCGCGGCGTAGTTGAAGGTCGGCTTGGCGTCCTTCGTCTTGGCCGCCCAGATCAGCGTTTCGTGGGCGTTGGTGAAGCGCGTGCCCTTGAAATTCGGCATCGGGTTCGACTTGCGCCAGATCACGTCATTCATGATCCAGAAGCCCATGTCCTGCAGGAAGGTGCCGAGCCGGAAGATGTTGTGATAGGTGCCGATCACCCAGATGCCGCCATCGGGCTTCAGAAGGCGGTGGGCCTCTTCCAGCCAGGCGCAGGTGAAGAGATCATAGTCGTCGTGATTGCCGATCTGATCCCAGTCAGCGTCGACGGCGTTGACGCGGGAATTGTCCGGGCGGTGAAGTTCGCCGCCGAGCTGGAGATTGTAGGGCGGGTCGGCGAAGACGAGATCGACACTCTCGTCCGGCAGCGCCTGCATCGCTTCGACGCATTCCGCTTCGATAATCTGGTCAATCGGAAGATCGTCCCGCATCGCCCCGCTCCATCCCGTTTTTCTGTGGGGACAGAATCCGGCGGTTGTGGCTAACGGGGGGTTAAGCCGAGTGCGCGCTGGGAGATCGGTGCGAAGCTCAACCGGTGGATCGGACAGGGGCCGTTTTCGGCGATCGCGGACATGTGCGCGGCGGTGCCGTAGCCCTTGTGGGCGGCAAAGCCGTAACCCGGCCATCGCAGATCAGCCCGGCGCATGAGGTCGTCCCGGAGCGTCTTGGCGACGATCGAAGCGGCCGAGATTTCTGGAATGCTGGCATCGCCGCCGACGATCGCTTCGCCGGCGCAATCGAGCCGGTCCGGAACGCGATTGCCGTCGATCAGGGCCCGGTCAGGCCGAACGGGCAGGGCCCAGAGCGCCCGGCACATGGCGATCATCGTCGCCTGCAGGATGTTGATGCGGTCAATTTCTTCCGGTTCCGCGATCCCCACTCCGACAAAGGCCGCAGCGTGGATCAGCGGCAGGAGTTTTTCGCGCCGCGCTTCGCTCAAGGCCTTGGAATCGCCCAGCCCGCCAACGGTGCAACCGGGGCGGAAGACCACGGCAGCCGCGACGACCGGCCCGGCCAGCGGACCGCGCCCGGCTTCGTCTATTCCCGCGACAAGTCGAGTGGTGGTCATACGAAGAGGATAGGCGATTCCCGTTTTTCCGATGCCTCGCTCACGCCGTGCGGCCGGTCAACGCCTCGGGGGCCAGGGCTTGTCCGGATTGTCCGGTGCCGGCGGGTTTGAGGTCGCCTGCTCCGGCACGGCTACGGGCGCTTCGCCTTTCGGCGGCTTCCGGCGGATGCCGACCGTGATCAGTTTCAGCCAGAAAAAGAGCGCGCCGATTGGAATGGCCGCAAGCAGGAAGGCGGGTTCGACCTCGGCCGCCCGCGAATAGCCTCCCCCCAGGAAACTGAGTTCGAAGAGCTGATAATGTGTGATGGCACCCGATCGCCGGACCGCGGGTGCGAGCATCTGCCAGCTGCCGGTTGTCCAGTTCAGCTGGAAGACGGGGTAGCAAGCCAGCAGGATGAAGAGCGTCCACAGGATGCGCCGCTTCACCCGTTTCAGCCGGTACATGGCGATCAGGGTCAGGATCACGAAGACCGGCACGCCGATCGCCGCGGCGAGAAAAATCTGGTGCGGGCGCGTCAGGACTTCGGGGGCGGCGTAGGCCGCAGGATCATAAAGGACGACCCGCAAGGTGGTGATCCGCAGCGGTTCGTCATTCTCTGCATAGAGCTGCTGGATCAGCCCGTATTTGTCCTCGCCGTAAACCAGCAGGACCACGGCCGTGCGCCGGCGGCTTTCGACGGTGCCATTGGCCGATACCGTCACATTGTTGGAGAACTGGTAGCCGATCAGGCTGCGCCGGTCGGGCGCTCCGTCGGGCAGGATGGCGAGGATTTCGGCAAATCCGCCATCGACCGATCCGGCCGGGATGGCCGGGTGAAGCAGTGGCCGCACCGGTTCCAGATCACCGGCCAGCGCTGCATCGGTCGCCAGATCGACGATCGCGCGGGTTTCCTCGTCGATCATCCGATCGGCCGCTTCGGACTGCAGCGCCTCGCAGGCACTCAGAAATCCGCACGCCAACAGAACCAGAAGTATCCGCATCATCCCCAACCCCCGCAGGTAAAACTGCCTGCATTGAAGGTGTTGCGCAATTTCCAATTTAATTCTGCCCGGTGTTATATCGCGGCGGGACGGTGACCGGACCGGGAGTGGTCGAATGCATCAAACGCAGGCCAATACGCCTCGCCTCGACACGATCCTTCGCGTGACCGGATGGGGCGGCGCGATCACGCTGCTGCTGTTGCCGCTGATCGCGATGCAGTTCACCGACGAGGTCAACTGGACGCCGGGCGATTTTCTCGCCGCGGCCCTCCTGCTCGGTGCAACGGGCGTTGCCATGGAAGCTTTCTTCCGGAAGTCGCCAAACTGGATCTACCGGATCGCGGGCGGGATTGCCGCGGGATCGGGCCTGCTTCTCGTCTGGTCGGTGCTGGCGGTCGGGATCATCGGCGCGGAAAGCGAACCGGTGAATCTCCTGTTCGCGGCGGTCTTTACCGTCCTGGTTGGCGGTGCGGTCATCGTCCGGCTCGAAGCGGACGGGATGGCGCGGACCCTGATCGCGGCGGCGGTCGTTCAGGCGATCATCACGGGCATCGCCCTGACCGTCGGCTATGGCTCCGAAACCGGCCATGCGCTGATCGAGGTTCTGGGGGCGAACGGCGTCTTCATCCTCGCCTTCCTGCTCTCGGCCGGCCTGTTCCGGATCGCGGCCGAGGCTCAGAACAACGCCGCCTGATTCTTCGATCCGAGCGGGCGCTGGAACAGATCGACGCGCAGGCCGGGTGCGGGGCGGTTGAGACCGATCCGCTCCACGGTCGCGCGGAAGCGCCGCGCAATGATCTGGGCATAGGGGCCGTCGCCGCGCTGGCGCTTGCCCCAGGTGGAATCGTATTCCTTTCCGCCGCGCGTCTGTCGGATCAGGCTCATCACATGGCTGGCGGAATCGGGACGCGTCGTCGCCAGCCATTCCTTGAACAGATCCTTGATCTCCTGCGGCAGGCGCAACAGCACATAGCCCGCGCTTTTTGCGCCAGCCTCGGCGGCGGCTTCGAGGATTTTTTCGAGCTCCCGGTCGGTCAGCGCCGGAACGACCGGCGCGGCCATCACCGTCACCGGGATACCCGCCTCGCTGAGGCCGCGGATCGCGTCGAGGCGCTTGGCCGGCGTGGCAGCGCGCGGCTCCATGTCACGCGCGAGGCGGCGGTCGAGCGTCGTTACCGAAATGGCCGCGCGGACCAGACCCTTCGCCGCCATTGGCGCGAGGATGTCGAGATCGCGCAGGACAAGCGCCGACTTGGTGATCAGGCTGACCGGGTGATTGAAGCGGGCGAAGACCTTGAGCAGCTCTCGGGTGATCTGCTGCTCGCGCTCGATCGGCTGGTAGCAGTCCGTATTGGCGCCGATCACGATGGGCTCGGGCCGGTATTTCGGGTGCAGGAAGCGCTCTTCCAGCAGCTTCGGCGCGTCCGGCTTCACGAACAGGACGCTCTCGAAATCGAGGCCCGGGGAATAACCCCAATAGGCGTGGCTGGGGCGGGCATAGCAATAGATGCAGCCATGCTCACAGCCGCGATAGGGGTTGATCGACCAGTCGAAGGAAATGTCCGGCGAGTCGTTCTTGTTCACGATCGTTCGGGACGTGTCCTTGATCGTGACGGTGCGCAGCTGACGCGGGATGGCGTCGTCTTCCGTCCAGCCATCGTCGAACGGCTCATAGGCGAATTTTTCATAGCGCCCGGTGACGTTCGACCGCGCACCGCGGCCGCGTACCAGCGGCTGCGACGTGCCGGTGAAGAAGGCCGTGCCGCCGGCATCTTCCATGCCGGCGGTCGGGCCTTCCGCGTCGGGAAGGGGTTCGTAAACGGGGTCGTTCCGGTCCTCGCTCATGGGCAAGGATAGTGTTCCTAAGGAAAGAACAATTCAAGAACAAAAATCAGAACGCCGCTGTCAGATCGGCAGGCCGTAACGGGTTGAATATTCCGCCTCCAGCCGTTCCAGCGTTGCCCAGAAGGGCAGTTCGGCTTCGCCCGTCAGTACCGAACGCAGCATGTTGAGATGGGCGTGCCAGCCGGCCAGAACACCGGCTTGCTCCTCGGTCTTGTTCAAGTCGGTGTGGATCAGGACGAGGCGAACGCGGTCGCCCTCCTCCTCGAGCGAGAAGGTGACGTCCGACCAGTCGTCATTGCCTTCTTCCCACTTGAACCGGAGCAGGTGCGGGGGAATGGCCTCGACAATCTCCGCCTTGGTGTGAATCTCCGTATTGCCCTCCTTCGCATACTTCGCGGGCGGGTGGTCGTCCGGACCGGTCAGATTGCCATTGCGGAAGATCAGTTCGGCTTCGCCGCCGGGCTTCAGATCCATCTTTCCCGCCGCGAGCCATTGCGCGCGCAGATCGGGCTCGACGAGATAGGCCCAGACCTTCTCGATCGGGCCGGGCAGGAGGCGTTCGAAACGCAGCGTCCCCGGCGGGGTAAAACTGCCATGGTCCAGATTCGTATCGGTCATTGATCGGGTTCCTCGCTGAGCAGGGCTTCCAGCCGGTCGAGCCGGCCATTCCAGAGCGTGCGCTTCTCGGAGATCCAGCGCGCCAGCTCGTCTAATGGTTCCGGGGCGAAGGCGATGCGGTGTTCCTTGCCCTCCCTCCGGCGGGTCACGAGACCGGCCTCCTCCAGAACGCGGATATGCTTCGATACGGCGTTCAGAGACATGGAGAAGGGTTCGGCGATCTCGGTGACGCGCGCCTCCCCGCGCATCAGCCGGTCGAGAATGGCGCGGCGCGTGGGGTCGGACAGGGCGTTGAAGGTCGTGTCGAGCGCTTGCATGATATCATTCAACTTTATGGTTGAATGAGAGTCAAGTCATGGCACGACCCGGGGTTCCTGTGCAGGCAGGAACCCAGAACGGCGGTCAATCTGGATCCCTGCCTGCGCAGGGATCCCGGTCAGTCAGAAGGTTTCCTCCAGCCGCTTTTGCAGCATGAGGAGGTCGCGCCAGGCCTGTTTCTTTTCCTGCGGGCGGCGCAGGAGGTAGGCCGGGTGGAAGAGGGGCAGGGCGGGGATGTGCTCACCCGGTTCGAAGTTTTCGTCCTTGAGGCTGTATTCCGCCCAGCGGCCGCGCAGGCGCATGATCCCGGCCGAGGCGCGCAGGAGGGCCTGCGCCGACACCCCGCCGACACAGACAACGATCTTCGGCTTCACCAGCGCGATATGCCGTTCGATGAAGGGCAGGGCGAGGGCGATCTCTTCGGTTGTCGGGCTGCGGTTTCCGGGCGGACGCCAGTTCAGGATGTTCGAGACGTAGAAGTCGGTCTCGCGGTCGAGGCCGATCGACGCAAACATGCGGTCGAGCAGCTGGCCCGACCTGCCGACGAAGGGTTCGCCCTGTTCGTCCTCGTCCTTGCCGGGGGCCTCGCCGACAATCATCAGTCCGCTTTCCGGATTGCCCCGGGCGAAGACCGTATTGCGCGCGGTGCGCTTCAGCGGGCTGCCCTCGAAGCCCTCGATGGCGGACTTCAGGTCGGCGATCGTCCTTGCTTTCGCGGCGATCTTGCGGGCCTCAGCCTCGTCGGCGGCCTTCTCGCCAAAGCCGGCGGCACGGGCGGCGGCGGCCGTCGCGGGAGCCGCCTGCATGGCGGCTGGGGGCGTGCGCTTCGCGGCCGGTTCCGGGGCGCGCGGGCGCGGCTTCGGCACGCTGATCGGCAGGTCCGGCTCGATACCCATATCGGCCCACCAGGCGGTGAGGCTTTTCAGGGCGGTTTCGCGCGGATCGGCGGCGGGCGGCATCGGTTCGGGTCCGGAATGGTCGGCAATGGCCTTGCGGCCTAGATGAAGGCGGAAAGCTAAGCTAAGACGGGCCAACAGCAAACCGTGCCATCAGCATCTGAGGGAGACCGACATGGCCGATACCGGCGTTGAACGCGAGTCGATGGAATATGACGTCGTCATCGTCGGCGCGGGACCGGCCGGCCTCTCGGCCGCCATCCGCCTGAAACAGCAGGCGGAAGCGGAAGGCCAGGAGATCAATGTCGCGGTTATCGAGAAGGGCGGCGAAGTCGGGGCGCACATCCTGTCGGGTGTGATCATGGACCCGAAGGCGATGAACGAGCTCTTTCCCGACTGGAAGGAGCGCGGTGCGCCGCTCGACACCGAGGTCAAGGACGACCGCTTCTACTACCTCAATGAAAACGGCGGTTTCCGCTTCCCGAACTTCATGTTCCCGCCGTTGATGAGCAATCACGGCTGCTATGCCGGCTCGCTCGGGAATATCTGCAAATGGCTGGCCGAACAGGCCGAATCCATGGGCGTGGAAATCTATCCGGGTTTCCCGGCAGCCGATCTCGTTATCGAGGACGATGTCGTGAAGGGCGTCGTGACCGGTGATTTCGGCGTGGCGCGCGATGGCGGGCACAAGGACGGCTACCAGCCGGGCATGGAATTGCGCGGCAAGTACACGCTGATCGCGGAAGGCGCGCGCGGTTCGCTCGCCAAGGTGCTGCTCGAGAAATACGGGCTCAATAAGGACAGCGACCCGCAGAAATACGGCATCGGCCTGAAAGAGCTGTGGCAGGTGAAGCCGGAAAACTTCAAGCCGGGCCTTGTCCAGCACACGATGGGCTGGCCGCTCGACAACAAGACTGGCGGCGGCAGCTTCCTCTACCACTGGGGCGACAATTTCGTGTCGGTCGGCTTCGTGGTGCACCTCAACTACAAGAATCCGTGGATCGCGCCGTTCGAGGAATTCCAGCGCTTCAAGACGCACCCCGACATTCGCGGCACGTTCGAGGGCGCCGAGCGCGTCTCCTACGGCGCGCGGGCGATCACCGAGGGCGGCTATCAGTCCGTACCGAAGCTGGCCTTCCCGGGCGGCGCGCTGATCGGCTGCTCGGCCGGTTTCGTGAACGTGCCGCGCATCAAGGGCAGCCACAACGCGATGAAGACCGGCATGATGGCCGCCGAAGCCGTCTTCGAGGCGATCAAGGCGGGCCGCCAGGGCGACACGCTTACAGCCTATGAAGAAGCCTACGAGAATTCGTGGGTGGCGAAGGATCTGAAGAAGGTTCGCAATGCCAAGCCGCTGTGGTCGAAATTCGGCACTTTCCTCGGCGTGATGCTGGGCGGGATCGACATGTGGACGAACACGCTGTTCGGCATGTCGTTCTTCGGCACGATGAGCCATGGCGGCACCGACGCCGAGGCGCTGGAACCCGCCGACCAGCACGAAAAGATCGCCTATCCCAAGCCCGACGGCGTCCTGACCTTCGACAAGCTGTCCTCGGTCTTCCTGTCCAACACCAACCATGAGGAGGACCAGCCGGTTCACCTCAAGGTGAAGGACATGCAGCTGCAGAAGGCGAGCGAGCTCGAAGTCTATGGCGGACCTTCGGCGCGCTATTGCCCGGCCGGCGTCTATGAGTGGGTGAAGGACGAAACCTCCGGCGAGGAGCGCTTCGTGATCAACGCGCAGAACTGCGTCCACTGCAAGACGTGCGACATCAAGGACCCGAACCAGAACATCAACTGGACGACGCCGGAAGGCGGCGGCGGCCCGATCTACGTCAACATGTGAGGAGGTCGGCTTGCCGCCCGGTTTCCGGCGGCGCAGCATGATGCCCATGACAATTCGCTTTCTGACCGTTCTGACCGGTGCCGCCTGTGTGCTCGGCGCCTGTGCGACCACCGGCGACTACGCCGAATCCGACAATCCGGCCGAGGAGACCCAGTCGGCCTACGGCGCTTTCCTCGCGGCCCGTTTTGCCGGGACGACGCAGGATCTCGATATCGCGTCGGACTATTTCGCGGCGGCTCTGGGCCACGAACCGGGCAGTGTCTTCCTTGCCGACCGGACGTTCCTGGCCGCGACGATCGCGGGCGACATGCAGCGTTCCGCCGATGCGGCCCGTCTGGCCGTCACCGGCGCGGACGAGAGCGGGCTGGCCCGGCTCCACCTTGCGGCGGCGGACCTGCGTGCCGGACGGGGAAGGGACGCCGCGGCCTGGCTCGAAGGCGGCAATTACGGTCCGTTCAATCAGCTTCTGGCCGACATGCTGCGCGGTTGGGCTCTGGCCTCCACCGGCAATTTCGACGAGGCGCTGGCCAGTGCCGACACGATGAATGCGCCGGGTTTCTCCGCGCCCTTCGTGACGATGCACAAGGCGCTGCTGTTCGATCGCGCCGGGCGGAATGACGAGGCTGAAGCGGCTTACCAGGAGGCGATGGCCGGGGCGAGCTACCGCCGCGTGACCGTCGAACTCTACGGCGCCTTCCTTGAACGTCAGGGACGCCGGGCGGAGGCCGAGGCGCTCTATGTCGCCTCTCTCGCCGAGGCGCCGGGTGATCCGGGCATCGAAGCCGATCTCGAACGCGTCCGGTCGGGTGGCCGCGCACCGCGTCCGTTGAGCCTGTCGCAAATGGCGTCGCGTGCCATTCTGGGGCCGTCGGCCGCCGTCGCCGCGCAGGCCGACATGGAGATCTCCATCCTTTATCTGCGGCTCGCGCAGCGGCTCGATCCCGACTACGCGCCGACCCTGATCCTGATGGGCGGGTCGCTCGACCGCATGGGGTTCAGCGAGGCGGCGCTTGAGGCCTTCGATGCTGTGCCGCGCGGCCCGTTCTGGATGAGCGCGCGGATCGAACGGCTCTGGCTGCAGGCCCGCTCCGGCGATCCCGACGGGGCCCGGGCCGGCGTGCGGCGTCTTGCCGACGAGACGGGCGATCTCGAAGCGCTGACCTTGCTGGCCGATTTGTCGCGCGCGAATGGCGAACTGGAAACCGCCGCCGCGCTCTATGAAGAGATCGCTGCGCGATACGAAGCTGCCGGGCAGGCGCCGGACTGGCGCTACTACTTCTTCCGGGCCGCGGTCCTCGATCAGCTCGGGCGCTGGGACGAAGCCGAGGCGCTCTTCCTGCGCGCGCTGGAAATCAGCCCCAACGAGCCCGATGTGCTCAATCACCTCGGATATGTCTGGGTTACGCAGGGCCGGAATATCGAGGAAGCCTTTGCGATGATCCGTACCGCGGCCGCACAGGAACCCGATGCGGGCTATATCGTCGACAGTCTCGGCTGGGCTCACTATGTGCGCGGCGAATATGACGACGCCGTTCGGTATCTCGAACGCGCCGCCGAACTCGACCCGGCGAGCCCGACGATCAACTTCCATCTCGGCGATGCCTATTGGCAGGTTGGCCGGGGCGTCGAGGCCCGCTTCCAGTGGCACCGCGCGCTCGAGCTCGATCCCGATCCGGACGAGATCGAGGCGCTGAACGACCGGATCGCAACCGGCGTTGTACCGGCCCTGCCGGAAACCGCGCTGGCGGAAGGGCCCGAGGCTCAGTGATCGAAGAATTCGCGGCAGCGAAGCTCAACCTGACCCTCCATGTCGGACCGGTCCGGCCGGATGGCTATCACCCGGTCGACAGCCTCGTCGTGTTTGCGGACTGGGGTGACCGCCTCACCTTCGAGGCCGCCGATACGCTCTCACTCGACATTACCGGCGAGGGGGCCGAAACGCTCCGCGCCGAAGACGGCAATCTCGTTCTCAAGGCCGCCGAGACGCTGGCCATCGCGGCCGGGATCGATGTGCCGGGCGCACGCATCGGGCTCGACAAGTCGATTCCGCTCGGGGCGGGCCTGGGCGGCGGGTCCGCCGATGCCGCAGCGGCCTTGCGTGGCCTCAACCGGTTATGGGAACTCGACTGGCCGGAGGACATGCTGGCCGGTCTCGGGGCCGAGATCGGCTCCGATGTTCCTGCGTGCGTCTTCTCCCGGCCCTTGCGAATGCGCGGCCGCGGTGAACGGACGGAAATGATCGAGACCTGGCCTGCGCTCCCCGCGCTGCTGGTCAATCCGCGGCAGAGCGTTTCGACCGGCCGGATCTTTGCGCTCTACGATATCGCTCCCCGGCCGATCGAAGCGATGGAGACGCCCGTTTGCGAGACGGCAGAACCGGCAATCGGGATTGCCTCCGCCGGGCGTAACGACCTGCAGCCGCATGCCGTTGCTGCGGCCGGGGTGGTGGGTGAGGTCCTGAAAGCGCTTGAGGAATTGCCCGCGGCGCGTCTCGTCCGTATGACCGGGTCCGGTTCGACCTGCTTTGCCCTGTTCGATTCGAAGGATGCGGCGGCCGAAGCCGGACATCAGATGGCCACCAGTCATGCCGATTGGTTGATCCAGCCCGTGATGCTGGAGGGAAGTGACGCCGCATGACTGCCTATGCCCTGATCCTTCCGCTCGGTTTTGCGATCAGCTTCGCCATCGCCTGGATGGTGCGCCATGCCGGCATTCTCGACCATCCGAACAACCGGTCGAGCCATACCAATCCGACACCGCGCAGCGGCGGTCTGGCGATCGTGGCGGCGGTCGCCGCCTGTAGCATCGCCTGGACGTTCGCCTCGGATACCCCGCCGGGCGTGGGTGTGGCGCTCGCCGTCATGGCGGCGGCTGGCCTTCTCGGGTTCATCGACGATCTGATCTCCGCCGGCGCGGCGGAGAAATTCCTGGCATTGATGGCGGTCGCGCTGGCCGCGGCCTTTGCCGCCGGGCCGGTCGCGCTCATCGATCTGGGGTTTGCGTCGGTGACGCTGCCCTTCGCCATCGGTCTCGCCGGCACGGCGCTGTGGGTGTTCACGGCGATCAATGTCGTCAATTTTGCCGACGGGTCGAATGGGCTGGTTGCAAGTGCGATGGCCGTCGCCGGCCTCGGTCTGACCCTCGTTTCGGGTCAGCCCGCTGGCCTGTTCCTGACAGCGGCTCTGGTCGGCTTCCTGCCGTGGAATGCACCGAATGCGCGTCTCTTCCTCGGAGATGTCGGGGCGCTGGCGATCGGAGGCTGGTTCGCGGTCGCGGGGCTCAACGCGGTGACGGCCCAGGACGGCATCAATGTCGTTCTGGTTCCGCTTATGATGTTGCCGCTGCTCGTCGATATCCTGCTGACGCTGCTGGCGCGGGTTCGGGCCGGCTACAAGATCACACAGCCGCACCGCAGTCATGGCTATCAGATCCTGGTGCGGATGGGCCTGCCGCACTGGCGGGTGGCGCTGATCTATACCGGGGCAACCGGCTGGTGCGTGATCCTGGCGCTGATCGCTGACACGCTGGGCGGGGTCTGGCCGTTTGCGGCGCTGGTCGTGATGTGCGGGCTGTTCGGCTTTGCCCATACGCGCATTCGCGCAAAGGCGAAGGCCAAGGGCCTCGATCTCGGCGAATAAACCGGGTTAGTGCGCGCGTTCGACGACGAAGTCGGCGAGGTCGGTCAGCGCGGTCTTCCAGACATTGTCCGGGAATCCGGAGAGCGACTCGCGGGCATTGGCCGCATGGGTACGCGCCGCTTCGAGCGTGGCCTGCAGCGCGCCGTGCTTAGAAATCAGGTCCAGCGCGTGTTCGAAATCGCCGTCCTTCTGGTCCTTGTCCGCGATCACACGGGTCCAGAAGGCGCGTTCCTCGTCATTGGCCGCCGCGATCGCGATCGTGACGGGCAGGGTGACCTTGCCTTCACGGAAATCATCGCCGGTCTTCTTGCCGAGCGTCGCGGACAGGCCGCCATAGTCGAGCATGTCGTCGACCAGCTGGAAGGCGAGGCCGATCTCGCGGCCATAGCGGTCGAGCGCGGCGATCTCGTCCTCGGTACGGTTCGCGACGATGCCGGAGACTTCGGCAGCCGCAGCGAACAGGGCGGCCGTCTTCGCTTCGATGATGGCGCGGTAGGACGCTTCGGAGACATTCACGTCGCCGGTGGCCGCGAGCTGGCGCACTTCGCCTTCGGCGATAACGCTGGCCGCGCGCGACAGTGAATGCAGGGCGGGCAGCGATTCGGCGTCCACCATCAGCATGAAGGCGCGCGCGAACAGGAAATCGCCGACGAGGACGCTGGGTGCATTGCCCAAGACGATGTTGGCGGACTTGCGGCCGCGACGCAGGTCGCTCTCGTCGACCACGTCGTCATGCAGCAGCGTGGCAGTGTGGATGAATTCGACGGCGGCGGCGAGCTTCAGCTGCGCGTCGCCCTCATAGCTGAGCATGCGTGCGGTCGCGAGCGTGATCAGGGGGCGGATGCGCTTGCCCCCGGCTTCGACGAGATAGCGCGCCAGTTTCGGGATCAGCGGAACCGGGCTGCCCATGCGATCAAGGATCAGGGCATCGACGCGGCGCATGTCCGACTGCGCCATGTCGGCGAGCCGTTCGGCCGCGTTCAATTCGGCGGTGGGCGCCTTGCCCGCTGTGACAGTGGTGTCCAAGCTCATTCCCCTGCGGCGCCCCGCGGTTGAGTGCCAGACAATAGGAATGGGCCCGTCCGGCGGCAAGCGGCGCATGCGGCGCGTTTTCGTCGCATGCTTTTGCGGGTGAGATACAGTAAGCGGCCGAAGATGAAAGGTGCGGGCATGATCGAGGTGCACAAGACGAACGACCCGGTGGAGATGTCATTCGTTCAGGCCGTGCTGAAGGAGGCCGGGATTCCGTGCTTCGTGATCGATGATCAGGCGTCGAGCCTTTATGGCGGCAGTCTGAAACAGTTGCGCCCGCGCCTGATGGTTGCCGACGAGGACGCCGACGAGGCACGGCAGCTGCTGGAAGAGGCCTTTGCCGAGATCGCGAAAGGCGAGAACGAGTGAGCGAAGACCGCTTCCTCGACGGCCGCATCACCCTGAGCCAGCCCGATGACGGATTCCGCGCCGGGATCGATGCGGTGCTTCTGGCCGCGGCGCTGAGCGCGAAACCGGGCGAACGGCTGGTCGAGCTGGGCTGCGGCGCCGGGACGGCCAGCCTGTGCGCGGCCTCGCGGCTGACGGACTGCCACTTCACCGGAGTGGATATCGACCCGGACATGGTCGCGCTGGCGCAGGGCAATGCCGACGCCAATGCGATGGCGGACCGGGTGGGTTTCGTGCTGGGTGACGTCGCCGAGCCGGCGAATTGGGGGCTGGCGGACCAGGTCTTCTTCAACCCGCCCTTCTTCGACGATCCGAAATCGATGCGCGCGCCGAAGGCCGGGAAGACGCGCGCCTATCTGACCGGACATACGGTGCTGGCGGACTGGATCGCCGCGGCGCGCAAGACGCTGAAGCCGCGCGGGCGGCTGACCGTGATCCACCGGGCCGACCGGCTCGGCGATCTGCTGTTTCTGCTAAATGCCCGCTGGGGTGATGTGGTTGTGAAACCGGTCCATCCCCGCGCCGATGCGCCGGCGAAGCGGGTGATCGTTGCCGCGACCCGCGACGCGAAAGGCCCGCTTTCGCTGCTCCCGCCGCTGGTCCTGCATGACGGCGAAGGCGGGCAATATTCCGCCGAGGCTGACGCGATCCTGAGGGGCCGGGCGGGGCTGGTGCTTTAACTCCGGGTTTCCTGCGAAGGCAGGAAACCAGACTGGATCCCTGCCTTCGCAGGGATCCCGGAGAGTTGGAAGTTTCACGCACTCGCGCTACTCCACTTCCATGCTCGGGATCACGCTGCTCCTCATCGTTCTGGCCGCCTTTCTGTGGGGCGTGTTCCGCACGCCGGTCCGGCGGCGGAGGAACCAGGCGGCCGAGGCCGCGAAGCGTGCGGTGGAGAGCCGCATTTCGCCGCAGGACAAAGACGATTCCCCTGCTTGATCAGGGCGGGCTTCCTGCCTAGGGTCCGCCCGCCTTCGCGCCGGGCTTGCCCGGCGGTGTTTCTTCAAGCATGACCGGACCCATGGCCGCGCCCTCCTTCCAGGACCTCATCCTCACCCTGCAACGCTATTGGGGCGAGCAGGGCTGTGCGATTCTCCAGCCCTATGACGTCGAAGTCGGGGCCGGCACGCTGCACCCTGCGACGACGCTTCGCTCGCTCGGCGGCAAGCCGTGGCGCGCGGCCTATGTCCAGCCCTCGCGGCGGCCGTCGGACGGGCGCTACGGGGAGAACCCGAACCGGCTGCAGCACTACTACCAGTTCCAGGTCCTTCTTAAGCCGTCGCCGGCCAATCTGCAGGACCTCTATCTCGGCTCGCTCGACGCCATCGGGATCGACCGCGATCTGCATGATGTGCGTTTCGCCGAGGACGACTGGGAAAACCCGACCGTCGGGGCCTGGGGCCTCGGCTGGGAGGTCTGGTGCGACGGGATGGAAGTCAGCCAGTTCACCTATTTCCAGCAGGTCGGCGGGCTCGACGTGGAACTCGTTTCCGGTGAGCTGACCTACGGGCTCGAACGCCTCGCCATGTATGTGCAGGGCGTGGAGAACGTCTACGACCTGAAATTCAATGATGCGGGCCTGAAATACGGCGACGTCTTCCAGGAAGCCGAGCGGCAGTATTCAGCGTTCAACTTCGAACATGCCGATGTCGACATGCTGATGCGGCAATTCACCGACGCGGAAAACCAGTGCCGCGCGCTGCTGGCGCTCGATCCGCCGCTGCCGTTGCCGGCATACGACTACTGTCTCAAGGCCTCGCACCTGTTCAATCTGGTCGATGCGCGCGGGGCGATCTCGGTCGCCGAACGCGCCAGCTGGATCGCACGGGTGCGCGAGTTGGCCAAGGGCTGCGCCGATGCTTGGGTCAGTCTTGAGAAAAAGGGAGAGGCCGCATGACCGTCCAATTCTATCACAACCCGCAATCGCGGGCGGCGCTGACGCACTGGCTGCTGGAAGAACTCGGCATCGATTACGAGATCAAGCCGGTCGCCTATGACGACGGGTCGATGCGAACGCCGGAATTCCTCGCGATCAATCCGATGGGCAAGATCCCGGTGATCGTCGACGGCGACACCATCGTCACCGAAACCACGGCCATCGCGATCTATCTCTGCGACAAGTACAAGACGCCGAACGATCTCGCGCCGGGTCTCGATGACCCCCGCCGCGGCGAGTATCTGCGCTGGGTCGTCTACCAGAGCGCGGTGATTGATCCCGCGATGATGCAGGCCAACACCAAGGTCGAGATTGCACGCCAGTCGGCGGGCTGGGGCAGTGTGGAACTGGTCGTCGACGTGCTGGAAGACCGTGTGTCGAAGGCCAACCCGTATCTTTTCGGCGAGTGGTTCACCGCCGCCGATGTGCTGATCGGCGGTGCGCTGGGCTGGGCGACGCAGTTCGGCATGTTCCCGGCCAAGCCGGGCATCAAGGCCTATGTCGAGCGCGTCCAGTCGCGCCCGGCCTTTCAGAAAGTCTTTGCCGGTTAGGATCTGACGTACACGTGGCCCAGCTGCTTCTCGAATTCTTCTCCGAGGAAATTCCGGCGCGCATGCAGGCGCGGGCGGAAGCCGATCTCGAACGCCTTCTGTCCGCCGCGCTGAAGGAAGCCGGTCTCGGCTGGGACCGCTTCGAGACCTTCTCCGGTCCGCGCCGTCTGGGCTGCGTGATTGAGGGGTTGCCGGTCGAGACCGAGGCCGTGCGAGAGGAACGCAAGGGACCGCGCACCGATGCGCCGGAAAAGGCGCTTGAAGGCTTCATGCGCGGGGCGGGCGTCGCCAGCCTCGACCAGTGCGAAGTCCGTGAAGACAAGAAGGGCAGTTTCTACGTCGCCATCATCGAGACGCCGGGGCGCAAGACGGCGGACGTGATCGCCTCTGCCATTCCGCAGATCGCGAAGGACTTCCCCTGGCCGAAATCGATGAAGTTCGGGGAAGGCGAGAAGACGCAGCGCTGGGTCCGCCCGCTGCAGCGCGTCCTCTGCCTGCTCGACAGCGCGGTTGTGCCGTTCGAGGTGTTCGGCATCGCCACGGGCAATGAGACCGAAGGCCACCGCCGGATGGGCCGCGGCCCGTTCGCGGTGAAGGATTTCGCGGACTACGAAACGACGCTGCGCGAGAAGGGCAAGGTCGTCCTCAAGCGCGCCGACCGCATGGCGATGATCGCGCAGCAGGCCGCGACGGTCTGCGCCGATGCCGGCCTCGAACTCGTCGAGGACGAAGGGCTGCTGAACGAGGTGGCTGGTCTCGCGGAATGGCCGATCGCCATTCTGGGGCAGATGGACCCCGACTTCCTCGACCTGCCGCCGGAAGTCATCCAGCTGACGATGAAGACGCACCAGAAGTATTTCGCGGTGGCGCGGGCCGACGGCTCGCTCGCCCCGAACTTCGTCGTCGTCGCCAACCAGGACGCGCCCGATGGCGGGAAGGCCATCGCGGCGGGCAATGCCCGCGTCCTCTCCGCGCGCCTCTCCGACGCCCGGCATTTCTGGGACAAGGACATCGCCCGCGGCCTTGGGGACATGGCGGGAGACCTGTCCAAGGTCACCTTCCACGAGAAGCTGGGGACCGTCGCTGAAAGAAGCCACCGTCTCGGTGGCCTAGCCGGTTTTATTTCTGATCGTATCGGGGGTGATGCCGACCTGGCGGTTGATGCTGGCAGACTGATGAAGTCCGACCTCGTCAGCCAGATGGTCTATGAGTTCCCGGAGTTGCAAGGCGCGATGGGCGGTTATTATGCCGCCGCTGCCGGTGCTCCCAAAGACATGGCTGACGCAATTCGAAATCAGTACAGACCTGCCGGTCCTGCTGATTTTGTACCGATTGAGCCGCTTTCGGCAGCGCTAGCGCTTGCGGATAAGTTTGATGCCTTGGTTGGCTTCTTTGCGATTGGCGAAAAGCCGACGGGTTCAAAAGACCCGTTCGCGCTGCGCCGTGCGGCACTTGGAGTTATCCGCATTTTGCTCGCGTCCGGGTCCCGGTTGCCATTGAGCAAAACAATCGGCTTTGCAGCGAGTAACTACAAGAAGAGGGCGCCTATTGATGATCTCCTCTCCTTCTTCGCCGACCGGCTGAAAGTCCACCTAAAGGACGAGGGCGTACGGCATGACGTGATCGATGCCGTGTTCGCGATCGGCGATGACGATCTCGTCCGCGTCACCCACCGCGCCCGTGCGCTGCAGGCCTTCCTCGACAGCGAGGACGGTGCGGCGCTGCTTGCCGGTTACCGCCGCGCGGCGAACATTCTGAAGGCCGAAGAGAAGAAGGATGCGAGCGGCTTCGCCGCCGATCTCGGCGACGGCGTTCTGGATGCTGACTATTTGAAGGGCGAGCTACAGCCGGAAGAATCCGCGCTGATCGAGGCGCTGGAGACTGCGTCCGGCGATGTGAAGTCCGCCGTTGAAACCGAAGATTTCGAGGGCGCGATGCGTTCGCTCGCCGTGCTGCGCGGGCCGGTCGATGCCTTCTTTGACAAGGTCACGGTCAATGCCGATAACGCCATGTTGCGGCGCAACAGGCTGAGGCTGCTGGCCCGCATCCGGTCGGACGCGCATGTCGTGGCTGATCTGGGAAGAATTGAAGGCTGAACTCTGGTGTTCCCTTCGCCCTTCGAGGCCCGCTGACGCGGGCACCTCAGGATGAAGGAAACACTCAAATGACCTCATCCTGAGGTGCCGCCGCAGGCGGCCTCGAAGGACGAGGTCACAAAGGAAGAAAAGCATGAGCGGCACCAAGTGGGTCTATGCGTTCGGCGGGGGTGACAGCGAGGGCGAAGCCTCGATGCGCGAACTGCTGGGGGGCAAGGGCGCGAATCTGGCCGAGATGGCCAAGCTGGGCCTGCCCGTGCCGCCGGGCTTCACGATCACGACGAGTGCCTGCAACGCCTACTACGATGGTGGGAAGCAGTGGCCGGGCGGGCTGAACGAGCAGGTCGAGACCGCGCTCGCCAAGCTTGAGGGCGTGACCGGCAAGGCATTCGGCGATCCCAAGAATCCGCTGCTCGTCTCGGTGCGCTCCGGTGCCCGCGCCTCGATGCCGGGCATGATGGATACGGTGCTCAATCTCGGGCTCAATGACGAGACCGCGGAAGGACTGGCCGAGCTCTCCGGCGACCGCCGCTTCGCCTATGACAGCTATCGCCGCTTCATCCAGATGTATTCCGACGTCGTTCTGGACCTCGACCACTCGATGTTCGAGGAGATCCTCGAGACGTTCAAGGAAGAGAACGATTTCACGCTCGACACCGAATTGTCGGCCGAGGACTGGGAAGAGATCGTCCGCGATTACAAGGCTGCCGCCGCCAAGGCGCTCGGGCGCGACTTCCCCTCCGACCCGCGCGAACAGCTGTGGGGCGCGATCGGCGCCGTCTTCGCCAGCTGGATGAACGACCGGGCCAAGACCTATCGCCGCCTGCACGACATCCCGGCGAGCTGGGGCACGGCGGTGAACGTCCAGGCCATGGTGTTCGGCAATATGGGCGAGACGAGCGCGACAGGCGTTGCCTTCACCCGCGATCCCTCGACCGGCGAGAACGCCTTCTACGGCGAGTTTCTGGTCAATGCGCAGGGCGAGGACGTCGTTGCCGGCATCCGCACGCCGCAATGCCTGACCCAGGAGATGCGCGAGAAGATGGGCGACAAGGCCCCCTCCATGCAGGAGGCGATGCCGGACAGCTATAACGAGCTGGCGGAAGTCTTCTCCAAGCTGGAACGCCACTACCGCGACATGCAGGACATCGAGTTCACGGTCGAGCGCGGCCGGCTCTGGATGCTGCAGACCCGCAACGGCAAGCGTACCGCCAAGGCGGCGCTGAAGATCGCCGTCGACATGGCCAAGGAAGGCCTGATCACCGAGGACGAGGCGATCCTGCGCGTCGATCCGGCGCAGCTCGACCAGCTGCTGCACCCGATGATCGATGAAAGCGCCCAGCGTGACGTGCTGGCGACCGGGCTTCCGGCGTCTCCGGGCGCGGCGGCGGGCGTCGTCGTGTTCGACAGCGACGAGGCCGAGGCGATGGCCGCGCACGGCGAGAAGGTCATTCTCGTGCGCATCGAGACCAGCCCGGAAGACATTCACGGCATGCACGCCGCGCAGGGCATCGTGACCGCGCGCGGCGGCATGACCAGCCACGCCGCCGTCGTGGCGCGCGGCATGGGCCGTCCGTGCGTGTCCGGCGCGGGTTCGATCAAGATCGACTATGCCGGGAAGTCCTTCACCGTCGGCGGACGCACGGTGAAACAGGGCGATTTCATCACGATCGACGGCGCGACCGGCGAAGTGCTGAACGGTGCGGTGCCGATGATCAAGCCGGAGCTGACCGGCGATTTCGCGGCGCTGATGGTGTGGGCCGACAAGGCGCGGCGCATGAAGGTGCGCACGAATGCCGAGACCCCCGCCGACGTGCAGACCGCGAAGGAATTCGGCGCGGAGGGCATCGGCCTGTGCCGCACTGAGCACATGTTCTTCGACGCCGACCGCATCGCGGCGGTGCGCGAGATGATCCTATCGGAAGACCGGGCCGGACGCGTCGCGGCTCTGGCGAAGATCCTGCCGATGCAGCGCCAGGACTTCGAAGAGATATTCACGATCATGGAAGAGCGGCCCTGCACCATCCGCCTGCTCGATCCGCCGCTGCACGAATTCCTGCCGCACACCGAAGAAGATGTGGATGCCGTTGCCAAGGCGACCGGCCTGTCGGCGAAGGCGCTGATGGAACGCGCCGCGGCGCTGGGCGAGACGAACCCGATGCTGGGCCATCGCGGCTGCCGCCTGGGCATCACTTTCCCGGAAATCTACGAGATGCAGGCCCGCGCCATTTTCGAGGCGCAGGTCAATGTCCAGAAGAAGACCGGCGTGCGTCCCGTCGCCGAGGTGATGATCCCGCTCGTGGCGATGGCCAAGGAGTTGTCGATCCTGAAGGCCCGCATCGAAGGCGTCGCCAAGGCGGTCGAGACGGAAAGCGGCGCCGCACCCGTCTATACGATCGGCACGATGATCGAACTGCCGCGCGCCGCGCTGCGCGCCGACGAAATCGCGACCGAGGCGGAATTCTTCTCCTTCGGCACCAACGACCTGACGCAGACCACGTTCGGCCTGTCGCGCGACGATGCCGGCAAATTCCTCGGCGACTACATCGAGGCGGGAATCTTCGAAAAGGACCCCTTCGTCACGCTGGACCAGTCCGGCGTGGGCGATCTGGTGCGCATTGCGGCGGAACGCGGCCGTTCGGCGCGCCCGGGCCTGAAGCTGGGGATTTGCGGTGAACACGGGGGCGATCCGGCCTCGATCGCCTTCTGCGATTCGGTCGGGCTCGACTATGTGTCCTGCTCGCCATACCGCGTGCCGATCGCGCGTCTTGCGGCTGCACAGTCTGCCCTCAAGAATAGACGATAAAGTCTTGAATCGACTTGAGCTTGATTGGTGCGGCTTGCCAATTGCAAGGCAGTTACCCATATGCGGGCATCAGTCCCGCTTGACCATGCATTGAGGGTCATTTAGACGGGCGCGCTAATTTCATGATCTGTTCAGCGTCTCATGGTAAATGCCAGAGTAAGGCTGAACAGGCGATTCGACGGGACGGAGTCACATGACCGCCACGCCGATTTTGAAAGACCGGCCGCGTTTGATCGCGGGCCTGAAGACCCTTGCGGTCTCGGTACTCGCGGCGAGCCTCGCCGCGATGTTTCCGCTCGCCGGTGCCCGTATCCAGCAGCAGGAAGATGCCGCCCACTGGCAGGATCTCGCCTCGCGCTATCTTGAAGCCGAGGATGCGCTCGACTGGGCTGCGCCCGGTTCGCTGCAGCTCGCCGCGCTGCGCGTCGATGCCAATCCGGAAACGGGTGTGACGCGCGTCGCCTCGCGTCCGCTGGCCGAACTGCGCACCTTCGACCGTACGCATATCGAGCGCGCCCGGCTTGAGGCCGAGCAGCTCGATTGCCTTGCGACCGCCGTCTATTACGAGGCGCGGGGCGAAGGCTTTGCCGGTCAGACCGCAGTGGCCGAAGTGGTGATGAACCGCGTTTCGCATCCGGCCTATCCCGATACGGTTTGCGGAGTCGTCTATGAAGGATCGACGCGCGCCACGGGCTGCCAGTTCAGCTTTACCTGCGACGGTTCGATCAACCGCGCGCCGCGTGGACGCGCCTGGCGCCGGGCCCAGCTCGTGGCCGAGCACGTGATGCTCGGTTTCGCGCCGCCGGTCACGCGCAATGCCACGCACTACCATACGGTCGCAATCGACCCGCACTGGTCGAGCTCTCTCGTGCGCACCCGCACGATCGGCGAGCATATCTTCTATCGCTTCCCGAGCCGCCGCGAACGGGCGGAGATGGAACGCGACCTGTAACGGCGCCGCCACGCGCTTTCAGGAATAAAACGACCTTGAGCACCGCCGGTTCCCCCGGCGGTGTTTTGCTTTGCAGTTCGGTGAAATTTCCCGTTACGGGCGAAATGCGTTAATCTTTTCCCACATTGTCCGGGGAGGTTGTCATGCGCGCATTTGCGATCCTGTGTTCGGCGCTACTGGTCTGCGGCTGTGAAGAGTTGCTCAGCGACCAGCCCGAGACGGCCGGGGAGACACGAAGCGGCCCGGCAGTCTTCAGCGCTCCGGCCACCCAGAACGTCATCATCAGCGATCTTGGTCCCGGCCGGCTGATGGGCTTCCGGGTCGATTCCGAAATCACATTCGGTCAGCGCCAAGCCTATCAGGTCGTGATCACCCTGCCGGCAAGCTACCAGTTCAACGGGTTCGATCTGTTCGGATCGGGGACCCGCATCGGCGCCTACGGATTCGAATTCAACGCCGGCTCACCCGGTCCCGACCGGCTGTTTCCGATCTACTCCATCGACGGGAACAGCGCCTGGGTCGATAGCAATCTTGATGGCAATCCCAATCCGCTCAAGCCGCAGATCGAATATTCGCTGGACGCCAGCCAGAACCATATCATCACGATCACGCTGCCCCGCGGCGGAGATGGCTCGACCGGGTCGCAAACGGCCGGATTCAGTTCCGATGTGATGGCATTCTTCCGAACCGGCATCTTCAGCAATCCGGCCACGGGCGGCTCGGTCCCGATCACGCTTGACTTCACCTCGGTCGACCCGGACACCGGCGATGCGAATGACAATGCCGGGTCTGCGCCCGAAACCTTCCAGCTCACCGGGAATGCCGAAATCGCCAACGCGACGCTTTCGGCCGCCGTTCTTCCTGCCAGCCGCTCCGTCACATTCGGTAGCCAGGCAACGGCCTTCGCGACGCTGGTCAATGGCGGGCAGACGACGGCCGAGAACTGCTCGGTGACCCTGCTGAACGTCATCAAGGGCGGGTTCAGCTATCAGACCACCGATCCGAACACGAACGCCCTGACCGGGACGATCAACACCCCCGTCGATATTCCCGCGGGCCAGAGCCAGAGCTTCGTTATCGCCTTCACGCCGGTGCAGGAAATCTACATCAACCCGGTACCCTTCACGACCGAGCCTCTGGAATTCCGGTTCGGGTGTTCGACCGGTCAGGCCGCGCAGATTTCCGGGGTCAATCAATTGACCATGTCGTCGGGTACGACGCCGACGCCCGATGCCATCGCGATCGCGACCACGCAGACCAATGACGGCGTGCTCTACCTCAACGGAACGAACACGACCGGCGCGATCGGCATGGCGATGGTCAATATCGGTGCGTCAGGAAGCCTGACGATCCGGAGGGCCAACACCAACAACGCCCTGGGCGGCGGGACGTCGGGGCTCGATTTCCTGATCTGCGAGACGACCCTTGGCTCTCCTGCCGGAGCGTGCATGTCGCCGCCCACGCGCGACACCTACACCTCGACCTTCAACCAGAATGACGTCCGGACCTTCACCCTGCTGGTGCGCGGCAATGGCCAGGCCGTCGCGAACAATCCGGCCGTCAACCGGATCCAGATCGAGTTTGTCGACGGCAGCGGTGTCGTGCGCGGTTCGACCTCCGTTGCGGTGACGACGGCGTCAGCCCCGACCTAGGCGCTGAGTGCCTTTGCCAGAACCGGCAGGCTCCGGTCCATCCGGTAGTCGATGCTGGAATGGTTGTCGGGGAATTCCTCATAGGTGTGGGGCACGCCCATTTCGGTGAGGCGTTTGGTCATGCGCCGCGCGCCGTAGACCAGATTGTACTGGTCGACATCGCCGCACTCGATCCATAGCGCCTTGAGCTGTTTCAGGCCTTCGCCGTGCTCATCGAGCATTTCCAGCGGATCCCACTTCATCCAGTTGGCCCAGCGCGCCTCGATGCGCTCACACGTGTCCATCGTGACCGGCAGGCGGATGCCGAGGAACTCCTCTGGCGCGGGGTCGTAGGTCGCGGCCATGGCGAGCGTCATCAGCGTGTGGATGTCCTCACCGCTCGGCTTGTTCTCGTTTTCGAAGGCTTCGATGAAGCTCTCGATCGTGCCGCCATGCTTGGCGATCCGGCGCAGGGCCTGGGCGAAGTCGGCCGCGAACATCAGTTCGAACCCCATATCGCCGGAATAACAGGCTGCCGCCGACCAGAAGTCCGGGTGGAGCAGGGCGTGGACCATCGCGCCATAGCCGCCGGAGGATTTGCCGAACAGGCCGCGCTTGCCGTCACCGCCGCAGCCATAGGCTTTCTCGACCGCCGGAACGGCCTCCTGCAGCAGGAAGTCGTCCCAATTCCCCATCGCGGCGGAGTTGACGTACTGGTTGCCGCCGAGGCGGGTGAAACAGTCCGGGAAGGCGCAGACGACCGGCGGCATTTCGCCCGAGCCGATCAGCCGGTCGAGGCGTTCGGGGACGTTCTCGCCGAAATTCTTCCAGTTGGTGTGGGCGGGTCCGCCGGCGGTAAAGCCGACAATGTCGACCAGCAACGGCAGGCCCGAACCGTCATGGCCATGGGGGATGTAAACGTCGATGCGCCGCCTGGTCGGGTCGCCCAGCACGTTGTTGGCGACGGCCTCGCTGTCGACCCAGATCGTCTCCACCCGGCCTTCGGGATGGTCGTGGCGCTTTCTCATCTCGCTCTCCTCGCGTGTTCGCGGGGAAGGTTAGCGGGGTTTTCCTCGCCCTTCGAGGCCGCCTGTCGGCGGCACCTCAGGATGACGAAAACCTAGACCCTCATGCTGAGGTGCGAGGCCGGACTTGTTCCGGGCGAGCCTCGAAGCACGAGCGTCTCAAACCGCATCCAGTCCCAGATCGAAATTGGGAGCGGAGTGGGTGAGGGCGCCGACCGAGATGATGTCGACGCCGGTTTCCGCGATGGCGCGGACGGTTGTCAGATCGACGCCGCCGGAGGCTTCCAGCACGAGCTTGCCCTTCGCCTGCGAGACCGCGGCGCGCATGTCGTCGAGGCTGAAATTATCGAGGAGGACGACGTCCGCCCCCGCCTCGATGGCCTCAGCCAGCTGGTCAAGCCGGTCGATCTCGGTGGAGATGCGGACCATGTGACCGGCATGAATGCGGGCCGCGCGGACCGCCGCGCCGACCCCGCCCGCCGCGGCGACGTGATTGTCCTTGATCAGGATGGCGTCGGCGAGATTGAAGCGGTGCGCCCCGCCGCCGCCGGCGCGGACGGCCTGGATCTCGAAGGCGCGCAGGCAGGGCGTGGTCTTGCGGGTGTGGACGATGCGCGCGCCCGTTCCTTCGACGGCTTTCACATATTGCGCCGTCAGCGTGGCGATGCCGCTCATCCGGCCGAGGAAGTTCAGCGCGGTCCGCTCGGCGGTCAGGATGGGCTGGACGCGGCCTTCGACCGACAGGACGACGGAGCCCTTTTCCAGCGGCGCGCCGTCATCGAGACGGACATCGATTTCCAGATCGGGTCCGCAATGCCAGAAGGCTTCGAGCGCCGGCTCGAGACCGCACAGCACGCCGCTCTTGCGGGCGCGGAGTTCGTAGCGGCCCTCGGCATCTTCTGGCAGCGTTGAAAGCGAGGTGAGATCACCGGCGCCGCCGAGATCCTCAGCCAGCGCGCGGCGCACGGCATCTTCCACGATATGGCGGGGCAGGGGCGGAACCATCATGCGGGGCGAGCCTCGGTCGAAGGAATGGGCGTATCGAGATCTTCAAGCGCCAGGCGGGTATGGCGCGGCGTATCGGCCCTGGCCGGGTAGTCGAGCCGCCAGTGCGACCCGCGGCTTTCCTGCCGCCGGAGCGCGCCGGTGACCACGAAGCGCGCGGCCAACAGCGGGTCGGCCTCGCCGTAGCGCGCCGTCAGCGCGTCCAGAATGCCGAGGAGGCGTTCAAGACCCGCGCCCGTGCGCTCGACACCGCATTCCGCGCCCATCGCCTGCCTCAGACGCGTCAGCGCCAGGGGCGGCAGGAGGGGCGCCGGCTCGGCGCGCAGCGCGATACGATCCGAACCGGGGTGCATGCGGATGGCGTGGGCCACGCGCGCACCGAAGACGAGACCTTCAGCCAGCGAGTTGGACGCGAGGCGGTTGGCGCCGTGCAGGCCGTTCGCGGCGCATTCGCCGACGGCCCACAGGCCGGGAAGGCTGGTTTCGCCGTCCATGCCGGTGAAGACGCCCCCCATGTGATAATGCGCCGCCGGGGCGACCGGGATGGGCGTGGTGCGCGGATCGAGCCCGGATTCCCTGCAGGCGGCGAAGACGGTCGGGAAGCGATCCGGGAAGGTGTCGCCCACGGCGCCGCGCGCATCCAGGAAGGCCTTGCGGCCGGTCTGCCGGGCGCGGTGGACGGTGCGGGCAACGATGTCGCGCGGTGCGAGGTCGAGCGCGTCGTGCACGCCCTCCATCAGGCGTCGGCCTTCACGGTCGATCAGGATGGCACCGCCGCCGCGCAGTGCCTCGGTGGCGAGCGGGGCGGGGTCACGGCCGAGATCCATCGCCGTCGGGTGGAACTGGACGAATTCCGGGTCGGCGATTTCCGCGCCGATTCGGGCCGCCATGGCGACAGCCTGACCGAGCGCGCCCGCGGGGCTGGTCGAGACGTCCCACAATCCGCCCGCGCCGCCCATGGCGAGCACGGTGTCATTCGCCTCGACGGTTTCGGTCTGGCCGTCCGGGCCCTGCAAGAGCGCACCGGCGCAGCCGCCATCGCGGGACGGCAGGAGTGCCACGGCGCGCCAGCCCTCGCGGATCGTGATGTGGTCCGCTGCGCGGGCCGCGCGGACGAGCACGTCCAGGATCGCGGCACCGGCCCTGTCGCCCGTCACGTGGGCGATGCGGGGGCGAGAGTGGGCGGCTTCCAGGCCCTGCGTGATATTGCCCACCGCGTCTGTGTCGAAGGGCACGCCAAGCTCGCGTAGCGCCTCGACCTCGACAGCAATGCCGGAAGCCAGCAGGCCCGCCGCGCGGACGCAGGTCAGGCCGTCACCGGCGGCAAGCGTGTCTTTCACGTGCAGGGCCGGGCTGTCATCCTCGCCCAACGCGGCGGCGATGCCGCCCTGCGCCCAGCCAGTCGCCGCACCGGAGCCGAGCGGCGATCCAGTCACCAGCGTAACCGGGCGCGGCGCGAGCTTCAGCGCGGTCCAGAGACCGGCAATCCCGGCACCCAGAATGAGAACGGGACGGTCTGCCACCTGTGCTGCTCCTAAACCGTCACCAGTTCGATCGGGCCGGCCTCCCGGGCCGGGTCGAAGCGGGCGGGGGTGTCGGGCTTGGGCAGGTCGAGCATGCGCTGGACGGACTGGCGGGCGCGCTCGGCGATGTTGGGATCGACCTCGACGGCGTGGCGCTCGTATTTCAGCGCCTCGTAGATATTCCTGAGATTGATCCGCTTCATGTGCGGGCAGAGATTGCAGGGGCGGACGAATTTCGTCGCCGGGGCCTCGACGGCGACATTGTCGCTCATCGAGCACTCGGTGAGGAGGACGGCGGTCGCCGGCTTCTCGCGCTTCACATAGTCGGCCATCGCCGCGGTCGAGCCTGCAAAATCCGCGGCCTTCACGACGGCGGACGGGCTTTCCGGGTGGGTCAGGATGATGACGCCGGGATGGGCTTCGCGCAGCGCGGCGACATCTTCCGCCGTGAAGCGCTCATGCACTTCGCAGGCGCCCTTCCAGGACAGGATGCGGACGCTGGTATTGGCGGCGACATTGCGCGCCAGATACTCGTCCGGGATCATGATGACGGTGTCGGAGCCCCATTCCTTCGCCGCCCATTCCACGACCTGAACCGCGTTCGAGGAGGTGCAGCAGACATCGGCCTCGGCCTTCACGTCAGCGGACGTGTTCACATAGGTCACGACCGGAATGCCGGGATATTTCGCCTTGATCAGCGCCACGTCGCGGCCGGTGATGGAAGAGGCGAGCGAGCAGCCCGCGCGCATGTCCGGGATCAGCACGGTCTTTTCCGGGGCGAGGATTTTCGCCGTCTCGGCCATGAAGTGGACGCCGGCCTGGACGATGATGTCGGCGTCGGTCTTGGCCGCCATCTGGGCAAGGGCGAGGCTGTCGCCCATCAGATCGCCGACGCCGTGGAAGATTTCCGGCGTCATGTAGTTGTGGGCCAGGATGACGGCATTCTTCTGCCGCTTCAGCTCGTTGATCGCGTGGATCAGCGGGGCGTGGGCGGGCCATTCCTCGGGCAGGATCACATCCTTCACGCGCTCGTAGATGGCGTCGGTCGCGCGCTTCACCTCATCGGTGTAGGCGAACTCCTCATTGTCGTTGAACGCGGTTGAATTGGCCTCGAAGCCGTAGCCACCGCCATTTCCGGTCAGAATGCGTTCCATCTCTCCGCCTCCTTATGCTCAAAGTGAGCATTTATAGGGCCCGATGATAAGCGGCTGTGATCGACAGCCGCCTTTTGCTCTTTCAGAGCCTAAGTAGGGTGGGGAGTGGTCCGGGTCAATGCGCTTTCGTCGCTGCAATGCAACATAGGTGTCAGGATTGATTAAGTCGCGGCGTTGCCAAGCCCGAGGCCGGGCCTTCGCGCAGCGCCTCGCGTCGGAAGCGGAAAAGTTCGGCGGGGCGGCCGCCGGTGCGCGCTTCCATCCGGCCGGTGCCTTCGACGAAGCCGGAGCGGTCGAGGGCGCGGCGGAAATTCTGCTTGTGCAGCGGATAGCCGACGATCGCCTCCATCACCCGCTGGAGGTGGGAGAGGGTGAAACGCTCCGGCATGATCTCGAACACGACCGGGCGGTATTTCACCTTGGCGCGGAGGCGGCTGATCGCGGTCGCGAGGATGCGGCGGTGGTCGGACGCCATGGCTTCGCCCATGCCCGCGGGCGCGGCGTCCGCTTCGCCCCGGTCGCGGCGGGCTTCGGGGACGAGGCCGACTTCGTAGAGCAGTTCGTAGCGGTCGAGGACTCGTTCCTCATTCCAGGTCATGCCGTCGAGGCCGAAGGCGATGCGGATGCGGTCGCGCCGGGCTTCGCGCTTGCCCGGAGAGCCGGCCTCGTCGGCCCAGCGGCGCAGGGCGGGGGCGATGACGCTGGCGATCACGGCGGGCTCGCTGCTGCGCCAGTCTTCCCACGGGAAGAAGCGGTACCAGTCGCGCCACACGCCGCCGCCCTCAGGCGGGTTGGAGGTATCCGGCGTCAGGGCGAGATAGCCGATGGAGATGACGCGCGCGCCATCCGTGCCGGTCAGTTCGGCGAGCGGGGCTTCGCGGCCCATATCGCCGAAGGTGTAGAGCTGTTCGACATAGCCAAGCTGGAAGTGGGCCTGTTCGCTGACCCATTCGCGCAGGCCGATCTCGAAGGTGCGGTGCGTTTTCGGGTCGAACGGGCCGAAGGGCAAGGCGGGCGCGCCTTCGCCGCTCGGGACGACCAGAAGCTGGGGCGCGTCCTCGTCCACCGCCACGATGACGGCGTTGAGGCCAACGATCAGCGCCCCGGACCCGATCATGCGCGCTTCCGTCTCGGCCTGGCTTCCGCCTCGACCGCGGCGATGAGCGTCTCGAACCGGTCGACGAAGCGTTTCTGCGCTTCCTTCGGCGGGGCCGGGTCGATCGTGATGTCGAGCCCGGCGGGCGGCTTGCCGAAGAAGGAATTGGATTCGGCTTCGGAGAAGCCGGCGATCTGAGTCGCCTCGAACCAGGCGCAGATATGGTCGGCGCGCTTGATCTTGCGCTTCACCTCGACCGGCGTCTTCGCGGGCAGGCCGAAGCGGGCGTGGACGGCGTGCTCCAGCTTTTCCTCGAACAGCTTGTAGTCGATGCCGAGCGCCGCCTTGAACGGGCTGATCATGTCGCCGATCACATATTCCGAGCTGTCGTGCAGCAGGGCGGCGAGACGCCATTTCGCCTCGAGATCGGGGTAGAGAAAGCCGGTGATGTGCTCGACGACGAGGCTGTGTTCCGCCACGGAGAAGGCGTGGTCGCCGCGCGTCTGGCCGTTCCAGCGCGCCACACGGGCAAGGCCGTGCGCGATGTCGTCGATCTCGATGTCGAAGGGCGAGGGATTGAGCAGATCCAGCCGGCGTCCGGACAGCATCCTTTGCCAGGCTCGCGGCGTTTTGTCGGATGTCGGTCGCGTTCTCGGCATGTCAGTCTTATCCTGTCGGTCGACTCGGCTGGCGGGCGGCCTTTCCTAAGACCCGTGCCGCGAAGATCAAGCGCGCTGCCAACAGAAGGATCAGTCCCATGGCCCGCGAACGCATCATGGTCACTTTACAGGGCGACGAAAAGGATCGCGCCACGGTCGAGGCTGCGGCCCGGCTGGCGCGCGGCATCGGCGCGACGCTGGACGGTCTCTTCGTCGAGCCGGACGCATCCGCCTATCTCATGTGGACGGGACCCGGCGTTGCCGCCGCCACGGTGATGGCCGGCGCAGTCGATTCGATCCGCGAGGAAAGCGACCGCTGCGCCGATGAGGCCAAGCAGACTTTCTCCGACGTGCTCTCGGGCTTCGACAGTCTCGCCGCCGACGGGCGGTTCTACCGCGTTTCGGGCACGGTGTCGGAGGTCGCGGTCGAGGCGCGACTGGCGCGCTATGTCGTGACCGATCCGCAATCGATGGCGGGCAATGGTCCGCTGGCGGACTTCATCACCGCCGTGCTGATCGACGAGCAGGTGCCGGTAATCGCGGCCCGTGCCGGCATGATGCCGCCGGAAACCATCCACATCGCCTGGGACGGATCGAAGGAAGCGGCCCGCGCCGCCGCCGGGGCCGCGCCCCTCATCGCCAACGCCAAGCGCGTCATGGTGCTGCAGTCGGACAAGGGGCTCGACTATTCCGACCGGCGCAGCGCGCCGCCGGAGCGGTTGATCGACTGGCTCGCCGATCTCGGCTGCCGCGCCGGCACGATCGATATCGACGAGGCCGACGATGTCGGCGAGGCGATCCTCGACTCGTCCAAGGGCGCGGACCTCATCGTCGCCGGGGCCTATGGCCATTCGCGTCTGCGCGAATTCGTTTTCGGGGGCGTCACTCGGTCGCTCTTTCAGGCCGTTGACGGACCGTCGCTTCTCGCGGCTCACTAACCGGACAGAAACACAGGAGACTCCTCATGGGCCTCATGCGCGTCACGCTTCGTCTCGGCCGCAACCCCGATGCCGGTTTCCCCGATGGCGACGACCATCAGGGCTATGTCATCGTCGCGCCGCTCGACAAGGACGGTCATCTCGACACCGCCCTGTGGCGGGAGAGCAAGGAAAAGTGCACCGTGCTGCGCTTCGATCCCGATCCGGACGAGCGCGCCGACGGCTGGCTCAGCCATCGCGGCAACAACTGGTATTTCCGCTATGACGAGGACGACGAGGGGCCGGACGAGCCGGTCTACAAGCTCGGTGATCACACGCTGAAGCTCGGCGAATACCTCACCATCCACGAAGCCGATGGCGACGATCTGACCTACAAGATCACCGAAGTGACGGCAGTCTAGAAGCTCCGGTCGTCGGCGACCACGGCCAGCATGGTGCCGTCGTCGCTGACGGCCATGCGGGTCACGTTGTTGATCATCGCGCCGCGGAAGTCGGCGATCGGTGCCCAGTCCGTGTCGGCGGTGCGCGAGTAGAGCGTGCCGTCGTCACTCGACAGATAGACGAGCGTGCCATCCCCCATTCGATGGGCCGCGAAATCCTGGCTCATGCCCGGCAGGGCGAACAGCATCGACGTCTCGCCGGTGGCGTATTCGTATCGGTTGAGCGACCAGCCTTCTTCCTCATTGCCGCTCGTGAACAGAACGGCGTCGCCACCCGGCTCGGAATAGAGGGCGCGGCCAATGCCTTCTGCCACAACGATGGTCTCGCCGCTTTCGACGTCGGCAACCTGCAGGGTGAAACTGTCACCCAGAACGAAGAGCGCGACGACCGATCGGTCCGCGTTGAAGGCGTAATAGCCGATCGTCGTCATATCGAGAACGGGCTGCGGGTCGGAGCCGTTGGCGTTGGCGTGGATCAGGTGCTGGGTCGTGCCGTCGGCCATCTGGCGCACGAAATAGAGGCCGGACATGGCGCTATAATTGCGAGGCGAGTATTCGCCCGAATCCGGGGTCGAGGTGATCTGCTGGCTGTTGCCCGATCCGGAGAGATGGATGCGGATATCGGTCGAGCCGCCCTCGGATTCCGAGGAATAGAAGAAGTCGTGACCGTTCGGCAGGAAGGCCGGCTGGTTGTCATAGCCGGGATGGCGAGTCGCGTTGCGCATGTTCGTCACGGCCGGAACCGCGCCGGTCCAGCCGAGATCGGCCAGGAAGATGTCGGTCGTCGGCAGGCTCATGTCTTCGGAGGCGGCGGCATCGTCATCGGCGGCCGGATCTTCGTCCTCGACCGGGGTCATGTCCGGCATCTGGGTCGCGACATCACCGGCCATGTCGTTGGCGGCGCTGGTGATTTCCTCGTCGACGGGAACCTGGTTCTCCGGCGAGCAGGCCATGAGAAGCGCGGCACTCGCCGCCGAAATCGTCAGGGTGAGCGTCCGCTTCATCACATGTCTCCGAGAGGTCAGCGTTTCTGGATCACGGCTGCGCCGCAGCCATAGCCTGCACCGAATGCGCACATCAGTCCACGTTCGCCCGGCTTCATGTCGGCGTTGTTCAGGTCGAACGTCATCAGCACGCTGGACGAGGAGGTGTTGCCGTACTCGTCGAGGATGATCGGGGCCGCGTCGGAATCCGGTTCGCGTTCGAGCACGCGTTTGGCGACCATCTGGACGATGCGGATATTGGCCTGGTGCAGCCAGGCGCGGCGCACATCGGCGGGTTTCAGGCCGAGATCGGCGATCAGCGTGGAGCCGACGCCGGAGGCCATCGGGATGACGTCGCGGAAGACGCGGTGGCCGTCCTGGTCGACGAAGGGTTCGAAATTGTCGCCTTCCTCGAACTCGGTGTGATTGAGGAAGCCGAAGTCGGACCGCAGCGCATTCGAGTACGCGTTCTCCAGCCGCGTGCCGAGCACTTCCCAGCCGCCGGCCTCGCGGTCGCCGCGCTCGAGCAGAACAGCGGCGGAGGCGTCGCCGAAGATGAAGTGCACTTCGCGGCGGCGGTAGTGGTTGATCGCGCTCATGATTTCCGGGCAGCAGATCAGGATCGCGTCGGCCGATCCGGAGCGGATCATGTCGCGCGCCAGCTGCATGCCGTAGATGGCCGAGGCGCAGGCCATCGTCATGTCGAAAGAAAAGCCGTTGATGCCGAGCGCGGACTGGATCTCGGTCGCGACGGCCGGGAAGTTCCGCTGCTGCGCGGATGAGGCGACGATCACGCCGTCGACGTCGGCGGCGGTACGGTTCGCCTTGGCCAGTGCCTTCTTCGCCGAGAGAAGCGCGAATTCGGCCTGGACCGACATCTCTTCCTTCGGGCGGTGGGGCAGGCGGGGTCGCATCCGGTTCAGATCCATCAGGCCCGGCTTGTCGATGACGTGCCGGTTCCGGATGCCCGAGGCGGAGACGATGAAGTCCTCGCTCGACAGCGGCTTCGGCTCGACCTCGCCGCGCGCGATCGCGTCGGCATTCTCCGCATTCCAGCCCTCGGCCCAGGTGTTGAAGACCTTCACGAGCTCGGCATTGGAAATGCTCTCTTCAGGGGCGTGCCAGCCCACCGAACGGATGACGCAGTCCTTCACGCGGCAATCCTTTCGACAAATATCGATCCCACCGAGTATCCGGCACCGAAGGAACAGATCAATCCCTTCTCCCCGGTTTCGAAATCATCGTTGTGGCGATGGAAGCAGACGACCGAGCCCGCGCCGGCGGTGTTGGCGAATTCGTCGAGGATGGTCGGGGCTTCGCCATCGGCGTATTCGCGGCCGAAGACTTTCTGCGCGATGACCCGGTTCATGTTGGAATTCGCCTGGTGCAGCCACAGGCGCTTCATGTCGTCCGGCTTCAGGCTGCAATCGGACATGTGCTGCAGGATCATCTCCGCCACCATCGGGCAGACTTCCTTGAACACGCGGCGGCCATTTTGGACGAACAGCATCTCGTCCTCGTCGCGCGCCGGTTCCTCGCAGCGATTGAGGAAGCCCTGATTGGACCGGATATTGTTGGAATACTGGGTCTTCAGCCGGGTGGAGAGGACTTTCCAGCCCGGATTGCCCCAGTCAGCCCGTTCGAGGATCACGGCCACGGCCACATCGCCGAATATGAAGTGGCTGTCGCGGTCGGTGTAGTTCAGCTGCGGCGTGGTGATTTCCGGCGTCACGACGACGATCCGGTTGGCCTGACCGCAGCGGATCGCGTTCACCGCCTGCTGCAGCGCGAAGGTCGCCGAGGAACACGCCACGCTCATGTCGAAGCCGAATCCGGTCGCGCCGATCGCGTCCTGGATCTCGATCGCGACGCAGGGATAGGTGCGCTGCATCGACGTGGCGGAGCAGATCACGCCATCGACATCGCTGCCGTCCAGTCCGACGCGGTCCAGCGCATCCTTCACAGCGACCACGCCGGCTTCCGCCATGATGCACAGCGCATCGTCGGGGCGCGGTTCGACCTTCGGGCGAAGGCGGCCTGTGTCGAGGATGCCGTCCGGGTCGATCGCGTAGCGCGATTTGATTCCCGAGGCCTTTTCGATGAATTCGACGGAGGAGGGCTGTTTCGCCTCGCGCTCGCCGCGTTTGATTTCGCCCGCATGCTCCTCGTTCCAGCGCGCCGCATAGGCGTTGTAGCTCTCCACGAGCTGCGCGTTGGAAATGGAATGGGGCGGGGTCCACAATCCTGTGGACCGGATGATCACGTCGCTCATGAAGACAGCGCCTCGCGCAACAATGTGAAAACTTCGTTGCAGCGCGTTATGGCGCGGACCGGCGCGTTTGTCAGTTCCGCGGTGTAGCGGACGCTAATTCGGATCGGCGATGCGCCGGTCGCCGCGGCCGTCCTGATCCTCGCAGACCCAGTCGCCCGGGCCTGCCGGGTCGTGCGAATTGCCCATGCGGCATTCGTCCCGCGACATTTGACGCGCCTCGCCCGGTTCGGCCGGGTCGAAGTCCAGGGTGGAACAGGCAGAAAGGGCGAGCGGTAGGGCAAGCAGGAAAGCGCGTTTCATCGAACTACCTCGCAAGGGCACGAACCGGATCGTGACGCGGACAGGCGACGAGGTGATCGTTCACCAGTCCCGTCGCCTGCATGAAAGCATAGACGATGACCGGGCCGCAAAAGCGAAATCCACGTTTCTTCAGATCCTTCGACATCCGTTCGCTCAGCGGTGTCGAGGCGGGAACATCGTGCATGGCCTCGAAACGGTTCTGAATGGGCTGGCCGTCGACATAGCCCCAGAGATAGTCGGCGAAATCCTCGCCGCGCTCGCGCATGTCCAGATAGAGTTTCGCATTGCCGATCGCCGCCTCGATCTTCGACCTCGACCGGATGATGCCGGGATTGCCCAGCAGGCGCTCGATATCGGCCTCGCCATAGCGGGCGATGATCTCCGGATCGAAGCCGTCGAAGGCCTCGCGCATCGTTTCGCGCTTCCTGAGGATGGTGATCCAGGCGAGCCCGGCCTGAAACCCGTCGAGGATCAGCTTCTCCCACAGCGCGCGGGCGTCGTATTCGGGAACGCCCCATTCGGTGTCGTGATAACCGGCATAGAGCGGATCGTCGTCGGGCGCCCAAGGGCAGCGGGTCAGCATGGCGGAATCTCCTCCGCCTCCGGTCTAGCGCGCGGCGATGAGGGTGGCGACCCGATGTTTGCGTTCGCTATAACAGACGTTTCCCGGACGCGCGCAGCGCGATCCGGGATCCAAGCAGTCTTGATCGCTGGACCCCGGTCTTCGCTGACGCGAAACCGGGGAGCGTCGGAAGGTTGGTTACAGCCCCTCCGGCAAGACCACCTTTGCGGTCAAACCCCCGGACTCCACCTCGCGCGCGTCCTCCAGCCGGTCGAGGCGGAGGATGGCGAGGGCGTGCGACCCGGCTGAAGACGTGATTGTACCAAGCGCGGTGTCGCCGAGCATCACGTCTGTTCCCGCCGCCGGTGCAGGCCCGTCGAAATCGAGCCGCACCGTGCGTTTGCGGATCGTGCCGCGGCGTTTCATGCGCGAGACGACTTCCTGGCCGACGAAGCAGCCCTTCTTCCAGCCGATCCCGCCAAAGAGGTCGAGATTGACGTCGGTCGGGAAGACATCGGTGTCGCCATAGTCGCGGCCAAAGGCGGGGACGCCGGCTGCGATCTCGGTCTCTGCCTGGATCGCGTCACCTGCGGTCAGGCTGTCGGCCTCGGTAGCGGGCCGGATCGAGCGCGCGGGCAGGGCGGCACAGCGCGGATCCGGCGTCCCTTCGCCAACGGTGATGGCGAGATCGTCCGCCAGACGCACCTCGGCCTTCGCGCGCAGCTTGTACATGGACAAGCGTTTCGCGAGCGCTTCGGCCGCGCCGGCGGGCAGTTCGATCAGAACCTCGTCCTCGCGGCCGTGGATCAGGAAATCCGCGATGATCTTGCCCTGCGGGGTCAGCAGCGCGCCGGCACGCAATTCTCCGTCGGCGATGTCCGCGACCGGACAGGTCACGACGCGTTGCAGGAAGTCGCGCGCTTCCTCGCCTGTGACGGCGATAACGGCGCGATCGGTCAGTCGGGCAGGGGAATCAAAGCTCATGACCCAGCATATGGCCACGCCTTGCGCGCTGGCCAAGACTCACCGGCTCGGCTATTCCGCTTTTCCATGCAGCGCATCCTGTTCATCACCTCCACGCGCATCGGCGACGCCGTCATCAACTCCGGCGTGCTCGATCATCTGGTTCGCACCAGTCCGGATGCGAAATTCACCATTGCCTGCGGCCCGCTGGCGGTTCCGATTCTGGAAAACACACCCGGGCTGGAACGGCTGATCATCATCCACAAGAAGCCCGCCGGCATGCATTGGCCGGGCCTGTGGCGGCGCGTCGCCGGGACGAAATGGGACCGTGTGGTCGACATGCGCGGATCGGCGATCGCCTATCTCCTGCGCGCCGGGGAGCGCAATGTCGCCGGCCGCTATCCCTATCCCGACAACAAGGTGCGCGAAGCCGCGAGCGTGATCCGCGCCGAGCCGCCGCCTGCACCGAAGATCTATGTGCCGGCCGAGGCGCACGAACGCGCGCTGGGCCATCTTCCCGCCGGACGCCAGATGCTGGCGATCTGCCCGTCGGCCAGCTGGCCGTTCAAGATGTGGCCGGCCGACCGGTTCGCCGAACTCGTGAAACGTCTCGTCGGGTCTGGTGGTCCGATGGCGGGTGCCGCGGTCCACATCTTCGGCGGGCCGGGCGACGAGGAACACGCTCAGCCGATCCTGCGGGTGCTGCCCGACGCGGGTGTCGTCGACTTCACAGGCAAGCTGCACCTAATGGATGTCGCGGCCCTGCTTGGACGGGCGCGGCTGTTCGTCGGCAATGACAGCGGGGTGATGCATATCGCTGCCGCAATGGGCGCGCCGACGCTCGGCCTGTTTGGTCCGTCGGACGAGCGCCGCTATGGCCCGTGCGGCGAGCATTGCGCCAGTGTGCGCGGTCCGCGCGGTTTCGAGGAGGTGCGCGAACTCGCCACGTCGAAGGATTTCCGGGCCAATCCCGAAAGCCTGCTTCTCGATCTCTCGACCGATGCGGTCTATGAAGCCGCATGCCGGCTGCTGGAGCGGACGAGCTCATGACCCAGACCTATGACCTGATCATCAAGGGCGGCGAGGTGGTGAACCACGCCGGCCGCGGACGCGCCGATGTCGGCGTGATCAACGGGAAAATCGCGAAGATCGGCGATCTCGGAACCGCCAGCGCGGGCGAGACGGTCGATGCCACCGGCCTGCACGTCCTGCCGGGCGTGATCGACAGCCAGGTGCATTTCCGCGAGCCGGGTCTGGAATGGAAGGAAGACCTCGAAAGCGGGTCGCGCTGCGCCGTTCTGGGCGGGGTCACCGCCGTGTTCGAAATGCCGAACACCAACCCGACCACGTCCGATCCGGACGCGCTGACCGACAAGCTGAAGCGCGCCGAGCGCATGCATTGCGACCACGCCTTCTATGCCGGGGCGACGAACGAGAATGCCGACATCCTGCCCGTGATGGAGCGAATGACCGGCTGTTGCGGCGTGAAGGTCTTCATGGGCGCCTCGACCGGCGACCTTCTGGTCAAGGACGATGAGGGCGTGGAGCGCGTCCTCAAGGCCATCAAGCGCCGCGCTGCCTTCCACAGCGAGGACGAATACCGCCTTGAGGAGCGCCGCAAGCTTGCGGTCGATGGCGACTGGACCAGCCACGAGATCGTGCGCGATGCCGAGGCGGCGATCCTGTCGACCAAGCGTCTGGTCCGCCTCGCGCGGAAGACCGGCAAGCGCATCCACGTACTGCACATCTCGACCGCCGAGGAGGTCGACTTCCTGCAGCACCACCGTGACATCGCGAGCTGCGAAGTGACGCCGCAGCATCTGACGCTCGAAGCGCCGGAAGCCTATGAGCGCCTCAAGGCCTATGCGCAGATGAACCCGCCCATCCGCGGCGCGAAGCATCGCCAGGCGCTCTGGCGCGGGCTCGATCAGGGCCTGTTCGACGTGCTCGGCTCCGACCATGCCCCGCACACGAAGGAAGAAAAGGCCAAGCCTTATCCGCAAAGCCCGTCCGGCATGCCGGGCGTGCAGACGCTGGTGCCGGTGATGCTGAACCATGTCGCGGAGGGCCGACTGTCGCTGGAACGCTTCGTCGACCTGACGAGCCATGGCGCGCAGCGGATTTTCGGCATTGCCGGAAAGGGCCGCATGGCGACCGGCTGGGACGCGGACTTCACGCTCGTCGATCTCAAGGCGAAGCGCACCATCACGAATGAATGGAATGCCTCGAAATGCGGCTGGTCGCCCTTCGCCGGCATGGAGGTGACGGGCTGGCCGATGGCGACGATCATCCGCGGCCGCACCGTGATGCGCGACGACGAAATCGTAGCGCCGTCGACCGGCAAGCCGGTCCACTTCATGGAAACCCTGCCCGAGGAGGCGTAGGGCGCGATTGCTTCCCTCTCCCCGCGGGGGAGAGGGTGGTCCGAAGGACCGGGTGAGGGGTTCGCAAAATGGAAAGGCCCGGAACTGGAAACGCGCGTCGATTGAGAAGAGAGCAGACCGAGCCCGAGCATCACCTTTGGCAGCATTTGCGCGGACGTCGACTGCTCGGTTTCAAGTTTCGGCGGCAAGCCCCCATCGGTCCCTATTTCGCAGATTTCGTCTGCTTCGAAGCGCGACTGATCGTGGAGGCAGATGGGGGTCAGCATACGTCGCGGGTAAAGCGAGGACAGCGCGCGCACGGCTTGGCTAAACCGCGAAGGCTATCGCGTGCTACGATTCTGGAATTCCGACATTCTCAACGATATTGAGGGTGTTGTGACAATGATTGCAGAGGCGCTGCGCGCCACCCCTCACCCCAACCCTCTCCCCCGAGGGGAGAGGGAGTAAAAGGTCCGACATGTCCGAACGCCAGAGTTTTTATTTCTTCGATATCGACGAGAACGTCCTGCATCTGCCGACCAAGGTGCATCTCCTCAACACCATGACGGGTGAGGAGAAGACGATGACGCAGGCCGAGTTCGACGGAATTCGAGGCTATCTCGGCATGGCGGGCGAGTGGGAGGACTGGGCTGCGCCGCCCGAGCGCGCCTTCCGCGAATTCGCCGACGGTCAGGACCGCCATGGCGAGGAATACCTGCTGCGCGACATCCGCCGCGGGCTGGAACAGGGCGGCTGGAAAGGCCCCAGCTGGGACATCTTCAAATACGCCGTGCTGCGCCATCGCCCGGTTGCGATCATCACGGCGCGCCAGCATTCCGCGGAGATCATCCGCGAAGGGATCAGGCTCCTGAAGGACGCCGGGGAGATCCCGGAAGAGCCGGACTATGTCGCAATCTACGGTGTTTCGAATCCTTCGGTGAAAGCCGAGCTGGGGGCGCACCTGACCACGGCGGGTCTGAAGCGCGCCGCGATCCGCGCCTGCGTCGAGACGGGGCTGGAGAAATTCGGCCGCGATCTGCCGCACAGCTTCGGCATGTCGGACGACGATCCGAAGAATGTCGACCTGATCACCTCGGCGATGCTGGAGTGCAAACTCGACTATCCCGACAAGCGCTTCTTCGTGATCTCGACCAATCGCCGCCGGCACGTGAAGCTGGAAGTCCTCTCGCCGCACAAGGAAGAGTCCAAGCTCCGCGCCGCGGAAGAGGATTATTACGGGTAGCGATTTCTCCTCGTCCTTCGAGGCGGCCTGTCAGCCGCACCTCAGGATGAGGAGAAATGAAGAACCCTCATGCTGAGGTGCCCCGAAGGGGCCTCGAAGCACGAGGGTTATTCGTCCTCGGCCAGCAACGGTTCCAGCAGCGCGTCCGACAATTGCCGGCCGCGGCTGGCCAGTTCCCGGCGTTCGGCCTCGACCTGCGCGCCGCAGGTCAGGCGGTAGCGCTGCTGGTCGCGAAAGCCGTTGTTGAAATTGTCGATCAGGCGTTCGCGCCAGTAGCCGTTGGCCGGGGCTTCGAGATCGAGCAATTCCTGCATCTGGTTGCGCCAGGCCTGGGAGTGGTTCCCCTCGCAGGCATAGGCGAGATAGTGCAGCTGGCCCAGCACGTGGGCGAGGTCGGGGATGACCCGGTCGCGATTGATCCGCGGCGTGCGCGGCACATCCTCGAATGTCGGTTCGTCGCCCGGACGCGTGTCGGGCTTCACCTGCGCGATGGCAGGCGCAGCAAGCATCAGGGCGAGGATCAGGACGGCGAAGCGCATCGCGGCGCAGTCTAATCGCGGGAATGCGGCGAAGCGTGGGCACGCGGTGTGATGACGCGGCGCGTCTCGTCCCAGCTGACTTTTTCCAGCGCTTCGGCGAGCGGGAAGAAGGCGGCTTCCTCGGCGTCGTCGGCGGCGACCGGCTCGCCGGCAATCCATTCGGCCTCGAAATCGATCAGCACATAGTGGGCGTCGTCCATGATGGAATCGACGACATCGATCAGGCCGGTGATCCGGGCGGTGACGCCCGTCTCTTCCTTGAGTTCACGCAGGGCGCCGTCCGCGACCGTCTCGCCGTATTCCAGCTTGCCGCCGGGAATGGACCACTTGCCCTTCAGCGGCTCGCGGCCACGCTTGACCAGCAAGACCTCATCTCCGCGCCGGCAGACGACGCCGATACAGGCGAGAGGGAGTGTTCCGGTGGTCACCTACTTCGCGGTCCAGCCGCCATCGACGGAAATGTGCGTGCCATTGCACGACGCGCCGGCGTCGGAAACCAGGAAGAGGAGCGCGCCGACGAGCTGGGAATATTCCACGAAGCGCTTGGTCGGCTGGGCGGCGAGCATCACGTCGCGGACGACTTCCTCCTCGGAAATGCCACGTGCTTTCGCCGTGTCGGCGATCTGGTTTTCCACCAGCGGCGTCTTCACATAGCCGGGACAGATGGCGTTCACCGTGATGCCGGTTTCGGCGACTTCGAGCGCCACCGTCTTCGTCAGGCCGAGCACGCCATGCTTGGCGGCGACATAGGCCGACTTGAAGGGCGAGGCGACGAGGCCGTGGGCCGAGGCCAGGTTGACGATCCGGCCCGAGCCCTGGCGCTTCATGATCGGCAGGGCGTTCTTGATGGTGTGGAAGTTGGAGGTGAGGTTGATCTTGAGGATCGCCTCCCACTTGCCCGCCGGAAATTCGTCGATCGGCGAGACGTGCTGGATGCCGGCATTGTTCACGAGGATGTCGAGCCGGCCGAACTCGCTCTCGGCGTAGCGGATCAGGCCGCCGATCTCGTCGGCCTCCATCATGTTGGCCGGGTGATAGCGCGCCTTCACGCCGTGCTCGGTCTCGATGCGCTTGCGGAGGCGTTCGATCTCGTCCTGCGGGCCGAGGCCGTTCAGAACGACATTCGCGCCGCATTCGGCGAGACCCTCGGCCAGCGCCGCGCCGATGCCGCTGGTGGAGCCGGTGATGACGGCCACCTGGCCGGAGAGATCGGTTTTCAGTGCGCTCATGATCGGCCCCCTTCAGCGGAATTGTGCGGCTGCGAAATGGCCCGCGCCGGGCGTCCGCGTCAAGCGGCGCGCTTCTTCGGCGGCTGCGGACGCACGAAGGTCAGCTTGCCGCCGGCCGAGGCCGCCTCGTCGAAGCTGTAGCCCTCGACATTGAAGTCCTTCATCTTCGCCGGATCGGTGACGCGGTTCTCGATGATCCAGCGCGCCATCAGGCCGCGCGCGACCTTGGCGAACATGAAGAGGATGCGGGCCTTGCCGTCCTTCTCTTCCTTGAAGTCGACATCGACGATCTCGGCGTCGAGCGTCTTGCGGTCGACGGCCTTGAAGTATTCGTTGGAGGCGAGGTTCACGATGGTCCGGCTCTTCTGGCCCTTCAGGGCGTCATTGAGCTGGCTGGCGATATCGCTGCCCCAGAAATCGTAGAGGCTCTCGCCCTTCTTCGTCTTGATCTTGCGGCCCATTTCGAGGCGGTAGGGCTGGATCGCATCGAGCGGACGCAGCACCCCATACAAGCCCGACAGGATGCGCAGATGGTCCTGCGCCCATTTCAGATCCGTGTCGGACAGGCCCTCGGCGTTGAGCCCGCGATAGACCTCACCGGCGAAGGCGAGCGCGGCGGCCTTGCCGTTCGTGGCGTCCGGATCGAAGGCCTGGAAGCGCTGGTAGTTGAGCTCGGCCAGATCGTCGGACAGCTCCATCATCGTCTTGATCTTGCGCTTCGAGAGCTTCGCCGTCGCCTTCGAGAGATCGGCCGTGCGCTCGATCAGGGCCGGGCGGGTCAGGTCGAGCGTATGGGTGCTCGGTTCGAAATCGAGGCGTTTCGCCGGGGAGAGCAGGACGAGCATGGGAATCGGTCTCCGGGTCGCTTTCACCCGGATTTAGGCAGCGAGGTCCGTCAGGTCGAGTCGTGTGGCTGGATCAGGCCCCGAAGATCATGCGCGGATTCATGATCCCCTTGGGATCGAGCGCGGTCTTGATCGCCTTCATCAGCTCCACGTCGAGCGGGCGTTTCTCCGCCAGTTCGGTGCGCTTCATGATGCCGATGCCGTGCTCGGCGCTGATCGAGCCGCCATATTTCGCGACCTTGTCATAGATCATCGCGGTGACGGGCTCGGTCGACTTCGCGAAGTCGAGGCCGGCGCCCGGTTCGGTCCGCGCGACGTTGAAGTGGACATTGCCGTCGCCGACATGGCCGAAGGCGATGATCATCACGCCGGGCAGCATGCGTTCGGCCGCCTCGGTCGCCTCGGCCATGAAGGCCGGCATTTTCGACACCGGGATGGACACGTCATGCTTGGCGGCGCGGCCATGGGCCTTTTCCGCCTCCGCAATCGGTTCGCGCAGATTCCAGAAATCCTTCGCCTGCTGCTCGCTCTCCGCGATCACCGCGTCGCGGATCAGGCCCGCCTCGAAGGCTTCGCCGAGCGCAGCTTCCATCATCTCGCGGCCTTCGCCGGGGCGGGCGGCTCCGATCTCGAGCAGCGCATACCAGGGATGGGCGTCGGCGAAGGGATCGCGCGTTCCGGGAATGTGTTCGACGACGAGTTCGAGCGCATTGCGCGGAACGAGTTCCAGCGCCGAAAGCGCGCCGCCCGTGGCCGTCTTCATGTGGCCGAGCAGGGAAACCGCCGCGTCGGGACTGTCGATGGCGGTGAAGGCGACGGAAATCTCGCCGGGCTTCGGGAAGAGTTTCAGCGTCGCGGCGGTGATCACGCCGAGCGTGCCTTCGGCGCCGATCAGCATCTGTTTCAGGTCGTAGCCGGTATTGTCCTTCCGAAGGCCGCGCAGCCCGTTCCAGACGCGTCCGTCGGGCAGGACGGCTTCCAGCCCCAGCACCAGATCACGCATCATGCCGTAGCGCAGAACGTGGACACCGCCGGCATTGGTCGAGATCAGCCCGCCGATCGTCGCCGTGCCCTGACTGCCGAGGCTCAAGGGGAACAGGCGGCCGGCATCCGCGGCGACGTGCTGGATGGTTTCAAGCACGCAGCCCGCCTCGACGGTCAGCGAGTCGTTGCCGATATCGGTCTCCCGCACGGCATTCATCCGCCGCGTGGTCAAAAGGATTTCGCCTTGCGGCGTGCCTCCGCCAACAAGGCCGGTATTGCCGCCCTGCGGGGTGATCGCGATGCCCGCCTCGTGACAGATGGCGACCACCTTGGAGACTTCCTCCGTCGAGGCGGGTTTGACCAGAAGCGGCGTCTCGCCCTGGTAGCGGCCGCGCCAGTCGCTGGCCAAGGGTCCGATCTCGGCCGGGTCCTCGCTCCAGCCCTTCGGGCCGAGAACAGACTTGATGCGGTCGATGGCGGTCATGGTGTCAGTCCCGTGGGGCGGCGGCGCGATTGAGGCGATCATTAATGGCTTCGCCGAGCCCGTCCATGGGGATGGGCGCGACGGCAATGCGTTTGTGCCCTTCGGCATCCAGCTGGCGCAGCAGGGCGAAGAGGTTGGCGGCGGCCTCGGTCAGATCGCCGGTCCGCGAGAGATTGGCGGTGCAGGCCTCTGAGCCGGGACCGAAGGCCAGAAAGGCTTCGCCGGGTTCGGGCGCGGTAGCGTTCAGACGCAGCGCCGCATCCGGTGCGTAATGGCTCTTCAGCATGCCGGGGGAGGCGAGGGGCGCATTGGCCTCTGCAGTCCTCAAGGGGCCTGTGACGGCTTCGATTTCGCTGCGCGGAAGGCCGCCGGGGCGCAGCAGGATTGCGGTATCGCCGTCGATTGCGAGGACGGTGGACTCCACGCCCACAGGGCAGGGCCCGGCATCGAGGATCAGGTCGATCCGGTCGCCGAGCCCTTCGGTCACGTGCTGCGCATTGGTCGGGCTGACGGCACCGGACGGGTTGGCGCTGGGCGCAACGAGCGGCCGGCCGAAGGCCGTGATCAGGGCCTGGGCCGTGTCGTGCGCCGGCATACGGACACCGAGCGTGTCGAGCCCGGCTCCGGCGAGGTCGCTGACCGGCGCGTCATCCTTTTTCGGCAGGACAAGGGTGAGCGGTCCCGGCCAGAAGCACTCCATGAGTTTCGCGGCCAGCGGCGGGACCGTCACGCAGGTCTCCGCCATGTCCCGGCCGGACACGTGGACGATGAGCGGATTGAAGCTCGGCCGGCCCTTGGCCGCATAGAGGCGCGCGACCGCTTCCCCGTCCGCCGCATCGGCGGCGAGGCCGTAGACCGTCTCGGTCGGCATGGCGACAAGACCGCCGCGCCGCAGAATGTCCGCGGCTTCGGCGATCGCGTTTGTGTCGGTGGCGGGTTTGACGGGCGCGCTCATGCGGGCAGCTAGCCCATCGCAGCGCGCACGGGCAAGGTCACTGCGCGCGGTCGGCCTCGATATGGACGTGGACGGTCACTTCCGCTGCCGCTTCGCCCCAGCTCGATCCGCCGACGCCAAATCTTTCACGCTCGATCACCATCGTGCCGTCGGCCACCGCCCGGTCGCCCTCGATCACGACGCGGAAGGGCAGCTCCACGGGCAGGCGCGCCTCGCGCAGGATCAGATCGCCGCGCGCGATGTAGCAGGTGTCGCATTCATCGCTGGCTTCGATCATCTCCGACATGAAGGTCGCGGTCGGATAGGTGTCGGGATCAAGGCCCGGCTCCGACAGCATTTCCTCGGTGTAGGACGGCGTTCCGGTTTCGCCCGTCGCCACGCTGACCGTGGCGTCGATATAGCTCGAGCCCAGATTGTCGGGATCGAAGCCGATGGCCGCGCCAAAGCCGGTGAACTGGCCGGTCACCGGCGAGTCGAGCACATCGGTCTCGAACGTCACTTCGCTGGCCTCGTGATCAATCTCCCAGTCCGAAGCAAGGGCCGGGGTGGAAACAAGAAGCGCGAGGGGGAGGAGCGCGATTTTCATGGTGTGCCTTTATTGATCCTTGCGTCGGAGGAAGGGGATCATGCGAGCGAGCACGTCATCCTTGTCGACAATATGGTGCTTGATCGCCGCGCCGGCATGCAGGACCAGCAGGATGATGATCACTTAGCCGCCGCGGCCGTGCAGGAATTCCGTCACTTCATGAAGCGAGCGGTTGTTCGGTGCGATATCCGGGATGGGCAGGGCTTCGTTGTGGAAGAAGAAGCTGGGAGCCTGACCGGATGAGGCGGTGATCCAGCCCAGGATCGGCATGCCGATCATCAGGACATAGAAGCCGATATGGGTGATCCGCGCGACTGTGACCTCCCATGGCTTCATTCCGGCCGGCATGGGCGGGACCGGGTTCATGAAGCGCCAGGCGAGGCGGATCAGGCTGAGCACCAGAACCAGAATGCCGAACGTCTTGTGCATGTCGAAGACGAAGCGTACGTCGTCGAGCGTAAACTCGGTGCTGCCGCCGCGCAGGGCTTCGGCCATGTCGCCCATGCGCCAGCCGACAAAGACGAGCAACACCATCATGATGGCGATGATCCAGTGCAGCGCGATCGCAACGCTCGTGTAACGCTTGGTTTCGGTCATGGATTGTCGGGCTCCCGCAGGAATTCGGCTTCGATATGGATGCGGACCTCATCGCCGATGAGTCCCGGTGGCAGGAATCCAATACCGAATTCCGTCCGATCCACAATCATATCTCCGGAAAATCCGATCGCATCCCGGCCTTCGAGAAAATTGAAATTTCCACCATAGAAGCGGACATCCATCGTCTGATTGCGCGTGCGGCCCTTCAGGGTCAGCCGCCCCGTCAGACGGGCCGTATTCTCGCCGATGATTTCCAGAGAATCGGATTCGAACACGATTTGCGGGTGATCCTCCGCATCAAACCAGGCCCGGCCGCGCAGCATGGCATCGAATGGCGCGTTTGCGGTCGAGATCGAGCCGGTCTCAACGATGGCGGACAGGGACGCGCCCTCGGGGGCCTGCGGGTCAAAGCTCAGCGTCGCGTCCAGCCGGTCGAAGCGGCCGGTGTACCAGGACAAGCCCAGATGCCGGATCTGCCAGGTGACGCTCGCATGATCGGGATCGAGCCGCCATTCGCCGGCGGGCAGGCGGGCGGGATCGGTCGAGGGCGCACTGATGCATCCGCAAAGAAGCAGGATGAGGCTGAGCCGGGGTAGGATGCGGAGCATGGAAACCAATCTAGCGCGGCGACATGCCGCGCCAAGTCCATCGCGGCTCGACGCGGCGCGCGAAACCGCTATCTTCCGGCCTCCGATTGACCGTCACGACAACTGGATACGCCTCTCATGACCTTCCGCGCGCCCGTTCAGGACATCCGCTTCGCCCTCGACGAGATTGCCGCCATGGACGGCCTCAAGGCCTCCGGCGCGTTTCCGGAACTGTCCGAGGACCTGACGACGGCCATTCTCGACGAGGCCGCGAAGTTCGCCAACGACGTTCTGGCCCCGCTGAACCGCACCGGCGACCAGCAGGGCTGTACGCTGAAGGACGGCAAGGTCACGACGCCGAAAGGCTTCTGCGACGCCTATGCGAAATATGTCGAAGGCGGCTGGCAGGGCCTGCAATTCCCCGCCGAGGCCGGCGGCATGGGTCTGCCGCGCGTGCTGGGCATGGCGGTGATGGAGATGATGCAGTCGGCCAACATGGCGTTCAGCCTGGGGCCGATGCTGACCAATTCCGCGATCGAGGCGTTGCTGATCAACGGCACGGACGAGCAGAAGGCGCTCTACCTGCCGCGCATCATCACCGGCGAATGGTCCTCGACCATGCAGCTGACCGAACCGCAGGCCGGCTCCGATGTCGGTCTTCTGAAGACCAAGGCCGAACCCAATGACGACGGCAGCTGGTCGATCACGGGGCAGAAAATCTACATCACCTGGGGCGAGCACGACTGCGCGGAGAACATCATCCACCCGGTGCTGGCGCGGACGCCGGGCGCGCCGGAAGGCACGAAGGGCATCTCGCTCTTCCTGATCCCGAAATTCCTGCCTGATGCCGACGGCAATCCGGGCGAGCGCAATGCGATCAAGGCGATCGGCCTTGAACACAAGATGGGTATTCACGGCAGCCCGACCTGCGTGATGCAGATGGAGAACGCCAAGGGTTGGCTGATCGGTCCTGAGCTCGGCGGCATGGCGGCGATGTTCATCATGATGAATTCGGCGCGCCTCGCCGTGGGCGTTCAAGGCGTCGGCATTGCCGAGCGCGCCTACCAGCAGGCTCTGGCCTATGCGCAGGAGCGCCGCCAGGGCCGCGCGCCGGACGCGGACGGCCCGGCACCGCACCCGATCATCGAACACCCGGACGTGCGCCGCATGCTGGCGACGATGAAGGCGAAGACCGAGGCCGCGCGAGCGATCTGCTATCTCTGCGCCGTGTCCGCCGACGAGGCCGAGCACGAGGAAAGTGAGGAAGATCGCGCCGTCGCCAAGCGCCGTGAGGAATTCCTGACACCGATCGCCAAGGCGTGGGCGACCGATGTCGGTGTCGAGGTCTCGTCGCTCGGCATCCAGGTGCATGGCGGAATGGGCTTCATCGAGGAGACGGGCGCCGCCCAGCATTACCGCGATGCGCGTATCGCCCCGATCTACGAAGGCACGAACGGGATTCAGGCGATCGACCTGATCGGCCGCAAGCTGTCCATGGGCGGCGGCGCGGCCCTGAAGGAATTGCTGGAGGACATCCGCCAGACGGTCGAGGACTGCGCGACCTCGTCCAACCCGGAACTCCCGGAACTGGCCAAGCGGCTGAAGCCCGCGGCCGATGCCTTCGAAACCGCAGCGAAATGGCTGATGACCCGCGAGGACCGGGCCGATGCGCTGTCCGGCGCGACCGAATTCCTGGCCCTGTCAGGCGATGTGATCGGCGGATGGCTGCTCTGCATCGGGGCCGTCGCAGCGCAGCGCCGCCTGAAGGAGGGGCAGGGCGACGAGGACTATGCGCACAGCCGGATCGAGATCGCCCGTTTCTTCGCCGAAACCGTGCTCTCGCAGGCCCCGGGCAAGCTCGACTCAATCCGCGTGGGATATGAGTGCCTGCCCGACGACCTGGCGCTGGGGATAAACTAGACGAAGAAAGTCTTCGGATCGGGGTGCGGACGTCCGTCGACGAGACGGACGAGACCGATCGCGACCCGGATGATCATCCAGATCCCGAGGAGCAGCCAGATCAGGATGGCGACCGGGAGCAAGATGATCGTGATCGTGCAGATGATCGCAATGATGACGAGCGCGATCATGTAGATGAGCGTGCGGATCTGGAATTCGTAGTGACCCGCCAGCCAGGGTGCGGCCTTGTCCTTGCGCAGCAAAGCGATCAGCGCACCCACCAGAACCGTCAGGCCGTTGGCCGGGCCGAGCAGGTACAAGACGTAGACAAGACCACAAAGAAGACGCTCGTCACGTTCGTCGGTCTCCGGGCTCGGTGCCGGATTCGGCTGGGTGTCGGTCACTTGCGGGTCTCCAATCCTCGCTGTCGGGGCGATCTTATCCCCGTATTCGCCTGTCGTCACAACGCCGGCTCGGCTGGCTGTGTTCCAGAGGGGCGAAGTGGCGGAAACACTTGAGTTCGCGGCGTCCGGGCCGCACCATGCTGCCTGCCGGAACGCGTTTGCCGGCAATCAAGGGGCCTCCAGCGTGCAATCGAACCTGATGACGAATTTCGCCTACGGGATGGCCTTTGCCGGCCTGGGCCTGTGGGCCTTGCTGGCGGCCGCGGCCGGCCTGTTCGGGGTCGAGTTTGCCTACCCGTTCAGCGTTATCTGGGTGGTCGCAGCGGTTCTTCCGGCGCTGGGCATTGCCCTTCTCTTCCTGATCGCGACAGCCGGACGCGAAGACGAGGAGGCCGGGTCATGATCGTGACGATGAGCCCGGAAGTGCCCGGGCGCGAGATTGGTGAAGTGGTTGGAATCGCGCGCGGAAACATTGTTCGCGCGCGCTTCTTCGGCCGCGATTTCATCGCCGGCCTGCGCAATATCGTCGGCGGCGAAGTGAACGAATATTCCGAACTTCTGGAAGAGGCCCGCCACACCGCCTTTGACCGAATGGTCACAGATGCCGGAAATATGGGCGCGGATGCGATCGTAAGCTTCCGGTTCACCACCTCCGCCATTATGGAGGGGACTGCTGAAATTCTGGCTTACGGGACCGCGGTCAAATTCAAATGAAAGCTTTCGTGGAAAGACTGACGAAGAACGCTTCGAGCGAAGTCGGTGAAACCCTTCGCTTTATTGGCGGCGTGATCGGCGTGTGGTTCGTGATCGTCACCTTCCTCTTCGCGCCCTTTCACATTCCATCGGAAAGCATGCAGCCCTCGCTGGAAGTCGGCGATCGGGTGCTGGTGTCGAAATGGGCCTATGGCTATTCGCGCCACTCGCTGCCGCTGGGCCTCGGCTATCGCCTGCCGGACAGCTGGGACGCGCGGATTCTCGCCCGCACGCCGGAGCGCGGCGATGTCGTCGTGTTCCGCAATCCGGAGCAGGAACGCAATCTGATCAAGCGGGTCATCGGCCTGCCGGGCGATACAATCCTCGTGCGCGACGGCCGTCTGTACATCAATGGCGAGATCGTCGAGCGCCGCGAGATCGAAACCCGCGAATACCGCTCCCACGAAGGCCAGATGTACGCCGTAACGCTCTATGAAGAGACGTTGCCGAACGGCGTGACCCACCCGATCTACGAGATCGGCGACGGCATGCAGCTCGACAATGCCGGCCCGTTCCAGGTGCCGGAAGGCTATCTCTTCATGATGGGCGACAATCGCGACCGCTCGACCGACAGCCGCATCCCGCCGCAGCAAGGTCCGGGCTATGTTCGCCTCGACGAGGTGGTCGGCCGCGCCGAGACCGTGATGTTCACCTTCAACCGTTGCCGCCGGGAAGAGGGCCTGCATTGCCCGACCGGACGGGTGTGGCGCGGGCTGTAGGGGCGGACCTTGATCGTCCGGCTCATATTCGGTCTGGGCTTCTTGCTTCTTGTTCTGACGTTCGGATTTCTGTCGATATTCGGCATCTATTCGACCCAAGCCGAGAGCATGTTGCCGACAATCGAGCCGGGGCAACGCTTCACCGTTGAGAAAACCGCGTACGGGTTTTCCAATCTGTCATTGCCCTTCGGCATCGGCTTTGCGCTCGAGCCTGACAACGGATTTCGCTGGGGCGAACGCGTCCCGGAACGCGGAGATCTTGTCGTCTTTCTTGCCAACGACCGGACACATATCAGCCGGGTGATCGGCCTGCCCGGGGACCGCATCGCTCTTCAAGACGGTGTGATTCTGATCAATGACGAGCCTGTCGAGCGCACCTTGATTGGCGATCATGAATACCGGTCATTCAGCGGCGCTTTGCAGTCGGGACAGGTCTTCCGCGAACGCCTTCCTGATGGACCGGAAATCGATGTCCTCGAGATCCGCGACACCTTTGGCGACAATCGTCCGGCGACGCGTGTGCCGCCCGGTCACGTCTTCCTGATCAGCGATAATCGCGACATGGCAACGGATAGCCGGATTCCGTATCCCCATGGTCCCGGTGCGGTTCCGATCGACGCTTTGGTGGGCCGCGTCCGGCTTGATTAGTCGCGGACCTGAAGCAGATACTCCCTGAAACACGGAATCGGGGAGAAATTCATGTCGCTCAAAGGGAAAACCCTTTTCATTACCGGCGCGAGCCGGGGTATCGGCCTCGCCATCGCGGAGCGCTGCGCGCGCGACGGTGCGAACATCGTGGTGGCGGCCAAGACTGACAGCCCGAATCCGAAACTGCCGGGCACGATCCACTCCGCCGCCGAAGCGATCGAGAAGGCCGGCGGCCAGGCGCTTCCGGTGGTGTGCGATATTCGCGACGAGGCGTCCGTCGAAGCCGCCGTTCAGGCTGCTGTCGACCGGTTCGGCGGGATCGACATCGTCGTGAACAACGCCTCGGCGATCTTCCCGCGCGGCACCGCCGACACGCCGATGAAGCGCTATGACCTGATGCACCAGGTCAATGCGCGCGGCACCTTCCTCGTGACCCAGAAATGCCTGCCGTATCTGGAAAAGGCCGAGAATCCGCACATCCTCGCCCTGTCGCCGCCGCTCGACATGCGCGAGATGTGGTTTGCGCCGCACGTCGCCTACACGAGCGCGAAATACGGGATGAGCCTGTGCATCCTCGGTTGGGCGGGTGAGTTCAAGGGGCGCATCGCCGCGAATGCGATCTGGCCGCGCACCGCGGTCGCCACGGCCGCGATCTCCAACGTGCTTGCGGGCGAAGACGCGTTCAAGAATTGCCGCAAGCCGGACATCCTCGCCGACACGGCCTATCTGGTGCTGAACAAGCCGAAGGACTTCACCGGCAATTTCATCATCGACGACACCTTCCTCGTGTCGGAAGGGATCACGGATCTCGACCAGTATGCGGTTGATCCGTCTCAGGAATTGCTGCCCGACTTTTTCGTGCCGGACGAGCCGCCGGCACCCGAGGGCGTGAAGATCATGAATGTGACCCTGGGTCACTGACACCGATCATTACAACCGGCCCGAAAACGTGATTTGCGCGCGGGCCGAACCGCGCGCATAGCCCCGCGCCTTTGGTGTGAGGGGCCGGTCATGCTGCTCGTGAAAACCTATGTCGATTCAAGCGCGATCGAGGGCGTCGGCGTGTTCGCCGCGGAGCCGATCACGAAGGGCACGAAGGTCTGGCGGTTCGAGCCGGGCCTCGACCGCCTCCTGAGCGAGGATGACATCGCCCACTGGCCCGATGCGGCGCGCGATTTCCTTGGCCGCTATGCCTTTGTGAATGACGAGCGCCCCGGAATTTTCGTGCTGGACGGCGACCATGGCCGCTTCATGAACCATGCCGACACTCCCAATACCGACTATGCCGATCCGGCGGCGGGCTATGCGACGCGCGACATTGCCGCCGGCGAGGAGCTGACCTGCGACTATGGACAGTTCTATGCCAGCCATGACTTCCTGCCGTCCCTGACCGGACAATTCGGATCGAAGAAGGACTGACCGCGATGATGCTCTTCAAAGCGCAACTGAAGGAATCGCCGATCGAGGGGATTGGCGTGTTCGCGGCAGAGAAGATCGGGAAGGGCGCGGTCGTGTGGCAGTTCGAACCGCAATTCGACAAGGAGATTGCGCGCGATTTCTACGAGGCCGCCACCGGCCGTCTGCGCGATTATCTCGACCGCTATTCCTATTTCAAACCGGGCGATGACAGCGTCCTGGTGCTGGAAGGCGACGAAGGGCGGTATCTGAACCACTCCACCGACCCGAACACGGATTTTTCCGGTTGGCCGGTCGCGGTGGCGCTGCGCGACATCGCGCCGGGCGAGGAAATCACCTGCGATTACTCGACCTTCTGCCCCGGATACGAGCTCTACTAGCGCGTAGAACATTCGGTGTGGCGCGGGCGGGCGGCCTTGCTAATCTGCCCGCATGCGCACCCTGATCGTCACGTCCGAAGCCGGCTTCGACCACCGCATTCCTCCCGCCCACGCCGAGCAACCCCAGCGGTTGCGCGCGGTGATGGACGCCCTGGCGGAAGTGCCGCTCGACCGGCTGAAACGGCTCGATGCGCGCGCCGCGAGCCGCGAGGATCTGATCCGGGTCCATACCGAAGACCATGTCGACCGGGTCGCGGCGTGCGAGCCGGACGATGACGGGCTGACCGGGCTCGATTGGGACACCTACATGACGAAGGGCAGCTGGAAGGCGGCCCTGCATGCCGCAGGATCGGGTCTGACCGCCGTCGATGCGGTGATGAAGGACGAGGCCGAGGCGGTCTTCTGCGCCGTCCGCCCGCCGGGGCACCATGCTGAGCGCGCCCGGCCGATGGGGTTCTGCCTGTTCAACAATGTCGCTGTGGCGGCGATGTATGCGCTCGAGGCGCACGGGCTCGACCGGGTCGCCATCGTCGATATCGATGTACATCACGGCAATGGCAGTCAGGAACTCGCCGAGCGCGAATCGCGTGTCTTCTTCGCCTCCATCCATCAGGCGCCGCTCTATCCTGGTACGGGCCGCGCGGAAGAAACTGGCCTCAACGGCAATGTCGTGAATGTGCCGGTCCCGGCCGGAACGACAGGCGAGGAATGGCGTGCTGCAATCGAGCGCGACATCCTGCCGGCGCTCGAATCCTTCGACCCGCAACTGCTTTTCATCTCCGCCGGCTTCGATGCCCATGCGGCCGATCCGCTCGCCGGGCTGACCCTCGATGAGCGCGATTACCAGTGGGCCGGACGCAAGTTCGCGGAATTCAGGGGGAAAAGCGGCGTCGCGCGGCTTGTCTGCCTTCTGGAGGGAGGCTACGACTTGGGAGCGCTGGGGCGGTCTGCGGCCGTTTTCACGCAAGCGCTGGCCGAGGCGTGACGGGGACCACGGCCGGCGTTCCGGCGAAGCCCGTACCAATCCGGACATGACACGGACAAAACCGACACCAGACCTGCCGGGCTCGATCACCATCGCCCGGCACGGCCGCCCCGACATGGACCGCAAGGCCCGTGTGGATTGGCGCGGCTATGAGGACTGGTGGGCGGGATATGATCGCGCCGGTCTCGCACCCGAGCAGGCACCGCCGCCGGAGCTGATCGCGGCCGGCCAGGACGCCAAGATCATCTTCGCCAGCACGCTGCCGCGCGCCATCGAGACGGCGAAGGCAGCCGCGCCCGGCCGCGAGATCGTGCTCGACCCGGTCTTCGTTGAAGCGCCTCTGCCGCCTCCGACACTGCCCGGGCAGTTTCCGGCCCATACCTGGAATGTCTTTGCCCGGACGGCCTGGTGGTGCGGCATGTCGCGCGGCCAGGAAAGCCGGCGTCAAGCCGAACTGCGCGCCGAAGCGGCTGCGGCCCGGCTGATCGAGGCCGCGCAATCCGGACCCGTGCTGCTGTGCGCACATGGCTGGTTCAATCGCATGATGCGACCGGTTCTGCGCAGTCTGGGATGGCGCTGCGTCCGCGACGGCGGCGACTATTACTGGACCCACCGGCGCTACGAATTCCGCCCCGACAGATAACGCAGGATAACGCGTTGCCGCGCGGCAATCCGGTTTCTATGGTGCGTCCGTTCCCGGCAGATTTCCAAGGAAGCCCCATGAGCCAGGCCGATATTGAATCGATGAGTTTTGAAGCGGCGCTGGCCGAGCTCGAATCGATCGTCGGCAAGCTCGAAAAGGGCGATGTCGAACTCGAACAATCGATCGCGATCTACGAGCGCGGCGCGGCGCTGAAGACACATTGCGAGAAGAAGCTGCGCGAGGCCGAACTGAAGGTCGAGAAGATCGTCGTCGGCAGTGGCGGGGCAGTTTCGACCGAACCTGCCGATCTGGACTGACGCGATGCGCATTTCAGCCCTCGGCCTTGTCCTGATGCATCCGATCTCCTGCTCCGCGCAGGAGGCGTGATGGCTGATTTTATCGGCGTCCTTGAGGAAGCGGCCGACCGCGTGACGGTGGCCCTCGACGCGCTGCTACCGCGCTCCGACGGCCCGGAAACCCGCGTCATGGAAGCGATGCGCTATGCCGCGCTGGGCCCCGGCAAGCGGATCCGGCCCTTCCTGGCAATCGAATGCGGGCGCCTGGTCAATGCCGAGGAACGCAGCCTGCTTCGCTGCGCCGCGGCGCTGGAATGCGTTCACGCCTATTCGCTGATCCATGACGATCTGCCCTGCATGGACGATGACGACGTCCGCCGCGGCCGGGCCACGGTGCACCGCGAATACGACGAAGCGACCGCTGTGCTGGCGGGCGATGCCCTGCTGACGCTGGCTTTCGAGATTCTCGCCCACCCGGACACGCATGGTAGCGCGGCGCGCCGCTGCGAGCTGATCACGCGCATGGCGGCGGCGTCGGGTGCGCGCGGCATGGTCGGCGGCCAGATGATCGACATGTCCGGCGACAAGAGCGACTGGGACATTGCGACGATCACCCGCATGCAACGCATGAAGACGGGTGCGCTAATCTCCTTCGCGACCGAGGTCGGACCGATCCTGGCGGATTGCGAAGCCCCCGTTCGCCGCGCCTTCGAAGGCTTTGCCCATGATCTGGGTCTGGCCTTCCAGATCACCGACGATCTGCTCGATGTCGAGGGATCGAGCGCGGAGACCGGAAAACGGACGCGCAAGGACGACAGTCAAGGAAAGGCCACGTTCGTCGGCATTCTGGGCGTTCAAGGGGCACGGGACCAGGCTGAACGGCTGATCGCGCAGGCGAAGGATCACCTTGATCCGTTCGGCGAGCGCGCACAGATTCTGCGCGACGCGGCGGACTATGTCCTCACGCGGCGCGGGTAGGAAAGGACATCCGAATGGCGCTCGAAACGCCCAATCTCGACCGGATCAGCAAACCCGCAGACCTGAAGAATCTTGATATCGGATCGCTTCGTCTTGTTGCGGATGAACTGCGCGCGGAAACGATCGACGCCGTCTCGGTGACGGGCGGACATCTGGGCGCGGGCCTCGGCGTGGTCGAGCTGACCGTCGCGATCCACCACGTCTTCGACACGCCGGACGACAAGCTGATCTGGGATGTCGGTCACCAGTGCTATCCGCACAAGATCCTGACCGGCCGGCGCGACCGGATCCGCACACTGCGCCAGGGCGGGGGCCTCAGCGGTTTCACCAAGCGGTCCGAAAGCGAATACGATCCGTTCGGGGCGGCGCACGCCTCGACCTCGATTTCCGCCGCGCTGGGCTTTGCCGTGGCGCGCGACCTCGAAGGCCGGAACGACAACATCATTGCGGTGATCGGCGACGGATCGATGTCGGCGGGCATGGCCTATGAGGCGATGAACAATGCCGGGGCGCTGAAAAAGCGCCTCGTCGTGATCCTCAACGACAACGACATGTCCATCGCGCCGCCGGTCGGGGCGATGAGCCATTATCTCGCGCGCCTGGTGTCCTCGCGCGGCTATCGGAATTTCCGGAAGGTCGCGAAAGGCGTGGCCAAGGCCGTGGGCCTCGAAAAGACCGCACGCAAGGCCGAGGAATACATGCTCGGCTGGGCCGTTGGCGGCACGCTGTTCGAGGAGATGGGCTTCTACTATGTCGGCCCGATCGACGGGCACGACCTCGACCAGCTCGTTCCGGTCCTGCGGAATGTCCGCGACTTCGAGAAAGGCCCGGTCCTCGTCCATGTCGTGACGAAGAAGGGCAAGGGCTACGCCCCCGCCGAGGCGGCGGACGACAAGTATCACGGCGTGTCGAAATTCAACGTCGTCACCGGCGAGCAGGCCAAGTCCAAGGCCGGACCGCCGAGCTACACCAAGGTGTTCGCCAACGCGCTGATCGCCGAGGCGGAAAAGGACGAGCGGATCGTCGGCATCACCGCCGCGATGCCGGGCGGGACCGGGCTCGACCTGTTCGCCGAACGCTTTCCGGACCGCTGTTTCGATGTGGGCATTGCCGAGCAGCATGCCGTGACGTTTGCCGCAGGTCTGGCCGCGGCCGGCATGAGGCCCTTCGCGGCGCTCTACTCCACCTTCCTGCAGCGCGGCTATGACAGCGTCGTCCATGACGTTGCGATCCAGAACCTGCCCGTGCGCTTCGCCATCGACCGGGCTGGTCTGGTCGGTGCGGACGGGGCGACCCATGCCGGCTCGTTCGACCTCGGATATCTCGGCCAGCTGCCGGGCATAACGATCATGGCGGCGGCCGACGAAACCGAGCTTGTGCGCATGGTCGCGACGGCGCGTCTGATCGACGACGGCCCGTCGGCCTTCCGTTATCCGCGCGGCAACGGGCTGGGGCTCGACCTGCCGGACGTCGCCGAACCGCTGGAAATCGGCAAGGGCCGGATCGTCCGCGAAGGCAATTCGGTCGCCATCCTGTCGCTCGGGACGCGTCTGGAAGAATCGCTCAAGGCCGCTGACATGCTGGGGGCCAAGGGCCTCTCGGCGACGGTGGCCGATGCCCGCTTCGCCAAGCCGCTCGACGAAGATCTGATCCTGCGTCTGGCCCGTGAGCACGAAGTTCTGATCACGGTCGAAGAGGGTGCGCGCGGCGGGTTCGGCGCCTTCGTCCTTCACCTGCTGGCCGAGCGCGGTGCGCTCGACAAGGGGCTGAAGATCCGCACGCTGACCTTGCCGGACCGCTTCCAGGATCAGGACAAGCCCGAGGCGATGTATGCCGAGGCGGGTCTCAACGCGCCGCACATCGCCGCCGCTGTGTTCGATGCGCTGGGCCGCGAGGACGAGGCCGCCGCGGCTCTGCTGGCCTGATCTATCAGACCGCAGCGTTGGCCGGTGCTGTCTTCGTGGTCTCCCCGCGCTGGCGCGGTTTGCCTTTCAGCCCGATGACGAAGGGTGCGAACCACGGGAAGACACGGAGCGTGACGACTTCCACGGCGATCGGAGCCAGCAGCCCGGCGGCAAGGCCGATGGCCATGCCCGGCCAGGGCGCGGGTTCGCCGGTGTAGTTGTAGACCATCTGCGTGCCCATGATGGCGAACAGGTGGTAGAGGTAGATCGAGTAGCTGTACTGCCCGATCCAGGCGAGTGGCCTGAAGGTGAAGCGGTTCGCCAGAAGCGCGCCGGCAAAAGCCAGTCCCGCCATCAGCGAGAAAACGACACGGCGTTCGATCGCCGTATGCGGGTCCGCGATCGAATTCATCGTGTGCAGAACGAAGAGCAGGACAGCGACCGACGCCCAGACCTGCGCCGCCGGTCCGAAACGCTTCGGATCGAAACGCTGCATGAAGACGCCCAGCGCGAAGAAGGGGAAGAGGTAGAGTGCCCGCGTGATCGAGAGGAATTCCACGTCCCGCGCAACCGGCGCCACGAACAGGGCCATGGACAGGACCATCATCCCGAGCGCGACCTCATGCTTCCGGTTCGGAAAGAGCCAGTCGGCCACGGAATAGGCGACAAAGATCAGCAGCACGGCCTGGATGAACCAGAAGTGCGCGTAGGCGAACAGGTAAACCTGCCAGAAATCGCCGAGTGGCATGGCAAAGCCGCCACCCAGTACCGTGTTGATGCCCGCGAAGGCCGTGGCCGCGAACAGGAAGGGCAGGATCAGGCGGCGCGCCTTGCCGGTCCAGAATTTGCCAAACCGGCCTCGTTCCGCCGGGCGCCACGCATAAACGAAGCCCGAGAGCATCGCGAAGAGCGGCATGCGAAGGTGGAAGGCGAGATGGGTAAAGATCGCCAAGGGATGCGTTTCCGGAATGCGCAGGCCCTGCGTCGGATTTTCCCCGATCACGTGAAGTGCGACGAGCAGGATGCAGGCGATCCCGCGCAGCGTGTCGATACTGCGGTCCCGTTCTTTCTGGGCCAATGCGGTCATGCCTGTGTTCCTCTTCGAAACGCCAATGAGACGAATCCGGTGTTCAGCAGGCTGAAAGAGCAAGACTCGCGCCAGACGCGACTTGCCTTCCCGTGTCAGGCGGGTTTAGGCCAGCGCGATGCGGGCTGATCTTTACCTCCTCGAACAAGGCGTGTTCGAAACCCGGGCCCAGGCCCAGGCAGCGATCGCGGCCGGTCGTGTTCGGATCGGTGGCACCGTCATCGCCAAGCCGTCCCAGAAAGTGCAGCCCGGAGCAGAGATCGAGGCCCAGGCGGCGCACCCCTATGTCGGTCGGGCTGCTCTGAAGCTGGTGGCCGGGCTCGACCAATTCGGGATCGACCCTTCAGGCCGGACCTGCCTTGATGTCGGCTCGTCGACGGGCGGGTTTACCGAAGTGCTTCTGGAGCGCGGTGCGACGCGCGTCTTCGCGGTCGATGTCGGCCGCGATCAGCTGCATTCGAAGCTGCGCAACGATCCCCGGGTCACGGTTCTGGAGGGCACGGATGCACGCCAGTTGACCGCCGCCGAGATTGCCGAGCCTCCCGAGCTCATTGTGTGCGATGCCAGCTTCATCGGCCTGGCCAAGGTGATCGAGCGTCCGCTATCGCTCGCAGCGGAAAGAGCCGAAGCCGTTCTGCTCTTCAAGCCGCAATTCGAAGTCGGACGCGCTTACATCGGAAAGGGCGGCGTGGTGAAGGACGATATCGCCGTTCAGGCCTCACTCGAGCGATTCCGGATCTGGGTCGGTGACAGGACGGATTTCTCGATCACTGGCGTTACGGACAGTCCGATCAGCGGCGGGGACGGCAATCGTGAATTCCTGATTGCCGCACGCAAGGGCTAGCGCGTCAGGACGTCGGCCAGCTGCCGGACTGCGTTGGCATGCCCGGCAATGGGGGCGTCGGCGGGATAGACGTTGATTTCAAGGTCCGGCACGATCCCGGTTTCCTCGAAGACGGTGCCATCGGGGGCCGCGAAGACCTCGTTCGACAATTCGAGATACCAGCCATTGGGCAGGGGTTTGGCGAGCGGTGTCGAGAAGGCGCCGCGCGTCGTTGTTCCGGCGTGGAGCACGTTGGGCAGCTGGCGCAGGGACAGGGTGGCGATCTCGCCGCCCGACACGGTCACATCGCTGGTCAGGACGCCGACCGGTCCGGTGAATACGTGGCCCGCAGGTTCGATGCGGTGCGCTTCTGCCGCCTCGGGATTGGTGCCCGGGTGCTGGGTGTAGGCGAGGAAGGGCTCAGCCGTGAAATGCGATGCGACGGCGCGTGCGATGGCGTCATAGCCGCCGCGATTGTTCGACAGGTCCACGATCAAGGCGTCATATCCCGCGAACCCTTCCATGGCCGTATTCATGATCTCGGCGAAGATCCGCCGTTCCGCGTCCGCCCATTCCAGCGTCCCGGGTGCGAAGTCTTCGGTGAAGCCGCCCATGGTGAAGATCAGGACATAGCCGATGCGGCGATCATCGCCGGTATCGACCCGGCCGGTGATGATGCGGCCATTGCCGACGAATTCGGGCGCCGCGAGGACGCCGCCTTCCAGAAGCTGATCGACCAGGCCGATCAGCCAGGGCTGTTCGCCCGTTGTCTCACGCATCCGGGGCAGGGTGGTGCCGAGTCCGTCCTGAACGAGCCGCTCCTCACCATCGATCAGGGCGGTGAGCTTGGTATGGGAATCGGACAGGCCATTCATCAGTCCGGCGAGGACGTCGAACAGTTCCGCATCGCTCATATCGCTGCGAACCAGCGGACGCGCCGCTTCGACGCGTGCAGGCCAGTCGATGCCGCGTTGATCGAAGAAGGCGTAGTGCGCCTGCATCGCTGAGGCGAACACCTCAAACACGCCAGACGGAGTGTCGAGGTCTTCCGCGCCGCACCGCTCGGGCAGGTGCGGCAGGCGCTCGAAACGGGTGTTGGAGTCCCCATCGAGATATTGCAGGCCGATGGTGTCGCCCTCGCGGGTGAACAGCCGGTACTCGATCTGACCCATCAGTCGGGCGGTGGGCGCATCCGGCGTGCGGTAGCATCCCGCCGGCGTGTCCTGCCACCGGGTCAGAGTGTCCTCTTCGATCTCGATGATCCAGCCATAGTCCGCAGACCGCCAGACACCCTGCGCGTCCGTAGCGGTGTGTCCGTCAGTGAAGATCGGCTGCGGGCCGGTTTGCAGGGCGAGAAAAAGAGCGGGAAGGAGGAAAGGCACGAGACACACTCCAGAAAAATGACCGTGGTCATCTTTTTTCGAATTCGGAGCGGGAAGTCAATCTCTCAGCTGAATCCCGCCAGCGTGCAGAGGCGTTCCGTGCGTTCTGCCAGCCGGGCATCGAGATCGAATGTCTGGCCGGTCACAACCCATTCGCGGACGGTACCCGTCACGAGGGTGACGAAGAGGTCGGCGAGGCTTGCCGCTTCGGCAGGCGATTGACCTGCAATGGTGATCAGTCGCGCTGCCGAGTCCCGGATACCGGATTCCGCCGCGCGCTCGGCGTCCTGAATGGCGGGGCTCGACGGCGCTTCCCGGATCTGTGCCTGCCAGAGTTCGGGTTCGCTTCGCGACAGATTGAGCACGCGCAGGGTGAGGGCTGTCAGCCCTCGTGACAGCGTTACCGGTTCGTCCCGGGCGCCGCTTTCAGAGAGCCGCGGGATCAATTCCCGGCGATACCAGGCGGCGATGATGTCAGCCTTGGTGGGGAAGTGGTTGAACAGCGTACCCTTGGCCACGCCGGCGGCAGAGGCGATTTCGGCGGCCGTCGTCAATTCATAGCCCTTGCTGCGGAACAGCGAGAGGGCGGCGTCGTAAAGCGCTTCCCTGACGGCCTGTTTCTTGGTTTCCCTGACCCCGGTCATGTTCGCATCATGCGAGCGAAGCCCGTTGTCTTCCAGACCGTTGGACACAAGAAAAAGGCCGCCCCTGACGGAGTGGCCTTTCCTGCATGGTGTGACGCTTGGCTTACTGGGCCGGGCGCCAGATGCCGTCGGACCCCTGGCACATCCAGACGCTCTGCGAGCTGACCGTGCCATAGGCGTCGGCGCGTCGGGTTTGCATCCAGCGGCAGTTATTGTTCGAGCCGGCATTGTAGACGCGGGCCTCGGTCGAGGGCTGCGAGTAGACGTAGCCGTTGGGACCCCCCGCAAGCTCGCCAATGCCGTAATAGCGCTGCTGGTCGGCATAGGTGCCTTCGTCGCCGACATAGTACGAGTCATCGGCGTAGTAGTTGCCGTTCTCGTCGTAATAGCCGCTGTTCGTGTAGCCCTGCTCGTCGCGGTAGCCACCGTTCGCATAGCGGTTGTCGTCGTAATAGCCGCCATTGTCGTAGCCGCCATAGTAGCGGTTGTCGTCATTGCGGTAGATCGGGGCACAGGGTTCGCCGCCTGCGACACCGTAGCCGAGCAGGCCACCGATACCGGCGCCGGCCGCAACCGCGACGTCGTTTTCATTGCCCTGGTTACGGTAGCGTCCGCGGCCATAGTAACCGCCGTGACGACCATGGCGTCCGCCGCGCCAGTTGCGGTTGTCGCGGTCGTCAATATCGTCCTCGATCTGGGCGGCGATCACACCGCCGAGGATGGCACCGATCACTGCGCCGGCGACCTGGCGGTTCTGCCGGGCAGCCTCGCATTCCTGGACGCTGCGGTAATAGTTCTGCGACTGGGCCTCGGCCGTGGCCGCCGGCACCAGGACGGCGGCGGACGCCGCTGCGAGAAGTGCGATCTTGGTCATGTTCATCTCGAACTCCTTTCCGGTTCGCCGGCATGTTCAGCCGGATATTCGACGTGACCTTAGCAGGCGGCGATGAGCCTGAAATGAACGAAGCCGGCGTTTCCGCCGGCTTCGCAAGTTTTGTGCTGGATCGGTCCGCCTACTGGTGGCGGGCGACTTCCCAGCGGCCCCAGCGGTCCTGACACATCAGGATCCGGTCGGTGGCATAGTCACCGTTCGGCATGAAGATCTCCGCATCACCCCAACGGCAGCGGCGGCCACCGTAGTTGTAATAGTCGCGGGCAATCACGACGCCCCGGACACCCGAATGCGGGTTGTACCAGTAGTAGGGGCTGTTGTGATTGAAGGAGTAGCTGGCCGCGTAATAGTACTGGCCGCGGTCGCACGAGTTCAGACCCGAAGCGAGGCCCGCTCCAACGATTCCGCCGAACAGCGCTCCGGCCCCATCGTCGTCCGCGACGGCTGCTCCGAACAATGCGCCGAGGATCGCGCCGGCGAATACTTCACCGCCCGAGGCGCCGCAACCGGCGTCGTAATAGCGGTAATTGTACCGGTCGTATCCCGAATTGTAGTAACGGGTGTTGTAGCGCCAGTTGTGCCGCGGCGGGGTGTAGTAGGTACGATGGCGCGGCGGAGAATAGTTTCGGTAGCGCGGCGGATTGTAATTTCGGTAGCGCGGCGGCGTATGATTCCGATAGCGCGGATTGGTGTAGCGGCGATCACGCCAGTCACGCCCGCCCCGGTTGCCGAAGCGCGGATCCGGACGGTGGCGGTTGTCCCAGCGCGGATCGCGGTGGCGGTTGTCGCGCCAGTTGTCGTTGCCGCCGCGATTGCGCCAATGATCGCCGCGGCCGTCATTACCGCCACGATTGCGCCAGTTGTCGCCACGGCCGTCATTACCACCGCGATTGCGCCAGTGATCGCCACGGCCGTCATTGCCCCCGCGATTGCGCCAGTTGTCGCCGCGGCCATCATTGCCGCCACGATTGCGCCAGCGGTCACCGCGACCGTCATTGCCGCCCCCACCGCGAGCGCCGGGCCCGCCGCGGCCGTCATTGCCGCCGCGGTTGCCGCGCCAGTTGTCGCCGCGGCCATCATTGCCGCCGCCGCCACGCGCACCAGGTCCGCCGCGTCCGTCACCGCGACCTCTGCCGTCCCGGTGTTGGACGCCCGGGCCCTCATTCGGAACCCGCGGCGTTGCGCCACGCTCGCCGTGGCGGCCTCGGCCACCCCGTTCTTCCTGAAACACGACGATGGTTGAAATCTCTTCGTCCATGATCGGCGCAGCGAGCGCCGCCGGAGCCGCGACGGCCCCGAATCCTGCAGAAAGAACAGCGGACGAGAGAGCGGCCAGCAATGTCCGGGAGGACAGCTTCATGGCAAGGTCTCCTTCGTTATCTCGCCGCAGTAATCGACGAGCTTGCCGAAGGGTTAACGCGACCGCCATGAGCGTAGGATGAACGGTTCAGTCAGGTTTGTTCAGAGCGCCGACTGCCCGGCATGTCTAAGCCAATGATCCGCCAGCACTATCGCCATCATCGCCTCTCCAACGGGAACCGCGCGTATTCCGACACACGGGTCGTGCCGGCCGCGCGTCGAGATCGTCGTCTCCTCGAAATCCCGGTTCAGCGTGTTGCGTTCGACCCGGATCGAAGAGGTTGGCTTGACGGCAAAGCGCACAACGAGATCCTGTCCCGTCGAGATGCCGCCGAGCACTCCGCCATTGTGATTCGAGGTAAAGACCGGTCCGGCCTCGCCCATGCGCATTTCGTCGGCCGCGTCTTCACCGCGTATGCGGGCTGTTTCGAAACCCGAGCCGATCTCGACGCCCTTGACCGCCGGTATCGACATCATGGCGCCGGCCAGATCGGCATCGAGCTTGCCATAGACCGGCGCGCCAAGACCAGCAGGCAGGCCGCTCGCGACGATCTCGACCACGGCTCCCGTCGATGAGCCATCCCTGCGGAGAGAATCGAGCAGGGCCTCCCACTCGGGGACGATATCGGCGTCGGGGGAGAAGAAGGGATTCTCGATCGTGGCATCCCAATTCCAACGGGACCGGTCGATGGCGATGCCGCCCATCTCGACCAGCGCGCCGCGAAGCGTCACGCCTTCACCGATGATCTTCCGGGCGATTGCGCCGGCGGCGACTCGCGCAGCGGTTTCGCGGGCAGACGACCGTCCGCCGCCGCGATAGTCGCGCAGCCCGTATTTGGCGTCATAGGTGTAGTCGGCATGGCCCGGCCGCCAGAGATCGCGGATTGCGTCATAGTCTTTCGACCGCACATCCGTGTTTTCGATCATCAGGGAAATCGGCGCGCCTGTGGTGACCGGGCCGCCTGTGCGGTCGTCCTCGAACGTGCCGGACAGGATACGCACGCGGTCGGCTTCCTGACGCGGCGTGACGTGACGGCTGGTGCCCGGCTTGCGGCGATCGAGCCAAGGCTGAATGTCGTCTTCCGACAATGGAATACCCGCCGGACATCCGTCGACAACGACGCCGAGCGCCGGGCCGTGGCTCTCGCCCCAGGTCGTGATGCGGAAAAGGTGTCCGAACGTGTTGTGCGACATGTGACTCAGATCGAGAAGAACGTGGGAAGGATCAATCCGCGCGGACGATAGAGCGGCGGGGGCGCGGCGTCACGCGGCGTTGCTTGGCGTTCGGGCCCAGCGCGCAAATCGCGCGGCCGGAGAAGGGGCAGCAAAGTCGGCGATGAAGCGTTGGATCGCGTCCGCATTCGGCGCGCTTGCGGTCCAGTCGACGGTCTCTTCCCGGAAACGGATCGTGATGCGGGCCGAGGGATCACCGATTGCCGAAAGAACGGTGCCGTCTGCGGTCCCGGCAGGAATGCGCACGAATTCGCGGCGCAGGCCGCCAGAGACGAGGCGCGTGACGCCGGTGCGGCCCTGTTCCGGTGAAATCCAGACCTCCGCCTCGAACAGCCCGGCCGATTCGATGAGGCGCATCGCCGCGATGGCGTTCGAAAGCGCTGCAAGCGAATCTTCGGTCGGCGCGCTACGGTCCGGGTGAAGCGTCTTCACACGCTCCCGGAATGACTTCTTCGCATCGGCAAGCGTTGCGCCCGGCGGGAGGCCAAGCGTGCGGAATGCCTCAGCGATGCGGTTCGGATCGGCCGTCATCCCGACACGCTAGTGCGCCGACCCTTCCGGAATGGTTGACGAAATCCGGCGCGTGCTAGATTCCGCCCGGAAACCTCATGGAAGGATTGAATGCCGTGGCGAAGAAAGACCTGATCCCGCCCAGCCCGTCGGCCGAGGAGTACGAGGCCACGAGCGCGGCCAACGCAGCCGAGATCTTCGACCGCGACGAGCCTTTCGCCCTGTTTGCCGAATGGCTGGAAGACGCCAAGGCGAAAGAGGTCAATGATGCCAATGCGATGGCGCTGGCCACGGCCGATGCGACCGGTCTGCCGGATGTGCGCATGGTGCTTTTGAAGGACGTCGATGCGCGTGGCTTCGTCTTCTATACGAACACCGAAAGCGCCAAAGGCATGCAACTCGGTGTCAATGCACAGGCGGCCATCTGCTTTCACTGGAAGTCGCTGCGCCGGCAGGTACGAATCCGCGGGGTCGTGGAAACGGTGACGCCCGAGGAAGCTGACGCCTATTTCGCAAGCCGCGCCCGAGACAGCCGGATCGGGGCGTGGGCATCGAAGCAGTCGCGTCCGCTGGAAAGCCGTTTCGCGCTGGAAAAGGCGGTCGCAAAGGAAGCTGCACGGTTCGGACTTGGTGAAGTGCCGCGACCGCCGCACTGGAGCGGATACCGTGTCGTGCCGATGCAAATGGAGTTCTGGCGCGATCGCCCGTTCCGGCTGCACGACCGGCTTCAACTGATCCGGGAAAACGAAGATTCGCCCTGGAGGCGCACAAGACTGTATCCTTGATGGAGTAACCGTTGCGGCAAACCGGGGGGATTGCCGAATATGGGACCAGGACAGCACCGCTTTTACGACATCGTCTCGATGCTCTGTTTCATCGGACTGGTCGGCTTGCCGATCTGGTTCGCCGTGTGCGCACTGGGGCCAAAGCTCGGTCTCGCCGATGGCGGGTTCGCGCTCGAGCGGCTCACGCTGTTCTGGGGCGTCATTCTCGCCAGCTTCTTTGTGGCCGCGGGTCTCGCCGCGCTCATTACGCTCGTCATGTATCGCCGGTCGAACCGCGAACTGCCTCCGGGAAGCTGGGTTCCGATTGGCGGGCTGATGGTCGCCTGTGTCGCGCTGACGGGGAGTCTCGCGTCCGCGGTTCTCTACTACAGCGAACCGGCCGTCAGCGAGGTTACGACCGATGGCAGAACGCCGCCGGTCTTCACCGAAGCCCTTGTCCTTCGCCGGGGTGTGAAGGCGAACACGCTCGACTATGCCGGCGGCTATCGCCCGGAAGCGGTGATCGAGCCCGTCCACTTCGACGCACCGCCCGACGCGGTGTTCGATGCCATGCTCGACATGGCGCGTGACCGGCGGTGGCGTGTCGGGGCAGTATCGCGGGGACGCGGCATGGTCGAACTGACCATTGAAAGCTTCTGGTACGCGCAAACCGACGATGTCGTGGTTCGGTTGTCGGCCACGGAGGAGGACGGAACGCGACTGGACTACCGCGCGGCGGCCCGGTCTGGTGGGCGCGATGGCGGGCGCAATGCCCGCCGGTTGTCCGTGATCGAACGGGATATCCGCGAGCGGATCGGTTAGTCCGGCTTGCCGGCCATCTGGCGCAACATGCGGGCGACGCGCCTGGTTGCGCTGAGCTTGTCGCGCAGGGGCAGGGCGATCGGGGGATCGATATTCGTCTTGTTCACGTCGACGACGTAAATGCGTCCGTCATTGCGGTCCCGCAGCACGTCGAGCGCGCCCCAGTCGAGACACATGGCGTTCGCGAACGCTTCCAGTTTCTCCAGCTCGCCGGGCAGCAGCCAGTCCTGGTTCTCCGTCAGCCGGACTTCGCAATTGAAGTTCATGAAGCGGCGATCGACCGGGCGGCGCTTCAGGAAGCCGAACGGAATTCTGCCGCCCACAACGAGGCAGCGGAAATCCTCGACCCGGTCGGCGTCGATGCGATTGTCGATCAGGCGCTGATAAACGCAGCCCTCAACGGGTTCGCACGGAGCCTGTCGGATCCGTCCATCGTGCGCGCCATTGGTTTCCGACTTCTCGACCACGGGCTCGGCCGCGGTCAGCGGATCGATCCGGAGCGGATAGCCGAACACCTGTTCGAAGACCGAGTTCACGCGAGATTTCGTGACGTCGGTGCAGGCAAAGTTCAGTGCCAGCCGGGCCTCGGGTTGCACATGAGCGCAGGCAGATGTCGCGTCCTCGAAATAGACCACGATATCGGCCTGCTCGGGGTCCGAGACGATGCGCCCGCCGGCGGCATGCAGGGCCGGCCAGATGAAATACCAGGGGCGAGGACGCCCGGGCATGAAGGCGACCCGGGGACCTCGGCGCGCGATCGAACCGGCCCGCCAGGCTTCCATGCACAGATAGTAGATGAACCAGTTGAAACAGACCCACAGAAAGCGGCCTTTTACAGGCAGTTTCTGGCCGGTGCTGCGCACGGAGACGACGCCGTCCCGATAGTCCCAGTCGGTCCACCAGAGCGTGTTCGAATTCATCGAAGGCTTCCGTCCTCGCCTGTCCACATCCGCGACGCCCCCACGCAACGGACCCAAGCCCCTTTACCGGTCCGGGCCTTGCTAGGGAAGCCCCGAACACTTCGGGAGCGTGTCATGCCAGCGTGGATTCGCATCGTTAATTTTGTCTCGGCCCGGATTCGCAGGGCGGTCTGGCTGGTCCTCGCCGTGGCGGCCCTGCAAGCCGCAACCGCCTATTCAGACAGGTCGAATCCCGTTGTGCGCGCGCCACTGCCGGTCGCGGCGAATGCGACTGCGCTGCAACCCGCCCTTGATTGACGAGTCCCGCGCCAGCATGAAACTGTAGCAAAACAGGGCAGGACCCCCGGCATGTTCGGCTACATCCTTCGGCGGCTTCTCGTCGCCATACCGACCATCCTGATTATCATCACCGTGGCCTTCTTCATGATGAGGGCCGCGCCGGGCAGTCCGTTCGACACCGAACGGCCCATGCCGGAGGAAGTGCGCCGCAATGTCGAGGCGCATTTCGGCATCGATCGGCCGCTGCACGAGCAGTACTTCAACTACATGCGCGACCTCGCGCAGTTCGATTTCGGGCCGTCGCTGAAATTCCGCGACAAGACGGTTTCGGAAATCATCTCGGAAGGCTTCCCGGTCAGCGCCACGATCGGAGCGTTGTCGATCGCACTGGCGATTTTCATGGGCTCGTTACTGGGGTCCATAGCCGCCTTGAGACAGAACAAGCCAGCCGACTTCGGCGTCATGGGCCTGGCCATGGTGGGGATAACCATCCCGCCCTTTGTGATGGGCCCCGTGCTGGCGTTGACGCTCGGCCTTTATCTCGGTTGGCTGCCGACGGGTGGGCTCGACCCGCGTCTGGGCATGACGCCCGACCGGTTGATCCTGCCGGTCGTGACGCTGGCGCTGCCGCAGATCGCCATCATCTCGCGCCTGATGCGGGCGAGCATGATCGAAGTGCTGCGCTCGAACTATATCCGCACGGCGCACGCCAAGGGCCTGCCGTCGCGCGCGGTCATCACGCGGCACGCGCTGCGCGCTGCGGTTCTGCCGCTGGTCAGCTATCTCGGCCCGGCTTCGGCCGCGCTGGTGACGGGCTCCATCGTGATCGAACAGGTCTTCCAGCTGCCCGGGATCGGACGCCAGTTCGTGACCGCGGCACTGCAGCGTGACTACACCGTCGTGATGGGCGTCGTGATTCTCTATGCGACGCTGATCATCACGCTGAACCTTCTCGCGGACCTGCTTTACGGCGTCCTCAATCCGAAGGTGAGGTACGAGTAATGGCTCCCCAGAACGCACATCCGAACGCGGAGCTGCTCGAGCAGAGCGCGATCAAGGGCCGCTCGTTGTGGGATGACGCCCGCGCGCGCCTGATGCGCAACCGTGCCGCCGTGACCTCCATGGTCATTCTCGGCCTGCTGGTCCTTCTGGCGATCGTCGGTCCCTATATCTGGCCGCACAATCACGCGACCATCTACCGCGACGCGGTGTGGCTGCCGCCGACCTTCGAGAATCTCCACATCTTCGGCACCGACGCGCAGGGCCGGGACCTGTTCGCGCGGGTGCTGATCGGGCTTCGCATGTCGCTGGCCGTGGGCGTGGTCGCGACCAGCGTGTCGCTGGCGATCGGTGTCCTCTGGGGTGCGACGGCGGGGTTCGTCGGCGGGCGGCTCGACCAGTTCATGATGCGGATCGTGGATATCCTCTATTCGCTGCCCTTCATCTTCTTCGTGATCATCCTGATGGTGGTGTTCGGCCGGAACATCATCCTGATCTTCGTCGCGATCGGCGCCGTTGAATGGCTGACCATGGCGCGGATTGTGCGCGGCCAGACCATCGCGCTCCGGGGCATGGAATTCGTCGAGGCCGCGGAAGCGGCCGGCGTGTCGCGCCTTTCGATCATCCGCCGGCATATCGTGCCGAACGTGCTCGGACCGGTCGTGGTCTATGCCACACTGACCATCCCGGTCGTGATCCTGGCGGAAAGCTTCCTCAGCTTCCTCGGCCTCGGCGTGCAGGAGCCGCTGACCTCGCTCGGCCGCCTGATCGCCTATGGCGCGCAGGACATGGAAGTGGCGTGGTGGACGCTGATCTTCCCCGGCGCGACGATGATGCTGACGCTGTTCTGCTTCAACTTCATCGGCGACGGCCTCCGCGACGCGATCGACCCGAAGGACCGGTAGGTCCCACGCTCCAGGCAAATCAAAAAAGCCGCCGGTCGCCCGGCGGCTTTTTCGTTGGCGATTTGTGTGGACCTACTCCTCGCGGATCACGCGGATCGCGGTGCCGCGATCGTTGATCAGCATGAGGTAGCTGCCCATCGCCGCGCGGCGGATCACCGCGGTGTTCTCGCTGTTGCGGTTGAGGCGGACGCGCTCGGTATCGACCTGACGCCAGACCTGACCGTTCTCCATATAGAAGCGGTACTGGTTGTAATTGTACTCGCGGGCCCGCTCGATCACCATCGAGATCTCCTCGATCGAGCCGTCGTCGTCGCGCCTGACAATCGTCACCCCTTCGTCTTCCGCCGGGGTCGCGGCCGGTGCAGCCGGGCGAGGCGCAGGCGGACGCGCGGCGGCCGGCGAGCCGGGCTCGGCCGCGGGCAAGGCGGCGATGCGTTCTTCGGCTTCCGCCGCCACGGCTTCGGGATCAAGCGCATTGGCTTCGCCGCGACCAAACAGCGACATCGAGATGCGCGGCATGGACGGCAGGTCGAAGCCGAAGCCATCGCGCTCCACGGCGACAATGTCGGAGCGGCTGACCGTCACCAGATCACCCGACACGTGGGCGTCGGCGAGGTCGCCGGACGTGTTGTCGAAGCAGGCGAGGCGTGCGGCCGGATCGGCGATCGAGCGGCAGGCGATCACGGCATCGACCGGGTCGTCTTCCTGCGCGATCGCAGGGGCCGCAAGCCCGGCGAATGCCGTACCGGCGACAAGAAGCATGCGAAGTGACGTAAGGCGGGACATGAATTGCTCCTGACCGGATTAGCGGATGCGGACCGCGCGGAACCAGCGGTTCTGCTCGTCAATGCGCATCAGGTGAGACCCGAGCGCGCCGCTGCGGATATCCGCGGTATGGCCCTCGATATTGCGGGGCACGTAAACACGGGTCGAGTCTTCCTGCTGCCAGACCTGACCGTTGGCGAGTTCGAAAACGTAGCGCCCCTGGGCGCCCGTTCGGACTGCGACGATGGGCTGTCCGATCACCTGATCGATGCGACCGTCAGCATCCCGGAAAATCCGGGCCCCGGTATCGGTTTCGGTGACCGTTGCCTCGCCCTCGCCCTCACCGCGGCCAAAGCCGAGACGGGGCAGGGATGGCAAGGAGAAGTTCGGAATCGACAGGCCATAGGACGCCTCTTCGGCTTCCTCGATCTCGCGCCTCGACACCGCCACCAGCCGGCCTTCGTCCTCAGAGGCGCGCAGGGCGGCGACCTCCCGGTCGAGACAGGCGAGGCGTTCGGCATCGTTGGTGATGTCCTGGCACGCGAACAACGGACGCAAAGGTGATTGCTCTGCATCTTGCGCTTGTGCAGCCGTTGACAGTACCAAGGCTGGCGCGAGCAGGGTGATTGCAGCTAATGGTAATCGCACGTTCATAGACACTCGTTCATGATCGCTTCGATCAAGGACTATGCGTGAGCGGCGAGGGGCTGTCGACCGCTTCACGCCGTTCGGCGTCTGGATGCCAGGCGCACTGGAATTACAGGGGAGATCCGCGACCATGATTCGCAATCGTACGATGCTTGCCGCCCTGGCCCTCGGGGCCTCCGCATTCGCTCTCGCCGCCTGCGGTGGCGGCGGCAACGAAGTCGATTCCGATACCGTTGTCATTCACCGGGGTAATTCCGGCGAACCGCTGACGCTCGATCCGCACAAGGCGAGCGGCACCTGGGAGAACAACATCATCGGCGACATGTTCATCGGCCTGACGACCGAGGATGTGAACGCGGAACCGATTCCGGGCATGGCGGAAAGCTGGGACATCAGCGAAGACGGTCTGACCTGGACCTTCCACCTGCGCGACGCGCAGTGGTCGGACGGCCAGCCGGTCACGGCAGGTGATTTCGAATTCGCCTTCCAGCGGATCCTGAACCCGGAAACCCTGTCGCAGTACGCGTCGCTGCTCTACCCGATCGTCAACGCGCAGGAAGTGAACACCGGCGAGCTGCCGCCGTCGGAAGTCGGCGTGCGCGCGATCGATGACCGTACTCTGGAAATCCGCCTGAATTATCCGGCGCCGTATCTTCCGGGCCTTCTGACCCACTACACGACCTTCCCCGTGCCGCGTCACGTGGTCGAAGAGTATGGCGATCAATGGATCCAGCCGCGCAACATCGTGGTCAACGGCCCGTACCGCCTCGTCGAGTGGTCGACGAACAATTTCGTACACCTGGTGCGCAACGAGACCTTCTACGGCAATGACGACGTCTGCATCGACGAGGTGTTCTACTACCCGACGATCGACAGCTCGGCCGCCGTTCGCCGCGTTCTGAACAACGAACTCGACCTGAACAATGAGTTCCCGGGACAGCATATCGACCGCCTGCGCCAGGAAGCGCCGGAATATGTCCGCGTCGCCCCGTATATGGGCACCGTCTATTACGCGCTGAACCTCGAGGATCCGACCTTCCAGGATGCCCGCGTGCGCAATGCGCTCGGGATGTCGATCGACCGCGACTTCCTCGCCGAGGAAATCTACCGCGCCGGTCAGGAGCCGGCCTATTCGCTGGTTCCGCCGGGAGTTGCCAACTACACGAACGACGCCCGCGTGCGTTGGGCCGATGTTCCGATCGACGAGCGCCGCGAACGCGCCCGCGAGCTGCTGATGGAGGCCGGCTACGGCCCCGACAATCCGCTCGAGTTCGAATACACCTACCGTTCTTCCGCCGACAATCCGCGTATCGCGCCGGTCGTGCAGCAGGACTGGGAGAGCATCGCGGACTGGGTCAATGTCTCGATCACGCAAATCGAGCTGCAGATCCATTATGAAAACCTCCGCGCGGCCGACTTCCAGGTTGGCGACGGCGGCTGGATCGCGGACTTCAACGACGCGTACAGCTTCCTTTATCTGGGCGAGACCAACTCGATCCCGATGAACTATTCGCGCTACCGCAATCCGGAATACGATGCGCTGGTGGCGGCGGGTAACCGCGAACAGGACATGGAAGTCCGGGCCGGAATCCTGGCCGAAGCCGAGCAGATGCTGCTCGACGACATGCCGCTGATCCCGATCGTGTTCTACGTCAACAAGGCGCTGGTGAACCCGAACGTGACCGGCTGGACGGACAACATCCTGCGTATCAACCGGACGCGCTGGCTGTGCTTTGCCGACGTCAATTCCGACGTCGAACCGGCCGGTACCGAAGACGCCGCGGAAGAATAGTCCGCAGGCTTCCCTTGTTCCTCTCCCCCGACCGGCGGTAGATTCCGCCGTCGGGGGAGAGTTTCATGCCAGGTCCAGATCTGATCGATAGCGCGGTTACCGATGCGGTTGCCGCCGATGCCATTTTTTCCGGTAATCGACGCCGCAAGTCGGCTTTCACACCGGCTGGCGATGACGGACATTGCTCGAATTGCGGAACGGCACTGAAAGGGCCGATCTGCCACAGCTGCGGCCAGGACGCCGATACCTTCCACCGGCCGGTCTGGTCGCTGGTGCTGGAAGTCCTCGACGGATTCTTCTCCTTCGATGGCCGGTTCTGGCGGACCATCCCTGCATTGATGTTCCGGCCGGGCCGGATCACGCGCCATTATCTCAGCGGTGTGCGCGCGCGCTACGTCCAACCCTTCCGCCTGTTCATCGTGGCGAGCCTGGCCTTCTTCCTCGTCTTCTCGTTCGGGGATGGCGATGATTCCCCGTCGGTGTTCAGTGCCCCTCCCTCGGCGGAAGATCTCGACGAAGCCGATCAGTCATTGGCGCAGGCTGAGGAAGACAATCCGGAATTTGCCGATCAGATCGCGGCGGCGCGCGAGCAAATCGGTCGACTCGAGGAAGATGTTCGCGCGGAAGACGAGGGGGCGACTGAATCCGACCGGGTCCGCGAACAGCGACGTCGGGATGCGATGGTGTTGTCGATGCGGCAGTCCATCCTGCCAGAGGACTATCCAGACGCCGGAGAGAATCGCGGGAGTGTCGAGTTCGCTGACGGCGAGTCCGTCAATATGAATCTAAATGGTCTGGAAGGTTTACCCTATCCGGTGCGGGTCTATCTCGCCGACCGCATCGCACACGTCATTCAGGAGCCCAGAAGCTGGATGGCTGCAGTCCGGGTCTGGACACCGCGCGTGATATTCGCGCTGGTGCCCATTTACGCGCTACTGCTCGCCTTGATGCATTTCTGGCGGCGGAGCATCTATTTCTACGATCATCTGATCGTCTCGCTCCACTTCCATTCCTTCCTGTTCTTCCTGATGACGGCGCTGGTGCTGTTGGTGCCGCTGATCAGTGGATGGGCAATCTTGGTCTTTTTCCTCTGGAGCAATTTCTATCTCTACAAACTGCACCGGAATATCTACGAGCACGGACGTTTCTTCGCGCTGATGCGCGTGCTGGTTCTCGACGTTGTCTACCTCTTCATTCTGGTCATCGCGCTTTTGATCGTGTTCGCGTTCGGCGTCCTGTTTGCCTAGTTCGGCTGGCTGGCCGGCGTGCGCAGCTCATTGCCCCGGCCGGTCATGCCGCGGGCTTCGAGGGCGGCGCGAACCTCCGGCATTTCCATCAGCGCGTTGAGCTGGGCCAGCGTTTCCGCCGATTCCGCAGTCACACCGAACATCGCCTGGAACGCCTCGAACGCGGTCGGGCGGGCCGGGTAGCGGCGGAGATTGACCGGCGTGCCGGCCTCGATGTCCGCGAGTGAACGGGCGGCTGCCACGGCTTCGCGCATGCCACCGATCTCATCGACCAGACCCAGCTCCAGCGCCTGTGCGCCGGTCCAGACGCGGCCCCGGGCGATCTCGAGCACACGTTCGATCGGGATGACGCGGCCTTCGGCCACGCGTTCGGTGAAGTCGGCGTAGATGTCGCCGAGCAGGGATTCCAGCTCCGCGCGCTGGGCGTCGGTCCAGTCGGTCTGACCGGAATAGGCGTCGGTGAAGTCGCCGCCGACCGAGATCGGCTCGATGTTCACACCGACGAGGCCGAGCGTGTCGTGGAGGTTGATCTTGCCGCCATAGACACCGATCGAACCGGTGATCGTGGTGGCGTTGGACACGATGTAGTCGGCCGGCGCGGCGATGTAGTAGCCGCCGGACGCCGCGGCCCCGCCCATCGACACGACGACAGGCTTGCCGGCTTCCCGCGCGCGGCGGACCGCATCCCACACCTGATCGGACGCAATCGACGAACCGCCGGGCGAGTCGATGCGCAGCACGATGGCGCGGACATTCGGGTCACGCGCGGCGTTGAGGATGGATTCCGACATCAGATCGCTGCCGATCATCTCGTCACCGCCGAACAGGCCCGGAGGGGCGTTGCCCGTGACGATCGCGCCCTGACCTTCGATGAGGGCGATGATCGGGCCGCTCTGATGCATAAGGGCGGAGCTGGCGTAGTCATAGATGTCGGTCAGCTGGCGGGCGCCGGCGCGGTCGAGCGCAGCCTGGCGGGCATCAACCACCTGGCCGAGCTGGTCGACGAGGCCGGCTTCGAGCGCCTGTTCAGCAGAGTAGGGCGCGTCCTCGATCAGGGCGCGCATCGCCTCGGGCGTCTGGCCGCGATCAGTCGCGGCGGTCTCGATGATGGTATCGAAGATGCCGGTGAAATAGCCGAGCGTGGCTTCCCGGTGCTCATCGGTGAAGCCCGCTTCCGTGTAGCTGTTCGGCGCGTTCTTGTAGTCCTCGAACTGGATGAATTCGGCGCGGCCTTCGAACCGCTCAAGCAGACCGCCAAAGAAGGGGACTTCGCCATAAAGGCCGGACGCGGAAAAGGTCGCGGTGTCCTGCAGCCAGATCTCGTCGGCGCCGGAGACGGCGAAATAGTTCGTCGCGGACGTGCCTTCGAAACCCTGCGCATGGACGATCACGAAGCGGCCCGACGCGCGGAAGGCGGCGATGGCGCGGTGAATCTCCTCGGCCTGAGCGGGGGGCAGACCGTACTCGTTGGCGCGGATGAACAGGCCGGACACGCGCGAATCGCCTTCGGCGCGTTCCAGCGCCCGGACGAGATCGACGGTCGACAGCGGATCGGCAAAGGCGAAGGGCGAGCGGCTCGGCTGGTCGTTCCGGGCTTCACGCAGGTCGAGCGACAGAACGACATTGGCCGAGGGAATCACCGGGGCGGGGTCGGATGACTGCGCCGCCGAGGCGATCAGCCCCGCAATGAGGAAGACGCCCAACACCATCGTGACGACGGATCCGACGATGACGCCGAAGATCGATCCGAAGAAGGTGACCCAGAACTGTTTCATGACCCGCTACCACTCGCCGTTTCCGTTTCAACCGGAATCTATAGAGGCGGCGCATGGCACGGTCGAGGGGACGCGCATGTGAGGAGTCCCGGGCCAGCCGGATTCGCGCGAAAGCGGTCGTTTGTCGTCAGGTGTCGAAACAGGGGCGGGGAAGAATGGTCGGAGTAGCAAGATTCGAACTTGCGACCCCCGCCTCCCGAAGACGGTGCTCTACCAGGCTGAGCTATACTCCGAACCGAGGCCGCGGCTTATAGCGACAGATTCAGGGGTGTGCAACGCATACCGCGCAGCCCCGTTGCATCCATCGCAGCTTGCCGCTATCTACCCCGCTCACGCGGTCCGGACGGACCACGAATTGGGGCGTCGCCAAGTGGTAAGGCAGCGGTTTTTGGTACCGCCATTCCCAGGTTCGAATCCTGGCGCCCCAGCCATCCTCCCATAAGAAATACCCTGATTTCCCGGTCGTCTTCTGCGGCCGGAAACGGCGTTTGCGCGACCACACGCAAATTTGATCTCGCATTTCTTTCTGGAATGTAATAACGTAACGGAACCTGCAGAGCGGCTGCAGCGTTTCGCCCACGGGGCGAGCATCATCGCGTGTTTCGCCCGCCAAAGGAGAAAGTCGTCCTGAAATCGATGTCCATCGCAGCAGGATATGGGAAGGGTGTATTGATCGGCGCGCAACAGGACGCTAGCGTGACCGGCGGTGAATGGCGCGAAGCGTCTTGGACGATACGTCGGCGGATCAACCGCCGCAGGGGAAGGGGTTCACAGCACTGTCTCCAACATCGTTTAGGGATTCGCGTAACCGGAAGTGTTTTCCGGATTCAGGACCGTTGTTTCAGCGGTCATCTAACTGGGACTTTTTCCGGCGGTTGGCGCCGGTTTGACAACCGAGGGGAAATTCCAGGGCGGAGGCAGCATGCCCCGTCCGGATCATTGTGAGGCGAGACATGGCGAAGATGAGGTATTGGCTCAGCGCGTCCGTTGCGGCAGCTCTCTTGACCGGAGTGGTCGGCGGCGCAGCTCAGGCCCAGATCAACGATGTGATCCGTACCGCTCAGCAGGCGACGCAAGATGCAGCGGCTGCTCAGCGGCAGATCGACGATCTGGACGATGCGGCAACTGATGACGAGCTGCAGTTCCGCGCGCTCCAGCAGCAGATCGAATCGCAGCGGCTCTATATCGAGCAGCAGCGGGTGTTCCTGCAGTCGCAGCAGAACGAAATCGCGTCGCTCGAACAGCAGATCGGACGCGTTGACAATGTCGGCGTCGAAATCCTGCCGATGATGCGCGACATGGTTCAGAACCTCGAAAACTTCGTGAACCTGGACCTGCCGTTCAACGTCGAGAACCGTCAGGAGCGCATCGCGAACCTGTACGAAGACCTCGACGATCCGGAAATTTCCGCGGCCGAGCGTTACCGTCTGATCCTGAACGCCTACGATATCGAGGCGTCCTACGGTCGTCAGATCGACTCTTATGAAGAGACGGTCGACATCGACGGCGTTCCGACCAATGTCACCACGCTCCGCATCGGCCGTGTCGCCCTGATCCGCGACATGCCGAATGGCGACCTGATGGCGTACACCCAGTACAATGGTGACTGGGAACGCGTCTCGGGCGCGAGCGATGCGGCCGTGACCAGCGCGTTCCGTATCGCGCAGGAAGTCACCACGCCTGACCTCTTCACCGCGCCGATTCCGGGCTCGGAAGACGCTCAGTAGGCCTCGAGAGACGGAGATTCACGCGATGAACAAGTCCTTCAAGATTTTCGCTGCCGCCATCTCGATGGGTGCAGCGCTCGCCGGAAGCGCCATGGCTCAAACGCAGCCGGCTTCCTCCATCAGCGAACTGCTCAACCGCGTCCGTTCGGACTCGCGGGAAATGAGCGCAGAAAACCAGCGCCGCCTGCAGGAATTCCGCGAAGCCCGCGGCCAGCAGTCGGCGATGCTCGCCCAAGCCCGCTCGCAGCTGAGCGCGCTGGAAGGCCAGGCGGCCGGCATCCGTGCCCAGTACGACGAGAACGAAGCCCGCATCGACGAGCTGGGTGCCCAGCTCCGTGAAGCGCAGGGTGAGTTCGGCGAACTGTTCGGTGCCGCGCGTCAGACGGCCGGCGAGTTCGCGTCGATCATCGACGCATCGATCATTTCCGCGCAGGTGCCGAACCGCACCGCGACGCTGGTCGAACTGTCCGAAAGCCGCGCGCTTCCGGGCACCGAGCAGCTCAGCCAGATCCACCGCCGCATGACCGAAGAGATGATCCTGCAAGGTCAGGTCGTCACCTTCGATCGTGTGGTCAACGGTCTGGGCGGCGGGCAGCCGGTTTCGGTGACCCGCGTCGGTCCGTTCATCGCCTGGGCGGATGACGGCGGCGTGACCTTCGTCCAATGGACCGAAGGCGAGAATGGCGATTACGACCTGTCGCCCCTCGAGCGTCAGCCCCCGGCCGACATCGTCAATGCGGCGAGCCGCGTGACGAACGCTTCTTCCGATGAAATCGTGATGGGTCCGATCGACCCGTCCCGCGGCGGCCTGCTGGCCATCTACCGCGACGTGCCGAACCTGCAAGAGCGTATCGCTCAGGGCCGGACCGTCGGTTACATCATCCTCGGCCTGCTTGCGATCTCGGTCGCCTTCGGCCTGCTGCGTCTGGTCCAGCTGATGCTGGAATCGGCGGCGGTCGCTGCTCAGAAGCGCCGTTCGACCCCGTCCCGCGGTAACTCGCTGGGCCGTGTCATGGGCGTGTACGAAGAGTTCAAGGACCGTGATATCGAAACGATCGAGCTGAAGCTCGACGAAGCCATCCTGCGGGAGACGCCGAAGCTCGAATTCGGCCTGAACTTCCTCAAGCTGGCGGCCGGTATCGCTCCGCTGCTCGGCCTGCTGGGTACCGTTACGGGCATGATCCGTACCTTCACCCAGATCACCCTGTTCGGTACCGGCGATCCGAAGATCATGGCCGGCGGTATCTCGGAAGCCCTCGTGACCACGGTGCTCGGTCTCGTGTCGGCCATCCCGCTCCTCTTCATCCACAGCTTCGCTGCCAGCTTCGCTCGCGGTGTCCAGCAGGTGCTTGAAGAACAGGCTGCGGGCATGGTTGCGCGTTCCGCCGAAGAACGTCGTCCGTCCTAAGGGGCTACTGAAGGAGGCACGCACATGGATGCGGCTATCACAGGCCTTCAGGAGTTTCTCGAGCGGGGAGGCCCCGTGCTCGTGGTGATCATGATCGCTACGTTTGTCATGTGGGCCTTCATCCTCGAACGGCTGGTGTATTTCGGCCTCGCTGAGAAGGGACATTCCAAGCGCGCCGTCCGCGAATGGTCGGCACGCGAGGATCACAAGTCCTGGCATGCTCACGCGATCCGCGACCAGCTGATCTCCGAGGTTAAGCAACGCAACTACCAGAACGTCGAACTGATCAAGACCCTCGTCGCCATCGCCCCGCTGCTCGGGCTGCTGGGTACGGTGACGGGCATGGTCTCGGTGTTCGATACGATGGCCATCCTGGGATCTTCCGATGCCCGCGCCATGTCGGCGGGTGTGTCGCGAGCCACGATCCCGACGATGGCCGGCATGGTGGCGGCGCTCTCGGGTCTACTGTTCTCCAACCAGATCGAACGCATGGCGCAGCATCGTACCGCTTCGCTGGCCGACGATCTCGAACTGGGGCTGTAATCAGATGAGACGCAGAAAAAACAAGGCGAACGACCAGGCCGAGGTCAACATGACCCCGATGCTGGATATCGTTTTCATCCTGCTGATCTTCTTCATCGTGACGGCGACCTTCCTGCAGGAAGAGGGCCTGAACATGCAGCCCCCGCCGCAATCGCCGGAGACACCGACCGATCCGGCACCGGTCATCCTAGTCGACGTGAATGATCAGGGGCGGGTGTTCGTGAACCAGCAGCAGACCGATCCGGAACGCGTGCTGGCCGCGGTGTCCCGCTTCCGCGCCGAGAACCCGCGCAGTGCCGTCCTGATCGCACCGCAATACGAGGCCGATCACGGCATCGTGGTGCTGATCTGGGATGACATGCAGGCGAACGGTATCCCGGTTTCGGTCCAACCTGCTCAGCGTAACCAGCAGTGATGGCCGGCCGCGCGAAAGAAATGGAGTAAGTCATGGCTCGCAGAGCTAGCCGTGTGAATACCGAAGAGGAAGAAGTCGAGCTGAACATGACGCCGATGCTGGACGTCGTGTTCATCCTCCTGATCTTCTTCATCGTGACCTCGGTGTTCGTGAAGGAGCCCGGCGTGGACGTGACCCGTCCCGACGCGGTGACGACCGACCGCCAGCGTCCGTCGATCCTGATCGCCGTGACGGCGTCCGACGAGGTGTGGATCAACCGGCGCGTTTACGACATCAATGGCGTTCGCGGTGCGATCGAGCAGCTGATCGAGGAAAACCCGCGGGCCGAGGCGATGATCCAGGGCGATGCGGATGCGAGCAGCGGTCTTGTCTTCGAGGTGCAGGATATCCTCGGCGACATGGGCGTGCCCGTGAACATCTCGACTCGGAACAACTAGGAGGCCGTCATGCCAGGACTTCTGAGACTGATCATCGGCATTCCGATCGCGGCGATTGTCACGTTCGCGCTGTTCTCCCTGATGCAGGCGCTGATCTTCACGGACAGCGAAGTCGAGGACGAAGTGCGCGAGGAGATCCAGATCGACATCCGCCCGGAAGTCGAGGAACTGGCCCGCCAGCGTAATGTCGACATCCGCGACGTGGACCAGGTCACGCCGCCGCCTCCGCCGCCGCAGATCGAGCGTCAGCGGGCGCAGCAGCCGACCGAAGGTCTGTCGACCATTGTGGGCGAAATCCCGCGGTTCGAAGCGCCGCAGCTGAATTCGAACAGCGTCAACTTCTCGGTCTCCGACCGTGACGCCCAGCCGCTGGTGCGGATCGAGCCGCAATATCCACCGCGCGCCGCCGAACGGGGCGTGGAGGGGACCTGCAATGTCCGCTTCGACGTGACGCCTGACGGTACGCCGACGAATATCAACGTCTATCAGTGCTCCAGCTCACTGTTCGAAAGCGCGGCCCGCCGCGCGGTCGAACGCTGGCGCTACAATCCGAAGGTCGTTGATGGTGTTCCGGTGTCGCGTTCCGGCGTGGAAACCCAGTTCGTCTTCCAGCTCAACGACTAGAGCCGGATAGATGTGACGGCCGCTTCTGGCGGCCAGAAGAGGCCCAGGGCCTGATGTTGGCGCCGGTAACCGGCGCGCAGGAGAGCGTGAATGATGCTGTCTACGAAAGCCCAGAACCTGTCCCGCTTCCGGCTTATGCTGTCGGCGGTCTTCGTGGCGGGCGCGATTGGTTTCGCCGCACCGGAAGCCTCGGCTCTGCGCATGGTCGTGCAGGAAGAGGATGAGGCCGCGAACCGGTCCTTCTCGGCGGAAATCGGTGAAATCGTGCTGCGGGCGCAGGAGCTTCAGTCCAACGACCAGTGGCAGGAGTCGATCACCCAGCTGGATCGCGCCCTCGCCCGTTCGGGGATCACCCCGTACGAGCGGATGATCTCGCTCCAGCTTCGCGGCCGGGCCTATTACGAGACCGAGCGTCTGAACCAGGCCATCACGGACTGGCGCGCGGCGATCGCCACCGGGATCATGACCACGGAAGAAACGGTCGGCCTGCGGATCAATATCGGTCAGCTGCTGATCGCTTCCGAGCGGTACAATGAAGGCATCGACGAGATTCTGGCTGCGGCGCGTGCTGGCGGCGAGATCAACGAACGCCTCGCGATGATGCTGGCCCAAGCCTATGCCCAAGCGGACCGTTTCCAGGAAGGCCTGCGCTATGCGGAACAGGCGTTCGAAGGGGCGAACCCGCGTGAGCGCCGTCACTTCAACCTGGTGCTGTACTACTATCAGTCGCTGGACCGCACGGCCGACCAGATGCGGATCATCGGCGAGATGGCCGCCCGTTGGCCCACCGAAAAGAATATCTGGACGTCCTACGCTTCCCTGCTCGCGCAGAATGGCCGCGAGGAAGAGGCGTTCGAAGTCAACAAGATCATGTACATCAACGGGATGCTGACCGAGGGCCGCGAGATCGTTCGCGTCGCCCAGTATTACAGCTTCTACGATGTTCCCTATCGCGGGGCGTCCATTCTCGAGCGCGAGATGAATGCCGGCCGCGTCGAGCGGAACACCGAAAACGTTGAACTGCTCGCCAATATGTGGCGTCAGGCGCGCGAGTGGGACCGGGCCATCCCGGTGCTGCGTCAGCTCGCCCAGATGACCAATACCGGCGAGAACTATCTGAAGCTCGGTGAAGCCCTCTACCAGCAGGGCGAACTGCAGGCCGCGACCGAGGCGATCGAGCAGGCGCTGAACCGGGGCGGTCTCCGCCAGACGGGCAATGCCTGGGTTCTCCTCGGCAATATCCGCTACGAGCTGAACAACCGCCAGGGCGCCATCGAGGCGTTCGACCGTGGTGCGCAATTCGGCGAATCCCGCCGGACGGCGGAAGGCTGGGCGCGGTTCGTGCGCGAGGAAATCCGCTTCGAGCAGGAACGCCCGCGCATTCTCGAACAGCTGCAGCGCGACTCCTGCCGCTTCTCGGTCGAAGACCAGCGTGACACCTCGGTGCTGCTGGGCCGCGTCGATCCGGAAACCGGCCGCCTTCTGCTCGACCTGCCGGAAGAGTGTTCGGCCTACTACAACCAGTTCGGCGATCCGATCGGCGACCAGGCCGCTCAGGACCCGTCCGGTGCGGCGAATGCCGATGCGGAAACGCAGGAAGGCTGATCGTCTTCCCGGTCTGAATGATCAAGGCCCCGGTTCGCCGGGGCCTTTTTCTTTGCTGCTTTGGTCTCGTCTGCTCGAAACCGGTTGCGCCTGCCCCGATCATGACACAATCGCAATGTTATCATATAACCGTTATCGGGTAACGGCATCCATCCGAAGCAAGGGCTGAGGAGCCGTACCCGGCAAACAAGCCAGGGGAGGCTTCAAACATGCGCATTGCACGCCTGGCGGCCGGCATGCCCGCCGCCGCGACAGTCACCTTCTTTCTGTTCCTGGGGATGATGACGCTCATCACGGTCGAATACCGCGAGGAAGCGCCGATACCCGACTATGATCTCGACATCTTCCCGACGGTGGAGGTGATCGACGAACCCGTACGCGACAGGGACATAGACACAGTTCAACCGGTCGAACCTCCGCCGCCGCCTCCGAGGATCAATGTGGCCAATGCCGCTGTCGATGCGGCGCCCGCTTCCGTCGATCTCGGTGGCCTGCCCGATCTGGGCGGTGTGGAGCTGTCGCAGACCAGTTTCGCCATGCCGGACAACCGGGACGAAACGCCGATCGTGCGCATTCCGCCGGAGTATCCACCGAGCCTGCTCGCCCGGAATATCGAAGGCAGCTGCCTCGTGACCTATGACATCGCGGCGAACGGGCAGCCCTTCAATGTCGCGGCAAACTGCACGAACGCCGGCTTCGTCCGGGCCGCCGAACGGTCCGTTCAGGGCTGGCGGTTCAATCCGCGCCGCGAAGGCGGCGAGAATGTCGTACGCAGCGGGCGCCAGACCACGGTGACGTTCGAGATCGACGCGTAACGAAAAAGGGCGGCGCCTTCCGGTGCCGCCCTTCTTCATTCCGGTTTGAGCTGGCGCCTATTCCTGGGCCACCAGTTCGAGCTCGTGGACTTCGGCGTCAGCCAGGCCGGTCACCATCAGGGCGAAGGCCCAGTTCTCGGCCGTCTCGCGCAGGCTGTCGAAACGGCCCGACGCGCCGCCGTGACCTGCGCCCATATTGGTACGCATCAGGGTCAGGCCGTCATCGGTGCGCGTCGCGCGCAGGCGGGCGGTCCATTTCGCCGGTTCCCAATAGGTCACGCGCGGGTCGGTCAGACCGGCGGTGGCCAGAACATGCGGATAGTCCTGCGCCGTCACCTGGTCGTAGGGCGAGTAGGCGAGGATAGTGTCGTAGTCCGCCTCGCTGGTCAGCGGATTGCCCCATTCCGGCCATTCCGGCGGGGTCAGCGGCAGAGTTTCGTCGCTCATCGTGTTGAGCACGTCGACGAAGGGCACGGCCGCGATGGCGCCGGCGAACAGGTCCGGCTCCATGTTGATCGCCGCACCGACCAGAAGGCCGCCGGCCGAGCCGCCATAGGCGACGAGGTTGCCGCGCGTGGTGAAGCCGTCCTCGACCAGGGCATTCCCGGCGGAAACGAAGTCACGGAAGGTGTTTTCCTTCAGCGCCAGCTTGCCATCGAGATACCACTGATAGCCGTTGGCCATGCCGCCGCGGATGTGGGCGATGGCGTAGATCATGCCGCGATCGACCAGCGAGAGCGGGGTCACGCGGAAGCCGGCCGGGATGGTGATGCCGTAGCTGCCATAGCCGTAGAGCATCAGCGGCGCGGATCCGTCGAGCGGCGTGTCGCGGTGGTAGAGCACGGTCACCGGGATCTGCACCCCGTCATGTCCCGTCGCCATGATGCGGCGGACGACATAATCCTCCGGGTCGTGACCGGACGGGATTTCCTGGCGCTTGATCAGCGTACGTTCGCGGCTCGCCATGTCGTAGTCATAGGTCTCCTGCGGGGTCGTCGGCGACTCGTAGGAGAAGCGCATCGTGTCGGTGAAATACTCGTAGCCGCTGTCGATGCCGAGGGCATAGGCCTCTTCCTCGAAGGCGATCTCGTGCTCCGCGCTGTCTTCCAGATTGCGGACCACGATACGGGGCAGGGCGTTTTCACGCTCCAGACGAACGAGCCAGTTGCGGAAGCCCATCAGGCCGGTGACCAGCACCCCCGGGCGGTGTTCCAGGACGTCTTCCCAGTTGGCGCGTTGCGGTGCGTCGAGCGGAGCGGACATCACCTTGAAGTCCACCGCGCCGCCGAGATTGGTGAGGATGTAGAACTGCCCGCCGGCTTCGGTGAGGGAGTATTCGACGTCGGTCTCCCGCTCGGACACAAGAATGGCGTCCGCGGTCGGGTTGTTGGCGTCGATCAGGCGGACTTCCGACGTCGTGTGGCCCGAGGCGTTGATCACGATGTAGCTGTCGCCATCGGTCTTGCCGACATTCACGAAGAAGCCGTCATCGGCCTCCTCGTAGACGAGGCTCGAGGACACTTCACCGCGAACCTGACGGTAGACGCGCTTGGAGCGGCCATTGTCGTCGCGCCACACCCAGAAGAGCGTGGTCGAGTCATTGGCCCAGACGAAATCGCCCGTGCTCTCGTCGGTCAGCGTGGCGACGATCTCGCCCGTTGCGAGATCGATGATGCGGACCTCGTAGTATTCCGAGCCGCGCGTATCGACGCCGTAGGCGAGCCAGCGGTGATCGGGCGAATGCTCGACATCGCCGAAGTCGAGATATTCGACACCTTCGGCCAGCGCGTCACCGTCGAGCAGGATCTCTTCCTCGCCGATCGGTTCGCGGGTTTCCGGATCGATCGGGCGGCGGGCGAAGACCGGATACTGGCCGCCTTCGCGGAAGCGGGTGAAGTATTCGAAGTCGCCATCGGCATCCGGCACCGAGGAATCGTCCTCGCGGATGCGGCCGCGCATTTCCTGATACAGGCGTTCCTGCAGCGCTTCGGTCGGCTGCATCACCGCGTTGTAATAGGTGTTCTCGGCCTCGAGGTGGTCGCGGATGTCCTGACGCAGGACGGACGGATCGCGCATCACTTCCTGCCAGTTGTCGTCGCGGATCCAGGCGTATTCGTCGGTTCGCGTGCGGCCCAGCTGTTCGATTTCGACGGGGCGCTGCTCGGCCACCGGTGCTTCGATGGCGCGCGCGCGTTCGATCAGCGTCTGCACGTCGGGTGCGGTCTCGGTTCCGGTATTCTCGTTGGTGGCGGCCTGCTGGCTCATCGTCGTCTCCTCGCCGCAAGCGGCTACAGTCAGGGCGGCGGCGACGGCCGAGACCAGAAGGCCCAGCCGGCGGAACGCAACGCGGTTGTCGGTCATCGAATGAACTCTCCCCATGGTCGATTCAGCGTCACTTTTCGCCGTCACCCGGCTGGAAGTCCAGCACGGTCCCATTGACGCAGAAGCGCTTGCCGGTGGGCTGCGGGCCGTCGTCGAAGACGTGGCCCAGATGCGCGCCGCAATTGGCGCAGTGAATCTCCTTGCGCGGCGCGATCAGCCTGAAGTCCCACTTGGTCTCGACCGCATCGGGGTCGAGCGCTTCGTAGAAGGACGGCCAGCCCGACCCGGAATCGTATTTGGCGTCCGATTTGAACAGGCCGGTTCCGCAAACCTTGCAACGGAACTCGCCTTCGCGCTTCTCGACATTCAGCGGATGGGAGTGCGGCGGCTCCGTGCCTTCGCCGAAGGCGATGGCCTGCTCGTCCGGCGTCAGCTTGTCGCGAAGGGCCTTGATCTCGTCTGCAGACAGGCGGGGCATGGATTTCTCCTCAACGGGTCAGCTGAACAGATAGGGTCACGGGGTGAGTTTTGCAGCCCGCCCGACCTTCAGAAGCGGTGTGGCGACCGCCAGCCAGACGAGGAAAAGCCCCAGACCGGCCATCGGGATCAGCGCCGAGGTGTGCGGGCCGAGCGCGGCGACGATGAAGCCCATCAGCGCGGCCCCGACCGGCATGCCGCCAAACAGGCCCAGCTGGTAGACGGACATGACCCGGGCCACCATGTCGGACGGCGCGTTTTCCTGAACCACGGCGCGGCTGAGCGAGATCGCGACGCCTGCGCCGAGCCCCCAGCCGAGATCGAGCACATAGAGCCCCCAGAAAGGCAGGTGCAGCGCTATCAGCCCGAGACTGGCCACGGTGACCATCTGCGCGACGATGATGACGAGGCCGGGGCGCTCGATCGCGCCGAAGCGGGCGAGGACGAGATTGGCCAGCAGCGCCCCGATCCAGAACACGACGAGCAGGCTGGAAAGTTCCGAATAGCCGCCGCCATAAATGTCGCGAACGAGCACCGGGATGATCACGAAGAAACCCCCGCCGACCACGAAAAATCCGACGGCGATCATCAGCCAGGTCATCGGCCCAAGAACGGGCGAGGTGAAGACCGCCTTCACGCCGTCGACGAGGTCGCGAAGCACGTGCGGCTTATCTCGCCGGCGTGTGCGCAGCCGCGGAAGCTGAAAGGCGGCAGCCATGCCGAGTGCGAACCCCCCGGACTGCACCGCGAACATGATGGCCGGGCCGGTCCAGCGCGTGGCATAGCCTGCGGCCATGCCGGCGATCTGGGCTCCGAACTGGGCGATGGTCGTGAGGATCACCGCCTTTTGCAGCGTGATCGGGTGCCCGGTCCGGTTCGCAAGTTGCACCACCGGATTGATCGCGGAATCGCGCGCCGGCAGCACGAAGGCGCCGCACGACCCGACGCCGAGCGCGTAGATGATCAACAGCGGGTAGGAGAGGGAGCCTGTGGCCAGAAGCGTGGCGAGCGTCACGGCGGCGGCGGCGGCCATGCCATAGAAGATGATCAGCAGTTTCCGGCGGCCGCGCCGCTCCGCCAGCACACCCGCCGCCGGTAGAAGCAGCAGCATGGGCAGGGTCAGGGCCATCTGCGCGAGGCCCAGCCGTTCCGGGCTTTCGCCGAGCGTGAAATAGACCACGCCCGGATAGAGCGTCGTTTGCAGGCCGAAGCTGAAGAACCACCCCGCCACGATGGCGAGATAGGCGGCAAACGGACGAGAACTGGACGAGGTGATCATCGCGCCCCAGGCAATGACGGCAGGCAGGGCGATCAAACTGCGTCGGGCGGAGGCGAAGGGCAAGGCGGCGAAACCGCACGGTTGCAGCCACGCTTCCTTAACGCGCGCGCTGGCATGGTGCGCCAGGACAGATACAGAATCGCCATGGCCTATTCAGAAACCATCGACCTTCAGCCGCAACAGGCGCTTTCCGGCCGCTCGCGCACCGTCATCGCAAGGCGGCTCGCGGACATTGTCTGCCTGCCCTCCAGCCGGATCGGCCCGCAGGAGCGCTGGATCGTCGGCGATCTGCTGCATGAGATCCTGAAGTACAGCGAACCGGCATTGCGCCGGCGGGTGGCCGTGCGCCTCGCCGAGATCTCCGATGCGCCGTCGGGACTGGTGCGGTCGCTCGCGATCGACACGTTCGAAGTCGCCGAGCCGCTGCTGGAAAAGTCTGAAACGCTGACCGATTTCGACCTGCTCGAAATCATCAAGGCCGGCAATCTCGAACACCGGATCGCGATCGCGAAACGCGACCGGGTGTCGGAAGTCGTTACGGCCACGCTGATTTCCAGCGGCGAATACAATGTCCTCACGACGCTGTTGAAGAACCACGGTGCGCATCTGGCGCCGCCGACCATTGATCATCTGGTCGCCGCCGCTTCGGAAGAGGCGGCCTACGTGCCCTTGCTGCTGAAACGCCCCGAGCTGCGGCCGCGCGCGGCCATGCGGCTTTTCTGGTCGGCGCGGCATACGGAACGCCTGCAGATTCTCGAACGGTTCGGCGTGGACCGGACCTTGATGATCGAAGCCGTCGACGACGTGTTCGCCATGGCCGCGAAAGAGGCCGATCCCGATCCGCTGGTCGTCCGGGCGCTCGTTTTCGTGGATCGGCGCCAGCGCGACCGGGATGCGATGGCGCGCAGCCCCTACGGGACGCTGGAAAACGTGTTCGACAAGATGGCGCGCGAAGGCGCGACGCCGGAACTGCTCGATGCTGCCAGCCAGATCGCCAGCATCAGCCAGCCCCTGCTGGCGCGCATGTTCGACGACCCGGGCGGCGAGGCGCTTGCCGTGCTGGTCAAGGCGACCGGCGCGGACCGGGTGTATCTCTCGCAGCTGTGGCGCGCGCTCGGGCGCTCCGAGACGCTTCCTTCGTTCAACGAGGCGATGATCGTGCACGACTCATTGTCGGTCGAACGGGCGCAGACGATTCTGCGCTACTGGGATTGGGCCAATCTTGGCAAGGGAATGCGCCGGGGCTGATTCCCCTGCAACTGCACCTGTCCACGGCTTTTGTACCGGTATCGCTGGTCAAGGCCGCCACCCCCCGTTAAATACCGCCCCAATCGGTCGGAAAGCCGACCGGGATCCTAAGGGGAGGCCGCATGATCTACGGCACCGGTCTGGCCGTTGTGCTCGCCGTCATCTGGTGGGTGCTGTCGGGGTATGACAAGACGCTGTTGCTCTCATTGGGCGCGGCGAGCGTCGTCGTGACGATGTTGCTCGCGATCCGGATGCGGATCATCGATCGCGAAACCGCACCCTTCTTCCGTCTCCCGACCCTGATTCCCTTCTACACCTGGCTGGGCGGCGAAATCGCCAAATCGAATGTCGCCGTGCTCAAGGCTGCGCTGAAACCTGAAATCGATGTCACGCCGCGCCTCGTGCGCGTGCCGGTTGAGGCGGACTCCGATCTCAGCCGCTGCATCTTCGCGAACTCGATCACGCTGACACCGGGCACGGTGACGGTCGAGATTGAGGAGGACGCCTTCCTGGTGCATGCGCTGACGCCGGACTTCACCGGCGCGGACGGCTTCGCGGAAATGAATGCGCGTGCCGACCGGGCGACTGACGGGCGGAGAAAATCCTCATGATGGTCTGGGTGAATCTGATCGCCGCACTGTGCATGGCCGGGGCGATGGCGCTGATGCTGTCGCGTCTGTTCATCGGGCCGACTCTCTATGACCGCGTGCTCGCGGCGAACAGTTTCGGCACCAAGACGGTGCTGCTCCTGTTGATCTTCAGCCTGATGGTCGGGCGCAGCGACGGCGTCGACATCGCCTTGCTCTATGCGTTGATCAACTTCATCGCGACGATCGCGATCCTGAAATTCTTCCGCTACCGCTCGCTCGAAATCGCGCTGGCACAGATGTCCCTGCGCCGCGCCATCGGGGGAGACGACGAATGACCCTGATCGAGATCGGCATTCTTGTCCGCGACATCGCCAGCATCGCGTTGATGGCGACGGGACTCGTCTTCGTCCTGGCCGGAGCGCTGGGCGTGCTGCGTCTGCCGGATTTCTTCACCCGCATGCACGCGGCGGGCGTCACCGATACGCTGGGCGCGGAACTGATCGTGTTCAGCCTGATCCTGCAGGCCGGCTTCACGCTTCTGGCGGCCAAGCTTCTGCTTGTCGGCTTCCTCCTCTTCCTGACCAGCCCGACGGCGACCCATGCGGTGGCGAATGCCGCGCACCGGGCCGGCGAAAAGCCGCTCCTGTCGCGCTTCCACCCCAAACATCCCCGCGATCGTGAGGGAGACGCGTGATGGAAAGCTTCGACTGGACCCAGCTGCTCGACTACGCGCTGATGGCGATGCTGCTTGCCGTCGGCGTGGCCATCGTGCGTCTGCGCAACCTGTTCGCGGCCGTCATGCTGATGGGCGTCTACAGCCTTCTGTCGGCGGCCTGGTTCGTCTCGCTCGACGCGGTCGACGTGGCCTTTACCGAAGCGGCTGTGGGGGCCGGTATCTCCACGGTTCTGATGCTTGGCGCGATGCTGCTGACGGCGCGCGAAGCCGAGCCGGTGAAGGCCGGACGACACTGGGCGGCGCTGGCGGTTGTGCTGGCGACCGGTGCGGCGCTGTTCTTCGCGATCGGTGACATGCCGGCCTATGGCGATCCGAATTCGCCGGCCAATGCCTATGTCGGCTTCGATTACCTGATCCGCACGCCGCAAGAGGTTGCGGTGCCGAACGTGGTGACGGCGGTTCTGGCCAGCTACCGGGGCTTCGATACGTTCGGCGAGACGGTGGTGATCTTCGCCGCCGGTCTGGGCGTCATGCTGCTGCTCGGCTTCGGCGGAAAGAAAGCGAAGAAGGAGGGCGGTGAATGAACCCGCATCTGGTCCTTCGGGTCGTTTCGAAGCTTCTGATCCCGATCATCGTAATCTTCGGATTCTACGTGCATTTTCACGGCGACTACAGCCCGGGCGGGGGCTTCCAGGCCGGCGTGATCATCGCCTCGGCGGTGATCCTCTACGCGCTGATTTTCGGCATGGATGCGGCCCGCGAAGCCGTTCCCGCCTGGTTCGTGCGCGCGGGCAGCGCCATCGGCGTGCTGATCTATGGCGGTACGGGCTTTGTCACCTGGCTCCTGGGCGGCAACTTCCTCAGCTATGACATGCTGGATCCGGAATCGACGCACCACGCCGGTCAGCATCTCGGTATCCTGCTGGTCGAGCTGGGCGTTCTGACCACGGTGTTCTCCGTCATGGTCGTGATTTTCTACACCTTCGCCAGCCGCGCGCCGGACATTCCGGAAGGGGAGTGGTAATGCTCGAGCTCCTCGCCGAACGATTCAATTTTGTCATCGTCATCGTGCTGATGATGACCGGCCTTTATGCCGTCATCGCGACGGGAAACCTGGTCAAGCGCCTGGTCGGCCTGTCGCTGTTCCAGACCTCCGTGTTCCTGCTCTACATCACCATGGGCAAGGTGTTCGGCGGCCAGCCGCCGATCCTGCCGGAATATGGCGGCGGGCATGGCGAGGGATATGGCGGTGACGGCGCGCACGGCACCGGTGACGCGGCGCATGCGGCTGCTGGCGATGCCGCCCATGGCGCCGAAGGCGTGCTGCAGCAGGCCGCCGATGCCCTGACCGATCCGGTCGCGAGCACCCAGGCTCATGCCGTGCTCGACGGGGCGGACGGGGTCGGCCACGCCATCTATTCCAATCCGCTGCCGCACGTTCTGATCCTGACCGCGATCGTGGTCGGCGTCGCGACCCTGGCGGTCGGTCTGGCGCTCGTCGTGCGCATCCGCGAGAGCTACGGCACGATCGAGGACGAGGCGATCAACAGCGCCGACTATGCGGTCGATCGCGGGGAGGCCGGACGGTGATCGAGGCTCTGACGTCTTTCCTGCCGCCGATTCTGGCGGACCACGCCGTTGTGCTGGCTGTGGTGATTCCGCTGTCTCTGGCGCCGGTCGCGGCCATCATGCCGAATGGCCGCCTGGGCTGGCTCGTCGCGCTTCTCGGTACGCTCGCCGCGGCGATCCTGACGCTGTCGGTGGCCGGCGACGTGGCGCAGAACGGCATCATCAGCTACGCGCTGGGCGACTGGGCGCCGCCGCACGGGATCGAATTCCGGGTCGACGCGCTGAATGCCGCCGTTCTGATCCTGGTGTCCGCGCTGGGCCTGCTCGGTGTCGTCTATGCGCTTCCGAGCGTCGCGGACGAGATCGCCCGAGACAAGCAATCGCTCTTCTATTCGGCCTTCCTCGTCTGCTTCGCCGGCCTGATGGGCGTGGCGAGCACGGGCGACGCCTTCAACATGTTCGTCTTCCTCGAGATCTCGTCGATCTCGACCTACACGCTGGTCGGCATGGGGGCGGGCAATGACCGCCGGGCCCTGACCGCGGCGTACAATTACCTGATCCTCGGAACGATCGGCGCGACCTTCTTCGTGATCGGTGTCGGCTTCCTCTACATGGCGACCGGCACGCTCAACATGGCCGATATCGCCGAACGGCTTCCCGCCGTGCAGGACAGCCGCGTGGTGCAGGCGGCCTTCGCCTTCATCATCGTCGGCCTCGGCCTCAAGGCGGCGATGTTCCCGCTGCATCTCTGGCTGCCGAACGCCTATGCCTTCGCGCCGAATTTCGTGACGGTCTTCCTCGCCTCGACGGCGACGAAGGTGGCCTTCTACACGCTGATCCGCTTCGTATTCGACATCTTCCCCTCGGACGCGCCCTTCGTACAGGTGTCCTTCCTGTGGGTGTTCGCGGTGCTCGGCGTGATCGGGATGATTGCCGGCTCGATCCAGGCGATCTTCCAGAACGATGCGCGGCGCCTCCTGGCCTTCTCCTCGGTGGCGCAGGTCGGCTACATGATGCTCGGCCTCGGGATCGGTACGATGGCGGGCATTTCCGCCGGTGTGCTGCACCTTCTCAACCACGCGATGATGAAGGGCGCTCTGTTCATGGCGCTCGGCATTTTCGCGCTGCGCTTTGGCGTACGGCAGATCAGCGACCTGTCCGGCCTGGCCCGGACGATGCCGGCGACCTCCGTGGCCTTCACCGTCGGGGCGCTCAGCCTTGTCGGTGTGCCGATGACGGTCGGCTTCTGGTCGAAATGGTATCTCGTCGGTGCGGCACTCGATGCCGGCTGGTGGTGGGCCGCCGCGGCGGTGATCATCTCCTCGCTTCTGGCGCTTGCCTATGTGGCGCGCCTCCTCGCGGCGATCTGGGTCGGCAAGGTTCCTGTCCACCGCGGCGAGGAAATCCGCAGCCGCGCCCCGCTGACCATGGCGGTACCGCTCTGGATCCTCGCGGCGGCGAATGTCGTCTTCTTCTTTGATCTGTCGCCGGTGCTCGAACTGGCGCGTGCGGCGGCCGAAGCCGCCTTTGCGGGAGGCATCCGATGACCCCGGAACTCGCGCTCGCGCTCGCCATCGCCCTGCCGGCGCTGGGCGCGGTCATGATCGGCCTGCTCGGCCGGTGGCCGAATGTGCGCGAAGGCGCCACGCTGGTCACCGCCATCCTGCTGGCGCTGAACGTCGCCTATCTGTTCTCGATCGCGCATGAGGGCGCCGAACTGACGTTGCTCGGCATTGATGACGGGCTGTCGCTCAGCTTCCGCCTGGAGCCGCTGGGAGCGCTCTTCGCGGCGGTGGCGAGCGGCCTCTGGATCGTCAATTCGCTTTATTCCATCGGCTATATGCGGGGGAATGAGGAGAAGAACCAGACGCGCTTCTATGTCTGTTTCGCGATCGCGCTGGCGAGTGCGATGGGTGTCGCCCTGTCGGCGAACCTCGTCACCATGTTCCTGTTCTACGAGGCGTTGACGCTGTCGACCTATCCGCTCGTTGCGCACAAGGGTGACGAGAAGGCGCGCAAGGGCGCGGCGATCTATCTCGGCATCCTGCTCGGCACCTCGATCGGCCTCCTGCTTCCGGCGATCATCGCGACGCAGTATTTCGCCGGAACGACCGAGTTCACGCGCGGCGGTATCCTGGGCGATGTCGCGCCGATGATCTCCGGCATTCTTCTGGTGATGTACGCCTTCGGCATCGGCAAGGCGGCGCTGATGCCGGTCCACCCCTGGCTGCCGAACGCCATGGTCGCGCCGACCCCGGTCTCGGCCCTGCTGCACGCCGTGGCGGTCGTGAAGGCCGGCGTGTTCGCGATCCTCAAGGTCGCGACCTATGTCTTCGGACCGGCAACGATCGCGGCGGCCCCGACCTCGGGCCCTCTGGCGTGGATTGCGGCGGGTTCCATCGTGCTGGCCTCGGTCATCGCACTGACCAAGGACAATCTGAAAGCCCGGCTGGCCTTCTCGACCGTGTCGCAACTGTCCTATGTGACGCTCGGCGCGATGCTGGCCTCGCCGCTCGCCCTGATGGGCGCGGCGCTGCAGATCGTGATGCACGCCTGGGGCAAGATCACGCTCTTCATGTGCGCCGGGGCGATCTATACCGCGACGAAGAAGACCGAAATTTCCCAGATGCGCGGCCTCGGCAAGCTGATGCCATGGACGTTCGGGGCGTTCGCGGTCGGTTCGTTCTCGATCATCGGTCTGCCGCCCTTTGGCGGAACCTGGCCGAAATTCTTCCTGATGGAGGGCTCGCTGCAGTCCGGGCATATCGCCCTGATCGCCGCGCTGGTGGCCTCGTCCATCCTGAACATCGCCTATCTGATGCCGATCCCGGGCCGTGGCTTCTTCGGCTACGAGCCGGATGCGCCGCTGAAGAAGAAAACGCCGATGCTCGCCGTGCTGCCGCCGGTGATCACCGCGGCGGGCACGCTCGTCCTGTTCTTCCTGATCGGCCCCCTGACCGACTTCCTGTCGCCCGTCTTCGAAGCGGGAGCGGACCTGCCATGACCAACGAAACGCCGAAGCCCACCACAGCGCCGAAAAAGAAAACGGCCCCCGCCGCGCCGGAAGCCGATCACGGCATCCATCCGCTGGCGCGCCCGTTCCTGTGGCTCGATTCCAAGTGGGCGCGCCGCGCGCCGTTCTGGATTTTCCTGGTCGCCGCGCTGGGCCTTCTGGCCTGGGAATTCTTCCACCCGCGCCACGCCTATTCGAAGTGGGAAGAGATTTTCGGCTTCTACGAAATCGAGGGTTTCTTCGGCTTCTGCCTGGCGGTGCTGGCCGGCTGGCCGCTGAGAAAGCTCCTGTGGCGCAGCGAAGACTATTACGATCGCGAGGGCAGCGATGATTGACCTGATGTCCGGCCTGTCGCCGGCCTGGCCGGTTCTGATCGCGGGCGTGCTCTGCGCGGTGATGCCGTGGCATTACGCGCGCAAGGCATTGATGATCCTCGCCCCGCTGGCCGCGGGCCTGTTCTGGTTCCTGACGCCGCAGACCGGCGTGTTCGGCGTGTTCGAAGCCGCTGGCTTCACCTTCGAGACCTTCCGCTTCGACCCGCTGTCGCGGATCTGGGGTCTGGTCTTCGTCCTGGCGGCCTTCCTCAACGGCCTGTACGCGCTGCACGAGCGCGACCGGATGTCGGACACGGCAGCGCTCCTCTATACCGGGGCCGGGCTCGGCGCGGTATTCGCAGGCGACTTCCTGACGCTGTTCTTCTTCTGGGAACTGACCGCGATTACCTCGGTTTTCCTCGTTTGGGCGGGCCGCAATCCGGCGGCGTTCCGCGCCGGACACCGCTATCTGGCGATCCACGTCCTGTCAGGTGTGCTGCTGCTGACCGGTGCTGTGCTTTACGCCAATCATTCCGGCAGCTGGCAGTTCAACGCGGTCGATGTAAACGCGCCGGGCGGTCTTCTGATCCTGCTCGCCTTCGGTATCAAGGCGGCCTTCCCGCTGCTGCACAACTGGCTGCAGGACGCCTATCCGAAGTCGACCGCGGTCGGTGCGGTTGTGCTCTCGGCCTTCACGACGAAGCTGGCGATCTACGCGCTGGCCCGCGGATTCGCCGGGCTCGAGCCGCTGATCTGGATCGGCGCGATCATGACCGCCTTCCCGGTCTTCTACGCGGTGATCGAAAACGACCTCAGAAAAGTCCTGGCCTATTCGCTGAACAACCAGCTCGGCTTCATGGTGGCGGGTATCGGCGTGGGCACGGCGCTCGGCCTCAATGGCGCGGCGGCGCACGCCTTCGTCCACATCATCTACAAGGGCCTGTTGTTCATGACGATGGGCGCGGTGCTGCACCGGGTGGGCTCGACCAAGGCGACCGATCTCGGCGGGCTCTACAAGTCGATGCCGCTGACGGCGTTCTTCTGCCTGATCGGGGCCGGGGCGATCTCGGCCTTCCCGCTCTTCTCCGGCTTCGTGGCGAAGGCTTTGACCATCTCGGCCGTGGCCCAATCGGGGCAGACCATCCCCTTCATCATCCTGGTGTTCGCGTCGGCGGGTGTGCTGGAGCATTCGGGGATCAAGATTCCCTACTTTGCCTTCTTCGCGCACGACGCCAAGAAGCGGGTCAAGGAAGCGCCGGCGAACATGCTGCTGGCGATGGGCCTGGCCGCCTTCCTGTGCATCTATCTCGGCGTGAATTACGGTGCGCTCTACGCCCTCCTGCCGTTCAGCATGGAAGCGTATCAGCCCTATTCGATCGACCACATCGTCGGGCAGATGCAGCTCCTGCTGGCCGCACTCTTCGCCTTCACCTTCCTGGTCCGTTTCAAGCTCTATCCGGCGGAAATTCCGGGCGTAAACCTCGATACGGACTGGTTCTACCGCAAGGCGGGGAATGATTTCGTGCGGTGGAGCTGGAAGATGTTCGACCGGATGATGGGGGCGCTCGGCCATGTCCGGGCCCGTATACGCGCGCGGCTTGGCGACCGGCTGTTCAACGTGTTCAGCCCGGCGGGCGCGCTCAGCCGGGACGTTCCGAGCGGTCTTCTGGCGATCTGGACGAGCGTGCTTCTCGGCATCGTTCTCCTCATCGCCTACCTCGCCTAATCCCCCGTTCGCACGGGTGTTTCCACGGCCGGGCTTTGCCCGGCCGTACCTTTTGCAATTCCAAGATGTGAAATCTGCTGACACGCAATAATAGGAAAGTTATCCTCTGATCTGCTTTTGTTCCTATCGTCGGAGGGCGAGACGGAGAAAGAGAGATGAGAGCGATCAATCCCCAAAGGCTGGACGAAGCCCGCGCGCGGCTGACGAGAGAGGCTGTGGCCTTCACCTTCGGGATCGAACCCGATGCCATCGAGGGACCGACGCGGGGCGCCAGTCACATCGCCTTGGCGCGGCAGGTGGCGATGTATCTGACCCATATCTCGTTTGAGCTCAGCCTGTCGCGGGTCGCGACGGCATTCGGCCGTGACCGGACGACGGCGTCCCATGCCTGCCATGTGATCGAGGACCGGCGCGATGATCCGGAGTTCGATGCGCAACTGGACCGGCTGGAAGCGTTTCTGCGGTCCGCGCCGCTTCCCGCGGAGGCGCAGTCATGCCGGCACTAGGTTCGCGCTGGCTGAAGCGGCTGACCGTTCCCGGCGCGGTCCTGTTGCCCGAGGGCGAGCAGGGCTATGCGGTCTTTCCCAGAGGCGACCGCCGCCGCCGGCCTGTGGCGCGGACCACGGCCGAACAATTCCGGCAGGCCCGGGCGCAAGGGTGGCTCGAAGCCGAGGGCGAGGGGTACCGGCTCAGTGCAGGATTCGACCGGGCCAGTGCGCGCCATGCCGGGGGCGATGCCGGCTTTCTGGCGCAGCATGGCGGATTCGAGACGGCCGAGATCATCAAGCCGGATGGCGGGTTCGAGACAGTCCGCCGGCGGGCAGAGACGTCGCCGCTCGACCGCTGGTGCCGGCCGGGACAGGATGGCAGCGCCCCGTTGCTGGACCGCGCGGAATACGAGGCGGGCGAGCGCCTGCGCGCCGATCATGCGCGATCCACGATGAGCCAGCGGCTGACGGCGGACTGGACGTCGCCGCCGCGCGCGAGATCGGGGCGCGGTCCGTCCTCACCGGAAGATGCGCCTGTGTCAGCGCTCGACGCCCGGGCGCGGGTCATGGATGCGCTTGAAGCCATCGGACCCGGGCTCGACCGGGTCGTGTTCGCCGTCTGCATCAGGGAGGCGGGGCTGGGTGATGTCGAGCGCGGGGAAGGGTGGCCGAAACGGTCGGGCAAGATCGCGCTGAAGCTGGGTCTGACCCGTCTCGCGGTCCATTACGGCATGAAGCCGCGTCAGGCGGTGCCGGCCTCGCCCTGAATCCGCGCGATCATGGAATTGAGGCCGTTCGAACGCTGCGGCGAGAGATGCTCGGCAAGGCCGATCCGGGCGAGCACATCGCGGGCATCGACCGAGCGGATCTCCTCCGCGGTCCGGCCGGAATAGAGGCGGATCAGCAGGGCGGCGAGGCCGCGCACGATATGGGCATCGGAGTCGGCTTCGAAGACGAGGCGGTCACCCTCGCGGCGCGTAACCAGCCAGACCTGGCTGACGCAGCCCTTCACGCGGTGAGTGTCGTCGCGGGCGTCTTCGGGGAAGGGCGGCAGGGCCTTGCCCATATCGATGAGATAGCGGTAGCGCTGTTCCCAGTCGCCCAACAGGTCGAACTCGTCGACGAGGATTTCGATGTCGTCCTGAACACTCATGCCCTGCAACTAGGCAGGGCATGGGGCTTAGGCAAGTCTTGAAAACGGTTGGCGGGATCAGGCGTCGGACTCGGCGTCGTGTTCGGGCCCGGCCTCGGCCTGGGCTTCGAGCCAGCGATTGACGCCCTCGGCGGTCGCATCGGTCAGTCCGCCAAGGAGGACACCGGCCTCGCGGCCTGCTTCGCAGACTGCCGGCATGTCGGCGCAGAACTGCATCACGTCCTGTCCGGCGGCAATGACCTGTTCGAGCGAACGGTCGTCCCCCTCATGCGCTTGCGCGCCCGTCAGGGCGGCGGGCGCAAAGGCTGCAACGACAGCAATCCAGAACGCTGCGCGAAACAGAAACATCATGGGCGATCAGCCTTTCCTTGCGGGTCAGTCACGTCCCTGCAAGTCTCACGCTAGGCAATCGGTTCCGTCTTTTCCAGAAAAACACCAGTTGATAAGAAATGAAGAGAAAACAGTTTTGAAAAAAATGTAATAAATAAATTTTGGACTGCCCCATTAAGGGGCGATTTACCATGTCCCGGGTTGATACATACTTCGTTAACGTTTGGCGTCAGCGCTCGCTCTGACCCGCCTGGAGACAGTCGCTGACATCGATCAGCAAGTGCTGGGCGATGCAGAAGCTGTCTTCATACTTGAAGTGACCGGCGGCGATGCACTGGGCCATGTTGACCCGGGCCCAGGACAGGCAGCGGCGTGCAAGCGGATCGGACAGGAGCTGGGCGACGGCCTGATCGGTATAGGCGCTGTCGTCGTCGATGGCGCGGAGCGCGGCGATCGACAGGATGCGGCCGATGCGGACACGGTCCGGCTCATAGGGCAGGTCCGCCTCAAGCGACAGGTTGGAGGAGGCTTGGGGCATGCGCGGCGGACCGCTGACGGCGGCGAGGCTCTGGATTTCCGAGGACGCGGCGCCGAGGCCGTCTTCCCCGCCGACGAAGGAGGTGTTGAACACTTCCATGGAGAGCGGGAGCGGACGGTCGCCGGACCGGCTCAGCGAGGCGAGGCGCGCTTCACGGTCGCGGGCCACGCGCTGGGCCCAGGCGGCGCGCTGCAGGTCGTAGGCGGCCTGGCGGTATTGTTCGCCGAGAATGCGGATCTCGCCGGAATCCTCGTCGATGACATCCAGCACGGTGGCGCTGGCATCGTCGGAATGCCGGAAGGCGGTGGCGTAGGCCGGGTCGTTCAGCAGGCCGGAGATGGCCGCGGCGGTGCCGTAATAGTCGGCGACCTCGCGCACATCATCGAGATATTGCGGGTTCTGTTCCGCCACGAGCGAGGCATAGGCCAGCCAGGCGCGGGCGAGGCGTTCATCGGCGAGGTAGGAGGACAGGCTGTCCATCGCCATGTCGAGATCGTCGCCGGAGTCGATCGTGGAATTGCGTAGATCGCCGATCACCCGGTGGTAGCCGACATATTGCCCGGCAGATTGCAGGACGATGTCGTCGGACGCGGCGGGGCGTTCGACCGTGTCGAGGCGCAGAACGGGCGCATCGGCCGGAGCCTGTTCGGCATCCGGTGCTGTCTGATCGGCGTCCTGGACGAAAAGCGCTGCGGCGAAGGCGAAGGTCGCGATGAACACGGAACCACTCCCGGTGACGGCTTTGTAATGCGCATCTTGCCGTGAGAACGAAGTCTTCACCAGAGGGTGCGTACAGCAGAGGGCAGGAAATCGACGTGATTCGTTAAGGCGCAACCTCTGCGATTCACACCTTGTTAAGAAAGCGGGCAAAGAGTCGCCATGGCTCACTCCCCGAGTCGGAAAATCAACCGGTAACGCCTTGATCCAACGGTTGCCCATACTCTCACGCCGCACCGGCGCGCTGATCGCAGGCCTGATCTGGCTGGCCGGTCTGGCGCTGACCGCGACGAGCGTGATCGCCGCCGCTGCTGTAACGCCGCTGGTGGCAGGGTTCTGTATCGCCGTGGCGGCCATTCCGGCGCTGGCGCTGATCATCCTGCGCAAGCGGACCGACCAGGATCTGCCGCGTCTCACACTCTCCCTGCTCTGGACGGCGCTGGCCGCATCCACCGCTGCGGCCTGCGGCGGCGTGACGGGGCTGGCCTCCATCGCCTTCCTCCTGCCACCGGCGGCCGCGGCGGCTGGCGGGCGGCGCGGTCATGTGATCGAGGCGGCGGCGCTTTCCGGCTTCAGCGCGCTGGCGATCGGCGCGCTTCAGTTTGGCGGCCTTCTGGTCGCCCCGCCGGGCGCGGCCCTGGTGTTCGCCCCGGTTTTCCCGGTCGCGGCGGCGTTTATCGCAGGCGGGTTCGCCCTGTCCTCGCTGCGCTCGGTGGCGGCACACGACAAGGCCGACCGCGCGGCACGGGCCTATCAGGTGAAGAGCGCGGCCTTCGACGCGACTTCGGCGCCGCTGGCCATTGTCGACGGCGACGAGATCATTGCCGGATCGGCAGGCCTGCGCCGCCTGATCCCCGGCCTGCCGCGCACCATCGAGGGATTGCCCTTCGCGGCACTCGCCCATGACGACGAACAGCGCGACGAGCTCGCCAAGGCCATGGACCGGCTCGGGAATGGTTCGACCCGGACCAGCGTGCGCGGTGCGGGCGGACGGGCCGCGGCGGTCACCATCGAGGGCGCCACGACGGTCGACAATACGCTGGTCACCAGCTTCATTCGCGAGACGGTCGACACCGATCTCTTGCGCCGCGAGCGCGATGACGCGCTTTCGGACGCGGCGGCGAAGACGGAATACCTCGCCTCGGTCAGCCACGAAATCCGTACGCCGCTCAATGCGATCATCGGCTTCTCGGAAGTTATGAAGGCGCGGCTCTTTGGGCCACTGCCCGCGCGCTATGCCGAATATGCGGACCTGATCCACGAAAGCGGCCGTCACCTGCTCGACCTGATCGGCGACGTGCTCGACATGTCGAAGATCGAGGCCGACCGCTACGAACTGACGATGGACCGGTTCGATGCCGGCGAGGTTGTCGGCATCTGCACCAAACTGCTGCGCCAGCGCGCGGAGGATAGCGGGATCACGCTGGAAACCGATGTGCCGGACAGCGCGATCGCGGTTGAAGCCGACCGAAAGGCGCTGCGCCAGATCCTGCTGAACCTGTTGTCGAACGCGATCAAGTTCACGCCTCCGGGCGGGGCGGTGGTCGCGATGGCGCGCCGCGAGGCGGACGATCTGATCATCGCGGTGGGCGACAGCGGCGTCGGGATTGCCCCGGAAGAGGTTCGCGAACTCGGCCAGCGTTTCCACCAGGCGTCCAATTCCTCAGAGAGCAATGAACGCGGTTCGGGTCTTGGCCTGTCGCTCGTCCGCTCACTGGCGGAACTGCATGGTGGCACAATGGACATCGAGAGCCGCATCAATGAAGGCACCACCGTCACGGTCCGCCTGCCGGTGATCGATACGACCGCCACCGTGTCCGAACCCGAAACGCTGGAAGTTCACGACCGGATCCGCCGGGCTCAGGAAGCGGGCGGTTCCCTCGGCGGTTCGCCGGTGTCAGCCACCGGTACCGCCTGACCCCATTCCGTTGCCGGCCGCCAGGAAGGCCGCGCCGGCTGCAAAATCCCCGACCTCAACGAAGAGCGTCTCGACGATGCGGCCCCGTGCGTCGAGCACTTCGATGCGCACGGCTTCGCGGGGATCCAGTTCGCCAAGGATAGCAATGGCGCGCTCCGGGAAGACGAAGCGCATCTGCTCGCCTGTGACGACACGGCCCGAGGCCCAGATCATCGCTTCAGCATGGGCGGGCGGCGCGTGACGTACCCAGTCGGGGCGGCCGCTGACCCGCAACAGTCCACCGAGGCTGGGATCGGTCAACTCGGTTTCGCGTGCGATGTCGCGCATCACGATCCGGGCCGTCGACAGATCGGACGCCGATGGCAGGCCGAGGGCCAGAACCCGCTCGCCGTCCTCGTGATAGAGGCCGAACAGGCGCGCCGGATCGCCGGGGACCGGATATTGCGAAAGGGACCAGGCCGGATAGTCCGGATAGGGGCGGGCGGCGAACCAGACCCGCTCACTTCCCGGAAAGTCCATCTCGCGCACGCGCTGCCAGTTCGAGAAGGCGGCTGCCACGTCGAGCGCGATCGATTGCGCGTCGGCGCTGTCGCACGGCATGGGTTGGGCGCGCCGGGCGAAGCCTGCCGCGCGCGCCGTCAGGTCATGCGGATCAACCCCGCCCCGGATCAGCGTGCCGCGGGCCTGAAGCCACGCGGCGTCGAGGGCCGCGCGTTCAGGCGCATCGTAAAGGCTGCAGCGATCGTCCAGCGCACGCGCCAGCGAGCGGCCATCGAAAGCCGTCTGAGCGTCCTGCGCGAGGGCAGGCGCTGTCGTCGCAAGGAAGGCGGCAAAAGCCGCGGCGGCACGCATGAACGGTCCCAGCCTCCAGAAATCTGAAGGGGGAGGCTAGCGCGAAGCCTTTGACATCGCGTGAACGCGGCGGCGGCGGCGAAGCCACATGCCGCGCATCACGAAAAGCAGGGCCAGGGTAAAGAAGGCCATCGCGAATTCGCGGGGGTAGAAATTGAGTTCGCCTGCCCGTTCACGCAGCGACGGTGTCGGAGCCGGCGTGAAATCGAACGGTGTGATCCCGGCGGCCGTCCAGAAGGCGGCACGGCCTTGCAGCGACAGCCAGAGGTCGGAACGCGCCAGCGTGGCGGCAGCATCCGCGAAGGAGGTGTTGTCCGGCGCAGTGAAGGCCGCGATCCAGCGACCAGCCTCGGACGGGTCTTCGAACACGGCCGCGACGCCCGACGGATCACCCTGTTGCGCCTCTCCGGATTCCGCTTCGGCATAGGCGGAGGCGGCCAGGCGGAAGCCCGACCGGCGGCCCACCGCGCGGTCGGCGGCCCGCAGCGCAGCGCGCATCTCGTCGGGCACGCGGTCCATGAAGGCCCGGTCCTCGGTGATGTCGGGTCCGATCACGACCAGATGCTGGCCGTCATGCACCGCCCGGCTGTCCTCGCGGAAGGCGGCATAGATCCAGGCCTCGCCCGTGGTGAGGGCGGCGCGGGACAGGATGGAGAAGGCGGCGAGACGGGTATCGCCTTCGAACTCGTCGAGCACGACGGCGGTGCGGGCACCGCGGTCTGCGCCGAAGGGCAGGCTTTCGCGCACGAAACGCGACAGGCCGGTGCCGTCGCTTCCGATGGCCGACAGGCCTGCCCGGCGGAGACGTGGTGCGGCGAGCGCTTCGGCGATGGTGAAGCGGGCACCCAGCCCTTCGAAGGACCGGGCGGCAAACAGACGAGCGGCGGCTTCGGTCTCGGTGGCGTTCCGGCCGCGGATGCGGATCTGAAGGCCGTGATCGTCGACGAGGCTGACTTCCGGTCCGCTCAGCTCGGCGTTCGGCGTGCTCTCGAACACGACGACAAGGTCGGCATTCGCCCGGTCGTGCGTGAACAGCGGCACGCGTCCGGCGCGCAAGGCGATGGCCTGAGCCGACAGGACCTCGATGGCACGCGGGCCGCGCGTGTCCTCGATGGCGATGCGTCGCAGACCTCCGAAATCGGACGCCAGCGCCAGTTCGACATCGGCGAGCGTTTCGGGCTGTCCCAGATCGGCAAATTGCACCTGAAGGCGCGACCGGCGGCCATCGAGCAGCCAGTCTCCATCGCCGGACGCGGCCATGACCGAGATCGTGTTGGCCCCGGCCCGCAGCAATCCGCCGTCGATCTCGAACACGGTATTGTCGACAGCGCTGACGGTCAGCTCGCCGGCGCGGCGGCCATTCACGACAAGGGTCAGATCGCCGTCACCCTGGGCGGCACCGCGCACCGCAAGCGCGAGGCGGGCGGACGCCGGCGCGGCATTGGGCGCGATGTCGAATGTCAGGAGATCGGTGCTGGAACCGGCCGCGAGCAGGCGGGAATTCGTGGTTGGGTCAAGATCGTACAGTGTGCGAAGTTCGGACGCGGGCGCGGCCGCGTCTTGCGAATGCGCGGCAAAGCCGCACAAAAACAACAGGATACTTCCGAGAACTCCACCCGAAACACGTACAAACATGATGCGCTCCCCACCGCCTTTACACTTTATTAAGCAATTGGGCTGCCATCAACGGTCATGAGCGAAATTCGCGCAGAAATCTGGGTTCACGCCCTTCTGCGCCGGGCGCAGTCCGGCGGGGCGATGGGGATGGTGCTGCGCCGGGGCGACCGCGATGCCGGGGCGGTCTGGGTCAAATTGATGCGCCTTGACGGGACGTGCGAGCTTTTCGTGCCCGTCCGCAATTCCGAGGGCGAACGCATCTGGACCCGGCCCCTCGGGATCACAAGCGAGGCCGAAGCCGATGACCGCGCGCGCAAGGCCATCGAGCGCGATCCCGATCTGTGGCTTGTCGAAATCGAGGACCGGCAAGGTCGGCATTTCCTGACCGAACCGGTCGAGGACGCGGCGAAGCAGGCTTAGGGCGCTTGCACGCCCGTGCCTGAGCGGCTACCCCGCGCGGCAAACATCGATCAGGCAAACGACATGACGACCGACAATGCGGGCGAATGGGCCCGCCGCCGCACTTTCGCGATCATCTCGCACCCGGACGCCGGTAAAACGACGCTGACGGAGAATGTCCTCCTCGCATCGGGAGCCATTCACCTGGCCGGTCAGGTGCGCGCGCGCGGCGAGAACCGGCGCACGCGGTCGGACTGGATGAAGATCGAACGCGACCGCGGCATCTCGGTGTCCGCCTCGGTGATGACGTTCGAACACAGCGGTCTGCGCTTCAACCTGCTCGACACGCCGGGCCACGAAGACTTCTCCGAAGACACCTACCGTACGCTGACGGCCGCCGACAGCGCGGTGATGGTGCTTGACGCGGCGCGCGGCGTGGAGCCGCGGACGCTGAAACTCGTCGAAGTCTGCCGGCTGCGCGACATCCCCATCCTGACCTTCATCAACAAGATGGACCGGGAGGCGATGGAGCCCGAGGCGCTGCTGGATGACATCCAGGACAAGCTGGCGTTGGACGTGTCGCCGATGCAATGGCCGTCCGGGTCCGGCCGCCGGTTCAAGGGCGTGATGGACGTCCGGAGCAATGAATTCCTTGTCTATCCGGGCGTCGAGGGCATCGAGCCGGGCAAGGCGGCGAAGCGCATCGCGCTCGACGATCCGCAGATCGGTTCGGTTCTGCCCGAAGACGAGATGGCCGAACTGCTCGAGGGGGCGGAGATGGCGCGCGAAGTCTGCCCGCCCTTCAACGACCAGTCCTATCGCGAAGGCCATCTGACGCCGGTCTATTTCGGCTCCGCTCTCCGCCGATACGGGGTGCGCGAACTGATCGACGCGCTCGCCGAATTCGCGCCTGGCCCGCAGCCCGAACCGGCCCTGATCAAGGGCAGTGAGGCGGCGGTGGACCCTGCCTCGAAGGAAGTGTCGGGCTTCATCTTCAAGGTCCAGGCAAACATGGACCCGAACCACCGCGACCGGATCGCTTTCCTTCGACTGGCGTCGGGCGAGTTCAAGCGCGGCATGAAGCTGAAGGCGGAAACGGGCAAGGCGATCACGATCTCCTCACCCGTGATGTTCTTCGCACAGGACCGCGAGATCGCCGACGAAGCCTATGCCGGCGATGTGATCGGCGTACCGAACCACGGCGTTCTGCGCGTCGGCGACAGCTTGTCGGAAAGCGGCAATATCCGCTTCTCCGGCTTCCCGAACTTCGCCCCGGAAATGCTGCGGCGCGCGCGTCTGAAGGATCCGCTGAAAGCCAAGCATCTGAAGAAGGCCCTGGAATCGCTGGCGGAAGAGGGCGTCACGCAACTCTTCCGTCCGGTCATCGGCGGCGACTTCATCGTCGGCGCGGTTGGCCAGCTGCAGTTTGAAGTGATGCAGGAGCGGGTGTCGGCCGAATATGGTCTCGACGTGACCTTCGAGCCCGCGCCGTACGAGACTGCACGGTGGCTGTCCGGGACCGACGCCGATATCGAAGCCTTCGGCGACCGGCACAAGAGCGCGATTGCCGAGGACATCGATGGAGACCCGGTCTTCCTGGCGAAGAGCCAGTGGGAAGTCGGATACTCGGAAGAGAAATGGCCGAAGGTGAAATTCCACCGCACGAAAGAGAGGGGACAGGGGCTGTGACAGCGAATGCGATGCAGACCGTCGAGCGGAGCGCGGGAGAGCTCTGGGGACAGGTGATCGAGGTCTGGCAGACCAGCTTCCTCGGCGCGAGCGTCGGCGAAGGCGTGTCCGCCTTGCTCGTCCTGGTCGTCGCCCTGACCCTCCGCGGTCTTATCGCACGGTGGATCATCACGACGCTGAAGAAGCTCGCCGACAAGACCAAGACCAATCTCGACAATGCCGTGCTCGACGCCCTGTCCGGCCCGATGAAGCTGATCCCGGTCGTTGTCGGCCTTTTCGTGGCCATCCAGATTCTCGATGTATCCGGCGAGTTCATGGCCGGCGCGCGGATCATCCAGTCGCTGATTGCGGTGGTGATCTTCTGGGCGCTGCACAACGCCGTCACCCCGGTCATGAAATCGATGTCGGGCCTGCGCCGGGTCCTGTCGAGCGTCATGGTCGACTGGATCGAGAAGGCCTTGAGGGTGATCTTCGTGATCGTCGGCGCGGCGGCCGTTCTTCAGATCTGGGACATTCCGGTCGGTCCGGTGATTGCTGGTCTCGGCCTGTTCGGTGTCGCGGTCGGCCTCGGCGCGCAGGACCTGTTCCGTAACCTGATCGCCGGCATCCTTATCCTCACCGAGCGCCGCTTCCTGCCGGGTGACTGGATCAAGGTCGACGGCGTGGTCGAGGGCACGGTGGAACGGATCAATTTCCGTTCGACCGTTGTTCGGCGCTTCGACAAGGGCCCGGTCTACGTGCCGAATGCCGATCTGTCGGACAATGCGGTGATCAATTTCTCGCGCATGTCGCACCGCCGCATCTACTGGATGATCGGGGTCGAGTACAAAACGACCGCCGAGCAGCTGCGCTATATCTGTGAGCAGATCCGCGCCTATCTGACCGAAAACGAGGAATTCGCCGGACCGCCGGACGTGCCGCAATTCGTGCGGGTCGACAGCTTCGGCCCGTCCTCGATCGACATCATGCTCTACTGCTTCACCATCACCCGCGACTGGGGCGAATGGCTGCGGATCAAGGAAGAGCTGGCCTACCGGATCAAGGAGATCGTCGAGGGCGCGGGCACCGGCTTCGCCTTCCCGTCGCAGACGATCTATCTCGACGACGGCGCGGAGGCTTTCCTGCCGCCGTCGCTGAAGGCCAAGCCCGGAAAGGGACCGCAGCAGCCGGCGCTGCCAGGCGCCCGCGGCGAGGACAGCGGCGAAGCGACCTAGGCGGCGTTTCGGCGCAGCATCATGAAGCGCAGGGCGCGCTGAGCGTCGCGGTCGGTGATCGAATCGTAGATGCGCCCGAACTCTTTCGCGTCGCGCAGGGCGTCGTGCGAGGACGAGCGGCCGGCATTGCGCAGCACCGCGAGCGTGACGAAGAGCGAGCGATCGAGATCGCCGGCCTTGCAGATCAGGCAGAGCGGGTCGATCGAGTCGTGGTCGATCGCCTGGCGCGCCGAGCGGTAGTCGACCGCCGCCATGTCGGCCAGGCCGACGGCGAGCTTGGTGAATTCCTTTTCGCGCATCAGCCGGGCGAGCAGGGCGCCATCGAACTGGCGGCGGACCTTCATTGAGGCGATGTAGCGCTGGGCCGCGTCGATATCGGCATCGGCTGCCATACGCGCCGAGAGCCGCTCGTGGGAGGCTTGCATCGCCTCTTCGAGTACGGCCGGGTCGACGGCTTCGAACCGTTTCTGGATTTCGTCGCGTAGATGGTTCTCGACTACGGCGACGAGATCCTGCAGCAGGTCGACCGGGGTCTCGCTGCGCCGGATCAGCGGCGCGGCCAGCTCCGCGCTCTTTTCGGCGCGTTCGGTCACTTCCTCATAGGTCTGGCGGGACAGCCGTGCGCCTTCGTTCGAAATCAGCTTCGCAACGGTGGTGTCGTCACCGCGGCGGACAATGGCGGCGGACACGCTTTCCGGCACGCTTTCGCGAACGGAAATCTCGCGCAGGTGCGACTGCCCCATCTCCTCGGCCAGGATGGAGAGGTCGGCTTCGCTCAGCGTCGTCGATTTGCGCAGGATCGGCGCAGCCACCTCGATCGCGTCGCGCGCCAGTTGCATCACCAGGCCTTTCGGCGCCAGCGGTGCGTCGGCAAAGCGGCGGGACAATTCCTCGCGGGCTTCCTGCGCGGTCTGCGCGGCCAGACGCGACAGAACGGAGTCGAATTCGGCGTGTTCGCTGGTGTCGCGATCCGGGGTCGACTCGAAAAACAGATCGGTCACTTCGCGCAGCAGGTCGCGGCGCCGGTCGCTCGACTTTTCCTTCGCCAGATCGACCAGATTGTGAAGTTTGGAAATGACCGCCATTTGAACGCTGTCCCGACCTGGCCTGATATCAGGGCTTCGGTCTAGCGGGCGTCGGTAAAGAAACGGTGCGCAATAACGGTTAACCGGATGCTGAGGGCGTTGCGCGATTCAACGCGGAGCGATACGAGATGCGCGCGGCAGGGAGAGGCAGATGACCGACAGCGCAAGACCGGGTTGGCGCGACCGGCTGGTTGCCCTCGTCGAACATCCGGTTTTTCTCAACTGCATCACCGGACTGATCCTGTTCAACGCCGTCACGCTGGGCCTTGAGACCTATCCGCTCGAGGCCGCATGGTTCGACCAGGCGCTGCCCGTCATCGACGCCATCATCGTCTCGATTTTCGTCTGCGAATTGCTTTTGAAAATGGTGGCTTATGGTCCGCGCTTCTTCAAAAGCGGCTGGAACTGGTTCGACGTGATCGTCGTCGGGGTCTCGCTCTTCCCGGATGCGGGAGCCTTCACCGTTCTCCGGGCGTTGCGCATCCTGCGGGTTTTCCGCCTGTTCTCGGTCATGCCGGAGATGCGCAAGGTGGTCGAAGCCCTCATGCGCGCCATCCCCGGCATGGGTGCCATCATCGCCGTGCTGGGCCTGACGTTTTACGTCTCGGCGGTGATGGCGACAAAGCTGTTCGGAGCGTCCAGTCCGGACCTGTTCGGCACGCTGGGCGGATCGGCCTTCACCCTGTTCCAGGTCATGACGCTGGAAGGCTGGGCGATGGAAGTCGCACGCCCGGTGATGGCCGAGGTCAGCTTCGCCTGGATCTTCTTCCTGGTGTTCATCGTCCTGACCAGCTTCGCGATCCTGAACCTGTTCATCGCCGTCATCGTGGATTCGCTGCAGGCGAAGCATTTTGACGACGAGGAGGAGCGCGAGGAAAAGGAAGCCGCCGAAGCGCAGGCTGACCGGGCGCTTCTGCGCGAGGAACTGGCCGGGCTACGGGCCGAGATTGCGGCCCTGCGCAGTGAGGTCACTCAGGGGATGCGTTCGGCCTCGGCCTCGAAGGCGCGCGACAGCGACGAATAGTAGGCAATCTGGCGTTCTTCCCGCTCGGTCCGTTCGCGCGGCGGCGGGGCGTTGAGCGGCCGGATCGGCAGGCCTTCGCTCGCCGACGTCATGTAACGGTTCCAGATCCGCGCCGGCAGGCTGCCACCGGTCACATCGGCGGTCGGTGTGTCGTCGTCATTGCCGACCCAGACCCCGGTTACGAAATCGGCCGTGTAGCCCATGAACCAGGCATCGCGGAAAGACTGGCTGGTGCCGGTCTTGCCGGCGACAGGGCGTTCGCCCATGCGCGCGGCAGTGCCGGTGCCCTGGATGACGACGTCCTGCAGCAGGCTGGTCATGGTCTGGGCGATTTCGGCTTCGACGGCGCGTTCGCCTTCGCTGTCCTGATGCTCGTAGAGCGTATGCCCGCGTGTGTCGGTCACCTGCATGATCAGGAAGGGTTCGCGCCTGACCCCGTCATTGGCGAAGGTCGCGTAGGCCCCGGCCAGTTCGAGCAGCGTGACCTCGGCCGTACCCAGCGAGACCGCCGGCAATTCCGGCAGGTCGCTTTCGATGCCGAGCCGGTGGCCCATGTCGACGACGCGGTCAATGCCGATCTCGTCGGCAATCTGGGCTGCGACCGTGTTGATCGAGCGGCGCAGCGCCTCGCGCATCGTCACCCGACCGCGATAGGTGCCGCCGAAATTGCGCGGCGACCAGCCGTCGAGATCGATCGGCTCGTCATTGTAGGCGGTGAAGGGTGACAGGCCGGCTTCGATCGCGGCGGCGAAGACGATGGGCTTGAAGCTGGAGCCCGGCTGGCGGCGGGCCTGGACCGCGCGATTGAACTGGCTGTCGCCATAGTCGCGGCCGCCGACCATGGCGCGGATCGCCCCGTCCGGCGTCAGCGAGACGAGCGCGGCCTGCCCGGCGCGTTCGGCCTCGCCTTCGGCTTCCAGAAGGGCGTGAATGGCTATCTGGGCGTCGGCCTGAAGCTCCGGGTCGATCGTCGTGCGGATCACCAGGTCGTTCGGCGCGCCGGGCAATTCTTCCTGCACCAGCTGCAGTGCGTAGTCGAAGACATAGCCGAAGATTTCCGGGCTCGGCGCGTTCTCGTCGCGGGTGCGGACGGGCGTGGCCGGGTCCAGCAATGCGGCGTGGCGTTGGGTCTCGGTGATGAAGCCGGCCGCCTCCATCGCGAACAGGACTTCCGCGGCGCGGTCGCGGGCGGCGGGCAGATTGCCGAGCGGGTCGAGCCGGCTCGGCGCTTGCGGCAGACCGGCGATCATCGCGGCTTCGGCCAGCGACAGTTCGGCGGCGGACTTGTCGAAATAGCGCCGCGCGGCGGCCTCGAGACCGTACGCGCCGGCTCCGAGATAGATGCGGTTCAGATAAAGCTCGAGGATTTCGGTCTTGGAGATCTGGCGCTCCAGCGCCCAGGCGAGGCGCATTTCCTGCACCTTGCGGCGGATCGAGCGTTCCGGTGTGAGGAGCAGGTTTTTCACCAGCTGCATGGTGATGGTTGAGCCACCCTGAACCGAACCGCCGGCGCGCATATTGGCGAGCACGGCGCGAACGGTCGCGCGGAGATCGACGCCGTGATGGCGGAAGAAGCGCCGGTCCTCGATGGCCAGAAAGGCCTGCAGCACGTGCGGCGGCAGTTCGTCGGCGCGCACGGGCGGCGCATAGCGCGGGCCGCGGATGTCGAGGATCTCGCCATTCCGGTCGAGCAGGGTGATCGAGGCCTCGCGCCGGGCCGACCAGAGCGCGGCCGGGTCTTCGGGCAGGGAAGGCAGGTCGTGGAAGGCCCAACGCCAGAACACGCCGGTCAGAACGCCGATCAGAATGATCGCGGCCGCGATGCCGCCCGTGATGTACCAGGCGCGGCGGTCGCGGTGTTCAGCGTCACGCTGCAACAGGTCGGCACGGAATGGCGGCATTGGTTTCCTTCCCCGTCCGCCTTATCACGCATGGAAGGCGGCGAGATTCAGGCGATGACAGACAAAAAACCCTTCTGGAAGCTGAAATCTCTGAAAGAGATGAGCCAGAAAGAGTGGGAATCGCTGTGCGATCACTGCGGCAAATGCTGTCTCGTCCAGCTGGAGGACGAGGACGGCCACCGCGAATTCACCGATGTCGCCTGTCGACTCTATGACGTGTGCGAAGGCGGGTGCCGCAATTACGCGCATCGCTCGCGCGAAGTTCCCGACTGTGTGCGGCTGACGCCGGGCAATATCGGCGAGTTGCATTTCATGCCGATGACCTGTGCCTACCGCCTGCTCCACGAAGGCAAGGATCTGCCGGACTGGCATCCGCTGGTCTCCGGCGATCCGGACAGCGTGCGCGAGGCGGGCATGAGCGTGGTGGGGCAGGTCGTGCCGGAAGCCGACGTGCCGGACTGGCGGCTGGAGCATCACATCCGCCTGTGGCCGGGTGAAAGCGGGGATTGATCCGCGCCTGTCCCCGCGGCGGCCAGGCCGATTGCTGCGCTGGGCCGTGATCTTCCGAAAAAATGCAGCCCCTTATCCGGCCGACCCGGTTCAGGGACCAATATGTGCCATGGCCGGAAAGAAGGGTCAGACGCACCGGACCCCTGAGATGTGGATGGCGCTGCTGCGCCAGCATCTCGCAGGTGCCAGCGCGGCGGACATCGCCGCCGAAACCGGCCTGACCGAGACCTGGGTCTCAATCAAGCTTGAAGCCTTGAAGCGCGAGCGCGGGGCGGATGCCCCGGCAGGATATATCGATCCGGTGCGGCGGGCATTGGCGCGGGCGGAAATCGCGCTCGACGAGAGCCGCCATGACGACGCGATGCGGGACATCCGCGCCGCGGCGGCCATCGCGAAACTGCGCAAGGAGACGGGCATGGTGACGCAAACGAAGAGACCGGCGGGCAGCGCCGGCGGCAAGAAAGGGCTCACGCTTGAAGAAGCCCGGCGCATCCTCAAGGACCGAATGGCGAAAGAGCGTCGCACTCGCGGATCAGGTGGGGAACGACAAGGCGATTGAGGCCTTCATCCGGGCGGTTGGAAAGGCAGAGGCCAAGCGGATCGCCCTGGACGAATGGGACGCTTCGGCGCGGCCTGCTCAGCTTCCCCCTGATGGTGACTGGCGGGTCTGGTTGTTCATGGGCGGGCGCGGTGCGGGCAAGACCCGCGCGGGAGCGGAATGGGTCCGGTCGCGGATTGCAGCAGGCGCGCGGCGGATCGCGCTGATCGCGCCGGCGCTGAATGATGCCCGCGAAGTGATGATCGATGGCGAGTCCGGCCTGGCCGGGCTGGGTCCCGAGGAGGAACGACCGTCCTACGAGACGTCCCGCCGGAGGCTGGTCTGGCCGTGCGGTGCGGTGGCCTATGTCTTTTCCGCCGAAGACCGGGATTCGCTGCGCGGGCCGCAATTCGACACGGCCTGGGCGGACGAGTTCGCGGCGTGGCCGGACCCGCAAGGCGTGCTGGACACGCTGCGCCCGGCGCTGCGGCTAGGTGACGATCCGCGTCTGATGGTGACGACGACCCCGCGCCCCATCCCGGCACTGAAGCGGCTGATCGCGGCAGACGGCACGGTGGTGACGCATTCGGCGAGTGCGGAAAATGCCGCCAATCTGGCGCCCGGCTTTATCGCGGCGATGCAGGCGGCCTATGGCGCGTCTCGCCTGGGGCGGCAGGAATTGGGCGGCGAACTGATCGAGGATCCGCCGGGTGCGCTGTGGACGCGGGACGGGGTGGAAGCTGCCTTTGCGGCACGGCCCGCCGATCTCGACCGCATCGTGGTCGCGGTCGATCCGCCCGCGAGCGCCAATGCCAATTCGGACGAGTGCGGCATCGTGGTCGCCGGGGCGGCGGGCGAGGGGGCAGAGCGAACCGCCTTCGTGCTCGCCGACCGCAGCTTCGGCCCGGCCAGCCCCTCGGCCTGGGCGGGCGTGGTGGCGCAGGCATTTGAAAGTTTCGAGGCCGACGCAGTGATCGCCGAAGCCAATCAGGGCGGGGACATGGTGGCGAGCGTGCTGAAAGCTGCCGCGCCGGACCTGCCGGTCGCGCTGGTGCGCGCCTCCAGAGGCAAGCGGACGCGGGCGGAGCCCGTCGCCGCGCTCTATGCCGCGGGCCGCGTGCGCCATGCCGGGCGCTTCCCGGCGCTCGAAGACCAGATGTGCAGTTTCGGCGCGCCCGACGGACCGCGATCGAGCCCCGACCGGGTCGATGCGCTCGTCTGGGCGGTGTCGTCGCTCCTGCTGAAGTCCGCCGGCACGCCGCGCCTCAGGGCGCTTTGAGGAGAAAACCATGAGCTTCATCGATCGCGTCCTCGGACGCGAAACGAAGACGAGTGCCGCGAAACGGCTGATCGCGCTGTCGCTGGGCAGCCGGGCGGCCTGGACGCCGCGCGACTATGCGGCGCTGGCGCGCGAAGGCTTTGCGCGCAATCCGGTGGCGCACCGGTGTGTCCGCCTGATCGCCGAGGCCGCTGCCGCCGCGCCGCTGAAAGTGCTGCGCGGGGGTGAGGTGCGCGAGGGTGATCCCGCTGCGTCGATACTGGCCCGGCCCAATCCCGATCAGTCAGGGGCGGAGCTGCTGGAGGACCATTACGGCTATCTGCAGGTCGCGGGGAATGCCTACCTGGAACTCGCCGCGCTCGACGGGACACCGCGCGAACTGTTTTCGCTGCGCCCCGACCGGATGCGGGTTCTGCCCGGGCCGCGCGGCTGGCCGGATGGCTGGGAATACACGGTGGGTGGACGCAGCGTGCGCTTCGCCCGCGACCGGGCCAGCGGGCAGAGTCCGATCCTGCATGCCCGCCTGTTTCACCCCTCCGACGACCATTACGGCCTGTCGCCGCTCGAGGCCGCCGCCGCGGCGGTCGATGTGCACAATGCCGGCGGCGCCTGGGCCAAGGCGCTGCTGGACAATGCCGCGCGGCCGTCCGGCGCGCTCGTCGTGACCGCGAAAGAGGGCGAGGGGCGGCTGACCGACGAGCAGTATGAGCGGTTGAAGGCGGAGCTGGCTGACGCGCATGCCGGCCCAGCCAATGCCGGGCGGCCGATGCTGCTGGAAGGCGGGCTCGACTGGAAGCCGATGGCGCTGACCCCCGCCGACATGGACTTCACCGGCGCGCGGCGCGAGGCGGCGCGGGAGATCGCGCTGGCTTTCGGCGTGCCACCGATGCTGCTGGGTCTGCCGGGCGACAACACCTATGCGAACTACCGGGAGGCCAATCTGGCCTTCTGGCGTCACACCGTTTTGCCGCTGGCGCGCAAGACGGCGGCGAGCCTGACCGGCTGGCTGCAGCCCTGGTTCGGTACGGATCTGACCGTCACGGTCGAGGAGGACCGCCTGCCGGCCCTCGCCGAGGAGCGGGCGGCGCGCTGGGCGCAGGTCGTCGCGGCGGACTTCCTGAGCGCGGAGGAGAAACGCGCCCTTCTGGGTGTCAGGGGCGACGATGAGTGACCCGGCGATGAGCTGGCGCGTCGAGCGCTCGGTGACGCTGGGCGTGATCGTTGCGCTCGCCTTGCAGACCGGTGGGGCGCTGATCTGGGCCGGGGCGGCGGGTGAACGGCTCGACCGTCTGGAAAGCCAGAGCACGGCCCTGACCCAAGCCGGAGAGCGGCTCGCGCGGCTCGAGGAACAGATCGAACAGGCCCGCGAGAGCTTGAACCGCATCGAGCGCAGGCTCGAAGACTAGTTTTCTTAAACACATGGAGAAGCCCATGGAGCCGGACGCGATCGCGCCCGATGGCGGAGCCTTGCCGATCGAAGGCTATGCCAGCCTGTTCAACATCCCGGACCTGAATGGCGACATCGTGCGGCCCGGCGCCTTCGCGCGGAGCCTGAAGCGCCAGGGCGTGCGCGGGGTGCGCATGCTGTTCCAGCACGAGGCGGGCGAGCCTGTCGGCGTGTGGGACGAGATGCGCGAGGACGCGACCGGGCTCTATGTCCGCGGCCGCGTCCTGAAGGCTGCGCCCCGGGGACGGGCGACGGCCAGCCTGATCGCTCAAGGCGCGGTCGACGGCCTGTCCATCGGCTTTCGCACGATCCGCTTCGCGCCGCTGAAGGCCGGCGGACGCGAACTGATCGAACTCGATCTCTGGGAAGTGTCGGTCGTGACCTTCCCGATGCTGCCGCAGGCGCGTCTTCGCGTCGCGGAACCGGCCGCCGTCGCGGCGTGACCGGCCCCCGTCTGAAAACCAAGGGAAAATCATGAAGAAAGAAACCAAGATGGCGGCGCCGTCGGCGGAAACGCGCGCGGCGCTGTCGGAAGTCCTCTGCGCCTTCGAAGCCTTCAAGGACGCCAATGACCGGCGCCTCACCGAGATCGAGGCGAAGTCGTCCGCCGATCCGCTGCTGACCGAGAAAGTGGCACGCATCGACACCGCGCTGACCGAGGCGAAGTCGCGGCTCGACCGCCTGTCGCTCGATGCGGCGCGGCCGGGCCTCGAAGCCGGGCGTCCGTCCAGCGAACGCAAGGCGGCGTGGGACGGCTATATGCGCTCCGGCCAGCTGAGTGCCGGCATCGAGGGCAAGGCGCTGTCGGCGGGATCGAACCCCGATGGCGGCTATGTCGCCCCGGCGGAAACCCAGGCGCTGATCGACCGGCTGATGGCCGATGTCTCACCGATCCGCGCCATCGCCAGCGTGCGCCAGACCACGGCGAACGTGTTCAAGAAGCCGGTCTCGCTGGGCGGTGCGGCGACGGGCTGGGTCGCGGAAACCGCAGACCGGGACCAGACGGCGACGCCGACGCTGGACCTGCTCGATTTCCCGGTGGCCGAGCTCTACGCCATGCCGGCGGCGACGACCGCGCTGCTCGACGATGCGGCGACGGATCTCGACCTGTGGCTGGCGGAAGAAGTGCGCGACGTGTTCGCGGCGCAGGAAGGCGCGGCCTTCATCTCCGGCAACGGCACGAACAAGCCGAAGGGCTTTCTCAGCTACACGATGGTCGCCGAGGCGAGCCATGCCTGGGACAAGATCGGCTACCTCGCCACGGGCGTGGACGGCGATTTCGCTGCCTCCGATCCGGCCGACGACCTGATCGACCTGATCTATGCGCCGAAGGCGGCCTACCGCGCGAATGGGCGGTTCGTGATGAACCGCCGCACGGTCAGTGCCGTGCGGAAGTTCAAGGATTCCAATGGCGATTATATCTGGCAGCCCTCGCTGAATGCCGGGGGCGAGGCGACGCTGCTCGGCTATCCCGTCACCGAGGCCGAGGACATGCCGGACATCGGTTCGGACGCTTTCGCGATTGCTTTCGGCGATTTCGAGAAGGGGTATCTGATCGTCGACCGGCAGGGCATCCAGGTGCTGCGCGATCCGTATTCGGCCAAGCCCTACGTCCTTTTCTACACCACCAAGCGCGTCGGCGGCGGGGTGCAGAATTTCGACGCCATCAAGCTTTTGAAGTTCGGCGTGTCGTAAGGCGCGCCGGATGTTGCCCGGCCGGGTGCGCCCCTCCGCCCGGCCGGGCGGCTATCCCCATCCGTCGACATTGGGCCAGTTTTCGTAGAAGCGGGCGCGGCGTTCACGGAGATCTTTCGGGAGGAACAGCTTTGCGTTCAGCCCCCGGGTCAGGCCAATCCAGAAGACCGACATGAACCAGATACCGACAAAAACGATGGGAAAAAGGATCAAAACGGCCAGGACCGGTTGCCACAGCCTTGATTCCCATTGCGCGACGCGTTCGGGATCCAGACCGGTCGTGGCGAAGGACGCAAGGCCAGCGACGAGAAGCAAAACTCCGAGACCGGCTAGCAGGACAGCCATCCCGTATCGAACCTCGGGACCATAATGCAGCGGCTTTCGCTTACCCGAAGGTGCAAAGGGCCAACGACCGTCGCCCCGGTCTGCGAAGAACCACAGGCCGAAGATCACAAGAGTTATCGAAAACCAGACGCCGATTCCTACCGCTAACAACCAGCTCTGTTCCGAGCCGTAACCCGCAACCACAAGCGGGAATGCGATGACCGGCGCAGCAAGCGCGTAGCGGAAGAACCAGCGCGCCAGCATCAGCCCCATCCGTCGACGTTGGGCCAGCTCGTATTGAAGTGGTGGCGGCGCATCCGGAGTTTGTACGGCACGATCGAGATCCGGAACTCCTGATCAGGCGTCCGGCGCGCGATCCCAACTGCTTGGGCGACGGCGAGGGGAAAGAGAAAGGGCCAGCCAACGAGGGCCACGAACGCTGCCATAACCATGAAGGACCCAAGGAAGGTGTTGAAAACGAACACGCCAGCCCATGTGAGCCCCCATCCGACGGTCCCGATTGCGAGCAACGCAAACATCGAGCAGGCCGACCAGCGTAGCCAGAAACCCACCTCCGGCGCCCACCGGGTCGGTGGCGGGCCGTCGGTCGGGGTGAAGGGCCAGGCCCCGTCTCCCGTGGGAGTCTTGAACCAAGCCCAGACGATCAGACCGACACCAAGATTCAGCGCGATGCCGAAGATCGCGTAGAGCGCCCAGGACTGCATCCACAGGCTGGCCGCGAACATCAGCGGCGAGACCGCGACGAGGACGAGGCCGCTGCGGATCATGGTGCGGGCGGGGTGGGGTACGGTTCGGGGCACGGCAGCGTCGTCTGTCATGGGGTTTCCGCCTCGACGCCGGTTCTGGTCTGCCGTGAGGCGTTCGTGATCAGCACTGCGATCGCGATCCCGAGGGCAATCACCGGAGCAATCACCGCCAGCGCGATGCCGAGCTGAGAGGCCCAGATCGGTCCGTCGAGAAAGTAGCTTCCTACACTGGCGACCATTCCGATCAGGATGCCGAAGAACGCGAGCACAATCATGGCGAGCGCAAGACGTTTCACCGCTTCGGCTCCTTCAATTCGCGCTCCATTTGCTCGCGCAGGGCGCGTTCGGCGGTGCTGGAAGCATCATCGGAACCGCCCAAGTCGCCCCGGTCCTTCGACGTGAAGAAATGCGCAGCGACGGAAAAGACTGAAAACAGGCCAAGCAGCAACGTCCAGCGGGCGAAGTCGGTCTCGATCAAGAGCCAGACCGGCAATGCAGAAATTGCGGTGAGCACGAGAACGACCAGGAAGTTGCGCGTGCGCTGGTCACGCTCCTGACGTTTTTCTTCACGGGTCAGTTCTGGAATGCCGGCGTTTTTGCGATCGGCTTCGGCCCCATCGACAGCGTCAAATATCGCTTCGAAAAGGATCTGTCCGAGGAGAAACGGCGCCATGAAGATGGGGATCAGGAAAATCCAAAGCCCCGTCTGGAACAGGAAGTCCCGACCACCGGGAATGGCGAACGCAATCGCTGCCAGTCCGAAATAAGCCGCGCAAAAAACGGCCCACCAGATCAGGTTTCGCATGAGCCGCCGCCACAGTGTGGACGGCGGTTTTTCTTTATCGACAGGACGAAGAGACATGACCCTCCAACTCGTCACGCCGCCGGCGGCCGAGCCGGTGACGCTCGCCCAGGCGAAAGCCTATCTGCGCGCCGGTTACGACGCCGAGGATGAGCTGATCCTACAACTTGTCCGCGCCGCACGCGAGCGGGTCGAGGCCGAAACCGGACGGGCGCTGATCACGCGCACCTACCGGGAGGTGCTGGACGACTGGGCGGTGCCGGGGCGGTTCGCGCCGCCGGGCCAGCTGCGCCTGCCCATGCCGCCGCTGATTGCGGTCGGCGAAATCGTCTTCCTCGACGAGGAGGACGCCGAGACCGAATGGCCGGCGGACCAGTATTTCGTCGACACGGACGCGGATCCGGGCCGGATCGCGGTGCGGGGCCGCTCGACCTTTCCCCGCCCGCCGCGCGCGATCGCAGGGATCAGGATCACCTTCGAGGCCGGCTATGGCACGGACCCCGAGGACGTGCCCTCGGCCCTGCGCGATGCGGTGCTGCGCCTGACGGCGGAAGGGTATGCGCGGCGGGAAGCGGTGGGAAACTCGCCGCTGCCGCTCTCGGTCCAGGCGCTGCTCGCGCCCTACCGCCGGGTGCGGATATGAGCGCCGAAGCCGCGTTTCAGGACGCGCTGATCGCGCACCTCAGCGCCGATGCGGGCGTGGTCGCGCTGCTGGGTGATCCACCGCGCGTGTTCGACGAGGAGCCGGCCGGAGCAGCCTACCCCTATGTCACCATCGGGCGCGGGGTGAGCGAGGACGCGGACGCGTCCGGCGCCCGCGTGATCGAACACCGGCTGACCCTGCATGTCTGGGTGCGTCATGGCGGGCGGCGCGAGGCAAAGACCATCGTCGATGCCATGCGCACCGCCGGGCATGAGGCGGCGCTAACGCTCGCCGGCGGATGGCGCTGCGTCTTCTGCCGCTCGGTCTATGCCGATGCCTTCCGCACCGCCGACAGCCGCATCGCCCACGGCGTCATCCGCTTCCGGGCGCTGCTGGAGGAGGAGGGTTAGGAAGGTCACCGCGCCTCGCGCCAGTAGGCGATGTAGTGCGACGCAGAGAGGTAAATCACGGTCGGGGCAAACAGGACGATCATCAGTTCCACGGGCCGGCTGTCCGACGCGATGACCCAGTTCTTGGCGATCAGGATTGCAAGCACGATGCCCGCGAAGATGGCAAAAACCATCGCCATGCCGGGGAAATAGGGATCGTCGCGATCCAGCGGCCAGGCGAAGGATCCGCGCGAGAGCGACCGGAAAATAGAGCGGCCGATGGCGCGTTCGAACCTCCAGAAGACCAAAGCCGCTGCCAAGCCGATCAGGGCGGCGAGAAGTGTGCCGAGCCAAGGGTAGAATGCACCCTCGAAGAAGATCAGGTCGGCTGGCTCGTCAGGCATGATGATGGCGATCAGGAATCCGATCACGAGTGCTGCCACGACGAGCGAGAAGAACGCCAGCCGGGTCATTCGGGATCGTTCCGCCGCGAATAATAGTGCGAACCCATGAGGTAGACGAGCGAGGGCCAGAGCATCACGCCGGCCAGCGCGATCGCGCGATGATCTGAGGGGAAGAATTGGGTCTTCACCGTCAGGGCGACGCCCGCGATCGCGAAGAGGACGGCGAACGCCATGCTGAGCCCGGCGACGAAGACACCGTCGCGACGGAAGGGCCAGACGTTGACATTACTCATACTGCGCCAGACCGACCGGCGAAGAAGCCGCTCGATGAGCGCGAAGACCGCAGCCAGGGCGAAGCCGATGAGGAGCGCGATCGCAACGCCGAGCGTCGGGTAAAAATGTCCGTCGGAGATCTGACGGTCTATTTCGTTGCCGGGCGCGAACAGCTGGTCCGCAATTAAGAGCGGGATCGAAATGAGAACCAACAGGCCGAGGAAGGCGATCAGAGATCTCACCGCCGCCACCGCCAGCCGCGAGCGCGGAGGGTTTCGAGCATGTAGTAGCCTGTCCAGACGCCTGCCGCGATCGCGATCAGGTGCATGGCGGGAACAGACCGCCCCTCGAATTCGATCCGGATCCAGATATAGCCGCCGAGTGCGAGAATGAGCGCGAAGGCATAGATCAGAGCCATGCTGCGGCCGGTATTCACGCGCCGCGCGGCGCGCAGGACATGGGGCATTTTCAGGGTATCTGCCCGTTCCGCCTTGCCGAAATAGGCGATCACGAGACCCGCCACTATTGGCAGGCCGGACAGCCAGCAGACGAACAGGATAGCGAGATCGAAGGCGGGGTTCATCGGCCAGTTCGCAAGCGTCGGGCCGATACCGAAAATGGTCGCCGAGGTGATTCCGAGGGTGACGAGCATGAACACGAACGCGACACCGAAATTCTGACCCAAGGTTTCGAGCCGCCCGGAAAACAGGCGGGCGTTTTCGGCTTGAGGTTCGGACGCGTCAGTCATCGAAATGCTCCTGAGGCCGCCACCGCCAGCCGCGAGCGCAAGCCCAAGTGAATGAGACGAGATGAAAAAATAGTCCGCTCAGGATCGGAATTGTCGAAACCATTACGGTGTTGGTCGAGAGAACCGTTCGATCAATCTGGAATTCTACCCAGACTGCATAAATCAAGGCACCGGCGGCGAATAGGGCGAGCGCGCTGTACAATGCCATCCAGGACTTCATCCAGCGCTCCAAGTTCTGTGCTGATGCACCATAGCTGAATACGAAAGCAGCAACTCCGAGCGGCAATCCTGCGAGGATGGCGGCTGCGACGAACAAAAAGTCGTTTGCCGGATTATCAGCGTGTGTGGAGTGCCATTGCGTCAAAAGAGCTGAGAGCGCGAACGTCATGGCGCCCATCAGTGAGATCACGACGACTCTGACCCCGACATTGCGACGCAAAGCCTCAAGCCGGCCCGAGAAAAGAGGAAGGCGTGCGTTCAGCGAGGCTTTCTTATCCGTCATCGCCCGTCCTTTCAGACATCTACACGCCCAAGTGGAGGACTATTCCATGACCGCGCAGAGCGGAAAAGACCTGCTGTTGAAAATCGGCGACGGGGGAGACCCGGAAAGCTTCGCGAGCGTCGCGGGGCTGCGCGCGAAAACGATCACGCTGAACGCCCGCACGGTGGACGCCACCAATGCCGACAGTCCGGGCGCTTGGCGCGAGCTGCTGTCCGGGGCGGGGGTGAAAGCCTGCGCCATTTCCGGCAGCGGCATCTTCGTCGATGCGGCCGCTGACGAGACGGTGCGCGCTGCCTTCTTCGCGCAGAGCGCGGACAGCTGGCGGATCGTGGTGCCGGATTTCGGCACGATCGAGGGGGCGTTCCTGGTCACGAGCCTGGAATACTCCGGCCGGCATGACGGCGAGGCGGCCTACGCCCTCTCGCTTGCCTCGGCCGGCGCGCTGGCCTTTACCGCGGCATGAGCAATCCCGCGCGCGGCGAGGTGACGCTCGACGCCGGCGGCGAGACACACACGCTCTGCCTCACGCTCGGCGCGCTCGCCGAGATCGAGGCGGGACTTGGCGTCTCCGGTTTCGCGGCGATGGCCGAGCGTCTGAAGACATTGTCGGCGGCGGATCTGTCGCTGGTGCTGGCGGCGCTGTTGCGTGGAGGCGGAACGGTCGTGGACGTTCCCACGATTGATCCGGTATGCGCCGCGAAGGCCGTGGCCGATTGCTTCGAGCGGGCGCTGTGAGCGGCATTCCGTTCGATGCCTGGTTGCGGTTGGCGGTGCGGATGGGGATTTCGCCGCGCGACTTCTGGCGCCTGTCGCTGAAGGAGTGGCGGATGCTGACCGCGCCTGTTGATCCCGCGCCGCTGGGGCGGGCGGAGCTGGAAGCGTTAAGGGTCAGGTTTCCGGACTAGTTCCCAAGAGTCGCCATTCACTGGGTTTCCTGCGGAGGCAGGAAACCAGACTGGATCCCTGCCTCCGCAGGGATCCCGGGAGAAATCTACATGACCACCGACACCAACCCGGTCGCCGAAGAGGCGGAGCGGGCGGGCGAAGCCCTGCGCGCGCTGGCCGAGGGGCCGGGCCGCGACGCCGCCGGCAGCCTCGCCGACGCCTTCGAGCGCGCCGGATCGAGCATCGAGGCGGCGCTGACCCGCGCCGCGCGCACCGGCGAGCTGAGCTTCGCCAGCATGGCGGAATCCATATTGCGCGACCTGTCACGGCTGGGCGCGGAACGCTTCGTCTCCGGTCCGATCGAGACGCTGCTGGGCGGGCTGACGGGCGCGGCGAAACCCGACACGGCAGGGACGCCGCCGGTGACGATCCATCTGACCCTGCCGCCGGGATCGGATGCGTCCGCGATCCGGCGGTCGGAGACTCAAATCGCCAGCGCGCTGGCGCGGGCAGTGCGAAAAGGCGCGGGGCGGCTATGAGCGGATTTCACGAGGTCAGCTTCCCCTTCTCCGTCGCGCTGGGCGCGCGGGGCGGGCCGGTGCGGCGCACCGAGATCGTGACGCTCGGATCGGGACGGGAAGAGCGCAACACGCCGCACGCGCATTCGCGGCGGCGGTGGAATGCCGGGCCGGGCTTGAAGACGCTCGACGACCTTCACACGCTGATCCAGTTCTTCGAGGCACGGCGCGGTCGGCTGCACGGCTTCCGGTTTCGCGATCCGCTCGACCACAAATCCTGCGCACCGTTGGCGAACGTGTCCGCGACCGACCAACTGCTCGGAACCGGCGACGGGGCGGCGACAGAATATTCGCTTATGAAGCATTATTCGAGCGGCGGCGAAGGCTATGCCCGCCCGATCGCGAAACCCGTCGCCGGGAGCGTGCGCATCGCGGTGGATGGCGAGGAGCTCGACGGGGCCGATTTCGCCTTAGACCCGGTGACCGGGCTGGTCAGCCTAGTGACGCCGCCGGGGGCCGGGCTGGCCGTGACGGCGGGGTTCGAATTCGACTGTCCGGTACGGTTCGACACCGACGCGCTCGACATCTCGCTCGACGCCTTCGGGGCGGGCGAGGCGGCGGACGTGCCGCTGATCGAACTGAGACTGTAAGTCATGCTGACACTACCGGAAGCCTTGCAGACCCGGCTGGACGGCGGGGTGACGACGCTCGCCTGGTGCTGGCGCGTCACGCGCCGCGACGGGCAGGTGTTCGGCTTCACCGAGCATGACCGCGACCTGGTCGTGGACGGGCTCACCTGCCGAGCTGCCAGTGGCTTTGCCCCCGGTGAGCGCGATAGCCACGCCGATCTCGGCGCGGACCAGGCGAGCGTGTTCGGCGCGCTGAACGACGCCGCGATCACCGAGGCCGATCTGGCGAACGGGCTTTGGGATGGCGCACGCGTCGATGTGCTGCGCGCCGACTGGCAGGACCCCTCCGTCTTTGCGCACATCTGGACCGGTGAAATCGGCGAGACGCGGCGCGGCAGGATCGCCTTCGAGGCGGAACTGCGCGGCCTGTCGGCGCGGCTCGAGCGCGTGACCGGCCGGATCTATTCGCGGCAATGCGATGCCGAGATCGGCGATGCGCGCTGCGGCGTCGATCTCGATAGTCCGGCGTTCCGGGGCGAGGGGAATGTCGCCAGCGTTTCAGGCGCTGACATCTTCATGGCGGACGGGCTCGACGGCTTTGACGCCGGGGTGTTTGCGGGTGGCCTACTGACCTGGACTGGCGGGGAAAATGCCGGCGCGATCTGTCTGGTCGAGGCGCACCGGGTTTCGACCGGTGTGGTCACGCTGCAGCTGTCCAAGGCACCCGCGCAGACGCTTGCCGCAGGCGATGCGTTCACGGTGACCGCGGGCTGCGACAAGCGGCATGCGACCTGCCGCGACCGTTTCGCCAACATCGTGAATTTCCGGGGTCATCCCTTCCTGCCGGGCAATGACGTGCTGATCGCCGGACCGGCTGGTGACACGCTGCGTGACGGGTCGAGCCGGGGCGGCGCACGGTGAACGTTCGCGAAGCGGCGCTGGCCGAAGCGCGGCACTGGATCGGGACGCCCTATCGCCACCAGGCGAGCGTGCGCGGGGCGGGGGCGGATTGCCTCGGCCTGGTTCGCGGCGTGTGGCGCGCGCTGAACGGGCCCGAACCGCAAGCCCTGCCGCCCTATCCGGCGCGCTGGGATGCAGGCGGCGAGGATTTGTTGATGCAGGCGGCCGAGCGCTGGCTGATCCCGGTCAACGAAGCGGAGCCGGGCGACGTGCTGCTGTTCCGTCTCAAGCCCTGCCTGCCGGCCCGTCATTGCGGCATCCTCTCTTCGTCCAACACGTTGGTCCACGCCTATTGGGGCCGCGCGGTCAGCGAGACCGCTATGACGCCCTGGTGGCGGCGGATCGCCGGTCAGTTCCAGTTTCCTTCACAAGTGAAATAATATGGCGCAACTTCTTCTCGGTGCGGCAGGCTCGGCCGTTGGCGGTTCGATCCTGCCGGGCAGTGTCTCGCTCTTCGGTTCGGCGATTTCCGGCGCGGCGTTCGGCGGATTTATCGGCGCGCAATTGGGCGCGGTCGCCGACCGGGCGCTGCTTGGCGCGCTGGGTCCGGACCGGGTGGGACCGCGCCTGCCTGATCTGCGTCTGCAGGCGTCGACTGAAGGCGCGCCGATCCCGCGCCTTTACGGCCGCGCGCGGATCGCCGGGCAGGTGATCTGGGCGGCGCGCTATACCGAGACGGCCACCAAGGACCGGGCGGGCAGCAAGGGCGGTCCGAGCGTCACCACCTATTCCTACACGATCAGCTTCGCGGTCGGCCTGACCGAGGGCGTGATCGACGGTATCGGCCGGGTCTGGGCGAACGGCGCGCCGCTCGACCTGTCGCAGACCGACTTGCGCATCCATCGCGGAACGGAAGACCAGCTGCCCGACGCGCTGATCCAGACGGTCGAGGGCGCGGAAAATGCGCCCGCCTTCCGGGGCCTCGCCTACGTGGTGTTCGAGGATTTTCCGCTCGACGACTATGGCGCGCGGATACCCAATCTCAGCTTCGAGGTCTTTCGTCCGGCCCCGGTGGCCAATCCCGAACAGCCGCGTCTGGAGGAGATGATCCGCGGCGTCGACCTGATCCCGGCATCCGGCGAATTCGCCTACGCCGTCGAGCCGGTGATGCGCCGGATCGGGCCGGGCAAGGAAGAGCCTGAAAATGTTCATAACGGGCGCGGCGTGACGGACTTCGTCGCGGCGATCGACGACCTCGAGGCGAGGCTGCCCAATTGCCGGTCGGTGCTGATCGTTTCGGCCTGGTTCGGAGATGATCTGCGCTGCGGCGAATGCGAGATCCGGCCTGGCGTCGAGACGAGAGACAAGGTCACACGTCCGGCGGACTGGCAGGTCGCCGGTGAGAGCCGCGCCACGGCATGGCTGGTGACCGAGGAGGGCGGGCGGCCCGTCTATGGCGGCACGCCGGACGATGCCTCGCTGATCGCTGCGATCCGGGAGCTCAAGGCGCGCGGCTTTGCCGTCTCGCTCTACCCCTTCATCCTGATGGACGTGCCGCCCGGGAACGGTCTGCCGGACCCGTATGGCGGGGCGGAGCAGGCGGCCTTTCCCTGGCGCGGGCGGATCACCTGTCATCCGGCGGCCGGACAGACGGGCTCACCTTACAAGAGCGCCGCGGCGGGCGCACAAGTCGCGGATTTTTTCGGTGCGGCGTCCGCCTCGGATTTTGCGATTTCAGGCGACACGGTCAGCTATTCCGGACCGGCGGAATGGCGGTTCAACCGCTTCATCCTGCACCATGCCGCGCTGGCCAAGATCGCCGGGGCGGATGGCTTTCTGATCGGGTCGGAGATGGTGGGCCTGACGACGATCCGCGACAGCGCGGACCACTATCCGGCGGTGGATGCGCTGTGTGGCCTCGCGGCTGAGGCCCGCGCCCTGCTCGGGCCGGGTGTGCGCCTGTCCTATGCGGCGGACTGGAGCGAATATTCCGGACACCGTCCGGGCGACGGCTCCGGCGATGTCTTCTTCCACCTCGATCCGCTGTGGAGCCATCCGGCGATCGATGCCGTCGCGATCGACTGGTATGTGCCGCTCGCCGACTGGCGCGACGGGACCGAGCACGCCGATGCGGCGTTGTCGCGGACCGGGCATGACCTGTCCTATCTCTCCGCCTACACCGAGGGCGGGGAGGGGTATGACTGGTACTATGCCAGCGACGCGGACCGGCTGGCGCAGGTCCGCACGCCGAATTCCGATACGGCACACGGGGAAGACTGGGTCTTCCGTTTCAAGGACATTCGCGGCTGGTGGGCGAATGCGCACCACGACCGGCCGGGCGGTGTGCGATCCGCCAGTGCGACCGCATGGGTACCGCAGTCGAAGCCGGTCTGGCTGACCGAGACCGGCTGTCCGGCGGTCGACAAGGGGGCGAACCAGCCGAACGTGTTCGTCGATCCCAAGAGTGCCGAAAGCGCGCTGCCGCATTTCTCGACCGGGTCCCGCGACGACCTGATCCAGCGCCGTTATCTCGAGGCGCTGATCGGGCATTGGGCGGCGGACGCGACAGTCTCGTCGGTTTATGCCGGACCGATGATCGACCCGGCGGACATCCATGTCTGGACCTGGGACGCGCGGCCCTTTCCAGACTTCCCCGCCCGCGACGAGGTCTGGGGTGATGGCGCCAACTGGCGGCTGGGGCACTGGCTGACCGGGCGGATGGGTCTGGCACCGCTCGGCGATGTGGTCCGTGACCTTGCGAGCGGGGCGGGCGTCGATGCCGACGTGTCGGGGCTTGATGGGCTAGTCAGCGGCTATCTCGTCGACCGACCCATGGCGGTGCGAGACGCATTGGCACCGCTTGCGGAAATGTTCGGCTTCACGGCGACGGACACCGCAGGCGGCATCCGCTTCGGGCGGCCTGAGGGCGCTGCGCTTGAGCTCTCGAGCGATACGCTGGTTTTGACCGAGCCCGGTGAAACGCTGCGCTGCGAGCGGCAGGACTTTGCTGCGATGCCGGCTGACCTCCGCGTGCATTTCATCGCCGACGAGGACGATTACGCCCGCTCTGCTGTGCTGGCGCGAAACCGGCTCGGCGCGGCGCGTTTCGGCGTCGCGTTCCCACGACGTCTCTCCAGTGCTTGCGGGGACGAATCCGGTAACACCGCGCGGATCGGTGCGGCCGCTGTCGCAGGCTGACCTTTTTGTTCTCGACCTGCCGCTGTTCGGAAGTGAGATCGAACGAAGCGGCCCCCTGGCGGCTGTCGCGGCGAACCCCTGGTATGGCGTGGCCGCCGTACATGCCGGGGAGGAGCTGGACCGCCGGGCGCTGGTCGAGCGACCCTGCCTTTCCGGCCAGCTGCTCGCGCCGCTCGCTTCGGCGCCATCGGGGCGGATTGTCGAACAATCCGTCACCCTTGTACTGGATCGCGGCGGGCTGGAAAGCGTGACCGAAGCCGCCTTGCTCGCCGGGGCGAACCGGCTGGCGGTCGCGACGGTTGACGGCTGGGAAATCGTGCAGTTTCGCGACGCCACACTCATTGGTGATGGGATCTGGCAGATCGTCGGCCTCCTTCGCGGTCAGAGCGGCAGCGAAACCGCCACGGACATTTCGGCGGGCAGCGTTTTCGTCCTGCTCGACATTGCTCCGGCTTCCTTCCCGATCGAGGATCATGAGTGGAATGTGCCGGTCGAGGTGCGGGCCGGTCCGGCGCGGCGCGTGCCGGAGGATTCCTCCTATGCGAGCGAAACATTCACAATCGAACGCGCGGATCGGCGTCCACTTTCTCCCGTCCATCTGAATGCGGTCCGGGAGGACGGCGTCCTGACCGTTCGCTGGATCCGGAGGACGCGCATCGGCGGCGACAGTTGGGGTGTCGGCGATGTGCCGCTCGGCGAAGCGTTCGAACGCTATCAGATCACGGTCGGAGCGCCCGGCGGGAGTGCCGAGACGTTCGAGAGCACGACGCCGGAGTGGTCTTTGGAAAGCAGTGACGAAGCCGCGCTCTTCGGCGGCTTGCTCGACGAGGTCGAGATCGCCGTCAGTCAGGTCTCCGAACGCTACGGGCCAGGCCGCAGCGCGACAGGTGTATTCGTCCTCTGACGCGCGGTTGGCGTTTTCGTGGAAACCCGCCTACATCTCGGCGGCATGTTTCGTGAACGCACCACCGCATGACCGACCCTTATTCCATTCTCGGTGTCCCGAAATCCGCCGATGCGGACGAGATCCGGCGTGCTTATCGCAAGCTGGCCAAGGAACTGCATCCCGATGCCAATCCGGGAGACAAGGCGGCCGAGGACCGGTTCAAGAAGGTCAGCGCGGCGTTCAAGCTTCTCTCCAACGCCGAAACGCGTGCCCGGTACGACCGGGGCGAGATTGACGGCGAGGGCAATGAGCGCGCCGCCTTTCATCCGGGCTATGCCGGAGCCGGCGCGGCGCGCGGCCAGACAAGGGCTGGCGGGTTCGAGGATATCAGCGACATCTTCTCCGACCTGTTCACGGACTTCCGGCCACGCTCGCGGGCCCGGAAGGGGGCGGATCTGCGCTTCCGGCTCGATCTTGATTTCCTCGATGCAGCCAAGGGCGCGACCAAGCGCGTCACCCTCCCGGCCGGACGGACGCTCGACGTACGCACGCCGCCGGGAGTGACGGATGGCCAGACGCTGCGTCTTGCCGGTCAGGGCGAGCCAGGCGCGGCGGGCGGTCCGCCGGGCGATGCGCTGGTCGAACTGCGCGTGCGTCCGCACAAGTATTTCTCCCGCGATGGCGACGATGTGCGCCTCGACCTGCCGGTTTCCTTCGCCGAGGCGGTGAAGGGCGCGAAGGTCCGCGCGCCGACCATTGACGGCGCGGTCGAGGTGCAGGTCCCGGCGGGATCGAGCTCTGGTACTTTGCTGCGTCTGCGTGGCAAGGGTTTCCCGACCAAGGGCGGGAAGCGCGGTGACCAGATCATTCGCCTTCTGATCGACCTGCCGTCCGACGATGCCGCGCTGAAATCCTTTGCAGCGGACTGGCAACCGCCGAAGGGGTATGATCCGCGCATGAAGCTGCGCTAGACTCTCTGTTCAGAAGCGGTTCAGCGAGCTTTCGCCAGTATGCCCGGCATGATGAAGACCCTGATCACCTCCGCGGCCCTTTTTGCCGGACTTTTGCTGGGCGCAGCAGCCGATGCGGCGCAATACCAGCAATCGCCGGGCGACATGCGCAACCGCTACACCGCCGATGAGGCGCGCAACGAGGTTCAGTCCGGCCGCGTTCTACCCGCATTGCAGGTCATCCGGACCGTGCGCCAGCGCTATGCCCAGGCCGACGTGATCGACGCCGAGCTCGAACAGGGCGCGCGTCCCCGTTACATCATCAAGATTCTCACCGAAGATGGCCGCCGGGTCGACGTCGTCGTCGACGCCCAGACCGGCAACATCCTTTACGAACGCTAGGAGAGGGACGATGCGCGTCCTCGTGATTGAAGACGATCCGGATCTGAACCGGCAATTGTCCCGTGCCCTCGGCGATGCCGGCTATGCGGTGGATTCCGCAACCGACGGCGAAGAGGGGCATTTCCTCGGTGAAACCGAACCTTATGACGTGATCGTGCTCGATCTCGGCCTGCCGAAGCTCGACGGTGTGACCGTTCTGGAGCGCTGGCGCCGCGACAACAATGCGACCCCGGTCCTGATCCTGACGGCGCGTGACCGCTGGAGCGAGAAGGTGGCGGGCTTTGACGCGGGTGCGGACGATTACCTGACCAAGCCCTTCCATACCGAGGAATTGCTGGCCCGTCTGCGTGCGCTGACCCGCCGTGCGGCCGGGCATGCGACCTCGACGATCGATTGCGGCAATCTCTCGGTTGATACGCGCGGTGCGCGCGTGTTCATCGATGGCGCGCCGGTGAAGCTGACCTCGCACGAGTTCCGCATGCTCAGCTATCTGGCCCACCATCAGGACCGAGTGATTTCGCGCTCCGAACTGGTCGAGCATATCTACGATCAGGATTTTGACCGTGATTCCAATACGATCGAAGTCTTCGTCGGCCGGCTGCGTAAGAAGATCGGGTCCGACCGGATCGAGACGGTGCGGGGGCTGGGCTACCGCCTGACCGATCCTGACGCCCGGTCCGCGTGACACCCAGACGCCATTCGCTTGTTCTCAGGCTGATCGCCACCGGGGCGATCTGGGCCGCGGCGCTTCTCGTCGCCGGCGGTATTGCGCTGACCAGTCTCTACGAACGCTCCGTGCTCGGGGCGCTCGAAAGCCGGCTGCAGTCGACGGTGAACGCTCTGGTGGCGGCATCGGAAACGAGTGACGCCGGAGAGGTCACGCTGGCACGTGAACCGACCGATCCCGAATACAGTCTCGTCTTTTCGGGCCGCTACTGGCAGATCGCCGACTGGCGGACGGAAGACCGGCTGCGCGTGATCGCGCGCTCCAGATCTCTGTGGGATGAACGTCTGCGCCCGCCCGACCGGCTGATGGAAGCGGCAGCCGCACAGCCCGGCACGCCCATCACGATGAAAATCGTCGGTCCGGACGACGAACCGCTCCGGGTGATCGCACAAGCGGTGATCCTCTCGGGACGCCCCGACATGGTGGTCGTGCTGGCCGCCGAAGACCAGCGCCCGGCGGACCGGGAAGTGCGACGCTTTGGCCTGATCTCGCTCGGTCTCATCGCCTTCTTCGCGATCGCCCTGGTGGCCGGTCTCGTGCTGCAGGTTCGCTTCGGTCTGGCACCGCTTTTCCGCATGCGGCAGGCCGTGGCGGCGGTCCGTGAGGGCCAGGCCGAGCGGGTCGAGGGCCAGTTTCCGAGCGAGCTTCAGCCGCTGGGCGACGAGCTCAACTCCCTGATCGTGCACTCCCGCGAAGTGGTCGAGCGCGCCCGCACCCATGTCGGCAATCTCGCGCATGCGCTGAAAACGCCGATCGCCGTCCTGCTCAATGAGAGCCGGAACGAGAAAGGCAATTTCGCCGAGCTTGTGGAGCGTCAGGCCGACACGATGTCGCGTCAGGTCGACCACCATTTGCGCCGCGCCCGGGCTGCGGCCCACGCCAAAGCGGTCGGCGCCAAGACGGATGTCTGCGCCACGCTCGATGACCTGACGCGGACCCTGCAGCGCATCTATGGTCGGCAGGGCATCTCGATCGGCTTCGAATGCGAAGGTGACGTCTTCTTCCGAGGAGAGCGGCAGGATCTGGAGGAAATGGCCGGAAACCTCCTCGACAATGCGTGCAAGTGGTCGGGCGGTGAAGTGAAGGCGACGGCGCGGCTCGCAGGTGACGGCAAGCTGGAAGTCGTCGTCGAAGACGATGGGCCGGGCATGGATGCCGAGCGCCGCGCTCAGGCGCTCCAGCGCGGTGTGCGCCTTGACGAGAGCACGCCCGGCAGCGGGCTTGGCCTTTCCATCGTCGGCGATCTCGCGGCAGTTTACGGCGGTCAACTGACGCTGGGGGAGTCGGAGCTTGGCGGGCTTCTCGCACGGCTCGAATTGCCTTCAAGGAAGCGCTAAAGCCGCGTTAACCGTGCACTGTGCAAAATCTTCCCGTCATGACATCAACCGGCGCATCGCGATGACAGGCCTCACCGCGAAAAACATCGAGAAACTCGGAGCGTTCTGGAGTTCGCTTTCTCCGGAAATGCGCCAGCGTGTTCTCGCGTCGGCGAATGCCGCAGCCGGCCGCGATCCTTCGCAGGCTGGCGTGGCGAAATTGCTGGAAAAGCTCGATGCGCTAGCCGCTCCGGACGAAGGCACGCTTCAGCGCAAGCGACTGTTTGCGCCGCTTGATCCCCTCACTGGCAATCCCGAAACCGATCCGCCGTCGCGCGCTTATTTCTCGCCCGGGTTTCTCTCCGGGTTGTGGGCCTGGTTCGACGATGCCGAGCAATCCGGCTTTTCAGACACGTTTCCGGCAAGCGGTGCTCCGACCGAGGACTGGCAAGCGATCCGCGTTCGCGCCGGAGAGGCGCTCAAGGCGTTTCTGGAAAGCGCCCGGGATGACCGCAAACTGGAGAGCCGCATCGTGACCATGTGGGGCGCGGGGGGGCGTGAAACCGCCGATCTCGCGGCAACGCTCCTGATCCACGACACGGTGCTGAAGGACGCCCTGCACGACGTTCCTGACGAGGTCACCGATTTCGACCCCGAACTGTGCACCCACGTGCGCGACGTCTATGACGACGTCTCGGAGCGCGCGCCTGACGCTGGCGTCTGGATGCTGCTTCTTTTGATGACCCGGTTGTCGAAGACCGCACAGATCTTCCGCGCTGTGGAGAAGATCGGCCGGCGCAGCGACGACCAGCTGATCTCGAAAACCGACCTCGCAGTCGTGGGCGACGCGGTTCTCAAGGATGCCGAGTTTTACGCCACGCGTTTTCGCCGCGCTCCCACTTCGATCGAAGAGGCCAACGAGGCGGTCGCCGGGCTCGCGTCCTTCGTCACGGTGACGGTCGGCATGACCCGCGAGTTCGGCATTCGCAAGGACGGGCAATGGGGCAAGACGCTGTTCGCGCTGCGCGCGCAGGCCTCTGCCGATCTCGAGAAGCTGATGTCGGGCACGCAGAAGGCCCTGAATGCGGCCCTGCCGGAGCCCAGGAAGGGCAAGGGCGGGGTCTATGTCCCTGTTCCATGCCCCGAGGAAGCGATCATCGTGCGTGCCGAAGCGCAGCTACGGTTCCTCGGCGGAGCCGGGGAGTGGGCTGCCCAGGCGGCCATTGGCAGCGTGCAGAAAAAAGCCGAGGACGCGGCGGTCGCTGCGCTCGAGGAATGCTGCGGTCATTTGATCAACGTGCTGCAGCATTCCGATGGTGAAACGCAGCGCCTTGCATCGGCCGGACTCGACGTCATCGCCCGCCTCCAGGAGGCCTTGGGGCAGGTCGAGAGCGCCAGCCTGACCCGGCGGCGCAACGCCGCAGCGATGGCGGCGTGACGATCTGACGCTTGCGCGTACGCGGGGCAGGCCGTAATTCGCCCCCATGTCACCGGAAAAAACATCCCCCGTTGTCGCTCTGGAAGACCGCAAACGCGAAGCCGCGAAGCTGTATTCCCCGAGCGCTGCGCGTAACCGTGAACCGGTACGCGCGGTTCTGGCAGAGCGTCTTCCCGAACGGGCCCGGATCCTGGAGATCGGGTCGGGCACGGGCGAGCACGGGGAAGCCTGCTGTGCGGCGCGGCCCGACATTCGCTGGCAGCTGACCGAGATCGACCCGGACTCGCTTGCCAGCTGCGCAGCACGCGCGGAGGAGACGGACGGTCTGCTCGCGCCGCTCAGCGTCGACGCGGGCGCGCCGGACTGGGCCAGGGGCATCGATCCGGTCGATGCCTTGGTCAGTCTTAACGTGATTCACATCGCGCCCTGGCGTGTCGCCGAGGGTCTCGCAGAAAGTGCGGCAAGCCTGTTGCGCGAGAACGGATTCGTCTTCCTCTACGGGCCTTTCCTGGACGGCGATGCGACGGCTCCGTCCAATCTTGAATTCGACGCCAGCCTCAAGAGCAGGAACCCCGAATGGGGTGTGCGCCCGATAAATACAGTGACCGATCTGTTCGCGCGTCATGGCCTGACCCTCACCGAGCGGATCGAGATGCCGGCGAACAATCTGTCGCTGATCTTCCGGAGCGCGGCATGATCGCGTTTGCGCTCATCGCAGCCCTGATCGGCGCGGCTGTGGCGATCTTCGTGCTCGCGCCGTTCCGCGGTGCCGGCGTGCCCCGCTGGGCGGGTCCGGCCTCTGCCGCCACACTGCTGGTGCTGGCGGGCGGGGTCTACTGGATCGGCGGCGCGCCGGATCAGCCCGGAGCGCCGTATGCGCGTCAGGCTGCCGAGCGACGGGCAGCGGACCCGGCGACACTCGGTCCTGATGCGCGCATCGAGCGCCTGCGCGACATCGTCCGCGAAGACGCCGGCGATGGGGAGGCCTGGGCCATGCTGGGCCGGGAACTCGCCCGCGCGGAACGGGAGATGGAAGCGATCAATGCCTTCCAGCGATCACTTTCGATCGACCCGCAGGCCCGGACCTTCTCCGATCTCGGGCAGACCGTCATCAATCTCAATGAAGGCGATGTGACGCCGGATGCGCAGGCGGCCTTCGAGGCGGCCTATCGCCTGAATCCGGATCTTCCCGAAGCCGGATTTTTCCTTGGGCTGGGGGCGTATCAGAACGGCGACCGGGCGGCCGCGACTGCTTACTGGACCGATACGCTATCGCGCCTGGAAGCGGGCGATCCCTACAAGACGATCATCGCGCGGCAGGCGACGGAATTTCTTTCGCGACCGGATGTCGATGCCGGCGCCGTAGCCGCAGCGCAGGCCGAGGATGCGCCCGTCCTGTCGCCGCAGGAACGGATCGCCGGTATGGTCGGTCGCCTGAGCGAACGCGTTGGCAGCGGCGAAGGGTCGCTGTCGGACTGGCTGGTCCTGATCCGAGTCCGCGCCATGATGGACGACATGAGTGGCGCTCGGTCGGCGCTGACCGAGGCCGAGGCTGCCTTTGCCGACGATGCCGGAGCCAGTGCGATCCTGGCGGTCGCGCGGCAGGCGGTCGGCAGTGACGCCGGAGAGGAATGATGCGCAAGAGCCGTCAGAGATTGTGGATGGTCGGTGGGGCGGGGGTCATCCTCGCCGCCGCGCTCGGGTTGATGCTGCTCGCCTTCGGCGACTCGCTGGTGCTGTTCTACAGTCCTTCGGAGGTCGCCGCCGCGCCGCCGCCCCCCGGTGAACGGGTCCGCGTCGGCGGACTTGTCGAGGCGGGGAGTGTTGTGCGGCCGGATCAGGGCGGTGCGCTGTTCACGCTGACCGATACCGCCGCGACGATCCGCGTCAGCTATGACGGCTCCCTGCCTGATCTCTTCCGTGAAGGGCAGGGCATCGTCGCCGAAGGCCATTTCGATCATGACGGCCTTTTCCAGGCGTCGAACGTGCTCGCCAAGCATGACGAGACCTACATGCCGCCCGAAGTGGCCGAAGCCTTGCGGGCACAGGGCGTCTGGCAGGGCGACGAGGCCACGGCCGAGGCCGGGGAATGATCGCGGAGATCGGCCGCTTCCTGGCCGCCATCGCGCTGGTCCTGTCGCTGGTTCAGCTGATGGCCGGCTGGCGTGCGGCGACCGCGCCTGAAAGCGGTCTGGCGCGGGTCAGTTCGCGCGCGGCGCAAGGCGCAACTGCCGCGCTGGCGATCGCTTTCGGCCTGCTGATCTACCTTTTCGTCGTGTCGGATTTCTCGGTCGCCTATGTCGCCGGGCATTCCCATGTCGACAAGCCGCTCTTCTACAAGGTCGCCGCGGCCTGGGGCGGGCATGAAGGCTCGATGCTGCTGTGGTGCGCCTTGATGACGGCGGTCGGAGCCGGGCTCGCGGCCTTCGGGCCCAAGGCCGATCCGGGCCTGCGCCTGCGCGCGGTCGCCATCCAGGGCGGGCTCCAGCTGCTCTTCCTTGCCTTCCTGGTGTTTACCTCAAACCCGTTCGACCGGATTCCGATCGCCGACATTCCGGTTCAGGGCGCGGATCTCAATCCGATCCTTCAGGACCCGGCCCTCGCACTGCATCCACCCACGCTCTATCTCGGCTATGTCGGGATATCTGCCGCCTATTCTCTGGCGCTGGCCGGCCTGATCGAAGGCCGGGGCGGGCGGCTCGTTGCGGCCGCCATCCGGCCGTGGGCGATCGGCGCGTGGACGGCGCTGACGGCCGGCATCGCGCTCGGCGCCTGGTGGGCCTATTACGAACTCGGCTGGGGCGGCTGGTGGTTCTGGGACCCGGTCGAAAATGCCAGCTTCATGCCCTGGCTGATTGCTGCAGCGCTTATCCACTCCGCCATTGCGACGCAGCGGACCGGGGCCTTTCCCGGCTGGACGGCTCTTCTGGCGTTGTTGGCCTTCTCCCTGTCGGCGCTCGGCGCCTTCCTGGTCCGGTCCGGCGTCCTGACATCGGTTCATGCCTTCGCGCTCGATCCCGAGCGCGGCATGTGGATCCTCGGCATCCTGGCCGTCCTTGCGGGCGGTGGTCTGGCCGTGTTCGGCCTGCGCGCGGCGAAGCTGGGCGAGGGCGACGGGTTCGAGCCGACGAGCCGCGAGGCCTTCATCGGCCTCAACAATCTCTTCCTCGCGGTCACCGCCGGGATCGTGCTGTGCGGGACGATCTACCCGCTGATCGCCGACGCGCTCGGGCTGCGTTCGGTGTCGGTGGGTGCGCCCTATTTCAACCGGACCGCGACGCCGATGATGGCGGCTTTGCTGATCCTCCTGCCTTTCGCCCCCTATTTGCCATGGCGTTCTGGCGGCTTGAAGCGCGCCGCTTTCAGCTGGCGTCTGCTGATCTGGACATTGCCCGGTGCGGCGGCAGGCATTGCCGTCCTGATGATGGGCGGCAGCGTGCTGGCCATTGCCGGAGCGGTGCTGGGCGGATGGGCCATTGCCGGTGCCGTCACCGATCTGTTCGAAAGCCGGGTTCTGGCAAACCTGCCGGCCAAGGTGTCGGCCTATGGCCGGGGGCTGGCGCATGCGGGTGTCGGCCTGATCGCGCTGGGGGCCGCAGCCGACTCCACAGGGGCCCCCGAGGTGGTCCGGGCGCTTGCGGAAGGCGAGACATTGGTCATCGGTGAGCGCACCGTCGCGCTGGCCGATCTGCGCCGGGCCGATGGATCGAACTATCTCGCCGATCAGGCGCAACTGGTCGTCACGGAGAATGGCCGCCGGACCGGCGTGCTGACCCCGGAACGCCGCTTCTATGTCGCGGCTGAACAGAACACGCGGGAAGTTGATATCCAGTCGACGTGGAGCGGCGACCTCTATGCCGTTCTCGGCGAGCCGCGGCAGCGGGACGACGGCTCCATCGCCTTCGAGGTCCGGATGAGTTTCAATCCGATGACGTGGCTATTGGGCTTCGGGGCTCTGATGATCACGCTGGGCGGGCTGACGGCACTGAGCGGGCTGGCTCTGGGCCGCCGCCGGGAGGAACAGGCATGAACGCGCTGCTGATGGCTTTCGCCCTGCTTCAAACCGTCGAATTGTCCCCCGTACAGGAAGACCAGGCGCACGCGATCATGCAGGAGATCAACTGCGTGGTGTGTTCCGGTCAATCGATCGCGGATTCCGACGCAGCACTGGCGCAGGACATGCGCGAATTCGTGCGCGGACGCGTTGCGGCGGGTGACAGCGCCGGCGAAGTCAGGGCTGCGCTGGCTTCGCACTATGGCGACGATGTGCTGATGCGTCCGCCCTTCGCCTGGCACACAGCCGTGCTCTGGGGCTTGCCACTCCTGTTGCTCGCCGGCGGAGGCGCTATGTTGGTGTCTGCATCGAGGAAAAAGACACCGGCGGGCTGACGCCGGCAGGAGGCAGGCGTGGCACGATCGGAACGAGTGGAGTTTGAAGGCGCCTTCGGCGACACGCTGGCGGCCCGGCTCGAACGCCCCTCTGGTGTGCCGCGTGCCTACGCGCTGTTCGCGCACTGCTTTTCGTGTTCGAAGGACATACTCGCCGCAACCCGCATTTCGCAGCGCCTCGCGCGCCAGGGCATTGCGGTTCTGCGTTTCGACTTCACCGGCCTCGGCCATTCCGAAGGCGAATTCGCCAATACGAATTTCTCGTCGAATATCGAGGACCTGATCCAGGCCGCGGCGTTCCTTGAACGCGATTACGAAGCGCCGACGCTTCTGATCGGGCATTCGCTCGGCGGGGCGGCGGTCATTGCCGCGGCCCGAAGGATCGCGTCGACCCGCGCGGTGGTCACGATCAACGCACCGGCGGATGCCGACCATGTCCGCAAGCAATTCACCGAACAGGTGCCGGAGATCGAGGCCAGGGGCGAAGCCGAGGTTCACCTCGCGGGCCGGCCCTTCAGGATCAAGAAGCAGTTTCTCGACGATATCGAAGGCCGCTCACTTGAGGAAGCTGCCGCGTCCCTGAAGCTGCCGATCCTGATTGCCCATTCGCCCGTCGACGAGACCGTCAGTATCGAGAATGCGACGCGTCTCTTCGTGGCGGCCAAACATCCAAAAAGCTTTCTGAGCCTTGATCACGCAAATCACCTCCTGAGCGGCAAGCACGACGCGCAATTCGTCGCGGACGTCGTCGCGGCCTGGGCGAGCCGCTATGCCGCGGAGGACCGGCTGCCCGATCCGCCAGCGGCCGTGCCGCACGGGGTCGTGGTCCAGGAAACGCGGCAGGGAAAGTTCCAGAACTGGGTCGTCGATGCTGACGATATCGGTTTGACCGACGAGCCGGAGAGCTTTGGCGGCCTTGGCTCCGGTCCGACGCCCTACGGCCTCCTCAGCGCCTCCCTCGGCGCGTGCACATCAATGACGATCCGCATGTATGCCGACCGCAAGGATTGGCCGCTCGACCGCGTCACGGTCACGGTGACGCACAACAAGGATCACGCCGACGATTGCGCGCATTGCGGCGAGGAACACCGCAAGGTCGATATCTTCGAGCGCAGCATCCGCCTTGAAGGCGATCTTGATTCCGATCAGCTCGACCGGCTGATGGAGATCGCTGATCGTTGTCCGGTTCATCGCACCCTGCATGAACCCGTCGTCGTGCGGACGCGCCGCGCGCCTTGATCCCGCCGCAAGGCGCCCTCATGTAATGTTTTCGTAAGACTCGAGCCACGCTCGCGTTACGTCGCGGGCGGCATGGATTGTGCGACAGGTTGGGTCAGTTCAGTTGCAGGGAATGATCGACACATGATTTCGACACCTCGTATCCGCCAGCTTCTCGGAGTTTCTCTGGTCGCGCTGACTGCCTTCGCGGGCGGGGCGGTGGTGACCGGCAGCATGCCGTCCGCCATGGCGCAAGAAGTCCAGGCCCAAAGCGTCGCCGTTCCGCAGGGCGCATCGCTCGCGGACCTGATCGAGCGGGTCAGCCCGGCCGTAGTCTCGATCAATGTCCGCGTTCAGGCCCCGGTTGCGGGCGTGCCGGGCATGCAAGGCGCCCCCAATCTCGAACAGCTTCCGCCGCAGTTCCGCGAATGGCTGGAGCGCGAATTCGGTGGTCAGCCCCAGCCGCAAATGCGTGAGGGCCTGTCGCTCGGTTCGGGCTTCTTCATTTCCGAAGACGGCTATGTCGTCACCAACAACCACGTCATCGAGGACGCCACGGAAATCACCGTCGTGCTGTCCGATGGCGAAGAATTCAACGCGACGGTCGTCGGTACCGATCCGCTGACCGATATCGCGCTTCTGGAAGTCGACAATCCCGATGATCGCAGCTTCCCCTTCGTCCGGCTCAACACCGATCCGACGCTGCGTGTGGGTGACTGGGTCGTCGCGGTCGGCAACCCGTTCGGCCTCGGCGGCACGGCGACCTTCGGCATCATTTCCGCGCTCGGCCGCGAAAGCCGGCTCGCGAACTACAACGAATTCATCCAGATCGATGCGCCCATCAACCGCGGCAATTCCGGCGGTCCGACCTTCGACATGGAAGGCAATGTGATCGGCGTGAACTCGCAGATCCTGTCGCCGACCGGCGGCAATATCGGTATCGGCTTCGCCATTCCGTCCGACGTCGCCTCCGAGATCGTGAACCAGCTGATCGAGACGGGCCGCGTATCGCGCGGTTGGCTCGGCGTGCAAATCCAGGATGTGACCGAGGACATCGCCGACAGCGTCGGCCTCGACTCCCAGTCAGGTGCGATCGTCTCGTCGCTGGTGTCCGGCGGTCCGGCCGCCAGCGCCGGTCTGCGCCGCGGCGACGTCATTCTCGCGATGAACGGCGAAGACGTGGAAAGCGCCAATGGCCTGACGCGCCGTGTGGGTGCGGCCCGTGCGAACGAGGAAGTGCGCTTCACCGTGCTGCGTGACGGCCGCGAGCAGACGATCCGGGTTCGCCTAGGTGACCGGCCGTCCGAGCAGGCACTGAACCAGACGCCGAATATCGGCGAACCGGAACAGCCGCAGACCTATTTTGGCATGACCCTGACGCCGAGCCTCGACGAGACCGACGTTGACGGGCTTCTGGTTGCGAATGTCGAACCGCGGAGCGAAGCCGCCGAGAAGGGGCTACGTCCGGGCGATATCATCGTCGAGGCGGGTGGTGCGACCATCCAGTCGGTGTCCGATCTGACCGAAGCTGTGGACGACGCGCGCGGGGAGGGCCGTCCGGCCATCCTACTGCTGGTCCAGAATGGCGGCGCGCAGCGCTATATCGCGCTCCAGCTCGACGGCTTCTGATCCGCAACTCAAGACCAAGGACGGGGACGGGAATGCGTATTCTGATCATCGAGGACGACCGCGAGGCTGCGGGTTATATCCGCAAGGGCCTCCGGGAGTCGGGACATGTCGTCGACCACGCGGCCGACGGCGAGGAAGCGCTCGAAATGGCGCGAGCCTCCGAATACGACATTCTCGTCGTCGACCGGATGCTGCCGAAGATGGACGGTCTGACCGTCATCGAGACGCTGCGTTCGGAAAATGACCGCACACCGGCGCTGATCCTGTCCGCGCTGGGCGAGGTCGACCACCGGGTCGAAGGCCTGAAGGCCGGCGGGGACGACTATCTGGTCAAGCCCTATGCCTTCGCCGAGCTTCTGGCCCGGGTGGAAGCCTTGGCCCGCCGCCGTGATCCGGAAACGGTCAAGACCAAGCTGGTGGTCGGCGATCTGGAGATGGACCTTCTCGCCCGTACCGTGGTGCGCGGCGACGAGGAAATCATCCTGCAGCCGCGGGAATTCCGCCTGCTCGAATTCCTCATGAAACATGCTGGCCAGGTCGTGACGCGGACCATGCTTCTGGAAAAGGTCTGGGATTATCATTTCGACCCTCAGACCAATGTCATCGACGTGCACATTTCGCGTCTGCGTTCGAAGATCGACAAGCCGTTCGACCAGCCGATCCTGCACACGGTGAGGGGCGCGGGTTACCGCCTGCAGGCGTAACGCCATGGCCCGCCGGCTGCCGGCCTTTCTCAATACCACCGCCTTCCGGGTGACGATGCTCTCGGCAGCGCTTCTGGCGCTGTCGAGTCTCGTCATTCTGACTTTCGTCTATTTCGCTTCGGTCGGGGCCTCGCTGCGCCGGACAGACGCGACGGTCGAAGAGGAAATCGCGGTGATCGAGAACCGCGTGCGCAATGGCGGGATCGATGCGGTGAACCGCTACATCCTGCAGCGCAGCGTCGGCGGCAGCGACTTCCTCTACCTTCTCGTTCATCCCACCGGCCGGCGGGTGTCTGGCAATCTGTCGGGCTTGCCCGACGAGGAAGCCGACGAGGAAGGCCGGCTGCAATTCTCCTATCGGCGACCTCCGGCGGGCGAGGAGGAAAGCGAGAAGGACGAGCGCCTCGCGCGCGGCCGTCTCGCGCCCTTGCCCGGCGGGTATGCGGTGTTTGTCGGTCTCGACGTCGAGGATGAGGACCGGCTGGTCGGAGGGCTTCTGCGCGCCGTGCTGGCGGCCTCCGCCCTGGCTCTGGCGCTTGGCATGGCGTCGGGCATCTTCATCAGCCGCCGGTTCGCGCGCCGTCTCGACGCGATCAACAATGTGGCGCGTCAGGTTCGCGCGGGCGACCTGAAACAGCGCACGCCGCGCACCATGACCGGCGACGAACTCGACGAGCTGTCGGCGAATTTCAACGGCATGCTGGATCGCATCGAAGAGCTGATGCACCGCATGAAGAATGTCGGCGACTCGATCGCGCACGATCTGCGCTCTCCGCTCACCCGGATGCGAAACCGGCTCGATGAGGCGCTGCGCGACGAGAGCACCGACCGCGAAGCGACCGTCGCCCAGGCAATCTCAGACGCCGACGAATTGCTGCGCGTGTTCAACGCCATCCTGTCGATTTCCCGGCTCGAGTCTGGCGACCGCCGACAGAAGCTGGAGGCGATCGATCCACAGGCCATCGCCGAGGATCTGGCCGAGCTCTACGACCCGGTTTGCGAAGACGCCGGGATCAGCTTCTCGGCCGAGATTGCGCCGGGTTGCCAGATCGCCGGCGAACGCGATCTGGTCTCCCAGGCCATCGCCAACCTGCTCGACAACGCCGTGAAATACACGCCGGAAGGCGGGGCGATTGCGCTGCGGCTTCGATGCCGGGCGAATGGCGAAGTGGAATTTTCGGTGACCGACACCGGGCCGGGCATTCCCGGGTCCGACCGCATCCGCGTGATCCAGCGCTTTGTGCGGCTCGACAATTCGCGGTCGAAGCCGGGTTCGGGGCTTGGCCTCAGCCTGGTGAAGGCGATCGCCGAATACCACGGAGCCCGGCTGGAACTCGACGATGGTCCCGGAACCGGTCCTCACGGTCCGGGCCTGCGTGCCGCGCTGGTATTCCCCGCACCGAAATAGCCGGCAGGGCTTTTCACGAGGCCCGCAGCACGCCAGTTTCGGCGCATGGCAGACACCGGCCCGCTTCTTTCACGACGCACCACCGACCTTCCCGAATGCAGCGATCCGCGCGGCGTCGAGGTGGTCGAGCGCCTGTCTGCGTCCGGTGTGGAACTGAGCGCGTCCGACCGGGGCCTTCTGACGACAGTGTTTTCAGCAGCGCCCTATCTGGGCCGTATCGCAACGCGCCGCACGGCAGAGGCGGCGCGCATCCTCACGCATCCGCCAGAGGACGTGTTCGCGGAAATACTGGCCTCCGTTCGGTCTGCGGGCGCGGAAGCGGAGGATGTTGCGGCGCTGGGCCGGAGCCTTCGACAGGCAAAGGCGGACATGCACCTGCTCACGGCGCTGTGCGATCTGGCCGGCGTCTGGCCGCTGGACGAGGCGACGTCGCGGCTGTCGGAGTTTGCCGATGTGTGCGTTGCGGCAGCACTTCACGGGCTCGTTCGGGAGGGTGTCGACAAGGGACGTTTCCTGCCCCCCGCCGATCCCGGCAATCCGCTGCCGGGCCTGTTTGTCCTGGCGCTCGGGAAAATGGGGGCGGAAGAGCTCAATTATTCAAGCGATATCGATCTGGCGATCTATTACGAGCCCGACGAGGTCAGGCTGGCCGAGGGGCGCGACATGGAGCGCGACCTGCCCCGGCTTGCGCAGGCGCTCGTCCGCCTGCTGCAGGAGCAGTCGCCCGACGGCTATGTCTTCCGCACCGATCTGCGTCTCCGACCCGACCCCTCGGCGACACCCACGGCGATGTCGTGCGATGCGGCGCTTCGCTACTACGAATCCATTGGCCAGAACTGGGAGCGGGCGGCCTATATCAAGGCGCGGATCTGCGCGGGCGACACGCAGGCGGGCGAGTCGTTCCTGAAAGCCATGTCCCCCTTTATCTGGCGGCGGTCGCTGGACTATGCGGCCGTGGATGACATCCGCGCGCTGGCCCGCCAGATCCAGTCGGTCGGCGACCGGGCGCAGGTACGCGCAGCAGGACACAATCTGAAACTCGGTCGCGGCGGGATTCGCGAGATCGAGTTCTTCGCCCAAGTGCCGCAACTGGTGTTTGGCGGGCGGGAACCGTCACTTCGCATCCGCAGTCCGGTCAAGGCGCTCGAACGCCTTTCTGCGCTGAACAAGGTCCCGTCCGACCGCGCCGCCACGCTGATCGAGGCCTATGGCTTCTTCCGCTCCGCCGAACACCGCATTCAGATGCTGGAGGACGAGGCCACCCAGATCCTGCCCGAAGCCGAGGATTTGCGGGGCCGTGTCGGCGTGTTGTGCGGTTTTTCGGATCTCGCAGAGTTTGATGATGCGATCCGGTCGCGACTGACCGCCGTCCATGCCGCCTTTTCCGAACAGTTCGCGCTCGACGAAACGCTCGCTTCGAATTCGGGGAGTCTCGTCTTCTCCGGTGTCGAACCGACGCCTGACACGCTCGAAACCCTGACGAGGCTCGGCTTTTCCGAGCCGGCATCGGTCTGGACGAAAATCAATTCCTGGCTCGGCGGACGGACACGGGCGACGAAAACACAGCGCGCCCGGGAGTTGCTGACCACTCTGGCGCCAAGACTGCTGGACGCGATGGCGGAGACCGGCGAGCCCGATGCTGCGTTCTCGCGCTTCGCCGCCTTCTACGAAAACCTGCCGATGGGGGTTCAACCGCTGTCGCTCTTGCGCAGCGAACCCGAACTGGCCCGCGAACTGGTGGCGATCCTTGGCCTGGCACCCCGCATCGCCAGAACGCTGGCGCAGCGGCCCGTCACGCTTGATGTCATGCTGGATGCACGGTTCTCGCGGCCGCTTTCGCAGGATCCGCCCGACGATCTGAGGACACGCTTCCTCGATCAGATGGCCGCTTCGGAGGGTCTGGAAGACGCGATGAACCGCGCGCGGCGTCTGGCGCGCGAAGAGCGCTTCCGTATCGGGGCCCAGATCCTTGTTGGTCGTGCCAATGCCGGTGCGGCCGGTGCAGCCTATGCGGAACTGGCCGAAGCCGCGATCGAATCCATGGCCCACGCCGCGCACGAACGCATGGAAGAAAAGCACGGGCCGATGCCGGGCCGCTACGCCATACTCGGGCTCGGCAAGCTGGGTGGACGCGAACTCGCCTCGGACAGCGATCTCGACCTCATGCTGGTCTACGAAGCGGAGGGCGAGGGGGCCGAAACCTGGTTCACACGCTTCACGCAGCGCTTCGTGAGTGCAGTGTCGGCCCCGACCGAAGAGGGCGAACTGTTCGAGGTCGACCTGCAACTCCGGCCCTCCGGAAAGGCCGGGCCGGTCGCGGTCTCTCTGCCGAGTTTCCTGTCTTACTACGCCAGTGAGGCGTGGACCTGGGAGCGCATGGCGTTGACCCGTGCGCGCGTCGTTTTCGGGGACCCGGACCTGTCCCAGCAGGTCGAGGAGGGGATTGAGGGGGCTCTGTCGCAGCCGCGCAACCGGGATGTGATCGTCGAGGATGCGGTGTCGATGCGCGCGCGCCTGCAGCAGGAAAAGCCCGGCCGCGGCCTTTGGGATCTGAAGCGCAAGCCGGGCGGGCTGGTCGACATCGAGTTCCTTGCCCAGACTTTGCAATTGCTTCAACTCGCCGAAGGCAAGGGGCCGCGTGCCACATCGACCGTCGCTGCGCTCGATGCGCTTCATCGCGACGGAGCCCTTTCGGACGAAGACGCTGAAATGCTGAGCGGAGCCGCCCGGCTCTATCTCGACCTCCTCCAACTGGTGCGCACCGCGCACGGGTCGGGATTTGATCCGACACAGGCCGCGAAGGGCTTTGCCGCCCGTCTGGCCGGCGTCGCAGGCATGGCCTCGGTGTCCGACCTCAATGCCCGGCTGGAAACGCTCTCAGGCGCGGTGCGCTCACGGTTTGAATCGCTACTGGGTCCGCTGAACTAGTCGCGACGGAAATCCCCTGCGTCCCGCGTTGAAGGATCAGCGAGGGTGAAACAGGAGATTCCTCACCATGAAAAAGTCCCTTCTCATGATTGCCGGCGCGGCCGGTCTGGCGATGAGCCTGACAGCCGTTGCCGATGCCCAGCACCGCGGCGGCATGCGGGGTCATCACGGTGGCCCCGGTGCCGGACACGCCATGCACGGGCTGATGATGCTGCGCGCTGCCGATGCCAATGGCGACAACACGATCACGCGCGCCGAAGTCGATCAGCTCCAGTCGGAAATGTTCGAGTGGATGGATCGCAACGGCGACGGCGTTCTGTCCTCTGCCGACCGCTCCCCGATGCATCAGCGCCTCGCGGCGCTGCGTGACGAGCAGGCTTCCGACGGCGAGGGCGAACGCCGCCGTGGCCGCTGGGGCCGTCGCGGCCGTGGTGGTCCGGACGGCGGTCATGCCCGCATGGACGCCAATGAGGACGGTCAGGTGACCCGCGAGGAGTTCATGTCCCGCGGCGCACCGGGCTTCGAACGTCTCGACGCGAATTCCGATGGTTCGGTCACTCCGGACGAGCTCGATGCAGCAATGGAACGCGGCCGCGAGCGCCGGGAAGAACGTGTCTTCTGGTGGCGTGACTAACGACGGCGTGCCAGACTTGGGCATTCGCGGCGGAGGACTTCGTACAGCATGTCGAAGCCGGCAGGCGGTTTGCCTGACCCCTCCGCTGCGGTGTCCGATCCCGATGCGCCTCTTCTGGAGGCCGTCGGGCGCGGAGACCGGGACGCCGCCCGCCAGTTGATGGCACGGCGTCTCCCGCGGCTTCTCGCGATTGCCCAGCGTCTGCTGTCCGACCCGGTCGAGGCCGAGGATATCGCGCAGGAGACGTTTATCCGGGTCTGGAAAGCCGCATCGCGCTGGCGGAGCGGCGAGGCGAAGGTGGAAACGTGGATGAGCCGTATCGCGATCAATCTCTGCTACGACCGGCTGCGCCGGCGGCGCGAGATGCTGACCGATACGCCGCCGGAACGGGCGGACGATGCGCCGGGTCCGGAAGCCGCCCTTTCGTTGGGCGATGCCACAAGACAGGTCCATACCGCGGTTGCCAGCCTGCCGGACCGGCAGCGTCTGGCGCTCGAATTGTGTCACTTCCAGGAAATGACCAATATCGATGCGGCAGAGGCCATGGAAATCAGCGTGGAGGCGCTTGAATCCCTCCTCGCGCGCGGACGCCGAAAATTGCGCGCGATCCTGACAGGACAGGAAGACGAGCTATTGGCCGGCTTCGGGGGCGACATGCCGGCCAGCGAGGGGATGAGATGATGGATCTGGATCGTTTCAACGCCATTCTCGAGGCTTACGGGGCCGACCCGGCCCGTTGGCCCGACGCCGAACACGCTGAGGCGGAAGCCCTTCTGCGTGCCAATCCGGCGGCGAAAACTGCCTTTGATCGTGCCGCCGAGCTGGACGCCTTGATCGCTCCAGCGGCGATCGCTCCCGCGCCGAGTGAGATGTTGACCGCGCGCTTGCTTCGCGCCGTGCCGCAGCCGGAATTCCTCGGCGACTGGAAGCATGTTGCCGCAGCCGCGGCGCTCGCGCTGGTGGTGGGACTCGGCGGCGGTTATGCGTCCGGCGCGCTCGTCCCCGCCAGCGATGACGAAGCCTATTACGAAATTGCGTTCGACGGGCTCGAGAGCGATGTCCAGTTCGACTGGGAGGGCGGGGCATGAACCGCGCAACGCCTTGGGTGGTCGCCCTGTTGATTTCCGTACTGGCCAATGGCGCGATGCTCGGTCTGACGCTCCACAACGTGTCCGATGGTCCGCGTTTCGATGGTGGTCCCGGTCACAGTCCGCCGGTCGGCGTGCGCGGTGACGGATTCAGCGTCCGTGGCTTTCTGGGCGCGCTGCCGCCTGATGAGCGCGAAGCGGCAGCCGACCAATTGCGCGCGGGCCGCGATGACGTGATCGCACGGCTGCGCGAAGTGCGAGATGCGCAGCAGGCGGTGGAAGCCGCCCTGCGTCAGGAGCCCTTCGACGCCGAAGCCGTGAGAGCGGCGATGCAGGACTTGCGCGAGGCCCGCGGTGACATGGAACGCGAGATCGAGCTCGCCATCATCGAGATCATTGCCGACCTGCCGCCCGAAGACCGCATGCGGGCTTTGGAAGCGGGGATGCGCGGTGATCGCGGCCGCCGCGGTCCGCCGAGACATCACCGTCCGGGTGACGGACCGCCGCGTGATGGACCTCCCCGCGATGGCCGTCCGCATGACGGACCTCCGCCCCGCGACAACTAGATCATTTCACCAAGATCAGGCGGCGTCGTCCGAGAGGGCGAAGCGTTCATCGTCCATGTCGTCTGTCCCGGACCCGGTTTCGAATTCCGAGATATCCGCGGCCAGCGGCATGGTGAAGGTCACGGTCGTGCCTTCGCCCAGGGTGGATTCGATCGCCAGCTTGCCGCCGTGCATTTCGACAAGCGATTTCGACAGGGCGAGGCCGAGACCGGAGCCCTGATGGCTCTTCGAATGCTGGCTCTCGATCTGTTCGAACGGGCGCGCCAGACGCGGAATGTCGTCCTGGGCGATACCGATCCCGGTATCGGACACCTGGATGGCGACCGATTTGTCGATCGTGAAGGTCCGGATCGTGACGCGCCCGCCTTCGGGCGTGAATTTCACGGCGTTCGAGGCGAGGTTCAGGATGACCTGTTTCAGGGCACGCGGATCGGCTTCGATATCCGGCCCGTCGATCATGTCGGCGACAACGCGGATATTCTTTTCCTCGGCGCGGCCGCGCACCAGACGGACGCATTGCTCGATGATGTCGCGGGGACGAACCGGTTCGGTCTGAAGCTGCATCTTGCCCGCTTCGATCTTCGACATGTCGAGAATGTCGTTGATCAGCGCCAGAAGGTGTTCGCCCGACGTGTGGATGTCGTTGACATAGTCGGCATAGCGGGCGTCGCCGAGCGGGCCGAACATCTCGCGCAGCATGATCTCCGAGAAACCGTTGATGGCGTTGAGCGGCGTACGCAGCTCGTGGCTCATATTGGCGAGGAATTCGCTCTTCGAGCGGTTGGCTTCCTCGGCGCGGATCTTCTCTTCCTCGTATTTCTTCGCGAGTTCCGCGATCCGGCGTTCGTTGCGCTTCACGTCCTCGACCGTGCGGCGCAGGGCGGACTCGGATTCCTTCAGCTGGTTTTCCTGCCGCTTCAGATCGGTGATGTCTGCGCCCACCGAGACGAGGCCGCCATCGGCCGTGGTGCGCTCGGAATAGTGCAGCCAGCGCCCGTCGCGCAGTTCGATCTCGTAGGTCTCGCCGCCATTCTCCGCGCCGTGGACCGCCGCAATCGCGCGCGCGGCTTCCGTTTCGACATCGCTGTAGGGCAGGCCGGGGCGCAGCCCACTGTCGGTGAAGTCGAAGAAGTCCCGGAACTTCCGGTTCCAGAGGACGAGGCGCTGGCGAGAATCCCAGAGCACGAAGCTTTCCGTCATCGATTCCAGCGCCGCGCGAAGCCGGTTCTCGGCGGCCGCGACGCGCGCCTGAGCGCCCTTGCGCTCCGTCACGTCGATGGCCACGCCCACAATCCGGTCGGTCGTTACCGAGTCGCCTGTATTCCACAAACGGCCGCGCAGATGGATCCAGATCGGCAGGTTGGCGGCCTGAAGCTCGACATCGATTTCGCCCGCGCGGGCCGAACCGCGGATAGCAGCGGACAAGCGCTCGCGGTCGCGCTTCGAGAACAGGGCGAGGAAGTCGGCGCTCGACATGACCTCGCCTTCCTCGCGGCCGAGGATGCGGGCCATCGAGTCCGTCACGTAGACATTGTCGGACTTCCGGTTCCAGTCCCACACGCCGCACCGTGCGCCTTCGATGGCGACGCGGAAGCGGCGCTCGCTGTCGCCGAGGGCTGCGCGCGCCGCACGCAGATTGCCCATCTGCATCGACAGGGCGGCCCCCAGGCCCACGGCAAAGATCACCGGCGCGACAAACAGCAGGGCGTAGAGAATCTGCGTGCGCATCCAGGCGCTGGCATCCATCCGCATCGGACCGATCAGCACGACACGCATGTCCGAGCTAGGCAGGGTGGCCGATGCGAAGGTGGCCTGTCCCTGTCCGAGCGGTATGCCGTTCACGGCGCCGCTGCCCTCGCGCAGCCTGTCGGCCTGTTCCGGCGTGAGATCGAACCGATCGAACAGGCTTTCGGAAAACACGCCAGCCTGCGGCATCGGACGGATGGACAGCGGCCGTCCTTCCGGATCGGCGAGAATGGTGACGCGGCCGTCATTCCAGTCCGGAAGGAGCGCATACGGATCGAGGCGCAGAACGATGGCGCCGACACTGCCGTCCGCGAGGGCCACGGGATGCGCCATCGAGATCGAACGCGCCGATGCGTCCATCGCGGTGCCGCTGTCGTCCGCGAGGGCAGCATCGGCCGCAAGCCGAAGCGCGGCGCTGTCGGCGCCGTCTGACAGGATCTGCGTATCGGCGGTGAGGAGCGCGGCATCCAGCACGCCGGGTGTCCGCGCCAGAGCGGAAACGAATTCGCCGCCCTGAGCCGCAACCGTCTCTGTGGGAAGCGCGGAGATCGCCATGACGGCCGAGTCCAGACTTCCGTCGATTCCGGCGAGGCGGGACGAGGTGCGCTCGGCGATGAAGGCCGCCTCTCGCGCGTAGGACTGACCGGATTCGGCCAGCATCGCGCTGCGTTCCTGGAACAGCTTGTAGCCGATGACCGCGGCGAACATCACGATGAAGACGAAGACCGAGACGACGATCCAGGCAACGCTGCCCTTGCCGACGGCCGCAGGGGCGCCATCCGCGCGTTTCCGGCGTTTGCCGGGCACGGATGATTTCCGCCCCCGGGAGCGGGCCGCGTCATCCCCTCGAATCATGTGTGTAAAGTTACGGTGACGAGGGCAGGTCTGTCACCCTTTCCCGGCTCAAGCCACGTTCGGCTTGGCCTCGTCGTCGGAGCGGCGTTCGGGTCCGCGGTATTTCGACGGGTCGTGGCGCCGGCGATCAGGCCCGAAATACACTTTCGTGCGAACGAAGGGACGCGGCCGGTCGATGATCATCGAGATTTTCGCGAACAGATCCTTGGCCGTCACCGGCTTGCAGCAGAACTCGGTCGAACCCGCGTCGCGCGCTTCGAAAACGCGAGACTTTTCCGAGTAGGCCGAGAGCATGATGATCGGCACAAGCGGGTTGGCGACCTTGTTCTGGTCACGCAGCGACTTGATCAGCTGAACGCCGTTCATGCCGTCCATCTGATAGTCGGTGATGATGATGTCGATCGCTTCGTTGCGAGCGATCTCCAGGGCTTCGAGTGCGCTCAAAGCCTCATAGATGTTCGTCACGCTGAACGCGTTCAGGATCGTACGGACAATCTTCAGCATGTGCGGATTGTCGTCGACGACGAGGAATCGGAGGGGACGCAGATCGGCCATGTACGGTCGCTCACGAAAGTTCAGGCAAGACGGGAAGGACAGTAAACCTGAATGGTTAGAAGCCGATTAAGCGGCCGGATTTTCCCTGCGATCCAGCACCATCGGTTCTTCGGCGGTCGCACGGACGGCGGTGACAATGTCGCGGGCATGCCGGCAGAAGCCCAGCACGTCCTGGGGCAGGTCGGGATTGGTCGAAGGCAGATCGGCCCAGTATTCCGCGAGAGTAAGAAGGGCCGGAGCCTGTTCGATCAGGCGGGCCTGGAACTCGATCTTGCCCGGATCGCGGTCGTACTCTGCGCCTGGCACGCGCCAACCGCCCCAGTTCTGTTCGTCGGTCACGACAACCGGATAGGTGCCCGGGAAGGGATGGTGAGCGCATTCGGCTTCGCTCTGCCACTTGTTCTTCGCCCGCAGAACTCGCCATCCGCCGGGCGCGTGGTCTTCAACCTGTTCGGCGGCAAGATCGGCAGCCGTGAAATCCCGGCCGAGACCGCAATCGTAGTGGATACGGACCGGTTCCTCGACATCCTTCACCCATTGCGGCTTGACCTGCTCGATGAGCGCCCAGGTCCCGACCGGGCGCACATAGACCCGCTGGTGCTTGTGAAAGACTGCTTTCGCCATGTCCGGCTCCCCTCAATCCCGCGCTTGTTAGCAGACCGGGGTTAGGACGACGTAAAGCCGGACACTACTCGTCCACGTAGGGCGTGATGAAGTGATCGAAGGCGCAGATGCGCGCCGGAATATGCTCGGCGGGAATCTCTGCCGAGCGGGCAATTCTGCGACGGGCAGTCTCGCGGATCGTCTCGTAGTCCGGTGCCTCGGCCCGGAACATCGTCAGAGTCTGGTGGCCGTGACAGTCATAGAGATCGCCATGCCAGAGCGGTCCCTGCGCCAGCATGTCCTCGGTCGCGAGCGAGTCGCTTGTGCGCCGGGAGTTTGCATAACCGCCGAACGAGACGGCCTGCAGATAGTCGTCCGGTCCCGGTACGAAGAGGAAAAGGTAGCGCTGCATGTAGTCGGGCCGCGAGCGCAGGATTTCAAACGCGTCGACATAGACCCCCGCGACCTCGAAGCGTTCGATGAAGCGGCCGCGCGGACCGTTCTGGCCGGGAACGACAAGCGCCTGCCCGTAGGTTTCGCGCAGCAGATCGCGCTCGGAATGGAAAGTGTCAGCGTCACCCCGCATGGCGGCGGCCTGTACGATGACCCAGTTGACCACGGGATAGAAAAATTCGGCATCATCGCGCGGCAGAGCCGAGAAGAGCTCGGCCGCTTCCTGAATATTGCCGCGTTCCCGTTCCAGAAGGCCGCCGTAGAAGCGGGCATTGTAGCTGAGCGGGCTGGTGCCGCAGGCCGCGATGATGCGCGCCGCCTCGGTCAGGGCAGCATCCGCGTCATTGATCCGGATCGCCGCCGACATGCGTTGTTCCGCCGGGGCGATGGCGGCTTGAGAGCATTCCGCCGACTGAAGCGCGATGGCTGCGAGCAGTTCAAGCATGCCGTCCTCCCTCAGATGTCCCAGTCCGGCCTTTTGCCATCCTCGTCCTCCAGCGCTTCGAACAGTGCGGTGACCTGTTCGCGCTCGCGCAAGGTCAATTCGGGCCGCCAGATTTCCCAGAGCAGAATCACCCTTGTCTCGCTCGACCGGTTCCAGGCCTCGTGGTTGATCGTGTCGTCGAACGCCCAGGCCTTGCCCATTTCCCATTTCCGGGTCTCGTTCCCGACGCGGAATTCACAGCCTTCGGGCAGGATGACCGGCAGGTGGCAGATCAACCGCGTGTTCACGAGGCCGGTGTGCGGCGGGATGTGCATGCCCGGCTTCATCAGGGAAAAGAGTATCGACGGTGAGCGATGCCGGATCTGCGGAATCGGCGCGTCGGCGAGGGCTGCCATCGTCTTCGGGCAGCGGGCGACATTCTCCTCGACCGGCCGGCCATTCTTCCAGAGATAGAAGGCGCTCCAGGCCGGGTTATTCAGCAGATTGTGGACGTCATTCTCCGGCCGGTCCTTCTTGCCCTCGATATAGGGGGTGAAGGCGGCGTCATCGCGAAGAACCTCGATCAGCTCCGCGCGGATTTCGTCGGTGGCGGCCTCGACCCGGTCCATCCAGGGAAACAGCTCCCGGTCGTAGAACTGGATCTGCGGAAGTTCAGGAAAATTATAGACTTTTGGTTCCTGATAATAGATCTGGCGCTTGCCGGTCAGGACCTCGAAGGAGCGGGAGAAGCGGTCGCTCTCTTCACCGAATGTGACGCCTTTCGCGGCGAGCCGTTCGGTCAGCTTGTCGGCGTACTCGCCAGCGTACTGGCTGCATTTCAGACGGGCCCGGGCGACGGCCTTCTCAAGGTCCGGGGGAAGCTGTGCCCCGTCAGGGATCATCCGAAGGACGATGTTGTAGTGCGCGGCGGCCGCGCGATCATTTCCGGCGAGCGCGTAGTCATCGGCCTTGAGGATCAGAAGACGCGGATTGTGCGGCTCGAGTTTCAGTCCCTTGGCGATGGCTTCGGCTCGCGCCGCGAGATCGTCCAGCGCGGTGGCCGCCAGGGCGACACCATACCAGATGCTGGCGTCCTCTCCGCCGGCCGCAAGGATGGCGCGGAACCCGGCCAGAGCGCCGGCGGCGTCACCATTGTTGAGAGCGGCCCCTGCTTCGGCTGCCCGCTGGCGCAGATCCATCCCGCCTGGATTCATGATGCTCCCCTTCACCGCCATGCAAACCAGCGATGGGCGCCGCGTCAATGCGGCGGTGCCGCTCGGACGGTCGCGTTCGGTTTCGAGAGGCGCTAAAGAGGCGGCGATGACTGTTCTCGACCGCAGATTTTCCGTCGCGCCGATGATGGACTGGACCGACCGGCATTGCCGGGCGTTTCACCGTGTCCTGTCGCGGCGGGCGCTGCTCTACACGGAGATGGCGACCGCACCCGCTGTTGTGCGCGGCGATCATGCGCGCCTTTTGCGCTTCGATCCGGCGGAACAGCCGGTGGCGCTGCAACTTGGCGGCTCCGATCCGGCCGAACTCGCGGACGCGGCGAAGATCGGTGCGGCGATGGGTTATGCCGAGATCAACCTCAATGTCGGGTGTCCGTCCGACCGGGTGCAGTCCGGCCGGTTCGGCGCCTGCCTCATGCTGGAACCGCCGCTCGTCGCTGAATGTGTCGATGCGATGCAGGCGGCCGTCGATGTGCCGGTGACGGTCAAATGCCGGATCGGGGTCGATGATCAGGACCCGGAAGACAGCCTGTTCGGCTTCGTGGAAACCGTGGCCGCAGCCGGGTGCGGGAGCTTTACGGTGCACGCACGCAAGGCCTGGCTGAAAGGGCTTAGCCCGAAGGAAAACCGGGACATTCCTCCGCTCGACTATCCGCTCGTCCGGCGGCTCAAGGCCGCGCATCCGGAACTGGAAATCATCCTCAATGGCGGGCTGGCGGATCTTGATCATGCGCAGGCCGAGATGACGGGACTCGACGGTGTCATGCTGGGCCGGGCCGCCTATCACACGCCCTTCGTTCTGGCCGAGGTCGACAGCCGCTTCTTCGGGGACGGCGATCCGGTGACTGACCGCATCGAAGTGGTCGAAGCTTACCGGCCCTATATCGAACGCGCGCTGGATGAGGGCACGCGGCTGCACGCCATCACCCGCCACATGCTGGGCCTGTTCCACGGCGAGAAGGGGGCGCGGCAATGGCGGCGCATCCTGTCCGAGAAGGCGAATCGAGACGGAGCGGGGATCGAGGTCATCGATGAAGCGCTGGGCGCGGTCGATCGCGGACGGGAAGCCGCGTGAGTATCACACCCGAACTTCTCTGGCTGGCCGCGGGTCTGGCAGCGACAGGGGCGTTTGCCGGGCTGATCGCCGGTCTGTTCGGGATTGGCGGCGGCGTCGTGATGGTCCCGGCGCTCTACTTCGCCTTCGGGCTTCTCGGGTATGACGACGGGCCGCGCATGCAGGTTGCGGTCGGAACCTCGCTGGCGGTGATCGTCGCGACCTCGCTCAGATCCGTGACCTCGCATGCCAAGCGCGGCGCCGTGGATGGTCAGGTGCTGCGCACCTTCATTCCGTGGATCGTGGCCTTAGCGCTGATTGGCGGCTTTGTCGCCGATATCGTGCCGGGACGCGCGCTGACCGCGCTGTTCGGCGTGACCGCTCTCCTGCTTTCGGCACAATTCTTCTTCGGTCGCCCGGACTGGAAGCTGGCGGACGATCTGCCGACCGGGCCAGCGCGTGCGGGGCTGGGCGGGCTGATCGGACTTCTGTCGTCGCTGATGGGAATTGGCGGGGGTGTGTTCGGCGTCACGATGATGACGCTGTGCGGCCGGTCGATTCACAAGGCGGTCGGAACCGCGGCGGGGTTTGGCGTGGCCATCGGTGTGCCGGGCGCGCTGGGCTTCATCCTGTGGGGCTGGAACGAGACGGGACGTCCACCTTTGTCGCTCGGCTATGTGAACATGCTCGGCTTCGCCATACTGGCGGCTTCGGCTTTCTTCCTCGCGCCCGTCGGCGCTGCGCTGGCGCACAAACTGCCGGCGGCGACGCTGAAGCGTCTTTTCGCGATCGGTCTGACGGTGACCGCAATCTCCTTGATCCGGGAAGCGTGGGTGGGCGGCTAGACGCCGAACAGGTGCAGCACGAAAGCACCTGCGCCGATCAGGGCGACCCAGATCGCGATATAGCCGATCGACTGGCCGACATTGCGCCGGATGATGTCCAGATTGGCGGTCAGCAGGAAGGCCAAGAGAAGGACGAGGTAGAAGGCGCGCTCCGGCGGGACCTGGCCCGGCAGGAGGTCCCGGCTCGCCGGAACGAGGATCAGCACGATCAAAGCCGTCAGCGCGCCGGCCGCCGCGATCAGCAGATAGGATCGCATCATTTCCTCTCCTTCGCCGCCCGATAGGCGTCGCGCCGGGCCGGCAGTGCCTCGCCGATTGCCGCGCGCTCCTCGTCGCTATAGCGCGTCCAGCGCGCCAGTTCTTCCATGGTGCGGAAACACCCGACGCAAATCTGGCGTTCCGGATCGACGAAACAGACCTGGATGCACGGGCTCCACATCGCGTCAGTCCCCGCGCTGAGGGAAGAAACGCGACCGCAGCCAGCCGAAGGTGGAGTTGCCGCGCAGCGCGTCACGATAGGCGCTGTCCATGAAGCGGGTGATGTTGCGCACCTCTCCCAGCTGATCGAGCCGGGTGCGCATGGGCGTTTCCGGATCGAGCATCTTCACAATCTTTGCAGGCGCGCCGGCCACGACGGCATAGGCCGGGACATTCTTCGTGACCACGGCGCGTGCCCCGATCACCGCATGATCGCCGATGGTGACGCCCTTGCCGACAAAGGCGCCATCACCGATCCAGACATTGTCGCCGATCGTGACGGGGCGTCCCTCGGGTGCCGGATCGATCCGGTCGTAAAGCCCATGCCAGTCGCAGTCGGTGACCGTCGCATTCGCCGCGAACATGCAGGCATGCCCGATGGTGACCCGCTTGGCGGCGAGGATGCGCGTGCCTCCGGAGAAGAGACAGGCATCGCCGATGTCGATCGCGGCGTCGCGGTCGTGCGGTGCCCAGACGGTGAAGCGAACGACCGAATCCTTCGAGGCGATGACATGGAGAGACGTGCCGACCGAGATGTTCGGGCCGAAAACCTCGACATGCCAGGGACGCACGATCTTTGCGGCCGGACCGATGCGTTCGAAATGCGGATGCAGGAAATGCCGCGCCCACGCATTCTCGTAGCGCTCCCAAGCCTGATGCATCCAATAGGGACGGTGGTCTCTTCGCATTCGTCCTCTCCCGCGCTAGACGGGTAGCATGAGCCCCGAAACCATCGAAGCCTCCATCCTTCGCCTGACCGAAAAGCGCGGTCCCGGCAAGTCGATCTGCCCGTCCGAAGTCGCCAAGGACATCGAGCCGGACAACTGGAACCGTCACATGCGCGCCGTGCGTGCTGCGTCGGTCGGCCTGGCCCGTGCTGGCCGGATCGTGATCCTGCGCAAGGGCAAGCCGGTCGATCCCGACGATTTTCGCGGTGTCTACCGGCTGGCTGTGCCGCCCGCGGGCGAATGACCGTAAACCGCGACTCGCTCGACGATCTGCTGACGCGCATTCGCGCATGCCGGATATGCGCCGACCGGCTCGAACCGCGCCCGGTCGTGCGCGGTGCTGCAAGTGCGAAGGTGCGGATTATCGGTCAGGCACCCGGCACGCGGGTTCATGCCTCCGGTATGCCGTTCACCGATCCGTCGGGCGACCGGCTGCGCGACTGGCTCGGGGTGGATGCCGACACGTTCTACGACGAGAGCCGGATTGCGATCACGCCGATGGGATTCTGCTTTCCTGGCCTCGACGCCAAAGGGGGCGACAAGCCGCCTGACAGGCGGTGTGCACCCCTCTGGCAAGGCGAACTCGACGAGCAGCTTGAGGCCGTTGAACTGACGCTTCTCGTCGGCCGTCATGCGCAGCAATTTCATCTCGGCAAACGGGCGAAGCCAACGCTGACGGAGACGGTCCGCAACTGGAAAGAGTACGCACCTCAGTTCATTCCTCTGCCGCACCCGTCCTGGCGCAACAATTCATGGCTCAAAAAGCATCCCTGGTTCGAAACCGAGGTACTTTCCATGCTGCGCTGCCGCATGAAAAAACTGCTTCAATCCTGAGCGCCGCGTTCTTGTGCAAACGGTTTTCAACGGCTATCCCCGCGCCGCAATTGCCGACCGCCGGTCCGGCGGAGGCTCCTCCCGCGTCCCATCCAAGGATCGCCACATGAGCGTTTTTGAACACCCGTCCTTCGACAATCACGAGAAGGTCCTCTTCGCCACCGACGAAAAGACCGGCCTGAAGGCCATCATCGGCGTGCACTCCACCGTGCGCGGCCCGGCTGTCGGCGGTTGCCGCATGTGGCGCTACGAGGACTCGGCTGCGGCGCTCAACGACGTGCTGCGCCTGTCGCAGGGCATGAGCTACAAGAACGTGATGGCCGACCTGCCGATCGGTGGCGGCAAGAGCGTGATCATGAAGCCGGACGGCGACTTCAACCGTGAGGAACTCTTCCTGGCCTTCGGCCGTGCGATCGAAGCCCTCAACGGCAACTACATCACCGCAGAAGATGTGGGTGTCAGCCCCGCCGACATGCTGACCGTCCGCAAGGAAACGAAGTGGGTCACCGGCCTGCCGGAAGGCAAGGCGGCTTCGGGCGATCCCTCGCCGGTGACCGCCGAAGGCGTGTTCCGCGGCATCCGCGCCTGCGTGAAGCGCGCGGGCATGAGCGACCTCAATGGTGTGCGCGTCGCCGTTCAGGGCGCGTGCGGCCATGTTGGCCAGTATCTGATCGGTCATCTGGCGAAGGCCGGTGCCGAACTGATCATCACCGACATCAATGAGGCGGTGCTGAAGGAAGTCGCGGAAAAGTATGGCGCGACCATCGTCGACAAGGACGCGATCTACGATCAGGACGTCGACGTCTTTGCCCCGTGTGCGCTGGGCGCGATCATCAATCCGGAAACGATTGACCGCCTGAAGGCGAAGATCGTCGCCGGTGCGGCCAACAACCAGCTCGCGACGCGCGACATGGGCGGCCAGCTGCAGCAGCGCGGCATCCTCTACGCACCGGACTACGTCATCAATGCGGGCGGCATCATCAATGTGATGGGCGAGATCCAGGGCGACTTCGATCCGGCCTGGGTGCAGGGCAAGCTCGACGGTCTGGAAAAGACGCTGGGCGAGATTCTCGACCGTGCCGAATCCGAAGGCCGTCCTTCGAACGTCATCGCAGACGAAATGGCGCGGGCCCGGATCGAGGAAGCGCGGGCGAAGAAGGCCGCCTGATCGTCAATCCCTGACGATCACAACATCCGAAGGGCTGGCCGAAAGGCCGGCCCTTTCGCTTTCCGGGAACATTTCCGGAGACACGCTCGCTCGCCATTCGCTGCCGTCGGGCGCGATCGTCACCAGGTCGACGAGGCCGCCCCGGAAAGCTCGCTGGACGGTGGTGAAGGTGCCATCGGCCTCGACCCGCAAGCTCTCTGGACGAACGATCAGATGGGCAGTTTCGCCGTCCTGAAACTCCGGCGCCGCGAACGTGCCGACCGGCGTTTCGATCCGGCCTGCCTTTACGGTGCCGCTCCAGACATTCGCCGAACCGAGCAGCAGCGCAGCCGCGCGCGTTTCGGGCGCGGCATAGAGCGTTTCAGGCGTGCCCGATTGCAGGATGCGGCCGTCCTGCATCAGCGCGATGGTTGCGGCCATCTCCATGGCCTCCTCGGCATCATGCGTGACGAGCAGGGCTGAGATGCCGGATGCGGCAAGCAGCTGCGTGGTGCGATGCCTCAGCTCGGCGCGCAGCGCCCGGTCGAGACTGGAGAAGGGTTCGTCGAGCAGGACCAGTTTCGGCTTTGGCGCGAGCGCCCGGGCAAGTGCTATGCGTTGTTGCTCTCCACCGGACAATTCGTGCGGATAGGCGTTCGCGCGGTGCGCCAGCCCGACCCGGTCGAGCCAGATCATCGCCTCGTCGCGGCGTGCCTCGCGGGGGAGTTGGGTCAGACCGAAGGCAACATTCCTCAGCGCGGTCATGTGCGGGAAGAGCGCGCCGTCCTGGAAGACCAGACCGAAACCGCGCCGGTTCGCGGGCACCCATGTGCCCGGACCATCAAGCGGCATACCGGGTGTGGCGATTTCCCCGCCATCAAGGCGTTCAAGGCCTGCGATCGCGCGCAGCAAGGTGGTCTTGCCGCTCCCTGAAGGGCCGAGCAAGGCGGCGACACCGCCTTCCGGCAGATCGAGGTCAATCCCGCGAAGGATCTCGCGCTTGCCGCGCAGGAAGCGGGCATCGCGTACGGTGAGGAGCGGGGCCGTCATCTCAGTTCGATCCGTCTGGGCGCGACAGCCTGACGCGCAACGACCGCCATGGCGGGCAGGGCGAGTGCGACGAGTACGAGGGCCGGCAAGGCGCTCTGACCGAGGCGTTCGTCGGACGCGTAGTTGTGGGCCACGACTGCGAGCGTGTCGAAATTGAAGGGACGCAGGATCATCGTGGCCGGAAGTTCCTTCAGGACTTCGACGAATACAATCAGCGCAGCTGCGAGAATGCCGCCGGAGGCGAGTGGCCAGTGAACGCGCCAGAAACGGCGGATCGGTCCCGCGCCTGCCAGCCGTGATGCTTCATCGAGCGACGGCGGGATGCGCGCGAGCGCGGTCTCGCAGGGACCGATCGCCGCCGCGGCAAAGCGGGTCAGATAGGCAAAGACGAGCGCGAGGAGGGTTCCGGTCAGCAGCACCGGAAAGAGGCCTCCGGCCGCATGGTCGAGCCCGCCCTGCACCACGCCGAGTACGGCGAGAACGCCGACTGCGGCGACCGCACCAGGGGCGGCATAGCCGAGCATGGCCGTTCGAACCGGGATCGCGGCAAGCCGCCCTCCGGAGCGCAGGGCGTACGCGCTAGCGAGGCCGAACGCAGCAGCAAGCCCGGCTGTCACGGCGGCGAGCGAAATGGAATTGAGGGATGAGTTCCAGATGTTCTGCGCCGGCTCGGCGTGCCAGGCATGCCAGGCGAGGCGCGCCAGCGGCGCTCCGAGCGCCAGCGCAATCGGCGTGAGACAGGCCAGGGCCGCGAGTACACTGCCGACCGGTCTGAGCGCAGTCCGGGCCGGTGCGTTGCGCTGCCCTGCCGAACGGGCGCGCGAGCGCCCTGCACGTTCGAGCGTGGTCAGGAGGAGGGCGGTGCCGACAATCATGACGGCAAGGCGCGCGGCGTCCGCCAGCGAGCCCGCGCCCGACCATGCGCGCAGGACGCCAACGGTGAGGGTCGGTGCACCGAGGTGGATGACCGCGCCATAATCGGCGAGCGCTTCCATCGCGACGAGCGCCAGCCCCGCTGCGATGGCGGGACGTGCAGCGGGCAGCGCGACGGTCAGGATCGCCGAGAGATGCGAGCGGCCAAGCGCCAGCGCGGCTTCTTCAAGGTGCGGTGGCTGACGCAGGAAGGCATCGCGCGTCAGAAGATAGACGTAGGGGTAGAGCGTAAGCGCGAAGATCAGGCCGGCGCCCCACCATCCCCGCACGGTCGGCAAGGCGCCGAGCGGGCCTGCGGCCAGCGTCAGGTCGAGCCAGCCATAGGCGGCGATATAGGCCGGCATGGCGAGCGGGAGCGCCAGAGCCCATTCGAAAATGCTCCGGCCCGGAAAGCGGGTCCGTGCGATCAGCCAGCCCAGTCCGGTTCCTATCAGGGCGGCGCCCGCCGCTGCGGTGATCAGAACCAGAGCCGTATTGATCGCGTAGTCGGGCAGGCGGGTCGATGCGAGATGGCGCAGATAGCCGTCCGCGCCGGTTCCCGTGATGGCAAGGACGAGAACGGCGAACAGCGGGAGTGTTGCCACTCCCGCTGCCAGGACAGCCAGAATTACCGGAAGTGGCGGCAGAGACAGGCTCCGCCGCCTTGTACCGATCAGGGCCATTCAGCGCGATCGAAGATCCGGACGGCGGTTTCGGTATGGTCGCCGAGTTCGCCGAGATTGACCGGGTCGCGATACCATTCGGCGACCTCTGCAACGCGCGGATTGTCATAGGTGACGCCGGACCGTGCCGGAATTTCGTTCGTCACTTCGGCGAAGACGCGCTGTGCCTCGTCGCTGAGAAGGAAGCGAACGAACGCGCGAGCTTCCTCAGGATGCGGCGCACCCGCCGCGATGCCCACGCCGGACACATTCACGTGTGCGCCGCCGTATTCCTGACCCGGCGCGTAGAGCGCGACGGCATTGGCCACCGCCTGGTCGTCCGGCGCATCCGAATTGGCGAGGCGGACATAGTAGTAATGGTTCACGAAGGACGCGTCGCACGTCCCCGCGGCGATGGCGCGAATCTGGTCGGTGTCGCCGCCGCTGGGGGGCACGGCCAGGTTGGCTGCGATGCCGTTGGCCCATTCTTCCGCGGCGTCCTCGCCAAGGGCAATGATCCGCGAGGCGAGCAGCGACTGGTTGTAGGCGTTGTCCGACGACCGCATGCAGAGCCGGTCATCCCAGTCTTCTCCCGCCAGGGCTTCATAGCCGGTCAGCGAGGCCGGATCGACGCGCTCGGTCGAGTAGGCGATCACGCGGGCGCGCGCCGTAAAGCCAAGCCAGTAGCCTTCCGGGTCGCGCAATTCACGCGGGACCATGCCGAGAATGTCCTGATCCTCGATGGGCTGGAACAGGCCGGCCTGTTCGGCGCGGTGTAGGCGGGCCGCATCGACCGTCACGATCACGTCGGCCGGGCTGCGTTCGCCATCAGCGCGGACGCGCTCGATCAGCAAGTCGCCACCCGCCTCGACGAGATTGATCTCGATTCCGGTTTCTTCGGTAAAGCGCTGATAGATGATCCGGTCCGAATCATAATGACGGGCGGAATAGACGTTCACGACGCGTGATTCTCCGGTCGCGGCGTCATCCGTGACCGCGGTGTCGCCGGACGGCTCCGAGCCGCCGCAGCTGGCGAGGATCGCACCGGACGCGACAAGCGCGGCGAAAGAAATTTCAAGACGCATGGAAGAGATCTCCTTTGTGTGGGAGACCTTCTGTCAAAAATGCGAATGGTTCGCAACACCTGATCGTGCCGAATGTCTGCGAAATCGCGCCGCCAAACCGATAATGCGCTGAAACGGCCGGGGAATGGTGGGCGATAGTGGGATCGAACCACTGACCCCCTCGGTGTGAACGAGGTGCTCTCCCGCTGAGCTAATCGCCCCCGACAGGAAGGCGGGTGCTATACGAGCCGTCCAAGGGACGGTCAAGCACCGGCGTAAGTGACGAGAAATTCATCCTGCGGCGACTTGACGCACGGTCATACTATCGTCACAGAGGCGCAGTCCTTATATGAGGCGCAGCGGTCACGCCGCGATGAGGCGGCGTCACTGCTTTCTTCAAGGGGAGTGCACGTAACGCTGGCCGGACCCGGTGGTCCTGCCGTTACGGAGGTTTTTGACATGACCAATGACTATTGCACGCCTGAAGGCGCGCGCCGCCTGAAGCAGCGGATCGAAGCTTACTGGACCGAACGGGGCTACAATGTCTCTGTCGATCTGGTCGATGCCGGCTTCATGCCCGCGATGCGTTCGGCACGCACCGATGTCCGTTCGGACATGGTGAATGGCATGCCCCGCCGTACCATGGCGGCGAATGACCATGGTCCCAGCTCGGCCAACGATTCCGAGCTGGAACGCCGCTCGGCCTAAGGCTTGAGCGTCAGGACTGCCTTCAGGGCGTCCGGCAATTCCATGAATGACTCGAGAAGCCGGTCGGCACCCAGTGTGCCGACCGGTATCTCACTGTAGCCATGCGTCATCAGGATGCAGGGAACGCCTGCCGCCTTGGCGCAGGTGGCGTCCGGCTCCGAGTCACCGATCATGACGATCCGCTTCGCGCCCGCATCGACGGACGCGAACAGATGCGCCGCGTCCGGCTTCTTGGCCGGTGCGCGCTCCGGACCGACGATCCGGTCGAAATACCGCTCCATGCCGAGTTCGCGCAGCAGCAGATCGGCCAGCTCCGAAGGCTTGTTGGTACATACCGACAGGCGGGCTCCGGCTGCCTTCAACCCGTCGAGCGCTTCGATGCAGCCGACGAAGGGTTGGCTGCGTTCGGCGATCCCGCCGCGATAGACATCGATGAAGCGGTGGACGTGCGCATCGACGTCGTCGCTTTCCAGATGGCGGCCTTGTGCGGCGTAGGCGCGTTCGATCAGGACGCGGGCACCGCGGCCCACCATGGCACGCACTTCGGCGACGGGGACGGGCTCCAGACCTTCCGGTTCGACCACTTCGTTGAGCGCGCGCACGAGATCGGGGGCGGTATCAACGAGCGTGCCGTCGAGATCGAACACGATCGACGCGCCTCTGACATGTTCCGAAAACAAATCTGACCTCCCTCGCGCAAATGGCGTTACCGGTGCTGTCGCATCGCGCGCAGCGATGGGCTATAGCCCGACGCAGACTCGCGACTTTCCGGGAGCCCCGCTTATGCCTCAGCCTCGCGCAGCCGTCATCCTCGCCGCCGGTCTCGGCACGCGGATGAAATCCGATCTGCCCAAATGTGCGCATGCCGTTGCCGGCCGTCCGATGGTCCAATGGGCGATCGACCTGGCCCGCCAGTCCGGCGCGGACCGCATTGTCACGGTCTATGGCAAGAAATCGCCGCAGATTGCCGCGCTGGGGGAGGCCGTCGGAACCGAGACGGCCCTGCAGGATCCGCCGCTGGGAACCGGCCATGCCGTTCGTGCGGCAGAGGACGCGCTCAAAGGCTTCGAAGGCGATGTGATCGTGCTTTACGGCGATACGCCGTTGATCACACCAGAGACCGTTTCGCGCGTGTTCGAGGCGCTGCAGGGCGGGGCGTCCGTTGCCGTCCTCGGCTTCGAGCCGGATGATCCCGCCGCCTATGGCCGGTTGATCGAGAATGCGGACGGCGAGCTGGAACGCATTGTCGAATTCAAGGATGCTAACCCCGAGGAGCGCGCGGTTCGCCTGTGCAATTCCGGCGTGATGGCCGGTAATGCCAGGCTGATGTTCGAGCTCTTGTCCGAAGTGACAAACGACAATGCGAACAAGGAATACTACCTGACCGATGTGGTCGGACTGGCCCGGGGCCGCGGCCTGAAAGCCGTCGCCGTGCGCGGCGACGAGGCTGAAGTGCTGGGCGTCAATTCGCGCAGCAATCTCGCCGAAGCCGAGGCGGCCTGGCAGGCTCGCAAGCGCGCCGCAGTGATGAAGGAGGGTGCGACACTGATCGCGCCCGATACCGTCTGGTTCGGCCATGACACGCAGATCGGCCGCGATGTGCTGATCGAGCCGAACGTGTTCTTCGGTCCCGGCGTGACGGTGGAGGACAATGCCGTCATTCACGGCTTTTCTCACCTCGAAGGCTGCACCGTGCGAAACGGCGCCCATGTCGGTCCCTTCGTGCGCCTGCGGCCGGCCGCGGACATCGGCCCGAACGCCAAGGTGGGCAATTTCGTCGAGGTGAAAAAATCCACACTCGGAGAGGGCGCAAAGGCCAGCCACCTCTCCTATATCGGTGATGCCGACGTCGGCGCGAACGCGAATATCGGAGCCGGAACCATCACCTGCAATTACGACGGCTTCGGGAAGAACAAGACGGTCATCGGCGAAGGCGCCTTTATCGGCTCGAACTCGTCGCTGGTCGCGCCGGTCACGATCGGGGCTGGAGCCTATACGGGCTCCGGCAGTGTCGTGACCGATGACGTGCCCGCCGACGCGCTGGCGCTTGGCCGCGCCAAGCAGGCGAACAAGGAAGGCTGGGCGTCCCGATTCCGGGCCGCCATGACGAAACGCAAAGGGGAAGGCTGAATGAACCCGCTCGACCGGCTCAAGGACCGCTCACTGTTCCGCACGGAATCCTATATCGGCGGACGCTGGGAGACTGGGGGCAGCCGGTTCAAGGTCCACAATCCCGCCAATCGCGGCGAACTGGCCGAGGTTCACGATGTCGGTGCCGAGGGCGCAAAGGCGGCGGTAGCCGCAGCCGCCGAGGCGCTGAAATCCTGGCGAAAAACCAGCGTGTTCGAGCGCGGCCGGATTCTGCGCCGCTGGTATGACCTGATTGTCGAGCATCAGCACGATCTGGGCGTCCTGATCACCGCGGAAATGGGCAAGCCGCTTCCTGAAGCGAAGGGCGAGGTCGTTTACGGCGCGGCCTTCGTCGACTGGTCGATCGAGGAAGCCAAGCGCATGCATGGCGAGACCATCGCCGTGCCGATCCCGGGTTCGCGCGGCTGGACGGTGCGCCAGCCGGTCGGGGTGGTGTCCTGCATCACGCCGTGGAATTTCCCTTCCGCCATGGTGACGCGCAAATGCGCCCCGGCGATGGCGGCAGGCTGCACGATCGTTCTGAAGCCGGCTCCGGAAACACCGCTCTCGGCGCTGGCGCTGGCCGAACTGGCGGACCGGGCCGGCATTCCGGCGGGTGTGTTCAACGTCGTGTGCGGCGATGCGGAAGCCATCGGACCTGTGCTGACCGGCTCGCCGGACGTCCGGCTTGTCGGCTTCACGGGCTCGACCGAGGTCGGGAAGATCCTGATGCGGCAGGCCGCCGACGGCATCAAGCGCGTGGCGCTGGAACTGGGCGGGAACGCGCCCTTCCTCGTCATGGATGACGCCGATATCGAGGAAGCGGCCAACGGGATCGTACGCGGCAAGTTCCGCGCGGCGGGCCAGACCTGCGTGTCCCCGAACCGCATCATCGTGCAGGAGAAGGTCGCCGACGATCTGATTGCCGCTCTGGAAGCCAAGGTGAAGGCGATCAAGGTCGGCGACGGGTTCGAAGCCGGTGTCGAAGTCGGTCCGCTGATCCATGACGAGGCGGTGGAGCGGGTGAGCGGCCTTGTCGCATCCGCACGGTCGGAAGGCGCCCGCATCCTCGTTGGCGGTGAAGCGCGGACCGATCTGGGCGGCAGTTTCTTTGCGCCGACACTGATCGAGGGCGGCAGTTTCGCGCTCGACCTGGCGTGCTACGAAATTTTCGGCCCCATCGCCTCGGTCTACCGGGCGAAGGACGAGGCGGAGATGATCGCCGCCGCCAATGATACGCCCTACGGCCTCGCCGCCTATCTCTACACGCGCGACATCGGCCGGGTTCACCGCATGTCGGAAGGCCTCGATTTCGGGATGATCGGTATCAACGCGCCGACGGTGGGCGCGGCTTCGACCCCGTTCGGCGGGATGAAGCAGTCCGGCATCGGCCGCGAAGGCGGCAAGTGGGGCGTCGAGGAATTCACCGAACTGAAATACGTCCTCCTCGCAGGAGTGGAATGATGAGCGCCTCGCACCAGAAGACCAGTGCTGCGGTTGCTGCACTGGACTATGTCCAGGACGGAATGGTGCTGGGGCTGGGTTCCGGATCGACGGCCGAAATCTTCGTGAAGAAGTTGGGCGAGCGCGTCGCTGAAGGCCTCAGCGTGAAAGGCGTGCCGACATCGGAACGCACCGCCGAAGTCGCCCGAGAAGCCGGTGTGCCGCTGATCCCCGTCGATCAGGCCGACTGCCTGCATGTCACGATCGATGGCGCGGACGAGGTCGATGGCAAATTCCAGCTGATCAAGGGCGGCGGCGGTTGCCTTCTTCGCGAGAAGATAATCGCCCACGCCAGCGATCTGATGGTCGTCATCATCGACGAGACCAAGCTGGTCGGGGCGCTCGGCGAGTTTCCGCTGCCGGTCGAGGTCGATCCCTTCGCCTTCACGATCACGGCAAAGAAGGTGTTCGATGCGCTGCGTAGTGTCGGGGTCGAGCGTCCGGATGTGCAGCTGCGCCGCAAGGGTGACGGGCTCGAGCCTTTCATCAGCGATGGCGGCAACTACATCCTTGATTGCGCCTGCGGCATGATCCCGAACGCGGCGGCAGCCGACCGGGCACTGAAGGCCATCCCCGGCGTCATGGAACACGGCCTGTTCCTCGGCCTCGCCCGCGTCGTGATCGTGGGTGAAGACGGTGGTGCGCGCGTGATGGAGCTTTAGGAGACTGTTTTGGCTGAATTCGACTACGACCTCTTCGTCATCGGGGCGGGCAGCGGCGGCGTGCGCGCGGCGCGCATGTCGGCGATGAAGGGCGCGAAAGTCGCCATCGCCGAGGAATACCGGGTCGGCGGGACCTGCGTCGTACGCGGCTGCGTGCCGAAGAAATTCCTGGTCTACGCCAGCGCATACGGGAAGGGCTTCAAGGCATCCAAGGGCTATGGATGGACCGCCGGGGACGTGTCCTTCGACTGGAAGACGCTGATCGATGCGGTCCATGACGAGGTGTCGCGCCTGTCGGGCATCTACTGGAAGAATCTCTCCAACAGCGGCGTCGAGATCATCGAGGACCGGGCGGTGTTCGAGGATGCGAACACGATCCGCCTCGTGAAATCCGACAAGACGATCACGGCGAAGCACATCCTGATCGCCGTCGGCGGCACGCCGGCGCGGCTCGACATTCCGGGTGACGATCTGGCGATCACGTCGAATGAAGCCTTCCACCTCGAAAAACTGCCCAAGCATGTCGTGATCAATGGCGGGGGCTATATCGCGTGCGAATTCGCCCAGATCTTTGCCGGTCTCGGCAGTGAGGTCTGCCTTGTCTATCGCGGCGACACGGTGCTGCGCGGATTCGACGACGACATCCGCGCCCACATCCATGAAGAGCTGAAGAAGTTCGGCGTCCGGGTCATCACCCATGCCAACACGGTGAAGATCGAGGACAAGGGCGACGGCCTGAAAACCGTCCATCTCGACACCGGCGACACGATCGACGCCGACGTGGTGATGCACGCGGTTGGCCGCGTGGCGAAGACCGAAGGGCTGAATCTTGAGGCCGCGGGTGTCGAAACCCGCGAAAACGGTTCGGTGAAGGTCGATGAATACTCGAAGACGAGCGCTGATCACATCTATGCCGTTGGCGACGTGACCGACCGGATTCAGCTGACCCCGGTGGCGATCCGCGAGGGCGCGGCCTTTGCCGAGACCGTGTTCGGCAACAATCCGTCGGCGTTCGATCATGCCGACGTTGCCAGCGCCGTCTTCACCCAGCCGCCGGTGGGGTCGGTCGGTTTGACCGAGCACCAGGCGCGCCAGAAGCACGGCAAGATCGACATCTACAAGTCGGTCTTCCGGCCGATGAAGAACGTCCTGTCGGGCAGCGACAGCCGGATGATCATCAAACTCGTCGTGAAGGCGGACGACCAGCGTGTGGTTGGCGTCCACATGGCCGGAGACGATGCACCGGAGATCATCCAGGCCGCCGCCATCGCGGTGAAGGCCGGGCTGACGAAGGGACAATTCGACGCAACCTGCGCTGTTCACCCCACGGTAGCGGAAGAAATGGTAACCTTGCGCGAGAAATGGACCCCGCCCGAACTTGGAGCGAGCTGAATTGACGGCCTGGATACCTGCCTCCTGGCGTTCGCGCCCGGCGCATCAATTACCGGATTATCCCGATCCGGACGCGCTGACGCGTGTCGAGGCGGAGCTGTCCGCCCGGCCGCCGCTCGTCTTCGCGGGTGAGGCACGGCGTCTGAAACGCCAGCTGGCCGAAGTGGCAGCGGGGCGGGCCTTCCTGTTGCAGGGCGGCGATTGCGCCGAGAGCTTCAAGGAATTCTCCGCCGATGGCGTGCGAGACACGTTCCGCGTGTTGCTGCAGATGGCGGTCGTCCTGACCTTTGCAGCGTCGCGCCCGGTGGTGAAGGTCGGCCGGATCGCCGGCCAGTTCACCAAGCCGCGTTCGAGCGGGACCGAGGTGAAGGACGGGATCGAACTGCCGAGCTATCGCGGTGACAGCGTCAACGACATGGCGTTTGACGGGGCGGCGCGGGTTCCGGACCCGACGCGCCTGATCAAGGCCTACGACCAGTCCGCGTCGACGCTGAACCTGCTGCGCGCCTTTGCCTCGGGCGGTTATGCCGACCTCAACAACGTCCACCAATGGACGCTCGAATTCGTCAAGGACAGTCCGGCCACAGAGCGTTACTCGGAGATGGCCGAGCGGATATCCGAAGCGCTCGATTTCATGCGCGCCTGCGGTGTGTCGGGCGATGCAGCCCGGAGCCTGGAAGGCGTCGATTTCTACACCAGCCACGAGGCGCTGCACCTGCCGTTCGAGGAGGCGCTGACGCGCCGTGATCCGGCAACCGGGCAATGGCTCGCCAGTTCTGCGCACATGTTGTGGATCGGCGAGCGGACCCGCCAGCCGGACGCCGCCCATGTCGAATTCATGCGCGGCATCTCGAACCCGATCGGGATGAAGTGCGGTCCGACGATGGAGCCGGACGAGCTTCTGACTTTGATCGACACGCTGAACCCGTCGAATGATCCGGGGCGGCTTGTCCTGATCACGCGTATGGGGGCGGACAAGGTGCGCGACCGCCTGCCGGCGCTGGTGCGCGCGGTCGAGCGGGAAGGGCGCAGCGTTGTGTGGTCGTGCGACCCGATGCACGGCAATACCGTGAAAACGCAGAGCGGCTACAAGACCCGCGACTTCGACCGGATCGTGATGGAGCTGGAAGGCTTCATGGACGCCGTGTCGGGCGAGGGCGGTTATCCCGGCGGGGTTCACTTCGAACTGACCGGCCGGAATGTCACCGAATGCGTGGGCGGTGCGCGTGCTGTGACCGAGGCGGATCTGTCGTCGCGCTATCACACGCATTGCGATCCGCGCCTCAATGCCGACCAGGCCATCGACATGGCCTTCCGCATCGCCGAGGCGATGAAGCGGGGGCGCCGTTCCCGGTCCGAAGACGCGGCCTGACGCTTAAGTAGACCGGCAAAGAAAAACGCCGCCCCGTTGAGGGCGGCGTTTTCATTTCATCGATCCGTCTTCTGGATCAGATGTCCTTCAGCGAAGCCGCCGGGCGGAAAGCCGCCGACGTCTTGGCCTTCGACATCATGGTCTCACCCGTGCGCGGGTTGCGGACCTGACGGGCGTCGCGGTGCTTGGCGTAGAAGGTGCCGAAGCCGGCCAGCTGGACGCTGTCCTTCTTCTTCACGGCGCCGACGATGGCGTTGACGGTCGCGTCGACGGCGTCAGAGGCTTGCGACTTGGACAGGCCAGTGGCGTCGGCAACCGCTTTCGCGAGATCGGATTTGTTCATGGTCAGGGACTCCCCCAAATGATTGATGGCTGCGTCTCAATCGGACGTTTCCGGGTGAGGCGCGATTCCGTTTTACGCGCACTATTGATGACGCGGGCTGGCTCTATGGCAAGGTGTTTGGGCCGTTCAGCCGCATGAATCCATGCTTTTTTGGTGAAAAACCGCCCAATCGCGGTCGCGGCTTGGTTATTGCGGGGTAAACGGAATGATGTTCCGCGCTGAAACACAGCCCCGCCGCCGGTTCTACCTCCCGGCGATTCGCGCTCTGATCGTGGCGATTCCCGCCGCGATGGCGGCTTACTACGGCTTGCAATGGGCCGGAGCCGGTGCGCCATGGCCGGAATTGGCCGGTGCGATCGCGGGCGGCTTTCTGGTCGGACGGCTCAGCCGCCGTTGATCCGGATCGCGGCGTAGACGAAGCCGATAAGCGCCATCACCAGGCCGCCCAAAAACACCAGCAGGATCGTGACGACGGAGAACAGCGCAGCCTTGAGAAGCGCGCCTGTCCGTGTCGTGGCCAGAAGACCCGGCGCGCCGCGGTAGAATGTGTAGCCGTACAAGAGCGCAATGATCGGTATCGACCAGTTCAGCCATTCGAGATGACCGGTTCCGGCGGTCACGACCATCAGGACCAGACCGACGACCGAGGCGACGGACAGGATGGCGAAAGTGATGTTGATCCGCGCCGTCCAGTGAAGCGACTTGTTGAACGCCCCGATCAGAAAGGCTGAGAGCCCGGTCATGCCCCCGACGATAACGGCGTGCAGCAGGTTCGCGACATCACCATAGTGACGGGCAATCTCCTCGATCGATCCGCCGAACGCGGATTCGAGCATGGCAATCGTCGAGGCGTCACCGGCCTGCCATTGCGACAGGATCAGGCCGCCATAGCCGCCCCAGACCACCGAAAAGAGCACCTGGAGGCCGATGATCCCGAGCCATATCCGAAGGCTCGGTGTGTAGGTCTCGCGGTCGCGCTCGGCATAGGCCTGGAAGACGGCACGCGGCTTCACGAACAGGGCGTAGATCGTCCGGAAACTGCGGAAGTTGAAGCCGAGGATGTCTTCGATGAAGTCCTCGGTGTCCTCACTCCGCGGTTTCGGACTGGTCGTCACAGCTTGACCAGCATCTTGCCGAGGTTTTCGCCGCGGAACAGGCCGAGGAAGGCGTCCGGCATGGAAGCGATACCCTCGCGAACCGTCTCGCGGGTCTGCACCTTCCCGGCCATCATCCACTGCGCCAGGTCGGTCATGAAGTCGCCCATCATGTCCATGTGGTCGGTCACGATGAAGCCCTGGATGCGCAGGGATTTGGCAACGATGTTGGCGAGGTTGTCCGGCAGCGGCTGAGCGCTGGCGTCATTGTAGCGCTGGATCATGCCACAGGCGGCGATCCGGCCTTTCGGCTTCAGCACTTCCATGGCCGCGGTCCAGTGCGTGCCGCCGACATTCTCGAAATAGGCATCGACACCGCCGCCCGCCGCTTCGCGGATCGCCTTGGCCAGATTTCCGGCTTCCTTGTAATCGACCACGGCATCGGCCCCGATTTCACGGCAGAAATCGCACTTTTCCTTGCCGCCGGCGGTCGCAATGACCTTTGCGCCCATGGCCTTGGCAAACTGGATACCGGCCGAACCAACGGCGCCGGCGCCGGCCGACATCCACAGCGTTTCGCCTTCCTTCAGATCAATGACGCGCTTGATGCCGACATAGGCGGTCATGCCGGTCAGGCCGGCGATGTGGAGATAGGCCTGAGGCGGCAGCAGGCTCGTGTCGATCTTCTGCAAGCCCTTGCCGTCGCTGACATAGGCCTCGCGCCAGCCATTCATCGACAAGACCCAGTCGCCCTTGGCGAATTTCGGATTGTGGCTCTCGATGACTTCGCCGACCGCGCCGCCTTCCATCGCCTGGCCGATCTGGAACGGATCGACATAGGTGCGGATCCCGCTCATCCGGCCGCGCATATAGGGGTCAACCGACAGCCAGCGGTTCTGAACCAGGACCTGGCCGTCCTTCGGCGCGGCGATATCGACCTCGGCGAGTTCGAAATTCTCCGGGCCGGGTTCGCCCTTGGGGTAAGCGGTCAGATGGATTTCACGGGATTTCATGAGGACTGTAGCTCCACAGCGGTTCGGAAAAGATCGAGGAAGGAGGTGTCGTGGAAGATGCGCAGGGTGAGTTCCGCGACGGCAAACTGACCCAGTCCGACAATCAGAATGGTCAGAGGCAGCAATACGAAAATGCCCAATGTCTTGAAGATCACACCACTAACCGTCCGGGCATAGTGGGTCGAGAATACGCGTGCTGTCGCAACGAAATACATGGTCAGGCCGACCACCATCGAGATCATGTACCAGGTGAAGAAGTCACCGAAGACCGCCATCGCGAGGATCGGCAACATGATCAGATAGGAGGCGTTGGTGGTCAGCAGATAGGTCAGCAGGTGACCATAATATGATCGCGACGGCCGGTAGGCCTTGAACACCAGAAGATAGGGCAGGGCGGCCAGCACGGTCAGAAGTGTGGTCGTCAGGCTGGCGGCCCGCTCGAGACTTTGATCGACGGCGGCACGGTCGAGGCCTTCGTTTTCGAGCCAGGTCAGCACTTCCCGTTCGCTTTCGGCGCTCTGGCCGACGAACATGTCCGTCGTCATCGCGGCTGGCACGCCGACAAACGCCATGATGGCGAACTGCATGCCGAACAGGACCAGAAACATGCGGATGATCGGGATATAGCGTTCGCGGTCGCCGTCATAAGCGGCCTGCAGCACGCGCGGCGTATGCACGACCGTGTCCCAGATCGTCCGGAATATCCGCGTATCGACACCGATAATCGCATCGGCGACGTCGTCCGCGTCGGCGCGTGTCGGCCGCGTATCGTCGGGTCTGTTCGAATCCGCCATGGAAATCCCTCGCCGCAGCTAATCCTAGGCGCAATGCGTTGCGGGGCAAGTCTGCCAGATTGCGCAACAATGATTGATGCAGGCCGTTATTGTGCCAAGACTGGCTGCATGCGAGGTGCGCGCTCATCATGACGAGCAAAACCACATCTGTGAAAGCCGGCGTGTTCGGTGCTGGCGTGTTCGGTGGTCACCACGCCCGCAAATACGCGGCGTCGGACCGGGCCGAACTGATCGGCATCTACGACATCAGCCGCGACCGGGCCGAAGCGCTGGCCGCCGACCTTGGCGTGAAAGCATTCGACAGTGCCGAGGCACTCGTTGAAGCGTGTGAAGCCGTCACGGTCGCCAACCCGGCCATCGCCCACTACGACAGCGCGAAGCTGGCGCTCGAAGCCGGCTGTCACGTCCTGTGCGAAAAGCCGCTGGCCGATACCGCGGTGCGCGGACGGGAATTGATCGCGCTCGCTGAAGCGAAAGGCCGCGTCCTGCAGGTCGGCCACCAGGAACGCTTCGTGTTCAAGGCGATGGGCCTGTTCGATATCAATGAAGTGCCACTGCGCGTGACGGCACGCCGCATGGGCGTGCCCTCGACGCGCAATCTCGACGTCTCGGTGACGGTCGATCTGATGATCCACGATCTCGATCTGGCCATCGCGCTCGCGCATTCCCCGCTCGATCGGATGGATGCGGAAGCGCGGATCGTGAAGAACGAGACCGCGGACGTGGCGCACGCCGTGCTGACCTTCGCCAACGGCTATGTTGCCGAGCTGACGTCCAGCCGTGTCGCCGACGCGCTCGACCGGGTCATGCGGATCGAATACCGGTCCGGCGTTCTGGAAATCGACTTCGTGAAGAAGACATTCTCCAACACGACCGGCTTCTCGCTCGACCCGAATTTTGGCGAAAATCCGCAGGCCAAGGATTCGCTCGGCGCGAATGTGAACGCCTTCCTCGCCTCCGTGCTGGACGGCGCTCCTGTCGCGGTTCCGGCGGAAGCCGGCCTTGCTGCGCTTCAGGTGGCGCGGGACATCGACCGGCTCGCGGTTGCCTGAAACCGCCCCCGGGTCTAAAGGCGCGCGCATGACGACGACGCTCCGCATTGCTTCGGCCCAGCTCAACCCGACCGTCGGCGACGTGGCGGGCAATCTCGAACTTGTGCGCGAATACCGGCGCATGGCCGGAGAGGCCGGTGCGGACCTCGTTGTGTTCCCGGAACTCATGTTGATCGGCTACCCGCCCGAGGACCTCGTCCTGAAGCCGGCCGCCGTGCGCGCCTGCGCCGAGGCGCTGGAGGCGCTCGCGAGGGATGCTGGACCCGCGGTTCTCGTCGGCGTGCCGTGGGACGATGATGGCGCGCTGCGCAATGCGGTCGCGCTGATCGACGAGGGCCGTGTGCAGGCGCTTCGTTTCAAGCGCGAACTGCCGAACTATGCGGTGTTCGACGAGAAGCGCGTGTTTGAAGCCGGTCCGCTGCCGGAACCGGTCGAGTGGCGCGGTGTGAAGCTGGGTCTCCCGATCTGTGAGGACATCTGGTTCGAGCATGCCCCGCGTGCGCTGGCCGAACAGGGTGCCGAGCTCTTCATCTCGATCAATGGTTCGCCGTGGCGGCGCACGATCGAGGCCGACCGCAAGCGGGCCTTTTCGCGCTGGGGCGATCTCAATATTCCGCTGATCTTCGTCAATCAGGTCGGCGGGCAGGACGAGCTTGTCTTCGACGGGGCCTCCTTCAGCTGGGATGCCACCGGTGCCGAGGTGCAGCGCCTGAAAGGCTTCGATACTGATCTGTCGATTGCCGACTGGGAAAGGGGCGGGGGCGGCTGGGTCTGCAAGCGGGGCGAACGCGCCGACGTGGTGGGCGGCCTCGAAGCGGATTGGCAGGCCATGCGTCTGGCGCTCGCCGATTATGTGAACAAGAACGGATTTCCCGGCGTGGTGCTGGGCATGTCGGGCGGGATCGACAGCGCGATTTCCGCCGCAATCGCCACCGATGCGCTCGGACCTGACCGGGTCTGGGCGGTCATGATGCCGTCGAAATACACCTCGCAGGACAGTCTCGACGATGCGAAGGCCTGCGCCGAAGCCCTCGGCGTGCGCTACGACATCGTCGATGTCGAACCGGCGATCGCCGCCTTCGGCGCGATGCTGGGGCCGGTCTTCGAAGGCCGCGACGCGGACGCGACGGAGGAGAATATCCAGTCGCGTGTCCGCGGCGTGACGCTGATGGCGCTGTCGAACAAGTTCGGCCCGATGGTGCTGTCCACCGGCAACAAGTCGGAAATGGCGGTGGGCTACGCCACGCTCTATGGCGACATGAATGGCGGCTACAACGCGTTGAAGGACGTCTACAAGACCGAGGTTTATGCGCTCGCGCGCTGGCGCAACGATCGCAATGCGCCGGTCGGTTTCGGCCCCGCGGGCGAGGTAATCCCGGAGCGGATCATCACCAAGGCGCCGAGCGCGGAACTGAAACCCGACCAGACCGACCAGGACACGCTGCCCGACTATGACGAGCTCGACGCGATGCTCGAATGCCTCGTCGAGCAGGAAGGCGATCCGAACACGCTCGTCGAGGCCGGACATGACGCCGCCACTGTCGCGCGGATCGAAAACATGCTCTATCGCGCCGAGTACAAGCGCCGTCAGGCGCCGCCGGGCGTGAAGATCGGTCCGAAGAATTTCGGCCGCGACCGGCGCTATCCCATCACCAACAAGTTCCGCGCCAGCAAGACAAAGCTCTGAAATCTATGTCCGCCAAAGTCCGTTTCGCCCCGAGCCCGACCGGCAAGCTGCATGTCGGCAATATCCGCACCGCGCTGACCAACTTCCTCTATGCGAAGGGGCAGGGCGGGCAATTCGTGCTGCGGATCGACGACACGGATCTGGAGCGCTCCACGAAGGAATATGAAGACGGCATCAAGGCCGATCTCGACTGGCTGGGCCTTCTCTGGGACGAGACATTCAAGCAGTCCGAGCGCTTCGAGCGCTACAACGCCGTTGCGGACGACCTGCGCGCGAAGGGGCTGCTCTATCCGTGCTACGAGACCGAGGACGAGCTTGACCGGAAGCGCAAGCTGCAGCGCGCGCAGGGCAAGCCGCCGGTCTATGACCGCGCCGCGCTCGATCTGACCGATGCGCAGAAGGCCGCCTACGAGGCCGAGGGGCGCAAGCCGCACTGGCGTTTCAAGCTGTCCGGCAAGACCGTGACCTGGAACGATCTGGTGCGCGGCGAGACGCCGATCGATACGGCGTCGCTGTCCGACCCGATCCTGATCCGCGAGGACGGCAGCTATCTCTACACGCTGCCGAGCGTGATCGACGATATCGACAGCGGCATCACCGCGATCATCCGCGGCGAGGACCACGTCACCAATTCCGGCGCGCAGATCGAGATTTTCGAAGCCATTGCCGGCACCTCGCCGCAGCTGGGCCATCACCCGCTTCTGGTCGGCCCCGACGGCGGCAAGCTGTCGAAGCGTCTCGGCACGCTGTCGATCTCCGGTCTGCGCGAAGAAGGCATCGAGGCGATGACCATCCTGTCGCTGCTGGCCAAGATCGGCACGTCTGATCCGGTCGAGCCGCGTCTGGAGATCGCGCGCCTGATCGAGGAATTCGATCTGTCGAAATTCTCCCGCGCGCCTGCCCGGTTCGATCCCGAAGAGCTGAAGCGCCTCAATGCGCGTCTGCTGCACGAGACGCCCTACGAGGCCGTCCTGCCGCGTCTGCAGGCGCTGGGTGCCGATTCCGGCCCGGATTTCTGGGAGGCTGCGCGCCCGAACCTCAACCGGCTGGAAGACGCTGTCGATGTCCTGAAGATCGTCGAAGGTCCGGTCACCCCGGTCGTCGAGGACGCGGATCGCGACTATATCGCGGCGGCGGCCGAAGCCCTGCCGGCGGGCGAGCTGGATGCCGGTTCGTGGTCGGCCTGGACGTCGGACCTCAAGGCGAAGACCGGCCGCAAGGGGCGCGAGCTTTTCATGCCGCTCCGCATGGCCCTCACCGGTGACCGTCATGGCCCGGAGATGGACAAGATGATTGTCCTGATCGGCCGCGAGCGGGTTCTGGAACGCCTGAAGGGCTGATCGTCCGGCTAAGCTGCTTCACGCGATGAATCCGCAATCGCGGATTCCTGAATCTTCTGAATCGGTTGGCCGATAGGGCTCGAATCCGGATTCGCCCGCTTTACATCCTGATTCAAGTGATCGGCCGGACTTCAGTTTTTGAATCAAGTTGGCAGTTGAGAAACCGATTCAACTCCGCTGGCCGGGCTCACAATCCGATTCAGGTTCGGGCCGCTTTCGGGGTGATTTGAAACCCGAATACCCGAATTAATTCATTGCTCTATGGCGATAATCGGAATCAGAAGCTCACCTTCTCGCCGGCGGTGAATTCCCCGTCGCCCCGGTCCAGTGCCTCCATCAGATGGCGAACGGCCGTTTCCGGATCGCTTTCGACCAGAACGCCGTCGGAAAAGCCCTGCGGGGTGAACCCTTCATCCTCGGTCTTGCGCATCAGCTTGAACAGCGGATCCCAGAAGCCGTCGACATTGAGGAAGGCGACCGGCTTCTTTTGCAGGCCGAGCCGGTTTCGCGACAGGACGTCGAAGATTTCCTCGAGCGTGCCGACGCCGCCCGGCAGAATCAGGAAGCCGTCCGACTCCGCGATCAGGATGTTCTTGCGCGAGGACATCGTTGTGACGATGCGGGTCTCTGCATTCTCCAGCAGGCCTTCCCGCGAGATCATGAATTCGGGAATCACGCCGAGTACCGGGCCGCCTGCATCGAGGGCTGCCATGGCCGAGGCCGCCATCAAGCCGACATCGCCGCCGCCATAGACGAGACGCGCGCCCTTGCGCGCAATTGCATCGCCCACCTTGCGGGCATTGGCGGCGTAGGCGGGGCTGACGCCCGAGGCGGACCCGCAAAACACACCGATAGACCAAATTTTCGCCATTTCGATCAGGCCTTACATATTGGGTTGCGTGATCATCCTATCGGGTGAAGCTTCGCGATGGAAAACCGCTTCGTCAGTCGTATGCTCTGCGGGTGACTTCAAGGAGGCCTCTATGTCCGCCACACGCTCGATCATCATTGCAGCCGCGCTCGGAACGCTGGCCGCAGGCGTGGCGACGGTCTTCATCCTGACGCGCGTTCCGTCCGAGGACGATGCGACTGCGCCCGGTACGCAAACCACGCAGACGCAAACCGGTTCGGATGACGCAGTTGCGATGGTGGCGCCCCCCAGTTTTGACGTTGTCCGCGTCGATCCGCGCGGTACGGCCGTGATCGCCGGCCGCGGCGAACCCGGCGCAACGGTTTCGGTTCTCGCTGATGGCGAATCGATCGCCGACATTGCCGTGAACGAGCAGGGTGAGTGGGTGTTGATCGTCGAGGATCCGCTGCCCGCCGGTTCCGTCGAACTCGGACTGCTGATGACGACGCCTTCGGGCCAGGAAATCCGGTCCGAACAGATCGTCGTGGTCTCGATCCCCGAATCGCGCGCCGAGACCCCGCTGGTCGTGCTCGGCCGTCCGGGCGAGGCGAGCCGGGTGCTTCAGGGCCCCTTCGAGGGGCTGGAGACCGGACCGCTCGCATTGGAAACCGTCGATTACGACGATGCCGGCGGCGTCATCTTCTCCGGCCGTGCCGAACCGGGCAGCCGGGTTCGCGTGATCGCCAACGGCGCGACGGTCGGTGATACGGCGGTCGGGCAGGACGGACGCTGGACGGTGCGTGCCGGCGATGCGCTGGCCCCTGGCGTCTACGACCTGCAGGTCGACATGATCCGCCCGGACGGCACGGTCGCCGCCGTGATCGTCCTGCCGTTCGAACGCGTCGCACCGGAAGCGCTCAATCTCGGCGAAGGCAGCGTCATCGTTCAGCCGGGCAACAGCCTGTGGCGGATTGCCCGCCGCATCTATGGCGAAGGCATTCAGTACACCGTGATCTATGAGGCCAATGCCGACCAGATCCGCGACCCGGACGTGATCTATCCCGGACAGGTCTTTTCGACCCCGCCTCAGGGGGACGGCGGACCGGAAACCGACAACTCTGACGGCGAGTGATCTGGCGCAACGCGTGTCGGCGTCCTATCTGACCGCCAATGTCTGATACCGAACCGGCGAATACCGCCACCGGCGGGCTGGGGCCCGCCATGTCCCGTCTTCTGTCGCTGCTGACCTCGCCGGAAATGGCGCGGTGGCGTCCGCGCATGGCGTTTGCGCTCGTTCTGACCATCGCATCCAAATTCTTCGCCGTCGGGGCCCCCGTGGCGTTCGGCGAAGGCGTGAACGCGATCACCGAGCATGCGGCGGGCGTGACGGCGATGGCCTTCGTTTTCGCCTTCCTGCTCTATGCAGGGGCGCGGTTCGCCAGTGTCGGGGCGCCGCAATGGCGCGACGCGATTTTCGCGCCGGTCAGCCAGGACGCGCAGCGCCTCGTTGCCGTTCGCGCTTTCGGCCATGTCCAGCGGCTGTCGCTGAACTTCCACCAGACCAAGCGGACCGGGGCGCTGAACCGGATCATCGATCGTGGTGCGCAGGCGATCGATTTCCTGCTCCGCTTTCTGGTGTTCAATATCGGCCCGACGATCATCGAGCTCCTGCTGGCCGCCGCGGTCATGGGCGTGGCCTATGGCTGGGAGTTCCCGGTCATCGCGGTGATCACGGTGGCGCTGTATGCCGCCGCAACTTTCTCGGTCACGGAATGGCGGGTGCGGCTTCGCCGCGAAATGAACGACGCCGACAACGAGGCGAGCGCGCGCGCTGTCGATGCGTTGATGAATTTCGAGACGGTGAAAAGTTTCGGCGCCGAGGCTCGCGAGACGGGCCGGTACAACGAATCAATGCAGCGCTACGCCAATGCGGCCGCCAAGTCGCAGAGCTCGCTGGCGCTTCTGAACGGGCTGCAGGCCCTCGTGATGAATCTGGGTCTCCTGGCCATGGCACTCGTCGCTGGCTGGAAGGCCTGGACCGGCGTGTTGCAGGCCGGTGATGTGGCCGCGGTGACGCTGATCCTGATGAACATTTACCAGCCGCTGAACATTCTCGGCTGGGCCTACCGGGAGATCAAACAGTCCGCCGTCGACATGGAACGGCTCTACGACACGCTCGACCTTCAGCCCGACGTGGCGGATGCGGGCGATGCCCAGCCCCTGCAGGTGCAGGGCGGCAAAGTGGCGTTCGACCACGTCCATTTCAGCCATGCCGGCCGGGACCGCTCGGTCGACGGGGTCAGTTTCAATATCCCGGCAGGCAGCTTCGTCGGCGTGTGTGGCCCGTCCGGGGCCGGCAAGTCGACCATTCTGAAGCTGCTCTTCCGCTTCTACGACCCGGCCGAGGGTGCGATCCGGATCGATGGTCAGGACCTGAAATCCGTTACGCAGGATTCCATTCGTAGCGCGCTCGGTCTGGTGCCGCAGGAAGTGGTCCTGTTCAACGACACGCTACGGATGAATGTGCTCTACGGCGACCCGACCGCTGACGAAGCGGCGATCTGGGACGCGCTCGACCGGGCGCATCTGGGTGCCTTCGTACGCACCCTGCCGGACGGGCTCGACACGATGGTGGGCGAGCGCGGACTGAAACTGTCGGGCGGTGAGAAGCAGCGCGTCGGCGTGGCGCGGGCCATCCTGAAGAACCCGGCCATCCTCGTTCTGGACGAGGCGACGTCCGCCCTCGATTCCGAGACCGAGCGCGAGGTTCAGCTGGCGCTCAACGAAGCCGCCAAGGGCCGGACGACGATTGCCGTGGCGCACCGCCTGTCGACGATTGCCGGGGCAGACCGGATCCTTGTCATGGACAAGGGCCGGATCGCCGAGACCGGCACGCATTCAGAGCTGATCGCGCAGGGCGGGATCTATGCCGGCATGTGGAAGCGCCAGATCGAGGCGGGTGAACGCTTTGCTGGCTCCGAGGTCTTGTCGGTGGCTAGCGCCTCGGATCGAACCAAAGCGTAGCGATCCGTTCGCCCTCGTCGACGATCTGGACGTTGTAGCTGACGAACCATTCCGGTGCGCCTGGAGCGATCTGACCGCCACCCCCAGCCTGTCCTGCCATCGGGATCGGCATGGAATCCAGCGAGAAGCCTTCGGGCAAAGACGCCTCGATTTCCTCGGCGCTGGGTGCATTGGCCCCGCCATAGGCCTGAGCCATGGCAAGGGCGTCGCGGATCGAGGTTGATTGGACGGGTCCGCTGGCGATCGCTGCCGGTGCGCCGGGGGCGAAGCCTCGACCGTTCAGGGCGACCATGCCACCGGGCCAGCTGAAGTGGCCGTAGGCCGTTCCGGATTGAAGGTCCATGTCCTCCATATCCTCACAGGCCTGCATCACCGTGTGGACGATGTAGTCGACATTGAGCCCTCTCAGGTCGCCGTCGGGATGATTGACGCGTTGCATGGCGTGATCCGACACCTGCCGCGCAGATGGCTCGCCGCTGCTGCGATAGGCGGCATCGCCGGCCTGGGCGATGTCCATCATCATCTCAGCCGGATCGGGCAGGGCGCCTTCGATATAGTGATTGGCGACCTGAACCACGGCCCATCCGACCGCTCCACCCGCGCCGCGCGCGAGTGACGGCGCCTGCGCGAAGACCTGGCCCAGCTCTCGGCCCATGGAGATGGCGTCAGACGCGCCGGAGGCGGCTTCGACCACGTCGCGCGTGTTGAACAGGCCGTCGGCGAAGCTGGCCTGCTCGCCGTTGGTATAGCCCTCCGGCACGGGCGTGATCACACTCCAGTCGATCGGGCCTTCAAACTGGTTGCCGATGAAGCCCCATCGCCGGTTCACGTCCTGATAGGCTTCGTACATGTTGTCGCGCAGCATGGCGCAAGCATTCTCGACGCTCTGCATGTCGACCGTTGATGGGTGCGGGTAGGCGGTGAAGTTCAGCGGGACGATGTGCGTGTTGGTCTCGTAGTCGAGCCGCAGCATGCCGCGCCCACTGCCCGCCAGCACGTATTGCCGGTCGTCGCAGAAATTCTCGCCCGGAACCCATTCGCGAACGTCGCCGTGCAGGTAGATCACGACATGGTTGAGTTCCTGGTTCACGACCAGACGGCTCATCTGGTTCTCGCCGAGATAGGGGCCCGAGCCGGTCCAGACCTCCATCGCCACGATTCGCGAACGTCCGCGCATGTCGGCCTGACTGGATCCGTCACAGGTCGGCGGGTCGCCTGCCGCGGTGTAGACCGCTTGCAGTGAGGACCGGGCGAGGAAGTCGGCGTCGATACCATTGCCGCCACCGATCTCGCGATCGCCCAGAAGCCCTTCATGCAGGCCCGAGGCGACGGGATAGAGCCAGGTGCCTTCCTGGGTCTGCAGCGGGTTTCCGGGCATCTGGCCGGCCTGCATCAGCCGGAGGAGTTCCTCCGGGTCCGGAGTTGTCGGATGTTGCTGAGCGAACGCGGGCGAGACGGCCGCAACGGACAGGACGCCCGTTGCGATCAGGGTGCGAGACAGGTTCTTCATGGCGATGTCCTATTCCAGCCCGACCGTGGTGACTTCGTCCGAGACAATGGTGGCCGGCACTTCGCCGGAGGAGGCGACAACGCGGTAGTCGCCTGTGGGCAGGGTGATCGGGTCGTCACCGGTCAAGCCGGTTGCGACGGTCTCGCCATCCTCGTTGAGGACCTCGAACCGGGTGGCGACGGCTCGGGTCATGGCTTCGCCCAGACCTTCCGCGTCCGCGGCGCTGAAATAGCTGCCTCCGCCCGCTGCGGCCCAGCTCTCGAACGTGCGTTCCAGCTCCGCGTCATCAATGGCGAAGCCGACGATGTTGACGCGAATGTCCCAGCCGAGATTGCGCAGCGCCTGAATGGCGGCGGCGGGGTCTCCGTCGCAGGTTTCCTCGCCATCGGTCAGGACGACCAGAACGCGTTGCCCGGTAACGCCTTCGAGGTCCGCTGGAACGCGGCGGATGGAATCGGCGATGGGTGTGCGGGCGAGGTTCATCGCGTTGATGCCATCGATCGCAGACGTCGCTGCGGACGGATCCAGCGGCCCGAGCGGTATCTCCAGATCGGTGCGGCAGGAATCGGCTTCACGGTGTCCGAAGACGCGAAGGGCGAAGCCTGTGCCTTCGGGAATGGTTTCGGTGACCAGATCGGTCAGGGTGGCCTTGGCAATCGCGATCCGGCGTTCGCCGCCGAGGCGCTGCAGCATGGAGCCGGACGCGTCGAGAATGATCTCGACGGCGTCACCCGAACCGAGTGCGGCGCGCGCCGGCGTGACCACCAGCTGGCCCGGCGGGTTCGGCGCCGGAGTCACGGTCAGCGGTTCGCGGTCCATCTCCTGACCGCGGCGGCTTTCGTACACCAGCGTGTACTCCCCGACCTCGCCAGGCGCCTCGATCTCGACCGTGTCGACCATCGGGTCGATATAGGAATAGTCGTATTCGGTTCCGTCCGGCCCGGCGATGAAGATGCGGTCGCCACTGTTTCCATTGCCGTTCCAGTACACATTGAAGCGCAGGCCGGCCCAGGCTTCTCCCGGACCGTCGATCTCGACGCTGGCCGCAGCGATTTCGATGGGTGTGCGGCCGATGATGCCGCCGTTCGAGACGTAGATGACGTCGAATTCGCCAAGGATTTCAGCGGCGGTCAGGGTGACGCGGCCTTCGGTGCCGTCGACATAGACATAGCTGCCGAGATCGCTGCGGCGGTCGCCGTCGCGGTCGCCGAAGCTGATGAGGTCACCCGAATTGGCCGGGCCTTCGAAACCAACCTCGAACATGGCGCCGGCATGAATGCGGGCCGGGGCGTCGAGCGTTGCGGAGACGCTGCCGACGGTGATGGGGTGGCGGGCCAGAATGGTCGAGCCCGTGACATAGATGATGTCGTAGTCGCCGGCGTCCGCCGGAGCGCGCAGATTGCGGCTGCCTTCGGTATTGGCGCCGACGTAGAAATAGCTGGTGCCGCGGATCAATTCGCCGCCGCGTTCGGCCCAGGTGATGTTGTCGGAGCGGCTCGCCGGACCGGTCCAGCCGACCTCGAAGTCTTCACCGGCCGCGGCGGAGTCCGGTCCGGTCAGGCTGGCCTCGGCCATGACGACGGTGAGAGGCGAAGTCGCGCGGTCTTCATTTCCGATCGACAGAACAAGAGTATAGCTGCCCGGAGCTTCCGGCGCTTCGATCGTCTGGGGATTGTTCTGGGTGTAGGCGTAGCTGGCGCGGCGGCCGCCATCGTCGGGCCGGATCTCGAGGATGCCGGTCTCGCCTTCCGGCGCAGACCAGTTGACCTCAACCCCTTGACGGATATGCGCTTCCGATGGCGCTTCAAGCGCGTAATCCTGCGCGAATGCTGCCGGAGCGGCGGCAAAAATGGCGGCAATAAAAATGGCCCGCATGACTCTCTCCCCTATTCCCTTTTCTGGAGAATAGGGGAGGCACCGATGATACCCTAACGTATTCTAGCCCACCTGAATTTCAGGTTGTCCGTCAGTGACTTCGCCGATCACACGCGCATCCGTGTGGCCATGGCGGCGGAAGGTTTCGAGGACGGCGTCGACGCCATCGGGCGTGACCGAGACCAGAAGGCCGCCACTGGTCTGCGGGTCAGTCAGAAGGTCTCGTTCATCGTCCGGCAGGTCTGCCGGGAGGTTGACGAAGGCGGACACCGCTTTCCAGTTCCGTCCCGAAGCCCCTGTTTTCACGCCCTTTTCGGTCAGTGCCCGCGCGCCCTCGAAGACGGGCAGGGCGGTGCGGTCGATCCGGGCAGCAACACCGCTGGCGGCGCAGATTTCCTTCAGATGGCCCAGCAGTCCGAAGCCGGTCACGTCGGTGAGGGCGTGGACAGCGTCGAGTTCGGCGAGGTCGGGTCCCGGCGTGTTCAGCTTGGTCGTGGATGCGACCATCTCCTTGTAATCGCTTTCGGAAAGCAGTCCCCGCTTCATCGCGGCGGAGTAGACGCCGATGCCGAGCGGCTTTCCCAGGACGAGGATATCTCCCGGTTTCGCCATCGCATTGGTGCGGATCTTCTCCGGTGCGGTCAGCCCGAGCGCGACGAGGCCGTAGAAGGGCTCGGCGCTGTCGATGGAGTGGCCGCCGGCGATCGGCGCGCCGGCGCTTTCCGCAACGCTCTGACCGCCTTCGAGTATACGCCGGATCTGGTCGGCGGGGATGACATCGACCGGCATGCCGAGGAGGGCGAGGCAGAAGATCGGTTTTGCGCCCATGGCATAGACGTCGGACAGCGCATTGGTGGCGGCGATCCGCCCGAATTCGAACGGGTCGTCGACGACCGGAGCGAAGAAGTCCGTCGTCGCCACGAGCGCGGATTTCCCGTCCACCACCCAGACGGCGGCGTCATCTCGCGTCGAGGCGTCGACCAGCAGATTTGCGGGGACAAGCGCCTTCGCGCCGGATGTTCCCAGCAGCCCGTCCAGGACCGCCGGATCGAGCTTGCAGCCACAGCCGCCGCCGCGGGCGAGCGAGGTGAGGCGGGGCGGGGATTTGTCGTCGGACATCGGATCACCGTGTGGCGGGCGCGACGGGGACGCCGGGCTTTGCTAAGGGAACGGCATGGGCCGCTACCAGCACACCGAAGACCTGTCGCCGCAAGGGCTTGCGGAATTCGACGCGATCATAGACGTGCGCTCTCCGGCTGAATACGCCGAGGACCATCTGCCCGGCGCGATCAATCTGCCGGTCCTCGATGACGGGGAAAGGGCGGAAATCGGCACGCTCTACAAGCAGGTTTCGCCCTTCGAGGCGCGGCGGCTCGGCGCCGCGAAGGTCTCGCGCAACATCGCCCGCCATCTCGAAACCGCGCTGAAGGATTGTCCCCGGGACTTCCGGCCGCTGATCTATTGCTGGCGCGGGGGAATGCGCTCGCGCTCGATGGCGCTTGTCCTCCAGGACATCGGCTGGCAGTCGACCGTCGTGAAGGGGGGATATCGTCACTGGCGCCAGCAGGTGACGGCCGCATTATCGGATGATGATCGTGATCTTTTCCGCATCATCATCCTCGACGGCCAGACCGGCAGCGCGAAGACGCAAGTCCTTCAGGTGATGGCAGAAAAGGGCGCTCAGGTGCTCGATCTGGAAGACCTTGCGAAACATCGTGGTTCGATCTTCGGTGATCTTCCTCATCTTCCCCAGCCGAGTCAGAAGCGGTTCGAGTCGCTCCTTTGGGAAAAATTGCGGGATATGGACCCGGATATCCCCGTATTCGTCGAGGCGGAATCCTCCCGGCTCGGAAACCGGACCATTCCGGTCCGCCTCTGGAAATCGATGAAGGCCGCGCCGCGGATCGCGATTACGGCCCCTTCTGCGGTGCGCGCCCGGCATCTGCTCGCGACCTATCCGGACATTGCGGAGAATCGCGATCGTCTGATGGCGGCGATCGACGGGCTCGCCCCCTTCCACCCGAAAGCCGACATCGCGCAGTGGCGCGCGTGGGCCGAAGAGGCCGAGTTCGAACCGCTCGCTGTCGCCTTGATCGAGGCGCACTACGACCCGGCCTACGACCGGGCGCGCGAGCGTCACGGCCAGGCGCTGATGGCGACGGTCGAGACCGAGCGGCTCGATGCGGCCGCGATCGACGCGCTGGCGGAGCGGGTGCTGGCGGCCGGGCGCTGACCTTCGCCTCAGGAGGCGATCTCGATCATCACCTCGTTGCGGCGGAAGGGTGTCGGGACCCAGGGCGGGTCGTAGCGCGCATAGACAGGTTCGCCGACGATCTCGTAGCCCTCGCGCTCGAGGAAATCGGTCAGCTCACCGGTCATCTCCTCGAAGCGCGCCATGTTCGGACCGCCGGAAAAGCGGATCGCGGCCATGCGGCGCGCCGGCATCTCGCTCAGCGTGACCCGCGGGTCGTCGGGCACGGGCAGGGTCTCCATCGTCCATTCGGGCGGCATGACGAAGGCGACGCGCCATTGTCCCGCCTCGCCGCGGGTCTGCGTGACAGGCGTGGTCATGGCGATCTCTTCCGACCGGGTCTGGATGACCGGCGAGGTCATCGCGATCTCGTCGCTGCCCTGCGTCTGGCGGCTGGAATTCGCGCCGAAGATATAGCCGGCGAGCGGGCGGAAGCCGGTATTGCCGGCCCCGGCCATCGAGCCACTGACTTCGACCTCGGCGAGGATCATGGGGGCATAGTCCCGGATCTCGATCGGACCTTCGCTTCGGATCACGGTGTGCGGCGGCTCATCCGCGGCGCGCGCCTCGGCAGCCGGCAAAAAGGCGGTCAGGGCAGCAGCGAGGGCAAGGGGTCTGGTGATGGACATGACGCGATCTCCTGAGTCGGGGAGATATACGCAAGGGGAGGCGTGCCGGATGTGCGGCCGCGGCAGATCTCTCGATCGTGTTGGAAAATGGCTCCCCGGGCCGGACTCGAACCAGCGACCGATCGGTTAACAGCCGATTGCTCTACCAACTGAGCTACCGGGGAACACGGATCCCGAAGCGGCAGCGCGCTCGGGAGCGGGGGCTATAGCAGAGGTAAAAACCGCCTGCCAAGCCTCAAATCGCACTTGGCGGCGCAGGCCTGCCCGCAAAGAAAAACGGGGACCCTGTTAAGGGCCCCCGGAAAGGCATTGGGTGGATGGTGGGGTGTCTTCACGAGAAGACACTGGTAAATTGCCGATTAAGGGTAAACATGGCGTTAACGCCCTCCGGGAAATCGGGAAAAGGATTCACCGGTGTTGACGCATCCTTACCTTCAGGGAGGCCAAACCCATGGCAAGACTCGCGAATTACACCGAATTCTGGCCGCACTATCTGCGTGAACATGCGCGACCGGCGACGCGCACCTATCACTATATCGGCTCGGTCATCGCGATCGGCGCGCTCGTTTTCGCCCTCGCGACGCAGACCTGGTGGGCGCTGATTCTGGTGCCGGTCTCGGGCTATTTCTTCGCCTGGATGAGCCATGCCTTCGTGGAGCGGAACAAGCCGGCGACCTTCACGCATCCCCTGTGGTCGCTGATCAGCGACTACCGGATGCTGTGGTGCGCGATCACCGGGACGCTGCCCGAGGAACTCAAGAAAGCCGGCGTCACGCCGTCCGCCGAGGCGGAAGCGACTCACTCGTCCTGAGGAAGGGATGGGGTTGGAGGCTCCGCCCGGAATCGAACCGGGGTACAAGGATTTGCAGTCCTCTGCGTCACCACTCCGCCACGGAGCCACCGATGCGGGAGGCGTGTTCTAACGGACGCCGCGCGGCGCTGCAATGCGTCCCCGCACCGCAGCGGACGGAGAGGTTGCGGGCGCGTTCCCGCGGGGTATACAAGCGCCTCGCATTCACTGTTGCGGAGGGCTGAGGCCGTGAACGAATTCGAGCGCGAACGCCGCATGATGGTGGACGGTCAGATCCGCACCGCCGACGTGACGAACCGCCGGCTGCAGGCCGCGCTGCTTACCGTGCCGCGCGAAATCTTCCTGCCGCGCGCCAAGCACGCGCAGGCCTATGCCGATGCCGAGGTGGAGTTCGCGCCGGGCCGCTGGATGATGCGCCCGCGCGATTTCGCGAAACTGGTTCACGCCGCCGACGTGCAGCCGAGCGATCTGGTGCTCGATCTGGCCTGCGGACGCGGCTATTCCTCCGCCATCCTGTCGCGCATGGGCGAGACTGTCGTGGCGATGGAATCGGACGGCGAGATGGTGTCGAAGGCCGAAGAGGCGCTGTCGAAGGCCGGGGCCGACAATGTCGCGGTGATCGAGGGCGATCTGAAAACCGGCTCTCAGTCGCAGGGCCCGTTCGACGTGATCTTCGTCAACGGCGCGGTCGAAGAAGTGCCGCGGGCCTGGCTCGACCAGCTGGCCGATGGCGGGCGTCTGGCCGTGGTCGTGCGCAAGGGACCGATCGGGAAGGCGACGATCTTCATCCGCTCCGGTCTGGGGGTGGGCGAGCGCGTGGTGTTCGACTGCACGCCGCACATCCTGCCCGGGTTCGAGCGCGAGGCCGGCTTCGTCTTCTGATGGCGCTCGCGCCGGTTCCGGCGGCAGGTGCGACAAAAAGGTGAACACCGTTCACTTTTTGGCGGCGGAGTCCTATATCACCGACGTTTAATGTGTGCGGCCGGTCGCAATCTGCGATAACGGTGTTGGTAGGAATTAGCGGGCGGACGATTTCGATGGGTCTCAAGACTTTCCTGACAGCCGGGGCGATGGCCCTCTCTCTGGCCGGCATTGCCGGTGCGCAAACGCTCGAGGAAACCCTCGCGCTGGCCTATCAGACCAACCCGACGCTGCAGGCGGAGCGGGCCCGCGTCCGGGCCAGCGGCGAAGCAGTCACCCAGGCGCGCGCGGCATGGCTGCCGAGCATTTCCGCCAGCGCGAGCATCTCCAACACGCGCAATGAAAGCTCCGGCGGCTTCTTCAACCAGTCGAACACGGTGACGCCGAAATCCTATCAGATCACGGCCAGTCAGGCGATCTGGCGGTCGGGCCAGATCACCGGCGGGATCGACCAGGCGCAGGCGAACGCCCTGGCCTCGCTGGAAGGGCTGCGCGCAGTCGAACAATCGATTCTGTTCGATGCGGCGAACGCCTTCATGAATGTCCGCCGCGACGAGACCATCGTCGAAATCCGCCGCAACAATGTCGAGGTTCTGAGCGCGCAGCTGCGCGCGGCCGAGGACCGGTTCGAGGTCGGCGAGATCACCCGCACCGACGTGGCCCAGGCCGAGGCGCGCCTGTCGGCCTCGCGCGCCCAGCTGACCGCCGCGCAGGCACAGCTGGCGGCCAGCCGCTCGTCCTATACCCGCCTTGTGGGGCAGGCGCCCGCGACGCTGAGCGAGCCGCCGTCCCTGCCGAGCCTGCCCGAAACGATCGACGAGGCGGAAAGCATCGCGCTCGATTTCTCGCCGACCCTGCGCGCCGCGGCTTTTTCCGAGGAAGCTGCGCTGGCGAATGTCCGCGTGGCCCAGGGGGCGATGGGGCCGTCCGTGTCGCTGAGCGGGAATGCTTCGCGCAGTCATGACAGCACCTTCGCGGGCGACGAATCGACCCGCTACTCGCTTGGTGCGACGGTCTCGATGCCGATCTTCACCGGCGGTCTGAATCAGTCGCGTGTGCGTCAGGCCAATTACACCGCCGATGCCGCCCGCCAGCAGGTCGCGGTGTCGCGCCGCCAGACGCTGGAGAATGTTTCCAACGCCTACAACAACCTCCTCGCCGCCCAGTCGGTGATCGTGTCGAGCCGCGAAGCGGTCCGCGCGAACGAGATCGCGCTGGACGGCGTACAGCAGGAAGCACAGGTCGGTCTGCGCACGACGCTCGACGTTCTGAACGCCGAGCAGGAGTTGCTGAACGCCCGCCTGACGCTCGTGTCGGCGGAGCGCGACGCCTATGTCGCCGGCCTTGCCCTGCTTCAGGCGATGGGCCTTCTGACGGCGGAAACGCTTGATCTGCCGGTCGAAACATCCGACCCGCTGGCCGAACGTCCGCAGGCTAACTTTGACTTAACGCCGTGGAATTAGCGTCACGAATCAGCCCGATGCGCTGGACATAGGCGCTCAGGACAGATTTATTCGCGTAACAGGCGAAAGCGACTCAGCGGGGACTCGCGGTTTCATGGCTCAGGAAGCGACCGAATCCGAACCGACGATGGAAGAAATTCTGGCGTCCATTCGCCGGATCATCGACGAAGACGAACAGCCGGCTGAGGACGCCGCTGCCGAGGAGGCTCCGGCCGCCGAAGCACAGCCCGAGCCCGAGCCGGAACCCGAAGCGCCCGTCGACGAGGATGTGCTGGAGCTGACCGACCGGGTCGAAGAGCCGGCCGGCGGAACCGAGCCGCTCGCGGTCGAGGACGATCTGATGATCGTCGACCGGGACGAGGACGAGGTCGTCGAGGCCCCGGAACCCGAGCCGGTCGCTGAAGCACCGATGCCGGAACCCGAGCCGGAACCGGAACCCGAACCTGTCGCCGCCGCGCCGGAGCCGGAACCCGAGCCCGCGCCGGAGCCCATCGTCGACGAGGACGCTCTGCTCGATCAGACGACGGCGACTGCCGCCGCGGGTGCGTTCAGCGCGCTCAACGAGAACCTCAAGATCGCGTCCGGAGACGGCACGACCCTTGAGACGATCGTGCGCGAACTGATGCGTCCGATGCTGAAGCAATGGCTCGATTCCAACCTTCCTCGCATCGTCGAGGAAAAGGTAGAAGCCGAGATCGCCCGCGTCTCCCGCAGACGCTAACCGTCGAACCCTGCAATCAAGAGAAATCGGGCGTCGACGGGATCGTCGGCGCCCTTTACGTATGCGCGCCATGCTCGAGAAAACTTTCAATCCGCAAGAAGCCGAACCGCGCCTGTATCAGGCGTGGGAGGACTCCGGTGCCTTCCAGCCGAAGGACGATCCCAACGCCGAGACGTTTTCGATCGTCATTCCCCCGCCCAACGTCACCGGGCGGCTGCATATCGGCCACGCGCTGAACAATACGCTGCAGGACGTGCTCGTCCGCTATCACCGCATGCTGGGCAAGGCCGTGCTGTGGCAGCCGGGCACCGACCATGCGGGCATCGCCACGCAGATGGTCGTCGAGCGCAAGCTGGCCGAGGAGGGCAACCAGTCCCGCCGCGAAATGGGCCGCGAGGCCTTCATCGAGCGCGTCTGGGAGTGGAAGGAAGAATCGGGCGGGATGATCCTGCAGCAGCTCCGCCGCCTGGGGGCGTCGTGCGACTGGTCGCGCGAACGCTTCACGATGGACGAGGGGCTGTCGGAAGCCGTCCTGAAAGTCTTCGTCGAACTCTACGAGCAGGGCCTCATCTACCGCGGCAAGCGGCTCGTGAACTGGGACCCGCATTTCGAGACCGCGATTTCCGACCTCGAGGTCGAGAATGTCGAGGTCGACGGCCATATGTGGCACTTCAAATACCCGCTCGCCGACGGCCGGACCTACACCTATGTGGAGAAGGATGAGGACGGGAATGTCGTGCTGGAGGAAGAGCGCGACTATATCTCGATCGCAACGACGCGCCCGGAAACCATGCTGGGCGACGGCGCGGTGGCGGTGCATCCCTCCGACGAGCGCTATGCCTCCATCGTTGGTGCGCTGTGCGAGATCCCGGTCGGGCCGAAAGAGCATCGCAGGCTGATCCCGATCATCACCGACGACTATCCGGACCCTGACTTCGGCTCCGGCGCAGTGAAGATCACCGGCGCGCACGACTTCAACGACTATGACGTCGCCAAGCGGAACAACATCCCGCTCTACCGGCTGATGGACATGCGCGGCGCGCTGCGAACCGATGGCGCCCCCTACGCCGAGGAATCGGCGAAGGCGACGGCGCTGGCCAAGTCCGGCGAGCTGCCCGACGAGAACACGGTCGATGCGATCAATCTCGTGCCGGAGGACTATCGCGGCCTCGACCGCTTTGAGGCGCGCGAGAAGATCGTCGCGGCCATCACCGCCGAAGGCCTCGCCGTGACGGTGAAGGACGAGAAGGGGAATGAGATCCCCTTCGTCGAGAACAAGAAGATCCAGCAGCCCTTCGGCGACCGTTCGCACGTCGTGATCGAGCCGATGCTGACCGACCAGTGGTTCGCCGACGCCAAGACTCTGGCCAAGGATGCCATCGCCGCGGTCGAGGACGGGCGCACGACCTTCCATCCGAAGAACTGGGAAAAGACCTATTTCGAATGGATGCGCAACATCCAGCCCTGGTGCATTTCGCGCCGGCTGTGGTGGGGGCATCAGATCCCGGCCTGGTATGACGAGGACGGCAATGTCTATGTCGCCGAGAGCGAGGAAGCCGCGCGCGAAAAGGCGGGCGGCAAGGCGCTGACGCGTGACGAGGACGTGCTCGACACCTGGTTCTCGTCGGCGCTGTGGCCGTTCTCCACGCTCGGCTGGCCGGACGACACCGAGGAGCTGAAGCGCTTCTATCCGACCAGCGTGCTTGTCACCGCCTTTGACATCATCTTCTTCTGGGTCGCCCGGATGATGATGCAGGGCCTTCATTTCATGAAGGAAGTGCCGTTCCCCGACGTCTACATCCACGCCCTCGTCCGCGACGAGAAGGGGCAGAAGATGTCGAAGTCGAAAGGCAATGTGATCGACCCGATCGAGCTCGTTGACGATTTCGGCGCCGACGCGGTGCGCTTCACCCTGGCCGCGCTCGCGGCGCAGGGCCGCGACATCCGCATGTCGAAGGACCGTGTCGAGGGCTACCGGAATTTCGGCACCAAGCTGTGGAATGCGGCGCGCTTCTGCCTGATGAATGACTGCCGCCCGCAGGCGGATTTCGATCCGTCGGCGGTGAAGGAAACCGTCAATCGCTGGATCCTTCAGGAAGCCTATGCGGCGTCCGACGCGGTGGCGAAGGGGCTGGAGACCTACCGCTTCAACGAGGCGGCGGGCGCGGCCTATCGCTTTGTTTGGAACGTGTTCTGCGACTGGCATCTGGAATTCGCGAAGCCACTGTTCGCCGGAGACGACGAGGCGGCCAAGGCCGAGACACAGGCGACGACCGCGCACGTGCTCGAGATCGCGCTGAAAATTCTCCACCCGTTCATGCCCTTCGTCACCGAGGAGCTGTGGCGGGAGACGGCGGGTGAGGGCGGCCGGGACGGCCTCCTGATCACCGCGGACTGGCCGCGCGCCGTGCGTCTGGCCGACGGCGAGGCGCAGGGCGAGATGAACTGGGTGATCACGATGATCACCGAGATCCGCAAGCTGCGCGCGGAGATGAACATTCCGCCGAAGTCGAAACTGACCGCCATCGTGACCGGGGCGTCGGAGCAGACGAAGGCGCGGATCGAGCGTCAGCGTCCGCTGCTGATGCGGCTCGCCGGTCTTGAGGCCATTTCCGCCGGAGACACGATCCCGGAGGGGTCGGCGCAAACGGTTGTCGAGGAAGCCACCGTCGCCCTGCCGCTGGAGGGCGTCATCGACTTTGGCGCGGAGAAGGCCCGGCTCGACAAGGAGATCGCGCGCGTTGCGGGCGAGATCGAACGGCTCGACCGCAAGCTCGGCAACGAGAAATTCGTCGCCAATGCGCCGCCCGAGGTCGTCGAGGGCGAGAAGGACAAGCGCGCGGGCTATGCCGCCGAGAAGGATGCACTGGAAGCCGCGCGGTCGCGCCTCCCCTGAAGGGAGGATTGCGGCAGCGCGGTGCGTGCGGTGAACTCCCCTGCAATGGACAAGGGGATTCGCCATGACTGACGCGGCCGACCGGCTCGGTATCGATACCGAGGCGCTGTGGAATGAGCGGCTCTCGCCGTTTCTGGAAGAGCGCGAGGATCAACGGAAGAAGGCGGTTCAGCGCGTCTGGATCTTCGCGCCACTGGCGGTTCTTTGTATTGTCGGCATGGTCGTCGGCATCATCCGGTTCGACTCGCCGGTCTGGATGTTCGCCGGCTTCGGCCTGATGGTCGTCTTCGTCTATCTGGCGGCCTCGCCGATGGTGAAGCTGCACGGCGAGATCAAGGAAGGCCTGTTGACCGCGATCGCGACGGCGGCGGGCCTGGCATATTCGAAAAAGCCGGTCCAGCCGGCGCGCTTCGGCGAGTTCTGCGAGCTGGGTCTTCTGCCCAACCACAATCAGCGCAGCTTCGAGGACCATTTCGCCGGCGACCGCCATGGCGCGGCCTTCGAACTCTATGAGGCGAAGCTGGTTCAGCGCCGCAAGTCCGGCAAGAACACAACCTATACCACGGTGTTCCAGGGCGTTCTGATCCGCATCGAATTCCCGCGCACGGTCGAGGGCGTCACGGTGATCACCCGCGACATGGGCTGGTTCAATGGTCTCGCCGGCCTCGGCCTGGCGCGCATCAACGGCAAGAAGCTGGAGCGGGTGGGGCTGGTCGATCCGAAGTTCGAGCGCATCTACGAGGTCTTCTCCACCGATCAGGTGATGAGCCGCTATCTGCTGACGCCGTCCTTCATGGAACGGCTCCTGCAGCTGGAAACCTCTCTGAAGGGCAAGCGGGCCCGGGCCGCCTTCGACGAACGCAATGGCGGCGGCGAACTCCTGATCGCGACGGAGACCGGAAACCTGTTCGAGCCGGGCTCGCTGTTCAAGCCGCTGAACGACCGCGCGCGGTTCGAAAGCCTGATCACCGAGATCGACCTGATCACCGAAATCGTCGACCTGATGGTCCGCCCCTCCACGCTGGGCGAGGGAAGCGCGGTTTCGTAGATCCGCCGTCACTCCCGCGCAGGCGGGAGTCCAGCTGCACGACCGTTCTGGATTCCCGCCTCCGCGGGAATGACGCTCTGTGCCGATTGACTTTATATAAAACTTAAAACAATATGCCTCCAACGCCAAGTTATTGGCTTCAGATATGGAGCGCATCATGATTGAAATTCGTCAGCCCGTTTCCGCTCTCGTTGTCAGGGGCGTCGTTCTTCTTGCCGCCGCCGGGCTGGTCGCGAAGCAGGCCGTATCCGGCGATGGATCGGCCTGGATCCTGTTGATCGCGCCGGCCTTCTACCTGTCGGCGATGTGGGCCTTGTCGGGCGTGTTCGCGCAGGTGGATCGGGGCGTCGCCTTCGGCCCTGCCATGGTGAGGGCCTTGCGCCTCGCCGGGTATGCCCTGCTCGCCGGGGCGTTCGCGGCGGTCATCCTTCAGCCCAGCCTGATCCACCTCATCGCCAACGGTTTCACGGAAATGCGCGGCGTCCGGCTCGACTGGTCGGTGGCCAATCTGATGCTCGCGCTTCTCGGCTTCACGCTGTTTCTGATCGCGCGCCGCGGCGCGGACCTCAAAGCGCGTCTCGAGGAGTTCGTCTGATGCCGGTCAAGGTGACGCTCGACGTCCTCCTCGCGATGCGCAAGCGCAAGGCGCGTGAGGTGGCCGAGGAGATCGGCCTGTCGGAAACCCAGCTCAGCCTTTTGCGGACCGGCAAGGTCAAGGGCATGCGCTTCGATACGCTGGCGAAGCTCTGCTACGTCCTCGAGTGCAGTCCTGCCGACATTCTGGATTATGATCGGGACGCGGCAGATCTGAACGGCGGGGAGGGTGCAGTTTCGTGAGTGCTGGGCGTTGAGACATCTCCCTCATCCTGAGGTGCGACCCCGGACCTGTTCCGGGGGAGCCTCGAAGGGCGAGGGAGATGGTTGGTGCGAAGGCTATGCGGCACCATGATCGCATCTGTGCCCCTCGTCCTTCGAGGCCGCCCGCCCTTCGAGACGCGGCTACGCCGCTCCTCAGGACAGGGCGGCACCTCAGGATGAGGGGCTAAGAATCAGACGGGTAGAGCGCCTAGAAATCAAACGTCCCCACGACCGGCACGTGGTCGGACGCCTTTTCCTTGCCGCGCACCGGTTTGCAGATCTCGACGCCCTTCAAGGCGTCGGCGGCCTGCGGTGAGAGCAGGAGGTGGTCAATCCGGATGCCGTGATCCTTCTGCCAGGCGCCGCGCTGATAGTCCCAGAAGGTATACTGGTGGCCCTTGCCGTCAGCCTGCATGAAGGCGTCGGTGAAGCCCAGATTGAGGATTTCGCGGAAGGCGGCGCGGCTCTGCGGCAGGATCAGCGCATCGCCTTCCCAGGCGGCCGGGTCGTGCACATCGCTGTCGCGCGGGATGATGTTGTAATCGCCGGCAAGGATCAGGCGTTCCTCGTAAGCCAGCAATTCCTCGGCATGGCGTTTCAGGCGGCGCATCCAGGCGAGCTTGTAGTCGTATTTCGGACCCGGCGCAGGATTGCCGTTCGGCAGGTAGATCGAGGCGACGCGCACCGGACCGCTGTCGTGGGAGATCACGCATTCGATATAGCGGGCGTGGTCATCCGCATCGTCGCCGGGCAGGCCGCGCAGCGTTTCCTCGATCGGGAATTTCGAGAGCAGGGCGACGCCGTTATAGGTCTTCTGGCCATGCGTCTCGACATTGTAGCCGAGGTCCTCGATGGCCTCGCGCGGGAAGTCCTCGTCGACCGTCTTGATCTCCTGCAGGCAGACGACGTCGGGAGAGGACTCGCGCAGCCAGTCGGTGACGTTGGCGAGGCGCGCCTTGACCGAGTTCACATTCCAGGTGGCGATCTGCATGCGAGTCATCCTGCGTCACTGTCAGCGCAGGGTTAGCACGACTGCCCCTGAAACCAAGCCTCAGACGAGGTGTCGTGAGGCGGCGCGGCGGCGGATGTCCTCGCGGGTCAGGATATGCGGAATGACCGGGTGCGGGAAATCGTCGGCAATGATCGAGCCGGTGAGATAGCGCACACCGAGCCGGATCGCGGCCGCAATGTCGGCCTCCCGGCCAATGCCGGTGAGGCAGGTCGAAGCGCGGAGCCCGGCCGCTGCCCGGAGCGCGGCGCGTTCCGGCGTCAGTTCGCGCTGCCGCTCGTCGTGCAGCCAGCGTGCGTCACCGCTGTCGAGCACGAACATCGAGATATTGCAGCCGTTGAAGCGGTCGAACGGGGGATGCTCACCCTCGATGGAAACGATCACGCCCGGGCTGAAGGCGTGGCAGATACCGAGCGTCTCGCGGATCGTGCTTTCCGGCGTACCGGACGTGATGCCTTCGACCATCAGGCGGAAATAGCGGCGCATTTCCATCGGGATGGCGGTCAGCGCTTCGAACAGCGCGACGCGGGTCGAGCGCAGGGCCAGCGTGTGTATGCCGACCGGCAGGCACAGGGCGACGGTGCGGCCCTTTCCGAACGCCGCGCGGAAGGCGTCCATAGCCGTATGCAAGGTGAATCGGTCGAGTTCGAGATGGTCCCTGGGTTCGGTCCGGCCCCGCAGCGTCGCGCGTCCATGGAAGACCTGGCGCGTGCGCTTCTCGATCAGGCGGGGGATGACCAATTGCGTGGCCACGGCCTGCCGCGTGGAGTCCCAGACCGGCCGGTAGGCAATCGAGCGTTCGCGGCGGAAGTCGATATCGATGACGCGCCGCGGGGCGGGCGCCTCTTCTGCTTCCGCAGACGAGGAAGCCGGTTCGGCGCCGGCTGCATCGGAAGTGGGCTGCGACCCCGACATCATGCCGCGAAGCTGGTTTGTGTCGCAGCGGGTCGCACGCGAGCGGATGTTCAGCGAGCGCAGAATCTCGTCGCCGAGAAAGAACAGGTTCAGCTCGGTCGAGATCGCGTTGACGCGTTCCTCGGCGGCCGCGGCATCGAGGGCATCGAAGACGACAAGGAACCCTTCGTGGCACCGCACCAGCACGTCTTCATCCGCGATGCGTTTCTCGATGAAGTGGGCGCTGACCTCGAAAATTTTCGCCTTCAGCCGCTCCCATTGTTCGCCTGCGCCCTCGCGAACCCGGTCGAGATTGATGATCTGGAACTGTCCGAGATCGGCATGATCGCAGCCGTGCAGCTTCTGCTCCAGGCGATGCAGAATGTCGGCGGGGTTCAGCGCGAGCATGGGCGTCTTTCCGGGCCTGATCGAACTCGCCTTAAGGTGTAATTTGCGGGCGGTAACACCCGGTTCCCGCAATGCTTCGGATTTTATCGAATTCGCCGTTCGAACTGCGATCGGTATGATGACTGCCGGGAGGGGATGAGATGACGGAAAGAACCCGGCCGGTCTGGCGATCCATCGCAGCGATCCTGGGGGCCATTCTCGGAGCGATTGCCAGCGCCGTCATCTGGTTGATGGCGGCCTTCGGACTGACCCTTCATGGCGAAAAGCCGGCAGGTTTCTTCGAGGCGATCGCGATTGCCTATTATGGCGGCTATGCCGGGCCGGTTGTCATGGGGGCCTGCGCGATCGCAGCGATCATTGCGCTGGTCGCGAAATGGCGTTGGCTGGCATCCGCGGCGCTCTGGCTCGCGTTTCTCTATGTCGGGATAATCAGCGGTGCACTGCTTTATGCGCAAATCATTCTGGAAGTGGCCGGGGGCTGACTAGTCGCGGTGAAACACCGCGAAGTCGTCGACCGGTGCGCGTTCGCTGCGCAGGCGATTGACCGGCGCGTCCGGGTCCGGGTGGCCGAGCGCCATGCCGCAATAGACCTGCTCGTTTTCCGCCACGCCGAGCGCGGTGCCGACCGTTTTCGAATAGCGCGTCCAGGCTTCCTGCATGCAGGTGCCGAGACCGGCCTCCTCGGCGGCGAGGGCGACGGCGAGCATGAACATGCCGAGATGCGCCCACTGGTTCGGATTCATCGCCCGCTCGATGACGAAGAAGAGGCCGACGGGCGCATCGAAGAAATCGAGATTCTTCAGGAGGTGATTGAGCCGCCCCATCTTGTCGTCGCGCGGGATGGCGAGCAGCTCGTACATCGCTTCGCCGAGGTCGTAGCGGCGGCTGCGATAGGGCTCCCACAGCTTTTCCGGATAGACCGGGAAGTCGTTCTCGTCGGCGAAGGGATCGGCGTTCAGCTTCGCCTTCACCGCGTCGATCACGCGCTGGCGCGCATCGCCGGTGACGACATGCACCTTCCACGGCTGAAGATTGCCGCCCGAGGGCGACCAGCGCGCTGTGTCGAGGATGTCGCGGAGGGTCGTGTCATCGACCGGGCGGTCGAGGAAGGCGCGCACCGAGATGCGGGTCTTCAGAGCGTCCGTGACGTTCATCAGATCGAGAAGCTGGTGCCGCAGCCGCACGCGGCGGTGGCATTCGGATTGTCGATCTTGAAGGCCGCGCCGATCAACTCGTCGGCGAAGTCGATCTTCGAGTTTTCGAGGAAGGGGATGGAGGCGCTGTCAATGGCGACGCGCGCGCCGTCCCGTTCGATCACGAGATCGTCGTCCGTGGTCGCGGTCTCGAGGTCGAACTTGTAGGAGAATCCGGAACAGCCGCCGCCGATGACCGAAATGCGGAGCAATTCCGCACCGGCCTGTTTGGCGAGGATGGCGTTGATCCGCTTGGCGGCGGATTCGGTGAGTTGAATATTCGGGTCGCTCATCACTGGTTCCGCATTGTCTCTGCGCACGATATATGGAGGCACATGACCCAGCCGAAAAGCCCCCGCGCATGAGCATCGGTGCCACCGACCGCAATCGTGCCCCGTATTCGAACCACCCGGCGCAGTCGCGCGGGCGGTTTCATCCGCAGAATGACAGCGCCAGCCGCAACGCGTTTCAGCGCGATCGCGACCGGATCGTGCATGCGACGGCCTTCCGGCGGCTGAAGGAAAAGACGCAGGTCTTCGTCGCGCACGAGGGCGATCACTACCGCACGCGGCTGACCCATTCCCTCGAAGTGGCGCAGATCGCGCGGACGATCGCGCGGGTGCTGAATGTCGACGAGGATTTGACCGAGGCGCTGGCATTGGCGCACGACCTCGGCCACCCGCCCTTCGGCCATGCCGGGGAGCGGGCACTGGCGCAGTGCATGACCGAGTTCGGCGGCTTCGATCACAACGCCCACACGCTGCGCGTCATCACGAAGATCGAGACCCGTTATGCCGAGTTCGAGGGGCTCAACCTGACCTGGGAGACGCTTGAAGGCGTCGTGAAGCATAACGGCCCGCTGGTCACGAAGGAGCACGGCGAGGATGCGTTGCCCTGGGCGATCAAGGAATATCCGGACTGGCAGGGACTGGAGCTCGACAGCTTCGCCGGGGTCGAGGCGCAGATCGCGGCGCTGGCCGACGACATCGCGTACAACAATCACGACATCGATGACGGCCTGCGTGCCGGCCTTCTGAAAATCGACGAGCTGGCCGAACTGCCGCTGGTCGGGGACGTGCTGCGCGACTGTCGCCGGCGTTATCCACAAGTCAGTGAGGGGCTGATCATCCTCGAAGCCGTGCGCGACCTGATCGGCCTGATGGTGGAGGACGTGCTGAAGGAGACGCGGTCGCGGCTTGAGACGGCGGCCCCGGAAACAGCCGAGGCGGTCCGCCGCGCGGACCAGGAAATGGTCGCCTTCTCGCCCGACATGCTGGATGCGCTGGCCGGGCTCAGACGCCATCTCTTCGCCAATATGTACAGGCATTACAAGGTGAACCGGGCCATGGCCCAGGCCGAGCGTGTGGTCCGCGAACTGTTCCAGCTCTTCCTCGACGATCCCGGTCTCCTGCCGACGCATTACCGGCGTCAGGCCGGGGAGCCGGGCAGCGAGAAGCAGGCACGGCTCGTCAGCGATTACATCGCCGGCATGACGGACCGGTATGCCGTGGAAGAGCACAAGCGCCTGTTCACTGTGCAAGGGTATTTCTGACCGCCGATTGAGCCTGCAATGGGTGGTATCTTTTCAACAATGTTCCCGATTCGGTTCCGGGAGCGGGGAAAGGACGTATGACGGATCGCGACACAGACCGCCGTGTCGGGGCCTATGCGCCGCCGACCGATGACGACGACACGTTCGACGCGCGCGAGGATTCGCGCCGCGGACCGCTGCTGCTGACCGCGGCCTTCGCGGTCTTCGTGCTGTTTATCGGAGTGGTCTGGAGCGCCTATCGTCAGGGCATCCGCGAAGGCGGGCGCGATGCGCCGCCGCGGATTGTCGCCGACGCCGAACCCTATCGCGAGCGCCCCGCCGATCCCGGCGGACAGGAAGCGCCCGATCAGGACCTGACCGTCTATGATCGTCTGACCGGCGAGACGACTGAGGGCGACGGCACCGACGCCCGCGTCCGTCCCGGTCCGGAAGAGCCGATGGACAATGCCGAGCGGCCGGGCCTGCAGATCGAAAGCGTCGATCCGGACGCCGCCGGAAGCGACCGTGTGGCGGAGACGCCCGCGCGCCAGCCGGAGATCCGTACGGAAACGCCGCCGGACACTTCGCCCGCCGACACTCCGCCCGCCGAAACGCGCGGCCCCGCGCAGATCATCCCGGACGAGACACCGGACGATCCTGTCGTTGAGACGCCTGCGGACCCAGAACCGGAATCGGTGCGCACCGCCGCGGTCTCCGTGCCCGGCGGGGAGTGGGTGGTCCAGATCGGGTCCTTCCGCACCCAGCAGGAAGCCGAAGAGGCCTGGCTCAATTTCGCGACCCGCTATTCCCAGCTGGGCAGCGGCTTCACGCCGGACATCCAGTCGACCGAGATCGAGGGGCGCGGCACCTATCACCGCCTGCGCATTTCCGCGTTTTCCAGCCGCGACAGCGCGACCGACTACTGCACCCGACTGCAGTCGGCCGGTCAGGACTGCTACGTCACACGGCGATGACGAGCGCTGCGATCTACGGCCTTGCCGGCCTCGAGCTTTCGGCCGACGAGAAGGCGTTCTTCCGGGACGCCGATCCGTGGGGCTTCATCCTGTTCGCGCGCAATGTGGACCGGCCAAAGCAGGTCTCGAAGCTGTGTGTCGCGCTGCGCGATGCCGTCGGCTGGAATGCGCCGATCTTCATCGATCAGGAAGGCGGGCGCGTTCAGCGGCTGAAGCCGCCGACCTGGCGTGCGGCACCGCCCGCCGAAGTGTTCGGTGACCTGTTCCGGAAAGACGAGGAAGCGGGGCTTGAGACCGTCCGCCTGAACCATCGCCTGATCGCGCACGAATTGATGGCGCTGGGCGTGGACGCGGACTGTGCGCCCTGTATCGACCTGCAGATCGAAGGCGCGGACGCGATCATCGGCGACCGGTCCTATTCGACCGAACCGGAGATCGTTGCCCGCCTCGGCCGTGCCGCGGTGGAAGGCCTCATGGCCGGCGGCGTTGCGCCGGTGATCAAGCATATTCCCGGGCATGGCCGCGCTGACGCCGACAGTCACCTGGCCCTGCCGCGCGTGGACACGCCGCGCGAGGTTCTTGAAACGACGGATTTCGCGCCCTTCCGCGACCTCTCCGACGCACCGATGGCGATGACCGCCCATGTCGTCTATTCCGATATCGATGCGGATGATCCGGCGACCCATTCCGAGGCGATGATCGTGGACGTCATCCGCGGTTCGATCGGATTTGACGGCCTTCTGATGAGCGACGATCTGTCGATGCAGGCCCTGTCCGGCACGCTGCCCATCCGTGCCGAACGGGCGCTGGGCGCGGGATGCGACCTCGTCCTTCACTGCAACGGCCAGATGAAGGAAATGGTCGATATCGCCCATGCCGTCCCGGCGCTGGGCGGCAAGGCGCTCGACCGGGCGAATGCCGCTTCGGACTGCCGCAATACGCCGGACGATTTCGACGCCGAAGCCGGGCTCGCCCGCCTCAACACCCTGTTGAAGATGGGGGCAAAGGCGTGAGCGAGGAATTCCAGGAAGACCTGCATTTCGAAGCCGCCGAGGACGCGGAAGCCGATGCCCTGATCGTCGATGTCGACGGGTTCGAGGGGCCGCTTCACCTGCTTCTGCATCTGGCGCGCAAGAAGAAGGTCGACCTCGCGAAGATCTCGATCCTCGAACTGGCCGAGCAGTATCTGGGCTTTGTCGCCGAGGCGCGGAAGAAGCGCTTCGACCTCGCCGCCGAATATCTCGTCATGGCGAGCTGGCTCGCCTATCTGAAATCGCGGCTGCTGCTGCCCAAGCCCGCGAAGAATGAGGACGAGCCGGAACCGGAAGCCATGGCCGCGGCGCTCGCCTTCCGCCTGCGGCGGCTTGAAGCGATGCGGCTGGCTTCGCAGGCGCTGTTCAAGCGCGATCTTCTGAAGCGCGACGTGTTCGACCGCGGCGCGCCGGAAGGCGTGCGCACGCTGCGCGCGCACAAATACCAGGCGAGCCTGCACGACCTTCTGAAGGCCTACGCCACACGGCGGCAGGCGCGCTACCGTGCGAACTACAAGCCGAACCTTCCGAAGGTGTACGGCCTCGACAGCGCCCGCACGCGCATGGAACGCATCGTGCCGGAGCTGAAGGAGTGGCGCGAACTGGAGGACATTCTTCCGGATATGGGCGAGCTGGGCTTCGACCCGCCGCCGCGCCGTTCGGTCCTCGCCAGTTCGACGCTCGCCGTTCTGGAAGTGACCAAGGACGGCATGGCCGATCTGCGGCAGGACGGACCCTTCACGCCGATCAAGGTGCGCGGCCGGACGGAGGACAAGCCGTCGTGACGCAGGAGAATGATCCGATCGGCGAAGCCATCGCGCGGCTTCGCGAACGCGCCGAACGACAGGGCGCTGCCGAGACCGGTTCGGACGAAGCCGGACCGCGCCTGGCCGTCGATGCGGAACGCCACCGCCTGCGTCAGCTGGAGGCGCTGCTGTTCGCCGCCGCCGAACCGCTCGACATCGAGACGCTGCAGGCCCGTCTGCCGGCGGAGGCCGAGGTGGAAAAGCTGCTCGCCGCGCTGCAGGCGGACTATGCCGAGCGCGGCGTGCGCCTCGTCGAGGTCGGCGGACGCTGGCGGTTCGAGACCGCGCCGGATCTCGCCGGCCTCCTCGAAGAGGTGAAGGAAGAGCCGCGCCGCCTGTCGGATGCCGGTCTCGAGACGCTCGCCATCATCGCCTATCATCAGCCGGTCACCCGCGCCGAGATCGAGGAGATTCGCGGCGTCGCGGTGTCGAAGGGCACGATCGATCTGCTGTTCGAGATCGGCTGGATCCGCCTGCGCGGCCGCCGCCGCTCCCCGGGCCGGCCCGTGACCTATGGCACGACCGACGCCTTCCTCGACTATTTCGGCCTTTCCGCCATCGGCGATCTGCCAGGCGTGGCGGACCTGAAGGCCGCGGGCCTGCTCGATTCCCGCCTGCCGCCCGGCTTCGAAGTCCCCGATCCGGGTCTTGGCCTGCGCGGGGAGGGCGAGGACGAGGAACTCGACCTCGACGGCGAGGACAGCCCCGACTTCCATGTCGACTTCATGGAAGACGAGGAAGAGAAGGACGATTGATCATTTAGTGTCGCCCCTCATCCTGAGGTGCCGCCGTCAGGCGGCCTCGAAGGGCGAGGGGCGCCCGCACGGCGCTTCGACGCCAATTTCAGTTCAGACCAATTTTCGCTCGCCAGCGCCATTTTCTTGCGGCGCGACCATCCCTTGATCCGCTTTTCCGCGGATATCGCGTCGATCATCAGGTCGAATTCCTGACACCACATCATAGTCACCGGCAGTCGCCCGGACGTGTAATCGCTGCCTTCACCTTGGTTGTGCTGGGCAACGCGCGCAGTCACGTCTGAACCGCGATGCGTACCGACATAGAACGAGCCGTCGGCACACTCGAGAAGATAGCACCAGTGTCCGCCCATCTCCCTCGTCCTTCGAGGCTCGCTGCGCGAGCACCTCAGGATGAGGGAGATTTGGGGTTGCAACAATATCGACCATCCAACTGCCCCAAGCCGTTGGACGGGGCAGGGCGCATGGTTTAAGCCTTTGCTCAACGGAATTTCACGGAGGTGAGCATGGCTCCCGGCATGTGGCAGATCATTCTCGTCGTGCTCCTGGCGCTCGTCCTGTTCGGCGGCCGGGGCAAGATTTCCTCGCTGATGGGCGATGTCGCCAAAGGCATCACCAGCTTCCGCAAGGGTCTGAAGGACGAGGACAAGGCCGAGGACGAAACCGGTGAAGACCGGCCGCAATCGGTCGAGCAGAACCCGAACCGCACCGCCGAACCGACGGTACAAGAGGAAAAGTCGTCCACGCGCGGCTAGGGGTTCGCCATGAATCCCGGAATCGGGATGCCCGAAATTGCAGTGCTGTTGCTGCTGGCCCTGATTGTCGTGGGTCCGGCGGAACTGCCGAAGATGATGCGCACGATCGGCCGCTTCGTGAACCAGGCGCGCTCGATGGCGAAGGATTTCCAGCGCAGTTTCGACGAGATGGGCCGCGAGGGCGAGCTGGCCGATCTGCGAAAGGAAATCGAGAATCTGAAGAGCGCGAACCCGGCCAGCGAAATCAGCGAGGAGCTGCGCAAGGCGAAGGAAGAGCTGCGCCACGCCGAGGCCATCGGGGCCAAGGAAAAGGTGGTGAAGCCGGCTGCCAATGCCGCCGGAAAGCCCGACGCCAAATTCATCGAAGACGACGGCAACACGATCGCGCCGCCGCGCGAGAAGCCAAAGCCGGCCCAGCCGATCAAGACGGGTGCGCCGGAAGATGAGTAAGTCGAAGGCGAAGGAATCGCCGCGCCTCGAGAACGAGGACGCGGACGACGAGGTCGAAGCCTCGCGCGCGCCCCTGATGGATCATCTGGTCGAGCTGCGCACGCGGCTGATCCGCATCGTGGCGGCGGTGATCATCGGTTTCATCGTGTGCTTCATCTTCGCGGAGACGATCTACAACGTCCTCTTGATCCCGTTCGAGGAAGCCGCCGCGCGCATTCGCGGGGAAGATTTGCAGCTGGAGCTGATCTTCACCGCGCCGCTGGAATTCTTCTTCGCCAAGGTGAAGCTGGCCCTGTTCGGCGGACTGATCCTGGCCATCCCGGTCTTCGCCTACGAGATATACTCCTTCGTCGCGCCGGGACTCTACAAGAATGAGAAGAAGGCGTTCGCGCCTTTCCTGATCGGTGCGCCGGCCCTGTTCGCGGCGGGCGCGGCGCTGGTCTATTTCTTCGTCCTGCCCTTCGTGATGCGCTTCGCGCTGGGGCAGGAGCAACCCGCCACCGGCGACGGCCCGTCGATCCAGCTTCTGACCCGGGTCTCGGACTATCTCGACCTCGTCACCACGCTGATCCTTGCCTTCGGGATCAGCTTTCAGCTGCCCATCCTGCTGATGCTGCTGGCCATGGCCGGGATCGTGAATTCGAAGCAGCTGGTGAATTTCTGGAAGTTCGCTCTCGTCGGCATTTTCGGTTTCGCGGCCTTCGTGACGCCGCCCGATCCGATCAGCCAGATCATTCTCGGCAGCGTTCTCATGACGCTCTACGGCCTCGCCATCATCGGCGTGAAATTCGTCGAGCCGAAAGACGAGTAACTCCAGAGCCCCTCATCGTGAGGTGCGGCCGTCAGGCCGCCTCGAAGGGCGAGGGGCGGGGCGATTTCCCTCGCCCTTCGAGGCTTCCCCGAACTGCGTTCGGGTTCGCACCTCAGGATGAGGGAAATCGGTTCTGCGACGATTGCGCCGCAAGCCATGTTGCCCCTTTACCGGACCGGGGATATGCACGGGCGCGATACCGCCCGAAAGAGTCCGATCCCATGCACGACATCCGCTTCATCCGCGACAATCCCGAGGCGTTCGACGCCGGTCTGAAGGCGCGCTTCCTGGCGCCACAATCGGCCGACATCCTCGCGCTCGACGCCAAGCGCCGTGAGGCGATCACGCGCCAGCAGGAGGCCGAGCAGGGCCGCAATGCGCTGTCGAAGCAGATCGGACAGGCGAAGGCGAAGGGCGACGAGGCCGAGTTCGAGCGCCTTCGCGCCGAAGTCGACCGGTTGAAGACGGTTCTGGAAGAGGCTGGCGTTGAGGCCGCGAAGTATGACGAGGCGCTGAACCAGCATCTCGCCGGTCTTCCGAACCTTCCTGAAGAGGGCGTTCCGGTCGGTGAAGACGAGGACGCGAATGAGGAAGTCCGGGGCTGGGGCGAGCCGCGCGAATTCTCATTCACGCCGAAGGATCATACCGATCTGGGCGAGGGCTTGGGCTGGCTCGATTTCGACGCAGCGGCGAAGATTTCCGGTGCGCGCTTCGCGGTGCTGAAGGGCGGTCTGGCGCGGCTCGAACGCGCGCTCGCGCAATTCATGCTCGACCTGCACACGAGTGAGCACGGCTATATCGAGGTCAGCCCGCCCTACATGGTGCGCGACGAGGCGATGTTCGGCACTGGTCAATTGCCGAAATTCGCCGAAGATCTCTACAAAATTTCGTTCTTCGATTTTGAGCAGATGAAACGGGACGTGACCGCTGCTGTCGATGATGCAATTTCGCCTGAGGTCGTTGACGGCGTTCTCAATAAGGCTCTTGAATTAACAAAAGAAATTCCAGTCGGCATTAATGCGAAAGAATATGCACGCGGCATTATTGAGGCGGAGTTGCAGCCTTTCAGGGAGTCGTTGAAGGATCAGTTCCGAGCAAAAAATCGGGTCGGTGAATATCAACGACCGATGTGGCTGATCCCGACAGCGGAAGTGCCGCTGACCAATCTGGTGCGCGATGCGATCCACGAGGACGGACAATTCCCGCTGCGCATGACGGCGCACACGCCGTGCTTCCGCGCCGAGGCGGGCTCGGCGGGGCGCGATACGCGCGGCCTGATCCGCCAGCACCAGTTCCACAAGGTGGAGATGGTCTCGATCACCACGCCGGAGCAGTCGGCCGACGAGCTCGACCGGATGACGGGTTGCGCGGAGGAAGTGCTGCGCCGTCTGGAGCTGCCCTACCGGGTGATGCTGCTGTCGTCGGGCGATATGGGGTTCGCCGCGAAGCGCACCTATGACATCGAGGTCTGGCTGCCGAGCCAGAACACCTACCGGGAGATCTCGTCCTGCTCGAATTGCGGGGACTTCCAGGCGCGGCGCATGAATGCGCGCTTCCGCCGCGAGGGCGAGAAGAAGCCGGACTTCCTGCACACGCTGAACGGATCGGGCGTGGCGGTCGGCCGCGCCATGCTGGCGGTCATGGAAAACCACCAGAACGACGACGGTTCGATCAACATCCCGAAGGCGCTGCAGCCCTATATGGGCGGGCTGAACAAGCTGGAGCGGGGCGCATGACCGGCCCCCGCATCCTTCTGACCAATGACGACGGCATACGCGCGCGGGGCCTGCAATCGCTGGAAAAGATCGCGCGGGCGATTTCCGACGACATCTGGATCGTCGCGCCGCACGAGGAACAGTCCGGCGCGAGCCGGGCGCTGACCCTGCACGAGCCGCTGCGCGTGCGGAAGCATGACGACCAGCGCTTCTCGATCACCGGCACGCCGACGGACTGCGTCCTGATGGGCGTTCAGGATCTGATCCCGGGCAAGCGGCCCGACCTGGTCCTGTCCGGCGTCAATCGCGGCGCCAACATCGCTGAGGATGTGACGTTTTCCGGCACGGTGGCCGGCGCGATGCAGGGCATGCAGCTGGGGATCAAGTCGATCGCGTTTTCGCAGGCCTATGCCTGGATGGCGGACAGCCCGATCCATTGGGAGACGGCCGAAACCTTCGGGGCCCCGATCCTGAAAAAGCTGCTGGAACAGACGTGGGGCGAGCATGTCCTCCTCAACGTCAATTTCCCGGACCGCACGCCGGAGCATGTGAAAGAAGTCGAGGTCACCCGCCAAGGCCGCCGCAACCAGGAAGTCGTCCACGCCGACAAGCGGACCGATCCGCGCGGCGTCGACTATTACTGGATCGGCTTCCGCGGCCTGCCGCAGGAGCCGGAAGAGGGCGACGACCTGCATGCGGTGATGGAAGGGCGGATCTCGATCACGCCGCTGCATGTCGACCTGACGCATATGGAAACGCATCATCGCCTGAAGGGCGTCCTCGGCGGCGCTCCGCCAAAGGAATAAGGATGCTGCCCGATCCCCGCGTCATTCAGCTGGTCATGACGCTTCGCGGCGCCGGGATTTCCGATTCCCGCGTGCTGGCGGCGATCGAGCGCACGCCGCGCGACCTGTTCGTGCCGCAGGGTTTCGCCGATCATGCCTATGACAATCGCGCCCTGCCGATCGATTGCGGCCAGACGATCAGCCAGCCCTTCGTGGTTGCCGCGATGACACAGGCGCTGCTGGTCGATGACCGCTGCAAGGTGCTGGAGATCGGCACCGGGTCGGGATACCAGGCCGCCGTCCTCGCCCGGCTGGCCCGCCGGGTCTACACGGTGGAGCGCTATCGCACGCTGTCGAAGACGGCCGAGGCGCGCTTCGCCGAGGTGAAGCTGACCAATGTCGTGACCAAGGTGGCGGACGGGAATGAAGGCTGGCCGGAACAGGCGCCTTTCGACCGGATCATCGTCACCGCGGCCGCGCCGGTGAAGCCGGACGCACTGCTAGGCCAGCTGAAGGTCGGCGGGATCGCCGTCGCACCCGTCGACAAGGGCGAGGGGCTGCAGGCGCTGATGCGCTACGAGCGCACCTATGAAGGCATCGAGGAAGAGGCGTTGTTCGACGTCCGCTTCGTGCCGCTGATCAAGGGCGTGGCCCGGGCGCTCTGATTTCCCCGGCGTTTCGCCTCTAAATCGCCGTAAGGGCGAATATCACTAACCGCCGGTTAAGGCTTGCACGCTTTCCTGTGCGGTGAGTGTGCCTGGAGGGTTTCCGCCGGTGGTTCGCGTGCGTGCGTTTTCGGTTCTGATGATCGCTGCTTCGGCGGTGCTGGCGGCCTGCGCCAATACCGGGCCGCGCGAACCTGCACGCGTCGATTACCGCAGCCCGTCGGGCAGTCCGTCACCGACGGTCACGGCCGGTCCGAGCTGTGCGCCGGGCGGAACCTATACCGTCCGGAGCGGTGATACGCTGTCGCAGATTGCCGAACGCTGCCGGGTTGAGACCCGCGCGCTGGCACAGGCCAACGGGCTGAACCCGCCTTATCCGATCCGCCCGGGCCAGGAATTGCGCATGCCACAGCCGCGCCTGCACACCGTGCAGCGGGGCGAGAATCTCTACCGGATCGGTCTGCGCTACGGCATCGACTACCGGGAGATCGCGTCGATCAACAACATCTACCCGCCGTTCGAGATCGAGGTCGGGCAGGAATTGGTGCTGCCGAACGAGGCGGCCTCGACCACGATGGCGTCGAACACGCCGCCGCGGCAAACCACGACGCCGCCCCGACAGACGACGACCACACCGCCTCGCCAGACGACCACGACGCCGCCTCCGCAGACGACGACCACCCCGCCGCCGGCCTCGACCGCTGCGGTGCGATTCCAGTGGCCGCTGGAAGGCGAGATCATCACCGGCTTCGGCGACAATGACGGCCGCCGCAATGACGGCATCAACATCCGCGCCAACGAAGGCGATTCGGTTCGCGCCGCTGCGGCGGGCACGGTCGTCTATGCCGGCAACGAACTTCAGGGCTATGGCGAGCTGATCCTGATCCGCCACGAGGGCGGGTTCGTGACCGCCTATGCCAACAATTCCCGCCTGCGCGTTCGTGAAGGCGAAGCGGTGGAAGCGGGCCAGATCATTGCCGAGGCGGGCTCCACCGGTTCGGTGGATTCGCCGCAGCTGCATTTCGAGATCCGGCGCGGCGTGACCCCTGAAGATCCGATGCGGCATCTGCCAAGAAACTGACAGCCCGGCCTTGTTGCAAGCCGGGCGCGCCCCGATATAGTCCCGCGACCTTTCAAAGACCCGCTCTTTAACGCGAGGACCCCCAATGTTTGAGAACATGGCCTATGTCGCCAGCGCCGCCGGCGCCGGAGCCCAAGGCGGACTGGGTTATCTGCTGATCCAGATTTTCCCGTTCATCCTGCTGTTCGGTGTCTTGTACTTCGTGATGATCCGCCCGCAGCAAAAACGGATGAAGGAACACCGGGAACTGATCGCCAGCGTGAAGCGCGGCGACCAGGTGGTCACCTCGGGTGGCCTGATCGGCAAAGTGACGAAGGTCGACGAGACTGAAGTCACGGTCGAATTCGCGAAGGACGTCCAGGTCCAGGTGGTAAAGTCGACGATCGCGGAAGTCCGCGGACGGACGACGCCGAAGCCGGCCAATGACTCGGCATCGAATGGTGACAAGCCTGCTCCGCGCACGCGGCGCAAGGCGAAGGACAATTCCACCGTCTCCGGAAACTAGACCAGACTAGACCAGACAGGGGCCGGGGGCCGCCATGCTGTATTTCTCGCCGTGGAAAATCTTCCTCATCCTTGCAGTTGTTCTGCTGGGCGTTCTGTTCTCGGTTCCGAACCTGGTTCCCGCGAATGAGCGTTTCGTAGTCCGCAACGGTGAGGTGACATCCGAGCCGGCCGGCATCTGGGCCTTCCCCCTCGTTCCGCATAACAGCGTCAATCTCGGCCTCGACCTTCGTGGCGGTGCCCACCTCGTCTTCGAGGTCGACCTTGAGGAAGTGAAGGAAGACCGGCTGGTCAACCTCGCCGAGGAGGCCAGCGTCGCGCTGCGCCAGGCCCCCGTGATCAATGTGCGCCGCCCGTCGGTCGTCGGTGACGAAGTCGTGGTCCGGGTCGCGCGCGCCGAAGACATGGACGCGGCGTGGGACCGGCTTCAGGACCTCTCGCAACCGGTCGGCAACAATGCGCTGGCCCAGCAGGGCGGTTTCGGCGCGCAGACGGTCGCCTTCACGCGCGATGACGCCGAGCGGATCATCCGCCTGACGATCACGCCGGAAGCGCTGGACGAGATCCAGACGCGTACCGTGACGCAGTCGATCGAAGTGATCCGCCGCCGGATCGACGAGACCGGCCTGACCGAGCCGACGATCGCCCGTCAGGGCGACAACCGCGTTCTGGTCCAGGTGCCAGGCGAAGCCAATCCGCAGCGCATCATCGACCTGGTGAACACCACCGCGCGGATGACCTTCCACCTCGTGGATTCGACCGTCACGATCGATGCCAGCGGCAATGGCCGGACGCCTCCCGGTGTGGTGATCATGCCGACCGAACGGCCGGGCGAGCCCTGGCTCGCAATCCAGCGGCGCGCCATGGTCGATGGCGAAAACCTGACCAACGCGTCGGCGACGGCCCAGAATGGCCAGCCGGTGGTTCAGTTCCAGTTCGACACGGCGGGCGCCACGGCCTTCGGCCGGGCCACCAGCCAGAATGTCGGCCGCCGGTTTGCGATCGTGCTGGATGACATGATCATTTCGGCCCCGACGATCCGCAGCCCGATCCTGGGCGGTTCAGGCGTCATCGAGGGCGGCTTCACCTATGAAAGCGCCAACGACCTGGCGATCCTCCTGAATGCCGGTGCGCTGCCCGCCAGCCTGACGCCGGTCGAGCAGCGAACGGTGACCGCCGGTCTTGGTCAGGACCAGATCCGCGCCGGTACGCTGGCCGTGGTCGTCGGCTTCCTGGCCGTCATCATCTTCATGCTGGCGGCCTATGGCGTGTTCGGCGTGTTCTCGAACATCGCGCTGCTGGCCAACGTGACGCTGATCCTCGGCGCGCTTTCGGGGCTTCAGGCCTCGCTGACGCTGCCCGGTATCGCGGGCATCATCCTGACCATTGGTATGGCGGTCGATGCCAACGTGCTGATCTATGAGCGGATCCGGGAAGAGACGCGTGCCGGGCGAAGTCCGGCCAATGCGATCGAGACGGGTTATGCCCGCGCGCTCAGCGCCATTCTCGACGCCAATATCACCACCTTCATCGCCGCCGCCGTGCTGTTCATGCTCGGTGCGGGCCCGGTGCGCGGCTTCGCCGTGACGCTGGGTATCGGCATCATCACTTCGGTCTTCACCGCCTTCCTCCTGTCGCGCCTTCTGGTCGCGATGTGGTTCAAGGCGTTCAAGCCGCAGAAACTCGGATTCTAGGAGCGGGACATGGCCTTCGGACTTGTCAGCCTCATCCCGAACGACGCCGGTATCCCCTTCATCCGGGGCCGTGTGATCGCCTTTGCCTTCTCGATCCTGATGATCATCGGGTCGCTGACGGCCTACGCGGTCAACGGGATCAATTTCGGCATCGATTTCACTGGCGGTATCCAGATGGAAATCGATACCGAGGGGCCGGCCGACCTTTCGCAGATCCGTGAAATCGCCGGCAGCCTCGATCTCGGTGCGGCCGACGTGCAGGGCTTCGGTGAAAACGACAAGGTGCTGATCCGCCTGCAGGCGCTGGAAGGTGAGGGGCTCGACGTCGAAGCGGCGCAGCAGCAGGCGCGCCAGACACTGCAGGCCGCGCTCGAGGAACAGATTCCCGGCGTTACCATCCTTGCTGCCGACGTGCTCGGCGCGAAGGTGTCGGGCGAACTTCAGATCGCCGGTCTGACCGCCGTTCTCGTCGCTCTGGCGCTGATGCTGATCTACATCTGGTTCCGCTTCGAATGGCAGTATTCGGTCGGTGCGGTGCTGGCCCTGGTACACGACGTGATCATCACGATCGGCCTGTTCGCCGTGACGCAGATGGAGTTCAACCTGTCGACTGTCGCGGCGATCCTGACGATCGTCGGCTACTCGATGAACGACACCGTCGTCGTCTATGACCGGATCCGAGAGAACCTCCGGAAGTTCAAGAAGAAGGAGATCGGCGAGGTTCTGAACCTGTCGATCAACGACACGCTGTCGCGCACGATCCTGACCTCCTTCACCACGCTGGTAGCGCTGTTCGCCCTGTTCGCGATCGGCGGTCCGACGCTGCAGGGTTTCTCCGCGGCGATGATTTTCGGCATTGTGGTCGGTACGTATTCGTCGATCTTCGTGGCGGCACCGATCCTGATGATCACCAAGGTCAATCGCGACACATCCGAAGACTGAGTGTGACACTCGGTTATCGCTGCTAACATCCCTCCCTGCTGCTGAGTCGGGGAGGGATGACATGGCTGCGCTTCTTTCAAATCTTCGCAATACGGTGATCGTGTCGCTGGTGCTCGCGGCGGCGTTCTTCGTCGCCTACGGCATCACCGGCGCCTACGAATTCGGTGACGGCTTCTGGCAGGCGCTGGCGCGCTGGACCCATGTGGTCGCCGGCATCATGTGGATCGGTCTGCTCTGGTATTTCAACTTCGTGCAGATCCCGACCATGCCGAAAATTCCGGACGAGCTGAAACCGGCGATCGGCAAGCATATCGCGCCCGCGGCGCTGTTCTGGTTCCGCTGGGGCGCCGCCTTCACCGTGCTGACCGGTGTGCTCGTCGCCTTCCTGCGCGGTTATCTGGTCGAGGCGCTCAGCTTCGGCCTGCTCGCCCCGTCCTACACGCCGCACTATTCCTTCCTGGGGATCGGCATGTGGCTGGCGCTGATCATGGCGTTCAATGTCTGGTTCATCATCTGGCCGAACCAGAAGATCGCGCTGGGCCTTGTCGAGGCCGAGGCGGACGCCAAGCCGAAGGCGGCGCGGACGGCGATGCTGTTCTCGCGCACCAATACGCTTCTGTCGCTGCCGATGCTGGTGACGATGGCGGGCGCGCAGACGCTGTTCGGCTAGGCCGGCAACGCCGGAATCAAAAAAACCCCTCGGCTTTCGGGCCGAGGGGTTTTTCATGTCCGCTGCGACTCGCGATCAGACCTTTTTCAGGTTCTCCGCGGCGAAGTCCCAGTTCACCAGATGGTCGAGATAGGCCGCGATGAAATCGGGGCGCTTGTTCTGGTAATCCAGGTAATAGGCGTGCTCCCACACGTCGAGCGTCAGGATCGGCGTCACGCCGGCTTCCGTCAGCGGGGTGTGGGCGTTCGGCGTCTTGCGGACTTCCAGCTTGCCGCCCTTGGCCACGAGCCAGGCCCAGCCCGAACCGAACTGGCCGGCCGCGGCGTCAGAGAAAGCCTTGCGGAAGCCGTCATATCCGCCTTCGAAGCAGCTCTCGATGCGGTCGGCGATCTCGCCAGACGGCTTGCCGCCGCCCTTCGGCGTCATCGAATTCCAGAAGAAGGTGTGGTTCCAGACCTGCGCCGCATTGTTGAATACGCCCGATTTCGACGGATCGCCTTCGGTTGCCTGGATGATCTCCTCAAGCGACTTGTCCGCCAGATCGGTGCCTTCGATCGCAGCGTTGAGCTTGTCGACATAGGCCGCATGGTGCTTTCCGTAGTGGAAATCGAAGGTCTGCGCCGACATATGCGGCTCGAGGGCGTCTTTCGCGTAAGGCAGGTCGGGGAGTTTGAAAGCCATGTCGAACAGTCTCCGTTGTCCGGTTTTCTTCGGTTATCAACGCGGGCCGAACCGCCCGCGTCCTGGCAGGCGATATGGGGTCGCGTACATCTGTGTCCAGTGAAGACAACGCATCCGACGGTAATGAGTTTCGCGTCAGTGACGGCGAACTGGCCGCACTTTTTGCGCCGGAGCCCGCCCGCGCGGCATTAATCGGGCTCTATCGCTGGCATGAAGAGATCGCAGCCCTGCCGCTGCGGATCAACGAACCGATGATCGGCGCGATGCGGATCGAGTGGCACCGCGAGGCGGTCGAGGCCCTCTTTGCCGACCCTGCCGTGGTGCGGCGCAATCCGGTCGTCGAAGGTCTCTCCCTGGCCGTGCATCATGCTGGCGGACCGCAACGGGAGGAGTTGAACGCCATTCTCGATGCGCACGGCGCGGACTTCGAGGGACGTCACTTTGCGACCCTCGCAGACGTTTCGGACCATGCCACCGCCACCGACGGCAGGATCGCGCGGATCGCGGCGCGCATGCTGGATCCGGGAAACCACCACCCGGGCGCGGCGTCAGCGGGCGCGGCCTGCGGCACCGTCCGCCTGCTGCGGCAATTCCCCGTACGCGCCGGACGTCAATTGGCCGTCCTGCCGGAAGATGCGCTGGGCGGGGCCGGATTGAATGCGGCGCGTCTGGCGAGCGGCCGTGAAGCGGATGCGGCGCGCGCGGCGCTGGAGCCCGTCTATCTTGCGGCGCGCGAAGCCCTCATTGCCGCCCGGGCCGATGTGCGCGGCCTGCCGGTCGCCCAGTTTCCGGCCGTCCTGCCGGCGGCGCTCGCGGCACAGTCGCTGAAGCATCTGCGCCGACAGTCGGATCCGTATCGTCCGGCGGGCGAGCCGGGCCCCCTGGCGCGGCAGGTTCGCCTTATCCGGGCCAGCCTGACCGGGCGGATCTGACGTCTCAACTTCGACGCGTGGAACGATTTCCGTTCGCCTGCCGTTACGGTTTCGTGACACCGGCACGAAGGCGATCGTGATGGATTTTTCTTCGCGAGACTCAGTTATGGGACCGTTGTTCGGCGAGGCTGGCGAGCCCGATCCGCCGCCCTTTCCGGAAAAACCGGTGCCCGACGAGCCGACGGTTCAACCGCCGAAGCCGGCCCCGGACATCCTGCCGCCGAAGGACCCGCCAGGCCGCAATCCGGGCCGCGAGGTCGACTATCCCAGCCCGGACCTGCCGAAACGTCCGGAAGTCATCCCGCCGGCCAATTGATCATTCGGCTGCGAGGCGGTCGGCCCCGAGCCAGGCCTGAAGATCGCTGAGGGCGCGCGCCGACATGGCGCGTTTCCGGGCCACGGACTTGTCCTTGCCGCGCAGGCGCTTGCCGTCCTCCGTCTTCAACGAAATCTCGATATCCGGGAAGAGGCCGAAATTCACATTCATCGGCTGGAAAGTGGCCTTGCCCGACAGGTGGCCGCCCGTGACATGCTCGATCAGGGCGCCGAAAGCGGTCGTGCCCGGTGGTGCCGACAGCGTTTCGCCCTTCCGCTCGGCAGCGGCCAGACGGCCGGCCATCAGGCCCATCGCCGCCGATTCCACATAACCTTCCACGCCCGTCACCTGACCGGCAAAGCGCCAGGCCGGATTGGCCTTCAGGCGCAGCTGCTTGTCGAGCAGGCGCGGCGAGTTGATGAAGGTGTTGCGGTGAATGCCGCCGAGGCGGGCGAATTCCGCATTCTCCAGCCCCGGGATCATCCGGAAAATCTCGCTCTGCGCGCCGTATTTCAGCTTGGTCTGGAAGCCGACCATGTTGAACAGCGTGCCGAGCGCATTGTCCTGGCGCAGCTGAACGACGGCCCAGGGCTTCACGTCCGGATTGTGCTTGTTGGTCAGGCCGCGCGGCTTCATCGGACCGTGACGCAGCGTCTCGCGGCCGCGCTCCGCCATCACCTCGATCGGCAGGCAGGCCTCGAAATAGGGCGTATCCTTTTCCCAGTCCTTGAACTCGGTCTTGGGGGCTTCCATCAGCGCGTCGATGAAGGCCTCGTACTGGGCCTTGTCCATCGGGCAGTTGATGTAGGCGGCCTTGTCGGCCTCGGTCTCGCCCTTGTCGTAGCGCGACTGCATCCACGCCACGTCCATGTCGATGCTCTCGCGGTGGATGATCGGCGCGATGGCGTCGAAGAAGGCGAGGCTGTCTTCCCCCGTCAGGTCGAGGATCGCCTTCGACAGGGCCGGCGAGGTGAGGGGACCGGTGGCGATGATGACGCTGTCCCATTCCGCGGGCGGCAGTCCGGCGACCTCGCCGCGTTCGATCGTGACCTTCGGGTGGTTCTTCAGCGTTTCGGTCACCGCATCGGAGAAGGCCACGCGGTCGACGGCGAGCGCGCCGCCGGCCGGCACCTGATGCCGGTCGCCCATCGCCATGATGATCGAATTGCAGCGCCGCATTTCCTCGTGCAGCAGTCCGACGGCATTGGTCTCCGCGTCGTCGGAGCGGAAGGAATTCGAGCAGACGAGTTCGGCGAGACCGTCGGTCAGGTGGGCCTCGGTGCCGCGCACCGGGCGCATCTCGTGGATCACGACGGGCAGGCCGGCCTCGGCGATCTGCCAGGCGGCCTCGGAGCCGGCCATGCCGCCTCCAACGATATGAATGGGCTGTGTCATGGGGCGCGATATACGCGCGACACCCTTCCGCGTGAAGGGGAGGGTGACGGTTCCACGCCGTCATACCGGCTTCACTTGCGTTTCCAACCGCTTGCAACGCATGATGGTCTCCGGTTCAGGGGAGTGGTGTTCATGGTTCGCGGTTTGCTGATTTCGGCCTGTCTTCTGGCAGCGCCTGTCACGTCGGTCTGGGCGCAGGCCCCCGATCAGGTTGCATCGATCGATGCGGCCATAGCCGAGGCGGACCGCCAGGCCGATCGGCGGCGCTGGAACAATGCCGAAGAGGCGCTGCGCGGCGCGCGGGCGACCTACCAGGCGCTGGGCGGCGATTACCCGTTGATCGAAGCGCGGATCGAGACGGCCTGGTCGGACTACTACCGGGACCGGGAGCATTGGAATGATGCGGTGGCGCACGCCGCGCTTGCCTTCGAACTGACCCAGGAGGGCGGCGGCGAGGCCGAGGCGCTCGGCAATGCCGCCTACGACCTCGGCTATGTCGCCTATCGCAGCGGCGCCAACCGGCAGGCCGAACGCGCCTTCCAGTTTGCTGTGGAGCAATACCGCACGGCTCTGCCGACGGAGTCCTCGCGCCGCTGGCGCGCCAATGGCTGGCTCGAGCTCGCGCGCTCGGCGATCATTCTTTACCGCGGCGACGTCAACGAGGACGCGCAACAGCTGAACAACTACCGCTTCCTCAACATGACGGCGGTGGCGGATCCGGACCTCGCCGGCTGGCTGCCGCTCGATGGATGGGCCGAACGCATGTCGATCGGCATTCCCTATACCGCCCATGTCAACGAGATCGACGGCTTCGTCGTCCTGCGCCTGCAATTCCGCGAGGACGGCCGCCCGACCAATCTGGAGATCGTGTCGAGCTATCCCGGCGATGTGTTCGACGATTCCGTCCTGACCGGCGTGGGCAATGGCCGGGCCGACATGTCGGTTGCCGTTCCCGGCACGACCTATGCCGTAGTCGTCACCTTCGTTCAGGAGTAGCGCGATGAAACTGGTCGCCGCCGCATGTCTCGCTCTCGCTCTGGCAGCGCCAGTTGCCGCTCAAGGTCTGCCGGCCAGCGTGTCGGAACCCTATCGGGCTTATCAAACCGCCATGGAAGCGGGAGATGACGCCGCCGCGCTCGATCCGGCCTACCGCGCCTGGCAAGCGGCCGAAGCCGCCGGCGTCGATGCGGAGACCACCGGTCTGCTGGCTGACAACTACGCTGCGCTCGCCAGCGCGGCCGGGCAGCACGAACAGGCCGCCGCTGCCTTCGCCCGATCCGCGGAAATCCTCGCCGATACCGAGGGCGGGACGTTGCTGACGGCCCAGACGTGGAGGCTGTCCGCCGAGCAGTATTTCAGGGGAGACGACGAAAATCTGGCGCGCCGGATGGCGGACCGGGCGCTCGCCATCCTGCAGCGTCTGCCCGCAACGCGCGAAGCCGCCGCGGAACGATACAGGACCGAAACCGTCCTCGCATACGCCGAGTATGAGCGTGGCCGGATTCGCCAGACGGCGCCTCATGCGCGCAACGCACTCGACGCGCTTGGTCTTGTCGGCCCGATCTCCAACATGGATACGGCCAACATGGCCTTCTTTGCCGGGATTGGTGCCGCCATCGATTACGAAAGTCCGGACAGCGCCTTTTACTTTACGCTCGCGAGCTACATGTACGCCGCCGCCGGCGCGGACGTCGATACGCGCAGGGTGGCTGAAGCCTGGGCGCGCTATGGGCGATCGGAACTTGATGAGGATGAGCGCATCACGTTGTTCAGACGGCTGCGCGAAACCGAATATCGCCCGCCCGAATGCGAGAATCCCGATGATTGCGATCTCACCGTCGGGGAAGGCCTGAATTTTCCACCCGAGGCCGAAGTTGTTGATGCCTCGCCAATTTCCAGACGCGAGCCGCGATATCCCCTCGACATGGCGCAGCGGGGTTTGCAAGGGGTCGCTCTGGTCATGTTCTCGGTCGATGAGGATGGACGTCCGTTCGATATCGAAGCGATCTATTCAGTGCCGCACCCCGACTTCGGCGAAGTGTCGGTCGAGGCGGTCGAGCGCTGGCGATACACACCGCTTCTGGTCGATGGTGAGCCGACCCCGCGGGAAGGAATCGTCACCCAATTCATCTTCCAGCTGCACGACTAGGCGCGCGCCATGTCCATCATTGCTGCACTCGTATCGACCGTCCAAGTGATGTCGGCTTGCGATGGGCAAGTCCGTGAGATCGAAGCGGCATTTACCGCCAACGATCGCGAAGCCGCGCAGGCGCTGCGCGATGAAATGCCTGACACCTGCAGCAGTGATCCTCGTATGATCGCTCTCGATGCGCAGTCGGCGTGGTTCAATGCAGATTTCGAACTGGCCAGCGTACGCGCTGGCGAAGCGGTCGAAGCCTGGGTCGATGCGCAATGCGCGTGGACGCGCGACACGGCGCGCCTCGCCTTCATCGCCGGCTTTTCGCATTTCGCCACCGAGACTTATGGCCTGGACCGATACTATCTCTGGGTCGCAAACCGTATCGATGGGGAGGTCGGCGGTCTCAGCCGGGACGCCCGAGCCGTGGCAGAACATTACTCCGCTTTCGTCGGCGCAGGTCCCGGGCAGGATCATCTCATGCTCGACAGTCCCTATCTCGACCCGATGCGAGCGGCAGCGTCACAATGTGACCAGTTCCCGCAAATCCGGCTGCGCAGTTCGTCGGCGCCGCAAGACCGTCTGGTGACGGTGTTGGAGCTCCGCGCGAACGGGGCGGGCCGAATCTCGCGTGTCATCGAGCACTACTCCCACCCCAGGCCGGCGGGGGACGCGCTGCTCGACTCCATTCGTGGCCGTATGGGGTATCGGGATCGAATAACGTCCTGGAATGTCTATCACCTCGATCCCTGCGCGGATCGGCTGACGACCTTCGACCGCGAGCCGGTCTGCCTGCCGGGATTTCAGCCGGAAGACGCCGACCCGGAGAATACGGACGACTGACGTCTTCGCCGCATTGCCGTGACCGGCAGGCCGGGCTATCTCGGCGCGCATGATGCAGACCCTCCTGTTCACTCTGGCCGTCTGGCGCGGCGCGCTGACGCGGCTTCCCGGCCTGATACTGACCGGCGGCGTCGTCCTTGTGCCTGCGGCGCTGGCGGCGGTGCCCTTCGCCCTGACCGGACACAGTTTCGGACCGGACGCGGCTAATCCATGGCTTGCCTGGTTCGGCTGGCTGGCCGTGCTGACCGCGCTGATCATTCCGGCCTTCGCCGCCCTGCTGCGGCAGGGATGGGGTATGGGTCGCCGTGAATGGTTCGGCCTCGAACTGGGTCACGACGAGCGGAATCTGGCGGTTTCGCTGGCGCTGATCTGCGTCCTGGCCTTCACCGTGATCGGGGTGGCGCTGCTCCTGTTCGTCGCCTTCCTCGCCGCTCTGGCTCTCGCGTCGCGGGCCGCCGCCAACGCACCGGAGATTGCGGTCGAGGCGGCTGACCATGCTCCCGAGATTGGGGCCTATTTCGGCACCGCCGAATGGATCGCAGTCTGGCTTGCGGGCGCCGCCTTCGCCCTGTTCTCGATCTGGTTCGTCACGCGCCTGCTGGTCGCCTTTCCCGAAACGATCCGTCTTAAGCGGGTACAGGCCATGGCCTCGCTTGGCCTGTCGCGCGGCCGGATGTTCGGCGTCACGCTGAGCGGCGGCGTGTTCGCGCTCGCGGCGTCCGGGATCGTGTGGGCGCTGCGTCTGATCCCCCATGGCGATGGCGTAGCCGGGATGGCTGTCTTGTTCGGGACGTGCTGGATCGGGCTGACCCTCGTCATCGCCCTTTTGACGTCCTTCCTGACGGCGCTCGACGCCGCTTTGCTCCCCGAAGAAGCGGCGGGCGAGGGAACGTAGCCGCGTCACCGGCGGTTATCCGTTTGCGCAGAAGCGAACGGACCATGACACAGACCGCCATAAAATCGACCCGGCCCTGCCGGCTCGCCGATCTGTTCGACCAGGCCGCAGAGGCCTGTCCGGGCGACCAGGTCGCCGTCGGGGATGTGATGGATTCGCTGTCGCACCGATCCTACGGCCCGTTGCTCCTGCTTCCGGCGGTGATTTCGATCCTGCCCGTTGTCGGTGCGCTTCCCGGCGTGACGTGGACGACGTCGGCGCTCTGCCTCTTCGTGTCCCTCCAGTTCCTGTTCCAGCGGCGAACGCTCTGGCTGCCGGGCGGTCTTCGAAAGCTGCACGTTTCACTGTCGACTTTCGAGAAGGGCGTGGCGGCCGCGCGTCCCTGGCTGCGGCGGATCGATGGCTTCACCCATCCGCGGCTGCGGCTGATCCTCAAGCCGCCGGCGCCGGTCTTCATTGCGATCCTGTGCGTCGCGCTGTCGCTGGCGATGTTCGTCTATTCGCTCGTGCCGGGCGGTGTGGTGATCCCGGCTGCGGCCCTGATCCTGATCGCGATCGGCCTGACCACCCATGACGGGATCTTCGTCGTCACCGGGGCGATCGCAGGCAGTGCGGCGGTCAGCGCCACTGGCTGGCTGATTGCACGCCTGGTTTCGCATCTGGGTTGAGACGCGCCGGGACAATTTCCGTCCGATTCCCCCCTGACGCCCGCGCCCAAAGCCGTCATGATGGTTGCAAAGCAGGGTCATGGAGGGACACATGCAACCCGAAAAGCCGTACGAATTTACCGACGCCGTCTTCTATTTCTTCAAGGTGCTGTCGCGCCGGCCCGGCAAGACACTCTGGGTCGGGTTCTGGAATGCGGTCCTGTACCTCGTGTTCGCGGGCTTGTTTGTCTGGGCGCTTCTGCCCTTCTATCTCGGCATTTTCGACCTTGCCCTGACGGGACAGGAGCCGGACACGGGTCAGATCCTGTCGATGATGTCGTCGATGGCCTGGATCGGTCTCTTGACCACGTTCGGAAGCATTGTCGTGGCGCTGATGGCGCAGGGGGCCTGGCTCCGCCTGCTCGCCCGCGACGAGGTCGCCGGCGGAATTCCGCTGCGCTTCGGAAGCGACGAGTTCCGGCTGCTCGGCGTGAACATCCTCCTGATCGTCATCATTTTCGGCACCTATCTTGCCGGAGTGATCCTCGTCGGCGTGGCGATCGCGATCGGCGCGGCGGCTGATGGCGGCGCTGTCACCATCCTTGCGGTGCTGCTCGGCGTGGCGGCATTCGTTGCGGCCATCGGAGTGTTGATCTTTCTGTCGATCCGGCTGTCTGCGGCGGCGGCGCTAACGGTGCTGGACCAGAAAATCCGCATTTCCGGCGCGTGGCCGGTAACCAAGGGCATCTTCTGGTGGGTCTTCCTGACCTATCTGGTGCTGGCGCTGATCATCGCCTTCGCGTCCTCGACGATCAGTTCCTTCGTGCAGCTGATGTTTTTGCCCATGCTGGTGCCGATGTTCACGGAGTTGGGGCAGATGTCGGGGAGTGCGGATCCGGACATGGTGTTCGAACTCTTCATGTCGACCTTCACCAGCCCGGGCGTGATCGCCCTGTTCGTCGTGGCCGTCATTATCTCGGTTGTCGGGCAGATCTTCTACGAAGGCATGTGGCATTCCGTCGGAGCCTATCTCGCCCGCCGTCACCGCGATCTGGAAGGCACACCGTCCGAGCCGGCCGTTCCGGCTGCGCCCACACCCCCGCCGGCACCGGTCGCGCCTGCGGCGAACACGGGTGACGCGGGTGGCGATTCAGGGTCTTCTCCGAACTGATCGATCGGGAGGGATTGGGGACGATGATCGCACCGAAACTCGACAGTGGCGCCGCGCTCGGATTTTTCTGGGATGTGTTCAAGGCCCGGCCAACGACCTTCATTGGCCTGAGCGTGTGGTGGCTCGCGGCCGCCGTTGTGCTCCAGGTCGGTCAGATGGCCTTCATGGGCGAGGACATCGCAGCGATGAATGCCGCGCTGCAGTCCGCTTCGGAAGGCAACATGGCCGCCTATTTCGAAACGTCGGCGAGCTATGGGGCGAAGTTCTCGCTCTTCCTGCTGATCTCCTTCGCCGTGTTCATCCCGCTGGAAGCGGCCTGGCTGCGCCTGTTCATGAGGGGAGAGGGCAATCCGATCTTCCCCTTCCGCATCGGTGGCGGCGAGGGCGCCTATCTTCTGACCATGATCGTGATGTTCGCGATTTTCCTCGGACTTGCGATTGCGGGCATCTTCGCCGTGGTTCTGGTCGCCATCATCTTCTCGATCATCGGGGGGCAGAGCGGGGCGTTCTTCGGCATGTTCCTGGGCTATGCCGCGCTCCTGGCTGTCGTCGCCATTTTCGGAGTGCGCATATCTCCTGCGTTCGCGCTCGCCGTGCATCGCAGGAAGTTTGCGTTCGGCGCGGCCTGGGGCGGCACGAAGGCAATGTTCTGGCCGCTGCTCGGCTCCTTCGTGATCGCCATCATCATCATGCTTGTCGCCTATATGGTCGGGATGATCGCCTTCCTGTTCATGGGGATCGACATGGAGCAACTCGCCAGCGGCGTGATCACGCAGGACTGGCGCTCGGCCATCTTCCCCTATGCCATCTTCTATCTCGCGACCCTGATCCCGACCTGCCTGATGCGCGGCATCGCCTGCAAGGCGGCGCTGACGATCGAGGAAGCCAATGCGGCTCCGCCCGCGCCGCAGCAAACGGTCGGAGAGGCCTGAGATGAGCGCCGAGCTTTTCGCGCCACGGCGCGCGAAACACCGCCGCACCTGGACGCTGGCGGCCATACCGCTGGTCCTGGTCTTCATCGTGCTCGGGCAGATCATCGGCGTCATACCCGGCGCGATGCTCGGCCTCGTCAGCGACGACATGTCGGGCGGCTGGGAAGAGACGGCCTATATCCTGTTCGCCGCCTTCGCGGCCGGGGCGCTGCTGCTTTTCCTGTGGGTCTGGCTGTTCGAGCGGCGCGGCCTCGGCACGCTTGGGCTCAACGGGCATTTCCTCTGGCCCTTCCTGCGCGGCTACGGGCTCGGCCTTGCCTTCCTCTGTGCGGTCGTGGGGATCATTTTCCTGATTGGCGGGTATGAACTCGAGGCGCCGGGCACGCTCAACGCCGCCGTGCTGGCGCCGCTCGGCATTCTCCTGCTCGGCTTCATCGTGCAAGGCTCGACGGAGGAAATCTTCTTTCGCGGCTGGCTGATGCAGCTTGTCACCTCGCGCCATGGCATCCTCCTCGGCGCGCTGGTCAACTCGGTGCTGTTCGGCCTCGTGCACGCGCTCAACATTCCGTTCGGTCCGGCGCTGGCGCTCGGCCTCGTCAACATCGTGCTCGTCGGCCTTTTCCTCAGCCTCTACGCCGCGAAGGAGGGCACGCTGTGGGGTGTGTGCGCCTGGCATGCGGCGTGGAACTGGCTGCTCGGCACGGGATTCGGCCTGCCGGTCTCGGGCATGGAACTTGGCGTTCCCGCGCTCGTCGCCGACCTCGCGGATCCGGGTGTGCTGCCCTGGTGGGTCACGGGCGGCGAATTCGGACCGGAAGCGAGCGTCGTATGCACCGGCGTCCTCGCCCTTGGCACGCTTGTCCTAGTGCTGCGCGGAAAGGTTCGGGATTTCGGGATGGCGGACGTAGCCCCCGGTTCTTCAGCCTGATTTCCGCTTGAACCCGCCCCAGGGCGCGGCTCTACTGCTGCGTGTGTGGGGGAGGGGTGCATGCCGGAGCGTTTCGAGATTCTGACGGCCGGGTTTTACCTGTTCGTGCAGGCCAAGCGGCGTCCCTTGGCCTTCGTATGGCTGGTCTTCTGGTCGATCGTGCTGTTCGCCGCACTGTTCGGCGGGATATTCCTCGCCATCCGCCCGTTTGAAGGGCTGTCGCCGGAGAATGGTGAGGTGCCGCCGGAGGACCTCGTCTGGTTCTTCGCGGCCATCCTGTTCGCATTGGTCGGAATGCTGGTTTTCTTTCTGGTCTTCTACACCGGGTGGAACCGGTTTCTGGTCGGCCGGAAGCTGCCCGCACTCATTCCGTTTCGTCTCGGACTGGATGAGGGCCGATCATTCGTCGTCGGCCTGGTACACATGGCCCTGTTGATGGGCGTGTACCTCCTCATGATCATCCCGTTCTTCGTTTTCATGATGCTGGTGTCGATACCGCTTTCGGCGACGGGAACCGAGCCGGGCGGCTGGGCGATGGCCGGATCGGCCATCGCTGTTTTGCTGTTCTACGGCCTCTACCTGTTCGGGTTGCTGGCGGCCGGTGTGAAGTTCGCGCCGGCCTACGCCATGACGGTGCTGGAAAAGCGGATCGTGATCTTTGACAGCTGGGAAGCCACGAAGGGGGTGTTCTGGAGCGCTTTCGTTTCGACGCTCATTCCGGTCGGGTTTTCGATCATCGCACAGATCGCGCTTCTGCTGATCCAGCTCATCGTCCAGGGCGTCATGATGCTCGCCGGATTCAATCCCGAACCGGAGACCGTCTCCGCGTCCAACGGGGCGGTGATGGTCTCGTTCGGGGTCATGATTGTGATCGGTGGGGCGATCTGGATATGCATGATGGCGATGGCGCTCGGCCCCTACGCCTATATGGCGGTCTGGCATGACCGGAACCGCCAGCATCGCGAACCGCAGATGGCACCGTTGGAGCCACCAGCTTCGGGATAGCCTGCTACCGCCCCGGCAGCAGGTCCTCGAGGAAGAAGGCAGACAATTCGGTGCGGCCGGTCAGGCCCGCCTTGCGGTAGAGCGCGCGGGACTGTTCGCGGACCGTGCGTTCGCTGGTGCCGCGCAGCGCCGCGATTTCCGCGTGGCTGAAACCCTTCATCAGGAACAGGCCGATCTCGGTCTCGGCCGGAGTAAAGCCCCACCGGGCGAACTGGCCGGTGATGGCCGCACCAAGGCCCTGGACGAGGGTCCGGTTCTCGTCCTGCCAGCGCAACGCCTCGGCCCGCGCGGCCGCGAGATCGGTCCGCGTGCGCTGGAAATTGACCAGCAGGGCGAAGGCACCGACGGCGGCGGAAACCAGCGCGACCGATTCCAGAACGAGATGCAGCCAGCCCACGCCCTCGCCGCCATCGGTCACCAGATCGGTGGCGATGAAGAGGGCAATGAGCGCGAACAGCACGCCCCCGGCGCGCGTCGTCCAGCGCGAACGGTCTTCCTGCATTGCCCATCCTCCCTCGAAGCGGCCGGTTACGTCATATGACAGATGGCGCCCGCGCGCCTGCGGCATGACGTTCCAGCCCACCGAAATGGAGGCATGCCATGAACGCATCGAACGACAATCAGGAACCGGTCGCCCCCCGCGAGATCAAGGTCTGGGACCCCGTGGTCCGGATCGGTCACTGGGTCATCGTGATCGGGGTCTTTACCGCCTATTTTTCCGGCGACGACTGGCAGGGCATTCACGTCTGGGCCGGTTATGCCGTCGCCGCCGCCGTGCTGATCCGGATCGCCTGGGGCCTGGTCGGCACGCGGCATGCCCGCTTCGCCAGCTTCGTGCGCGGACCGGGCGCTGCGGCGGGTTATGTACGCGGGCTGGTCTCCGGCAAGGCCGAACGCCATGTCGGGCACAATCCGGCCGGCGCGGTGATGATCCTGCTTCTGCTGGCCAGCCTCGCCGGAACGACCGGCACGGGCATGGCGCTCTATGCGGTCGAGGAGGGGCGGGGTCCACTCGCGGGCATCATCGCAATGGCGCCGGAAGACGGGACGCAAGCCAGTGTGCCGTCCGAAACACCGCGCGCGGCCTATCGTGATGACGATGACGAGGAATACGGCGAGCACGGAGAGCGCGGCGAACACGAAGAGGGCGGAGAAGGCGGCGAGTGGCTTGAGGGCCTGCACAAATTCTTCGTCTATCTGACGCTGACCCTGGCCGGTCTGCATGTGATCGGCGTGATCGCGTCCAGCCTGGCGCACGGCGAGAACCTCGTCCGGTCGATGGTGACCGGCCGCAAGCGCGCCGAGTAAGGCCCCGAGGTGAGGCGGGCCGGGCCAGTCCGGCCTAGGCCCGCTTCTTCTTCACCTGCCGGGCGCGGTCGCGTTCCAGCAGCGGATCGAGATAGCGGCCGGTCCAGCTGCGCTTGACCTTTGCCACGTCCTCCGGCGTGCCGACCGCGACGATCTCTCCGCCGCCATCGCCGCCCTCGGGACCGAGATCGATCAGCCAGTCGGCGGTCTTGATGACATCGAGATTATGCTCGATCACCACCACCGAATTGCCCTGTTCGACGAGCTCGTGGAGCACTTCGAGCAGCTTCTTCACGTCCTCGAAATGCAGGCCGGTCGTGGGTTCGTCGAGGATGTAGAGCGTCTTGCCGGTCGCCCGCTTTGACAGCTCCTTCGACAGTTTCACGCGCTGCGCCTCGCCGCCCGACAGCTGGGTGGCGGGCTGGCCGATCTTCACATAGCCGAGGCCGACGCGTTCCAGCGTGACCATCTTGTCCCGGATCGAAGGGACGGCCTTGAAGAAGTCCGCGCCTTCCTCGACCGTCATGTCGAGCACGTCGGCGATAGACTTGCCCTTGAAGGTGACTTCCAGCGTCTCGCGGTTGAAGCGCTTGCCGTGGCAGACATCGCACGGGACGAAGACGTCGGGCAGGAAGTGCATCTCGATCTTCACGACGCCGTCGCCCTGGCACGCCTCGCAGCGCCCGCCCTTCACATTGAAGCTGAAGCGGCCCGGCTTGTAGCCGCGGGCCTGGGATTCCGGCAGACCGGCGAACCAGTCGCGGATCGGGGTGAAGGCGCCGGTATAGGTCGCGGGGTTGGAACGCGGCGTACGACCGATCGGCGACTGGTCGATGTCGATGATCTTGTCGAGCTGTTCGAGACCCTCGATCCGGTCGTAATGCGCCGGGACGGTCTGGGTGCCGTTCAGCTGGCGCGTCGCGGCCTTGTAGAGCGTCTCGATCGTCAGGGTCGACTTGCCGCCACCGGACACGCCGGTGATGCAGGTGAAGACGCCGAGCGGGAATTCCGCCGTCACGTCCTTCAGATTGTTGCCGGTCGCGCCGGAGACCTTGATGACGCGCTTCTTGTCGATCGGACGGCGCGCCTTCGGCACCTCGATATTGCGCGCGCCGGACAGGTATTGCCCGGTGAGGCTTTTCGGATTGGCCGCGATCTCGTCGGGCTTGCCATGGGTGACGATCTCGCCGCCATGGACGCCGGCGGCGGGGCCGAGATCGACGACATAGTCGGCGGTGAGGATGGCTTCCTCGTCATGCTCCACGACGATGACGGTGTTGCCGAGATCGCGAAGCCCGCGCAGCGAATCCAGGAGGCGGGTGTTGTCGCGCTGGTGCAGGCCGATCGAGGGTTCGTCGAGCACGTAGAGCACGCCGGTCAGGCCCGAACCGATCTGACTGGCGAGGCGGATGCGCTGGCTTTCGCCGCCCGACAGCGTGCCGGAGGCCCGGTCGAGCGTGAGATAGTCGAGACCGACATCGACGAGGAATTTCAGGCGCTCGCGGATCTCCTTCAGGATGCGTTCCGCGATCGCCTTCTGCTTCGACGTGAAGCCCTTCTCGACGCCGCCGAACCAGTCCGCAGCGTTGCGGATGGAGAGTTCGCTGGCCTGGGAGATGTCCTGACCGGCGATCTTCACCGCCAGAGCTTCCGGGCGCAGGCGCTTGCCGTGGCAGGTCTCGCAGGGCTGGGCCGACTGGAAGCGGCCGAGATCCTCGCGCACCCAGCTGGAATCGGTCTCGCGCCAGCGGCGTTCGAGATTCGGGATCACGCCTTCGAAGGACTTGGTGGTCTCGAAGGTGCGAAGCCCGTCTTCGTAGCGGAATTTGATCTTGTCCGACGTGCCTTGCAGCACGGTCTGGCGGAAGGCGTCCGGCAGCTCGCGCCAGGGCTTGAACATGTCGGCGCCGAAATGCTTGGCGAGCGCGTCGAGCGTCTGCTGGTAGAGTTTCGAGGTCGCCCGGTTCCACGGCGCGATGGCGCCGTCATAGAGGCTTTTCTCGCGGTCCGGGACGACGAGGTCTTCGTCGAATTTCAGCGACTGGCCGAGCCCGTCGCAGGCCGGGCAGGCGCCGAAGGGATTGTTGAACGAGAACAGGCGCGGCTCGATCTCCGGGATGGTGAAGCCGGAGACAGGGCAGGCGAAATTTTCCGAGAAGATCAGCCGGTCGCCCTTCTCGTAACGGGACTTCTGGCCCCACTGGACGTCCGACGGCGCGGCGGCCTGTTCCGCCTCGGCATCGGGGGACAGGAAGGCGGCAGGCGCTTCCTTCATGCCGTCGGCCCCGGCCTGCGCTTCGGGCAGGTCGACCGCATCGGCGAACTCCGCCGCGGCGAGGCCGTCGGCGAGGCGCAGGGCGGCTTCGAGCGATTCCGCGAAGCGCTGCTCCATGCCTTCGCGCACGACGACGCGGTCCACGACCACGTCGATGTCGTGCTTGTATTTCTTGTCGAGCGTGGGGGCTTCTTCGAGGGGGTAGAATTCGCCGTCGACCTTCACGCGCTGGAAGCCGGCCTTCAGCCATTCGGCGAATTCCTTGCGGTATTCGCCCTTGCGGCCGCGGACGACCGGAGCCAGCAGGTAGAGGCGCGTGCCTTCCGGCAATTCCATCAGCCGGTCGACCATCAGGCTGACCGTCTGGCTCTCGATCGGCAGGCCGGTGGCGGGCGAATAGGGGATGCCGACCCGCGCCCAGAGCAGGCGCATGTAGTCGAAAATCTCGGTCACGGCCGCGCCGGACGAGCGCGGATTCTTCGAGGTCGTCTTCTGCTCGATCGAAATCGCCGGGGAGAGGCCCTCGATGGAGTCCACGTCCGGCTTCGACATCAGCTCCAGAAACTGACGCGCATAGGCCGACAGGCTTTCGACATAGCGGCGCTGACCCTCGGCGTAGATGGTGTCGAAGGCGAGGGAGGACTTGCCCGATCCCGACAGGCCGGTGAACACGATCAGCTCGTCGCGCGGCAGCTCGATCGAGACGTTTTTCAGATTGTGTTCGCGCGCACCCTGCACGCGGATGGATTTCAGCGGTTCGGCCATGTGGACTTCGCTACCCCGGTGGGTTCAACTTCGCCCCGACTCGCGGGCGTTTGACCTGCGGAACATTATGTGAACAAATATCGTGCGTCCATCCTGGAAACGCACGCGAGCATGGAGAAGATGGGGTTATGGCCGGAAGCGTCAACAAAGTCATCCTGGTGGGCAATCTGGGCGCCGACCCGGAGATCCGTTCGCTGAATTCAGGCGACAAGGTTGCCAATATCCGCATCGCGACGTCGGAGACGTGGCGCGACAAGAATTCCGGCGAACGCCGGGAGAAAACGGAATGGCACAACGTCGTCATGTTCGACCAGAACCTCGTGAAAGTGGCGGAGAACTATCTGAAGAAGGGCTCCAAGGTTTACGTCGAGGGCCAACTGCAGACGCGCAAGTGGCAGGATCGCGACGGCAATGACCGCTATACAACGGAAGTGGTCCTGCAACGTTTCCGCGGTGAACTGCACATGCTCGACAGCCGGGGCGGCGGCGGCGGAGGCTATGACTCCGACGACAGCTTTGGCGGCGGCGGATATTCCGGTGGCGGTGGCGGCGGTGGTGGCCGCTCCGGCGGCGGTGGAGGCGGCGGCGGTGGCCGCGAGGACTTCCGCAATGACGATCTCGACGACGAAATTCCGTTCTGATCCGAACCTGTCCGAAATTTACTGCAGGCGGGCCGGGCAACCGGCCCGCCTTTTGCTAGACTGAGCCCGACATATCCGAACGGAGTTCACCCATGTTGCGTCGTTTCGCCCTTGCCACTGTTGCCGCCGCCAGCCTCGCCGGACCCGCGCTCGCGCAGTCCGATGACGGCAGCCGCACGCCGGAGCTGATGCATTCGCAGATCGGCGAAAACGCCGTGAACATCATGATCGTCGGCCAGGACGCGTTCGGCGACGTCTTCATGGAGGTCGCGCTGCTGCACGATCTGCCGCGCGAGCGCGACGCGGAAATCGCCGCGCGCATCTGGGAAGAGCGCAACAACACCGCGCCGATCTTCCTGATGGAAGCGGCGCGGCGCTATGCGTCCTATGCCCCGGAACAGGCGCTCTATGCCTATTTCCTGGCCCGCTCGCGGATGATCTATGACGGTCAGCGCTGCGTCGATTCCACGGCGCTCGAGGCCATCGCGCTGGTCGACCAGTTTGCGCAGGAAGACATCGCGCCGCTGATGGCGGATGCGGAAATGGTCCGGGCGCAGCTGTCGGAAGTCTATTCCTCGGGTGAGACCTTCACGCACACGACCTCGCCCTGGTGGATCTGCTCGTCGGGCGACAGCGCCTTCTACGCTGCGCAGAACGGCGCGACGCTGACGCGGAACGAGTGGCTGAAACTGCCGAACCAGTGGCCGCCGATCCAGGACACGATCCGCAACAACATGCTGGCGAATATCAACGCGCTGGCGACGGCCATCGCCGAGCAGTAAGCGGACGTTGCGCGGGCCACCTCCGGGCCCGCTTTGGGGCCCGCTATCCGGCGCGGGAATCGTCTGCACACGGGCGGTCTCCCGCGTTTGCCCCACATGCCCCGAATTGCTAGAAACGACGCCAGAACAGCGCCGCGCGATTCTGCTTGCGGCGCTCCCGTTTCAGGGCCGGATTTGCGATCCGGCCGCGACCCGGCAAGAGGGCTTCCTTGAGCGACGAGAACGACGATCTGACCCCGGGCGCCATTCCGCCGGGCGGAGACAGCGGACCGAGCATCGCGATCGAAGACGAGATGCGGCGCTCCTACCTCGATTACGCGATGAGCGTGATCGTAAGCCGCGCCATTCCCGATGCGCGCGACGGCCTGAAACCGGTGCACCGCCGCGTTCTGTGGTCGATGCACGAAAGCGGCTACACCCACGACAAGCAGTACCGGAAGTCGGCTCGCGTCGTCGGCGACGTGATCGGTAAATACCACCCGCACGGCGACCAGGCGGTCTATGACGCGCTGGCGCGCATGGCGCAGGACTTCTCGATGGGCCTGACCCTGCTCGACGGTCAGGGCAATTTCGGCTCGGTCGACGGCGATCCGCCGGCCGCCATGCGTTACACCGAAGTGCGAATGGACAAGCCGGCCGAGGCGCTGCTGGCCGATATCGACAAGGCGACGGTCGATTTCACGGAAAACTATGACGGGTCGGAAAAGGAGCCGGTGGTCCTGCCGGCGCGCTATCCGAATCTGCTGGTCAATGGCGGCGGCGGTATCGCCGTCGGCATGGCGACCAACATCCCGCCGCACAATCTCGGCGAAGTCGTCGATGCGGCGCTGGCGCTGCTCGACAATCCGGAACTGACCGATATCGAGCTTCTCGACATCGTTCCGGCACCGGACTTCCCGACCGGGGCGCAGATCGTCGGCCGCGCGGGCTCGCGCAGTGCGCTGATGACCGGGCGCGGCTCGGTGATCATGCGCGCCAAGACATCGATCGAGACGGTCCGCAAGGAACGCGAGGCGATCATCGTCCACGCCATTCCCTATCAGGTGAACAAGGCGTCGATGATCGAGAAGATCGCCGATCTGGTCCGCGAAAAGCGGGTCGAAGGCATCGCCGATCTGCGCGACGAGAGCGACCGGTCCGGCATGCGCGTCGTGATCGAGCTGAAGCGCGACGGCAATGCCGACGTGATCCTGAACCAGCTCTACCGCTGGTCGCCGATGCAGCAGAGCTTCGGCGTGAACATGCTGTCCCTGGTTGGCGGGCGCCCGCAGCTGATGGGGCTTCGGGGCTATCTCGAAACCTTCCTCAAATTCCGCGAACAGGTCGTGGCGCGCCGCGCCAAGTTCGAGCTGTCGAAGGCCCGCGACCGGGCCCATGTGATCGTGGGTCTCGCCCTGGCCGTGGCCAATATCGACGAGGTCATTGCGCTGATCCGCAAGGCGCCGAACCCGGCGACGGCGCGGCAGCAGCTGATGGAACGCGACTGGCCGGCCGCTGACGTGGCCTCGCTGGTCGCGCTGGTCGCCGATCCCCGCTCGGTACTGACCGACGGCAACACGCTGCGCCTGACGCTGGAGCAGGCGCAGGCGATCATGGACCTCCGCCTGTCGCGCCTGACGGCACTCGGCCGCGACGAACTCGGCGACGAGGCCAAGACGCTGGCGGAACAGATCCGCGACCTCCTCGACATTCTCCGGTCGCGGGCGCGCGTGATCCAGATCATCCGCGACGAGCTGACCGAAGTGCGCGAGAAATTCGCCGTGCCGCGACGGACTGAAATCCTCGATGTCGAACTTGAAATCGAGGACGAGGACCTGATCGCGCGCGAGGAAATGGTCGTGACGGTGACGCATGGCGGCTACGTCAAGCGCACGCCGCTGACCGAGTACCGGGCGCAGCGCCGCGGCGGCAAGGGCCGCTCCGGCATGTCGATGAAGGACGAGGATTTCGTCGCGACGCTGTTCGTCGCCTCGACGCACGCACCCCTCCTGTTCTTCTCGTCGAACGGCATGGTCTACAAGACCAAGACCTGGCGTCTGCCGCAGGGCGCGCCGAACACGCGCGGCAAGGCGCTGGTCAACATGTTCCCGCTCGAAGAGGGCGAGATCATCACCTCGGTGATGGCCCTGCCGGAAGACGAGAATGAGTGGAACAAGCTGGACGTGATGTTCGCCACGACGGCGGGCACGGTGCGCCGCAACAAGCTGTCCGATTTCGTTCAGGTGAACCGCAACGGCAAGATCGCAATGAAGCTCGACGAGGGCGATGGCGGCATTGTCGGCGTGCGTCTGTGCACCGCCGATCAGGACGTGCTTCTGGTCACTGCCAAGGGCAAGGCGATACGCTTCCCGGTCGACGATGTCCGCGTCTTCGCCAGCCGCAATTCGACCGGCGTCCGGGGTATCCGCATGGAGAAGGGCGACGAGCTGATCTCCATGGCGATCCTCAACGCGCTCGACGTGTCGCGCGCTGAGGTCCGCGCCTACCTCAAGCAGCGCCGCGCCGAATTGCGTAGCGATGACGAGGATGCCGAAGCGATCGACGAGGTTGTCGAGGCCGAAGGCGATGAGGGCGAGGACGGCGAGGAGATCACGCTGTCGCCGGTCCGCTACATGGAAATGAAGAGCAATGAGCAGCTTCTGCTGACCGTGGCTCAGTCCGGTCTCGGCAAGCGTGTCATGTCCTACGAATACTTCCGTCAGGGCCGTGGCGGTCAGGGCGTGTGGACGAAGGACAAGCGCTTCCCCGAACCGCTCGCCGCCTGCTTCATCGTGGGCGAGAGCGACACGGTGATGGCCGTGACCGATGGCGGGCAGCTGATCCGCTTCCCGGTCGACACGGTGCGCATCGCCGCCCGGGCCACCAAGGGCGTTCGCCTGATCCGTCTCAACGAAGGCGAGAATGTCGCCTCGGTGATCCGGATCGAGGAGAGCGAGGACGAGGACGGTGCCGAGGCCCCCGAAGGCAATGCGCCGGACGCGGGCGAAACGGGCGGCGAGGAATAGACGCCCGACCGCCTTGCCGGTTTGCGCCGAGTGCGGCTAGGGTCCGCACCGGCCGGATGCCAGCCTGAAGGAGGCCCGACATGCCCCGCCGCGTCGCGCTCTACCCGGGCACGTTCGACCCGCTGACCAATGGTCATCTCGACATCATGAAGCGGGCCGTGAAGCTGGTCGATCACCTGGTGATCGGCGTTGCCATCAATGAGGGCAAGGGACCGCTCTTCTCGCTGGAAGAACGCGTCGCCATGACCGAGGCCGAGGCGGCGCGCATTCCCGGCGACACGACGATCGAGGTGAAGCCCTTTTCCTCTCTGCTGATGCATTTCGCGGAAGAGGTCGGGGCGCAGATCATCGTGCGCGGTCTGCGCGCGGTGTCGGACTTCGAATACGAATTCCAGATGGTCGGGATGAACCAGCGCCTCAATCCCGACATCGAAACGGTGTTCCTCATGGCCGACCCCCGCCACCAGGCGGTGGCGTCGCGCCTCGTGAAGGAAATTGCCCGCCTCGGCGGGGATACGCGGGCCTTCGTACCGCCCGCGGTGCAAGACAAGCTGATGGAGAAGTTCGCGTGATCAAGACACTCTGGCCGGTCAGCCTGATCGTGCTGTCCATGTCCGCAACCGCCTGCGGTTCGGAAACGACGGAAATGACGGAAGCCGAAGCGGAAAACACGTCCGCCGCGGCCGAAGCGGAGGGCAGCCCGTCCACCCGCATGGCGGCGCTGATGCAGTCGACGCCGACCTATGCGCCGATCAACGAAACCCTGCCGGATTACGATCTGCCGGATGACGCCTGGCGCACGGTCGATCAGGACAATCTGCTCTACATCGACACCGATCATGGCCGGATCATCATCGAGATGGCCCCGGAATTCGCGCCGAACCACGTCGCGCGGATGCGCGAACTGGCCGATGCGCGTTTCTATGACGGGCTCGTCTTCCACCGGGTGATCGACGGCTTCATGGCGCAAGCCGGCGGCGCGCGGACCAATCCGGCATGGTCCACCGATCTGCCGGACCTGCAGGCCGAGTTTACGACCCGCCGCGATCCGAATGCGGAGCCGGTCGTCGAGATCCAGGACCGCATGGTCAATGACCGCTCCGATCGCCGCATCGCCAAGGCCGGTTTCTGGAACGGCTTCCCGATCGGCACCGACCCGTCGGTGCAGGCCGCGATCACCGGCGATGGCCGGGTGAATTCCTGGCTGCTGCACTGTCAGGGCGCGGCCGCGATGGCGCGGACGTCCAATCCCGACAGCGCGGGCAGCCAGTTCTACATCACCCGCGGCAATGCCGAGCATTTGAACGCGCAATACACGGTCTGGGGCCGGGTGCGCGTCGGTCAGGACGCGGTCGATGACATCAATGTCGGCACGATGGGCGAGAATCCGGGCTTCCAGCCGGATACGATCCGCCTCATTCGCGTCGGCACCGACCTGCCGGAAGAGCAACAGGTGACCGTCCAGGTCGCCGACACCAATTCGGACGCTTTTGCCGCCTGGCTGGACACGCAGCGCGCGTCCAATGGCAATCTGCCCGACATCTGTGAAATCGACATCCCTGTCCGTATCGAGGAGTAAGCCCAGAATGGCTGATGACAACCTGATCTTCACGCTGGAAAGCGGTGACGTCACGATCAAGCTGCGCCCGGACCTGGCGCCGAAGCATGTGGCCCGCATCAAGGAGCTGGCCAATGACGGCTTCTATGACGGCCTGACCTTTCACCGCGTGATCGACGGCTTCGTCGCGCAGGGCGGTTGCCCGGACGGCAACGGCATGGGCGGATCCGGCCAGCACATTCCGGCCGAGTTCAACGAGGGCAAGCATGTCCGTGGTGCGTGCTCGATGGCCCGTGCCAGCGATCCGAATTCGGCCGACAGCCAGTTCTTCATTTGCCTCGACGCGGTGCCCTATCTCGACCGGCAATACACGGTCTGGGGCGAGGTCGTGGACGGCATGGAACATGTCGACGCGCTGCCCAAGGGCGAGCCGCCGCGGTCGCCGGGCAAGATCGTGAAGGCCCGCACGGAAGCGGCCTGAGGCGATGTTCGGGTTCGGGGGGCTGATCGCGGCGATGGTGTTCCAGATGCCCGAGGGGCTCCCCGCCCATTTGCTGAGCGATCCCGTGATCGCCGGCACGCATGACTATTGCGAGGCGCCGGTACCGGAGGACGTTCTGGCGCTGGCCCGCGAGGCGCTTGAACGCGACAAGACCGACATTCATCCGCGCGAGCGGGCGGCGGCGGCGCTGGTCACAGCCGGCATGGATATCGCGGCGGCACAGCCGGAAGGCACGACCGACTGCTACGTGCTGTTTGCCGCGGGCAGCAACCGGCTGGCCAATGCGCTGGAACCGCACGAAAACCGGCTTCGCCGTCAGTCCCGTTTTCGCGAATCCCGCGACCCGGACATTGCCCGCATCCAGGTGATGCTGCGCGATCTGTGGGTGACCGATCAGGCCGGGCGGCTGGCCTATCTCCAACTGAATACCGAAGACCGGACGGGCGAAGCCTGGTGGGCTTATCGGCGCGCGACGGCGCATGTCATCGCAAAGGACTACAACGCGACCGAGGGTCTACGTGAGGCGCTGGAGCTTTACGACTGGATCGACCGGGAGCGGTTCGGTGCGCGCACGTCGAGCCAGGCCTGGCTGATCGCGCAGCATGCCGATCACGATCCGGACTTCCAGCGCGAGGTGCTGACCCGGATGGAGCCGTATCTGGAAAGCGGCGGTGTGCGGCGGCAGGACTATGCCTATCTCTGGGACCGCGTGGCGGTGAATACCGGTCAGCTGCAACGCTATGGCACGCAGCCGATGGATGCCTGCAATGAGGACGGGACGCTGGATCTGAAACCGGTCGAGGACCCGGACAATCTCGATGCCCGCCGCGCGACGATGAATCTCGGCCCGGCGCAGAACGATCTCGACCAGATGGCGGCGCAGCGCTGCGGCGGCTGATCAGTCGTCGGTACGTTCCGGGAAAAGGATGAGCCGTGCTTCAACGGGCCGGTGGTCGCTTCCCGTATCGGGGCCGGTCTGAACACTCCAGCCCATTAGCCGCTCGCCGACGAAAACATGATCGATCCCGGTCATCATGGTCGGGATGGGAGAAGGTGTTCCAGCGCGGTTGGCCCACAGGCTTTCCGACGGCCAGGTCGCCCTGCCGCGCGTGATGCGTTCAAGCCCGAGATCACGCTCGAAACGCGCCAGTGCCTGCGACGGCGCAGCGGAATTGAAATCGCCCACCACGATCAGGCTGTCCTGCGCAAAGGCTTGGAGCATGAAGGCGAGCCCCTCGCGCTGCTCGTCTTGATGCGCCAACGGGTCGGGCCACGTCATGTGCACCGACACGACCGTCACTTCGCGACCGTCGCGCAGACGGATCGTCGCCCATGACGCCGGCGGGGCGTGAAAGAAGGGCGCTTCGCCTTGTCCTTCCAGGGATCGCCACCACCACCAGTCGAGGCAACCGGATTCGACGATGGGCAGGCGCGTCACGATGACCGAAGCGTAGCGGTCGCAGTCGGCGCGGTTCGGATACGTCTCTTCGAGCAATTCGGGGACGACCCAGGCCGTGCCGAAGGCTTCCTGAAGCGCGACGATATCGCCATTCATTTCGATGATGCGCTCGGTGGCGGCCTCAGGTGTCGCATTCCGGCCCCAGAGATTGTGGGTAACCACGGTGACCGGCGTTCCTGCGGGCGGTGTCAGTGGAATATCCGTCAACGAAACAACGGTTTCTGGCAGTCCGGGCGCCGCGATCAGCAAAGCCAATAACGGAGCGCCCCAACGCTGGCGTTTCCTGCCGAAGATCACGACGGCCAGCGCGGCGAGAATGGCAGCCAATGTCAGCGGGGCCCAGAACTGGCGGAACAGATCGGCGTAATTCCAGACCGGCGCGAGCCACATCAGGGCGGCGAGCACGCCGAGGCCGAGCGTTGCCGTGAAGGCGAGGAAGCTGCGCACAAACACACCCTTGCGGATAAAAACGGTGGCGGGAAAAATTACACCCGTCCTATGAACAGGATGCTGACACCGAGGCAATTTACGGGCCGCAATCGTGCGACTTTCTGATTTCGACTTTCACCTGCCGGACGACCGCATCGCGCTGCGTCCCGCGCGGCCACGCGATTCCGCGCGCCTTCTGCATGTCCGCGGCGACGGCAGCCTGTCCGATCACGGCGTGCGGGAATTGCCGAAACTGCTGCGCCCCGGCGATCTTCTGGTCTGCAACGACACGCATGTCCTGCCCGCCGCGTTGACGGGCGAGCGCGAAGCCCGCGCTGAGGGCGGCGGCGGTCCCGCGAAGATCTCGGTCAATCTGCACACGCGCGACGATGCGAAGAGCTGGCGCGCCTTCGTGAAGCCGGCCAAGCGGTTGAAGGTCGGCGACGTGATCCGCTTCGGCGCGCTTGCCGCAATGGTTCAGGCCAAGCGCGAGGGCGGCGAAGTGGTGCTGGAGTTCGACCGTGAGGGCGCAGAGCTGGACCGCGCGATCGAGGCCGCCGGGGCACCGCCGCTGCCGCCCTATATCGCCTCGAAGCGCGCGCCGGACGAACAGGACAAGGCGGACTATCAGACGCTGTTCGCGAAGCCCGACAAGACCGGTTCGGTCGCCGCACCGACGGCGGGCCTGCATTTCACCGACCGGCTTATGAAGGAACTAAAGGCTGCGGATATCGGCTTCGTCGATGTGACCCTGCATGTCGGGGCGGGCACCTTCCTGCCGGTGAAGTCCGAAGCCATCGCCGAGCACAAGATGCATGCCGAGTGGTATGAGGTCTCCGCCGAGGCGGCGGCCGCCATTTCGCAGGCGAAGGATGAAGGCCGGCGCGTCATCCCGATCGGGACGACGGCGCTGCGCACGATCGAAAGCGCGGCGAACGAGGACGGACGGATCGGCGCGGAGGTCGGCGAGACGGCGATCTTCATCACGCCGGGCTATGAGTTCCGCATTGCCGACGCGCTGATCACCAATTTCCACCTGCCGAAATCGACACTGATGATGCTGGTCAGCGCGATGGCCGGGCATGAGACGATCATGCGCGCCTACCGGCACGCGATCGAGGCGGAATACCGCTTCTTCTCCTATGGCGATGCCTGCCTGATCGAGAAGGCGGGCAGGTGAGGGCGCTTGCCTTTGCCGCGGCAATCGGGTTTCACCCCGCGTCATGACCGCTTTTCCCTTCACCCTGGCCGCCACAGATGGCTTGGCGCGCACCGGCGCGATCAAAACGCCGCGCGGCGCGATCCGCACGCCCGCCTTCATGCCGGTCGGCACGGCCGGTACGGTCAAGGCGCTCTACATGGACCAGGTGAAGGAAGCCGGGGCGGACATCATCCTCGGCAACACCTATCACCTGATGCTGCGACCGGGCGCGGAGCGGGTCCACAAGCTCGGCGGTTTGCACAAATTTTCAGGCTGGTCGGGGCCGATGCTGACCGACTCTGGCGGGTTTCAGGTCTGGTCGCTGGCCTCCCTGCGGAAGATGACAGAGGAGGGCGTCCGCTTCTCCAGCCATATCGACGGCTCGCGGCACATGCTGACGCCGGAGCGCTCGATCGAGATCCAGGCCGATCTGCTCGGCGCGGACATCTCGATGCAGCTCGACGAGTGCACGCCCTTCCCGTGCGAGAAGGACGAGGCGCGCGCCTCGATGGAATTGTCGCTGCGCTGGGGCAAGCGCTCGAAGGCTGCCTTCGGTGAACGCGAGGGGCAGAACCTCTTCGGCATCGTCCAGGGTAGCGTTTACGAAGACCTGCGCCGGGAAAGCGCGGAGCGCCTGATCGAGACCGGGTTCGACGGTTATGCCGTGGGCGGGCTCGCCGTGGGTGAGGGGTTCGAGACGATGTGCAGCGTCCTCGACGCCGTCGTACCCCACCTGCCGGGCGACCGGCCGCGCTATCTGATGGGCGTGGGCAAGCCGATCGATCTGGTCGAGGCGGTGGCGCGCGGGATCGACATGTTCGACTGCGTGATGCCGACCCGCTCGGGTCGGCATGGCCAGGCGTGGAGCGATTTCGGGCCGGTCAATCTGAAGAATGCGCGCTTTGCCGAGGATACGCGTCCGCTCGACGAGCGCGTCGATTGCCCGGCGAGCCGGGACTATTCCCGCGCCTACCTGCATCACCTGGTGCGGGCGGGTGAGTATCTCGCGGCCATGCTGCTCAGCTGGCACAACATCGCCTATTACCAGTCGCTGATGGCGCGGATGCGCGCGGCGATTGCCGAGGGCCGGTTCGCGGATTTCCGCAAGGACTTCAACGCGCGCTGGGACAGCGGGAGTTTTGAGTGACCTCCGGGTTTCCTGCGAAGGCAGGAAACCAGACCGGATCCCCGCCTGCGCAGGGAGCCCGGATCAGTTCAGCCCGTATTCCTCGAAGGCGCGGGTGAGGTAGCGTTCCTCGCAGCCGAAACCGTCAAAGAGGCCGCGCAGATAGGCGCGGCGGCTGTCGGCCATTTCTCGGCGGTCGCGGGCTTCGCGCTCGATCTCGCCGGCACGGCCGACAAAGCGGATCACCGGGCGGGCCGGGTTCAGGCCGACAATCGTCGAGTGGTAGAGATCGCGCGCGCCCGAAGCGAGGGCGCCGCCGCCGCGTTCGGTCCACATCTGCGCGCGCTCGCGCCAGTCGCGTTCGTCCTCGGTTTCGTTCTCGTGTTCCTCCGGCACATACATCCGGTCGGGGCCAAGCACGGCGGTGAGCCGGGCGATGTCGCGCGCCGTGGTCGAGCAGACGCGGCGCGAGCCTTCCCCGCCATAGGGCGTCGGGACCGTGTCATCGCCGGGATCGACCATCACCGGGCCCGGCCGGTCACGCGGCAGCCCGATGGCGTCGGAAACGGCCGAGCGGGTTTCGCTCATGCCGATATAGGTGGCTTCGCCCGCACTCGGCCGCGAACTGGCGCACGCCGTCAGGGCGAGGGCGGTCAATACAAGGGCTGGCAGGCTTCGGATCCCGGTCATGGTGACAAGGCTGGCGCGGCATTTCGGCAATTTTCCGGCGATGGCAGGGCCGAAGAAGGGGCCGGGAATGGGGATGGGGCGCGGCTCGCGGTTGACCGGGGAGGCGCTTCGCTATAGGCCTCCCCGTCTCCTCCGGGAGCCCATAGCTCAGCTGGTAGAGCAACTGACTTTTAATCAGTAGGTCCAGGGTTCGAATCCCTGTGGGCTCACCATTCCCAATTCAGCTTCAAGTCGCGGCGATCTGCCCCCTGCCATTCCTGCATCCGCTGGATTGCGACGGTGACGAGTTGCCGTGGCGGCGGCTCAGCGTATTCGTACAGGTGTGCGCCCGGGTGTGGTGGTGACGTTCGAGGTAACGAACCCGTACGCAAGCTAAAGTTTTTTTACGTTTCTCTCCAAACGGGCGTGAAACCCTATAGGCTCCCCTGTGGGAAGAGCCGGACATGTTGCCGGTTCAGAGGTACAGGGGAGCTTTTCATGTCCAACACATCCGCGTTCGACCGGTCTGGTTCGTTCGTTTTTCGCGGGGCGCTAGCCGGTTCGCGAAACTTGCTGGCCAGCGTCAGCTTGTTGGCACTTGGTCTCGCCGCGGTTCCGGCTGCCATGGGCGATGAGGCGACAGTCACGCCTCAGGATCACGGTCTGAACGCTGCGGCCGGGCGCGATCCGTCTGGCGAATTCAGGCTGCGTCCGGTTCTGCCGATCTACGGCTGGATCTTCGAGCGCGACGAGGACAGCGAAGCCCTGATCGTCCGCCTGCCGGTATTTGCGGCGGCTGGTGGTGATGTGTCTCGCCCGCAAGCCGGAACCGTTGGCTGTGCAGAGGGAGCGGGCTCGAGTTCCACCGAGTGTGGCGCGGGTTCCAATACGGGTACGGCGAGCTTTGCAACTGCAGTGGGTTCCAATTCGAACGCCACGGCTGACCGCACCGCGGCCTTCGGGCGGCTGGCGGACGCGACAGGTACCGATTCAACCGCGCTGGGTCACAATGCAGATGCAACGGCCGCCAATGCGACGGCGGTCGGACAGCAATCGATTGCCAGCGGCATCGACGCTTCGGCCTTCGGCCAAAACTCCTCGGCCTCCGGCGAAGATTCAATTGCCATTGGTCGATACAGCAACGCGAGTGCTCTTGGATCGATCGCACTAGGCAGCGATGGTGCCGACGTTGGTGTGGTGGGCGCCCAGGCATCGGGCCTCTACTCTGTGGCCGTCGGATCGGACGCAATAGCGTCGGGTGACGGCGGGGTCGCGCTGGGATCCGGAGCCACGGCGGAGGCGGACGCGGTTTCCATCGGCCAGGGAACGGTCGCAGCAGCAGGTGGCACGGCCGTCGGGGACGCGGCGAACGCGACCGATCAAGCAATCGCCCTGGGCGAGGGTGCGGACGCCTTGACCAGCCGCGCCATCTCCATCGGTATCGGTGCTACATCATCCGGAGCGAGCAGCGTGGCCCTGGGGTCCGATAGCGATGCAACCGCTGCGGGTGCGATCGCCATTGGCGGCGACCGCTTTGATGGTGATGCGCTGGGCGCTCAAGCGACGGCCACCGACGCCATCGCGCTCGGCGCGGATGCAACCGCATCCGGGATCGGGGCCATCGCGCTTGGGCTGAACGCCGACGCCACCGGCGCGGATTCCCTAGCCTTCGGTTATGGCTCACGGGCCGTTTCAGACAATGCGATCGCCATCGGCGAGAACACATTGGCCAGCAACGGCCTCAGTATCGCGATCGGTGTGAACGCCGCCGCGAGCGGTGCCCACTCAATCGCCATCACGCCGGCAGGGACGGCAACCGGAGCCCGGGCAGTAGGGCTTGGATACAGCGCCAACGCCGACGCGAACGACGCGATTGCGATCGGTAACAACGCACAGGGGACGGCGACCAACGCAATCGCGATCGGCTACAATGCCGACGGTGTCGGGATATCTTCAGTTGCCATGGGCAATGAGGCGATGGCGACCGCAACCGACGCCGTGGCTATCGGTTCGGGGGCTGATGGTGGTGGTATTGCTTCCGTCGCGATCGGCGACGGCGCGGATGCAGGGGCGTCGAACACCGTTGCGCTCGGCACCGGTGCCTCAGCTGGCGGGATCGACGCGCTGGCCTTTGGCCGGTCGGCAAATGCTTCGGTGACCAACACCATCGCCCTCGGCGCACTCTCTGATGCCACCGGAGTTGGCGGCATCGCGATCGGCGGGGACGGGGCGGACGGCGATACACAGGGCGCGCTCGCCAGCGGTGTGAATTCCGTTGCGATCGGAATGGATGCGGCGGCGTCGGCCGCGAATGCGCTGGCGTTTGGTGCCGACTCGATCGGATCGGGAACGCGATCCGTCGCCGTGGGGAATCTGGCCAATGCCTCCGGCACTGATGCGTTTGCCATGGGTCCGAACGCGACCGCGTCCGGCGACTATTCCGCGGCGATCGGATCGTATGCGATCGCGTCAGGCTATCTCTCTTCAGCGACCGGGCACCGGGCCCAGGCAGTGGGTGTCGGCAGCGTGGCGCAGGGTTATTTCGCCTATTCCAGCGGCGAATACTCGATGGCCAACGGGACTTTGACCTACGCCACCGGCAACCGCTCGGTCGCGATTGGCGGCTGGTATGACAATGATGGCGGCGGCGACACCGATTCCGATGAGTTGACCATTGCCAGCGGTGACCGCTCGCTGGCGCTAGGTGCGATGGCGCAGGCCAATTCCGAAGCGTCTCTCGCGCTCGGCTTCGGGACGCGAGCCTCGGCGGTCAACGCGATCGCGCTCGGACGGCAGGCGCAGGCGCTGCATACCAATTCGGTCGCGATCGGACCGGGCGCGATTACCACGGCCACCGAACAGATCATGTTCGGCAACGCCTTCTTCAACTACGCAATGCCTGGCGTGGTCTCGCCGTCCAACCAGGTCGGCAGTGCCGACTACTTCATCGTCGCGGACTCCGCGGGCAATCTGAAGTCCTATGCCTTTTCGAATGTGATGGCCTCGGACCGCCCGGACACAGCGACTTCGGTTCGGGATGCGCAGGTCGCGGCGCTGCAGGCGCAGGTCGAGCAGATGCGGGCCGAGATGGCCGCGATCCGGGCGCAGATATTCGGTGAACCGCAGATGGAGGCCGGCAGTGTCGATGTCGTAGACAATGGCGGTGACGGCCGTCCGGGTGCCGGGGATGGCACCAATCCCGGCGCCGAAACGGGCGGCGGCGGCGGCTTCCAGAATGTCGGAGGCGGCGGCGGTTACCGCACCTCCGGCACGTCGGACACCTATCTCGCGGCGATCACTGCCAATACCGGGGCGATCACGGCGATCCAGGACGACGTCAATGCCTTGAGAACGGACCTGTCCGATCTGCAGACGACGGTCTGGAGCCAGGCCGACCAGATCGAGGTCAATCGCGATGGTGTCGCGATCGCGCTGGCGATGTCGGGCATGTCCGGTCTGGAAAGTGGCGAGAATTTCTCGCTGTCGGCCAATTGGGGCTTCTACGACGATGCCCACGCCATGGCCTTCTCCGGCGCGGCCCGGATCAACGAGCAGTTCACGCTCAATGCCGGTCTCGGCTGGGGCGCGGAAACCGGCGAAGTCGGTGCGCGCGCCGGCGTACGCTGGGGCTGGTAGTACTCACCGAGTCGATCTGATCAATTTTCAATCAATGTGTCATTGAGGGGGTTGCGAAAAAATATTCGTGACCCCCTTGAAATGTATTTGACGAATGTTTGTATGCATCCGCTTTCGCGAATCTGGAGGGATTGAGCGAAAGTAACTTGGGGTCGCCCCGCGCCGCCCCGCTTTCTTTTCCTTCCTATTGGCGCGGGATGCGCTGTAGGGAGGCTCATTTTGACATTCAGAACATTGACTTCGACTCTCGCGCTGGCTCTGGCAGCCGGCCTGACCGGGCCCGCCATCGCCGATACCGGCGAGGATGGCACAGTTGCGGAAAGCTATCTTTTCCGTGTCTCCGATGAAGGTCGAGACGCCAGGAATGCGGGCTATTTCGTGCGCCTGCTCCAGGACATGGATCGCGCACTGCCGAGAGTTTCGTTCGCATCACCCGGAGGTATTTCCGAGCCCGCAGATTCAACGGCATCCTGCAATGCAGGTTCTGGCAACAATACAACGGAATGCGGCGTCAACAGCGATACCGGCTTGGCCGATTTCGCGACCGCCGTCGGCAATGGCGCTGACGCGACGGCCGATCGCGCTTCGGCCTTCGGCCGGCTGTCGTCTGCCACCGGGGCCGACTCCACAGCGATCGGGCACAATGCCTTGGCCAGTTCCGATAACACGACGGCCGTCGGACAGTTCAGCACCGCCTCCGGAAGCGATGCCACAGCACTCGGCCAGAATGCTTCGGCAACTGGCGACGATGCGACTGCGCTCGGTCAGGACTCAAATGCCGACTTCAATCGCGCGACAGCCTTGGGTCAAAGCGCCGTCGCCGGCGATCTGGCGGCAACTGCGATTGGTCAGAACGCGAACGCGGCCGATTCCAACACGATCGCCATCGGGGTCGATACGACCGCATCGACCAGCGGTGCCATCGCGATCGGCGGCGACGGCACTGATCCGGACGGCCTTGGCGCGCAGGCCACCGCTGTGTCATCTATCGCGCTTGGCGAAGACGCGAATGGAAGCGGCGCTGCCGGGATTGCCATCGGCCGTCAGTCGGAGGTTACCGGCTCCGCCTCCATCGCGATGGGCGACGGGGCCAGCGCCACGACATCGAATACGATCGCCATGGGTGCGGCTGCGCAGGCCACGGGCATCCAGGGCATCGCGATCGGCGAGGAATCCGAGGCCTCCGGTCCGCAAGCCGTTGCGCTCGGGGTCTTCTCAAGCGCCAATGATGACGACGCTACGGCGATCGGTGCCTTTGCCGACGCGCACGGCGTCGGTGCGACATCGCTCGGCTATGGCGCCCAGGCCCGCGGCGACGGTACGGTCGCTCTTGGCTACAACTCGGCGACCAATGCGGATGGAGCCATTCTGATCGGCGCGAATGCCGACGTGGCCAACTCCGCGACCGATGCAATCGCAATCGGCCGGCAGTCGGATTCGAACGGTGTCGGCGCGATCGCGATCGGCGGCAATGGCGGCGACAGCGGCACGGACGGTGCCCAGGCGCTCGCGAACAATGCCATCGCCCTGGGTACGGACTCGCTTGCCGATGCGGCGAATTCGATCGCCTTCGGCCGCGGATCGAGCGCGACGGCTACAGGTGCTACGGCGATTGGCGGTGGCACGACCGCTTCCGGTACCAGCGCATTCGCAATGGGGCAGGACGCGACCGCGTCGGGTGACTACAGCCTTGCGACCGGCGCTTTTGCCAACGCGTCGGGATATCTCGCAACGGCGACTGGCTATCAGTCGAGCTCGTCGGGCTTCGCCAGCGTGGCGCAGGGCTATTTCTCGCAAGCGAGCGGAACCTACAGCCTGGCGAATGGCGCACTGACCTATGCGACCGGCAACCGGTCGGTCGCGATCGGCGGCTGGTACGACCTCGACGGTGAGGGCGACACGGACGGTGATGAACTGACGATCGCCAGCGGCGATCGCGCCACCGCGATCGGTGCGACCGCCCAGGCCGACGCAGAGGCCGCGCTCGCGCTCGGCCACGCCACCCGCGCCACGGCCACGAACGCCATCGCGCTCGGCCGGCAGGCTCAGGCCAATCACCTCAATTCGGTGGCGATCGGCGCCGGGGCCATGACGACGCTGGAGACGCAGATCATGCTCGGTAACTCGGCCTATTCCTACGCCATGCCTGGCGTGGTCTCGCCGGGCAACCAGGTCGGCAGCGCCGACTATGTCCTCGTCTCTGACACGGCCGGGAATCTGAAATCGATGGCGATGTCCAGCTTCAGTACTGACGATCCCGAGATGGCGGCAAACCGGAGCGTGGAGAACGCCCAGGTCGCCGCGCTGCGGGCTCAAGTCGAGGCGATGCGCGCCGAGATGCAGGCCATCCGCGCCGAACTCGGCGGTGCCACGGCGGCTGGCGGCGAAGTCGATGTCGCTGACCGCGGCGGGTCGGGACTGCCAGACGGCCGGGACGGGACCGGCGACGGCACCGCTCCTTCCACCGGCGGCGGCGGCGAGGTCGCTAACCGCGGCGGCGGAGGCGGTTTCCGCTATACGGGTGATCCCTATGAAGGAGCGGTCAGCGCGAACGCCGACGCGATCATGGCGAATGCCGACGGCATTCTCGCCCTTGAGGATGACGTCGCGACACTGAGAACGGATCTGAGCGATCTGCAGACCGACGTGTGGCGGCAGGGCGACCAGGTCGAGATCAACCGCGACGGTGTTGCCCTGGCACTGGCCATGGCCGGAACCGCAGGACTACAGAGCGGTGAGAACTTCGCTCTCTCCGCGAATTACGGCTTCTATGATGATGCCAATGCGTTGGCCTTTGCCGGTGCTGCCCGGCTGACCCAGCGAGTTTCGCTGAACGCCGGCTTCGGTTTCGGTGCCGATACCGGCGAGGTCGGCGCGCGCGCCGGCGTACGCTGGGGCTGGTAGAGTCTAGCCTTCGGGCAGGTTCTCGATGAAGAAGCGGACGGCGTTCTCGCCCATCACGGCGCGAATGTCGTCCGCGCTCATCCCGGTGCCGATCAGGGCGTCGGTGAGGGCGGCCAGTTCCGATGCGTCGAAGCGCGTCGTGACGGTGCCGTCGAAGTCGGACCCCAGGGCGACGGCCTCGACCCCGAGCGTCTCGGCCGCATAGGCGATGGCACGGGCGACCCCCGCCGGCGTATCGTAGCAGATCACATCGGCCCAGTAGCCGATGCCGATCAGGCCACCGCGGTCGGCGATCTGCTGCAGCAACTCATCGGAGATGTTGCGGGGGGATTCGCACAAGCTCCTGATTCCCGTGTGGGAAACGATCAGCGGGGCGTCCGTCAGTTCAAGGACATCGCGAACGACGGCTTCGGACGAATGCGCCACGTCGATGATCATTCCCCGCTCGACCATCGCGGTCACCGCCTCGCGCCCGAACTCGGTCAGGCCCGCCCCGGACGTGCCGTGAAGCGACCCACCCAGCTCATTGTCGAAGAAGTGCTGCAGGCCGATGACCCGGTAGCCTTCGTCATACAGGCGCTGGATATTCGCGAGGTCGCCTTCGAGCGGATGCGCACCCTCGGTAGCCAGGATGCCGACCATGATGCCGCTGTCCGTCTCGCGCGCCTCGAGCGCGGCACTGACGTCACCGGACGTCCGGGCCACGATGAAGCGGCCATCGGAAGCGTCGGCCAGCCGGTTCAGACGCCGGGCATGAAAGCGGGCGCGATTATAGAGTGACCCCCAGGTGTCGACAGGCCAGCGCTGGGCGATGGCGAGCAGGGTGATGTCGTCTGAATCCGCGCTGTTTTCATTGTAGTTCAGATTGGAGGGTGTCTTGGTGACGGACGCGAAAACCTGAAGGAAAACACCGCCTTCGCGAAGGCGCGGAATGTCGGTGTGGCCCCGGTCATGCCGCCTTGCCGGGTCGCGCGCCCACAACAGCGTGTCCGCGTGAAGATCTGCGACCGGTATCCCGGCGTGGAGCGCCCTGGCTTCATCGGAGATGGCATAGACCGGATGATCGATCACCACATTCATCTGATCGTCGACGCGGGCCGGCAGGTAAAAGAAGAAAACAGCGGCACCAAGCAGGATCGCAATGCCCGCCAGGATCAGTCCAATGCGCATCAGTTTCATCGGATGCCCCCCTTGAAGACTACCGTATGCCCGGTTCACCCGACGTCGCAAGTTCTCGGGCGACGCGTGCCAAACGCTTTGTAAATCCACCGGGAATCAACGTGATGGGTGATGTGTCCGGCAGGACACACCTACGCGGTTTAGGTGTCCGGATGCGCGAACCGGGGCCTCGAGAAGCGGTTGATCACCGCGCTCTTCGCACGCTCCGGACGCGCGGACGATCCGCCGAGCCGGGCGAGTGTTGCTTCCCTTCTCGCGATTTGTGAGCGCAAAAGCGCATTAAAAACAGATAATTACAAGAGCCGTGTCGCGGCCGGGGCCGGCTGCCCTCGAACGCTGCGCGGCAAGGGATTGCACGGGGGCCACAATCGCGCGCCGACCTTCGCGTTCAAGCGCTTTTGGGTGGCACAAGCGTCGAATATCCTGTACTCATTTCGGCAGAGCACCTGTGCGAGCAGGTGGTCAATGTGCCGTGGCGCAGGGTCACGGCAGCCAAAACACTCACGCGATGGGGGCTTCCGCCTCCAGAGGGGGAATGATGAAGAAACGGTTTCTGACAGCGGCTGCCATCGGTCTTGCGCTGTCGGTTCCGGCCTGGACGTCGGCGGGTGCCGACGAAGGCTGGTACGTCAGCGCTTCCGTCGGTTACGGCGGCCCTGGCGATTCGGACGTCGATCTGCAAGCCAGCGGCGCCCGCGAAATCAATGGTGAATCCGATTGGCGCCAGGCTCTGGCGTTCGGTTACGACTACGCCAATGGCTGGCGTCTCGAAGCCGAAGCGGCTCACCGCTACAACGACACCGGCGCGATTGGTTCGTTCGAAGATTCTTCGAGCGATTTCCACGTCTGGTCGGCGATGCTGAACCTGTACCGCGACTTCAATCCGGACGGCTGGTACCACCCGTACCTCGGCGCCGGTGCCGGTTTCGGTCAGGTCAACGGTTCGATGACGGGCTGGACCACTGGTTCGCGTCCGGTTCCGAACGGTGGTGTTGCTGACTCGCGCTACGTCGTGTCTCGCGATGACGATATCGGCTTCATGTGGCAGCTGATCGCTGGCGTGGGCTGGGGTCTGGGCGACAACTGGTATTTCGATACCCAGTATCGCTACTTCTCGACCCTGGACCTCGACTTCGACCCGGGTGTCGACGTCGACGCGCTGCGTGGCCACGAAGTGTGGATGGGTCTGCGGTACGTGTTTGCGGCTCCGCCGCCCCCGCCGCCGCCCCCGCCGCCGCCTCCGCCCCCGCCGCCTCCGCCGCCGCCTCCGCCGCCTCCGCCTCCGCCGCCGCCTCCGTGTGACGACGTTGGCTTCGTGGTCTACTTCGAGTGGGATCGTTCGAACCTCACCGATCAGGCCCGTGCGGTTATCAACCAGGCTGTCCAGCAGGCTTCGACCTGCGGCGTTGCCGCGGTGCAGATCGACGGTCACGCTGACCGTTCGGGTGCTGCCGCCTACAACGTCGGCCTCTCCGAGCGCCGCGCCCGCGCGGTTCGCGACGAGATGGTTCGCCTGGGCGTGCCGGCTTCCGGCATCTCCCTGCAGGCCTTCGGCGAAAGCCGCCCGGCCGTGCAGACGCCGGACGGCGTGCGTGAGCCGCTCAACCGCCGCGCTGAGGTCCTCATCGACCTGCGCTAAGCGATTGATCGCTCAAGCGACGAAATGGAACGGCCCGGGGTTCGCCCCGGGCCGTTTTCTTTGTGCAAACGCAGCATGAAACGGTCTGGCCGCATGGCTTGACCCTGCTGCATGGCGGGCCCAAAACCCGGACAAGACCTCATTCACGTCCGGACATTCAGGAGCCGCCCCATGTCGAAACCCAAGGCGTCGTATCGCAAGACCGAAATCGCCGGTCGCAAGCTGTCGCCCGAAACCATGATGATGAGCTACGGCTATTCGCCCCAGCTCTCGGAATGGTCCATCAAGGCGCCGGTCTTTCTGACGTCGACCTTCGCGTTCGAATCGGCGGAGGCCGGTGCGGCCTTCTTCCGCGTGATGGGCGGGCGCCGGCAGGAAGGCGATCCGGAATCCGCGGGTCTCATGTATTCGCGGTTCAACAACCCGAATGTCGAAGTCCTCGAAGACCGTCTGACCCTGTTCGATCATGCCGAGGACGCGGCCGTCTTCTCCTCGGGTATGGGTGCAATTTCCACGACGCTGATGGCACTGGCGCCGGCCGGTTCGGTGGTGCTGCATTCCACGCCGCTCTATGGCGGCACCGAGACGCTGATCCGCAAGGTGATGCCGAATTACGGCATCAAGAATGTCGACTTCTTCGCAGCTGCCGAGGAAAACGAAGTCTGGGCCGCAGCGGAAGAGGCGATGAAGCTTGGCCCGGTGACGGTTATCTACACCGAGACCCCGACCAATCCGACAAACGACCTCGTCGACCTTCAGATGATCCGCAAGATCGCGAACCGGATCGGAGAGAAGCAGAACGGCACCGTCCCGGCGGTCGTCGTCGACAACACCTTCCTCGGCCCGGTCAACCAGCAGCCGATCGATCTCGGCGCTGACGTTCTGGTCTACTCGCTGACGAAATATGTCGGCGGCCACTCCGACCTGATTGCCGGCGCGGCGATGGGCCGGTCGGATATGATGGCCAAGATCCGCTCGCTGCGGTCGTCGATCGGTACCAATCTCGATCCGCACACGGCCTGGATGCTGATGCGTTCGCTGGAGACGGTGACGCTGCGCATGAATGCCGCGACGGAGAATGCGAAGAAGGTCGCCGAATACCTGGCCAAACACCCGAAAATCGAGAAGGTCCGCTATCTCGGCTTCCTCGAGCCGGGGTCGCGCGCCGCGGAAATCCACGCGCGTCAGTCGAAGGCCGCGGGGTCGACCTTCGCGTTCGACGTGGCGGGCGGACAGGCCGGGGCGTTCAAATTCCTCAATTCCCTTCAGGTGGTGAAGCTGGCCGTCAGCCTCGGCGGGACCGAGACGCTGATCTGCCACCCGGGTTCGACGACGCATGCCGCCGTCGATCCGGAACTTCAGGAGCGCTGCGGCTACACGCCGGGCATGGTGCGTATCTCCATCGGTATCGAGGATCCCGACGATCTGATCGCCGATATCGGCCAGGCGCTCGACCAGGTCTGATCCGCACACCCTCCGCAGCAGCCCCCTCGCTCCATCATGGCGAAACCGATCGATATTTCTCCCGATGAGAAGGCCGCGCTCGACTGGATCGACACGCGGGCCGACGGGATGGTCGCGACGCTGAAGGACTGGGTGCGCATCAATTCCGGCAGCCGCAATGCGGACGGTCTGGAGCGGATGCGCGGCGAACTGGCACGCGTCTTCGCGGAGACCGGCGGGCGCGTCGAGGCGGTCGAGCTTCCGCCAAACGAGGCGGTCGCGCCGGACGGCAGCGTCACCCAGCAGGCCTATACGCCGAGCTTTCACCTGTGCGTGCGTCCGGACGCCGAGGTGAAGATCGTTCTGACCGGCCACCACGACACCGTGTTTCCGAAGGAGGACAGCTTCCAGGACTGGAAGATGCTCGACGCGGACACGATGAACGGGCCGGGCGGCGCCGACATGAAGGGCGGCATTCTCGTCATGCTGCACGCGCTTCTGGCGCTGGAGCGCAGTCCGCATGCGGGGCGTATCGGCTATGACGTGCTGATCAGTCCGGACGAGGAGATCGGGTCGCTCGGTTCCGCCGGAAAGATCCACGAGCTCGGTTCGAAGGCGCATGTCGGCATGACCTATGAGCCGGCGCTGGCGGACGGCTCGCTCGCTGGCGGCCGCAAGGGCTCGGGCAACTGGGCGCTGAAGGTCAGCGGCAAGTCGGCTCATGCGGGGCGCGAGCATCATGTCGGGCGCAATGCGGTGATTGCCGCGGCCGAGTTCGCGACGCGCCTCGACGCGCTCAACGGTCAGCGCGAGGGCGTCACGTTCAATCTCTCCCGCATTGATGGCGGCGGACCGACGAATGTGGTTCCGGCCAGTGCCGTCGCCCGGTTCAATGTGCGCGTGAAGGATGCCGATGACGAGCAATGGGTGCTGGGCGAGATCGCGAAGCTGGAAGTGCTGACCAACCAGCGCGACGGGATCACCGCGAAGCTGCATGGCGGGTTCACCCGGCCGGCCAAGCCCATGACACCGGCCAATGCGCGCATGTTCGAGTGGACGAAAACGGCCGGTGCCGCGCTCGGTCTCGACATAAAGTGGAATGACACGGGCGGCGTCTGCGAGGGCAATAATCTCTGGGCGGCGGGCTGTCCCAATGTCGATACGCTCGGCGTGCGCGGAGCCAACATCCATTCCCATGACGAGATCGTCATTCTGCCGAGCCTGCCCGAACGGGCGCGGCTGTCGGCGCTGATGCTGATGAAGTTCGCCTCCGGCGAGTTCGATGCGCGCGAAGCGCGGTCGCTGGCCGGTTCCTGACGGAGATACGCATGCTGGTAGTGCGCGCGGCGCGCCGCGACGATATCGACGCTTTCGTGGACCTGGCCGCCGGTGCGGGCACGGGCTTCACCAGTCTTGCGCTGGAACGCGACGATCTGGCCGAACGGCTGGACAAGTCAGCGACCGCCTATGAAAGCGCTGCCACCGAGCCCGGCGAGGAAGTCTACCAGCTGATGCTGGAGGACACCGAAAGCGGCAAGGTCGTCGGATGCGCGGCGGTGAAGGCGGCCGTGGGCCTGTCGAAGCCCTATTACGATTTCAAGATCATCACGCTCGCCCAGTCGTCACGTACGGCCGGGCGCCGCTTCGACATGGATGTGATGATCCTGGTCAACGATTTCGCGGGCTGCAGCGAGGTCGGCTCGCTCTATGTCAGCGACGCGGCGCGCGGCACCGGGGCCGGGCGGCTGATCGCGCAGACGCGCTATCTCCTGATGGCGGCGGATTATCGCCGTTTCGGGGAGCGCGTCCTGGCCGAGTTGCGCGGTGTCGTGCGCGAGGACGGGTCGTCGCCCTTCTTCGATTCGGTGACGCGGCATTTCTTCCGCATGACGTTCGACGAAGCCGACCGGATGAGCGCGGCGAGCGATAATCAGTTCATCCTCGACCTGATGCCGAAACATCCGATCTATGTGGACCTGCTGTCGCCCGAGGCGAAGAAGGTGATCGGCGTGACCCACGAGCTGGGCGTCGGTGCGCGCCGTCTGCTCGAATGGGAAGGCTTCACCTACGACCGCTATATCGACATTTTCGATGGCGGGCCGCTGATGTCCGTCCCGACGCGCCAGGCGCGTTCGGCGCGGGAAAGCCGGCAGGTCGATGTACGCGCGGCGCGTGCCTTCGACGATCCCAAGCCGGTGATCGTCACGACCGACCGGTTCAGCGACTTCCGCTCGATCCAGACACAGGCCGATGTCAGCGCCGACGGCGTGGCGCTCGGTCCGGACGATTTGCGGGCTCTCAATCTCACCGAAGGCGAAAGGGCGCGCATCTGGGTGCGCGAATAGTCATGCAAGGTCAGTGCTTTATCGACGGCGAATGGCGCGGCGGGCGCGGCGAGGTCTTCAGGTCCACGGATCCGGCGAGCGGTGAAACCGTCTGGCAGGGCGCGTCGGCCGATGCCGGCGATGTCGATGCGGCCTTCACCGCCGCGCGAAAAGCCTTTCCGGACTGGGCACAGACTTCGCTGAAGGAGCGTGTCGCCATCGTCGAACGCTTCGGCGGGCTGCTGGCCGAGAACAAGGACACGCTGGCCGAACTGATCGCGCGGGAAACCGGCAAGGTGTTGTGGGACAGCCAGGGCGAGGCTGCGGCCATGGCCGGAAAGATCGCCATCTCGGTGAAGGCTTATCACGACCGGACGGGCGAACACGCGCATGCCACCGATTTCGGCGAGGCCGTGCTGCGGCACAAGCCGCTCGGCGTGATGTTCGTGCTCGGCCCGTACAACTTCCCGGGTCACCTGCCGAACGGGCATATCGTTCCGGCGCTGATCGCGGGCAATACGGCGGTGTTCAAACCGTCCGAACTGACCCCGGCGGTGGGCCAGCTCATGGCCTCGCTTTGGGAAAAGGCGGGCCTGCCGGCTGGTGTCCTCAACTTCGTGCCGGGCGCACGGGAGACCGGCGCGGCGGCGCTCGATCACGATCAGCTGGACGGCGTGCTGTTCACCGGGTCGCATGCGACCGGCCAGTTCATCCACCGCAAGTTCGCTGGCCGGACGGGCGTCCAGCTGGCGCTGGAAATGGGCGGCAACAATCCGCTCGTCGTATGGGATGCAGGCGATGCCGAGGCCGCAGCGCGGATCGCGGTCCATTCCGCCTACATCACGACCGGTCAGCGCTGCTCCTGCGCGCGGCGGCTGATCCTGCCCGACGGCGCGGCGGGGCAGGCGGTCATCGACGCGATCGCGGACCTGGCCGGGCGGCTGACCATCGGGGCGTGGAACGACACCGACGAGGCCTTCATGGGGCCGCTGGTTTCGGGGCATGCGGCTGGCGCGGTGCTGCAGGCGCAAGACAAGCTGATTTCCGGCGGCGCTACGGCCATCGTCCGCGCGGCGCGTCTCGACCGCGGTGAGGCCTTCGTCTCGCCCGCACTGATCGACGTGACGGGTCTCGAGACCGGGGACGATGAAGTCTTCGGCCCGATGCTGCAGGTGCGGCGGGTCGGCTCGTTCGATGACGCGATGGCCGAAGCGAACAACACGGCCTACGGCCTGTCCGCAGGGCTCGTCAGCGATGACGAGGCGTTGTGGAACCGGTTCTGGACCGAGAGCCGGGCCGGGATCGTCAACCGTAACCGGCCGACGCCGGGCGCGGCCAGCTCGATGCCGTTCGGCGGTCCGGGTCAGTCCGGCAATCTGCGTCCGAGCGCCTATTACGCGGCTGACTATTGCGCCTACCCTGTCGCCAGCCAGAACGCGGCCAAGCCCGAGCGCATGGCCATCAAGGGTCTGAAGTGAGCGCGGCCGAAGCCAATTTCGACGGCATCGTCGGCCCGACGCATAATTATGGCGGGCTGTCTGAAGGCAATCTCGCGAGCGCGAAGAACCGCAATTTGACGAGTGAGCCGCGCGCCGGTGTGCTGCAGGGCCTCGCAAAGATGAAGCGTCTGCATGAGGCCGGACTGGTTCAGGGCTGGCTTCCGCCGCACGACCGTCCCTTCATTCCCTTCCTGCGGGCCGCCGGCTTTTCCGGATCGGACAAGCAAGTGCTCGAACGCGCCTGGAAGGCGACGCCGGATCTGGTGCGCAATGCCTATGCCGCCGCGCCGATGTGGGCGGCCAATGCCGCGACCGTGTCGCCGTCTGCCGAGACGGGCGACGGGCGGGTGCATTTCACGCCTGCGAATTTGCTGACGACGCTGCACCGGTCGCTGGAAGGCCCGCAGACGAAGCGTGCGCTCGACTGGGCGTTCGCGGATCACGAGCGCTTTTGCGTGCACCCGCTTCTGCCCATGCAGCCCGCCTTTGCGGATGAAGGCGCGGCCAACCATGTCCGCCTCAGCGACGGGCAAGGCAGTCCCGGTGTCTCGATCCTGATTTATGGCCGCGAGGCCAGCGAAGCTTGGAGCGCGAAATTTCCCGCGCGTCAGACGAAGGAGGCGTGCGAAGCGGTGGCGCGCGCGCACGGGCTTGATCCGACGCGCACGGTGATCGCGCGGCAGGGCCGCGCCGCCATTGAGGCCGGTGCCTTCCACAATGACGTAGTCTGCGTCGGTACAAACAAGACGCTCTTCTTCCACCAACTGGCGTTCGAGGACCGCGAGGGCACGCTCGACGCCATCCGCCGGGCGGCGGACGGCCTGTTCGAGCCGCAATTCGTCCAGGTGAAGGACAGCGAAGTCCCCATCGCCGATGCGATCACCAGCTATCTCTTCAACTCGCAGCTTCTGGAATGGCCGGGTGAGGACCGCCTGGTCCTGACCGCGCCGGTCGAGACGGAAGAGACTGAAACCACGCGCGCCTATTGCGCGGCGATGGTGCGCGGGAACGGTCCGATCGGGCGGGTCGATTTCGTGGATGTGCGCCAGTCTATGCGCAATGGCGGCGGGCCGGCCTGCCTCAGGCTGCGCGTCGTGTTGACGGACGAGGAGCGCAGGGCGGTGACGCCGACGGCGCTGTTCAGCGATGCGGTCTACGACCAGCTGATCGCTTGGGCCAAGACGCATTATCGCGAGACGCTGGCCCCCGACGATCTGCGCGATCCCGCACTGATGGACGAAAGCCGCGCCGCGCTCGATGCGCTGACGCAGATCCTTGAGCTGGGCTCAGGCTTCTACCCGTTTCAGCGGGCTTAGAGTTTCCCCCCCCTTATCGGGGGGAGGGGGACCACGAAGTGGGGGAGGGGGGAATTGCCCCCCTCGCCCTTCGGGCACTCCCCCCGCAGGCGGGGGGAGAAAGTCATTGGATTAGACCGCGATGGCGTGGCCCTTCAGCCCGCCGGACATCGCGTATTCCTGCGTGCCCTTCTGGTAGACCTTGTCACCCTCCTGGACGTCGGACGGTTTGAACTCGGGCAGGGTGGGGAGGCGCTCGTAGAGCGGTGCAAAGTCCACCGCGGTCGACTCCATCAGCTCGTCATAGCTGTCGATGACGAAATAGGTCTGCTGATAATCGTCATACCGGTAGTCGGTTCGCATGACGCGTTCGAGATCGAAGTGGATCCGGTTCGGCGACCGTGCCTCGAGCGAGAAGATCGACTCGCCCTTGGACGAGACGATGCCAGCGCCGTAGATGCGCAGCCCCTCATCGGAGCGGATCAGGCCGAATTCGACCGTGTACCAGTAGAGCCGGGCCATGTTCTTGATCGTGTCGAACTGCAGCGAGCGCAGACCGCCTTCGCCATAGGCCTGCATGTAGTCGGCGAAGACCGGCTGGGTCAGCAGGGGGACGTGACCGAACACGTCGTGGAAGATGTCGGGCTCGGGCAGGTAATCGAGCCGGTCGCCGTCGCGGATGAAGCGGCCCGAAACGAAGCGGCGATTGGCCAGGTGGTCGTAGAATTCCTTTTCCGGGATCAGGCCCGGAACGGTGACGACCTGCCAGCCGGTCAGCTTCATCAGCTTTTCGTTGACCCGGCGGAAGTCGGGGATGCCGCCCTCGTTGAGATTCAGAAGCTCCAGCCCGCGGAAGTGTTCCGGGGCGGCGCGGCCTTTGAGGACGCCCATCTGGCGCTCATAGAGCGTGTTCCAGATCTCGTGCTCCTCGCGCGAGTACAAATCCCATTTCTGGTCGATCGTCAGATCGGCGCGCGGTGTCTGCTCGGCGACGATGGGGTCATTCACAGGCATGGCTGACCTCCCGGGGTAGTTTCATTTGTAACTATTATAGACCTGAATCGTTCCGGTTTCGAGGGGCAAACATGCGAACGCCGCCCCGGTTGTCCGGGGCGGCGTCCAATGTCAGCCAGGTGAGGCTAGCGCTCGGAAATGCAGAGCACGTTCAGCATCGCCTCGCACCGTCCGGACCGGCATTCCTGGCCGTTACCGAGGTGAATGGTGCGATAGCGGCGGCCACGGTCGACCGAGAAATAGGCCGCTTCGCTGTAACCCGCCTCGCGGCAGATGGCGTCAGCCGTCGCGGTGTCGCAGTCGCGGCCACCCGAAGCCATGCAGCGGTCGATCGAGCGTCCGTTGATCTCCGGCACCGGGAAGAACATCGTGCCGATGCCTTCAATGCCGCCGTCAATGTCGGTGTACCAGTTGCCACCGGGACCACCGGGACGTCCCGGACCGCCCGGACCACCCGGCCAGCCACCGCCGCCAACGCGGCGGACCGACGAGATCGAGTTGTTGAAATAGCCGTATTGGGCGAGGTCACGGACATTGTCCGAGAAGACCTGACACTGGCTGCGGAAGTTGGAGTCGAGACAGACTTCCCAGCTCTCGCCGCGCGCGATCGCGATGGACGAGGCGCGGTCGTTGAAGCCGGTCCTGTTCAGGTCATAGATCTCCGACTGGGTGTCGAAGCGCTGACCGGTGTAGTTCGGGCCGTCATAGAGGCGAATGCCGCTGGACGGGCGATCGACGAAACCGCCGCCACCACCGCCGGGTCCGGAGCCGTTGCGGACGAGACGCACGGACGAGACCCAGTTCGCCGGGTGGAAGCTGGCCACGTCGTTGTTCACGCGGATGCAGCGGCCGCCAAAGTTGATGTCTTCGCAGACTTCCCAGTCACCCGCCTCGACCTCAATCGACCAGGTGCGGTCATTGAAGTTCTGGCGGCGGAGATCTGCGGCATCGTCGCTGAGCGTGACGCGCTGGCCTCCGAAATTGGGCTGGGAATACAGGACGATCCCCGGCGTGCCGGGGTAGAAGGCTGCGGTCGGCGGCGCTTCCTGCGCCTGAAGCGCGCCAGCCGGAGCCAGCAGCGACAGGGCCCCGCAAATGAGGCCGAGCTTTGATTTCAAGGACATGTCTTCTCCTCCCTCTTGGGCATCGAACCATACGCTAGATGGTCCGACATTAACCGCGATAACGCGCCATCTTCAGATTCGGTTCACGATTTCCCTATCGTCCACCGTCTTCGGGTTGTTCTTCCTCCTGCCGGCCCCGGTTTCCACCGAGCCCGAAGAGGCCGCGAATGATCTGTTCCTCCGTGGACGGTTCGTCTTCGCCTTCACCGTCCCCGGTGCCTTCGCCGTCATCCTGGTCGCCGCCGAGGCCGAGCGCGTTTCCGATCGCGCCGCGAATGGCATCTTCCGGGTCTTCGCCGCGGATCGCGCCGGTCACCGCGCCCTGCAGCAGTGCGCGGCTGATCGCTTCGAAGTCGATCGAGATGGACGGATTGGCGAAGCTGCCGCGAATGCGGATCGGGATTTCAATCCCGCGCAGATCGGTTTCGCCGCCCTGACCCTGCAGGGAGGCGACCGCGCGCGGCCGCAGGCTGTAGTCGAGTGTTTGCCCGCCGATATCGACCGTGCCGGAACCGGCCACGCGCACGAGCGGGGAGAGCATCAGGAGGTCGTTGTTCGTCGCGACGCCATTGGCCAGCGTGAACGTGCCGCTCAATGAGGAGAAGTCGGTTTCTTCCTGGTCGCCGAAGCCCTCGGGCATTTCGCCGGAGGTGATCGAGGAGCGGATATTGCGCAGCACCTGCGCCAGGTTCACGCCCCGGATGGCCCCGTCGGCGAACTCGAAGCGGCCATTACCGCCGAGCCCGTTCATCAGGGCGGCGGTCGTGTTGCCGGTCGTCAGGATGTCGAGATTGAGCGCGCCCGTACCTGAAAGCCGGTCGAAGCCCGCTGCCGCTTCAAGGAAGGGCAGGGCATCCAGCCGCTCGAGATTGGCATTGAGCGAGAAGGACGGCGTTCCCCGCCCGTTAGCGACGAAGTCGATCCGTCCGCGGCCTTCATAGAGGACGAAATTCGTGACCGCGGCAGCCAGACGGCTGTTGACGATATCGACGTCGAGCTGGATCGGGCTGTCGCCGCTCTCGATCACGATATCGCCGAACAGGATACGGCCGGTCGTGAGCGTGAAGTCGACATCCACGAGGCCAAGCGGGGACAGGTCGATCGGGGTTTCCGGCCAGGGCTGGATCGCCCCGCCGCCCGTGCTTTCCCCGCCTTCCGGTAGGTAGGGATTCACATCGATTTCGGCGACGTTGAGATCGCCGGAGACCGCCGGGCGTGCGCCGCCGAGCGTCAGGACGAAATTGCCCGTCGCGTCGAGGTCGTCGAGCGACAGGGAGGCGTTCTGCAGCGCAACGCGCTCAAGGCTTCCCGAAATGTCGCCGGACGCTTCGAAGCGGTTGAAGGTGTCGCCCTCGGGCATGGGCGAGCCGAGGAAGTCGGCGAGATTGCGCAGCGACGGGATGGTGGTGTCCATGGCACCGGCATAGGCGATGGCTTCGCCTTCCAGCACCGCGCCATCGAGCGACAGCGTAACGAGGCGGCCGCCGAGCGACAGGTCGAGCTCGGTTTGCGCACCCTCGAAAAAGGCGCGCAGGGAGCCGAGCGTGATGTCGAAGCTGATACTCTCGCCTTCGGTGGTCAGCGACCCCTCGATTTCGACCGGTTCGTCGACGCCCGGCATTTTCAGGCCGAGATCGAGCCCCTCGATCGCGCGGGTTTCGCCGCCGCTGCTGTAGAGGATTAGACCGTTCTCGATCCGGACGTCGGAAATCGTGCCGTCAAAGGGCAGGGCGCCCGGGCCCTGGCGGAAGCCGGTGCCGGACGAGGCGGGCGCGTCACTCTGATTGCCGCGCGACTCGAACGTCCAGTTGTTGCGGCCGCCAAGCTCGGTCAGGCGGATGACCGGGTCGATCAGGACAAACTCGTCAATCTCCACCCGGCGATTGATCAGTGGCCAGAGCTGGACCGCCAGACGCATTTCGCCAGCCTCGGCGAAGGCCTCGTCGCCGAAGCCCTCGGCGTTGCCGATCGTCACGTCCTCGGCGCGAATCTCCAGCCGGGGCAGGATGCTCAGGGATACGCTGCCCCCCAGCACGACATCGCGGCCGAGCGTGTCGCTGGCCGCGATCTGGGCGCGGTCGCGGTAGACCGATTCCGGGATCAGGAAGGGCAGGGCAATCGCCGCTGCCAGAACGAGAACGATCAGGAGTCCGAGAATCGTCAGAATGCGGCGCACGGGGAGACCTCCGTTCAGATTCAAGTCGTTCCGGCGGCGATGGCGACCGGCTTGCGCTCGCGCTACTATAGCAAAGGGAATGTGACGGGATCAGGGGGAATAGGGTCATGTCGAAAAAAATCCTGCTCGACCGGCGTGAACTGGTCATCGGTCTCGCGGCCGGGACGATCGTCCCGCTGGCCGGATGCGCCGACAATGCCGCTCTGGGGCGCAACCAGCTGATGCTGGTGTCGCAAGCGGAAATCGAGCGCCTGTCGGCGACGGCCTGGCGCGACACGATCCAGCGCGAACGCGTTCTGACCGATGCCGCCTATACGCGCCGGCTCGAACGCGTTGGTACGCGCATGGCGGAAACGTCGGGGCTCAACCATCTCGACTGGGAATTCGTGGTCATCGATTCTGACCTGGTGAATGCCTGGGTGCTGCCGAACGGCAAGGTCGCCTTCTACAAGGGCCTGATGGATCTGGTGGAAACCGACGGGCATATCGCCACGATCATGGGGCACGAGATGGGCCATGTCGCCGGACGGCACGCCGCCGAACGCGCCAGCCAGCAGCGCGCCGCGAACATGGGCATGCAGCTCGTCGGCATGGCGCTCCAGAGCCAGGGCGTCGACTACAATGCCGACATGGCCGCGGCGCTGGGCGCGGGCATCCAGTACGGCGTGATCCTGCCCTATTCGCGCGAGCACGAATTCGAGGCCGACCGGCTCGGCATCGACTACATGGTGGGCGCTGGATACGCCGCGCGCGACGCGATGGATGTCTGGCTGGCGATGTCGACCCTGCACCAGGACCGGGCGCTGGAATTCACCTCGACCCACCCGTCCGACGACGCAAGGATCGCCGCGATGCGGGCGCATATCGACGCGATGGGCTATATCTGACGGGATGCGATTTCGGACGCGCGGGACGGCACTGCAGCAGGCCTTGCGGGGTGCTTGAAACCCGCGCGGACCGGGTATAGGTTCCGCCGCCTTCCGTGCCGCCTTAGCTCAGTAGGTTAGAGCGCTAGATTGTGGATCTAGAGGTCCCCCGTTCGAACCGGGGAGGCGGTACCATTTTTCTTTCAATGCTTTAGCGGTGTTCCGTCAGGCGTCATTCCGACGCGCATTCTGACGCTCATTCCGACAAGCGTTCACGATTCCCCCCGGCGATGGGCCACACGAAGCCGAGTCGCCGCCAGCTGCTGGACATTTGTCCGGTGGATATATCGGTCGAGGGACGACCGCTGGCGATGCCGTGAAAGCGCCTGAGCATAGGTGTCCGGCAGTCCCGCATCCCCCACTTCAGTCAAGCCACCGTGGCGGAACGCCCGCATCGAGACATGCTTCGGCAGTCCGGCCGCGTCGGCGATCTGCCTTGCGAGTTTCTCGTAGAAGCGTTTCGGCATCGGATCATGCACCGCCGCGGCTTTCTGCCGTCCGCGGAGCCTCGGCCGCGTGATCATGAGCGTGCCCTTGCGCTCGAGCAGGGCGGCCAGGTCCTCAAGCTCCGGGTAGAACAGGACCGTCTCGCCGCTCTCCTGATCTGTCTCCTCGAGGATGGCCCAATCGTCCGACCGGTTCTTGTGGTGGACGACGAACACGCTGTCGGGCCTCTCCGCTGGGCGCCAGTGCGCCCACGACAGCCGGCCGAACACGTCCACGGGCCGTTGCAGGAGGTCCCAGCAGGCGCGCGCGGCGAAGGCCATCTGCGGCCAGCCCATCTCGATCGCCTTTGCACAGAACGCGTCCAACTCATCGCTCGTCGCGGGCCTCGTCTCCACGCTCGAGCGGTCGATGTCCATGTTCTCGAACGGATTGAGTGCGGGGACGATCAGCGGCTTCTTGCGCTGGCCGACCGACCAGGCGAGCCGGCAGATATCCATGCATAGCGCTGCCTGCCGCGTCAGGCCCTGCTCAACGAGCTTGTCGTACACGGCGTCAGCGACCTCGGGCAGGATCGATTGAAGGCGCTGGGGGCCCATTCTCTGGCCGTTCTTGAGCACATAGCTTGCGAAGCGATGCAGCGCGATGTCATAGCCCTGCCGCGTGGCGGGCTGGAGCGACCGATACCGGCGGTCCTTTTTGTAGATCGTGCACAGCCAGTCGAACGTGCCTTCGTTCGCCGGGATTGCTCCGGGTGCCTTCCCCTGCCGCCACTCCTCGAGGGCTTCATTGAGTTCGGTCGCCCGGGTCGATGCCTCCGCGAATGTCGTGCCGAGCGCGACAGGTGTTAGCGGGCATCCAGCCTTCCGGTCGCGCGTCGGCGGCGACCAGTACCAGGCCAGCTTACCGTTCGCGAGCTTCTTCGGGGTCATCAGCGGGGGGATATCGTCGGCGTTCATCTCGATTAGACGAGCCCGGAGAGGCTTTCCGCCCCCTTGCCGTGGATGCGGTCCAGAGCCGCGTCGAGATCCTCCCGCAGCCATCGCTTACCCTTCCCGACGATAATCCGGGGTTCGGGGTAGAGCTTCTTCCGTCCCGTGCCAACGGCGGCGAGGAAGCTTTCCACGCTTTTTTCGTCGACATAGGCGGCGGCCGTCTCCGCGCGCATCTGGCGCGGCCAGTCGTGGTAGGAGAGGGCGCGGGCGGTCATGCGGCGTCCTCCGCGATCAGCGGTGGCTGATGGTTCTCTGCCTCGAGCGCGGCCACGCACGCCGGGTTCAGCCACAGGACTTCGGTTCGCTTGCGCGCGCCATCGGCCAGGGCAGGACGCTCACGCCGCGTCCATCCCTTCAAGGCATCATCGTACAACGCCGACGGATAGCCGGAGAGCACGACCATGCCCTTGAGCGCGCAGAGCGCCTCGAGCATGGTTTCGTGGTCCTCGGTGCTCATTTCGTGGCGATAGACCGCCGCGCTACCGACACCGGCCACGCGGCCGCCGCGTTTCCGTGTCTCGTGCAGATAGGGCGGGTCGGCATAGTGGAGCGTTTCCGGGCCGTCGTGCGCCTTCATGACCTGCACGGCCGGACGACTTTCTATGATGACACCCGTCATCCGTTCAGCGATCGCGGCCAGCGCCGGCGGGAAATTCGCCCAGTCGTGCGCCGGCGTTGTGCCGCTCCGGTTGGAATTCGCGCGGAATCCGGTGCGATAGCTGCCGCAGGCGCCATCACTTCCGAAACCCATATGCGACCGGATCACCAGGCGGCGCGCGCGCTCGACCGGATCGTCGGTCACCTCATAGGCGGCATTGAACTCCTCGCGTGCGAACGGGGTCCGCCGGAGCAGTTCGCACAACCGGGCGGCCGATTCCGCTTCGCGGAGCAGCCGGAACAGGTTCACCACCTCGTCGTCGAGATCGTTATAGACCTCGGCGTAGCTGGCCGGCTTCCGCAGCAGCACGCTCGCTGCCCCGCCGAACGGTTCGACATAGATCCGATGGGCCGGGAAATGCTCCATGATCCATCCGGCAAGATTCCACTTGCCGCCATGCCACCTCAGGGCTGGGCGCGTGACCTCTGTCATGCGGCGTCCCTTTCGAGCCAGTCCGCATCACGATCCCGCCACGTGATCAGCTGCACCTTCGCATGCGAGACAGCGACCCTCCGCTCTCCGGTCGCCTCAAACGTACCCTGCTCGGAATACAGTGCGAACTGGCATGCGTGGCGGAAAACCTGCCTGACGCACAGCGTACCGTTCCTGATGTCGGCGCGGAGCGAAGGGCAGTGCTGCATCGATATCGCCGCGCATTCCTTGTGAAGCATCGGCTCGACCTGAAGCACGTCCATCGGCCGTGCACCATGCGGTTGCGGGCGAGCCTTTGAGAGCGAGACCTTCGTCCGGTTCTTCAGCGGCCTCCCGCACAGATCGCAAAGCGCAAGTGCGATGACCTGTCGCTGCCGCTCCATGTGCGGCGACCCGAACCGGGGCTTGCCCTCGCCGCGCGCCCAGTGCTGGCAGATTGCGGTGCGGCGAGCATAGGGGCACTGACCAAGACGGATCATGCCGGGCTCTTCTTCGCCCGACCAAGCGGCGGTGTAGGGCACCGGAACACTACCGAAGTAGAGTTGCTCCACGCGCGGTATGGGAAAGCGAAGCCCAGTCATGCTGCCTTCCTCTTCGCGGCGGGCTTGGCGGCTTCCTTCGGCGCGGCGTCGGCGCAGATCGCGCTGACACAGGCCTTCATCTTCGCGACCGACACGGCGTTCATCGGTACATCCCCTCGCGCCACCGACGCTTGTTCTCGCAGGACTTGCACAGCGTTCCGGTAACGCCGGAGCATCCGCAGTCAGCGCAGTCGTGAGTGGTCGGCTTCGCTTCGCCGTTCGGCTGTTTCGCTCGTGCCGGGGTCTTCACGGCGTCTTCCGGCGACCAACCCGCGGCGAGCCGCTTGGAGATCGTGTTGCGCTTGACGCCATATTCCTCCGCCCATGCGGTGAGCGGCTGGCTAAACCCGTCGATCTCGAGGACCCGGTTCGAGCGCCGGTTGCGGGAATTTGTCACGCGGTCGGTCCAGCGGACGTTGCCGGGGAAGTAGCCCTTGTCGTTGTCGATGCGGTCCAGTTCGTGCGCCGGGGAGGGACGCTCGCCCATGTCGGCGACGAAGGCCGTCACGTCATCCCGCCACTTATCGCAGACGAGGATTCCCCGCCCGCCATAGTTCGCATAGGCCGGGTGCTCGGGGTTGTGGCAGCGCCGGACCATCTGTTGCCAAGCGCGGTATTCAGGCGTGTAAGAGAGACCGTGGCTCATTACTGACCGCCCTCCATCTCGAGTCCGAGTTCGGCCAGAGCGCGCTGCGCACCCGTCGACGATCCGCCCGCACCACAGAGCAGGTCCGCGACGAGGAATTTCTTGCGGCGGGCCATCAGGCTGCCACCCGATCGATATTCGCGCGGTGCACGTCGAAGCTGATCGCCACGACCCACGGGTTCGCGTCCCAGCCGAAGCCGCGCTTGGCGTTCAGGGAGTCCCACAGTCGGCCAAAACACTGCCGTATCGACAGTTCGCCCGCGCGATCGGCATCAGGAAACAGCTCGGGTAGAACGTCGTGAGGGAAGTCACCGCCGAAGGCCTCGGCGTCAGCGTCCTCTTCACTGATATCCTGCACCCGCTGGACCCGGACCTCGGTCACGACGAGCGTGAGGCGCGAGCGCGCCTTCCTCATGTGCCGGCCGATGATCCACTTCACCGGGGCGTCCTCGGCGAAGTACGGCTCCTCGCCAGTCGCGCGGTACAGCACCACGCCGTCAGCAGGATCGAGCGCGTGAGCCTCCTTCACCCACAGCCGGTCGCCTACAGCGTAGGGCCAGAGCCACTCGCCGCCCCAATAGTCGCCCGAGAAATTGCACTGGTGTGCATATCCGGCCCCGAGGTCGATTACGCGCTCGTCCTTGCCCGGCCGGTGCTTCAAGACCCGCCTGGTCTGCGTCTTCCGGCCATCGAGCAGCGCCCGGACCATTTCGTCTGAAAAGGAAATCGCGCGGTCGGTCATTGCTTTGTCCGTTGGTTTCGGCGTGTCTGGGCCTCGGTCGCCGTCTCAAGGATGTTCGCGGTGAGGGGAGCGGCGGTAATCGGATCGAACGCAACAGCGGCGTAAGCTCGCCTCTTCTGATCCATCAGCAGCAGCATCACCTCATCGGTATTCGGGTCGATCCCGACTTCCAGCCGGTGAGCGAATTCGATCTCTCGGCTCATCCCTTCACCCAATGGGCGAAGCGCCGGCGGATGTGTTCCTTCATCAGAACCGCGTGCTCATCGGCGTAGCGGAGCGAGCGGTCGAGATCGGTCTGCTTCAGGGGCCGCTTCAGTCGACCGAGATCCATGTTGTGTTCGAGATCGGCGAGCTTGACCGCCCGGGCGTTGTTGTCGGCGCCCAAACGGGCGATGTAATCCTCGCGTGTCTCGCCCTTGTCCTGCGGATCGTAGGACAGGTAGTCGACAGCCAGTGCCACGCGGGGCCCGCAGGCCTCCTTCACCTGGTCGAGCGTGCGGTGCCCGTCCCCGGTTCCGCCGCAGTAGGTGCATTGCTCTTGGACCGGCTCAGGCACGGCGCAGTGACCGCGGCACTCCCCGTTGTCGTGGAAGTTGCCGCAGCATGCGGGCCGGCAACCGGTGGTGAAGCCTCGGCCGTCGCACGTGGTGCAGGGTTGGCGGTTCATGCTGCCTCCGACTGTCTGGCAAGGGTTTCGGGGGTGACGCCGAGGCGTTGGGCAATCCAGTTCAGAACCGCCTCTTTTGACGCTTGAAACTCGTCCTTCGGCATTGCCCGATTGGATTGGCTGCGGGCCCGCCAGACGCGGACGGCAGAGCCGGACACCTGAACGACCGCGTACTCGACAACCGCGCGCGTCATCGCGGCGACACGGAGCGCGGCGGCGTTGGAGCCGCAGTCAGATTCGACGCAAGTGGCGAAGCCGGTTTGGATTAGCGCGTAGTGTCGAAGGTGCTCAGCCGATTGAGCCCAAGGCTCTCCAGCGTCCTTCTCCGGCAGCGATTTCCACGCTTCATTGATGCAAGCGAAGTAGTGCCGGTGCGAGGACATTGAACGTTCCACGACCGGAGCCAACCGATAGAGCGCGCCGTCCTCGTAATCGGTGGCGGCATTGCGCAGGTGATAGTTCCCCTCGGGAACGAATTGATGGCCGTCAAAGCGGCAGACGATTGGACGACGGGTCATTCGACATGCCCCCACGTCTTGCCAGAAACGATTGAGCTGACGTTCGACTGAGCGATGCCGTAGGTCTCTGCGATGTCTCGCTGCTTTTGACTGTCCGCAGCCCTGCGCCGGATATCCCGAACGACTTCCGGTGTGATCTTCGCGCTGCTGACGGCCTCGCCACGTGCTTGTCGAGACTTCGAAACCATGTCCGCAGAATTGTCCTGGCGCGTGCCCCATCGAAGGTTTTCGGGACGATTGTTGGCCGGGTCGTCGTCGCAGTGGAGCACGCAGTCCTGACCAGGCAGCGGCGCAGGAAGGAACGCCTCAGCAACAAGGCGGTGCACGAGGGCCGTGATCCGCTTGTTCCCGATCGACAGGGTGACTTGCAAATGCCCCAATGGCAGGGGCCGGGCGGTCAAAACGCCGCGAGGCTTCCTAACGGAACCCTGCCCGCCATAAACGATAGCTTCGCGGCGCACACGCCCGAGTGAGGACGCGCAGTATTCCGGATAGCTCGGAACGGTGCGCCAGATTTCTTCCGCGCCGGCCATCAGAACGGAATCTCGTCGTCGAGATTGTCATTGCGGAAGCCGCGCTCGTCCTGCCGCTTCTGCTCGTCGGTCCGGTTGTCGCGGCGGTCGTCGTCGCGATCATCCCGGCCGCCGCTATTCCCGCCACCGCTGCCGCGCGTGTCGAGCATGTGCAGTTCGCCGCGGAACCGCTGGAGGACGACTTCGGTCGTGTAGCGGTCGTTCCCGTCGCGGTCCTGCCACTTGCGGGTCTGCAGCTGGCCCTCGACGTAAACCTTGGAGCCCTTCTTGAGGTAGTTCTCCGCGACCTTCACGATGTTCTGGTCGAAGATGACGACGTTGTGCCACTCGGTCTTTTCGCGCCTTTCGCCAGAGTTCTTGTCACGCCACTGTTCGGACGTGGCGATCGAGAAGCTGGCCACCTTGTCGCCCGAGTTCATCGAGCGGACTTCCGGATCCTTGCCGAGGTTCCCGACGAGGATGACCTTATTGACGGAGCCGGCCATTACGCTGCCTCCCTCGGTGCATCCATCGCCCGGATTTGTTCGACCAGGGCGGCGAGTTCTTCGTTGAAGTCAGCGACCGCCTGAGCGAGCACGGCGATGTATTTCTCGTCCCGGGTCACGCGCTTGCGGAACAGGGGCAGGCCCGGCCAGTACGCGACGAAGTCGATCCACTCGCGCTCGGATACCCACAGCCCGCCTTGCAGCTGAGCCTTGTGTTCGGGTGGAACCTCATCCCGCACGAGCGCATCGATCAGCAGGTGCGGGAGCTTGGTCTTGATCTCTGCGGCGCCCTCGGTGCCGATCAGCCCGTCGGGCGAATAGCCCTTGTCGCCGTTCCGGATGAAGCCGACCTGCTGAACCTCGACGCCGTGGACGATCGAGTAATAGCTGCGGGCCTCGGCCTCCATTTCCTTCCCGCGCTCCATGTGCGCGTTCGAGAAGGAGTCCATCGGCTGGCCGGTGAGGATCTCTCCGGCGAGCTTCATCATGTAGGTGCGGCGGGTCCTGCTCTCGCCGCCACCACGGCCCGAAGCCATGACGGTGGAGAATTCCGAAGCGGTCGGGAGGCCGAGCCGGGCGGCGAACCATTCTTCGCTTCCCTGCTCACAGGTGAGTATTTGCGGTCCTGACATGGATGCCTCCCTCAGAACTGGATTGAGATGTGCGGGACGTCGCCCGCGCGGATGGCCGTGACGACGGCGCTGGCGAGGTCGGGCGTCATGCCCTCGAGCTTTGAAAGCGCGGCGGATGCTTCGCCCGCGACCTTGGCGCGGTGCTCCTGGTCGGCAGCGCGGCGATCGGCTTCCTCGCGGACGCGCTTCGCTTCGGCTTCACGCTCCGCCTCCTTGCGGCGTAGCGACTCGGCCTCGGCCTCGGCCGCTTCGATGCGCTCCTTCGCCTCGCGCTCAGCGCGTTCGCGCTCTTCCTTGCGAGCCCGCTCAGCGGCTTCATCGGCGGCGCGCTGCTGGCGCTCCTCCTCGGCTTTCGCGCGCTCGGCTTCCTCGGCCTTGCGGACCGCTTCCTCGCGAGCGCGTGCCTCAGCGGCGGCGCGTTCCTCTGCCTCGCGCCGCAGACGCTCGAGTTCAGCGCGCTCCTCGGCTTCCTTCGTCAGCCGGGCGTGCGTCGCGGCGAGCTTCTCCCGCACCGCCTCGAGACGACGCTCCGCGGCGTCGGCTTCGTCTCGGAACACGGCGCGATCGATCAGGAGATCGTTCGCGTCCTCAATCCGGCGCGCGACGCTCTCTACGGTCGCATCGAACGGAATGTCGCCGAGCGCCCGGATCTGCTCCATGACTGCGGCAACCTGGTCGGTGCGCTTCTTTTCCTCGGCCTCCCATGCGTCGAGCGGCGCACGGATCGAGTGTTGCAGGCCTTCGAGCTTTGCGAGCGCCACGCTACGCCGGTCGTTCACGGCCTTGGTCTTCGCGCGGAACTCCTCGGTCAGCGCCTTCGCTGCGGTGTCGACCGGCTTCTTCATCTTCGCGATGGCGAAGGCGGCGGAGCGCACCTGATCGCGGTGATCGCTCGCGCTCATGTCGGTCGGCAGGTGCGCGTTCTCCCGTTGAAGTTCCTCGATCAGCTGATCGATCAGACCGTCCTCGTTGAGGATGCAGGTGGGATCGTCGAGGAAGGCAGCGACGGCGTTGGACGTCAGCTGCATCTGTGCGACGGCGGCGCTCATTGGACCGTCTCCGGCGCATCGGCGCCCTCGGCGGCCTTGTCTTTGGCCTTCTGCTGTTGAGCGGCCTTCGCGCGGAGCATGTGCTTGGCCCGGCCGTATTCGGTGACCGGAAGCGCGGCGAGGGAGTCGATACTGAAGTGTTCGCAGAACTGGCGAACGTCAGTCTCGGTATCGTCGATCAGGCCCTTGAGTTCGCTGACCTGCTTGTCGTCGATCGCCTTCTGCGCGTCCGCGCCCTTGGCGTCGTCGTCATGGGCGGCAGCAAGACCGAGCGCAGCTTTCAGCGTGTAGCGCTGCAGGTAGGTGACGGTCGAACCGACGGCCTGAATGTTGTTCTTGTTCCCGGACTCGTCGCGGCCAGCGCAAAGGCTGTTTTCGACCGAGTGTCCGGCCTCGTGCGAGATGACGCACGTCACCTCGATCATGCCGCCTTCTCGCTGCTCGGTCCGGAAGCGGTACGAGAGGCCGTGTCGCGAGAGGATCGGGTCGACCTGACGCGCGATCTGGCCGAAGTCCTCATGGCGATAGTTCGTCCGGCCCTTGTTGCTGGTGAAGTCCACCTCGCGGTTCTTCACGATGGCCGGCAATTCGGCTTTCGCGGCAGCGATGGCGTGATTGAACGCCTTTCGGGCCTGGTTCTGCTCCCACCGCTCGTGCAGGTCGACGAGCTTCCCGAGGGATTCGACATCGACGCCCTTCTCGATGGCTCGAGAGAGCAATTCGGCGGGGGTGAGCGCTCGGAATTCCGACGGGTCCGCCCGCATCAGCGCGTGGGCGGTTTCATCGGTCGACGCGGTGGTGGCGACTTGCTGGTTCATGGGTTCACTCCTCGGAGATGGCTTCGATGAAAAGGCGGGATGCCCGTTGCCCTTCGCGGTCGGCGTTCTGGAAGCCGAGCCAGCTCATGAGGACGACGAAGGCGATGGCTGCGATGGTCAGGACGAGACGCTGACCTTCGGGCGTCAGAAGGGGGCCGCGGCGCTTCCTCATGTCCGAACTCCTGCCCGCCGGTCGGACGAGAACACGGCTCCTGCGAGGAAGAGCAGGAAGGCGAAGCCCCATTCGCCGCTGGCAAACAGGAACGCTATTCCGATCAGGGTGCAGGCGGCGACGACCATCTGGTACAAGACGCTCATGCTGCCCTCGGGGGTTCGGGGCTGTCCGGCTTGCCGCTGGAGACGATGCCGAGAACGCCAGGGCGGACCGGCTTCACGTTCGAGGGTTCCTTGCGGGCCTCGAGCGTGCTCGTGCCTTCCGACAGGGCTTTGTCGACATCGGCGACGATCTGCTCGCCGGCGACGGCGCGGAGTTCGTCCATCGCCTTGTCGAACTCGCCCTTCGCGTTGAGCGCGAAGCGATAGGCGCTGACGAGCGCACTATCCTGGCTGCGCCGGGCATCGTCGCCGGTGACAGCCGCAAGACCCTCGGCCCGGTCAAGCCGCGACACGGCGTGAGCGGTCAGCTGAGCGGCTCCCTGCATCTTCTGCAGGGCGCGCGAGATCGTGGAGACATTACCCACGGGGATTCTCCTTCTTGTCGGTTGCTGGCCGGGTCCAAGGCCGGTTCGACCTGTCCTGCTGGACGAGCGCGGCGGCGGGGAATCCCGGAGGGGTGGTGTCCGACCGCGACCAGTCAGTGCGCGGGGTCGGTTCGATGCGCTGGCGTTCGGTCATCACGCTGCCCCGCTACCGGCTCTTTTTCAGATCGAAGCCAAGGGCTTCGGCGAGGCGCTTGCGCTCAGCGTCTATGACGGCGTTGAGCGTCGAATCCAGTTGAACTCGAACGTGATTTTTGAGCTCCACGAATGCAGCGGTGATCTCGTCCTTGAACCGCTTCTCCAGAACATCCGCGATGATCCAGTTGATCCGTGGCTCAGATTGGTCATAGCGACTTGTGGACGGTGTCCCGTCGCGCTTGACGCGTGTGGTGAGAAAGTCCTTCCCAACCAGCCCGATGTACTCCCTCAGGGTCATCGGCTCTTTCTTTTCCCAACGGGAGGAAACAATCGGCTGGTCGAACAACTCGCCCGTGATCGGCCCGAGCTTCGCTGCGATTGCGGCGTTCGCCATCTCGATAGCGGTGTCCTGAACGCGTTGCTCCGTATCCCGAGGCATCGCACTTCGGATCTGCTTCGCTGCGGCTTCGATGATCACGGTTTCGAGGCTGCCGAGCGTGTAGCCTCGCATCTGCACGTGAAAGCTCATCGTGTTCGGTTCGGCGGGCTTTTCCGAAACGGTAGCGTCCATGTCGGCCAATTCCTGCAGCTCGACGGAGTCGAACTCGCCGGTTTCGGTGGCGATCGCTTCGGCGATTTCGCCTCCCTCGATGATGGTTTCGTCGGTCATGCGGCTTTCCCTTCTGCATGTGAGAGGCGGCGCGCTGCGGCCAGTTCGTCGGCAACAGCGTCGTTCTCGCGTTGAACGGTGATCCGGTAGACCTGCCCGTCCGCCGGGTCGGTCACGGAGAGTTCCCAGACGCCCGTGGAGGGGTTGCGCGTTTCGGCGGCGAATAGCTGGCCGGTGTCAGCGCGCGACGGCCTGCCTGTCAGCCGGCCCCGGATCACGCCAACCAGACGCATCGCGAAGGACGGTGTCAGGTCAGCGGTGTCGGCGATGCGGGTTAGGGAGGTGGGAAGCGCGCTCATTCCGCCGCCTCCAGCACCTTGAAATCCACGGCGTCGGCCTCGCGGCGCGCCTGTTCTTCGGCTCTGCGCTGGCAGCTATGTGCGTCGATTGAGGTGAGACGGTCGCGCTGAGAGTGCGCATATTCGCGGCCGACCTCGCGGTCGCCCATCAGGTCGCCGATGGCCTCGGTGATGCGCGTCTGAACCGCGACAACGCGGTCGTGACGGAGCGGCTCGGCTTCCTTTTCCAGCTCGGCTTGACGGGCTTCGATCCACGCCTGTTTGCGGCGGCTAGCCTCAGCGGAGCCGTTGCGCTCGGCGACGATGCGGTTGGCCTCGTCGATGGCGCTCCAGGTGGTCTGGTCTCGAAAACGGTAGTCCATGTGACTCCCTCCTTGATGAGGAGAAAATCACAAAACCTGATATTATTGTCAATCAGAAAAACTGATTATTTGGCGATTGCGCGAATTATCGTGAGTCGTCAGGATCGGATTCGATGCTGCTCACCGTATTAACTTTGCTGGCTCAGGACGCTCGGATCATCGACGGAGATACCGTCGAGTTCGGCAACGAAATGGTTCGGATCGAAAACATCGACACGCCAGAGCGGGGAGGGCGCGCCGAGTGTGACGCCGAACGGATGCTCGCGGAAATCGCCAGCGATACGCTCACGCTCCTGCTATCGAAGGGCGCGATTGAAATCGAACGGTCCGGAACCGACCGCTATGGTCGCACCTTGGCGCGGATCTCGGTTAGTGGCCGAGACATTGGTGAGGAACTCATCACGCGAGACCTGGCGGTCGGTTGGGAAGGGCGCCGGCACGACTGGTGTGGAAATCACCAGTGACAGGCCTGACGAAGGGGGCCGATACGCGCGTCAAGTCCTGAGACGTCGAAAGTCACCGTGCGAGAATTCTCGCCGTAGGGCGTGTATCGGACGACTAAACGATCCGCGTCGGCTGCCATGATCTGCCGGATGACCGGGATGCTTTGGCCGCCATTCCATAAGCCGAAATTGCGGTAGTCGGTCGAAATATTCAGCCGCCGCGTTACAGCGGGTGCGTCACCGATCCTCATTTGCACCGATACCTCACCAATCCCGAGATATTCGCCGGCTGAGACGATCAGCGCGGTAGTATTCTCGACGCAGCGGATAATAAGGCTGACATCCTGCGCCCTTCCAAAACGATCTCGTACGGGCGTCAGCGCATCTACGGTCAAGCGCTGGTTCTGGAAGTCGTCGATCTCGGATCGCCAAGTATAGCTGCGCCACTGTCGACCGCGGTTCGCTCTCTCGCGCGCCAATCGGTCGCGTTCACGCGCAGCTTCTTCCGCCTCTCGTGCAGCTGCGACAGCTTCAAGCCGGGCTCCGAAGGCTTCGATCGCTCGTTCGTTCGGTCCGTTCACGGGGTCTCCGAGAATCGTTCCGTCATCGAGCTCCACTCGCAGCCATGACGGATCACCTTCATCAGGCTCAAGCGAAGCGATGATCCGGATAACCGAAACGCGAGCCGCGCGGCCGCCATCCAGATTGGCAAAAGGCGTGCACGAGACCTCAGCACCATCAATCGACAGACGGTTCGGCTCCGCCGCCCACCGCTCTTCTGCCATTGCGGCCCAGTCTGCAGTATCGGCCAGTGCCGTTCGACACACCTCTCTCGCCGCCCGCCTGGCTATTGCCTCAGGAGAGCGCCCGGTGGGGGTGTAATTGCGCTCTGCACCGCCACCGCCGTTAGACAGGAGCGCGGTAATCCCCACGGCCATTGCGATGCCCAGTGCGATAAGCCAGGTAATTGGACTTGCGACGATGTGCCGAAGTTCAGCGCGCTGTTCGTCTGAAAGGGCAGGGCCGCGCCGTTCCGGCCTGTGCGTGGATGGCGCACCACTCGGCATGCGTTTCGCGGTAGCAGACCAAACGAGGGCGATCACCCAGCCAAGGAAGGTCCAACCGAGGAATAGATTGAGAAGCGTGATGGCGCCTGTGTTGTGATGGCCACGCATGGCCGCAACCAAGGCCGGCAGGAAATAGAGTCCGATCAGGACAATAAGCAGGAAGCCACCGCCGCCGTCTGACATTCTCCGCGTCCCCCGTGCATCGCCTAAGCCAGTCTAGAACTGAACCAAAGCGTGTGTCACGACGGCGACAACTGAAACACCGTTCACGTCTGATGTGTCACCCAAAGGGATCGGACCGTCGTGCTTTGGATTATGGGAGGCCGGCCACAATTCGGCGCTCGATCCCGAAACCCTTAGCTGTTTGATCGTCGTTTCGAAGAGGCCGTGGCGTTCTCTCTGGCACAGGACCAGCTTGTCCTTGCCGCGGCGGAAGAGATCCTCGCTATCACGCGCCCAGTCCCAGACGTCCGTGCAGAGAGCGAGCGAGCCCTCTGGCATGAAGCGGTCAACACTGTCTCCTACCACACGGATCCAGTATTGCCGCGCTCCCGTTATGCGGTGCTCGACCGGAACAGGCATCTGCTCGGCTTCGGTTTCTTCGATCGCGGCAACTTCTTTCCATGCTCCAGCTTGGGCCTCCCCAAGCACTGGAAGCGTCATTACGGCGGGTTGAATCGTGCCGGCGTTGAGCGCGTCGCCTGTTTCTATCCAGACCACTGATTGCTGCAGCGCCTTCGCAAGCTTTTGAACCTGCGAGCGGCTCGGCTGATGCCGGTCATTCTCCCACATCGCAACATTGCTCTGTGAGGTTCCGACCTCCTCGGCCAGCTTCGCCTGGGTCATCTTCAGCGCCTTACGCGCCTGCTTTATCCGCGCACCGATGCTCATGGCGCGGGTCTACCGCTGGCCATTCCCACTTGAAAATAAGAAAACCTGTTGCAACTATCAGCAAAACTGATAATTATGCGCCCATGAGCTGGAACGTAGTCGACCATCTTCTCGAGCTGGGCTTCAAGACCCAAGCGCAAATCGGCGAGGCCGCAGGTGGCGCATCGCAGCCGGGCGTGGCTCGGTGGCGCGCTGAAAATTCGATCCCGTCGAAGCGTCAGCGGTCGCTGATCGCGAACGCACCGAAGTACGGCATTCGCCTTTCGCCGACTGACTTCTTTCCGCCCGCACCGGAGGCGTCGGCCGAAGCGACGGTCGATGAGGCCGCCTAGATGTTCGGGTGGGCTCGAACCGCGGCGCGGAGCTGGCTTCTTCAAGCGCTTTCCAATTTCGGTGCAGTGGGTGCGACCGCGCTGTTGGCGGTGGTCTTCTACGTCACCGCCAACCTGCTCGCTGTGAGCTTTGTCGCGTTCGATCTGAACGGGGTTCCGTGGTGGGTCTACGCAGGCTCCTCTGTCGTAGCTGCGCTGATTTTTGTCTTTATCGAAACCTCGATATCGACCGCTTGGTGCGCGCTTCGCAGGGCTCGCCGGGCGGAAACCCTTGAGAATGAGTCCCGCAACAGACTTTTCCACGTCGAGACTGAATTGGCGGCGTTGAAGAGCTCGCTCCATTCGACAGCGACCGCGGCCGTACCCGGTTTTCCGGTCGAAACGAAGGATGCGAAGTGATGGTGGCTGTTCTGCACCGTTGCGCCAGCGTCCGAGCGCATGACCCTGTGCGCTTCCGTGCGCCCGGGAAGCTCCACGTAACGCTCGCCTGGAGCGGAGGGCGTGCCGCTGTTTCGAACGGCGCGACTGTCCAAGAAAAGCATTCCGGGCGTTGCGCCACGTATTCGCGCGGTAACCTTCAGCCCAGGCTCGGGCGGGTCGAACCAGATTTCCACGGTCGAGCCGAGGGCCTTTACATTCAGCCGGCGATTGAGGTCGGCCTGTTGCGCCTCGCGCCGGTCTTTCAAGAGCAGCCGTCGGTGAATCCAGATCGGCACCGCGATGGCGATGACCGTCAACGCGTATTGCGCGAGCTCGCTCCAGTTCGATGCGAGAAGATCCATTTCTCGTCCCTCCCGCGCCGGAGCATTCCTGTGCGTGCTCGAGGAGTCGAGTCCCATATTCGCGTGGCGCACCTGTCCACCGCGAACGACGCTCGTCCCTGGCTGCGATGGCCTCGGGGGCGGGGGCGAGCGTCACCTTCTTGCGTGAATGGGGCGGGAACTCCCCCCTGCGCCCCCGCCGGGCGGGCAGGTCACACGCCCTTATTGCCGAACCTGCGAAACGCCGATTGCCGCAGTGTTGGTCACCGCACGGCTCGCCCCATTTGCGAGTCACGAAACCGTGCGAAATTTGGGCAGCCCGGCACAAAATCAAGACGCCTGCTTGCTGCGGAACATGACCGCACGCGCGTCGTAGAGGTCGGATGCTGCGAGCAGCGCTTCCCGGCCTTCAGCGTTGAGCCACGGGTGGGCGGCAAGCTGCCTAAGCGCCTCCGCTCGCCGTTCCATCTTCTGAGCCAGATCGTCGATTTTCATGGCCATTCCTCCGTGTCGGAGGCTGCATGACGGATGTCATCCATATCGCGCTGACGAAGGGCTATTCGGCAAAGATCGACGCTGATGATGCCGAGCGCGTGCTTCCTCACCGTTGGTACGCGAACGAAACCGGCTACGGCGTCTATGCCGCAGCGTACATTCAACCCGCGCCTGATGCCCGTGCTTCGCGTGTCTACCTGCACCGCTTCCTCGTGGGAGCGCGAAAGGGGATGACGGTCGATCACGTCAATCGCGACACGCTGGACAATCGCCGCGCAAATCTTCGCTTTGCGACACCGCTGCGCCAGACGCTGAACCGAGTGACCCCGACGGGGAATGCAGGTTTCAAGGGCGTCTATTTCGACAAGCGGCGCGGAAATTTTCGAGCTTCGATCAAGTTCGAATATCGCGCCCGGCACATCGGTGTTTTCGACACCGCTGAGGCTGCGGCTCGCGCATACGACGCCGAGGCCGTGAGGCTCTTTGGCGCCGACGCTCTGCTCAACTTCCCCCCTCATTCAGTTCCCCCATCTGCACCCGACCTGCGGGGCATGCCTGCCCGCCCCCCAAGAATGGGGTTGCGCACGCTCTGACTTCCATTCGAACGACCGAGGCTAATTCCAATGACATGTTTCAAGACCCGCCCCGCCGACAGCTTCCCGGACGCGGTCACGCGCATCATGGGCGAGCTGACCGCTGAGGGTGCCGGCGAGATCATCGGTACGCGCGGTGGCCGAGTCCGCGCGGCGAGCGATCCCGATCAGGTGAACTATTCTCCGCTCAGCGTCGAACAGGCGCTTTTGCTCGACATTGCCTTCGCAAAGGCGACCGGCCGCGAAGGTCCGCTCCTTCGCGCCTTCCGGATCCAGTATTGCGCCGAGGTCGGTGACGCCTGCGAGCAGCTGCCGATCGTGACGCGCATCGGATCAATCGCACGCGAGTCCGGTGAAGCGCTCCACGCCATGAGCGCGATGGTTCACCCCGACAGCCCCGGCGGTGCTGAAACGACACCGAGCGAAGCCCGGGCGGCAATCAAGGAACTCGACGAGATGATCCGCGAAGCCGAGGCGGCGAAAGCCGACCTCATGCGGAAGGCGGGCCTCTCTCGATAGGCCATCCGCCGCGGGCCTCGGTTCCAAGCGCGGCGATATTGCGAAGGAGATCGCCGATGGCGAAGAACGCAAAGCATAAGGGCAACGGGTACGACCTGTCCGTCGTCTCCGAGATTGTCGGACGGCACGAAGAACTCGATGCCGAGTGCGAATCCATCATGGGCAAGGCTCGCCGCGAGTGTCAGTCGCGCCGGGCCGATCAGAAGGAACTTCTGCAGGACGCCGAGGACGCTCATGGCATCCCGAAGAAGGTTCTCCGAGCCGAGCTGCGCATCCGCAAGCAGGAGCGCAAGTTGCAGAAGACCAAGGACGAGATTGACGACGAGATCGTCGACGACGTTCTGAACCTGCACGACCAGCTGGGCGAATACGCGTCCACGCCTCTGGGGGCGGCGGCGGTCAAGAAGGCCGAAGCCAGCGAAGCCGCGACGCAGGAAGCGGCATGAGCGGCGGGCCCGTCATTCTCGCGCTCGATCAGTCGAGCACCCGGACGGGCTATGTCCGGGGGCGACCGGAAGGCCCGGTCGTCCTCGGATCCTATTCGAACGGGACCTGCAATGAACAATACGGCAAGGCGCTGCTCCGCTATGAGGCCTGGCTCGAGTCGATGCTCGACGGCGTCGACCTGCTGGCCTTCGAGCAGCCTGTCCGACCATTCCAGAGTCTCAACCTTCACACCGCGCGCCTGCTCTACGGAATCGCGGGCGTCATCGAAATGGTTTCGGAGCGCCGGCGTGTCGACTGCTTCGAAGTCGATACCGGCGAGATGAAGAAGCTGATCTTCGGGAAGGGCGGAAAGAAGCCCGACGAGAGCGTCGCCAAGCGCCACGCCAGGCGTTGGGGCTTCGACGCCACGAACGGCGATGAAGCCGACGCGGCCGGCGTCTTCCTCTTCGCCATCCAGCACCAATACCCGGACGCCTTCGACCGGTGGCTCGATCGGAGGGCCGCAGCATGACCACATGGACCGAACAACGAATTGAAACACTGAAGTCGATGTGGGCGAACGGCGAAAGCGCCGCAGCGATTGCCCGCGCGCTCGGCGGCGTGACGCGAAATGCCGTTATCGGGAAACTGCATCGCCTCGGGATCGGAGGACGTGCTCCGACAGCGATGAAGAAAGCGCGCCTCGCCAAGCCCGCGCCTTCAATCGCTGCGGCCGCTGCGAAGGACCGGGGAGGCGCACCGGTTGGCCGACCCCGACAAGCGCGAACGCGCCAGAACGCACCTGCCGAGGATCCGAAGCTCGGTACGAGCACGCCCAAGAACTCGGAACCGAGAAGCGCTAAGCCAGTGCACGTCCTCGACGTTCGCAGCGGGCAGTGCCGCTTTCCGACCTGGAGCGGAACGCCGGAGTTCTCCCAGCTCGTCTATTGCGGCGCCCCTGTGCGTGAGGGGTCCAGCTATTGTGACTGCCATCACAAGCGCACCCGCCAGCAATATCCGACGCGCCAACGGAGCAAGACCGAAAGGTCGGTCGAGCGCGATCTTGATCTGATTGCGGACGCTCGTGCGCGCGGCGGGATGGTGTTCCGATGAGCGGGGCTCCGGCCGGAACGCTGAGCGCGAAGCAGGCGCATGTCTGGGAGCGCGATGAACTCGACTGGTATGTTGAGCCGAAAGCCGCGACCAAAGCGCTCCTGACCGTTGAGCGGTTCGTCGGCCCGGTCCTCGACCCCAGCTGCGGGCAGGGGAACATTGTCGAGACGTTGCGCGCGCACGGCTACATGGCCGCGGGTACGGACATTAAGCGCCGGACTGACGCCGCTTGGTTCCTCGGCGAGATCGACTTCCTCGCTCGCGTTCCAGGTGAGATCGAGTGCCCGGATTTTCCCAACTTCGTGATGAACCCGCCCTTCTTCAAAGCGAAGGGGGCCGAGGCCTTCATTCGACGCGCGCTCGAGTTTGCGTCGGGAAAGGTCTGTGCCTTCGTCGACATCAAGTTCCTCGCTGGCGCGAAGCGCGCGGAGGGATTGTTCAACGAATTCCCGCCCGCGCGGATCTGGATCATCACCCCGCGCGTCTCGTGCCCTCCGGGGCATGTCCTCGTCGACGGCGGAAAAGCGTCCGGCGGTACGGCGGACTGGTGCTGGCTCGTCTGGGACCAGACCGCGCCCGCGAACGGCACATCACTCGATTGGCTGAGGAAAGCGTCATGAGCAATCGATCTGCTGACGAAATTCGCCGGGATGCCCTGCGGGTGTCGCTTTCGGTCTCCGAAGCTGTCCGCCGGCTCAATCGCATGGGCCACAAGATCAGCGATACCGGCCTTCACACCTGGGCTGAGCGGCGGGGTTACGCGATCGACAAGCTGCTTCTGCGAGCACCGGGAGCCGAGGTGCCAAACGACCCGTGCAGCCGCTCAGGGGCGGAGCGGCTCGCGGTGGCGATCAAGGCCTACTGGCGCGAACGCGGCTATGAAGTTGCTGTACGCGTGGTGTCCGGCGGGTGGACTGCGAAGCTTCGCTCCGAGCGGTTCGACGTTCGCAGCGAGCTCGTGAACGGCCTGCCACCGAGGCAGCCATGACGGGCCTTGAACCCCTTGTTGAGCCGAAACCCGAGGGTCGCCCGCTCGACGGGGCTGTGGGCCGTGTTCGCGTGAAAATTCCCTACCGGGTCGCTTGCCAGATCGCGGCGGTCCGGTTGACCGAGACCGGTGGGCTTGAGGGCCGGTCGGTCCGAACAGGCCAGTGGGGAGACATTATCGCGCTCGGCGCGGAGAGGTTTGGATGATGGACGTCGAAGAGGAACAGGCCCGGAAGAGTCCGCGCAACCTCGATGCCGAACAGGCATTGCTGGGAGCCCTTCTCTGGACCAACGAAGTTTATCACAAGGTGTCGGCCTGGCTGAAGCCGGAGCACTTCTACGACCCGGTTCATGGTCGCATTTTCGAGTGCATCGCCGATCGAATTGGCCGCGACCTGAAAGCCGACGCTGTAACGGTGAAGCAGAGCTTCGAAGCCGACAGCGGGATCGCCGAAATCGGCGGCACGCAATACCTCGCCGTTCTGCTGGAGTCCGCAGCGGATAGCGCGGCCGCAATCGAGTATGCCCAGCTGGTCTATGACCTGTCGGTTCGGCGGGGTCTGATCAGCTTCGCGCGGGATCTGCAAGCGGAGGCAGTGATCCCGGGTGAAGGGGCCAGCGACCTCCTCGAGCGCGCTGAAACGCAGCTCGTCGAGATCGCTCGTGGCGGCATCGCAAACGAGACGCGCGTCTCCTCGCTCTACGGTGCAGCGGGCCGCGTCCTGAGCGACGTCTCGGGCGAAACCCGAACGCCGGCGATCACGACCGGGATTTCCGATCTCGACAAGGCGTTGGCTGGCGGGCTTCGCAGATCCAAGAAATACGTGATCGCGGGTAGGCCGGGGCAGGGGAAGACCGTCCTCGGGCTTGCGATCCAGCATGGTGCCGCCTCGGCCGGATTCTTCTCACCGATGTTCCAGTACGAGATGGATGACGACGAGGTCGCCGAGCGCTGCCTGTCCATGCTCGCCGCTACCGATACCGACCTCTCCCCCTTCGACCGCATCACGTACGAGGATATCGCGCGATGGCGGACCGGCGTGGGCGACCCTCCCAACTCGAACCAGAAAGCCGCGCTCGCTCGAGCACGCGAGCGCATGCGCGATCTGCCGATGCCGATCGTCGACGCTTCCGGAATGACCGTGCCGGCTATCCGGAGCCGCGCGCGACAGCTCTACCGTGATGCTGAGCGCGCGGGCTTGGAGCCAGGTCCGCTGATCGTCGACTACCTGCAGCTGATCACGGCGCATACGAGCCGCGGCGACAGCCTGACGGCCGAGACGACCGACATCGCGAACGGCCTCAAACAGCTGGCCAAGCAGTTGAAGGTCCCGGTCGTCGCCCTGTCGCAGCTGTCGCGTGCCTGCGAGCAGCGGCAGGACAAACGCCCGCAGCTCGGCGACCTGCGCGAATCCGGGGCGATCGAGCAGAACGCCGATGGCGTGCTCATGCTCTACCGCGAGGCTTACTACGCCGAGAACGAAAAGGCCCCGGAAGGCGCTGATGCGGCTGCGGAATGGGCCGACCGGTGCAATGACCGCACACTCGAGGTCCTGATCCGGAAGCTCCGCGGCGGCAAGATTGGCGTCGTCCGGCTTCATGCCGACGTCGCGCGCAACCTCGTCACCAACAAAGCGGCCGATTGGGTCGAACAGGGGAGGGCGGCTTGACCGATCCCTACTACCGCATGTTCCCGCGCGAGTGGGACGATCTGACGGCCTGTCTTTCGCTTGGCGAGGAGGCAGGCCTGCTTCAGCTCTGCAACGCGGCTTTCATCGCCGGCGGGAAGCTGGCCGACGAGGCTGAGACCGACCGGGCACTGGCGGCTCGCTGCCGTGTCAGTTCACGCCGTTGGCAAGCAATCAAGGCGCGTCTGTTCGACACCGGGTTGATTGAGATCGTCGACGGCCAGCTTCAGCCAGGGGTCATTCTCGGGCCTCGTGGGAGAAGACCCGTCTCGGCCGACGATCGCGCGGCTGTCGAGGCTGAGTGCGGGGGCGCGTGCGTCTACTGCGGTGCGACTGACGGACCGTTCGAAATCGATCACGTCATTCCGGTCGCGCGCGGAGGCCGTCATCACCGGCGAAACTTCGCTCTCGCGTGCCAACCCTGCAACCGACGCAAGGGGGCCAAGATCCCCGAGGAGTGGCTTCAATGAACGGTCTTCCGTATTACCGAGCCTTTCCCCGAGACTTCATCGAAGGCACCGTCGGAATGAGCTTCGAGGAGAAGGCGGCATACCGCCTCGTGCTCGATCTCATCTACATGCAGAACGGCCGTTTGCCGGACGATGCCCGGTACATTTCGGGGCTGCTCGGATGCTCCGTTCGGAAGTGGAACGCACTTCGGGAAACGCTCATCGAGAAGGGCAAGATCTACGCTAAAGACGGGATTATCTCGAACTTACGCGCCGATAAAGAGCTCGAAACAACGGAAACACTGCGAGAAAAAAAGCGCGAAAATGCGTCCGGTCCTAGGAAAAACAGGGACTTAAAAAAGCGACCGCTAAGCGATACAGATACAGATATAAATAACCCCCCTACCCCCCCTGACGGGGGGAATGTCCCCCCGCCTGATGGCAAGCCGGTCGAACCGAGCGATCCACCAAAGAAAGACCCACCTGTCGAAGACCCGTGGAAGTTCTTCACCCGGTTCTGGGAAGCGTATCCATCCGAAGGCAAGGTCAGCGCCAGCGAGGACCGGGCCCGGTTTGCGTTCGGACCAGCCGCGGTGAAGCTCGGGGCGGAGCGCGTCGCCCGGTCCGCCGAGAACTACGCCCGGGCTGTGAAGGACGCGAACACAAAGCCCGTCAGCATCTTCCGCTTTCTGACGGTCTCGGAAGGCCTGATCGAGCGCTACGGCGCGGCGGCAGGCGGTGGTGGCCGGTCGGCCGAAAGCTGGCGCGCTGTCGTGAGGCTCTACGCCGACAAAGGCCTGTGGTCGGTGCCTGGCTCGGGCCCGCCCGGCTCCCGCGATTGCCGCGTGCCGCCGGAGATCCTCGCTGAGTTTGGCTACGGCGATGCCAAGCCGCCGCTCAAGGTCGTCGGAGGAGCGGCGTGACCGAGCGAACCTACACCCGTGTCGCTCAGGTCGAACGGCTCTGCCTGCCCGGGCCGAGAGTGATGGCCGCGGCCGCGATCAGCCTCGGGGTTCACGAGGGGCGCTGGTACTGCGCCTGCGAATACTCGCTGCCGACGGGCGAGGGGGGCGGGGAAGGGCTAGGCTTCTCGAACACCTGTCCGCGCCGGGAGGGATACGCCTCGCGCGAAGCGGCGATCAGGGCCGCGTGCGAGCGGCTCCGCCGGCACATGAGCGATCGGCGAGAGATCGCCAAGCAACAGCACGCCTGGCTGGACGAGATTGAGCGTTCGCTTGATCAACCTGATCTGTTCGAAGGGCTGGCCGCATGAACGTTCGCGAGCCTCGCCGGTCGTCGCTGCCGAAGACGTTCAAGGACGCTGCTCGCCGGCGTCGAGTGAAGACCTACTGCCGAAGCCCGGAGCATGAAGCCGAGCGCCGGGCATTTTACCGAATGCTGGAGACAGTCATGGACGAGGAGCGCCAAGAGCGCGTTGCCGCGGGACGCCGTGTCGTCCTGCCCGAACCGGGCCGCGACGGGAATCCCCTCGAGCTGGCCGCTCGAGCGCGAGTGAACCAGAACCCGAAGGAGCCGGATCAATGGGCGCCGTTCGATCTGTCGCACCCGATCGAGAAAATGCGGCTTCGCGGCTCGCTCGGGGCGGATGCGCTGCAGATCGATCTGCGCTACCGGGCCTCCCGTGTCTGGTTCGTGTTCTGGAACCGGGCGTTCGGGTACGGCCATGACACGACGCTGAGGGAGTCGGTCGACGGGGGAGGCGACGGCACTGGGTCAGCGAACGCGCGCGCCCAGGCCGTGATCGATCGCACGAAGATCCTCGCCCAGCCTGGCATGACGCGCCGGCGGTTCTACGACCTCGATGCGATCTGTGGAGGGGGGAGCCGGATCAGCGATCTGGCCAAAGCGAGCCATCGTGACCAGAAAACCGTGCGGGAATCGCTGCTCACCGGCCTCGACGTGGTGGCCGGATTTGAACCTTGGGACCGCTACATACAAGGGATTCCGACGCTCTCAGTACAATTTGTTGCGAAGGCGTCTTGACGTGACCCCCCGTTTTCGACCCATAAATTGTCATGTTCGAGAGACGCGCCCGGAGCCAATCGGCCCGGGCGAATTTGTTTTCCGGCCCTGCTCAGCGCGGGGCCGTTTTTGATTGAGGAGGCATCATGACCGGTGAGCCGATCAGTTGCAGCCTCGTGCACGGAGGCCAGACCTACGGCATCACCGGCTGGGCGAGGGCAGGTCAGTGGACGGTGATCGCGGGTGTAGCGACCGTCGCGCCGTTTCGAGTGGACGCTGGGCATAAGGCGTGCGCCATCACCCAAGCGGTCGCGGAGGTGGCGCGCTTCATTGCTGAACCCGATGGCCAGACGCTCCACGACTTCGCGAGCACGGTTCACGTTGGAAATGGCAAGGGGAGTGCGCTCGACGTTGTTCTGGCCGCAATGACCGCGGCCGAAATAGCCATCGCAGCGAACGCCGCATAGCGCTCTTGAGGCGTCAGCTTTTCACGGAGTGCGCTACCGCGCTTGCGAGGCGACGGCGGTTGTCCAACACACCGAGCACCGCGCGGCATCCTTCGTTCGGGCACGTCACGGTGTTCAGCTTCACGGTTCGCTTGGTCCCGGAATAGTTTGCCGGCAGGGTGGTGATCGACAGCTGGTCGATCTCGGATTCGCAGTAAGGGCAGACGGGAAGCATGGCGGTCTCCAACGAGTCACTTCGTGAACCGAAACCTGTCTCCGGTCCGAGCGCAATCGCGCATGAGAACATTTCCCCAACTCTCTCGTTGAAAGACGCGTCGCGGATAACCGATCCCATCATCTACGGCCTGTGCGGGCCCGACGGCGCGGTCTTCTACGTTGGTCAGACGCGAAGCGCCTGTTCCCGAATGGCGAGCCACCGCAACGTCAGAACGAAGAACGCCGCGCTCCGCGAACGCCTCGCCGCACTGCGCGGGACGGTCCGAGTGGTGATCCTTGAACGGAACCCGGCCGACCTGAACGCCGCTGAGCGCCGGCACATCGCGCGCTATGGCGATCAGCTCGTGAACCTTGTCGGTGCGGATCATTGGTCCTGGTCGACTAATAGCGATGTGCCATGGGCGGCTGGGACAGGAATCCTCTGCCCGAGCGCGTTCGCTTTGCAGCGCACGCCTGAGCACATGAAGCCTGCCATCCGCGAGGCCATGTCCCGGATGAGCGTGAAGGAACGTTGCGCGTTTGAACTGCGCGTCCTCATGGGCCTGCCAATAGGCTTTCGCCTGCGCTTCGATCGCTGGTGTGAGATCGCGGGTCCGAAGATGCTCGCCGTCCTCGAGGCATAGCGGGCCGAAACATCATCAATCGGAGAGGCGCAATGGCCGCTCTCAAGAATGCGCGCCATGAAGCGTTCGCTCGGGCGCTCGCAAAAGGAATGGGCGTCACCGAGGCTTATGTCGCAGCGGGCTATCGACACAGCCCGGCGGCCGCCACCCGGTTGTCAAAGACTGTCAAAGTCGCGGCGAGACTCACGGAACTCCAGAACAAGGGGGCCGAACGCGCCGCTGTGACCGCTGAATCGCTCAGTGCCGAACTCGAAGAGGCCCGCTCGATCGCCCTTGCGGAAAAGCAGGCATCGGCCGCCGTGTCCGCGACGATGGGCAAGGCGAAGCTTTTCGGAATCGGCGTCGAGCACCGCCGGGTCAGCGGGACAATCGGCCTCGTGACGGTCACGCCCAAGGATCTGGAAGGGTTGACCGAAGATGAGCTTGCCAGCCTTGAACGAGCCTACCCCGTTTTCGAAAAGCTCGGGCTTGTTGGGGGCAATCACAGCGGAGAGGGCGCGTAGAGAGACCGCCGCACAGGCCGGGGGCTGGGAGAAGGAACGCGCACGCTGCGCTGCGGACATCATCTACTGGACGGAAAAGTGGGTCTGGACCTACGACCCGCGCCTCGTCGGGAAGCCAGGCGGGGCCTTCGTGCCCTTCAAGCTATGGCCGAGGCAAAAAGAATTCCTTCGCTGGCTCGAGGAACGGGTAGAAGCGAACGAGGAAGGCCTGCTCGAGAAGAGCCGGGACGTGGGCGCCACCTATCTGTGCGCCTTGTTTGCGCTCCACCGCTGGATGTTTCATCCGGGCTTCAAGACGACGTTCGGCTCGCGCAAGGTCGATTACGTCGACAAGAAGGACAACCCGGACAGCATCTTCGCGAAGCTGCGGATCATGCTCCGGCGCCAGCCGCCCGAGCTGCTTCCGAAGGGGTTTAACCCGGCGCAGCACGACAACTACATGCGCCTTGTGAACCCCGAGACCGAGACGGTGATCTCCGGGGAAGGCGGCGAGGACATGGGCCGGGGCGGGCGTTCCTCGCTCTACGTCATGGACGAGGCAGCCTTCGTGCCGAACGCCGAGACCGTCGAGAAGGCGCTTTCAGGCAACACCGATTGCGTACTCTGGGTCTCCTCGGTCAACGGCATGGGGAACCTGTTCGCGCGGAAGCGGCATTCGATCCTCGCCAGTCGGCAGGTCTTCCGCCTTCACTGGCGTGACGACCCGCGGAAGACAGAGGAATGGGCCCGGGCGAAGGAGGCAAGTTTCTCCGACCCCACGACCTGGGCCAGCGAGTACGACATCGACTATTCGGCGTCGGTTGAAGGGATCTGTATCCCCGCGGCATGGGTCGAGAGCGCCAAGCGCCTCGCCGCGCTCGAGCCGGGACTGAAACCGTCGGCCAAAACCGTTCTCGGCCTCGACGTGGGCGCGGGCAAAGCGAAATCGGTCGCGATTCCGAGAAGCGGCCCTGTCGTTCATGTTCCGCGCTCACGTCGAGACCCGGACACGACCGAGACCGCGCTTTGGGCGATCGACATCGCGAAAGAGGTCGAAGCCGACGACCTCAATTTCGATGCGCCTGGCGTCGGCGCCGGCGTTTCATCGACGCTGACCAAGAATCCTGCGGACGGCCTCACGGTCGTGCCGGTCAACACCGGCGTGCCGCCGAGCGATCGCACCTGGCCTGACGGACGGACGTCTGAAGAGACGTTCGGCAATCTCAAAGCGGAGATCTGGTGGCTTTGCCGGACTGCGCTGCAACGCACACACGAACACGTCCAGTTCCTCGAGGGCAAGGAGGGCGGCCGGAAGCATCCGCTGACGGACCTTCTCGCCCTGCCGTCGGGAGACAGGGAGAGCGACGAGCTCTGCCTTCAGCTCTCGCTGGTGAAGTGGGAACGCAACGAGCGAGGCAAGATCATGATCGAGAAGAAAGCCTCGCTGCAACGGCGGGGCATCTCCAGTCCCGACTATGCGGACTCCCTGATGCTCACCTTCGTTGATCCGCCAGCGGAGCCTGAACCGTTCCGCTGGCACGTGGCATGACGGGCGAGGGCCAGGCATGAACGTCCTCAACTATCTGTCGCGGTTGATCCCGGGAACGAAGGCAAGCGCCGCCGCCGGCATGATCGCGGCGCGCTCGCTCGGCCAGCCGGTCTGGACGCCGCGCCGCTTCGACAAGATCGCGGAGGAATCCTACAAGCGGAACGCCATCGCGTTCGCATGCGTCAAGCGGATCGCCTCCGGCTGTGCGTCCGTTCGGTGGCTGCTCCATCGCCGTGGCGGAGAGGAAGTAGGACAGCACCCTCTGCTCAACCTTCTGGAAAACCCGTCCCCGTGCGTCGGCGGGCGGCAATTCCTCGAGGCGGTGTATGCGTACCTGCTTCTCGCGGGGAACACCTACATCGAAGCGGTCGGCCCGAAGCGGGCAAGCGCGCCGCCGCGCGAACTGTGGCCGCTGCGACCTGACCGAATGAAGGTCGTTCCGGGCCCGGCTTCGCTGCCGAAGGCGTTCGAATACGAGGTCGGCGGGTTGAAGACCCGCTGGGAGATGGACCCGCTCAAAGGCACCGGGCCGATCCTTCACCTGCGCGACTTCAACCCGCTGGACGACTGGTACGGCATGAGCCGCATCGAGGCGGCAGCGTACGGCGTCGATCGGCACAATGCCGCTGGCGCCCATAACAAGGCGCTGCTCGACAATCAGTGCCGCCCGTCAGGCGCGCTCGTCTTCAAGCCGATCAAGAATCCGGACGGCTCCTATCAGTCCGCGCCCGAAGACGTGATCGACAAGGCCAAGAAGCGCCTCGACGAGACGCACGGTGGCGCCTCGAACGCCGGTCGGCCGATGGTCCTCGGCGGTGACGTTGCGTGGGAGGAAATGGGCCTCAGCCCGAAGGATATGGACTTCGCCGCGGGCAAGGATGACGCGGCCTGGGATATCTGCGTCGCGCTCGGCTTTCCGCCTGTCCTCATGGTCAAGGGGCAGGCGACCTACAACAACGTCAGGGAGGCCAAGCTCGAGCTGTGGGAGGAGACCAACCTTCCCCTGATCGATCATCTCTGCGCTGGCCTCAATTCGTGGCTGGTGCCGCAATTCGGCGATGACCTCGTCCTCAGCCCTGATCTCGACGGGATTAGTGCGCTGGAGCCGCGCCGCGAGAGTAAGCGGAAGTCGACGCTCGAACTTGTTGAAGCGGGCATCATCGACGCCGACGAGGCGCGCGAGAGCCTGCAGTTCGGCAAACGGCCCGTCAACGCTGTGGAGAAGGTCGACGCAGCGGTTCTGAACGCGCTGATCAACGCGGTCGCCGACGCCGGAACCCTGCCGCTGGTGCGCTACCTGCGCAGCGTGGGCCTCTACGACGCGTCGAAGACCGACGAGCAGCTGATCGCTTTCGCAATCGCCGAAACGGCTCGCCTGACAGGTGCTGACCCCGACGAGGCCGGCGAAACGACCGGCGAGGACACGGATCCTGACGAAGAGGACGAAATCGATGCAGATTGACACCATTCCCGGCGCGACGGTCATGCTCGGCGCGCCTGAAGGCTGGGACCCGCGCGTCGACGGTGTCGAGTGCAACGTCCTTCCCGCGATCTACGACGGCCAACGCTTTGTGAGCCAGTGGCAGCCAACACCCGACGAAGTCGCCGCGATCTTCGCCGGCGCCCCGATCCATCTCCACGTGTACGGCGAAGGGCATCCGCCCGTCGCCCTCAGCGTCGGCCCGGTCCCAGGCCGGGAGCGGCGCTCCACCCCTGCGGCTGAGGAGGGTTAGCCGGATGCGAAACATGGAATTCAAGGAAAGCCGATTCCGGGGCGATCTCGGTGAGGCTATTCCGCTTCAACTCGACACGAAGGCCGTTACCGACGAGGGCGAGTTCGAAGGATACGCTGCGGTCTACGGCAATCGGGATCTCGGAAACGACGTCATTGAACCTGGTGCGTTCACCGAGAGCCTGCGCGAGCGGCCGGCTTCACGGATCAAGATGCTCTGGCAGCACGATACGAACAAGCCGATCGGCGTCTGGCGGGAGTTCTCGTCGGACACGAAGGGGCTCTTCTGTCGGGGCAAGCTCCTCCTCACGACCGTCGGCGGGAAGGAAGCCCACGAGTTTATGAAGGCGGGAGCAATTGACAGCCTCTCCATCGGGTACCGAACCCGCGAATACCGGATCGATCGCGAACGCGGCGTGCGCATCATCGAGAAGGCCGATCTTCTGGAAGTGTCGGCCGTCACCTTTGCGATGAACCCTGAAGCGCGCATCGTCGGAGTGAAGGGCGAGATTCCCGACATCCGAACTTTGGAACGGGTGCTCAAGCGTGACGCTGGGCTATCCGCTTCCCAGGCCAAGGCGCTCCTCGCGTCTGGCTATTCCGCCATCCATGACGAGCGAGACGCCGGAACGGATGGAGACGAGGCCGCAGGCCTCAAACGGCTCGCGGAACTGTTCCGCAGCTGATCTTCATCGATAACGAAAACAGGAGACCGTCCATGAACACCCACATGGCGACCCGCTCGCGCGTCCCGGCTTCCATCGGGATGGCGATCGAGACCAAGAAGGATGGCGAAGGCAACAAGACCGAAACGCCATCCGAAACCAAGAAGGCCATCACCGAAGTGATGACCGCGTTCGAGGAGTTCAAATCCGCGAACGACGCTCGGCTCAAGGAGCTTGAGGCCAAGGGCGCGGCTGACCCGATCTCCGTCGACAAGCTCGACAAGATCAACAAGCACCTCGACAAATTCGAGGACCTCAACAAGCGCGTCGCGACCGCTGAAGGCGTGAAGAAGGCGCTCGACGATCTGCAGGAGCAGTTCGACGAGATGGAAACCGCGCTGGCGCGGCGTTCCACCGCCGATACTCCGGAGGCGAAGGCCGCCGAGCTGAAGCAGCGCGTGAATGACTGGGGCCGCGGCGTCGTTGACGCCTACGCCAAGGGTGAAGCGAACCTCACCGACGACCAGCGCAAGGCGCTTCAGGACGTGCGCGACGAGTACAAGGCGCTCTCGGTCGGCCAGGACACGACGGGCGGCTATCTCGCCCCAGTGGACTATGTCCGCGAGATCATCAAGTCGGTCACGGAAATGAGCCCGGCGCGTTCGCTGGCTCGTGTCCGCACCACCGGCATGAAGTCGATCTCGCAGCCGAAGCGTACCGGCCAGTTCTCCGCCGTTCGCGTCGCCGAGCAGGGCCCTCGTTCGGAAACCGATGGCCTGCGCTGGGGCAATGTCGAGATCCCGGCGCCGGAAGCCTACGCGCTGATCGACATCTCCGAGCAGAACCTCGAGGACTCGTTCTGGGACCTCGAAGCCGAGCTGCGCGAAGAGGCGAGCGAACAGTTCGCCGTCCTCGAGGGAGCGGAATTCGTCTCGGGTTCCGGTGTCGGCGAGGCTCAGGGCATCCTGATCCACGACGATGTCGCAGTGACGAACTCGGGCGAAGCCGCGGCCATCACGGCCGATGGCCTGCTCAGCCTGAAGTACGGCATCAAGACCGCCTACGCCCGCAACGCCTCCTTCGCGCTCAATCGCAGCACGATGGGCGCGGTCCGCCGGCTGAAGGATGGCAACGGTCAGTATCTCTGGATGCCCGGTATCGCGATGGGCCGCCCGAATACGATTGACGGCGACCCGTATGTCGAGTGCCCGGATATGCCGAACGTGCAGGCCGGTGCCTTCCCGGTGGCCTACGGCGACTTCCGCAAGGCCTACACGATGGCCGATCGCGTGCAGATGACGCTCCTGCGTGATCCGTACACCCAGGCCACCTCGGGCAACGTCCGCTTCCTGTTCCGCCGGCGTTTCGGCGGCCAGGTCGTGCTGGCCGAGGCCATCCGCAAGCTGAAGATCGCCGCCTAGGCGCTCTCATCGAAATGGCGGGCCGCTTCGGCGGCCCGCTTCTTCAACTCGCAAGCGAAAAGGAGAGCCCGATGGCTTCCCGCGACCTTCACAACAACATCCATCCCGTGCCGCTGATCGCTCCGGCGGCGGCGCGCACGGACAACACCCCGATCGTCTCGGCGATCATCGACACGCGGGACTTCGAATCCTGCGAACTCGTCCTGATCACGGGAACGAACACCGACGCCAACGCGACCTTCGCAGTGCTCGTCGAGGACGGCGATGACGCCGCGCTCGCCGATGCTGCGGCCGTCGCTGACGCTCAGCTCCTCGGCACCGAAGCAGAGGCGGGCTTCGGCTTCGCCGATGACGTCGAGTGCCGGAAGATCGGCTACCTCGGCAACAAGCGGTACGTCCGCCTGACCGTGACGCCGGCCGGCAACGATGCCGGCAACATCTTCATCGCCGGTGTGGCAATCCTCGGCCATCCCCGTGAGGCGCCGACGGCGAACCCGCCGCAATAATCGTGAACTGAAGGGCGGGGCTTCGGCCCCGCCTTTCGGCATTTCCCGAACATGGAGGACGTCATGTCCAACACCCAGAACTACATGGAGCAGGGTGGGGCTGTCTGGAGGGTCGGCGGCTCGCTCGTCCTCGAGGCGGGAGCAACCCTCACCGACGCGCGCTTTCTCGGTTCCGTCGCCGTCGCGGCGGACGAACTGGCGATCCCGCTGACCGCCCGCTACGCCTCCAAGACGACCGGAGCCGACGCCGAAGCCCTGACCCTGGCGAACGGCACCCCCGGCCAGGTCATCACGATCTCACTGGATACCGATGGCGGCGGCACCGGCACGCTCACGCCGGCGACGGCCACCGGCTTCGTGTCGATCGCCTTCGCTGATGCTGGCGACAACGCCACGCTCGAGTACATCGACGACACCGTCGGTTGGATCATTCTCGGAACGGCGGGTGTTGCCGCTCCGCCTGCCGTGGCGCTCGCCTAACGCATCCACTGCACAAGACGAATGAGAAACGCGGGGTCGCCGCCGGTCAGATCCCGGCTGCGGCCCCGCTTTTCATCTCAACGAATCCGGCGACGCGATCGCCATTTCACCCGAGAGGAGGCACACCATGCTGTGCGACATCCTGAAGACCTTCCCGTTCAGCCGCGATGGCGTCGACAGCCACATGGCCAAGGCGGGCGAACAGGTCGATATCCCTGACGCGCTCGTGCCCGGCCTGCAGCGCGACCGCTACGTGAAGCCGGTCGGCGAGCAGGGCAACGAACTGAAATCCCAGCCCGCCGCTTCTGAGAACAAGGCGCTCGGCAGCGCGCCGGAGAACAAGGACGGCGATCCCGTCTTCGATCCGCGCAAGGACCAGACGGACGGTGCTGGCAAAGAAAGCACTGACGCTGCTCAGGCGACCGCCGCCTCCGCCGACGAGAAATCGGATGACGGAGAGGGCGCGGAAGAGACCTCTGCCAAGGACGCAGAGCCGGTCGATCAGTCTGCAGACGAGTCCACTAAGGACAACGCGGCCGACAGTGCGGCTGCGGCCGAGGACGCCGCCGCCGCAGCCGACGAGCACGAGACCAGCTCCGATGAGGGCGAGGAGGTCGGTGTTCCCGACGAAGGGGCCGCTGAAGACGCCGCGGAGCCGGCTCAGGAAGAAGACCGGGCCGCCCTTCGTGCGGAATACACGGAGAAGTTCGGCACGAAGCCCTACAACGGCTGGGACGCCGCGACGCTTCGCCAGAAGATCGCCGAGGCGAAGTAGGTCATGGTCCGCCAGGATCTCCACATCAATCAGGGTGAGACGTGGCAGCACGTGCTCACCCACCGGGATCCGGCGGGCTCGGCCATCGACCTGACCGGCTATAGCGCGCGGATGGCCGTGCGCGACCGTGTCGGCGGAACGCTTGAAGCGTATCTTTCGACGGTGGCAGGCGAGCAGAGCGGCGGAAGCATCACGCTCGGCGGCGAGAACGGCACGGTGACCCTCGCCATGAGCGCCGAGCAGAGCCGCCGTCTCGCCAGCAACCTGGCCAGCTTTTCGGTTCTCGTCGCGCCGATGGAAAAGCAGCCGGCCGAAGTGACGTTCTTCTACGACCTAGAGCTGGTGAGCGCATCGGGCGTCGTGGTGCGCGCGTTCGCCGGCCGCGTGATCGTCAACCGGGAGGTGACCGAGTAATGGCTCTCAATCCGGAAACCGGCGATGGCGTCTTTGGCGCCGACAGCTATGCCACGCGTGAATTCATTCTCGCGTACTGGACCGCGCGCCCACATGACACGTTGGCTGCGACCGTTGCCGCCGCTGACGTGGACAACCTCGACGGCGCGGCGCGCGAAGCCAGCGCCTATCTCGATGCGGAGTTCGGCTCGCACTACCGGGGCGAGCGGAAGGGCTATGTTCAGGGGCTTCTCTGGCCTCGCTCAGGGGCCAAGGACGACGCGGGCTATGATCTGCCCGCAATTCCGGAGGAATTGAAGCGGGCGGTCGCTGAGCTGGCCGCCCGTGCTCTTTCAGCGCGGCTTGCGCCCGATCTCGAGCGAGGCGGCATGATCAAGCGCGAGAAGGTCGGACCGATCGAACAGGAATTCGTTGAAGGAGCGTCCGCGGACACCCGCTACGGCTTCGTGGCGAAGATGCTGGCCTCGATCCTTGATGGCACCCAGGCAGGCGCTCCGCAGGCCAAGTGGAACTGGGCCTGATCGATGACACGGGATTACACCCCGCTCGCGGCCACCGCATCACGGCTCATCGCCAAGTTCGGCGGAAGCGCCTTCCTCGTCGCGCGGACGCAGGCAGGGACCGCGTCGAACCCGGGGGAAGCATCGGAGGCGGAGACAGGCGTCAGCGCCGTCATCGTCGACTACAGCACGCGTGAGCGTGAAGGAACGTCGATCGAGATTGGCGACCGGCGCGCGTATGTCAGCGCGCCTGCAGGTGCCGCGATCCCCGACCTCGCAACCCTCCTGCGTTTCAAGACGCCGGAGAATGTCGACTACCAGATCATGGAAGTGCGACCCATCCAGCCGGCCGGGCCGGGCAGTGTGGCTGTCCTGTTTGAGTGCCGGGTGAGAACCTGAAGGAGAAACCCATGAAGACGATCATCAAGAACGGTTCGAACGAGCGCCGTGCATTCAAGACCGCCAGGGGAATGGCCATCCCGGAGCCGGGCGAAAGCCGCGAGGTCGAGGGACTTTCGCTCACGGCACAGACCCGCAAGGAGCTCGAAGCGATCGGCTACGAATTCGTGACCGCCAACACGAACGAACAGACCGCCCCCGCCGCCGCCGCCACCGATTCCGCGAAGAAGGCCGGTAAGGCCTGAAATGAGCCCGAGGGCGCAAGCCCGCCTGCTTGATCGCCTTGAGCGCCAGCATGGGCGCGCGGTCCGCCAGGCGTTCGAGAAAGCCATCCGGGAGCTGCGCGGCAATGCGAGCCTGGCCGAGCTCGCTCGCCTGATCGCGGCCGGCGATACAGTCGGCGTCCTCGCGGCGATCGGTGTCGGGACCGCCGTGTTCCGCGATTTCGAGACCGAAGTCGGTCGAGCCTTCGAAGGGGCGGGCCGCGCCTTCACATCGATGTTCCCGAAGCGTCTGCGCGATCCTCGTGGGCTTCGGGTCCAATTCCGCTTCGACATGCGCCATGCGGGCGCTGAGGCGTGGATCCGGCGCGAAGCCGCTGGCCTCGTCACCCGCATTGCCGACGACCAAGCGGCGGCGATCCGCAGCGTGCTCGAGGACAATCTTGCTCGAGGCGTCAACCCGCGCACCTCTGCAACCCGCCTGGTCGGCAGGATTGACCCTCAGACCGGTCGCCGAAGTGGCGGCATCATCGGTCTCTCCGGCCCTCAGACGCGCTACCTGGCGAATGCCCGGCGCTATCTCGAAAGCGGCGACACCCGGTATTTCGGGCTGGAGCTGCGCGACCGGCGGCTTGATACAACCGTGCGCGCCGCATTCTCGAGCGGGCGACCGGTTGCAGGCGAACTGAGGGAGAGGGTTCTTGATCGGTATTCGAACCGGATGCTTCAGCATCGGGGCGAAACCGTCTCACGCACCGAAACCCTGAACGCGCTTCGCGCTGGAAAGCACGAGGCGTTCGTGCAGGGTGCGGAGACGGCTGGGGTCGATGCCCGGCATATCGAACGCGAGTGGGACGCCTCCCGCGATTCCGCGACCCGCGAGACCCATGCGGCCGCGGACGGACAGAAGGTGACCGGTGAGGAACCGTTCATCGTCGGTGGATTCCAGATGCGCTATCCGGGCGACACGAGCCTTGGCGCACCGATCAAAGAGATCGCGCGCTGCCGCTGCCATGAGATCCACCGTGTCGACTGGATCGGGCGGCTCGCCGATGGGTAAGAAGTTCAGTGCGGCGGTGTCTGATTGGGTCCGCCAGTCGCAAGCAATCACCGACGCGGTCATCAAGACCTCGGCGCAGCGCCTGATGGAGCGAGCGAACCTCGATGGCCCAAGCGTCGGGCGGGGGGCCAGCGCGGGCAAGGGCGGACGGATGCCGCGGGTGACCGGCTTCCTCAAGAATTCCGCGAGAGCCGAGATCGGTTCAATGCCGGCAGGACCACGCACGAACTCGGGAGACGCCACGTTCGGCGACGATGACTGGCGCGGAGGCGTCACCCTGGTCATCGCGCAGATGAAACCGGGCGACGTCCTCTTCATGGGATGGTCCGCCGTCTACGCCCGCAAGATGGAGCAGCGCTACGGCTTCATGAAGGGCGCTGCGATGGAGTGGCAGGGCATCGTGAGCGATGTCGTGGCCGAAGTACGGGCAAGGATAGGCGGATGAGCAATGCAGCGATCCGCGCGGCGTTGAACGCGCGCATGGAAGCCTTCCCGGCCGGAACACTCGCTCAGGACCGGATCTCATATCAGGGCTGGAAAGACTTCACGCCGCCGAAGGACGGGCTCTGGATCGAGCTTGCGCACTTCCCGTCCGAGCCGCGCCGGTTGTTCTTCGCCGACGGCGCGACCCGTCGATACGCCGGCTACATGCAGGCGACCGTCTGCTCGCGGCGCGGTCTCGGAACGAAGGCGATCGACACGCTCGCCGATGCGGTCGCGACGCACTTCCCGGAAGGGCAGAGGATGACGGATTCCGGCGTGACCGTGCGCGTCATTGCCGAGCCGGCTCCTCTCTCCGTTGTCGAGGACGACGGCATTCTCATGCTGCCGGTTCCGATCCGGTACGAAGCCATCATCTGATCGCCGCGAAGGCGTGACGGCGCGGTCCCGACTGACCGCAACCCGCCCCGGCTCACGGGGCTTTTTTCATGACAGAAGGAGCCCTGACGATGGGTACCAAAGCTGGCGCCAAACTCTATGTCGCCGAAGAACTGCAAGACGATACCGACCTCAACCAGGCGGGGTTCGAAGCTCTGACCTGGGTGCTGGTCAAGGATGTCGGAACCTTCCCCGAATACGGCCGGAACGAAGCGACGGCGACTTACGACGCCTTCAGCGGAATCGTGAAGGGCAAGGGGTCGAACAACGCCGGTGATGGCGATTTCATCATGGCCTACGACCCGACCGATGCCGGACAGGTCCAGATGCGCTCACGCGGCGCACAGCGCCGGAACGTGTGCTTCAAGATCGAGCACGCGGACGCCACCGGGACGGCCAACGGCGACAAGACCGCGACGATGGACTACCTGCGCGGCGTCCTCAGCGGTCCGCGAAGCCCGGCGGGTGGCACGAGCGACTTCGAGCGTGAAGCCTACTCGTTCGGCAACAATCAGCACCTGCGCGTCCTGCCGGCGACGATCTCGATCTGAGCCATCCCGCCCGGCGCATGGAACCGCGCCGGGCGGACTTCCTTCCAACTAAACAGAAAGGGCGCGGCTTCCGCGCTTATTCCTCATGGATCTTTCCGAGATCAAAGCGAAAACCAAAGACCTCCACATCACGCACCCTGGCACCGGCCTGCCGCTCGGCTGGGTTTTCGAGCTGGTCTTCCCGGGCCATCCGCGGATCATCGCGGCCGAGACGCAGCATGGAAAGCGCGTGCACAAGCGCAACGGCGATCTCGACGTGAAGGCGCAGCGCACTCTGATGATCGAGATCAGCGCGGCATCGGTCGAGAACTGGCGGTTCGAAAACGAGGACGGCACGCCGAGCAAGTTCACGATCAGGGGCGACAAGCCGAGCTTCGATCGAGACATGCTGAGGGGCTACTTCGAAGATGCCCAGTACGGCTGGCTGCGTGAGCAGATCGCGGCGGCCTATGAGGACCGCTCCGATTTTTTCCCGGCATCGCCGGTCAACTCGAAGGCCTCCGCCAAGTCGTAGCCTTCGTCGGCCGGTGGGATACGGCCCATCGTTTCGAGAAAGACGGCCAGCCGGAGACGCGCCTGGAGTTTTACGAGCGGTTCGGGCAGTCGCGTAAAATCCCCGAGGAACCCGATGTGCCGGAAGGGGCGGAAAGCTTTCTCGGCTTCTTCTGGTTCCTCGCCCGCCAGCGGCAATGGGCGGACGGCACGCCGCAGCCGATTCCGTTGCGGGAGATCGAGGCCGCATCACGAATGACCGGCATCCCGGTCGGGCCGGACGAGACGTTCGCGCTCACCGAAATGGACCGCGCCTGGTGCAACGGCTTTATCCAGACCGCGAATGAAGCGATCGAAGCCGCGAAGTGACGCAGCCTACTTCGGTGTTTCCAGTTTCACTTCGCTGTGACCGCAGGCACCACATTTCAGGTGACGGTTTGTCGCGCCGAGCCTGCCAAGCGTCGCATGAGGAACGCTCTTCTCAGTGCGGAACTCCAGGGCTCCGCAGGCCGGGCAAGCCTGACCGGGTGCTTTGTTTAACCGATCTTCGAGCGTGGCAATCCGCGCCTCCAATTCCGGCACCTTCGCCGCATTCTCTCGCATTTCTCGCCAGACCGCCCAGTGGTCGAGAATCCCCTTGATGTCCGAAAGGCCCAACGCCATGACTGATCTCCCCCGCTTTCAACACGCCGACAAAGGCATGACGCGCTTCCCGCCGAACGTGGAACAAATCAGCGTGAAACGCGAATCCAGCCGGGTCTGGCTCACCATGCGGCGCAACGATGTCGAGCTGAGCTTCCCCCTCGAGGACGGCGACGTCGAGCATCTGGTGGCGCTGCTGCAAGGGGCGCCAGCAGGTCGCTAATCGTCGATTTTCAGGAAGGCTCGTCGCGCTCGGTCATCACCGAGTAACCAGACGATCTGGGACAGGCGCCATACGATTTGCCCGGCTACAAGAAAGAGGATCGAAACCGCTATCGAACTCGCTCCGGCAAGGAGCCAAGCAAGGTTGAATGGCAAGTCGGAAACCGGGCTCGGGTGGGAGAAGGCCCGGTAAAGCGCAGCGAGGCCACCGACAAAAAACACCGCCGCAGCGACAGCCGGGGCGATCGAAACGAACTCGCTGGAGAGCTTGGCCGGGTCGCGCAGAGAGTCGTCTGATGGACCTTCATCAATGACACGATCCGGTTCGTTCGGGTCTACGGCAGGAGAAGGCATGAATAGCTCCGATCAACTCGGACGCACCACGGTTCACCGCAACGAAAAAGTCAAGTTGAAGGGCTATTCCTCGGCCAACGCACGCTCAACGAGCCGGCGGATAGCTTCGGGGCGATTGGGGAGGTCGTCTTGCTTGCGTCGCCAGTCGTCAACGCGAGCGATCATGTCAACGTGCATACGAACATTCACCGCCATCGTATCGACCGGCGGGCGTCCCATTCGTGACTTTTTAGCGCTACCTGTTGACATCGTGACTTGTTGATGCCACAAACTAACGAGCCGGGCAAGTGTTGGCGCACTCGACCCGGCTCTCACCGAAAGCTGATCTTAGGAGGATCAAGCCATGGCTACGGGCCAGTCTAGCTTTTTCGAACCCCCGGTTCCAGCGTCCGCGCTGAAGCACCCGGATTTGCGCATTCAGCAGGTTCTCTGCGATGCGATGGAGCCGACATACCGGCGGGGCCGCGACTACGTGATGGTGCTGCCGGTGGACCGGTATCAATACCCGTCCATCTACGTCATCGAGCTTTGCGGCGAGCCCATCATCCGGCGTGTCGAGCGCCGTCTCGATGGCCGCTACGAGATCATGACCGACCGGAAGGAATACTCGAACCACTTCCTGACGCATCAGGAATTCAACGATTGCGTTCTCGGGATCGTGGTCGCGGACATCAAGGTCCGTGACGAGCGGATGATCCGGGAGGTGACGCAATGAACGGCCAACCGAACATCGCGCAGGAGATACTGGAAGGCCGCCCCTTCTTTCTCACCGTCGCGGACGGCGATGTGACGCCGCAGCTGAATGCAGGCGACCGTGCTCAAACGGAACCCCTCGACGGATATGAGGGCGCGGCGCTATACGCGCTTCACATTGATGGAGAGCTGGCAATTCGCCGGGTCACGCGCCAGGCGGGCGGGATCATGCTGGTTTCGCATGACAGCGACGGCGCACCCATTCAGAAGATGGCTTGGGCCGAATTTGAAGATGCCGTTGTCGGCCGCGTGGTGGCCGTTGTTCGCGAACTCTATTTTGGGGGGCTGAACTGATGGCCGCCACAAAGAAGAGTGTCGCAATCGAGTTGCCACGACTGGCAATTGAGACCATCGAAATACCGATCGAGGGAGATAGCCCGCTTATCGTTCATGCCTTCTCCAAGAAGGCGCGGGAGCAAATGCTCGCGAAGCAAACAAAGAAGGCGACGGCGGGGCGGGCCGCAAAGAACCCGTGGATGGATTTCTGCGAAAGCCTTTATTGGCTTGACGGAATGCCAGACGAACCGACGGAAGCCGATATCGAAAAGGGCCGGTTCGGTTTTCCGGCGGTCGCATTCAAATCGGCGATGGTCACGGCCTGCACGTCGATAGGCGGGATCACAAAGGTCGCGGCGCGGCAAGCCTTCCATGTCGAGGGCGAATTCGTCGAGCTTGGCGGTTCGGTGCCAGCGATGCGCGAAGACGTTGCACGGGTCGGTATGGGGACCGCTGATCTTCGCTATCGCGGAGAGTTCGATCCCTGGACGGCAGTTTTGACGGTGAAGTTCAACGCGAACGTCATGTCAGCGGCGCAGGTCGTCAATCTTTGCCAGACGGCCGGGTTCGCTGTCGGCGTCGGCGACTGGAGACCGGAACGCGACGGTGTCTATGGCCGGTTTCACGTCGCGACGGAGGCGAAGTCATGACCCGGTATGCATGGAAGCCCGAGAGCCGGTTGAAGCTGGACGCACAGGCGGCGGGTGAGGAAATCGAACGCATCCGGCTGGCAAGGAATGGCCGGCTGACCAGCGAGGCGGTGGTTGAGGCGGCTCGGGAAGAGGCAAGCCCGCTTCACAGCGCGTTCGAGTGGGATGACGAGACCGCCGCACACGAATACCGCGTCACTCAGGCGGCGCACCTGATCCGTTCGATCACACTCGTCCCGGAGGATGCAGCGGGTCAGCCTGACAGGCCGGTGCGGGCTTTCGTGAATGTCCGCGTCGATGAGGACCGGAGCTATACGTCGACCGCTCACGCCCTGAGTGACGAAGCGCTCCGTGCGCAGGTTCTCGAACAGGCGTGGAAGGAAATCGAGGCATGGAAGCGCAAATATGCGGACCTCGTTGAGTTCGCCCGGCTGTTCGGGGTGATCGAAAAACTCAAGGACGAAAACGCGGCCTAGCTGCGGGTGTTACGGCGGGAGTTCACCACTCAACCCCGCGCCCGGTAGGGCAACAGGCAGGCATGGCCAGTTTGGGCAAGTCGAGGCTTGGTGAGTCGAGTCGCTGCGTGGCAGGCGAGGTCTGTCGGGGTTAGGCCGGGCATGGCGAGGCTCGGTTGGGCCGGTAAGGCATGAAACAGGGGCCGTCTCCATTCGGAGGCGGCCCTTTCCCATGGTGAATCAGCAAGGGAGGGCGGCATGGACATTGCGGAACTAGGCTATCGCGTCGACAGCAGCGACGCTGCCCGTGCGACCGGCGATCTGCGGGGCATGGAGCAACAGGCGGACCGTACTGAGCGTTCCGCAGAGCGCCTCGGCCGGGAAGCCGCTCAGACCGGCCGCCAGCTGCGCTCGATGGGCTCGGCCGTCGCGTTTTTGGATGGCCCGCTGGGAGGCGTTGCGTCCCGCTTCCGCGCAATCGGCACGCTGGTCGGGCAGGTCGGTGTCGCGGTGGCCGGCGCGATGGTCCTGATCGGCGGCGCGTCCCTGCTCGCCTCCAATCTCGGCCAGGGCTCGCGCGACGCGATGACCTTCAGCCAGTCGATCGCAGAGGTCTCGACGCTCCTGCCGGTCGTCGAGGGGCAGATTGACGACATCACCGGAGCCTCGCAGCGGCTTGGCGTCGAGTACGGCACTGGAGGCATCCAGCAGGCCCGGGCCTTCTATCAGGCGATCAGCGCCGGGGCTGGCGACGCGGCAGCGGCAACCGAGCTGCTCGACGTGGCGAACCGGGCCGCCATCGGCGGTGTGAGTGACGCGTTCACGGCGGTCGACATCCTCACGACGGCGACGAACGCCTATGCCGCGTCCAATCTGAGCGCGGCGGACGCTGCCGACATCCTGTTCGTGGGTGTCCGGGCCGGTAAGACCAACTTCGACTCTCTGGCCTCGACGCTCGGCCGCGTCATTCCTCAAGCGACCGCGATCGGCATTGGATTTGACGAGGTTGTCGCCTCAGTCGCGGCGCTGACCACGCAGGGTCAGTCCACCGAAATGGCGGTGACGGGCATCTCCGGCGCACTGACGCAGCTCCTGCGGCCGTCTCAGCAAGCGATCGAGCTTGCCCAGCAGCTGGGTATCGATTTCAGCGCCACGGCGGTCGAGGCACGCGGCCTCGCCGGCTTCATGGACTACCTGGTCGAAGCGACCGGTGGTTCCAACGAAGTGATGGCTGAACTGTTCGGTTCGACCGAGGCCCTGCGCGCGGTCTTCTCGCTCGCAGGGCAGGGCGGGGTCCGGTTCAACGAGATCATGGATCAGATGGCTGAGCGCGCCGGTGCTGCCGACGAGGCCTATGAGCGCATGTCCGGGAACCTGCAACTGCGCTGGAACCGGATCATGGCTCAATCGGGCGAGTGGGCGCGGCAGGGCGGCGAAGCCTTGCTGAACGTGCTCGTGCCGGCGCTCGAAACCACGATTGCAACGCTCAACGGCACCGAGGGCGCCAGCGAGGCGGTGGAACTGATGTTGCGCGCGCTCGCGGTGACCGCCGGCGTGCTCGTCGTGCGACAGCTGATCTCAATGACGATCAGTCTCGGAGCGGCGACGGTCGCAGCGATCACAGGATCTGCGGCCTTCCGTGCCTACGTCGTGTCGCTTTCGCTGGTCGGACCGATGACCGCGACAGCGACGCTGGCCACATCGGCATTCGGCGCGGCCGTGAGGTTTGCCCTCGGTCCGGTCGGGCTGCTGATCGCAGCGGTCGGGCTTCTGACGCTCGCCTGGCACAATCATCGCTCCGCTGTTGAGCAGGCGCGGGAGGAGAACCAGCGCCTCTACGACCTTCAACAGCAGATGGTCACGCTCGGTGACCGCATCACCGACACCACGCTCGACCAGGCCGAGGCCCGTCTCGCCGAGGCGCGCGCGACGCGCGAACAGGTGCTCGAGCAGTACCGGCTGGCACAGATGGGGGCCGTCACGGCGCGCCAGGCGCTCGAAGACCACATCAACAGCCCGGGTCGCACCGGCCCTTCGATTGCTGGATATCGACGCAATCTCGAAGTCGCAGAAATCGCGGCGGCCGACGCGCGCGAACTCGTGCTGCAAAACACCGGAACGATCGTTGCGCTCGAGCGGCAGATTGGTCGGCTCCGGGACATGGCCGGTGACGCGGGTGAAGTGTCGAGCACCGTGACCCTCTCCGCGGCGTCGGATGAATACCGGGACACGGTCGAAAGCCTCGTGCAGGCAATCGCCCTTCTGCGCGTTGCCCGCGGAGAGGAACGCGCTGTCGCCGAACAATTTCTGGCTGCTGGTCTTCCGGTGGACGCGACCGGGGCGATGGCCGACCGCATCCGTGATCTGGTCGGAACCTACCGGCAGCTTCAGATGGATGAGCGCATCGCCGATCTTCGCGAAGAAGCGGTGGCGATCGGCATGACGAGCCGAGAGGTCGAGCTTTATCGGATGGCCCTTGAGGGCGCGACGCCGCAACAGCTCCTGATGGCCGATGCGATTCTCCGGACGACCGAAGAATGGGAGAAACAGCAGGACATCATGGCGGCCGCCGCCGAGACCGTGAGCCGGCTCACCGACCAGAACATGACAGCCCTGCAGCGCTACCAGGTCGAGATACGGACGCTGAACGATGCTTTGAATTCGGGCTTGGATCACGAGACCTATGCTCGGGGCGTTGAGAGGGCGCAGGATGCCTTCGTGAAGGCGGACGAGCGCCTGAGCACGCTGCGCAGCACCGCCTCGGGCTTTTTTCGCGATATTCGCAATGGAACGTCCCTGCTGGACGCCTTCGGCAATGCGTTGAATTCCATGCTCGATCGGGCGGTCGAGAATTCGCTCGACGTCCTGTTTCGTCAATTTGCCCCGGACCTGACCGGGGAGGCGGCGGACATGGGTGTCGAGGCGGCGAAGGGCCAAGCGCACGGCGCGGCCTCAGGACTGGCGATCGGGACCGCGATGGTTGGTGCGGCCCAAGCCTCTGCGCTCCAGATCGCCGGCGCGATGACGACGGCAGGCGGTCTCGTCGCTGCACAGATTTCGAGTGCGATGGCCCTGAGCAGTCTCGGTGGCGCCGGCGGCCTTACGACCCTTGGCAAGGGCGTCCTGTCCTTCATCGGCTTTGGCGGGTTCTTTGCTGATGGCGGCGATCTCGCAGCGGGCCAGTGGGGCATCGTCGGCGAGCGCGGTCCGGAGCGGATCGATGCTCGGCCGGGCGGCGGCGCGCGGATTACGCCGCTGTCTCAGGGTCGCGATTCCAGCGGCGGACTGACGGTCAACATCGGATCGATCAACGCCGGCGGCCTGTCGAAAGAGGAGGCGAAGGAAATGGTGCGCGAGGGTTCGAGGCAGGCGGTCAAAAAGGCTACTAAAAACGCGGCGGGAATGGTCGGCGGGCTGGCGGCGAGCACGCAGCGTCCGAAAATGAACGGCTAAGCCATGGCGCTCGTCACAGTTCCCGCACTCATCAAGGCCCGGTTCGTCGAAGACGCGAAGATAACGCCCGGCTTCATGGATCTGGAGCATCGCGGACTATACGCGCCTACGGTACGCCAGGTCGCCAGCCTGCCCGGCGGATTCGAATGGGTCATGGAATGTCCGTTCGTCTCGGTCACCGAGGAGGAGGGGGCAGAGCTGCGGGCGTTCCTGATGAAGCTCCGGGGCCGGGTGAACACGTTCCGGTTCCCGGTGCCAGGCTGGACTGGGCTCCTGTCTGGTTACACCGGAGCGGCGGGCCTCGTGAAAGGCGCTGGCCAGCTCGGAACTTCGCTTGAGAGCGATGGTTGGAACCCGAGCGAACTCCTGCTCAAGGAAGGCGACTGGTTCACCGTCAATGACGAGCTGAAAATCTGCGCAGCCGATGTGTCATCGGATGGGTTGGGCGAGGCGGCAATCACGTTCGAGCCACCGCTTCGCCGCGCGCCGGCTGACAATGCTCCGTTCGTCATTTCGTCGCCTTACGCACTGATGGCTCAGATCAGCCCGGCAGAGCCGTGGAGCGTGAAGCCGTCACAACAGGGCCGCTACATGCTGCGGGGACGGGAGTCGCTCAATGGCTGACACCTACGAGACCGAAAACGAGAAGGTGAACCCGAACCCACCCGTCTGGTTCGTGTATCTCGATATCGAGGGCGACCCGGTTCGCGCATGGACTGCGCCGTGGGACAAGACGTTCGCCGCGGACGAAACCGGCGACCCGCTCCTCGACGGCTTCACTTTCCTCGGCGTCGGCGCGATCGGTCAGGTTGGCGAGATCGCTGACGGGCTGAGCGGAGGTGGACCGGTCACGCTGACCCTGCCGGCTGTGGATCCTGCCGAGACGGCGTTCAACGAGATCGTCGCTGAGGCGCGCAACTGGCAATGGCGCCGCGGCGTCGTCTGGCACTCCTACGTCAACGGGGAGACCGGTCAGCTGCTCTACGCGCCGAAGCGCCGGCGGTCCGGCCGCATGGACAATCTGAAGGCGCTCGACGGTGAGGAAGAGGCGGTCATCACCGTCGACATCGAATCCCACGCTGCGCATGCAAGCGTTCCGCTCGAGAGCCGCTACGCCGAGCAGCCCGAGGTCGACCCGACCGACATCTCGCAGAGCTGGGTTCACGACCTCGCAAACAAGAAGATCACGGTTGGCGGAACGACCACGACGCCGGGCGGGCGCGGAGGCGGCGGAAGCGGTCCCGGCGGCAATGGCGGGCTCGTCAACGAGCTGTGATGCAGCGGCTTCCGGATTGGCGGCGACGCCTCACCGAATTCATCACTGAGAACCGCAATACCCCGCACGAGCCGGGAGAGTGGGATTGCGCCCTCGGCGTGGCCAACGGCGCGCTCATGGCCGTCCGCGGAGAAGACTTCGGCGCAGCGTATCGCGGTCGCTACACGACGATTGAGGAAGGCTACGCGCTTCTTCGCCAGATCGACGGTGTGGCCACGCCGCGCGGCCTCGCGTCGAAAAAGCTCGGGCGGTCGAAGTCTCCCGCCTTCGCGCGCGCCGGCGACATCGTCTGCGACGCTCAGGGCGCGCTTGGCGTCTTTTACGCAGGTGAGGGGTGGTTCGCCGGAGAGGAGCAATCTTCCGACGGCGTGCTCGTCTCCGCCGGCTTCATCACCGTCCCTCGCAATCAGCTGAAGGCCTGCTGGCATGTCTAAGGTCGTCAAGATAATCGTTGGCGCCGTGCTGGTGGTCGGTAGCTTCTTCATGGGGGGCACGACCTGGCCAGCCGTCGTGCGCCTTCTCGGTACCGGGCTGCTCAGCACGGCAACCAAGCCGAAAATCCCCCCCACTACGCAATCGGTCGAACAGCGCCTGAATATCTCGATGGAGCCCGAGGCGTTCGGCTCGATCGTCTTCGGCGAAACCGCGCTCGACACCCAGCTTCGCTATTGGGAGGTGTGGAGCAACCGGACGAAGGTCGACTACGTCCTCGCTGCCGCCATCCACGAGATCGAGGCGTTCGGTGACCTCCACATCGAGGACGACCTTGTCTCGTTCAGCGGTAACGATGCGACCGGGAAGTATGCTGGCGTCCTGACCCGGCGTACGCGCACGGTCGGCGTCACCGGGACGTTTCTGACCGCTGGCGCTGGCGGAATCTGGAAGGCCGCGCTCGGCAAGGGCCCGTGGATGACCGGGCTGGCGCACTATGTCCTGTCGTGGACCGTCACCCCCGAGACGCTGCCCGGCGGCATCCCAACGCGCATCACGCAGAAAGGGAAGGGCGCGAAGCTCTATGATCCGCGCCGGGATTCCACGCGTGGCGGATCGGGTTCGCACCGCGCGGACGACCAGTCGACGTGGGAGTATTCACCGCTCGATAGCAACGGCGTCCCGATCGGCCGCAATGCCGCACTTCAGATCCTCTGGTACCGGATCGGCTGGCGCGTCCAGAACCCCGACTCGGGCGAATGGATCCTTCGCGCCGGCGAAGGCGTACCGCTCGATGACATCGACTTCGACTCGTTCATCGAGGCGGCGAACCGGTGTGAGGAGGAGGAGTACTATTCGGATTGCCTGCTCTCGACGGGCACGGACCACAATTCGAACCTCGCCGTCCTTGAGGCGGCCTGTGCGGGTACGAGCAGCGACGCCGGCGGTCTCTACTCGCTTCACATCTGGACGGACGACACCGCGAACGTCGCTCAGCATTTCGATGCCGAGGACATCGTCGGTGAGGCCGAGTGGCATCCGAAAGTCTCGCTGGTCAATCACTTCAACCAGGGCCACGGGACCTTCATCGACCCAGACGCGCTGTACCAGCGCCGCGACTATCCGGTCGTGCGCGACGCGGCTTATGAGGCCGAGGACGGGCGTAAGCGGCGCAAGGCCTTCCACTATGAGGCCGTCACCAATCCCGACCAGGCGCAGAAGCTGACGCGCCTTGAGCTGAACCGGTCGCGGTTGCAGGGCGTGTATCAGGCGCCATTCAACTGGAAGGCCAATAACGTCCAGATGTTCAGCGTCGTCACGCTGACCGTGCCACGCCGCGGCTGGACCGCGAAAATCTTCCGCGTGATCGACATCCGCATCGATCCGCTTGGCCCGATCTACCTCGTGCTCCGGGAGGATGGGCCGGCGGTGTATGAGGGCGGAACGGTCCTGCCTCTGGACCCGCCTGGCACGGGTATCGTCTACGATCCACGCGATGTGCCGACACCTTCCGCTGACGATTGGACTGCCACGGGCTGGACCGTCGAAACGACCATCGGTCAGGCCCGCGTCGGCCACCCGGCGCTGCGCATAGCGGGCGAATTCACCGAGCCGAATGTCGTTTCTGCGGTTGTCGAGTACCGGGTCGCTGGCGAAACGGAATGGACGAGCCACGGCGAGTTTCCGCGCGAGACGGACTTTTCGACCGTGGTTCAGCCCCTGCCGCCTCTCGTGCTGCACGACGTTGCGATCCGGTACCGGAACGCTCATCGCATTCTCGGTAGCCGTCTCGTCATCGAGGATGTGCTCACGCCGCCAGTCTGGACGACTCGGAATTCGCTGGAGCTTGGCAGCATCCCCGCGCGCGAAGTGTTCCGGGAGATCGAGAGGATTGAGGCGCGCTACGCCAACAGCTTCGCGGGCCTTCTGATCGAAGCGGATTTTCGTGCCAGGGAGATCGACGCTCAGGCCCAATACCTGTTCCAGCTTCGCGCTCAGACCAATGCAAACTTCGCGGCCTTCACCGCGAGCTTTTCGGTGCTCTCCGATCAGGTCTCTGCGAACGTCACCGCCATCGAGACGCTGGAGACCGAGACAGAGACCAACGCGGCCGCAATCGTCACCGCCCGCCAGGCCGCCTCGAACGAGCTGCGGGCGCTTGCGCGAGAGGTCGACCAGTTCCGCGCTCAGACGGCCAACGCTTTCGCTGGAGCGACGGCCGAGATTCTGACGCGGGCTTCGGAGGCCGAGGCGGCGGCTCGCCTCGCCCGGGAAGCGCGAGTTGCCCTGAACAACGCGGTAGCTGCCTTCAACGAAGAGATCGATCTACTCGTCGACGCCGACGCGGCCGCCGCGACCGCCCGGGAAGCACTTCAAACGGCGATCGACGGCAACACGGGACTGATCGAAACCGTTCGAGCGAGTGAGGCCACGCGCACCGCTGTACTGGCCCGCGAACTGGCAAACTTCCGGGCGACGTTCGCTGCGGCGCTTGCCGGGGTCAGCATCGAGACCGAGGCCCGCGCTTCTGACGTTGAAGCCGTGGCGCGCCGGCTACAGACCACACGTGCTCGCCTGGACGACACCGAGGCGCTCGTCGCACTGTTCGCCGAGGCGATGGTGAATGAGGACGGGGCCATCGCCGCCTTCCTCGCGGCTGTCTCGGCGGGCGACGCATCGGCGGCCATCGAGATACTGGCGCGCGACGAGAACGGGGTCCTGACCTCGAATATCAACCTGCTCTGCGACACGCTCTCGATCGGTACTGACGGGCTGATCGAATTCCTCAACTCGGGCCGGTTTACGATCTGGAACGAGCTGGCACGGACGATTCGGCTTCTGGACTTCGACCCGGACGCCTCCGGCGGGCCGCGCCTACTAATCCGGGACGATACAGGTGGCGTGACCTTCGATAGCCGGTCGGGCGGTATCGGCAAATTCGGTACTGCCTCGGGCGGCGCGGTGACGCTCGGCGGCGGCTTCCCGATGAACCAGTGGTTCACGCTCGCCGAAGCAACTCTGCCTGCGAACATCGATCACGAGCGCAACGGTATCAGGTTCCCGATCCTCAATATCGTCTTCCCGTCAAACTCCGTCACGTCGAGCGACTACACGCTTGCCGTCGGCGACTGGATTTTCGAGGTCAACTCGTCGGTGAGCGGTTTGCGCACTCTGATCGGCTCCGAAGACCCGTTCATGACGGCGCTCAATCTCAACCCAGGAATCTACTACGACCCGTCGAGCGTGATCTATCCGATTGGCCAAACGACGCTGGAGCTCTCGAAGCCTTTGGCGAGCATGGTCTATCGCCTGCCCGACGTGGACTATTCGAGCGCGACGATCCGCCTGCGAGGTCGGGTGAACCATACCAGCCCATCCGGGACGACGATGGCGATCACGTCTTCCAACTTCAACTTCGTCATCACCTGACCGCCCATTGGAGAGCATCCATGCCTCTTGGATACGACACCGCCTCTGCGGATATCACGCCTGCCCGGTTCAATTTGAAGGAGTTGCTGTTTGCAGACCGGCGCCGGGCGGCGCAGCGGGCGGGCCTCCGGGATCTGAAATACCGCGCGATGCTCGACCTGCGCCTGGCCGACGGTGCGTGTTACCGCGACGATTTCGCGGGCGGGGAGGAGAAATTCGAGGGCCGTCTCGACATGCTGGCGAGCATTTCGCGGACGGGCGTCGCCTTCAATCCGAACTGGTCGTTCCGTTCCGGCGACCCGGTCGGCCGACTTGAGGAAGTCGCTGCCGGCGTTCTGCGGTATAACCAGCCGCCCAACACCGCCGGAGGCCGTCTGCTCGAGTCAACCGGGGCGACGAACAAGGGCCGCAATCCACGGTTCGAGGGGGCGACGGCTGGCGCGCTCGATGGCGCTGGCGTGTTGCCGTCGAATGTCACCGTAACGGGCATCGCAGACTCCGCAGTCAGCGTGGTCTCAACCGGGTATGCGAGCGGCTGGCCGTATCTCCGGATCAGGCTCAACGGTACGCCATCCAGCGCTCCGCGCATCATCCTCGAAGGGCTTACGCAGATCGCCGCTGCAACGGCGAGCGAATGGACCCATTCGGTCGGTCTCGCGCTCGCCGCCGGTTCGCTCACGAACGTAGCCTCGGTCGGCGTCCGGATCGCAGAGCGCACTTCGGGCGGGGCTGACGTGGCGGCTGGTTCGAACGACGTGACGCCCGACGCCACCCACCGGCGCTACGTCTATAGCCGGACACTTTCCGGCGGCGGCACCGTCGCCGCCATCACGCACGAGATCATCGTGAACTGGTCGACCGGCGCGATCGACGTGACGCTCGATATCCTGCTCCCGCAGATCGAAAGCGGCCTCGCGGCGACTTCGCCGGTCATGCCAGACGAGGATGATCCGGCAGAATCGACGCGCGGCGGGGAAACCCTGACCGACGGGTTCGCCTTTACGCGCGCGAGCCGGGCGCATGCTGCGAAATGGGATTGGTCGAACGGCGGTCAGGTCGGCCCGCTCAAGGAGTTCCTGCCGAACACAATGCGCCAGGTTGAAGGCGCGGGCCTGTTCGTCGAACCGGCGGTGACCTGCAAGAACCGCAACTCGCGTCACCTCGGGGCGGTTGCGGGTACACCCGGTACCGCCCCGACTCATCACATCGTCTCAGGCGGTGGCGCTTCAACCGAGATCGTCGGCAGCGGAATCGAAGACGGCTGGCCCTATGTCGACGTGCGTTGGTTCGGCACGCCGAGCGGCAGAATGTACATGCGATTCGAGGGTCAGACGCAGATCGTGGTGGCCACCGGCCAGAAATGGTGCACCACAGTCGGCATGCGGTTGACGGCCGGAACACTGGCGAACATCACCGAGACGAAGATCCGCATGGACGAACGAACGTCGGGCGGGAGTTTCGTGGTCGGAAAAATCGGCCCTGCGATCGCTCTAGATCGGTCGCATCGCCGGTTCTGGCATGGCGCAACGCTCGACGGCGGCGGTACGGTGGAGCGGCTCGATCCACAGGTTGAGATTGTCTACGACGGCTCAGGTGACGTTGATTTCACGATCCGCTTCTACGCGGCGCAGATCACCAACACGCTGACGCCGCGGCAGCCGGTTCTTCCGGAGCCGAACACGACAGGTGAGGCGACTCGGGCTGCGGAAATGCTCACCATGACGACTACCATGAACGCGCTCGGGCGGTCGCTCTACATCGAGGGCTTCACCCTGGGCGAAACCGCCGGTTCAACCAACTGGCTGCTCACGCTCTACAAGGACGCGGTGAATTTCGGCGGGTACGACCTGACGAACAATCTGCTCTATCTCGACGACTACAGCCCGAGCGGCTACTTCGCGTCGAACAACCCCCAGGCGGCGGGTATCGGGGAGGTCGTCCGCGCGGCCTACTGCTATGCCGCGAACGACATGGCGTTCAGCCGGGAGGGGTTCGATCAGGTCTTCGACACCTCGGGCAGCAACACTATCGACACCGCCACGCTCGGTATCGGCAACCTCGGAGGCAGCGCGTCCGCTACGGCGTTCTGCTTCAGCGAGATCCGCATCTTCCCTGACCGGATCGAGGACGAGGACGCGGAAGCCCTCGTCAGCAACGCTGCCTGACCAATCAGCCATTTCAGAGGATTCCAAATGGCCAGCTACTTCTATGAATTCGCGTCACAGGCCGAAGCGGAAACCGCCGCGCCGGAACTGTTCTCCGTCGATCCGATCACCAACGAGACGCGGCTGCTGTCGCAGTTTGTGGAGATGGGCCGGCTCTGGCACTCCCGCCCGGTGATGGGCGAGCCGGACCCGGAAACCGGCGAGGCCGAGACGATCGAAGAAGGAACCCCGACCGGGGCGTACGTCATTCTATCTTCCGAGGCGCTCCCCGATCACGAAGCCCGCCTGATCCAGCCCGACGGCATGAAGGGTTTCGCGTGATGAGCTTCTCATCTGGCCTGAGCGAGGCTGAAAGGGTCGCTCTGTTGAACGCGATGTGGGAACACTCGCTGTTCGGCATGGCGCTGGTCGGCGAGGATGGCCGGTTCATCCGCGCCAACAAGGCGTTCTGCGACATCACCGAGTACACCGAATGGGAGATACAGCAGCGCACCTTCCAGGACATCACCATTCCCGAGGACGTGCAGCCTGACGTGCAGATGGCGGCGCGCGTGGCGGCAGGTGAGGCCGACAGCTACGATATGGTGAAGCACTATCTGACCAAGACGAGGCGGATTGTGCGGATCACGCTGCGCGTCACCGCGATCCGGACCGACAAGGGCTTCGAATATTTCCTCTCGCAAATCGCCCCTGCGCAGATGGCGGCGCCGAATGCCTCTCAGCTTCAGGTGACCTCCGGCGTTCTGGCGCTCAACTGGTGGCGGTCGAACTGGGCGATGATCTCGGGATGGTCCGCCGCCATCGCGTCCGGTCTCGCCGCGGCCTGGGCCGCTTTTGGTGGCGGTCGCTAGCCGCTCAACCCGTTCACTCAATTGAAGTTCGCCCGGCCTCGTGCCGGGCTTTTTCGTGCCTCGAAAGGAGGCTGCTATGTCCCGACCGAGAACCGTATCGACGCGCTGTGTTCGCATGGTGCGCGCTCATGAAGGGCTGAGGCTGAGCGCGTATCTTTGCCCGGCCGGCGTCTGGACAATCGGCTACGGCCACACCGGACCGGACGTTCGCGCGGGCCTGACCATCACCGAGCCCCAGGCTGAAACCTTTCTGCGCCTCGACCTCGATGCAGCGGGGCGAGCAGTCAATCGGCTCGTTCTTGTGGATCTAGAGGTCCCCCGTTCGAACCGGGGAGGCGGTACCATTTTTCCAGTCAATCCGATCAGGTAGATCGCCAAACCGGCGACCATGCTGTCGGCTAGTTTTGTGTGGCCGTCTTCCACGCGGGTAATCCAAACGCCAGCGCCGCGCAAGCGAGGCCGATATGGCTAGGTGCCCCGCGCTCCAGATAGTTATCGATCGTTGTCCGAGACAGTCCTAGCGTTCGGCTTGTAGCTGCCTTGTTCAATTTCATATGGATCATCCAAGCTCTGAAATCATCGGCCGACATCTTTTCTTTCTCCGTCGCGTTTATTCTACCTAGAACAACTCGCTCTTTCTCGGCTCGAACAACTCCGGGCCGCGGCCCTGGCGGGCGACTTCATAGACCTCGATCGCGGCGTCCGGTGCGGCGGTGCAAAGCGGTGCGGGGTCGGCGTCCGGATCGAGCCAGCGTTCGCGGCCGGCTTCATCCAGAATGACCGGCATGCGGGTGTGGTATTGCCCGGCCTTCTCGCCCGGCGGGCAGGTGAGGATGGTAAAGCTGGTGATGGCCTCGCCCTCGACCGTCACCTGGTCCCACAGCCCGGCGAAGGTGAAGAGCGGGCCGTCCGTGGGGCGGAAACAGAAGCGGCGCTTCGACCCCTTCGGTCCGTTCCATTCGTAATAGCCCTCCGACACGACGAGGCAGCGGCGTTTCTTCCACGGTTCGCGGAAGCTGGCGGCGCTGGCGGCGGTCTCGCAGCGCGCATTGAAGGTGGAGAATTTCATCTCCTTCAGCGGCTTCTGCCAGAAGAAGGGGACGAGCCCCCACCGCGCCATGCTCATCAGCCGGCCGTCGTCGGCGAGGCGCACGATGGGCGCCTCCTGCGTCGGGGCGCAGTCCCAGTTCGGCTGTAGATTGAAGTGCGGCTGTGAAGGGATGAGGCTCAGTCGTTCGTGATATTCACGCCAGCTGAGCGTCAGAATGCCGATGCGTCCGCACATGCGCGCCTCCCTTTCCCCTACAGGGATCAGGAAAGCGCGCAGGCGGTCAATGGTGAGATCAGCGCTCGGTCCCGGCTTCGGCTTCCGCCTCGGCCTGCGCACGGGCCTCGACGAGGGCTTCGGCGGTTTCGAGATCCTCGACTTCCTCGATCGTCTCGATCGGGCAGCGCCAGCCATCTTCCGAGACGAGGTATTCACCGACCGGCGAACACACCGTGCCGGTGCGCGGCAGGGTCGTGCCGATCTGCATGCCCCAGCGGAGGTCGGGGCAGCGCGACCGGGTCGTGACGAGATAGTGGTGACGGGTTCCGCCATTGAGGACGACATGGGTGTCGTCGATCACGGTGAAGCCGTGAACATTCGTCATCCTGATGCATTCCGCCGAAGCGGTCGCGACGGTCGCAGCGGCAAGGGCGGAACCGAGGATGACGGTTTTGAGGATTGCAGCGGGTTGCATGACAACGCCTTCTGACTGGTGGATAGAGTCCTGTCCCGGACCCGTTTCTAGCATCATCAAGATGAGCCCAAGCTGAATGGTTTCCAAGCGTCTCTCCAGCCCGCGTATGGCGATCATCGGCGGCGGGGCCATCGGCCTCGCCTCGGCGTGGACGCTGGCGCGCGCCGGGGCGCAGGTGACGGTGCTGGAAGCCGGGCCGGTGGCCGGACAGGGCGCGCTGGCCGCGTCGGGCGGCATGCTGGCGCAGGGTTTCGAAGGCGCGAACGAGGATGCGGGCCGCGCCTTCGTGGCGCTGGCCGAGCGTTCGCTGTCGCTTTGGGACGACTGGGCCGAACGCCTCGCCCCGCATGCGGCCGCTCCGCTGGGCTACCGGCGCAGCGGGTCGCTATCGCCGGGCTTTGGATCGCGCGGCGAGGCCTGGCTCGAGCGTCTGGAAGCGAATGCGCTGCTTTACGGCATCGGGTTCGAGCGGCTGGACGCGGCGGCGGCGCGCGCCGTCCAGCCCGGTCTCGGCGATGGCCTGGTTGGCGCGATGCGTTTCCCCGGCGACGGAGAGATCGACAACCGCGCGCTCGGCCCGGCGCTCGTCAACGCGATCCGCGCAGAAGGCGGGGAGGTACGCACGAGCTGGCCTGTGACGCGGGTTTCGAGTGGCAGGGATGGCGTTGCCCTGTCCGGTCCGGCCGGACGGATGGAAGCGGACCGCGTCATTCTCGCGGCCGGCTGGCAGTCACGCGATCTGAGCGAGGACATTCCCGAGGCCGGCCTCTTGGTCCCGGTGAAGGGCCAGATGCTGAGCGTGGCGCCGGTAGTTGACCTGACCGGCTGTATACGCGCCGTCGACGCCTATCTCAGCGCCAAGCCGGGTCGGATCGTGATCGGCGCGACGAGCGAGGTCGGGGCCAGCGACGACGCGACATTGCCCTATCTGACGTCAATCCTGCGCGAGGCCGCGGAAGCGGTGCTGCCCGGCCTGTCACGCGCGGAAACGGTCGAGGTCTGGACTGGTGTCCGTCCCGGCACGTCCGACAGCCTGCCGATCCTCGGCCGCTCAGCGTGCGAGGGTGTGGTGCTCGGTCTCGGTGCGTTCCGAAATGGCGTGCTGCTGGCCCCGGCGATGGCCGAGACGATACGGGATCTCGTTCTGGATCAAGGCGAGGCCGACCCGGCCTTTGCCCCGGACCGGCCGCTGACAGCGTTAACGCAAGGTTAGCCCCGAGGGGCGAGTGTCGACGGGAATCGCCGCCTCGCCCGGCAGGAGCGCCATGACCACGATTGCCCCGGCCTCGGACCGTCCCGAAACGCTGATCGCCCGCGCGGCGCAGGCGACCGGTGCGGATTTCGACTTTCTCGTCCGCACCGCGGAGCGGGAGAGCGGCTTCGATGCGCGCGCCCAGGCCCGCACGTCGAGCGCGGCCGGCATGTTCCAGTTCCTGGAGCAGACCTGGCTAGGGATGATGCACACGCGCGGCGCGGCGCACGGCTTCAGCGGTGAGGCCAATGCGATCGAGCGCGGTGCGGATGGGCGCTACACGGTGCGCGATCCGGCACGGCGCCAGGAAATCCTCGACATGCGCTTCGACGCGCAGACCTCCGCGCTGATGGCCGGCGAGCTGGCGGCGGCAAATGCCGAAGTGCTGCGGTCGCGCATCGGGCGCGAACCGACGAGCGGCGAGCTTTATGCGGCGCACTTTCTGGGGGCGAGCGGCGCGGCCGATCTGATCCAGACGGCGCGCAACGAGCCGGACACGCCGGCGTCGCAGCTTTTCCCGGCGGCGGCCTCTGCCAACCGTCCAATCTTCTATGAAAATGGCCGCGCGCGTTCGGCGTCCGAAGTGCTCGCCAACATTACCCGCCTGCCGGGCGAGGCGCGGGTCGCGCCGCACCCGATCGACGACCAGCCACTGCCCGAGAGCCGCAGCTGGACGATCCGGGACAGCGATGTGCGGGACGCGGGCGTCGGCGGCGGCTTTGCCGGGACGTTCGGCGGGTCGGCGGGCTTTGCCGCCATTCCGCGCGGCGCGGTCCTGTCTCCGGCCGTCGTGGAGATCCTCGCATCCCTCGATGCGCCGCGCGGCGCAAATCGCGCTTAATTTCTCAACGCTTCGTTAAAGGGCGCGGGCCGACAGTTAACTCGGACAAACGATTCGATCCGGGAGCGCCTCGATGAGCCTCGTCACAATGCGCGCCAAGCTGACGCAAGACGACATTCGCCGACTGGTGAAGGGCGAAAGCCCCGAAGAGCGGGCGATGGCGGCGCGCAAGATCTGCCAGCGTGTCGATGCGCCGGACCTGACCGAGGAAGAACGGGTCGCGGCCAATTCGATCATCGAGATGATTGCAGAGGACGCCGTGGTGCTGGTGCGCCGCGCTCTGGCCGTCACGCTCCGGACCTCGCCCAATCTGCCGAAATCCGTGGCCATGAAGCTGGCGGCCGATATCGATTCCATCGCCGTGCCCGTGCTGGCCGGCAGCCCGGTTTTCACCGATGCCGAACTGGTCGAGATCGTGAAGTCTCAGGGTGAGGCCAAGCAGTCCGCGATCGGCGCGCGTCCGTCGGTTTCCGCCGAAGTGGTCGGCGCGATCGTCGAGTTCGGAAGCGAGCGCGCCGTATCGATCACGGCCGCCAATGACGGCGCGCAGTTCGGCGATGCGGCCTACGAGAAAGCCTTCACGCGCTTCTGCGAGTCCAAGATAGTGATGGATTCCTTCGTGTCGCGTTCCGCCTTGCCGCTGGCCTTCACGGAGAAGCTGATTTCCCGCGTGAGCGACGAAGCGCTGGAGCGCCTCGTGAAGCGTCACGCCCTGCCGCCGCAGCTGGCGGTCGAACTGGCCGAGGCGACGCGCGAACGCGCCACGGTCGACCTTGTCGACCAGGCCGGTGTGGCGCCCGACATGCGCCATTTCGTGCAGCAATTGCAGATGAATGGCCGGCTGACGCCGTCACTGATCCTGCGCGCGGCCTTCCGCGGTCATATCAGCTTCGTGGAACACGCCTTCGCCGAACTCGGCAGCGTGCCGCATGCGAAAGCCTGGCTGCTGATCCACGATGCGGGGCCGCTGGGCATGAAGGCGATCTTCGACCGGACGGGTCTGCCCGCGCGTCTCTTCCCGGCGATCCGCGCCGCGATCGACACGCTGCACACGATCGAGATGGAAGACAGCCCGGAAGGGCGCGCACGCTTCCGCAAGATCCTCGCGGAGCGGGCGTTCACGCGCTTTCAGGGCGTGCCGGACGAGGATGTGGAGTACATCCTCTCGCGGCTCGATGAAGACGAGATCGGGGTTCAGCCCGCGGCGGCGCGTCTCGCTGGCTGATCGGGTTCCCACGGGGCGACGAATTCGGTCACCTGGGTTTCCAGTTCATGGATCAGCATGGCGCCGACCTTGTCGGTGTCGAGCTTGATGCCCTGACGCAGGGCCGCGCGGATGCCGTGCGCATGGGCAAGAGCGAGCGCGGCCGGAGCGGCAGCGCGCTTCTCTTCGGTCTCGATCATCCGGCACAGCGATGCCGCCATGCGCGTGATGATCGGATAATCGTAAGTCGTACCAAGACCGCGCAGATCGTGCGCGCAGCCGAACAGGGCTTCGCCGGCTTCGCCATTGACGCCTTCGGCCATGACGAGTTTGGCGGCCTTTTCCAGCTTGGTGACTTCGTCCTCGAGCCAGAGCTTGAAGTCGTCCTTCATGTCTTCCAGCGCCGCTTCGGCACGGGCAATGGCCGCTTCGTCGATCGGGCCGACCCGGCCGCCGACCTTCACGCGCAGCATGTTCGGAGGCGTAATGACTTCGATCGGTTGTTCGCGCTTCATCTCGTCTCTCCGGTCAGGCTTCAGCGGTCTTGGCCAGTTCGGCCGGGGATTGTTCGGATTCGGTCGTCTCGCCGGACAGCACGGCCATCAGGCCTTCCAGCAGCAAGCGGGCGGTAAAGGGCTTGGGCATGAAACAGGTCACGCCGGCGCGCATCGCCTCGGCTTCGTAGCGGGCGTCCGTGTAGGACGTCAGCATCACGATCGGAATGTCACGCGCCGCGGCCGACTTTCCGGCGCGAATGGCGCGCACGAGGGCCAGGCCGTCGAGCGGTTCCATCTTCCAGTCGGTGATCAAAAGGTCGATGCCTTCACAGGACAGCGCGCCGAGCGCTTCTCCGGCGTCGCCCGCCTCGGTCAGTTGCTCTGCGCCGAGCGACGACAGGATGGAGCGCAGCGCCCCGCGCAGCGCAGCACTGTCGTCGACCAGCATGATCTTGCGGTCGCGCAGCATGTCGCACGTATCAAACTGAAGATTGCCCACGGCTCACCCCGGAAGTTTTTCGATCTTCTTAGCCGGGACCATAGACGAGGATGCTTAACGGTCAGCTAAACCGGAATCAGGTCTGGAACTGCTCGATCAGGATGCGTTCGCCGAGGGGGCGGCCCGGGTCGAACAGCATGGTGAGCGTGTTGTCCCGATCCGTCTCGATCTCGACCCAGGCGATCTCCCGGAACTCGCGTGAGTCTGCCACGGCGGAGACGGGGCGCAGCTCTGCGTCGATCACGTCGAAGCGCACCTTGCTTTCGTTGCCGATCAGCGCGCCGCGCCAGCGCCGCGGGCGGAAGGCGGAAATCGGCGTGAGGGCAAGCACGCTTGAGCTCAAGGGCAGGATCGGGCCGTGCGCCGACGCGTTGTAGGCGGTCGAGCCGGCCGGGGTGGCGACCATCACGCCGTCGGCCGCCAATTCTTCCAGACGGACGCGGCCATCGACCGAGATCCGGATCTTTGCAGTATGGCGTTTCTCGCGGAGGAGAGAGACTTCATTGATGGCCAGCGCCTCGAAGCTGTGCCCGTCGATGCGTTCGCCGCGGGCTTTCAGCGGATGGATCTGTGCCGGTTCGGCGGCGCGGAGGCGCGCCTGCAGGTCGTCCTCGGCGAAGTCGTTCATCAGGAAGCCGACCGAGCCGAAATTCATCCCGAAGACCGGCAGGCTGCGATTCATCGACTTGTGCAGGGCGTCGAGCATCGTGCCGTCGCCGCCCAGCGCGACGATCATGTCCGCCTCTGCCAGGTCCGCCTGACCATAGCGGGCCGTCAGCGTATCGCAGGCCGATTGCGCGGCCGGACGCGGGCTGGCGATAAAGGTCAGCTTCAGAGGCGTTTCGGTGCTGGAAGACATTGCGGCCGCCGTTGACAGGCGATCATTCAAACGCTGTCAGCGAGCCGGCGCAAGGCGTCGTGTGCGCTGCCGACGGTGTAGTTGGCGAACACTTTCGCGGCACCGGTCATCGCGTCTTCGCCGAGTTCGCTCTGGATGCGCCCGGAGCGTTGCAGGCCGCGCAGGATGGTCGGGAAAACGCTGCGGTCGATCCGGGCGGACCGGCAGGCCAGTGCGGCGGCCCGTACGCCGCCTGCGGCGAGCGCCTTGCGCCATTGGGTCGCCGATATCGTGCAGAGCGAAGCGATGGCATAGTCGAACAGCGCGTCATTGCCTTCGGTCAGGGAGCGCAAGGCGAAGGTGCCGTTCAGCGTCCCGGCCGCTTCCAGCTTTTCGACGAGCTTGCGCGCGAGCGTGTCGTCATCGTCCGCGACAGCGGAGGCAACCGTCTCGCGTTTCACCGCGTTATCCAGCTGAATGCCGTCGCCAAATTCATCGACGAGTTCGTCTTCCAGCGCGTCGGCGATGTGCATGGCGATCTCGCCGGCGAGAATTTCGGGGAGATCCGGCCGTTTGCCCAGCGTGCGGGCAAGTATGTCATCGTTCCGGGCGCAGGCGGCGAGTGTCTCGCAGGCCAGTTCGGAGAGAGAGGCAGTCGTGTTTGCAGCGAGGGCGCGCATGACGACGATTTCGGAGTGCCGAGACAGAGCTGAGGTAATCGCCCCTGTGATGTTCGGGCGGTTCGCGATCAGGACCCGGTGGTCCCGCGTACCCTCGTCGGCGAGCCGGACGAGGTCGCCTTCCGTCAGCCGGACGGATCGTGCAATGATGGGTTCCGCGATGGCCGGGACATCGAAAGCAAGGAAGCGGACGACTTCGTGGGGCGCCCAGGCGCAGTCGGCGAGCCGGACGGCCATGGCCATGCGCACGCGATGCTCGGCCTTGCGTGCGAGCGTCAGAAGGAGTTCGTCGGCAATCGGTTCGGCGCGGCGCGACAACGGGGAGGCGGCGCAGATATCGGTCACGCCCAGCGCCAGTTGCGCACGGCTTGCCGGATCCTTGACCCGGGCCAGACTCGATAGCGCACTCATCATGCCGCTCACGGCAGCCCCCCGAATGACCCCTCTCGTGCGGATGCGCACGAATCATTCGTGAATCCTTATGGTTTCCCACTGATTAACGAGACGGCAGGACAGGAAGAATGGCGAAAGATTTCAACGATGCGCGCACGGCCCTGCTGACGGCCTTCGAACGGACACGGCAGGCGACGGAAGCCTTGTCCGATCCGCTGAGCGCCGAGGATCAGTGCGTCCAGACCATGCCCGATGTCAGTCCGACCAAATGGCACCGGGCGCATACGACCTGGTTCTGGGAAACCTTTCTGCTGGGACCGAACCGGCCGGACTACCGCGTGTTCGACGAGGGCTTCTGCTATCTTTTCAACTCGTATTACGAACAGGTCGGTGAGCGTCACCCAAGGCCGGAGCGCGGCTTTCTCACGCGCCCGTCGTGCGAGGAGATCGGTGACTATCGCCGCCATGTGGATCAGGCCGTCGCGGACTTCCTGTCATCGGCAAACGACCAGGAGATCGCGAAGACGATCGGCATCGTCCAGCTGGGCATCGCGCACGAACAGCAGCATCAGGAATTGCTGGTGACCGACATCAAGCATGTCCTGTCGCGTCACCCGTTCGGCTCGGCGGCGTATCCCGCCCCGGAGGCCGGACCGGCTGAACTGGCCGAGACGTCCTTCGCCGATTTCGAAGGCGGACTGTTCGAGACCGGCTATGACGGCGCCGAGTTCGCCTTCGACAATGAGGGGCCGCGCCACAAGATCTGGCTCGAACCGTTCGGGCTCGCCGATCAACCCGTGACGAACCGGGAGTACGCAGAATTCATTGCCGACGGCGGTTATGACACGGCGACCTTGTGGCTGTCGGACGGCTGGTCGCGCATCCAGGAGGACGGCCGCCGCGCGCCGCTTTACTGGCGTGAGCGGGACGGCGAATGGTTCGAATTCGCGCTGCATGGCGAACACAGGCTCGATCCGGACGCCCCGGTCAGCCATCTCGACTTCTACGAGGCGAATGCCTTTGCCGAGTGGACAGGCTTCCGGCTGCCCACGGAATCCGAGTGGGAGCATGCCGCCGCCAGGGCCGGGAAGCCGGGCCGATTCCTGAAGCCCGGCGTCTCGGCGCACCCGGCGGGTGTCGACGGGGACGGCCTGCGGCAGATGTATGGCGGGGTCTGGGAATGGACGCGGTCCGACTATGCGCCCTATCCGGGCTTCCGCGCGCCGGAGGGGGCGGTCGGCGAGTACAACGGCAAATTCATGTGCGGCCAGTACGTCTTGCGCGGGGGAAGCTGCGCGACGCCGGACGGCCATGTCCGCCGCACCTACCGGAATTTCTTCCCGCCGAACGCCCGCTGGCAGTTTTCGGGCCTGAGGCTCGCGCGCGACGTTTGACGCGGCGGGCCGGGTTGCGCAATTCTGCGCGGTGAACAGCGTTCAAGAACGCGGACTATCCGGGGAGACGGTCATGGACGATCAACAGGCATCGGTGAAATCCCTCGTCACGGAAGAGGAATGGAAGGCGCGCTGCGATCTCGCCGCGCTTTATCGCCTCGTGCGCATGCACGGCTGGGACGATCTGTTCTTCACCCACATCTCGATGCGCGTTCCGGGTCCGGAAGAGCATTTCCTGCTCAATCCCTTCGGCCTGCTCTACGAGGATGTGACGGCGTCGAACCTGGTGAAGGTCGATCTCGAAGGCAATGTCTTGCCGCCCTCGCGCTATGGCATCAATCCGGCCGGTTTCACGATCCACTCCACGATCCATGCGGCGCGGCATGACGTGACCGTTGCTATGCACCTTCATACCGATGCCGGTGTCGCCGTGGCGGCGCAGAAGGGCGGCCTCCTGCCGATCTCGCAGCTTGCCATGAACATCATGAGCGATGTGGCCTATCACGACTATGAAGGCCTCGCGCTGGTCGAGGACGAGAAACCGCGCATCGTCGCCGATCTGGGCGAGAAGCATCTGATGATATTGCGCAATCACGGCACGCTGTCGGTCGGCGCACACCCGTTCCAGGCGTATCTCAGAATTTATCTACTTGAACGTGCGTGCAAGATTCAGACAATGGCTCAATCGGGCGGCGCGGAGCTGATCCATTGGGACAAGGCGATGCAGGATCGGGTCTTCAAGCAGGGCGAGGAGGGGATACTGAACGAGTTCTTCCTCGAAATTGCCTGGGCCGCACTGCTCGACCGCGTTCGCCGCGAGTCTCCCGGTTTCGACACCTAGCCACGACGATTGCATTTGGACTGTCGGGGGCCCCGGCGTTTGCCGGGGCCTGGCCGCTCGACAAGGGCGAGGGGCTGATCATCACGACGGCACTCTTCGACCGCGCCACGGCCTGGTTTGACGACGGGGCCGACCGCCGCGAGGGTGGGGACTATCGCAAGCTCGAGAGCGCTTTCTTCCTCGAATACGGGCTGACCGACCGTTTCACTCTCGTCGGCCGGGTCGCGTGGCAGGATGTCACGCGCATCGATGCCGGACTGGTCGACAGCGCCAACGGTTTCGCGTCGAGCGAGGCTGGCTTGCGATACGCGGCCTGGCGGCGCGGGGGCGGGGTGGTCTCGGTTCAGGGCGTTTTGCTGCTGCCGGGCGAAGCGGAAAACATCGCCGATCTGCCGCTGGGGGAAGGCGGTCTCGGCGGCGAGCTGCGCGTCCTGGCCGGATATTCCACCAGCCAGACAAGCTTCTTCGACGCGCAGCTGGCCTATCGATGGCGCGAAACTCCCGACCCGGATGAGGTCAGGCTGGACCTGACGGCGGGATGGCGGCCCCGGCCGCAACTTCTCCTAATGGCGCAGTCCTTTTCGACGTGGAGCACAGGCGACATCGTTCCGGGACGGCGCGAATTTGCGCAGCACAAGCTGCAGATATCGGCCGCCTGGGAGTTTGAAAGTGGAACGCTGCAGGCGGGGCTGATCGCCACGCCGGCAGGCCGAAATGCCATTGCCGAGGAAGCAATTCTGGTTTCGTGGTGGCGGCGTTTCTGACGCGGGAAATGCACTTGTTCCTGAAATGACTTTGCCGCCGCCCGCGCGAGGTCTAAATGCTGCGGCAATGCGAAGGGTGAATTTCCAAGATGCGTAAAGCCGTTTTCCTGATCGTAGCGCTGGCCATCTTTGTCTTGATGGCGGGTGCGGTCGCCGTGCGCGAACTGACGCGCGAACCCGAACAAGGTTTCGCGGGCGGGGGTGCACAGCCCGTCGAGGTGGCCGAGGTCACGACCGCGACATTCGCCGACACGCTCGAGGCGATCGGCACGGCGCGCGCCAATGAACAGGTCACCATCTCCCCGCAGGTCAGCGAAATCATCGGCCGAATCGCGTTCGAATCCGGCGACCGCGTGACGGCGGGGCAGATCCTCGTCGAACAGGCGGGCGGCGAGGAATACGCCGCACTGAACGAAGCTCGCGCGACCGAGCGCGAAGCGCGGCAGGAGCAGGAACGCTTCCGGGATCTGGCGGAGCGCGGCATCGCGCCGACGCAGCGCGTTCAGGAAACCCAGGCGGCGCTTGATCGCGCGACCGCCCGTGTCCGTGCTGTCGAGGCGCGCCTCGCCAACCGGATCATCCGGGCCCCGTTCGACGGTGTGGTCGGCTTGCGCAATGTGTCGGCCGGTGAACTGGTCGGTCCGGGGGACATCATCGCCACACTCGACGACGTGTCCCGGATCAAGCTCGATTTCACCGTGCCGGAACGCTTCCTGTCCGTAATGTCGCCCGGGCTGGACGTCGCCGCCCAGTCCGACGCCTTTCCGGGGGCAACCTTCGACGGGGTGATCACCAATGTGGATTCGCGGATCGACCCGGTAACGCGGGCCGTCACGGTTCGCGCCGAAATCGACAATGAGGATGGCCGGCTGGTTCCGGGCATGCTGTTGACCATCGAAGTCCGCCGCGATGTGCGCGAGCACCCGGCGATCCCCGAGACCGCAGTCATGCGGCGGAGCGAACAGGCCTTCGTCTATGTCGTTCCCGAGGGCGACTCGCCGGTTCTCGAAGCGCGGAATATCGAACTGGGCGTCCGGTCCGGTGTGCTGATCGAGGTGGTGTCCGGTCTGAGGCCGGGCGAGCGGGTCGTGTCCGAGGGGACGCACCGCGTGCGGCCCGGCGCGCCCGTGCAGGTGACGCGTGAGTGGCGTCCCTCCGGCGCGGTTGCTGTGGGGACTGCGCCATGACGCTTTCCGATATCGCCGTCAAACGCCCGGTTCTGGCCGGGGTGGTCAGTGCGCTGATCGTGGTGTTCGGCCTGCTGGGCTATCGCAATCTGCCGCTGCGCGAGCTTCCCGATGTCGACCGCCCGGTCGTTTCGGTGGACGTGCAGTATCCCGGTGCCAATGCGGAAGTCGTCGAGAACCGCGTGACGCAGGTGATCGAGGACCAGCTGTCGGGCATCGAAGGGGTCGAGTTGATCACTTCGACGAGCCAGGACGGCGAAGCCGACGTCGATGTCACCTTCACGCTCGACCGGGATATCGAGGCCGCCGCCAATGACGTGCGCGACGCCGTGTCCCGGGCGCAAGGCCGTCTGCCACTGGAAATCGATCCGCCGCGGGTGCGCAAGCAGGACGCCGATGCCCGGCCGATCATCTGGTACAGCCTCGCCTCCGAGGGCATGTCGGTCGAGGAATTGACCGACTATGCCCAACGCTATGTCGTTGACCGGTTCTCGGTGCTCGATGGCGTCTCGCAGGTGATGATCGGCGGCGATCGCCGCTATGCGATCCGGATCTGGCTCGACCCGCAACAACTGGCCGCGCGCGGCCTGACGGTGGAGGACATCGAAACCGCCCTGCGCGCCCAGAATATCGAATTGCCGGGTGGCTCGCTCGAAGCCGCGGAAGTCGATCTCACGGTTCGCGTCGAACGCAGCTACCAGTCGCCGGAGGATTTCCGCCGACTGCCGATCGGGGCTTCGGACCAAGGCCACGTCATCCGCCTCGGCGAGGTTGCCGATGTCGAGCTGACGGCGGCTGAAACCCGGTCGCTGTTCCGCGGCAATGGCGTGACCCAGGTCGGTCTCGGCATCGTGCGTCAGAGCCAGGCCAATGACATCGCCGTCGCGGCGGCCGTCCGGGCCGAGGTCGAAGCCCTGACGCCGGGCCTGCCGGAAGGCATGACCATGTCATCGGCCTTCGATTCCACGGTGTTCATCGAAGAATCCATCGCCGAGGTGTGGCGCACGCTGATCGTCGCCGCGCTGCTCGTGATCGCGGTGATCTATCTTTTCCTGGGATCGTTCCGGGCGGCGCTGATCCCGGCGCTGGTCGTGCCGGTCTGCCTGATCGGGACGTTCGGGATTCTCGCCGCCTTCGGCTTTTCCATCAACACGCTGACCCTGCTCGCCCTGGTGCTCTCGATCGGTCTCGTGGTCGACGATTCCATCGTGGTTCTGGAGAATATCCAGCGCCGCGCCGATCTCGGCGAACCGCGCCAGCTCGCAGCCCTTCTGGGCGGCCGGCAGGTCTTCTTTGCCGTTGTCGCGACGACGGCGGTCGTGGTGTCGGTTTTCGTGCCGCTCATCTTTCTGCCGGGTCTCATCGGCCGGATCTTCGTGGAACTGGCGATCACGGTGTCCGGCGCGGTGATCCTGTCGAGCTTCGTGGCGCTGACCCTGTCACCGATGATGGCGTCAAAGCTCGTCGTGCCGGCCACCAAGACCAAGGGTATCGCCAAGTGGACCGATGACGCGGTGCAGGCGATGCGCCGCTCCTATCGCAACTCGCTGGGCGTGGTGATGAGCCGGCCGTGGGCGGTCCTGCCGATCCTGCTGGTGGCGATTGCCGGGTCCGGCTTCTTCCTGACCAAGATCCCGGGCGAGCTCGTGCCGACCGAAGACCGCGGCGCCTTCTTCGCCTTCTTCTCCGGCCCGGAAGGGGCGGGTTTCGACTATACGGCGGAGGAAGCCGGCGAGATCGAGGACATCCTGCTCGACTATGTCGAAAGCGGTGAGATCACGCGGGCCATGATCCGCGTGCCGGGCTGGGGTGGCGGCGGCTATTCGACCGGCATCATGTTCGCGTCGCTGGCGCCTTGGGACGAGCGGGAACGCGATGGTCAGACGATCGTCGGCGAACTGAACGGCCGCCTGGGGCAGCTGACAGGCGTGCGCGCCTTCGCGTCCATGCGGTCCGCACTCGGCGGCGGCGGCGGGAATTCCGACATCGAGTTCGTGCTCGGCGGCGGCGACTATGAAGAGCTTGCGGCCTGGGCCGAGGATATCATCGCCGCGGCGCGCGAAACCAATCCGAACCTTCTGCGCATGTCGAGCGATTACGAGCCGACGGCGCCGCGCGTCCTCGTGGATATCGACCGCGAACGCGCCGCGGATCTCGGCGTTTCGGTCGCAACGATCGGGCGGACGCTGGAATCGCATCTCGGGTCCCGCCGGGTCGGTTTCTTCGTCGACCGCGGCGAGAACTACGACATCATCCTGCAGAACCGGCGCGAGGCGCGCTCGGATCGCAACGACCTCGAGACGCTCTATGTCCGGTCGTCGCGCGGACAGCTGATCCCGCTGTCGAACCTCGTCAATCTGCGCGAAGCCGGCGAGCCGTCGGAGCGTCCGCGGGTGAACCGCCTGCGGTCGGTGACGATCTCGGCGACGCTCGAGGAAGGCTATTCGCTTGGCGAGGCGGTGGAGTGGTTCGAAACCTATGCCAGCGAGAATCTGCCGGCGAATGTCCAGACGAGCTTCCTCGGGAATGCGCGCGAATTCCTCGATGCCAATCAGGCCGCGCTGTTTGCCTTCGCGATGGCGCTGCTGATCGTTTTCCTGGTGCTGGCGGCGCAGTTCGAAAGCCTGATCCAGCCGCTTGTCATCATGCTGACCGTGCCGCTCGCCGTCGCGGGCGGACTGTTCGGCCTCTACATGGCCGGGTCTTCGCTGAATATCTACAGCCAGATCGGACTGGTCGTTCTGATCGGTCTGGCGGCCAAGAACGGCATCCTGATCGTGGAGTTCGCGAACCAGCTGCGCGATGAAGGCCAGGACCTCGCCGAGGCGACGATCAATGCCGCGGAAACGCGCCTGCGCCCGATCCTGATGACCGGCATATCGACTGCCATCGGGGCTCTGCCGCTGATGCTGGCGAGCGGGGCGGGCGCCGAGAGCCGGTCCACGATCGGCGTGGTGATCTTCACCGGCGTGCTGGTGGCGACGCTCTTCACGCTCTTCATCGTTCCGGCCGTGTACGGCGTCCTCGGGCGTTACACGAAGACGCCGAACTGGGTGGCGAAGCAGCTGGAGAGCCAGTCGGGCCAGCAGGTCGGAGCCGCGGACGTGCCCGCCGAATAGGTTATTCGGCGGCCGTTTCGATCATCAGATAGGCGATCACGTCGCGGCGGTCGTTGGCGTCGCGCAGGCCGACGAAGCTCATCCGGTTGCCCGGAATGTAGCCGCGCGGATCCTGCAGCCAGCTGTCGAGATGTTCCGGCGACCAGTCGATGCCCGACTCGCGAACCGCGGCCGAATAGTTGAAGCCCTCGACCTCACCGGCATTGCGCGAGAACAGGCCGTGCAGGTTCGGCCCGACGAGGTTGCGCGCACCTTCCGCGATCGTGTGGCAGGAGGAACAGCGGCGGAACTGGCGCCGGCCATTGGCGAGATCGGCCTCGCTGTAGGGCGCGGGCAGCGCGGCCAGAGCCGCCGACATGTCGGTCTCGGCCTCGTCGGCCGCGGCCTCGATGGCGTCCTCGGTTTCGGTCGGGGTTTCGGTGGCTGCCTGAGCCGGATCGTCAGCCTGTGCCGGATCGTCAGCCGGAGCGGATTGTGTGGCCGGTGCCGGCGTGCTGGTGGCGGCCGGTTCGCTGTCGCCGGAGCCGCCACAGGCGGTCAGGGCGAAGGCGGCAGCGGAAAGAAGCAGAATGTGTCGCATGGCATTACTCCCGTGTCCCGGTAATCGCGCCGAACCTTAGAAGGTTCCGGTTCCGTGGCCAGTGGGTCGGATGTCGCAGGCGTCGTCAATCCGCGGTGCGCGACCCGCGCCACCGGCTGACGAGGCGCGCGGCGAACCACCACGCGATCGCCCAGGCCGCGCCGAAGGCCCATCCGGCCACAACGTCGCTCGGCCAGTGGACGCCGAGATAGACCCGGCTGAACCCGACGAGCACGGCGATGAGCAGGGCGCTTGTGATGATGAAGACCCGCGCGCGGCGGCGCTCCTGTGCGCTGGCGAGCAGAAGACCGAGCGTCAGATAGGTCAGCGTCGCGGCCGAGGCGTGTCCGCTGGGGAAGCTGGAACTGGTGGCGTGGGTCAGGTGATCGACCAGATCCGGCCGGTCGCGGTCGAAGAAGGTCTTGAACAGCGATACCAGCATCGTGCCGGAGACGATGGCGCCGACCATCATGGCCGCCGTTCCGGCGCGCCGCTGCAGGATCAGATAGAACCCGCTCAGCACGACGAGGAGCGTCAGCACGGCATAGCCGCCGAGCGCGGTGATGTCGGACACGGCGTATTCGAACCAGGCGGGGCCGATCGGGTCGTTCGTACCGGGTTCGCGCAGTGCCAGCAGGATGGCGCCGTCGATCCAGTGGCTTTCGCCCTCGAACACCTCTTCCGCGATCGAGGCAAAGACCCACAGGCCCAGACCGATCGCCGCAAAGGTGAGAACGGTCTTGAGTTCGATCCGGTGGAGACCGAACCGGCGGGCGAATTGCTTTGCGTCGTCGAGTGTCATCGCGTCCCCGGTGGAGCGGCGCACAAGGCCGCCAGTCTCGTTTGGAGGCGCGAGGATATGGTGCCGGCTGAGGGAATCGAACCCCCGACCTTCGGTTTACAAACCGGATGCTCGCTCTACAACCCGTTGAAAAAATTGGGATATTCGGATCGTCTGCAACTGGTTCCGGACTATTCCGGGACTCTGGTGCAAGCAAAAATACGTTATGAATCAACCGCTTGAAATATTCGTCGGTGATTGGCGGCATTCAAAGCCAAATAGGAAAAATTATCCAGCCACAAGGCGGGGCTTTGATAAAGATTGCCTACCAACGCTACGTCGCACCCATGAATCGCTGATCGCATAAGAGCCCGATCGAACGGTCTTTGCCTCAAGTTCTTCAATGCGAGCGATCAATGATCGCACGGTTTCGTTCTGCTGTTCGATAAGCTCAGATTGATCTGAAATCAGCTTCAGAAGGTCTGCGTCTTCCTCTTCCACACGGTGACGCATCGATCCCGCTTTAGGAACAGGCCGTTTCGCAGCTTTCTGCGCTTCGATCCAAGCGTCACGGGCATCTACAAGATTCGCAACAGCTTCCTCGATGGTCTCTCCGTCGGACGCGCAGCCGTGAAGATCAGGATAGAATGCGAGGTAACCACCACCCTCCTCTTCGGGGAGGGGCGCGATCACCATCTCATAAAGATCGGCCATTGTGGTCACTCCTTTAGCGACTCTATATGAGCGCGGCACAAACCCACAAAGTTCCGGATGTACGGAGGCTTAATGGGGCGTTTAGCTGGCACCGTTAGGTGCCCTTCAAGTTTCGGGCCAGAAAACGTATAGTGGCTGCCCTTCGACGGGGGGCGGACAAGCACTCCAATTTTTTCTGCCACCGACACGAGATCCTGAATGACCCAATCCGCTTTCGGATTGGCCTCCATTTGCCCCAGCTTTTTCGGAGTCCGTTTCGGCAGCTGCGGTTGCTCCGCCTTCTGCCGAGCGGCTTTTGCGCTCGTTGCCACGAGTCCTCCCCTTCCAGCCGGAGGGAAGAACACACGAACACTTTTGTCAATTCCGTACGCTGTCGCATTCGTTCAGTCGCGATCTCATTTAGGCGCGCGGGCACGCTTCAGCAAATGATAAAATTGTAATTCGGGTATACCCAAACAACGGAACCGACGACCGATCTACGACGAGATTGGTGCGTCGAAAAGTTGATCGATCTGTGTCTTCTAGCGCTTACCCAAGTTCGGGACTATTCCGGGACTTTGAGTCCCGAAATCTCCCGAACTTTCCCGTTCTCGGCCGGCTAGGCCCTCACCAGTGAGGTCCACAAAGTATAGAAATTTCAGTGCTTTGGATGGTGCCGGCTGAGGGAATCGAACCCCCGACCTTCGGTTTACAAAACCGCTGCTCTACCAGCTGAGCTAAGCCGGCCCCGTGTGATGACGCGGGAGATAGACCGAAGGCGCCGCCGCCCGCAAGCGGCAAGCGCCTCCGGCAGGCGATCTAGAACAGCGCGAGGATGGTCGCAGCGATCAGGAAGCCGATGAGCTGGTTGCCGAAATGGATCAGCGTCAGGCCCAGCTTCTGGCGTTCATAGATATAGGCGAGCGCCTGTGTCGTCGCGGAGAAGGCGATCCACAGGACGAAGGCGACGTGCAGGGCCCGGCCGAGCGTCTCGACGCCGAGCCAGTGGAAGACGAGCGCCATGCCGATCGCGGTGATCAAAGCGTTGATCACGCCCTGGACGAGGACGGGGGCCATGCTCTGGCCCTTGAAGTCCGCCTCGGTCCAGCCGTGGAGCTTCATCCACTGCTTGCCGAAGAGCGGGCCGTACCAGAGAAAGCCAACCACCATGAAGCCGAGCGCGGCGAGCAGCGCGGCGATGATATTGATGCCATAGAGATCCATATGAATGTTCCCTCCCCAGCCGCGGGCGGGTAAGGAGACGCCCGCATCCTGTCACCGGCGTTGTTCGCGCCGGAGGCGAAACGCTACACCCGACTCAATTCGTGGATGAAGAGAAAACATGGCCCGCTACCTGATCACGAGCGCGTTACCCTACATCAACGGCGTCAAGCATCTGGGCAATCTGGCCGGGTCGATGCTGCCGGCGGATGTCTATGCGCGCTATCTGCGGCTGCGCGGCCATGAGGTGCTCTATATCTGCGCCACGGACGAGCACGGGACGCCGGCGGAACTCGCCGCGGCCGAGGCCGGGCTCGACGTGCGGACCTATTGCGACCGTGAGCACGAAGTCCAGAAGAAGGCAGGCGAGGGCTTCTCGCTGTCCTACGACTATTTCGGCCGTACCTCCTCGCCGCAGAACTACGCGCTGACCCAGCACTTTGCTGAAGTGCTGGAGGCCAACGGGCTGATCGACGAGCGCAGCGACGAGCAGGTCTTTTCCATCGATGACGACCGCTTCCTGCCGGACCGCTATGTCGAGGGAACGTGCCCGCATTGCGGTTTCGAGCGCGCGCGCGGCGACCAGTGCGACAATTGCGGCCGCCTCCTGGAGCCGACGGATCTGAAGGACCCGTATTCAAAGATTTCCGGCAGCCGAAATCTCGAAGTTCGGGAGACCAAGCACCTCTACCTCTTGCAGACGCAGATGGAGGAGAAGCTGCGCGCCTGGGTCGATGCTGCCGAGGGCTGGCCGTCGCTGGCCAAGTCGATCGCCTACAAATGGCTCGACGAGGGGCTGCGCGACCGGTCGATCACGCGCGACCTGAAATGGGGCGTGCCGGTCACGAAGGACGGCAAGCCGCGCCCCGGTTTCGAAACCAAGGTCTTCTATGTCTGGTTCGACGCCCCGATCGGCTATATCGGCGCGACGGCGGAATGGGCCGAAGCCAATGGCGGCGACTGGGAAAGCTGGTGGAAAACCGACAAGGGCGCCGACGACGTCACCTATGTCCAGTTCATGGGCAAGGACAATGTCGCCTTCCACACGGTCAGCTTCCCGGCGACCATTCTGGGCTCGGGTGAGGACTGGAAGACGGTCGACCGGCTAAAGGCGTTCAACTGGCTCAACTGGTATGGCGGCAAATTCTCGACCAGCGAGAAGCGCGGCGTCTTCATGGATCAGGCGTTGGACCTGCTGCCCGGCGATTACTGGCGCTGGTATCTGACGGCGAACGCGCCGGAGGGGTCGGACACGCAATTCACCTGGGAGCATTTCCAGTCGACGGTGAACAAGGACCTTGCCGACGTGCTGGGCAATTTCGTGAACCGCCTCCTGCGCTTCACCAACTCGCGCTTCGACGGGCAGGTGCCCGAGGGTGGGGATTGGGGTGAGGCGGAAGACTGGCTCGCTGGCGAGGTCGATACGCGCCTGAAAGCCATCGCCGCGCACTACGAAGCGATGGACTACCGCAAGGCGGCGTCGGAAACCCGCGCGCTGTGGGCCGCAGGCAACGAATACCTGACCCGCGCCGAGCCGTGGACGCATTTCAAGACCGACCGCGAAAAGGCGGCGGTGGGCGTGCGCACGGGTATCGCACTCGCGGCCATCATGGGCCGTGTGGCGCAGCCGATCATTCCAGAGGCCGCCGCGAAAATCCTCGATGCGGTCGGTGCGACCGAGCGTGACTGGCCGTCAGACGACGCGAAAGCCATGCTGACTGCCTTCGCGCCGGGCCATCCGATCACGCCGCCGGACGTGCTGTTCGCGAAGATCGCCGACGAGCAGGTCGAGGAGTGGTCGGAGCGCTTCGGCGGGGCGCCGAAGGACTGACCGCGCCTAGTGCCAGTCCCGCCGGGACAGGTAGAGCACGATCAGCGCCAGCAAGACCGCGCCGCCTGCGCCGCCGAACATCAGCGCGAATTCGGCGCGTTCCGGCTCGCTCGCCAGCATGTTCACGGGCAGAAGCCACGGGAAGAAGATCCCGTATTTCGACGAGGTCGCGGCGACGGCCACGAAGGTGCCGCCGATGCCGACCGAGACCGGCAGGGCGAAGCTGTTGAAGCGCAGCGCCACGCCAAGCTGGACCGCGATCAGCAGGAATGAGGCGAGATACATCTTGCCGAGCAGCTTGGCCGCGTCCCACCAGGGCGGGCTGCCTTCCAGGGCTTCTGCCGGATTGATCCAACCCGCGACGAAGCCTGACGCGAAGATCGAGACGTAGATCAGCGCCGTGACGATCGCCATGAGAGCGAGCGCCATCACGACCTTGCCGGTGAAGACCTGCCATTTCGCAACGGGGGTTGCGAGGATTTGCGACCAGGTGCCGGGGCCGTGCTCCATCTGGGCGAGAAGGGCGGTCAGGCCCGTCGCCGTCATGGGCAGGAGGAAATAGGCCCAGATCGCCGAGGTCGACATCATCTGGAAGGCCCAGATACCCGGCGATTCCCCGGACAGCTGGATCAGCACTGTCAGGATGAAGGTCATGACCGGGGCAACGCCCATCACGATGATGGCCAGCGAGCGCCTGAGCTTGAGCGCCTCCGCGCGCATCACGCCGATCATTGTAGATCTCCCGTGCCGCCGGTGCGTTCCAGGAAAATCGATTCCAGCGATGGCTTGACCAGGGTCAGGTCGGATACCGCAAAGCCCGCCTCGACGAGGTCGCGGTTGATCGCCGCCCGCTCCGCCGCGGTGAAGCGTCCGGGCAGGCGGATGCCATCTTCGAGTTCCGCCGCGTCCGCATGGGTGGCCTGGACGCGCGCCAGGGCCTCTGCCGGACGGTCGAGCCGGATGGTCAAGCCGCCGGGGTGAGCATCCATGAGGGCGGCAATGGTGTCCTGGAAGAGCAATTTGCCGCGGTGCATCAGCGCGACATGGTTGGCGGTCTGCTCGATCTCGCCCAGCAAGTGACTGGATACGAGGACGGTCGCGCCGAAGCGCTCGGGGGCTTCGCGGATCAGGGTCCGCATCTCGTGAATGCCCGACGGGTCGAGCCCGTTGGTCGGCTCGTCGAGGATCAGGAGTTTCGGATTGCCGAGCAGGGCGCGGGCAAGGCCGAGACGCTGGCGCATGCCGAGTGAGTAGCCTTTCACCCGGCGTTTAGCCGCGCCGGCGAGCCCGACGAGATCCAGTACCCGGTCGCGTTCCCGCCGGGGCAGACCGGCCATGTGACAGGCGATGTCGAGATTCTCCGCGCCGGTGAGGTGCGGGTAGTGGGCCGGGGTTTCGACCAGCGAGCCGACGCCGGTCAGCGCCCTGCGGCGCGCCCGGTGGATGTCATGTCCGCCAAGGCGGATGGACCCGCCCTGCGGCCGGATGAGGCCGAGCAGCATGCGAATCGTCGTGGTCTTGCCGGCCCCGTTCGGGCCGAGGAATCCCGCGACCGCGCCCTTCGGCACGTGCAGGTCGAGGCTGTCGACGGCCTGAACGCTGCCAAAGCGGCGGCTGACGCCTTCGGTTTCGATTACCCAATCATTCATGCCGTCATCAGGCGCGCGTCCGGTAAAATCTCCAACCGGGAACGTGGTGATCGGTGTCCCTCCCGTTGACGGACGGGTGCGGCTCCTTTCGAATGGTGGAAATCAGTCTGACCGGGAAGGGGCCTTCCGATGCGTATCCGCTATCTCGCTGCCTGTGCGGCGCTTGTCTTCGCCGCGCCGGCATTCGCGCAGGACGACCTGCGTACCTCGATCGCCGAGGATTACGACGCCAATCTCGAAGCGCTGTACCAGCACTTCCATGCCAATCCGGAACTGTCCTTCCGCGAGGTCGAGACCGCGGCCCGGCTCGCCGAAGAGCTGCGCGCACTCGGCTATGAGGTGACGGAGAATGTCGGCCAGACCGGCATCGTCGCAGTACTCGAGAACGGGGATGGCCCGACTCTGATGCTGCGGGCCGACATGGACGGTCTGCCGGTCGAGGAACAGACCGGGCTCGACTATGCCTCCACCGTCACCGGCACGGATCTGCGCGGCCAGACGTCTCCGGTCATGCATGCGTGTGCTCACGACACCCACATGACGGCGCTGGTCGGCACGGCCCGCCAGATGATGGAGCGGCGCGACAGCTGGTCCGGCACGCTCGTCCTGATCGGTCAGCCGGCCGAGGAAATCGGTCTTGGCGCGCAGGCGATGCTGGAAGACGGGCTCTATGAGCGCTTCCCGACGCCCGATGCCGTTGTCTCCTTCCACACCTTCGCCGGTGTCCCGACGGGTCAGATCCATTACGCGCCGGGCTATGCGATGGCGAATGTCGACTCGGTCGACATCATCGTTCACGGCGTCGGCGGACACGGGGCCTATCCGCACACGACGAAGGACCCGGTCTATCTCTCCGCCCAGATCATCATGGCACTGCAGTCGCTGGTGTCGCGGGAAGTCTCGCCGCTCGATCCGGCCGTGATCACGGTCGGTGCGATCCATGGCGGGACGAAGCACAACATCATCTCCGACCAGGTGCACATGCAGCTGACGGTGCGGTCCTATTCCGACGATGTCCGGGACCATTTGCTGAACGGCATCCGCCGGGTCGCGCATGCGCAGGCGGAATCCTACGGCCTGCCGGAAAACCTGTGGCCGGATGTCAGCTGGGAAGAGGAATACACGCCCTCGCTCTACAATGATCCGGGTCTGGCCGAAGAAGCGGCCGCCATGCTGCGCGAGCGGTTCGGTTCGACGGTCGTACGCGAAGCCAGCCCCGTCATGGGCGGTGAGGACTTCGCGCAATACCACCGGACGGACGAGGAAATCCCGGTCTTCATGTTCTGGGTCGGCGGCACCTCGCAGGAAGTGCTCGACGGGTATCGCGAGCGCGGCGAGACGCCGCCCTCGAACCATTCGCCCTTCTTCGCCCCGGATGCGGAAGGCTCGATCACGCTGGCGACCGAAGCGATGACGGTGCTCGCGCTTGATTATCTCGCGGCAGCCGATGCCGGCGACGGCGCCGAATGAGCGAAGTGAGGCGCGCCTTTTCCGGCTCGCCCTGGGAAGCCAAGGTCGGCTATTGCCGTGCGGTCCGCGCCGGTCCCCATATCTGGGTGACCGGCACGGTCGCCATCAATGCCGACGGCAGCCCGCATGCCCCCGGGGATGCCGGGGCGCAGGCGGAGCGGTGTTTCGAGATCATCGCCAAGGCGCTTGAAGAACTCGGCGCGAGCCTCGGCGATGTGGTGCGGACCCGCATGTTCGTCACCGACATTTCCCGCTGGGAAGAGATCGGCGCCGTCCATGGCCGGGTCTTCGAAGCGCATCCGCCGGCGACCACCATGGTCGAGGTGTCGCGCTTCATCGGCCCCGACTTTCTCGTCGAGATCGAAGCGGATGCCTTTGTGGGGGAGGCCTAGGTGCCGACAGGGCGGGGCGGCGGTGTCCCGTATTTGAGACGGGCTTCGCCCCACAGTCCGAGCGGGAGGTGGCATTTCGAGCAGTCGATCGGTGTGGTGATCTGAATCGTGTTGGCCATCACCGAATTGATCGTGCCGCAGTCGGGACACTTGATCTTGTGAATGTCGAAATCGGATGAAGTCATGGCTACGCCTCCTGACATTTCAGGCGGGAGCAAGGACCTCTCTCTATGTCTCAAGAAAAAGCGAACTGTCTCTCAGTCGCCGGTCTGCCTCCAGAACTCACCGGCAATGAAAATACGCTAACATTTGAACGAATTTCTTTGGCGTATCAAATGATACGGGTGGCAAATATTTCGTGTAACCCGATGAATTCGTTCGACAAGGAGAATAAGGAAGTTTTGTGATCCGAAAGGATCCGGGGAAAATTTCCCGAAAGACGGAAGTCCGGCCCACCTGTCCGGTGAAGCTGCAGGACGAGTCGCCACTCATCAGGAAGGAAATACGATCATGCTGCTGACCGCACTCTTCATCGCGCTGCAAACCGCCACGGACGTTCCGGCCGGGTCCGTCTGGGAGAACCAGGGCGGGTCGATCCTGCATATCGACGAGATGCGCGAGAACGGACACTTCCACGGACGCTACATCAACAACGCTGAAGGCTATCCGTGCAGCGGTGTTGAGTACCGGGTGGTTGGCGATGTCTACGATCCGCTGATCCAGTTCTCCGTCGTCTGGCGCGCGGATGAAGAAACCTGCCACTCGATCACCGGATGGACCGGACGGATCGAGGACGGCGCACTCGTCACGGAATGGCGGCTGGTCCGCTGGCGCGAGGACGGATTTTCCGAATACACCGGCGAGAGCGTGTTCACCCGGATCGGCGATCACGCGGAATAGACCTGCCGCGAGCGCGAATCCCGTCTAGTGTCCTCGCGGACGCAGAGGAGACGCGCATGTTCGGAGATGGCAGCCTCATTCCGGCCGGAAACCATTTCGCCGCCCTGGCGGGCCTGTTCGTCATCGCCGCGCTGGGTTTCCTGGCGGAACGGACACGCATCGGCGCCCTGGTTACCGGGGCGGTGGTCACCATCCTGCTGGCGATCCTCGCGGCCAATCTGAACATCATCCCGGGCGATGCTCCGGCCTACGGTTTCGTCTTCAGCTATTTCGTGCCCCTGCTGATCCCGCTCTTCCTGATGAAGGCGGATCTGAGAAAGGTCTTCTTCGAGACCGGGCGGCTGACGATGGCCTTCCTGCTCGCGGCCTTCGCGACGGTTGTCGGCGCCATCGTGGCGGTGGGCGTGCTCGATTTTGCGGGACGCGACGCGGAAGTCGCGGGGGTCTTCACCGCGACCTATATCGGCGGTTCGGTGAATTTCGCGGCGCTCCTCGACATAACCGGACTGCGCGAGGACGCGAACTTCGTGTCGACATCCGTAGCGGCGGACAATCTCGCCAGCGCGCTCTTCCTTGGCCTCCTCGCCATCGTGCCCGGCTGGCGCTGGCTGGCGAGCCGCTTCCCGATGCGCGACCACTCACAAGGCGAAATCGAGGACGAGACAGGCGGGAAGGCGACGGCGGCGACGCTGACCTACACGATCGCTTTTGCGCTGGTTGTGGTGGCGCTGGGCGATTTCCTGACGGGACAGCTCGGACGCCTGCTCGGCGCCATGGGGGTGGCGGATGCGGCCAATCAGGCCGGCAACTGGCGCTATGCCATCATCACGGTCCTCGCCGTGATTCCGGCGACGGCATTCCCCAAGACGATGGCACGGCTGCATGGCGGCTACGAGCTGGGCCTCGGTCTGGCCTTCGTCTTTTTCGCAGCGATTGCCGCGGGAGCCGACATTCCTTCCCTGATCGCAACCGCGCCGATCCTGATGGCGCTGGTCATCATCCTGCTGACCGTTCACGCCATCGTTCTGTTCGGCCTCGGCTCCCTCTTCCGCTTCTCGATGCCGGAGCTGATCACCGCGTCCAACGCTGCCGTTCTGGGCGCCACGACGGCCCCGGCGCTCGCGGCGGCGAAAGGCTGGAAGGACCTTGTCACGCCGGGCGTGATCGTCGGCGTGTTCGGCTATGCGCTCGGAACGATCGTGGCGACCGGCGTCTATCAGATCTGGTCGCTCTTCTAGACGTCAGCGGGGGATTTCGGGCCAGTCCGAGGGCCGGTCCTTCAGGAAGACGAAGGCGACCTCGCCGAAGGTGATCCCGAACTTCGTTACCTCGGCGCGATTGATCATCACGTCATTTCCGACCCGGTAGAGCCGGTCGTTGAAACGGACCTGGACGGTCGAACCGTCCTCGAGCGGCAGATCGACCAGATAGGAATAGAAGGCCGCGTCGCCGAATTCGATCAGCTCAGCCTCGCCCACGACATCGGGGGCGGTGGCAATGAAGCGGCCTTCGGCGGTCTGCCGCATGGTCCAGGTGCGTTGCTGGGTTCGCCCGTCGTCGTAGAGGAAATGCTCGTCCAGCGTCAGCGTGCGGGTCGCAGCATCCCAATCGCCATCGAGTTCGACATAGATCCGGCGGTCGAGCACCTCGCCGCGTTCAAACACGCCGTATGCGTAGGTGCGGCCTTCGAAAAACTCCTCAATGGCGACGTCCGGGGACATGCCGGATCGATCCGAAGGCACCGGGCCCGTAGCGCAGGCGGTAAGGGCGGTTGCCGAGGCAATCGCGATTGTGGTGACAAAAGTGCGCAGGGTCGGCCTCCGGATCAGCTTTCACAGCCGTTTACGAAACCGGCCTGCCAAAGGATCAATCATCTGCGCCCGGCAACACGATTTTGCTGCTGGGCCACCCTGTGGACCGAGATTTTCCCGATACCCGGCGATTCGTGTATAAATTCGCCTCGCGGGGGAATTCGGGAGGCGAACATGACACGATTGATCCTGGTACTGGCGGCCCTGACGGTGTCGCTGCTTGCGGCGGGCACCGCCGATGCGCAGCAACGCGCCATCATGCGCGCGCAGGTGCAGACCGACACGAGTTTCACGGACGAATTCCAGCAGGCGATGGAGAGCGGCAACTATGCCGCAGCGGCTGTGATGGTCCGTGAGGGGCGTGCGACTGGCATGGCGACCGGCCGCCGCCAGCATTCTCCGGCCACGTCAGGGGGCGCGGCGACGAACCTCGCGGCGAATACCCCACCGCCGGACACGGCCGACTACACCTGCAATTCGGGCAATTGTGCCTGCGCCGGCGCATCGGATTGCGTCGCCATGGCGCCGATCTGTGTCGAAGGCACGATCGGGTGCAACGACTATGGCTGCACCTGTCAGGAAGCGACCGAGTAAGGCCTAGCGCGTCTGGGCGATCAGGGCGGTGGCTGCATAGGCCACCGCCGCGGCCGCGATCGACAGCATGAAACCGCCCGGGATCACGAAAACCCAGTCGGCGAGCAGCACCGTGACCAGGCCCGTGACGAGGGCCGCCAGAGCCGCGAACTCTCCGCCGAGCCTCAGGTAAAGCCCCGCCAGCACGCAGACCAGAATGCCGGCGCTGCCGAAGGACGAGGCGATTTCGACGAGGCCGTAAATGCTCTCGCCGGACAGGGCGATCGTCAGCGCGGTCAGACCGGCGAGGGCGGTGATCGTGCGCGCGGCGATCAGGCGTTCGCGTGCGCCCGATTGCGGGCGGGCACGGCGGTAGAGGTTCTCCGTCGCGAGTGCGGAGACGGCGAGCAGGGCTGAATCAACGGTCGACAGGACGGCGGAAAAGAGCGCGCCGGCAAAGATCACGAAGAGGGCAGACGGTAGAAGCTCCCGCGCGAGCGTCGGCAGGAAGAGATCGCCGTCGCCATGCGAAATCTGAAGGGCCGGGGCGATCAGTCCGAAGGCGAGGGGAATGAGGCCGACGGCGAGATAGATACCGGCGGCGAGCAGTCCGCCATTTCGTGCGGTTCTCGCCGACTTCGCCCCAAGAAAGCGGGCGATCGGTTCCTGAGCCACGAGACTGCCCAGCACCGGGATCATCCAGACATCGATCCGTTCGATCCAGCTTTCGCCCGGGCCGACAAGGCGCAGTCGCTCGGGATCGATGCTCGCGATTGCCGCCGAGGGTCCACCGAGCGTCGCGACCATCACAACGAGCAGGACGATCAGTCCGATCAGCAGGATGCTGCCCTGGAGCATGTCGGTGATAACATCGCCGAGGAGGCCGCCAAGCAGGGTGTAAACGATGACGAGCGCCGTCGCCGCGACCAGCATGAGCGCGACCGGCAGTCCGGTCACGACTGCGAGCAGGCTGGCCATGGCCAGCAACTGCGCCGCCGACCAGAGCAACGAGGTGGGAATCGCCACAAGAGCCGCGGCGAATTCGGACCGGCGGCCGAAGCGGTCACGGAAGAAGTCCGCGAGCGTCATGTAGCCGCGCTTGCGGAACTGACCCGCGATCAAGAGCGCCATGAACAGGAGGGTCAGGGCATAGCCGAAGGGCTCGGCGCGCGCCCCGGCCAGGCCTTCGTCGGCGATCGTCGCCGTCGAGCCGAGGACGGTCTCGCCGCCAAACCAGGTCGCGAACACCGAAAGGCCGACCGCGAACACGCCCAGACGGCGTCCCGCGATGAGGTAATCGGTGTCGCTGGCGGTGCGCCGCGCGGCCCACCATGAAATGCCGATCTGAAGCGCGACATAGGCCGCGAGCGCGGCGATCAGCATGGCATCCCGCCGCGTTCAGACTTCATCCCCATCCCCCGAATTTGAAGAATGACCCAGATTTAATCCGCGAAGCTGCATCCAGTCGAGTTAGGGTGCGCATCGGAAGGGGTAACCAGTTCAGTCACGAAAGGGACCCACTCATGTTGCGTTTCAAGATTGCCGCCTCCGCGCTCGTCCTCGCGGCGGCGCTTGCTCCGGCCGGTTCGGCCCAATCCTTCGATGCGTCCTCGCTCGACGTCCGCAATTTCATAGGGCGGATCGAAATCCGCGAGGTGAATGGGCCGATCCTCGTCAATGTCGAAGGCGGTGCCTCCGATATTGATGCCCCCTCGATCAGCGAGTCCGGGGGCACGGTCCGCATCGATGGCGGCCACTCCATGCGCAACATGAACTGCACCACCCGCAACGGAAACATCTCCGTGCGCCAGGGCTGGCGCGGCGAGCGCCGGCCGCTGTCGGACTACCCGACGCTGGTGATCAGCGCGCCGTCTTCTCTGGCGCTGCATGTCGAGCGCACGCTGTTCGTCGGTGAAGCGGGCAATCTTGGCTCGCTCGATCTCGACTTCGACCACTGCGGGTCGTTCACCGCCGGCGACGTTGCGGGCGATGCCAGCGTCGATATCGACGGTTCGGGCGATGTCCGCATCGGCATGGTCGGCGGCATGGCCGAGTTCGAGATCGACGGGTCGGGTGACCTGATCAGCGAAGGGATCAGCGGCTCGGCCGAACTGGGCATTGACGGGTCGGGCGACATCACGACCGGCGACATCGGCGGCTCGGTTCGGATCGGGATCGACGGCTCGGGCGATATCGAAACCGGACGTGTGAACGGCGCGGAGATCAATATCGACGGTTCGGGCAATACCGTGCTCGCTTCGGTCGCCGGCGGCGTCAATATCGGAATCGACGGGTCGGGCGATGTCGTGATCGGCAACGGCCGCGCGCAACCCTTCCATGTCGAAATCGACGGCTCGGGTGATGTCCGTTTCAACGGGGAAGCGGTCGACCTGCATGTTGAGATCGACGGATCGGGCGATGTCCGCGTCCAGCAGTCGAGCGGCAGCTATTACTGGCGCGAGCATGGCCGCGTGCGCCAGCACAACAACTAGGCCAGACTAGCTCTTCGTGATCCGCGCGCGGTGCGCTTCGTAAAGGGCCACCGCCGCGGCCACGGAGACGTTGAGGCTCTCGACCCGGTCCGTCATCGGAATGCGGGCGAGGGCGTCGCAGCTGTCCGCCACGCGCGGACGCAGCCCCTTGTCTTCCGACCCCATGACGATGACGAGGCCCGGCCCGCCGTGCTGCGCGACGAGGTCGTGCAGATCGCCGTCGGCTTCACCGGCGAGACCGATGGCGAACCGGCCGGCCTCGCGCAGCTCCAGGATCGTGTCGGCGATATTGGTGACACGGATCACCGAGACGGTCTCCGCTGCACCGACCGCGGCTTTCGCCAGCGCGCCGGACAGGGGCGGGGACTTGCGGTCCTGCATGATCACGGCACGGACGCCGAAAGCGGCGGCCGAACGCAATATGGCACCGGCATTGTGCGGGTCAGTCACCTGGTCGAGGACGAGGAGGAGGCCGTGCGTCGGGTCGGCGACCGCACGCAGAGGCTCGCTGTCCGGCTCGGCGCACTGAAGCGCGAATCCCTGGTGCACGGCACCGGGCGGCAGGAGCCGGTCGATTACCGCCGGATCCTCCATGTCGTGCGCCGTGCCTTCGGGCAGGTCGCGGGCCGCATTGCGCGTGACGACGAGGCGCTCGACCTTCCGGCGCGGATTCGCGATCGCGGCAAGGACCGCGTGACGCCCCCACAGCCAGCCCGGACCACCGGTCCCGGATTTGTCCGACTTGCCTTTGGCATAAGGCGATTTCGGGCGGTTGCGCCGCTCATTCTTCATCACTATAGTCCGCGCTCCGTTTCAGGACGGTCTTCCGGATATGACGGGTTGCGAACTGCAACGCAATGCGGCGTGACGGAGAGCTTTTGTTGCAATCGGGTTTTATCCGGGGATAAGACGCGTTTCGCACATCGTGTGGCCCCTGGAGGGGTGGGAGAGTGGTTAAATCCACCAGACTGTAAATCTGGCGCCTCAGGCTACGCTGGTTCGAATCCAGCCCCCTCCACCATCCTTCGCCCTGACGGGCTTCGGATGGCTCCGCCAAACGAAGCAGACCGGGCGAGGGCATGTCCTGCGAAGCCTTGGCGAAGCAGGGCGTCCGGCGTATCGCTTGGGACAGAGTTGCGGGTATAGCTCAATGGTAGAGCAGCAGCCTTCCAAGCTGAATATGCGGGTTCGATTCCCGCTACCCGCTCCATTCCCAATTCTCAAGTGATGGACTTCCGCTTCACGGCGTCGGTTTGGCAACGCGGCTGGCGGCGCCCTATCGGGCGGGACCTACCCCGTCACAGACCTCCACTTCGCGCGTTTCACGGGTTTCCAAGCTGCATACGGCGGCGCCTTCCAGCGAGCAGCTCCAACCGCTCGCGTTGTCACGGCAATCCGCCACTTCCGTCTCGAGAGACGTGCCGACTTCGCGAAACAGGTCCGACTGGGCCAAACCCGAGCAAAGTTGACGCGCCTGCCGCAGGGCTTGTGCCGCGACCTCGTCGCGCGCGGCGCCTTCAGTTGGCCGTCCCGTCTGCAGGGTGGGCTCATACAGGGGCAGCCGGCGTTCCACCTCTGTCCAATGAGTGACCGTCTCGGTCCGCCGGGCCGAAAGGAGGCGGTCGGCCTCGAACTGCAATACGCCGCCGCGGCCGGATTCGATAAAGGCGCGCAATCCGTCGCAACCTTCCGCTCTCGCCTGTTCAAAGGCCAGTTCGTCTTCCGCGCTGGGCACGCCTCCGATCGAGACGATGGCGCAAAAATCCCGTACCGGCCCATGGCAGATCGCGTTCTGGGCACCGAACAGGTTAAAGACAAAACCGAGCAGCGCCGCGGCGATAACCACCGCCCCGCCGCCCAGAATGCGTCGGCGTGCGCGCACGCGGGGCGCCTGAGGTTGCGGGATTGGGTCGCCGTCTACCAGCGCCCTGACAGCAAGGACGACGTCACGGAAGCGCGGATCCTGTCGATTGCCGCGCCAGCCCACAAGATCAAGCGCCTGACGCTGGCCGAAGCCCAAAGGCGGATCGACCTTGTCGACGCGCACAGGCAGGAGTGTTCCGCGGGACTTCGCGACCGCTGCTTCATCCTGAACGAATTCGCCGGCGCCGGAAATCGAGGCGCTGGACCACACCACGATCACGCAGGCTGCTGAGGTCAGGCGTTGATGGATCGTGTCGCGCCAGCCGCTGGCTCCTTCGATATCCCGGTCCCACCACACCACGAGGCCTTCCGCCTCGAGGCCAGACACCATCTTGGCGACGACCGCCTCGTCCTCGCGCTTGTAGCTTATGAAGACATCTGCGTGTGTCATGGCGCGCTCTCCGCTTCCTCGGTTCGAGCGAGATCCCTTGCTTGGTCGAGCAAATCCTGATCGCGCGCGCTCATCAGGCCATGATGATCCATCTGTTCGTACACATCGACAACGTCGGACCAGCCCACCGGATGATCCGGAATCGGGGCCAGCCTCGCCAGGCTGCGAGCGAGACCGCGAAGGCTTTCCGCAGACGCTTCATCCGCCTCGGCAATGCCTCGGTAGAGGGCCAAGCTTTGTTCGTATGCGGTAACCGCCTCAGTGAGATTGTCCTGTGCCAAGCGAACATCGCCGATGCCGGCCAACACAGCGGCGAGACCCTGCTGGTCGAGCGCCGAACTTTCATCGGCCTCGACGAGCCGGCGGCGAACGGCCAGGCTTTCCTCATAGGCATTGCTCGCGTCGGCGAGATTTCCCAGTTCAAGGTGAACTGCGCCCACACGGAACAGGCTTACCGCGAGATCGCGCTGGGTCCGGGCAAAGCTCTCATCGGCGTCGGCGAGCTGGCGGCTGATGACGAGGCTCTGTTCGTAGGCGGCGAGCGCGCCTGCGAAGTCGCCCTGTTCATAGCGAACATCGCCGATCCTGATCAGGTTGGAATTGATGTCGCGCTGAACTTCGACCGAGCCTTCATCGCCTTCGGCAAGCCGCTGTCGGATTGCCAAGCCCTCGTCATAGACCGAGAGAGCACCCGCAAGATCACCTTGATACAATCGGACGTCGCCGACCCTGTCCAAGCTGTAGGCGTGGTCGCGCTGGGCCAGCGCCGAGCTCTCGTCGGCGTCGGCGAGCCCTTCGCTGATGGCCATCATTTCCTCGTAGGCAATCAACGCTTCCACGAGATTGCCCTGTCGGGTGCGAACGTCTCCAATCTTGCTCAGGCTGACGTAAATATCGCGAAGCGCCCAGGCGGAACTCCCATCGGCTTCGGCGAGGCGGCGGCGGATGGCCAGCCCCTGCTCGTAAGCGCTGAGCGCCTCCGACAGATTGCCCTGTTCAAGGCGGACGTTGCCGATCCTGTTCAAGGTGTAGGTGATGTCGCGCAGCGCACTGGCGGAGCTTGGATTGGCTTCGGACAGACGCCGGGATATCTCCAGACTTTCCTCATAATGGCTGAGCGCGCCTCCGAGATTGCCCTGATCGAGAAGGATGTTGCCGACGAGATAAAGGCTGGTGTTGATATCCAGTTGGAAGTCGATCGAGCTTTCATCCAGGCTGGCAAGTCTTCTGGAAATCTCCAGACTCTCCTGAAAGGCGGCAAGCGCGCCGACCAGATCGCCGAGATCGCGTCTGGCATTACCGACGTCGCGCAGGCTGGCGGTTAGATCGGCCTGTGCGAGTTCAGAATCCGGGTCGTCCTCGGCAAGCCGCCGGCTGATCGCCAGGCTTTGCTCCAATATGCTGAGCGCCCCAGTTATATCCCCCTGAATCCGGGCGATCTCACCGATCTGGTTCATGCTGACAGACCGCGCCCGGTCATCAGAAGCCACTTCCAGCGACTGCGCTGCGGCATCGGCTGCGTCCTCAAGCCGCCCGGCGCTATCGTAAAGATTGGAGAGCTCGATCCAGTCCGAATGTTGAGTCGGGTCGAGGGCGACAACCGCCTCGAACCTCGCGATCACATCCCCTGTCGTCACATCACCCTGATCACGAGCGTCCAGGGCGAGGTTGGCAATGCCGCGGCGATCAGTTGCCTCGGCGATCGCTGCGGCGGTCTCACGTGCCCGCGCGCGTGCCTCGGCGAGGTCGTCAAGGATCGATAGGGCGCCCAAGCGGTCGCCAGCGTTGTAGCGTGCAAGCGCCGTGGCGCCTTCGGGTGTGGAGGCAATGTCTTCGACGGCTTCGCGGAACACGGCAATCTCGCGGGCGTATTGCCGGTCCCGGAGAGCGAGCTCGGCGACGACCTCATCGCGGGCTCTTGTCAACGCTTCCATACGTGCCTCGATGCCATCGGCCGCGGCCACCTCCGCCTCGAGCGCTTCGACATGCTCCTGCAACGCGCGGATCCGCTGATCCGCTTCTCGCTGCGCGGCCGCCTGGGTCGCTGCCGCGTAATACATCGCGGCGCTTACCTCTGCGCGAGCTTGCGTATCAAGATCTACACCGGGAGATTGTGCGAATGCGCGAGTAATGGACAAGCATACGAAGAAAGCCGAGAGCAAGATCCGCAATTCTTTACCTCCAACGAAAGCCGAACTGGGCACACCGAGATCTAAGCTATCATTCGGCGGGTAAAGATTGAAAGCTAAACAACGCTACAATTCCCGATCTCATCCAGATCTATGCCTGCTGCTTTCAGGGCTTCGCGATCTTCGCCCCGTTCGGGAGGGGGAGTGGAAAATCGCGCGCTGCGCATGATGCCGTCCTTGCTTGTCCTCACCCAATCGGCCAGTCGGGCAACGAGCCGGATATCGTAAGCGGCAATGTCGGGCGGAAGCTCGTCAAAGGAGACGAGGTTGGGGTGGGTCCGTTTGAGATCGTCGCGGGTTGGGCCGTAGCGCCATCCGTCAACGAGGCGATCAGCATTCCAGCGTTCATGCTCAAGGCGGGCAATGTTCATGAATTCGGTTGCGTTGCGGAACAGCGTCTCTCCCGTGGCCACAACAGGACGAGTGGTTGCGATCGGCCGATTGCGTATGAGCGGGCTGATGTCGAAGCCGAGGCTGGCAAGTTTCGCGTGCGTGTGAGCGACGGCTCGCCGATTGGAGTTTCGGAAGCGCTCCTGGAGCCGGGGCCATGGCACCGAGGCCTCTCCGGCGGCTTCGAATTTGAGGTAAGTCTCGTGCACCTCCCGAGCAAGCTGGTCCGGTTCCCGGTCCAAAAGACCGCCCGCAGAATTTATTTCTGACCACGATCCGAACGCGGCAAGCTCGCACGGCTGAAAGTCTGCCCCCCCGGGACGTACGGGCAGGCCCGCGCCATCGCGAGCCGCGATGAAAATCGGTGCCTCAAACAATCCCTGGCGCCGGGCTTGCTCCTGCAGGGCCAACGCGACCGCCAGAGGGGGCGCTTGCTCGCCCGTGGTTACATAGGCTGCATTCAACGGAGCCCGTTCAAGCCGCTCCACAAGACGGGCGCATGCCGCTTCATCGACCGCTGCAGCGTCGCATTCGATGAAAGAAATATCATAGTGATCCGCGAGACCGGGATAGCGCAGGGCAAATATCTTGCTCTTTCTCGGGGCTTGCAGGTCGAGCACCGTGATCATCGGTCGATCGAGAAATGAAACCAGGTTCGTGTGCAGCAAGTCACGCACGAGCGCCTCGCCCAGCCCTCCAAAGCCGGCAATCAGAATGTGTACCCGGCCATGGCCGGCACGTTCCGCGAGGAGGTAGGCGGGGTGGCGGTGCAATACCGCCCGTGCCGAGGCGGAATGCTCGGATACCGTGATGAGCAGGTCGCCTTGCTCGCCAGCCTCGCCCTTATGCTCGATGGCATGATGCACATGTTCGGCGAGCCACGGATCGCGAACTATCGCAAAAGTGGGAGTCCCCGGGCGTTGGCGGGCGGCCTCCAAGGCTGTCTCGATCGTGGCGGCCTCGCTGGATTCGGATATCACGATCCTGTCTGCCCAGCGCAGGCTGTTGAGGGTCAATCTCGCGTTCAACCGGGCGTTTCGCGGAAGTGTGAGCACGCCGTCCCACTTATGCTCGGCCTCGTGGGCGTGATGGGTGACGGCGCGCTTGCGAATTGTCGCCCAGTCTTCGGCAAACTTCCGGGCAATCAGGCTGTCACCGAAAACCACGGCATGACCGGCCCGCATGATCGCCTGAACCCGGATCAGGGGCTCCCTGAATACCGTCAGTGCGGCTTTCAGTATCGCACCGAGCGCCACAAACGCCCCGGTCCAGCGGGCGATATGAAGTTGGGACTGAAGGGCTGTCGACGTACCGTCTGCTTCCGCAATGCCAAGGGCCTGCAGTCCTATTCCCGCGTACTCATCTCCAAACACGAAGGCCCTGAGCGAAAGGTAGGCTGCTTGCGACAGGCGTTCCCAGCCCGTCATCGAATCCGGCAAAAGGGCATTCCAAGCCGAAAAGGCCAGCGCGAACGTAACGATCGTCCCTATGAGAAGCGCGATGCCGATCGAGTGATTACGGATGGTAATTATGAACCGGCGTAGAGCCATCATCCTGCCTCATGGGGACAAAACTTGTCGGACTGCGTGGCGCAGCCCGTGCGCGAAACCATAACGCCGACTTCAGCCATCACTAGCGTTTTGCATTTTGGGGGGCGTTTCGAGGCTATGCGCTCCGACATCCATTCATTGGCAAGGACGTGCTGCTTGCGGCCAGCTGACACACTCCGGTGATTGCGTGGCCTGCCGTCCAGTTCGGCCCGAGGCACTTCGGGAATCGCATTGAGGCGCATTCCTCGCATCAGTCGTTCGACACTCCCTGCATTCGTAACCTGATCGAGCGCGCCGCAGGGCTTGCCATACGCGCAAGCGGACGCTATCCCGCGCCATCAAAATCCGGACGCTTTCCCGCGTCCTCCCGTTATTGCCTTACGATGAGGACATTGCACGATGGGCAAGGAGAAGTTTGAGCGCACGAAGCCGCACGCGAACGTCGGCACGATTGGTCACGTTGACCACGGCAAGACGACGCTGACGGCTGCGATCACGAAGCAGTTCGGCGAGTTCCGGGCTTACGACCAGATTGACGC